>NZ_JAQQLF010000001.1 GCF_028548455.1 Vogesella aquatica
CCAGCAAGCTGTCCAGTAGTGCGTCAGGTACGTTGTGATTTTTCGAGCTCATTGTGCCTCCAGACTAGGTAGCAGTTTCCTGCCAAATGTCCGTTTACACAAAATTCAGTACACGCCCGGGTGACGCTCCACGTGCCGTCCGGCTTGACGGTGGTGGTGAGGGTTTCACCGGTGGGGCTGGTGACGGTGATGGTGTTACCCGCCTCGCCGGTACCGCTGATGGTCGGCGTGCGGTCGTTGGTGATGCCGTCGCCCACCGTGCCGCTGTCGCTGGCCGGGTCGAGCTGGGCGCTCAGCGTCGGCGCGGTGGTATCGATGATCACCGGCACCGTGGTGCTGCTGACATCGCCGGCCGGGCTGGTGGCAGTGACCGGGAAGTTGGCCGCGCCATTGGGCAGTGGCTGCGTCGGGGTGACACTCCACTTGCCGTCGGCACCGGCAGTGGTGGTCAGCACTTCACCGGTGGGGCTGGTGACGCTGACGGTGGCGCCGGGCGTGGTGGTGCCGCTGATGGTCGGCGTGCGGTCGTTGGTGATGCCGTCGCCCACCGCGCCGCTGTCGCTGGCCGGGTCGAGCTGGGCGGTCAGCGCCGGCGGGGTACCCAGGCTGTAGCCTTCGCTGTCGCTTACCGTGGTGTGGTTGCCGGCGGCGTCGGTGGTGGTCACGCTGGCATCGATGGTCTTGTCGCTATCGGCCACCAGGTCGGCACCGGGTACGTTGATGCTGAAGGTCTTGTCGGCCGCCACGGTGCCGGTGAACTGTTTGCCATTCACCGTCAGGGTGACGGTGTCGCCCACTTTTACATCGGCCCCTACGCTGCCGGTCACCGGCACCGGCTGCCCGGCTTCGCTGGCGTTGATGACGTCGTCGGCGGTGATGTTGGCGTCCAGCGTGATGCTGGCCAGCGGCGGTGTGGTGTCGATGGTCACCGGCACGCTGCTGCTGGCGGTGTTGCCGGCCGGGTCGGTGGCGGTCACTTCGAAGTTGGCCGCACCGTCCGGCAGCGGCTGCGCCGGGGTGACGCTCCAGCTGCCGTCCGGCTTGACGGTGGTGGTCAGCACTTCGCCGGTGGGGCTGGTGACGCTGACGGTATTACCCGGCTCGCCGGTGCCGCTGATGGTCGGCGTGTTGTCGTTGGTGATGCCGTCGCCCGGCGTGCCGCTGTCGCTGGCCGGGTCGAGCTGGGCGCTCAGCGTCGGCGCGGTGGTATCGATGCGCGCACTATCGGTGGCCACATTGGACGGGTTGCCGGCGGCGTCGGTGACCTGGGCGCTCACCGTGAGGGTGCTGCCACTGGCCGGGGCCTGCAGCTCGACGATGACCTGGCCGGCGGCGATCTGCGCCGGGGTCAGCGTGATGGCCTGGGTAGCGTTGCCGTTGGCGCTGACGGTGAGCAAGTCTCCGGCGATGGCGCCGGCCGGCAGGGTGATGGTGACACCCACACTGCCTTGCAGCTCGCCCAGGTTGATCACGCCGTCGTTGTTGGCGTCTTCGCTGATGCTGATGCTGACGCCACCCAGGTCACTGCGGTCCACTTTGGCGCTATCACTACCTGGCGCGCTGTGGTTGCCGGCGGCGTCGACGATGACGGCGCTGACGTCCAGCATGGTGTCTTGCGCCGGCAGCGGCGTGGTGGCGCTGACGTAGCCGTTGGCCTGGTCGGCGGCGCTGATCACCACGTTCTGGGTGACGCCGTTGACGGTGATCTGCACGGTATCGCCGATGGCCACCTTGCTGCCGTCAAACGCCACCTTCAAGTCGACCGGGCCCTTGGCTTCGCTGGCGTTGATGAAGCCGTCGTTGTTGGCGTCTTCGCTGATGGTAACGGTCGGTGCCGCGCCCGCGTTGGGAACGGCGCTATCGATGGTCACCGGCACGCTGCTGCTGGCGGTGTTGCCGGCCGGGTCGGTGGCGGTCACTTCGAAGTTGGCCGCACCGTCCGGCAGCGGCTGCGCCGGGGTGACGCTCCACGTGCCGTCCGGCTTGACGGTGGTGGTGAGGGTTTCGCCGGTGGGGCTGGTGACGGTGATGGTGTTACCCGCCTCGCCGGTGCCGCTGATGGTCGGCGTGCGGTCGTTGGTGATGCCGTCCCCCACCGTGCCGCTGTCGCTGGCCGGGTCGAGCCGGGCAGTGACGGTGGGCGGTGTGGTATCGACGCGATAGCCCTCGGTAGTGGTGGCCGTAGTGCGGTTGCCGGCGGCGTCGGTGGTGGTCACGCTGGCGTCGATGGTCTTGTCGCTATCGGCCACCAGGTCGGCACCGGGTACGTTGATGCTGAAGGTCTTGTCGGCCGCCACGGTACCGGTGAACTGTTTGCCATTCACCGTCAGGGTGACGGTGTCGCCCACTTTTACATCGGCCCCTACGCTACCGGTCACCGGCACCAGCTGCCCGGCTTCGCTGGCGTTGATGACGTCGTCGGCGGTGATGTTGGCGTCCAGCGTGATGCTGGCCAGCGGCGGCGTGGTGTCGATGGTCACCGGTACGCTGCTGCTGGTGGTGTTGCCGGCCGGGTCGGTGGCGGTCACTTCGAAGTTGGCCGCACCGTCCGGCAGCGGCTGCGCCGGGGTGACGCTCCAGCTGCCGTCCGGCTTGACGGTGGTGGTCAGCACTTCGCCGGAGGGGCTGGTGACGGTGACGGTGTTGCCCGGCTCGCCGGTGCCGCTGATGGTCGGCGTGCGGTCGTTGGTGATGCCGTCGCCCACCGTGCCGCTGTCGCTGGCCGGGTCGAGGAAAACAGTCAGAACGGGAGCTGTCCCATCCTGCACTAGCGGGGCCAGGGGGGCATCATCAGCCAAGGCAACACTGGTAGCGGCATCCGACACAAGCCGGGTACTGAGCGACAGTGTCTGGATAGTTTCGGCAACACGTGCGATACGAACAAATGAACTGCCGCCATCCTCGCCCGGGCCACCAGTCAAACCTGCTGCGGTGGCCTCAAGCTGCTGCAAGGGATCTTGCGAATTTTCAAGTGCGGCCAATACATTGCGGGCATCATGATTGAGGGGTGCAATGGCTGTATCGGTGGCATCCATCGAGGCGTGAGAAAATACATCATCGGTAATATTGATACTGCGCTCGTCCACCACTCTGACAATATCGCCGCTCATGCCACGAAGTTCAATAAATGCATCAGCTGGCACAACAATTCGCTCACCAGAAAAAACCCTGTCGCCTAGCTGTAAAACCCGGGTTGTGCCATCTGCCGCTACAGCCAGGATTTTTCCGGAAAGTGCTACGACTGTAGCTTGAACGTTTGCAGTATTAGCCATGATGAAAGCCCCAAACATTGTTGCGATACTCAACAATGTATTGGGGCTTTCAGGGACTACCTATTGTACTAACGGGCAAAATTCTTCAGGCGGCTAATTTCAATAGTAACTGTATCCTGTCAGATACATCGAATTTTGCAAAAATAGCTGTCAGGTGTGCTTTAACTGTCCGTTCTGATATATCCATTTCTTTGGCAATCAATTTATTGCTATTCCCCATTTTCAGGTACTGCACAACTTCACGCTCCCTTTCGGTAAGTTGTGCCATTAAATCATGCTGTGGTTTTGCCATTTGGCCAAAGCGTGCACAAAGTTGCTGCATCAGGCCGACACCTACCCACAGGCCACCGGACTCAACAACAGCCATGGTCTGCCGTAACGTTTCTGGCGCAGAAAAAGCATGTAGATAAGCCGCAGCACCATGACCAAGCCAATCCACGGCGGCAGCATCATTCGGCGTACTGCTCAGTACAATGACCCGCACCGAGCCAAAATCACCTTTGCATAATCTCTTGATCAGATCCGGATCCTGATTCTCGCCATCAACCCAGACAAGATCACCCTGTCGGAACCGGGTATTACTTGGCAAATCCCACAATGAAGGTTGAACTTCTATAAAACTACCCAGCGCTGCAGCCAAATGCTCTTGCAAAGAAATACTGGATGATATTAATAAGGTATACATATTATCGCTCACTCAATGCCTGTGCTTTCGCCCGCAAAACAGGCTTGAGCAAATAATTCAGCACACTTTTATTACCGGTAATGATATCCACCTCAGCGGTCATGCCCGGGATGATGGGCAATTTACCCTGATTACCAATATGCGATGAATCCGTCTTCACACGTACAACATAATAGGTATTACCCTTCTCGTCCGTAATCGAGTCGGCGCCGATTTGCTGCAGGGAGCCCTTCAACCCGCCATAGATTGTAGAGTCGTAGGCCGTGAAACGCACAAACACGCGCTGACCTGGGTGCAGGAAGGCAATATCGCGTGGCGAGATTTTGGCTTCGATAAGCAGGGACTCATCCAGTGGCACGATCTCCAGGATATCCCGCCCAGGCTGCACCACTCCACCCACGGTATTCACCAGCAAGCGCTTGACCTCGCCACGCACGGGCGAGCGCACCTCGGTCAGTTTTACCTTGTCCTGCAAAGCGGCATTGCCCGCACCCAGCGTACCGAGCTTGGCCAAGGTTTCGGAGAGCTCGGTACTGGCCTGGTTACGGAAAGTGAGCTCGACTTCCTGAATCTTGCGCGATGCTTCGCTGATGGCTGACTGGATCTTTGGTACCTGCGCATTGGACATATCGCGTTCACCACGGTAGCGCGATACATCCCGCTCCAGGCGCAGGATATCTACTTCCGACACCGCGCCAGACTTCAACAGGGGGCGGGTCACATTCAACTCGCGCTGCGTCAGCTCCAGCCCTTGGTTGGCCTGGTCGCGCCGGGCACGTGCCTCGTTCAGCTCCTGACTGCGCTGCGCCAATTGTTGTCGGGCAATGGAAAGATTAGCCTCCAGCTCCATTCTTTTAGATTGGTAGAGATCCATTTCCTGGCGTGCGATTTCTGGGGCTCGGGCGGTGACTTCAGGGGGCAGGCTGAACGGCTTACCCTCGGACAAAGCACGCAAGCGCGCGGCCTTGGCCTGCAAGGACAACAGCTGGGACTGGTTTTCGTTCAGCGACGACACAAAGCGGGTATTGTCGACCTGCAGCAGCAGTTGGCCGCGGTCGACGATATCGCCCTCTTTCACCAGGATTTTCGATACCACACCACCGTCCAGGCTTTGCAAATGTTGCACCTGGCTGGTGGGCACCACCTTGCCCTCACCACGAGCCACTTCGTCCAGCGTGGCAAAGGCTGACCAAAGCAGGGCGCACACGATAAACAGACCGATGGTCCAGATGAACAAGCGCGGGCGACGCGGATCCTGGGTCAGGATGGCCCACTCGGCATCTGATGCAAAATCTTGCCGGTCTTGCAGGTCTTCTGCCGACGACCAGCCCAGAATCTTCTGGATCAGCGGGTTGCTGGTATTACGCAGCTTCTCCAACATGCTACTTAGCCATTTCATGCTTGCGCCCTCCCCACTTTACCCTGCTGCAGGGCCAGTACGACTTCTTGCTTGGGGCCATCAGCCAGAATGCGGCCTTGATCAATGACGATAATCCGGTCCACCAGATCCAGTAGTGCCGTGTGGTGAGTAACAAGAATCAGGGTTTTGCCGGCCACGATTTTCTCGAATGTGCGCTTCATGGCCGCTTCGGTACTGTGATCCATATTGCTGGTGGGCTCATCCAGCAACAATATCGGTGGCGCATTCAGTAGCGCACGGGCAATGGTGATCGCTTTACGCTGCCCGCCAGACAGCGACTCGCCACGCTCGCCGATGACCATATCAAAGCCATCCGGGTGCGCGTTGATAAACTCGGTCAAGCCGGCCAGCTCGGCTGCTGCTGCAATGGTGGCATCGTGCACATGGGGCTGACCCATGCTGATGTTCTGGCGCAAGGTGCCATAGAACAGCACCGGGTCTTGCGAAACATAACCGACATGGCGGCGCAGCTCGGCCGGGTCGACCTGCTGTACGTTAACGCCATCGATACGTACCGCACCCTGCTGCGTCTGATAAAGCCCCATGACCAGCTTCTGGATCGTGGACTTGCCCGAGCCAACCCGGCCCAGAATGGCGACCCGCTCCCCAGCCTTGATACGGAACGTTACATTATGCAAAGCACCGAGCGGGCTGTTCGGGTAAGTAAAGTCCACGCTGTTGAACTCGATATCACCCTTGAAGTGTGTGCGGTGGAAGAACGTGCTTTCGTGTTCACGCTCCACCGGTTGCTTCATCATGCCTTCTAGCGATGTCAGAGACGATTTCGCATTGTTGTACTGCGACATCAACCCGGTTACCGCGCCCAGCGGCGCAATTGCCCGGCCAGCAAGCATCGAGCAGGCGATCAAGCCACCTACCGAGGTTTGGCCTTCCTTGATCAGATAAACGCCCACAATCAGGATCGCCACGGACATCAGTTGCTGGATAAAAGCTGCCAGGTTCATGGTAACGGCAGACAAAAACTTGAGACGGCTACCGATCTGGGCCAGAAAAAGTGTGGCCTTTTCCCAGCGGCCTTGCAGCTCGCCTTCCGCACTCAGCGTTTTTACGGTTTCCAGACCCACCAGGCTCTCCACCAGATGCGCGTTCCGCTGTGCGGAGGCGCGGAAGGTGCTTTCTGACAGTTCGTGCATCTTGGCTTGCACAATGTAGGCCAGCAACAGCATGAGCACGATGGCCACCACTGGGGGAATCACCATCCACGGGGAGATCCACAGCATCACAAACAGGAACAGCAGGGCGAAAGGCACGTCGACCAGGGTAGTAATCGTGGCTGACGCAATAAAATCGCGTAATGATTCAAAAGCACGCAGGTTGGCCGCAAATGCCCCGACCGAAGCCGGACGGGCTTCCATGCGGATGCCCAGCACACGCTCCATGATCAGTGCCGACAGCATGACGTCTACCCGTTTGCCCGCCAGATCGATCAGGTAGCCACGCGTCAGTTTCAACACAAAGTCGAACACCAGCATGAGCACGACACCCGCAGCCAGTACCCACAGCGTATCAAACGCCATATTGGGTACTACACGGTCGTACACATTCATGGAAAACAGCGGGAAAGCCAGGGCAAAAAAGTTAACAAAGAAGGCGGCAATCAGTGCATCGCGATAGAGCGGGCGGCCTTGCAAAACGGCATGCCAGAACCAGTGTTCGCTGCGAGCCTTTTGCAACTCCGGCACACGCTTTTCGAAACGGAAGCGCGGCTTCACGACGATAGCCAGGCCGGTATAGATGGCCTGCAACTCTTCCAGCGTCATCACCTGGATCGACTCTGGCAGCTCGCCGGGGCTGATGTGGAAGCTGCCATCGCTGCCCACTTCCCGCAGCAAGCAGGCCTGGTCATTTTTCAATATCAGCACCGCAGGCAACAATACCGCCGGCAGCTGATTCAACGGACGACGCAATACCCGGGAAGCCAAACCAGCGCGGCGTGCCGCACGCGAAAACATGGAGGGGCTCAGGCGCTGGTCTTCCATGGGAATACCCGCGATCAGCGAATCTCGCGTAGTGGTGACACCATGTAGGCGAGTCAGCTCGAACAGACAATCCAGCAGGGGGTCGAGGTGCGTGGCACGCAGGGTGATCCCTGCGGTAGTGGGGCTAGTTTCAGGCTTATCCATACGCTCTTTTCAAGGTGTGGCCTTGCTTTTCGTTATTCGGCAGCTCGCTGTGCGGCACTTTTTTATATCGGAGATATTATCAACAAGGCATGCGAAACCTGCAAGCATCATTTGATTGATCTTTAACAATCTATTGCCAATTATGGAATGTGCATTCTGAAAAGAAAAAGCCAGCATTGCGCTGGCTTAGCATAACGAAGATTACCTACCTTAGGATGACAGTTGTAGCCGTTTGGCTCTTACATACAACACCACGCTGCCGAAAAACAGCACGGTGAGGCCAACTTCCATCATGGCAAGCTGCTGGGACAAACCACCATCGCCCCAGGCCCGCATCACGCCTTCAGCAAAAAAAGCCAGGATAAACATACTGGACCACTGGTAGGTATACACCCGCTCTTTCAACACACCCATCAGCGGCAGCAGCAACAGTACTGACTTCAATACCAGCCAAGAGCCCCCCGGGCGCAGCGGCGCCAGCCACAGCTCCCACGCCAGGTTCAACATGATCAGGGCCAGCAGGCTGAATACCGCACCCCAATGAAACGGTTTGGGGTTAGCCATTCGCCACATCCGGTTTTTCCTTGTTTACCAGCATCGACATCACGATGCCTACTTCGTACAGCAACCACAACGGCACAGCCATCATGACCTGGGATAACACGTCAGGTGGCGTTACCACGGCAGCCACCACAAACGCCCCGACGATGACATACGAGCGCCCTTCACGCAGCTGCTTGAGCTTGACGATCCCCATGCGGTTGAGTACCACCACAATCACGGGGACTTCAAAAGTAATGCCGAACGCGACAAACATCCCCAGTGCAAACGACAAATATTTATCGATATCCGTCATCATGGCCACCCCTTCCGGGGTATGCGCACTCATGAAACCGAATACCACCGGGAAAACGGCAAAGTAGGCAAAGGCCATACCGATCATGAACAACAGCACGCTGCTGACAATCAGCGGAACAATCAGCTTTTTCTCGTGGTTGTACAACCCAGGTGCGATAAACGCCCAGATCTGGTACAGGGTATGCGGCAAAGTAGCCACAAACGCGACCAGCATGGTGACTTTCAGCGGCACGAAAAACGGTGCGGTCACTTCGGTGGCGATCATGCTGCTGTTTTGCGGCAGCACATCCAGCAGGGGCTTGGCAAACAGGTGATAGACATCACCCGCCCACGGCACCATGGCCAGCAAGGCAACCAGCAGTACGACAGCAATACGCACCAGCCGGTTGCGCAGCTCGACCAGGTGCGCCAGTAAAGGTTGTTGATCCATGTATTAAGAACGGGGCTCGGCTACGGATTGGTCGGAAGCGGTCTTCGTGGCCGGCTGGGCAAACAGGTCTAGCTGGCCTTCATCTGCAGCGGCCTGCGGCTCGGCCACCACACCGGCAGCGGCCAACATGTCTTCCGGTGCAATGCTTTCGGATGGCTGGTTCGCCTCATCGGCAATGCGGGCAAGCTCGCTAGCGGACTCTTGCACCACTACCCGGGCAGGCTCCACCGAGTAAGCGATCTCCTGTGCTACCTGGCGCGTCTCATCCACTTCGCGCTGAACCTGGTCGCGGAAAGCGTTGGCCGCATCCTGCACATCCTGCTTGAGCTCCTGCAGCCCGGCCATCTGGCTTTGCTGGTGGATATCGGACTTCACGCTCGCGACAAAGCGCTGCGCGCGGCCAACCAGTGCGCCAATGGTACGCGCCACCGTAGGCAAGCGCTCCGGGCCCAGCACGATCAGTGCTACCGCACCAATGACCAGCAGTTCACCAAAACTGATTTCAAACACAGTCTGGCCTGCGCTTATTTCTTGTCTTGGTCGGCATCGATCACGCGACCAGCCGCGCTATCTTTCTCGGTTTCACCCTTCATGCCTTCCTTGAAACCCTTCACTGCACCGCCCAGATCCTCGCCAACATTACGCAGTTTCTTGGTACCGAATACCAGAACCACTACCAGCAGCACGATCAGCCAATGCCAGATGCTAAAGGAACCCATGGACACTTACCTCTAAACAGGTCGGGTATGCTTACCCGGATTTATCGATTGCCGTACACGTGTACGTGCAGGTGGAAAACTTCCTGGCCACCACCGACACCGGTATTGATGGCCGTCTTGAAACCTTGCGCCAGGCCGTGCTCGGCCGCCAGTACCGGCGCCAGCAGCAACAGCTTGCCCAGCATCTGCTGATGGCGGATATCGCACTGCGCCAGCGATTCTACATGCAGTTTGGGGATCAGCAGCAAGTGCACGTCTGCCTTGGGGTTGATGTCGTGGAATACCACCACGTCGTCATCTTCGTAGGCTTTCTTGGCCGGGATCTCGCCTTTGGCGATTTTGCAGAAAATACAGTCACTCATGTCTCGGGTTCCGTTCAGCCTTGCGTGCGCGACGCTTTTTCATCAATGCCGGAAATACCTTCACGGCGCTTGAGCTCCATCACTACATCTTCGGCGCGCAGGCCGTGATGGGCCAGCAGCACCATGGAATGGAACCACAGGTCGGCCACCTCGCGCACCAGGTGCAGGCGGTCTTTGTCTTTGGAGGCCATCAGTACCTCGGCCGCCTCTTCCGCCACCTTTTTCAGGATAGCGTCTTCGCCCTTGTGCAGCAGCGACGCTACGTAGGAAGAGGACGGGCTGGCTTCCTTGCGGGCTTCCAGCGTGTCACCGATATTCTTGAAAATTTCTGTCGCGTTCATCTTGCGTCTCCCGGCTACCGGCGCGGTGCCAGTATATGTCGATAATGTGACATCCTTGTAACAGGTCGTAGTGGGGTAAACCCTGCAGCAGATCAGATTTAGTGCTGATGGTAAATGGTGTGCGGGTCCTTCAGTACCTCGTCGGTTACCACCCACTGGCCATCGCGCCAGACGCGGAAGAAGCAGCTCTCGCGACCGGTATGACAGGCGATGCCGCCGGCTTGTTCAATCTGCATGGTAATCACGTCACCGTCGCAGTCCAGCCGCAGCTCTTTCACCGCCTGTGTGTGGCCGGACTCCTCGCCCTTTTTCCACAGCTTCTGGCGCGAGCGGGTCCAGTAATGGGCGATACCGGTTTCGGCCGTCAGCTGCAGCGACTCGCGGTTCATATAGGCCACCATCAGTACGCGGCCAGTGTGCGCATCCTGGGCAATGGCCACCACCAGGCCCTTGTCGTCCCACTTCACTTCATCCAGCCAATTCAGCGTAGTCATGCGGCCAACCTCACAGACGGACTTCGATACCGGCGGCGCGCATGGCTTCTTTGGCCTGGCGCACCGTGTATTCGCCAAAGTGGAAAATGCTGGCCGCCAGTACCGCATCGGCTTTGCCCAGCGTGACCCCTTCCACCAGATGCTGCAGATTGCCCACACCACCGGAGGCAATCACCGGAATCGGCACCTCGTCGGACACGGCACGGGTCAACGGCAGATTGAAACCGATCTTGGTGCCGTCGCGGTCCATGCTGGTGAGCAGGATCTCGCCGGCGCCGTACTCGGCCATACGCGCGGCCCACTCCACCGCGTCCAGGCCGGTCGGCTTGCGCCCGCCGTGGGTAAAGATTTCCCAGCGGTCGTTTTCCGGCGTTACCGCCTTGGCATCCACCGCCACCACGATGCACTGGCTGCCAAACTTGTCGGCGGCTTCCCTCACCAGGTCGGGGTTGGTCACCGCGGCGGTATTGATGCTGACCTTGTCGGCACCGGCGTTCAGCAGGCGGCGAATATCGGCCACCTGGCGCACACCGCCACCGACGGTGAGCGGAATGAACACCTGTTCGGCGACGGACTCGATCACGTGCAGGATCAGGTCGCGGTCGTCGGAGCTGGCGGTGATATCAAGGAAAGTAAGCTCGTCGGCGCCTTGTTCGTTGTAACGTTTGGCGATTTCTACCGGGTCACCGGCGTCGCGCAGGCCGACAAAATTGACACCCTTCACCACGCGACCGGCAGTCACGTCGAGGCAGGGGATGATGCGTTTGGCTAGAGACATGATGAACAACAACAGAAGGTTGGCCGCATGCCGGGTGGCAAGCGGCCAACGCAGGGGTTAGGCCTCGGACAGTTCGTCGGCCAGGTCCTGTGCGGCAGCAAAATCGATGCTGCCTTCGTAGATGGCACGGCCGGTGATGGCACCTTCGATGCCTTCGGCTTCCACCTCGCACAGCTTGCGTACGTCTTCCAGGTCGGTCAGGCCGCCGGATGCGATCACCGGCACGGTCAGCGCCTGCGCCAGCTTGACGGTGGCTTCGATATTCACGCCATTCATCATGCCGTCGCGGCCGATATCGGTATAGATCACCGAGTTCACGCCGTAGTCTTCAAAGCGCTTGGCCAGGTCAATCACGTTATGGGCAGTTACCTTGGCCCAGCCATCGATGGCGACCATACCGTCCTTGGCGTCCAGGCCCACAATCACCTGGCCCGGGAAGGCATCGCAGGCATCGTGCAGGAAACCGGGGTTTTTCACCGCGGCGGTGCCGATGATCACGTACTTCAAGCCCAGATCGAAGTACTTTTCAATGGTATCCAGATCGCGGATACCACCACCCAGTTGTACCGGCATGTCGTCACCGACGGCAGCCAGAATGTCGCGGATGACCGACAGGTTTTTCGGTTTGCCAGCAAAGGCACCGTTCAGATCCACCAGATGCAGGCGGCGGGCGCCCTGGTCGCGCCAGTGCAGCGCAACTTTCACTGGGTCATCGGAAAATACGGTGGCGTCACTCATTACGCCTTGTTTCAGGCGTACGCATTGACCGTCCTTGAGGTCGATAGCGGGTATCAGCAGCATGATGCGGAAGATCTACGGTAAGTTAAACAGTGCCGTCCCACGCCAGGAAGTTCTTCATCATCTGAAGACCGGCGCGGTGGCTCTTTTCGGTGTGGAACTGGGTGGCGAAAATATTGCCATCACCGACAATACAGGAAAACCGTTCGGGATACTCGCTTTCGGCCAGCGTGATGGCGCTGCTGGCCGGTGCAAAGTGGTAACTGTGCACAAAATAGAAACGCTCGCCGTCTTCGATGCCGGCAAACAGCGGGTGCGCCCGCTGCCGGAGCACGCGGTTCCAGCCCATGTGCGGCACTTTCAGGCGCTCGCCCTGTGCATCCAGCAAGTTGGCCGCAAAGCGTTTTACCTGCCCCGGAAAAATGCCCAGCCCTGGCGTATCGCCCTCTTCGCTATGGTCAAACAGCAGCTGGGCGCCCACGCAGATACCGAAGAACGGCTTGGTGCGCGTGGTTTCGCGTACGGCATCGGCCAGGCCGTAAGCGTTCAGCTCGCGCATGCAGTCCGGCATGGCGCCCTGGCCGGGAAAGATCACCTTGTCGGCACTCACCACCCGCTCCGGGTCGGAGGTCAGGAAGATGTCGGCGCCGATGTCGTTGACGTACTGGACGGACTTGAGCACCGAGTGCAGGTTGCCCATGCCGTAATCGATGACGGCTACTTTCATGCTGTCAGCGTCCCTTTGGTGGACGGTGTCTGGCCGGCCATGCGTTCGTCCACTTCCACCGCCATGCGCAGCGCGCGGCCGAAGGCCTTGAACACGGTTTCGGCCTGGTGGTGGCTGTTCACGCCACGCAGGTTGTCGATGTGCAGGGTCACCATGCTGTGGTTCACAAAGCCGTGGAAGAATTCGCTGAACAGGTCCACGTCGAAGCTGCCGATACAGGCGCGGGTAAACGGGATGTGGTACTCCAGACCCGGGCGGCCGGACAGGTCGATCACCACGCGCGACAGCGCCTCGTCCAGCGGCACGTAGGCGTGGCCGTAGCGGCGGATGCCTTTCTTGTCGCCGATGGCCTTGGCAAAAGCCTGGCCCAGCGTGATACCGATATCTTCCACGGTGTGGTGGGCATCGATATGCAGGTCGCCGCGGGCGTGCACGTCCAGGTCGATCAGGCCGTGGCGGGCGATCTGGTCCATCATGTGGTCGAGAAAAGGCACGCCGGTGTCAAAGCGGCCCACGCCGGTACCATCCAGGTTCAGGCTGATGGTGATCTGGGTTTCCAGGGTATTGCGGGTAACGGTAGCGGTGCGCATGGGTTTCAGGCAAAAAAGGAATCGATGGCCGCAAGCACGGCCGTGTTTTCATCGGGGCTGCCCACGGTCAGGCGCAGGCAGTGTTGCAATAGCGGGTGGTAACCGTGCAGGTTTTTCACCAGGATGCCGGCGGCTTTCAGCGCGGCAAACAGCGCAGGGGCGTCCGGCACGCGCACGGTGACAAAGTTGGCCTCGGACGGGAATACCGTGCACTGCGCGTATGCCGACAGCGCTGCGGCCAACCTGCTGCGCTCGGCGCGCAACTCGGCCGCCTGGGCGTCGAACACGTCCAGGTGGCGCAAGGCAAACTTCGCGGCGGCCTGGGTCAGCACGTTCACGTTATATGGCGGGCGTACTTTGTCCAGCTGGGCGATCACGTCCGGCACGCCGGCCGCGTAGCCCAGGCGCAGGCCGGCCAGGCCGATCTTGGACAGCGTGCGCATCACGATGAGCTGCGGGTGCTGGCCGGCCAGATCCATGAAGGTATCGGCAGCAAAGGCCTGGTAGGCCTCGTCCACCACCACCAGGCCCGGTACGGCGTCGAGAATGGCTTCTACCTGCTGGCGGGCAAAGCGCGGGCCGGTAGGATTGTTGGGGTAGGACACAAACACCACCGCCGGCTGGTGCGCGGCGATGGCGGCCAGGGTGGCGTCCAGATTCAGGGTGAAGTCGTCGTTCAGCGGCACGCCCACGTAACGCATGCGCGACAGCTGCGCGTTCATGCGGTACATCACGAAGGAAGGCTCCAGCGCCAGTACCACGCTGTCGGCCGGCAGTGCCTGGGTCAGCAGGGTAATGAGCTCGTCGGAACCATTGCCCAGCACCACGTCGGCGGCGGCGGGGATGGCAAAGACTGCCTTGAGCTGGTCTTTCAGGCCATCGCCGTGCGGGTCGGGGTAGCGGTTCAGCGCCACCTCGGCCAGGGTCTGGCCCAGCTCGGCGCGCAAGGCGTCAGGGAGTCGGTACGGGTTTTCCATTGCATCGAGCTTGAGATAGCCCGTTGCATCGGCAACATGGTAGGCCTGCATGGCCAGGACATCGGGGCGGAACCACTGCTGTATAGACATTTTGCTCGACATTTCAATACCGGCGGGGCCGGTAGGAACTGCCGGCGAAGCCCGACGCAATCAATTCACAGAACCCGCATCCTAACCCGATTCGGCGCGGGCGGCTACTCGATCAGCTGTACTTGCCCGACCCAGGCAGGTGGCAGGGCAAGGCCGAAACGCTGTAGCGCACGCCGGCTGAACAGCAAGCGGCCACTACCGCCATTGAGCGGGAACAGGCTGCCAGGCTGGCGGTGCTGAAACAGGATCTGCTGCACCAGCCCTGCGGCCAAGCTGCCCTGGTCGCTACCAGACAACACCAACCCGCCAATGGCCTTGTCCGGCCCGATGGCAAAATCCCAGAACGCGAACAGCGGCAGCTTGCTGTTGGCCGCCGTCCAGGCGATGACCTCGCTATCCGGCACCAGCTTACCGTTGCTGTCGCGCAGGGTCTGATACAGGCCGGTCCAGATCGCCTGATAGCGGCTACCGGCCTGGCTCACCTGACGCTGCCAGTCAGCGTAGTCGATGGTGCGCACCAGGTCGATCTGCACGGCGCCATCCTGCAGGGTGTTGGCGCGGCCGAATAGCTCCTCCTGAATCACCTCGGAAGTCAGATCGTTATCGAACAACAGCAGCACACGCTGCATGCCCGGCACCAGCTGGCGCATCAGGTTGATATTGCGGCGTATCAGCGGCCGCTCCAGCACGCCAGTCACGTTGGCCGCATGGTCTTGCAGATAATGGCGCGGGTTCTGGTTGATCCCCAGGTACACCACCGGTGTGCGGGTACCGGCCAGACGGGTACCGACAAAGCGCAGCGCGGCGTCGTCTGCCACCAGCACCAGCTGCGGCTGCTGGCGCTGGATCTGCGCCAGAATCTGCGCGGCACGCGGCTCCAGCTGGTCACGCGGCAGGCGTTTGCTATCGAGCTCGGCGTAGACGAACTGTACCGAGCTACCCAGCGTGCGCACCAGCGCGCCACGCCATGCCTGGCTCCAGGCGTAGCCGGCGTGGTAGCTGTCCACCAGCATCACAGTGGGGGCCGCCTGGGCGCAGGCAAAAAGAAAGGCCAGACAGAGTCCGGCCAGATGGCGTGTCATCGGCGTATTGCTCCTTGTGCTATGGAGCCTAGGCCAGTTTCGTTAAATTTTCATTCGTCCAGGCGCAATTCTGCCGCCCGCGCGTGCGCCGTCAGGCCCTCGCCATGCGCCAGAATGCTGGCGATCTTGCCCAGCTTCTGCGCACCGGCGTGCGACACGCGGATCAGGCTGCTGCGCTTCTGGAAGTCGTACACCCCCAGCGGGCTGGCAAAGCGCGCGGTACGGCTGGTGGGCAGCACGTGGTTGGGGCCGGCACAGTAGTCGCCCAGGCTTTCCGAGGTGAAGCGGCCCATGAAGATGGCGCCGGCGTGGCGCAAGCTGGGCAGCCACGCGTCCGGCTCGGCCACCGACAGCTCCAGGTGCTCGGGCGCAATGTAATTCGAAATCTCGCAGGCTTCGGCCAGGTCGCGCACTTGGATCAGCGCGCCACGGTTGGCCAGGCTCTGCTCGATGATGGCGCGGCGCGGCATGGCCGGCAGCAGCTTGGCGATGCTGGCTTCCACGCGGGCAATGTATTCCGCCGACGGGCACAGCAGGATGGCCTGGGCGATTTCGTCGTGCTCGGCCTGGCTGAACAGGTCCATGGCGATCCAGTCCGGGTCGGTGTCGCCGTCGCAAATCACCAGAATCTCGGACGGGCCGGCCACCATGTCGATGCCCACCACGCCGAACACGCGGCGCTTGGCGGCAGCCACGTAGGCGTTGCCAGGGCCGGTGATCTTGTCTACCTGCGGCACGGTCTGGGTACCGTAGGCCAGCGCAGCTACCGCCTGGGCGCCACCACAGGTGAACACCTTGTCCACGCCGGCGATATAGGCTGCGGCCAACACCAGGTCGTTCTGCTCGCCATTGGGGGTGGGCACCACCATGATGATCTCGCCCACGCCGGCCACTTTGGCCGGCATGGCGTTCATCAGCACCGAGCTGGGGTAGGCCGCCTTGCCGCCGGGTACGTAGATACCCACGCGGTCCAGCGGGGTAACTTGCTGGCCCAGCAGCGTGCCGTCTTCGTCCTCGTAGCTCCAGGAGTGCGCCAGCTGCTTCTCGTGGTAGCGGCGCACGCGCTCGGCGGCAGCGACCAGCGCGTCGCGCACGTGGCCCGGCAGGCGGTCGTGCGCGGCTTGCAGCGCTTCGCGGCTAAGGGTGAGCTCGGCCATGCTGGCGGCGCTCATGCGGTCGAAGCGGTTGGTGTACTCCACGACGGCGGCGTCACCGCGGGCTTTGACGTCCTCGCAGATGGCGGCGACAGCGGTATCGACGGCGGGGTCCTGGGCGGTTTCGAACGCCAGCAGGGCTTTCAGGCGGGCGTCGAAGTCGGCTTGGGTAGAAGACAGGCGTTGCATGCGTGCGGCTCCGGGGGCCACGGCCCACCCCAAGGTTGGCCGCAGCGGGGACAGTTACGGCTGGACGGCGCCAGCGAAGGCATCCAGCACCGGCTGGATGGTGTCGTACTTGAGTTTCAGCGCCGCCTGGTTCACCACCAGACGCGAGCTGATATCGATGATGTGCTCGACGGCCACCAGGTTGTTGGCCTTCAGCGTGCCACCGGTAGACACCAGATCGACGATGGCGTCGGCCAGGCCCACCAGCGGCGCCAGCTCCATGGAGCCGTACAGCTTGATGATGTCAACGTGCACGCCTTTGGCGGCAAAGTGCTCGCGCGCGATCTGCGGGTATTTGGTGGCCACTTTCAGGCGGGCACCGTGCTTGACGGCGGCCTCGTAGTCAAAGCCGTTTTCCACCGCCACCATCATCTTGCACTTGGCAATGTTCAGGTCCAGCGGCTGGTACAGGCCAGCGCCACCGTGCTCGATCAATACGTCGCGGCCGGCAATGCCCAGGTCGGCGGCACCGTACTGCACGTAGGTGGGCACGTCGGAGGCGCGTACGATCACCAGCTTTACGTCGGGGCGGTTGGTACCGATGATGAGTTTGCGCGACGATTCCGGTGCCTCGGCGGGCACAATGCCTGCCGCGGCCAACAAGGGAAGGGTTTCTTCAAAAATGCGGCCCTTGGACAGGGCAATGGTCAGGGTCATGATGGCGTGCTGCGTTGCAATAGGTTGGCCTCAGCGTACCAGAGCACGGCGCTCCCGCTCAAGCTGCGCGATATAGCGCTGCACCAGTGTTTCGCGCGGGGTGTTCATGCCTTGGAACAAACAACCCACACGTAGCGTTTCCATGCCATTTTTCAGCTGCAATTTCATGACGTGACGCACTTCCACGCCCACTTGCAATACCCCAAAGGGTTTAAGCTCGATCACCGCCTGACGCAACACCATGCCCTCGTTCAGCCAGCCAGCCTGCGCCGGGGTCAGCGTCAGCGCCATGCCACCCAGGCTGATATCAAACAGCGGGATCAGCTTTTCACCGTCGGGGTGGTCCGGCAGCCGGCACAACACCGGCTGCGCGACCGGCGTATGGATGCGGAAAAAATCGCGGCGCTGCAGGCGGATGACCTGCGCCGGCAGCGGCGCCTCGAACGCGGGGGCGCCTTCAAAGCTGATTTCGCGGGCTTCACCGGTGGCAAACTGGGTTTTCACGCCAGACGGGGCGCTGACGAACACATTGCGCTCGCTCTGCAGCAACATGCGGTTTTCGTGTTCCTTCGCCCCCCAGTCCAGCACCATCACGCCGCGCTCGGGGTCGATATCCAGCAGCCGGGTAATGATGAAAGACTTACCCTTGTTGGAAAACACCGTTACGTTCTGGCGCTGGTCGATAATGGTGCGCAGATGTTGCACGATCTCGGCCCGGCTGGACAGGGTAAACCGGGACAGGTCTGCGGGCTCGCTGCCGCTATGTTTTTCTTCAGTCACAATCTGCTTATCCGCTGCCAGCTACTGGCTAAAAATGACACCCAAGTCTAGCGCAACAATTGCTGCAAATCATGCGCGATATCCGCGGCCGGGGTGCCGTAAGGCACATACACGCGCAGCTGGCCTTTAGTATCAAACAAATAACTGCCGGCGCTGTGGTCCATAGTGTAGCCGCCATCCTGGCGCGCCTGTCGCTGCGCCACGATCTTGTACTGGCTGGCCACCGCCTGCACCTGCGCCGGGCTACCGGTCAGCCCCATGAAACGTTTGTCGAAAAACGGCACGTAGCCTGCCAGCACCTGCGGCGTATCACGTTGCGGGTCGATGCTGACAAACAGCACCTGTACGCGGTCGCTGTCCTTGCCCAGCTGCTTCATCACCTGCTGGTACTCCAGCATGGTGGTGGGGCAAATATCCGGGCAGTGGGTATAGCCAAAAAACAGCGCTACTGCCTTGCCCTGATAATCGGCCAGATGATGCGGCTTGCCATCCTGCCCCGTCAGGGTGAACGGCTTGCCGAAATCGGCAGTACTGATATCCGTGCCCTTGAACGACAGCGTCTCAGCGGGGGTACAAGCCAGTAAAGATATTGCCAGCGCGGCCACAGCCAGCAGTTTGCCAAACGGTTTCATGCGTAAGCTCATCAGGAAGATAGCGTTGATGTGACCCGGCTATTCGCAGCGGGGGACGGCCAGCAGCATAGGCCTGGCAGCACGCGGCGGCAAGCAGGCCGATCAAGCAAGGCGGCGGGGCAAGAGGCGCGAGAAGGATAAAAGCAACAGTCCCAGCAGCAAAGCCATACCCGCTTGCCGGTAATGTCTGGTGGGGTTGGCCGTGGGGCCAACCGGCCAGCTGGTATGCGGCCGCAGCGCCGGGTCGAGCACCACTAGCCCCTGCCGCAAGGGGCCTGGCAGCTGCCTTGCCAAGGCCTGCCAGTCCAGGCCATCCACCTCACCGCCGAGCCCCAGCCGGGCCGGCGGCGCCACCAGCTCGGGCGGGCGCGGCACCCAGCGGCCCAGCAGCCGCCCGGTGGGCAAGGGCAGTAGCAATACCCCGGCCGGCCTGGCTAGCCAGCCGCGGTCGATTACCACCCAGCTACCGTCTGCCAGCTGCACGGCCTGCCACTGCCGTACACCGTCGCGGCCTTGCAGCCTGGCATTGGCAATGCTCACGCTGGCCGCGCTATCGCGCACCGCCAGCCAGACACGCTGCCCCTGCGGTACCGCATCCTGCGCTACCTCGGCCAAAGCCTGCGGCGGCAAGTTGGCCGCACGGGCAAAGGCCTCTTGCAGCTGTACCGCCTGCACGCCCTGTTGCCATTGCCACAACGCCCAGCCAAGCGCCAACAGCGCCAGCCAACGCAGCACACAGCGCCAGCAAGGGGTACGCAGGGCAGATAACAGGGACATAGGCGGTGCCAGGGAGTGGGAAAGACGCTCTTACCTTAGTGGCCCAAGCGACAGAACACCAGCCAAACGACCGGGAACACTGCCATCAGGCCAGCCAGTGGTGCCCGAGTAAAAATAAAAACATCACCAGCACTGCCCCCAGCACAATCGCTGCCGCCACCCAGTCTGGCAGGCGCCAGCGCGGCCGGTAGCGTGGCAACCAGGCGTGACGGCAGGTGCGTTTCATGCAGGCTGGTCCCGTATCTGATACGCCAGGCTTATCTGGCGCAGTGTGGCCGGTAGCTGCTTGTCGATGACTAGCACTACCGGAAAGCGGCGCACCTGTCCTGGCGAGAACAGCTGCTGTGCAAAGCAGAAACACTCGAGCTTTTGCACATACGCGGCGGCAGAAGCCGGCAGGTAGACCGGCAAGGCCTGCATGGCGGCAAAATGCGGCTGGTTATTGCGTACCTCCACCATCAGCTGCACAAACTGGCCCGGCTTTACCTGTTGCGGGCCCTGCAGCGGGCGCACCTGCCAGGCCTGGCCCGGGGTACTTTCCTCAATGCGCAGCCACACCTGCTGGCTAGCCGGCACAGTCTGCGCACGGGCAGCACCACCCAAACCGGTGAGACGCATGAACGCCTGATACAGCGGCGAGAAACCTGCGGCCAACATGCCCAGCACACAGAGGATCAGCAGCACTTTGAGCAGCAGGACAAGAGGCGAAGGGGCAGAGGAACGGTGGTCTGACATGGCGAGCCCGGGAAAATCAGCGTGCATGAAGCGGGAAGGAAGGCCGGGGAGCTTACGCCCCCCAGCTACCTGCCGGGGGCAGCTGCCCCCAAGTCTCGTGTTGGCCGGAGAACCCGGGCGACAGCACTTGTACAGCATGCTGTTCTGCAAGCAGCTTAGCTGCTTGCAGTATAAAAACAAGCACGCCCGATATTGCAACGCAGCAACCTAGCAGGCGCCCTCATACGGCAGCAGCAGCATAGGCTCGCCCAGATGCTGCACCAGCGTGGCCAGATTGTCCTCGAAAGCCGGCTGGTTCGGCACCACCCGGTTCGCCACCCAGCCCGCCAGCGCGCAACCGGCAGCGCGGACAGCCTGCGCCGTCAGCAGCGCGTGGTTGATGCAGCCCAGGCGCATGCCCACCACCAGAATCACCGGCAGGCCAAGGTGGCGCGCCAGGTCTTGCATCAGACAATCGTCACGCAGCGGTGCCATCCAGCCCCCTGCCCCCTCAACCAACAGCACATCACAGTCTGCGGCCAACCTTTGCGCATGGTCGGCCAGCACGTCCAGCGACACCGTCACCCCGGCCTGACGGGCGGCGATATGCGGCGATACCGGCGGCAGAAAACGGTACGGGTTCATCAGCGCGGTATCGGTCTGGCCGGTGGCCGCGCACAACCGCGCCACGTCGTCGTTGTGCCAGCTGCCGTCTGGCAGCACTTCGCAACCACTGGCGACCGGTTTCATCGCCAGCACGCGCAGGCCCTGCGCCTGGTAGTGTTGTGTCAGCTTGACCGCGCTGTGCGTCTTGCCGATTTCGGTATCGGTGCCGGTAATGAAAAATGCCTGGCCCATGGCAACTCCTTGCTGAAAAGTAGCGGCACTATAAGCGGCTGGCGGACAAAACCAAAGCACAAAGGCCGCCGGAGTACGGCGGCCTGCAGATCCGGGCGAGCGCGTTTCGTGGCAGCCGGCTTAGCTACCGCTGACGGGCGCCGCTGCTGGCACAGCCGGGCTGCTGACCGGCACCACCGCCGGCACACTGGCCGGGGCTGGGGCCGCGCTGGCCGCCGCCGCATCAGCAGCCTGTTTCTGCAATTTGGCCTGCTGCTCCGCCTCCAGCTTGGCCACACGCTCGGCTTCCAGCCGCGCCTTGATTTCCATTTCGATACGCAGTTTCTGCTCGATTTCACTGCGCAGGCGGGCATCGTCTTCCAGCTTCTGGCTTTCCAGCTGGGCGCTCACGTTCGGTACTTCCCGCTCGATAGAGGCAAACATGCGTTCGTAGAACACCGGGTCAACTACCGTCTCGCCGCGCTCTTTGGTGAGCGTGGCGGTAGTGCCGGTAGGAATGGGAATGGACAGGCTCAGGAAACCTACCGAGGTGGTCTGCTTGGTTTCGTGGCTTTTCAGCGTCACCTCTTGCGCGGCAATCCACGCGTCAGACGTGTTACCGGCACCGGTCACGATGCCGGAAATGGTCAGCAGGGTATTCAGGTTATCTTGCTGGTACTGCTTGGACACCACCAGCGCGTTACTGGCTTCCGCGTCTTTTTCCACGGCAAAACCCTGGCGCAGTGCCACACGTTTCATGGCCTGGTACACCACGGCTTTTGACGCATTGAAATGCCGGTCAAACGGGCCTTTGGTATCAAACGCTTCTTTTTGATAAGCGTACTTGGTGCCAGAACAGGCGGCCAGCAGCGCCAGGCTGCCCAGGACAACAACTCGTGCGAATGCGCTCATGCTTTGCTTGAACCATATAGTTTTGGATATATGTTCAACATACCATGAGTCAATAAACTGATTCATTAGACATTACTTAAAAACAAGTGCGCATTCGACATACATCAAGCACCAGTGATCCAGTCACCACACTCGGCGGCGACAAGTCGCAGATCGTGTCCATGCTGCCAGACATCAAAAGCTTGCACCGCCAATAAAACCAGCGTGATCTTCATCACCAAGCTTTCATGGTGGTGCCACTCGCACGCCACCACCACGCCGGCCAGCAACAATGCCACGGCCAACCCCAACGCAAGCACATAACTGATAGCCATCCGCCGCGGCAAATCCTCTATCGGGAAACACGCTTCGTGCCATAAAGCGCGCGCCAGCCACTCATCACGCAGCGAGCGGACTAACACAGGGGCAGCCCAAGCCAAGCATAGCCAACCGACAACGGGTACCACCAGCAGCCACACCGCATAACGCGGCAGCGCCCGTAAATCGGGTGCGATCTGTTCGACAGCCCTATCCAGCACGTTGCAATACACAAAGGGCAGTGCAATGACAATGATCGGCAAGGTCAACAACACTAAAAGCAAAATCAGGAAACCCATCCCATCCCATCCCATCCCATCCTCCTGCACGCCAGCATAAGATCATCGCACGACCACAAAACAGAAAACAAAACGGCAGACGCGACAAGGCCGACCTCGTGGGTCGGCTGTCTGCGCCTGCCGTGGTGGGGGCAAGGGCCGAATGGGGCGGCCTTGTGAGCCTTTGATCTTTCGCGCTGCGGCCAACCTTGCCCGGTAGGGTGGCCTGCCGCAACGCGTGCGCGCGCTTTGCTGTTACACCGGGCCTTGCGCGTGTACGCGCTCGGTCCTGCTGGACAGCTTGTTCAATGCAGCCAGGTACGCCTTGGCGCTGGCCACGATAATGTCGGTATCGGCGCCCTGCCCGTTAACGATGCGGCCGTCCTTGGCCAGGCGCACGGTCACTTCACCCTGCGATTCGGTGCCCTTGGTGATGGCGTTCACTGAGTACAGCTCCAGCTCGGCTTCGCTCTTCACCACGCTTTCGATGGCCTTGAAGGCGGCGTCCACCGGGCCGGAGCCACCGGACTCGGCACGGTGCTCGTTGCCACGCTCCACAAACACGATGTGTGCCTGCGGCTCTTCGCCGGTTTCGGTAGCCACTTTCAGCGATACGAACTTGTAGTCTTCCTGTTCGGCCGCCACCAGCTGGTCAGACACCAGGGCGTGCAGATCTTCGTCGAAAATCTCGCGTTTCTTGTCGGCCAGCTCTTTAAAGCGGGCAAAAGCGGCGTTCAGTGCTTCTTCGCTTTCCAGCACGATGCCCAGCGCCTGCAGCTTGGTACGGAAGGCGTTGCGACCGGAAAGTTTGCCCAGCGTCAGGCGGTTGGCGGTCCAGCCTACCGATTCGGCCGACATGATTTCGTAGGTCTCGCGGTGCTTCAGCACGCCGTCCTGGTGGATGCCGGACTCGTGGGCAAAGGCGTTGGCACCCACAATGGCCTTGTTCGGCTGCACCGGGTAGCCGGTAATGGTGGACACCAGCTTGGAGCCCGGGACGATCTGGGTGGCATCCACGCGGGTTTCCACGCCAAATACGTCTTTGCGGGTTTTCACCGCCATCACGATTTCTTCCATCGCGGCGTTGCCGGCGCGTTCGCCCAGGCCGTTGATGGTGCACTCTACCTGACGCGCGCCACCCAGTACGGCGGCCAGGCTATTGGCTACGGCCATGCCCAGGTCGTTATGGCAGTGGGCAGACCAGATCACCTTGTCGCCGCCCGGGGTCTTGGCGATCAGCTCGCGGAAGAAGGCTTCGGTGATTTTCGGTACCGCGTAGCCCACGGTGTCCGGTACGTTCAGCGTGGTGGCACCGGCTTTGATCACTTCGCCGAAGATGCGGGCGAGGAAGTCGATATCGGAGCGCAGCGCGTCTTCGGCCGAGAATTCCACGTCGTCGGTGTACTCGCGTGCCAGTTTCACGGCTTTGATTGCGGCTTCCACCACTTCATCCGGCGTCATGCGCAGCTTCTTCTCCATATGGATAGGGCTGGTGGCGATGAAAGTGTGGATACGCTTTCGCGGCGCCGGGGCAATGGCTTCGCCGGCGGCGCGGATGTCGCGCTCGTTGGCACGGGCCAGGCTACAGACGGTAGATTCCTTGATCACCTCGGCGATGGCGCGGATAGCGTCGGCATCACCCGGGCTGGCCGCGGCAAAACCGGCCTCGATCACGTCGACACCCAGGCGCTCCAGCTGGCGGGCGATACGTACTTTTTCTTCTTTGGTCATGGCCGCGCCTGGCGATTGCTCGCCGTCACGCAGGGTGGTATCGAAAATGTAAAGACGGTCGCCCATGTCTGGTGATCTCCATTGTGCCGCGGGTTGTGCCCCGGCCAGATAGTCGTTGAAATCGAAACGCTTGCCCTGATCGGCGGCGAGTTTGGCCAGCTTGTTCAGCTGTGCCAGCGGCAAGGTGCCGCGCTCGCGCCATTTGTAGATGGCAGCACGGGACACCGGCTCATCGGGAAAGGCCGCCGTCAACGCTTCCGCGAGCGTACCGGGGCCACCAAAATCCTCGATTAGACGTTCGATGTCCAATTGCATGCTGCCACTCCTGTCTTGTTATGGGTTTACGATACAAATCTGACGACAATCTGTCAAATGCACTGCACAAAATTGCCCGATGCTGTGTTGCAAAATAGTGTCCAACGCACTTTATTAGACATATTGTAGAATATTAGCCATCGCAGCGGACAAAAAACAAGGCCCCCGCCTGGGCGGGGGCCTTGCCACTAACTGCAAATACCAGGGCTAGAAACGGTAATCCACGTTCATGCCCAGCGTGCGCGGCGCACCGACATAAAAGCCGGTAGTGCGCTTGCCCAGCATGATGTCTTCGTTCAGCGCATTTTTCACGTAGGCACGCACCGTGGTCTCGTCGTTCATGGCGTAGGCCAGGTTGAGGTTGAGCAAGTTGTAATCGCCGCCCATGGTGGTGCTGGTATTGGCAGTATCGGTGTAGTACTCGCCCACATGCTGCAGGTTGGCCGCAGCGCTCCAGCTACCCCACTGTTTTTTGACCCCCAGCGTGGCGGTGATGTCCGGCGCGTAGGTCATCTCCTTGCCCGCAATGCCACCGGCACCAGCGGGTGCCTTGTCCACCTTGCTGCGCAGCAAGCCCAGCCCGGCATTCAGCTCCAGGCCGCCGATAATGCTGGCCGCCGCGCTCAGCTCCAGGCCGGTGGTATGCGCTTGCGGTACGTTACGCAGGCGGCTGGCGTAGCTCATCTGGTAGTCGGTGTAGTCGTTGTAAAACAGGTTGGCGCCCAGCAGCACGCCACCCTGGCGGGTTTTCAGTGCGTATTCGTAGGCGTTCACCTTCTCGCTGCCGTACTCGAACACCACGTTGTTTTCGTCTACCGATACCCCACCCGGGTTATAGCCCTGGCGCACGGTGAAGCTCATCTGGGTAACAGGCGACCATTGGTGGCTGATGCCGATCTTGGGCAGCAGCAGGGTTTTGCCGATGTCGCCCTTGATAGGCATGCGGTTGTAGACCACATCACGGTTCTGCGTTTCGCGCTCGGCACGCAGGCCGGCCAGTAGCGACCAGCTATCGTTCAGCGCCAGCTCGCCGTCGGCGTAGGCAGCCAGCGTGGTGACTTTGTCTGTACCCCGGAATAGCGGGCTGCTGCCCTGGTTGGCAAACAGGTCCTGGTCGCGCTGGTAGGCGTACAGGCCCAGCACGCCGCCCAGTGCGCTTTGCGGGCGCTGGAATACCAGCCGGCCTTCCAGCGTGTGGTTCTGGTCATCCAGCGCCAGGCTCATGCGTGACGGGTATTGCTCGAAGCCGATGTGGTTATCGCTATAGCTGTACTGCAGGTGGCCGGTCACGCCGTTCTGGAAGTCGTACTCGGTATCCAGCGTAGTGGTGGTGTTCTGCGAGTCCTGGATACGGGCGTTGGCCGCCGCACTGGCTCTGTAGGTGTACGCGCCCAGATCTGGCGCGCTGATCAGGTTCAGGTATTCGCCCAGATAGTCGCGGTGCGCTACCGTCAGCCGCGCTTGCAGCTGCGGTATCGATTTGGGCTTCCACAGCAGCTTGCCGCGCACATTGCTACGCTGTAGCGCGGACGGGTCCTGGCCGGCCACGCCGGTGTAGTTGATGAAGCCGTGGCCTTTCACCGCATTGGCGGTGAGGCGGTAGGCCAATTCGTCCTCGACCAGCGCACCGGACAACATGCCGGCCACGTTGGCGCGGCCATCGGTATCTTCCCAGCCCAGGCGCAGCGCGCCCTCCTGCTGGAAGCTGGGGTCGTTGGTTTGTACCAGCACCGCGCCGCCCAATGCATTGCGGCCCTGGGTAGTGGATTGCGGCCCGCGCAGCACTTCTACCTGCTTTACGTCCCACACATCGCTGTCCAGGTATTGCTGGCCGGTCCATACGTCGGCCACTCCGTCCAGGCTGGTGCTGATACGCGGGCGACCACCGCCGACAAAGGAATAAAAGCCCACGCCCGGGCCGGCGCCCTCTACCCCGCGAATGTTCACGCCACCCACGGCGTTGAGGGTCATATTGGGCACCTGGGCGGCCACCTCGTTGACCGAGCTGACCTCGCCGGTGTCTACCTTCTCGGCTTGCAGCACGCTGACCGCCGTGGTGGTTTTGGCCAGGCTGCGCTTCATTTTCTCGCCAGTCACCGTCACCGTGTCCAGCACAGTGTCGGTGCTGGCAGCGTGCACGGCAGCCGGTAGCAGCATGGCGCTACCGAACAGGATGGCGTACAGCGGGTTGGCCGCAAGGCGGGCCCTGGAATGCTTGCGTTGTTTCATTTTTCTTCCCGAAATAAGCGGGGTGACAGGCCACCCCATCACATGAAATCAGTGGCCTGGCTGCCAGGCCGGGCTAAAGGCGATGGCCAGCGCACGGTCTATGGCGTAGCCGTGCATCTGGCCGTGATCATGGCCAGGCACCACCCGGTAATCGCTCACCAGGCCAGGCAGGCCGTATAGCCTGGCGTGTAGCTCGGCGGTATTGCTCACCATGCGGTTTTGCTGCAGGCGCTGCTGCCGTTGGCGCGCTACCGCCAGGTCGTAGCTGGCCGGCTGCTCGTCCTGCCCTACCCACAGCACCAGCAGGCGTGGCGCCGCTACCGGCAGCGCGGGCACCGGTGCGGCCAACAGTGCGCGGTCGCCAAACCACAGCGACGGGCTGATGGCAAAGAAATGCTGGAAGCTCTGCGGCTGGCGCAGCAGCTGGTACACGGTAAACAGGCCGCCATAGGAATGGCCAAACAAGCTCTGCCGCGCCGGGTTCAGCGGCAGGCGGCGCGCCACTTCTGGCTTGAGCTCTTCGTTGATAAAGCGGGCAAAGGCGTCCGCCCCGCCATGGCGCGGCGAAGACAGCTCGCAGCCCTGGCACGACAGCGGCGGGGTGTAGTCTTCGGCGCGCAAGTCCATCGTCTGGCTGAACGGGCGGCCATAGCCTATGCCCACCACCACGCCAGGCTGCGGCACCACCGGGCCATGCTGGCGCAAACGCTCGAATACGCTGGCCTCGCGTGGGTTGGCTTGGTGCAGGCGGGCAAAACTGGCGTCGCCATCCAGGGCGTATAGCACGGGGTAGCCCCCCGCTGGTGGCGGCACGGCTGGCACCGACAGATAAATGCGATAGTCGCGCCCGGTATGCCGCGAATGCAGCGCAAACTGGCTAGCCCCATCCAGCACCACCGGCTCTGCCATGGCCAGCGGCAGGAGATTCAGACACAACAGAACGCCTGCCAGGCGGCGCAAGGCACACTGCTTGATACACATCGCTAGCACCATCATTGTTGATAATCATTCTTATTAACAAGAAGTCTGGTAGTATCCGGCATAGCCTGTCTGGCTGCTTTTGCGATACGGGCAAGCTTGTTTGCGCAAGACGCGCAGAGGGAACACGGAGGAAACAGCATGCAGGGCCCGCAGGGTGACACCCGCCCGACCACCAGTGATTTGGCCTGGGTACAACACAGCACACCCGGCTTTCTGATCAGCGCCAACCGCAGCCGCGCCAACCCGCACAGCCACAGCAATGCCAGCGCCGCCGGGCTTCGGCTGATCGTGGCGCTGCAAGGCCCGATCAAGCTGAACTTCGACCAGCACGACTTCCGCCTGCAGCCGCAGCAACAAGCACAGGTGCTGCTGGTTAACCTGAACGAACCCGCCCTGTTCCAGCGCCACTGCGGCCAAGCCGGCATCGAACAGAAAGTGTGCATGGCGCTGGATCACCCCTGGCTGGAACAGCACGGCCTGCCCGAGCTCGGTAGCCAGTCGGCCCTGGCGCGCCTGGCCAGCCGCCACCTGGCCGCCATGCAGTGGGTCGCCAGCCCGCAGCTCACGCGGCTGGCGCAGCAGATGGTGCAGCACCATGCGGCCAACCCGCTACTGGCCCGCATCGAACGCGAGGGCATGGGCATGCTGCTACTCGGGCAAGTGCTGGCCGAAATCGGTAGCCCGCCACCAGACAGCCCGGCCACCCCGCAGATGAGCCGCCGCCTGCAGCGGGTAAAGGCGCTGATAGACAGCGGGGAAGGCGAAAACTGGAGCCTGCACCAGCTAGCGGAAGCCGCGTGCATGAGCAGCAGCACCCTGCAACGGCACTTCCGCCGCCACTTTGACTGCAGCGTGATGGACTACCTGCGCGGGCAGCGGCTGGAAAGCGCCCGCCAGATGCTGCTAAGCGGGCAGCGCAGCATTACCGACGTGGCGCTGGGGGCGGGCTACAGCTCTGCGGCCAACTTTGCCACCGCTTTCCGCCGCCGCTTCGGCCAACCACCCAGCGCCTGCCTGCGTTAGGCACACCATGAAAAAACCGCCCGAAGGCGGTTTGTCTGGTTTAACTGACCGGCGGCGGCGGTGCCTTGCGCCCCAGGCTCATCAGCGCCATCACATAGCCCGACAGCGCATAGCACACAAAGAAGCCGAACAGCACCAGCGGCGGCTCCGACATCAGCAATAGCAACACCACCACCAGGCCTAGCAACATCACAAACGGCACGCGGCGGCGCAGGTGAATCTCCTTGAAGCTCCAGTACTTTACATTGGTCACCATGGTAATACCGGCAAATGCGGTAAACGCCAGCGCCAGCCAGTGCAGGCCGGGCAGCTGCTGGTAATCGTAGGCGTGGCAGATCCACACCAGGCCGGCCACCAGCGCCGCCGCCGCCGGGCTGGGCAGGCCGGTAAACCAGCGCTTGTCGGCGGTGCCGACCATGGTATTGAAGCGCGCCAGGCGCAGCGCCGCACCGGCACAGTAGATAAACGCCACCATCCAGCCCAGCTTGCCCATGTCTTTCAGCAGCCACTCGTAGGCCACCAGCGCCGGCGCCACGCCAAAGCTCACCATGTCCGACAGGCTGTCGAACTCGGCACCGAAGGCGCTCTGGCTATGCGTCATGCGCGCCACGCGGCCATCCATGCCGTCCAGAATCATGGCGATGAAAATGGCGACTGCCGCCAGCTCGAAACGCTGGTTCATGGCCTGCACAATGGCGTAAAAGCCGGCAAACAGTGCGGCCAGCGTAAACGAGTTCGGCAGCAGATAAATACCCTGGCGACGCAGCGAGGGCTTGGCAGGTACAGGATCGTGCATGGTTTTCCCGTAGTGTGTTCGTGGGGCCAATGGCCGGATAGCGCGCATTGTACGCCCGAAATGCAAAAACCGGGCACGGGGCCCGGTTTGTCAGAACAATGCCGCAGGGCTTAGTTCTTGGACTGGTCTACCAGTTTGTTCTTGGCGATCCAAGGCATCATGGCGCGCAGCTCGGCACCCACTTTTTCGATCGGGTGATCGGCATTCAGGCGACGGCGGGCGGTCATGCTCGGGTAGTTGGTCTTGCCTTCCAGGATGAACATCTTGGCGTATTCACCGGACTGGATGCGGTACAGGGCCTTTTTCATGGCTTCCTTGGTAGCGGAGGTCACCACTTCCGGGCCAGTCACGTACTCGCCATACTCCGCGTTATTGGAGATGGAGTAGTTCATGTTGGCGATACCGCCTTCGTACATCAGGTCCACGATCAGTTTCAGTTCGTGCAGACATTCGAAGTAAGCCATTTCCGGGGCATAACCGGCTTCGGTCAGGGTTTCGAAACCGGCTTTTACCAGCTCTACGGCACCGCCGCACAGTACGGCTTGCTCGCCGAACAGGTCGGTTTCGGTTTCTTCACGGAAGTTGGTTTCGATCACGCCGCCTTTGGTGCCGCCGTTGGCTGCAGCATAGGACAGGGCGATGTCGCGGGCTTTGCCGGATTTGTCCTGGTACACAGCGATCAGGGTTGGTACACCACCACCCTTCACGTACTCGGAACGCACGGTGTGGCCCGGGCCTTTCGGGGCCACCATGATCACGTCCAGGTCGTCACGCGGTACGATCTGGTTGTAGTGCACGTTGAAACCGTGGGCAAACGCCAGGGCTGCGCCCTGCTTGATGTTGGCCGCGATTTCCTTGTAGTACACGTCCGGCTGCGATTCGTCCGGCAGCAGGATCATCACCACGTCGGCCGCTTTTACGGCTTCGGCAACTTCTTTTACCTGGTGACCGGCTGCTTCAGCTTTTTTCCACGATGCGCCATCTTTGCGCAGGCCGACGATCACGTTCACGCCGGATTCTTTCAGGTTCTGGGCGTGGGCGTGGCCTTGCGAGCCGTAACCGATGATGGCGACCTGCTTGCCTTTGATGATGGAGAGGTCAGCGTCTTTGTCGTAGAAAACTTTCATTTTATGTCCCTAGTTGTTCTCGGGCAGCGGGTAGCCGCCCTGGTGATATCAGATCTTCAGAATACGTTCGCCGCGACCAATTCCGGATGCACCGGTACGCACCGTTTCCAGGATCACTGAACGGTCGATCGCCTCGATAAAGGCGTTGAGCTTGTCGCTGGTACCAGTGAGCTCGATGGTGTAGGTCTTTTCCGTCACGTCGATGATGCGGCCGCGGAAGATATCAGCCATGCGCTTCATCTCTTCACGGTCCTTGCCGGTGGCACGGACCTTGATCAGCATCATCTCGCGTTCGATATGGTCGGACTCGTTGAGGTCAATCACCTTGACCACCTCGATCAGCTTGTTGAGCTGCTTGGTGATCTGCTCGATGACTTCGTCAGACCCGTGGGTGACGATGGTCATGCGCGACAGTGTCGGGTCTTCGGTAGTCGACACGGTCAGCGAATCGATATTGTATGCGCGCGCGGAGAAAAGTCCCACTACTCGTGACAGGGCGCCCGCTTCGTTTTCCAGCAAAATAGAAAGAATATGTCGCATGCTGCTAGGCCTTAACACATGTTGCCGTAGTCACGGTTGTTCTCGAACGGGGCAATCTGCAGGTCCCGCATGTGCGGCGGCAGATCCATCTGGTCCAGACCTTTGCCGTTCTGGATCATCGGGAACACGTTTTCGGACTGGTCGGTACGGAAATCCAGGAATACCAGGCGCTCTTTCAGCGCCGGGCTGAACGCTTCGCGCAGCACCGGCTCCACGTCGGCCGGGTTTTCCACCTTGATACCCACGTGGCCGTAGGCTTCGGCAATTTTCACGAAGTCCGGCAGCGCGTCCATGTACGACTCGGAATAGCGGGTACCGTAGAAGAACTCCTGCCACTGGCGCACCATGCCCAGGTAGCGGTTGTTCAGCGCAATCACCTTCACCGGGGTGTGGTACTGCTTGGCAGTAGACAGCTCCTGGATGTTCATCTGGATCGAGCCTTCACCGGTGATGCACGCTACTTGTGCATCCGGGTTGGCCAGCTGCGCGCCAATGGCGGCAGGCAAACCAAAGCCCATGGTGCCCAGGCCACCGGAGTTCAGCCACTGTTTCGGGCGCTTGAACGGGTAGTACTGTGCAGCCCACATCTGGTGCTGGCCCACGTCGGAGGTGATGATGGCATCGCCGCCGGTAATTTCATACAGCTTCTGCACCACGTACTGCGGCTTGATGAATTCGGTAGACGGGGTGTACAGCAGGCTGTTGTAGCTACGCCATTCTTCGATCTGCTTCCACCAGTTGGCCAGATGCTGCTGTGGCACTTGCTGGCCGGTTTGCTTGAACAGGTCGATCATGTCGCGCAGTACGTGTTTCACGTCGCCCACGATAGGCACGTCTACCTTCACGCGCTTGGCGATGGAAGACGGGTCCACGTCGATGTGCACGATCTTTTTCGGCTGCGACAGGAAGTGCGACGGCACGCTGATCACGCGGTCGTCAAAACGCGCGCCCACGGCAATCAGCACATCACAATACTGCATGGCCATATTGGCTTCGTAGGTGCCGTGCATGCCCAGCATGCCCAGGAACTGCTGATCCTGCCCCGGATAGGCACCCAGGCCCATCAGGGTGTTGGTACATGGCACACCCAGCATTTTCACCAGCTCGGTGACTTCGGCCGAGGCATTACCCTGCACCGCGCCGCCGCCCACATAAATGTACGGGCGCTTGGCTTCGGCCAGCAGGTTCACGGCCTTTTTGATCTGGCCGGGGTGGCCACGTGTTACCGGCACGTAGGAGCGGATGCTCACGCTTTCCGGGTAGTGGAACTCGGCCAGGCGCTGGGTCACGTCTTTCGGGATATCTACCACCACCGGGCCCGGGCGGCCGGACGCGGCAATGTAGAACGCCTTCTTGATGGTGGCCGCCAGCTCGTTGATGTCTTTCACCAGGAAGTTGTGCTTCACGCACGGGCGGGTAATGCCCACCATGTCCACTTCCTGGAAAGCATCCATGCCGATGGCCGGTGTGGACACCTGGCCCGAAATCACCACCATGGGGATGGAATCCATGTACGCCGTCGCAATGCCGGTCACGGCATTGGTCGCGCCAGGGCCGGATGTCACCAGGGCGACACCCACCTTGTTACTGGAACGCGAGTAAGCGTCAGCAGCGTGTACCGCCGCCTGTTCGTGGCGCACCAGTACGTGTTTGAACTGCTGCTGCCGGAAAATAGCATCATATATCTCAAGGACCGCGCCGCCGGGGTAGCCGAAAACGAATTCGACTCCTTCTTCCTGCAAGCTGCGAACCAGGATCTCCGCGCCCGATATCTGCATCTTTGCCTCTTCTTAATTCAGGTATTAATTTTTTGTCCCGTGATGAACGAACTTAGCCGAAGCACCAAAGTCGGTCAAGCGCTTTTGTGCAGGTGCAAAAAAAGGGCAAAAACCAGCAAAAACAGCCACTTTTATGGGGGTAGGCGGCACACGGGGGCTTTGGTAAGATGCTGAGTTGGCCGCAAGGCTATTCCCCAGTTTTTCCCTATCATCATGACCCGCTCTACCGACTATCCCGGCCTGACACGCCGCCTGGCCTGCCTGATGTACGAATCCCTGCTGGTGGGCACCCTGTGGCTGGTGGCTGTTGCCGCCTTCACGCCGATTCTGGCCATGGGCAACCACGCCCCGCTGCTGGAATGGCTGCACCGCCTGTTTGTGGCGGGCGTGCTGTTTGGCTACTTTGGCTATTGCTGGGTCAAAAGCGGGCAAACCCTGGCCATGAAACCGTGGCGGCTGAAAGTGGCCATGCCCGATGGCCGCCCGCTATCGTGGCTGCAGGCCGGCGTACGTTTTGGCGTAGCCATGGTGCTGTTTGTCGGCGTACCGGTACTGTCCTACATCACCTGGCTGCCGTCACTGGGCTCGCCCAAACTGGCGGCGTGGGCGGCGCTGGCGTGGTGGCTGCTGCCCTTGCTGTGGGTTTTCATGGATAACGACAAGCAATTCCTGCACGACCGCCTGGCCGGTACGCGCATCTTCCTGCTCGCCAAAGGCGAACGCGCCTGAACCGGCACAGCGCTAATAAAAAAACCACCCAAAGGCGGTTTTTTTATGGCGCACAAACACTTGCGGCCAACTAGCGGCTGGCCGGCTGGTAGCCCGTACGCAGCTGGCCGGCAGGCTGCTGCCACTGCCAGCTTGCCTTCCACGCGCCCACCACCAGGTTGGGGTATTCCGCGCGGCCCAGGCTGCCGTTGTAGCGGCCCAGTGCACGAAACAGGTTGCCGCGCTCCATATCCAGGTAATGCCGCAAAATGGTGCAGCCGTAGCGCAGGTTGGTAGTGAGGTCGAACAAGTTATGGTCCGGCGTGCCGATGCTGCGCACCCAGAACGGCATCACCTGCATCAGGCCGCGTGCACCCACCGGCGACAGCGCGTACTTCTTGAAGCCGCTTTCCACCTGGATCAGCCCCAGCACCATTTGCGGGTCCAGCCCGGCGCGCGTGGCCTCGTAATGGATGGCGGTCAGCAGGCGCTCGCGCATCCATTGGTCCGGAATACGTTTTTCCAGCCGGCGCGACATCTCGGCCAGCCACAGCGGGCCTTCGCGCGGGTCTTCAAACACCAGCCGCGGTGCGTTTACATCGGCAATGCTGCGCGACATGGCGCTGGCCACGTTGGCCGCCAGCGCCTCCTCGCGCTGCGCACCCGCCCACGCCGGGGCCGCCACCAGGGCGGCCAACAGCAGGGGCAAGGCAAAGCGCAGCGGAGTCATGGCCGCAATCAGGCCAGCTTGGCCAGTACGTGGGCCAGGATGGCGTCCGGCGCTACCGCGGTGGATTCGCTATCGCGGCGATGCTGGTATTCCACCTTGCCTTCTTTCAGGCCACGGTCGCCAATGGTCACGCGGTGCGGCGCACCGATCAGCTCCCAGTCGGCAAACATCGCGCCCGGGCGCTCGCCACGGTCGTCGATGATCACGTCCACGCCCTGCGCCTGCAGGCCGGCATACAGTGCGTCGGCGGCGGCTTTCACGCCTTCGGAACGGTCGTAGCCTACCGGGCAGATCACCACGGCAAACGGCGCAATGGCGTCTGGCCAGATCATGCCCTTGTCGTCAAAGTTCTGCTCGATGGCGGCGCCCAGAATGCGGCTGACGCCGATACCGTAGCAGCCCATTTCAAAGTGTTTCGGCTTGCCGTCTTCGTCCAGGAAGGTAGCGTTCATGGCCTGGGAGTACTTGGTGCCCAGGTAGAACACGTGGCCCACCTCGATACCGCGCTGAATCGCCAGCGCGCCCTTGCCGCACGGCGACGGGTCGCCCACCACCACATTGCGGATGTCGGCCACCACCGGCTCGGCGCAATCGCGCACAAAGTTGGCACCGGTGTAGTGGTAGTGGTCTTCGTTGGCGCCGATCACAAAGTCGGCCATCAGTGCCACGGTGCGGTCGGCCACCACGCGGCCTTTGAAGCCTACCGGGCCCAGCGAGCCAGGGTTGGCACCAAACGCGTCCTTGATCAGCGCCGGGCTGGCCATGGTCAGCGGCTTCTTGATGCCGGCTACTTTTTCGGCCTTCACTTCGTTCAGCTCGTGGTCGCCACGTACCAGCATCAGTACCGCGTCGCCCTCTTCGCCTTCCACCACCACCGCCTTCACGGTGCGGGTGATGTCCACGTTCAGGAAGCCCACCAGGTCGGCAATGGTTTTCACGCCAGGCGTGTGCACCTTGGCCAGCTCGGCAGCAGCCGCAGCGCGCTCGCCGGCCGGAGCCAGCGCTTCGGCCAGCTCGATGTTGGCCGCGTAGTCGCTGTCCGGGCAGTACACGATGGCGTCTTCGCCGGTTTCGGCAATCACCTGGAACTCGTGCGAACGGTCGCCACCGATGGCGCCGGTATCGGCCGCCACGGCGCGGTAGGTCAGGCCCAGGCGGTCGAAGATGCGGCAGTAGGCGGCGAACATATTGTCGTAGCTCTTGCCGGCGTCTTCGGCGGTACGGTCAAACGAGTACGCGTCTTTCATGGTGAATTCGCGGCCACGCATCACGCCAAAGCGCGGGCGGCGCTCGTCGCGGAACTTGGTCTGGATCTGGTAGAAGTTTTTCGGCAGCGCGCGGTAGCTGCGCAGCTCGGCGCGGGCGATGTCAGTAATCACTTCTTCGGACGTCGGCTGAATCACGAAGTCGCGGTCGTGGCGGTCTTTAAAGCGCAGCAGCTCGGCGCCCATGCCGTCGAAGCGGCCGGTTTCCTGCCACAGGCCGGCCGGCTGCACGATAGGCATCACCAGCTCGATGGCACCCGCGCGGTTCATCTCTTCGCGCACGATGTTCTCTACCTTTTTCAGGCTGCGCAGGCCCATCGGCATCCAGTTGTACACACCGGCGGCAACCTTGCGGATGAAACCGGCGCGCAGCATCAGCTTCTGGCTAACGATATCCGCGTCGGCGGGGGCTTCTTTCTGGGTAGAGATGAAAAACTGCGAGGCACGCATGAGCGGGTTCCTTGGAAATTCTGCGAAATGGTGTTGATTGTAGCGGGTAGCAGCGGGCGGGGGAAAGGTTGGCCGCAACGGGGCGGCCAGCGACCGCCCCTTGGTGCAGTTTAGACGGTGGCTTTTTGCAAAAGGACCGTATGAAATTTTACTAGGATGCCGTGCTGGAGGGCGGTGTAATTAAGGCCTTGAAGCGCTCGGATTCATTTAGCCACGTGCTTTCTATCATGGTTTTTTTACTGTCCATCGAGCCGGTAAACAAAAAGTTCAAGCGGCCCTGCCCTTCCTCAGACAAGCGATCTGGCAAAGCAGCCTCCCAGGCTGCTCTCTTTACACTATCCCCCTCTCCCATCGCATCAAGAACGCGGGCAGCCACAACTGGGTCAGGAATGGCTAGCAACTCTTCTAGACTCATGTCCAGGCACTTCTCTACAGCCAACGCCCTGAAGGCTGACCAATCTCCCTGTTGGCTGAAACCTACCGACAAGGCAATTGTCGGGGCACGCTCGCAGACAAGCCAATCCGTCACCATTTCTTTGGCTACGTCGCTTAGATCAATAATTTGGTAAGGTTTGGCCTCTTCAGCAAAGACACAGTCGAGAAACTCTCGCAGATACCCCATCAGCGAGATTTCTTCCCATGTCCGGCCTTCCAGATATTCGGCAACCAAGCTGGCATGTCGTACATGCAGGAAACTGAAGCCCAGTCGATGCCGCAAATAACCAATGGACTCATAAAAAAAGATTGGCTTCATCCCCTGGCCGGGCAATGCTGCGGCCAACGTTGATACTGAACCCGCCTGCAAGAACCGCTCAATTTCCTCGTTCGAAGATTGATTCTCTGCCGGTTGCGACTGTCGATACGCTCGCACCATGTTCAGCAGGACCTCAATCTCATCGTCCCAAGAGCGATAACCAAAATGACTTTGGACTCGGCTAACCAAACGCGAAAGGCGCTGAGGAGTCACCGCCCGCTCTTTCAGCTCCTTGTTCCAGCCAACCGGCCAACCGGTGAAATGCTGTATCGCGTCCTTTATTGCGGGTTTGGTCTCTTCCAGCTTCGGAATGTAGGTTTGTAGCCAGGTGGCGAGAAGCTCCTCCGCGCTCTTGTTATCTCTAGGCATCAAGATCAGTTCGCGCACTGACAGAATGGCAGTCAGTAGTTGCTCCCACAAACGGCGGTCTTTCAGCCGTAATGCCTCCAGAAAGAGGAAATCGAACGGATCAATCCGTATCTCTTCGGGTATCAGTTGATAGGCATGCACACTAGCCAATAAACGCTTGGCGTCACGCGGCAAAGTAAGGAAAGCTTGGCTGATCACATCAAATGAGAACCTGGCTTCCTCATCGCTCGGAGTGCCGTGCCGAAGCAGCCCAGTCTTGATCAGCGTATCGAAATTGTAGTCCTGCCACTTTTTACGGGTCGGCTTCGGCAGCCGATACTGCAGCTGCACGATTTTCTCCAGATACGCCTCGCCTTTGCCCTTATGCACCTCATCCAGCGCCGACGCCACGATGGCGCGGTCGTAGGCGATGACGTAGACGATATTGGGCAAGTCCAGCACCCCCTTCACCGCACGAAACACCTCCCGGATTTCTTCGTGCGACAAGCGGTCGAGGTCGTCAATGATGACAATCTGCTTTTGGCCTTTCATCTTTTCAGACTTTAGCGCTGCGGCCGCCTTCTGCTTCAGGCCGGCCAAGGATTCCGACCGAACACGATGTCTAGCAAGCCACTTCGTACAGATGTAGAGAACCAAGGACAAACCAGCAGCTACCAGCGCACCAATCCACGGGACGTCCTTACCATTAGCCAACATTGCAACAGCATTGGCGCCAAACAACACGGTCAGAACCAGCGGATTTGATGCCAGCTTTTCCAGCCAAGGCGTTATGTGGTTTAGCGCTGCAAATAAAGCTTCGAGGGCTTTTATCGCCTCTTTATCATTTTGGTCGCGACCATTAATGATGGTCTCCAACAGATTGCTTGCTGTCTTTTCCGGATTTTCAAACCACCACGGATTGAACTCGACCACAGCAGGCGGAATTTCTCCGTGGACTTGTTTGGCCTGCTCAAAACGTTGTTTCAGACAGTTGATGAAGCTGGACTTGCCTTCACCCCACTCGCCCTCGATCCCCACCACAAAGCTGGCGTCCGGAAACTGCTGCTTCAGCAGCATGGCGGCCAACCTGTCGGCGTGCGGCTGGAAGCCCAGCAGGCCTCTTCGGCTTTGGCTGGCGTATCGGCGAGTAGCAGGGGCAAGGCGGCTTGGGTATCGGTCATGGCGTTTTACCTGTCGGGCAGGCGCACAGTATGCCATGCAGCTGCCGCAGGGTTGGCCGCGCCCTGCGGCCAACTACCCCCACCCGCCCTGCGGCCAACTCTCGCCAGGCACCCACCACCAGACCACTAGCACACCAGCAAACATACCAATCCAGGCCACCCATCAGGCACAGCTTGGCCGCAGTGCGCCATGGTGCTGATTACGTGTTAGCCATTATAGATATCGGCATGACATACCACGAATGAAAGAAATCATGGCTTAAAAGTGCTTTGAAATGGCCATGTGCAAAATAATAACCTGCGTTATCAAACTGGCTGTTTTTAGCAGTCTGGTATCGATACCACTACTGATTTGTTGCATTTTTGGTGTAGTCGCACTGCAACATTCGATAAAGGTTTCACATTGGTATTGCTCTGGTATTTCGCTGGTATTAGATTGGCTTCGCCGCCGCACCAAGGCCTTATAACAACCGCCAAGTGCTGCAGCCAACGAGAGACAGGTAGCCGTGTGCTGCCAAAGGGACGCCAGCAGTCACACGCGCAGGGCGGCCGCAACCACAACACAACCCGAACGAGAGTCCGAGCATGAAACTGAAATCTATTGCCAGCGCTACGCTGCTGGCCGTTGGCCTGACTGCCTCTTTTAGCGCCTTTGCCGCCGACAAGCCGGTGATCGAAGTGTGGACCATGAGCCTGTCGCCAAAATTCGACGGCTACTTCAAAGACCTGGTGGGCAAGTACAACGCGCAGAACCCTGGCGTGGAAGTGAAGTGGACGGACTACCCGTGGGACGTGATCCAGGCCAAATTCACCGCCGCGGTAGGCGCTGGCAAGCCGCCGGGACTGGTGAACCTGAACGTGCCTTGGGCGTATGACTACAAGCAGGACGGCCTGATCCAGCCGGTAGACGGCATCATCAACAAGGCGCAGTTCGTGAAAGGCGCGCTGGCTGATGTGACCTTCGAAGGCAAGACCTACGCCTTCCCGCACTACAACGGCGCCAACGTGATTGCCTACAACAAGGACATCTTCGCCCGCGCCGGCCTGAAAGCCGCGCCGAAGACTTTTGACGAGCAGCTGTCGTTCTCCAAGGCCATCAAGGCCAAGACCGGCGTTGCCGGCTTTGCCCCCACCCTGGGCCCCACCAAGATCGAAGGCTTCCTGATCCAGAACGGCCTGGACGTGGTGAAAGGCGGCAAGGCGGTGTTCAACAGCCCGGCGCACGTGGCGATGATGAAAAAGCTGGCCGACGCCTACAAGGCCGGCGCACTGCTGAAAGACAACCTGTTCGCCCAGGACAACTTCCAGGTGCAGATGCAGGCTTACAACGCCGGCAAGATGGCCATGCTGGTTTCCACCCCTACCTCGCTGACCCGCATCCGTGACGAAGCGCCGGTGCTGTACAAGTCCACCGCCGTGGCCGCTGCCCCGGTAGGCCCGACCGGCATTGCCTCCGGCGGCTGGATGTTCAACTTTGCCGTGGCGAAGAACGTAGACAAGGCGCTGCTGCCGGAAGTGGGCAAGTTCGCCAACTACCTGACCAACGACGCCAACCAGCTGGCGTTCTCCAAACTGGCCGGCACCCTGCCGACCAGCGGCAAGGCTGCCAAAGACCCGCACTTCCAGACTGTGGCGGCCCCTGGTGGCGCAGTGGAGCAGGCGGTAGCGGTGGCAGCGTCCAGCCTGGATAGCACCCGCACCATCTTCCTGTCCGGCGTGAAGGACCCGGAAGTGCTGTCCAACAAGCTGGCCGCGGCAGTAGAGCAAGCCGTGACCGGCCGCAAGGACCCGAAAGCCGCGCTGGACGAAGCCGCTGCTTTCTGGAACAGCAAGCTGTAATGCCCGTATGACCGTCGGGCTGCTACCCCGGTAGCAGCACCACGCCCCCGCCCTGCCTGTGCCCCTGGTGCAGGCAGGGGTGGCCAGGCTTTGCCTGCGGCCAACGGGTATTGGATCAAGTTTGCAAAGTGCGGTGAGTATGAGTGCTTCCAAGAAAAACACACTGCAGGCCTGGCTGTTTCTCGCCCCGGCGCTGCTGCTGTTACTGGCGTTTTCTTTCTGGCCGGTAGGGTTCGGTTCCTACCTGGCGTTTACGCAATACAACCTGATCGACGCCCCGGTGTGGGTCGGTCTGGATAACTTTCGCGAGCTGTTCGCCGACGAGCTGTTCATCGCGTCGCTGAAGAACTCGGCGCTGTACCTGCTGGTGGTGCCTGCCATCCAGGTGCTGGCCATCCTGCTGGCGGTGCTGGTGAACAACCAGCTGCCAGGCATCAAGTTTTACCGCGCGGCCTACTACCTGCCGGTAGTCACCACGGTGTCGGTGATCGGCGTGATCTGGAACTTCATGTACACCGACGACGGCGCGCTGAACGCGGTGCTGCGCTGGCTGCACGTGATCAACGAGCCTATCGGCTGGCTCAGCGACGACCGCATCGCGCTGTTTGCCGTGATGTTCGTCACCATCTGGCGCGGCCTGGGCTGGTACATGGTGCTGTACCTGGCCGGCCTGCAAAGCGTGCCGCAAGACGTGTACGAAGCAGCGGTGCTGGACGGTGCCAACGCCTGGCAGCGCTTCTGGAAGATCACCGTGCCGCTGCTGATGCCCACCATCCTGCTTTGCTCGGTGATGTCCATGTTGGCCGCAGTGAAGTGCTTTGAAGAAGTACAGATCATGACCAAGGGCGGCCCGATGCAGTCTACCTACACCGCGCTGTTCTACGCCTACGAGTTCGGTATCAAGTCGCTGAACTTCGGCCGTGCGCTGGCTGCCAGCCTGGTGATGTCCGTGTTCTGCGTGGCACTGGCCTGGCTGAACTTCCGCTACCTGCAACCGCGCAAGAAATGAGGCCAGCCATGGAAAAGACCCTGACCCTGCCGCGGGCTGCCACGGCAAAGAAAATCAATATGAACAAGCTGGCCAACCGCACGCTGCACTACCTGGTGCTGACCCTGCTGGCGGTGATTACCGTGTACCCGTTCTGGTGGACGCTGGTAACGGCGCTGTCTACCAGCGGCGACGTGTTTACCTACCCGCCGCGCATGTGGCCGGAAAACCCGGGCCTGGACAACTTCATCGAAGTGTTCAAAACCATTGATGTGATCGCGTTCTACAAGAACTCCATCATCATCTCGGTGCTGACCGTGGCCGGCACGCTGATTGTGTGCAGCATGGCGGCCTACCCGCTGGCACGCATGCAGTTCCCGGGCCGCAATATCGTGTTTGGCGCCATCCTGGCCACCATGATCCTGCCGTCGGAGGTGAACTTCCTGGTGAACTTCATCACCGTGTCCAAGCTGGGCATGGGCGACACCTATACCGGCGTAGTGCTGCCGGGCCTGGCGGGCGCGGTGGGCATCTTCCTGATGAAGCAGGCCTTCGAGGCGGTACCGAACGACCTGGTAGACGCCGCCCGCGTGGACGGTGCCACCGAATGGCAGATCTTCTGGCACATCATGCTGCCGCTGGCGCGCCCGGCGCTGGCCGCGTTGACCATCCTGACCCTGGTGGCGGCGTGGAACCAGTACATCTGGCCGTCCATCGTGATGGCCAGCCCGGACAAATTCCCGCTGTCGGTGGGCGTGCTGTACCTGTCCGGCGCCTTCAGTTTCAAGATTCGCGTGGTGGCCGCCGGTGCGGTGCTCACCGTGCTGCCCATCCTGATGGTGTTCCTGTTTACCCAGCGCTACTTCCTGCGCGGCTTTGACGGAGCTGTGAAATGAGCCAAGACCTGAGCCGCCTGGCCGGCCGTGCCCTGATGGTAGATGTGGCCGGCACTACCCTGAGCGAAACAGAAAAGACCTTCCTGCGTGACAACCATATCCGCGCCATCTGCCTGTTCCGCCGCAATGTGCAGGACGCAGCCCAGACCCGTGCGCTGGTCGCCCAGCTGCGCGAAGCCTGCGGCGACGACGTGCTGATCGGCATCGACCAGGAAGGCGGCGCCGTGATGCGCACGCTGTTCCTGCCGCAAGCGCCGTCGGCCATGGCGCTGGGCGCGGTGGGCGACGAGCAGCTGGCGCACGACGTAGGCGCCGCGCTGGCCCGCGGCCTGGCCTCGCTGGGCATCAACCTGAACTACGGCCCGGTGCTGGACCTGAACAACAACCCGCAAAACCCGGTAATCGGCGAGCGCAGCTTTGGCGAGCACCCGGAAAGCGCCGTAAGGTTGGCCGCAGCCTGGATGCAGGGCCACCAGCAGGAAAACATTGCCTGCTGTGTGAAGCACTTCCCCGGCCATGGCGACACCCATACCGACTCGCACCTGGACCTGCCGGTGGTAGACAAGAGCCGCGCCGCGCTGGACGACTACGAACTGGCGCCGTTCCGTGCCCTGCTGCCGCACAGCGCCTCGCTGATGAGCGCGCACATCCTGTTCCCGCAGCTGGACGAAGCCTGGCCGGCCACGCTGTCGCCAGCCATTCTGGGCACGCTGCTGCGCCAGCAATGGGGCTACCAGGGCGTGGCCATTACCGACGGCATGAACATGAAAGCCATCCGCGAACGCTGGGGCCAGGCCGCAGGTACGGCACAAGCGCTGCGCGCTGGCGCCGACCTGTCGCTGGTGCTGCAGTTTGTCGATGAAATGGTCGCCAGCCGCCAGGCGCTGGAAGACGCCGTTCGTGACGGCCGCCTGGAAAGCGCGCGACTGGCCGAGGCCGAGCAGCGCGTCAACGCTCTGGTGGCCCGTCACCCCAGCCGCACCCGCGACTACAGCCCGGCACAGGAAGCCGCCGACGTGGCGCTGTTTGCCAGCGCCTGGCGCCGCGCCCTCACCGCCCACGGCCAGCCGGTGCGGCCAACGTCGCGCCAGCTGCGCCTGGTCTTGCAGCAGCAGGCGCCGTCCGACGGCGTATCCGAAGCCGGCCTGTCGGCCGACACGCTGATTGGCGTGCTGCGCCAGCACTTCGAGCTGGACGTGGTGACCTTTGCCAGCCGCCAGGCACTGGACTGGGCCACGCTGCCGCAGGATGGCCGCTACACCGTGCTGGCCTCCACCACCCGCGAACGCTACGGCGCGCGCGAGGCCGCCAGCTGGCAGCCCGACCTGCACCTGGCGCTGTGGAACCCCTACGCCGCCGCCGACCTGAACGCCCCCGCCCTGCTGACCTACGGCTTTGCCGACGCTGCCCTGCACGCGGTAGCCGACTGGCTGCTGGGCACGCTGGACGCCACCGGCCGCATGCCGGCCCGCCTGGCCTGAGCCGCACCAAGGAAAAGAACATGGCTGAACTGAAACTGAAGCAAATCAAGAAAACCTACGACGAAGGCCCTACCGTAATCCACGGCGTAGACCTGGACATCCGCGACGGCGAATTCATGGTGTTTGTCGGCCCGTCCGGCTGTGGCAAGTCCACCATGATGCGCATGATCGCCGGGCTGGAAGACATCAGCGCAGGTGAAGTGTGGATCGGCGACACGCTGGCCAACGACGTGCCGCCCGCCAAACGCGGCGTGGCCATGGTGTTCCAGAGCTACGCGCTGTACCCGCACATGACCGTGCGCGAGAACATGGCTTTCGGCCTGAAACTGGCCGGCAAAAGCAAAAAGGACATCGACGATGCGGTCAACCGCGCGTCCGACATCCTGCAGATCGGCCACCTGCTGGAGCGCAAACCCAAAGCGCTGTCCGGCGGCCAGCGCCAGCGCGTGGCCATCGGCCGCGCCATCGTGCGCAAGCCGGACGTATTCCTGTTTGACGAGCCGCTATCCAACCTGGACGCCGCACTGCGCGTGCAGATGCGCATCGAGCTGACCCGCCTGCACCAGGACCTGGGCAGCACCATGATCTACGTGACGCACGACCAGGTAGAAGCCATGACCATGGGCGACCGCATCGCCGTGTTCAACGCCGGCCGCATCGAACAGGTCGGCACCCCGCTGGCGCTGTACCAGCACCCGGCCAACCTGTTCGTGGCCGGCTTCCTGGGCAGCCCGAAAATGAACTTCCTGCCGGTAAGTGCCAGTATCTTCGGCCAAAACACCAGCCTGCAGCTACCCGGTGGCGAGCTGCTTTCCCTGCCTGGCGCCCGCGCCGAGGGCGAGCTGACGCTGGGTATCCGCGCCGAGCACCTGCGCTTTGCCGACCACGGCGTACCGGTAACGGTAGAGCTGGTCGAACACCTGGGCGATGTGCAGATCGTCTACGCCCGCGCCGCCGGCCAAAGCGAACCCCTGGCCATCAAGCTGGCCAGCGACAACCCGGCCCCGGCCAGCGGCAGCCGCGCCTGGCTGGCCATCGATACCGCCCAGTGCCATCTGTTTGGCCCGGACGGCCAGGCCATACGCTACAGCCAACACTAGTTTTTAACGGGCGAAAAACCACGCTCAACAGAGAAATGCCGTGTCACGCCCCATTTAAATGACATAGGCATGGGCGAAAACGTCAACACGACCAACGGAGAACACCCAATGCAACGCAAAACCCTGGCACTGATCATCGCCTCGCTCGCCTCTACCCCGGCTTTTGCCGATGGCTGGACCGATGTATTCAAACTGAGCGGCTCGGCAGAAGCCAACTACATCGTGACCGATAACGGCACCACCACCAGCAGCGAGCTGGACCGTGCCCTGCTGCTGAACATCGATGCCAGCAAAGACATCGCCGGCGGTAACAAGCTGGGCGCACGCATCTCGCAAAAGATCGCCACAGGCGAAACCGTGGAAAACAAGGTAGGTATCGGCAGCCGCGAAGCCTATGTCACCCTGTCTGGCGACTTTGGTACCGTGAAGGCCGGCCGTGCCTTCATCAACAGCTACCTGACCCTGGACTGGCCATTTGGCCAAGTGGGCTTCTGGCCGGTGGCCGAAGGCGGTGCCGGCAAAGTCACCAGCAAGGTGTACCTGCCGAACACCCTGAGCTACCAGTCGCCGGCACTGGGCAACTTCAGCTTCAGCGCACAGCACGGCTGGGGTAACGAGAAGCACAACAAGGACAGCGTGTACGACCTGGCCGGTACCCTGACCCTGGGCAAAGCCACGCTGTACGCTGGCGTGCTGGGCGGCAAACCCGCCACCAAAACCAAGGAAACCAAGGCTAACCTGACCACCGGCGTGGTAAGCGAAACCACCACCGTGACTAACGACACCGAAAACAGCCAGCAATACCTGGCCGCCTCGGTAGGCGTGAGCGACGACCTGACCCTGCGCGCCATGGTGCAATCCTACAAACAGGAAAAAGCCGGCAAGCAAACCAACAAGGGTAGCGAGACCTCGCTGGGCCTGACTTACACCATGGGCAAAGCCGGCTACATCAAGGCTGCCTACATGAACCAGAACAACACCGGTGTGGCTGACGACTACAGCCGCTTTGCCGTGCAATACGGCCGTGATATCGGCGGCGGTGCCGAGTGGTACGCCCGTCTGACCAAGGTAGCCCCGAAAGCCAGCGGCGCAAAAGACACCAACCAGTTCCTGACTGGCGTGTGGATCGGTTTCTAAACCAAACCGAAGGGTAGTACCCGGGCGCAAGCCCGGTTTTTCAGGGCAGGTGAGGTAGAATCCTACCTTGCCAACCTCTGGAGAGGTCATGCAGAGCTTGGCCGTTGCCTGTAGCGCCTGTTCAAGGTCGCGCAAGCTAGAGCGAGACAAGGCGGAAATGGCGAAGGAAGCGCAGTTTACATAAGGTAAATGGGCATTCCGCAGGCATTTCCAACGCAGTATCGCCGAAGCGTAGCCGACCTTGCGCAGACACACCGGCAACGGCACTTTTTTGCTTCGTCTCCCAGACACCAACCGCAGGCACGCCAGGCCTCCTAGCCAAGACTGACTTCACCATGCTTTATGGATTTGACATCGGCGGTACCAAGATAGAGTTCGGCGCATTCGACGCCTCGCTACGGCGCGTACGCCAGCACCGCTTTGCCACCCCCAAAGATTACGCCAGCCTGCTGGACGAGCTGTGCCATACCGTACAGCAAGCCGATAGCGAGCTGGGCTGCCAGGGCAGCGTTGGCCTGGGTATTCCCGGCATTATCGACAGTATCAGCGGCAGCCTGCTGGCGGCCAACGTGCCGGCAGCCAATGGCCGCCGCCTGCAGGAAGACCTGCAAGAGCGCCTGGGCCGCCCGGTGTTCATCGATAACGACGCCAACTGCTTTGCGCTATCCGAGGCGATGGATGCGGCCAACCAGGGCGTGGCTTCGGTACTGGGCGTCATTCTGGGTACCGGCGTGGGCGCCGGCATGATTTTCCGCGGCCAGATCCACAACGGGCTGAACCACGTGGCTGGCGAGCTGGGCCATATGCGCCTGCCTATCGACGCCATGCAGGCTTTTGGTGGCGACTTGCCAGTATTTGCCTGCGGCTGCGGCCAACGTGGCTGCATCGACAACTACCTGTCCGGCCGCGGCTTCGAGCAGCTGTTTTTCCACCGTTTCAGCGAAAGGCTGGCCGCACAGGACATCATCCAGCGCTACCGCGAAGGCCACCCGTCTACCGTCGTATTTGTCGAGCAATTCTTCGAGCTGACCGCCTGCTGCTTTGCCGGCTATCTGGCCATACTGGACCCGGCGCTGATCGTACTGGGCGGCGGCTTATCCAATTTTGACGAGCTGTACCGCGAGCTGCCCAAACGCCTGCCGCGCTATATGCTGAAATTCGCCCGTGTACCACGCATAGAAAAAGCCCGCCATGGCGATGCCGGTGGTGTACGCGGTGCGGCCTTCCTGACACTGGGCACCCAGGCCGCTACGGCGTAGCAGGCCGGCAGCTGGCCAGCGCCTGCTGTAGCCTGGCGGCAAAAGCAGGCGGCTGTTGTGCCAGAAAACGGTGCGACAGGTACAGGCCCAGCGGCTTGTCCTGCGCCAGCACCGAACGCACCCGGTTTGCCGCACCACGCTGCGCCACCAGTTTATCCATGGCCAGGTCGGCCGCCAGCACGGCGTCAGCACGCCCGGCCAGCAATACATCCAGCATCTGGTCGTGCTCCGGCGGCGACACAGTTACCTGATAGTGCTGTGCCTGCAGCCAGGCCAGCATATTGGAGCCGGCATACGCGCCCACACGGGCGTACTCGCGAAAGCCGGGCGCCAGCGGGTCCATACGGCTGTCGCGGCGTAAGTACCAGCGCCATTGCTGCGGTGCTACCGGGCCAAACCACTGCGACAGGGCATCGCGTTGCGGATTGCGCGACGCAGGAAAGTAGCCGTCGGCCTCGCCACTGTCCACGCGGCGTTGCGCGCGCGCCCACGCCACAAACTGCACCTGGGCAGGTAGCGCCAAGCTATCCAGTGCACAGCGCACCACCGTTACCGCCAAACCGCCTTGTGCCCCGCTAGCGAGTTGCACCGCGTAGGGGTCTTGCGCCTGGGTAAGCAGGTGCAGCGGCTGGGCGGCCTGCGCAAGATTGATACCGCAGCCCACCGCCAGCCACCGCAGCCATCTTTTCATCCACCGCCCTTTCATGACGATCCATCACCGCACTCGCAAGTGCACAGGGTTTGTGCCAATCTGGCCAATACATGGCAGCGCTATGCCGATTTACTGGGACAAGCTAAAAAAACACCGGTGCGTATGCAAGCTAATTTATCGAAATTACAGATTTACTGTGACAAATGTCATACCCGCACTGCAGCTAACTGCGGAAATGCCACACGGGTGAGTAATTGTGGCAAAGCATCTACACGGTACGCATAAAGCAGCACAAGCCGGGTTGGCCGCATGGTCATTTGCCGGCCAGCAGAGTAATCTGCGCGCTCACCTGTGCCTTACTTTTGCAATGCAGCAAAATCGCAATGCAAAACCCTCAAACAACAATACAAAGCATCATGCAAGCGCATAATAAACAAGCAATGGCGGGCATTACCCTGGCCGCCCTGGGCGTGGTCTATGGCGACATCGGCACCAGCCCGCTCTACACCCTGAAAGAGTGTTTCAGCCCGCACCTGGGGCTGCTGCCAAACGAAGCCAACGTACTGGGCATCCTGTCCCTGATCGTGTGGGGGCTGATTCTGGTGGTCTCGCTCAAATACCTGTCTTTTGTGCTGCGGGCGGATAACCGTGGCGAAGGCGGCATCCTTACCCTGATGGCGCTGGCACGGCGTGCCGTAGGCAGCAAAGGCTGGCTGCTGGCTGCCCTGGGCCTGATGGGCGGCGGCTTTTTCTATGGCGAAGTGGTGATTACCCCGGCGGTATCGGTGCTGTCGGCACTGGAAGGCCTGGAGGTGATTACCCCCAGCTTCAAGCCCTACGTGCTGCCCATTGCCATTGCGGTGCTGGTGGGGCTGTTTGTCATCCAGAAGCACGGCACCGCCAGTGTGGGCAAGCTGTTCGGCCCGGTGATGATGCTATGGTTCGGTGCCCTGGCCGCGCTGGGCGTGCACGGCATCATGGGTAACCCGGCGGTGCTGTCCGCGCTGAACCCGGCCTGGGGCATGACCTTCATGCTGGAACACCAGGCGGTAGGCTTTCTGGCGCTGGGCTCGGTGGTGCTGGCGCTGACCGGTGCCGAGGCGCTGTACGCCGACATGGGTCATTTCGGCCCCAAACCCATCCGCCTGGCGTGGTTCTTTTATGTGCTGCCCGCGCTGATGCTGAACTACTTTGGCCAGGGTGCCGAAATCCTGGCCGACCCGGCCGCGCGCGCCAACCCTTTCTTCCACCTGGCACCACAATGGGCATTGATGCCCATGGTGATCCTGTCTACCGCGGCCACGGTCATTGCGTCGCAAGCGGTGATTTCCGGCGTATTCTCGCTGACCCGCCAGGCGGTACAGCTGGGCTATTTGCCGCGCATGGAAATCACCCATACCTCGGACAAGGAAATCGGCCAGATTTACATCCCGCTGGTGAACTGGGGCCTGCTGTTTGCCGTGATTGCCGTGGTGATCATGTTCCAGACCTCCAGCGCGCTGGCCGGTGCCTACGGTATTGCCGTGACCGGCACCATGGTGATTACCTCCATCCTGGCCTGCACCGTGGCGCTGAAACAGTGGAAATGGCCGGTATGGGTGGTGGCACCGCTGCTGGTAGCCCTGCTGTGCGTGGATATCCCGCTGTTTGCCGCCAACGTGGTGAAGATCTTTGCCGGTGGCTGGCTGCCGCTGCTGATCGGTGTCATCGCCTTTATCATGATGAGCACCTGGCGCCAGGGCCGCAAGCTGCTGATGAGCCGCCTGAACGAGATGGCCATCCCGCTGGATGGTTTTATCGAGAACATGGAATCGTACTCGCCTGACCGTGTGCAGGGCACCGCCGTGTTCCTGACCAACTCCACCCACGGCGTACCGCACGCGCTGCTGCACAACCTGAAACACAACAAGGTGCTGCACGAGCGCATCGTACTGATGACGATACGCAGCGAGGAAGTACCCTATATCGAAACAGAAAAGCGTATCGAGATCGAGCGCCTGTCCAACAGCTTCTGGCGCGTGATGGCTTACTACGGCTTCAAGGAAACGCCTAGCGTGCAAGAGGTGCTGGACCTGTGCGAAACGCAGGGCATGCAGTTCGAGCTGATGGACACCTCGTTCTTCCTGTCGCGCGAAACGCTGATCCAGACCGACCGTGACGGCCTGGCACCGTGGCGTGAAAAGCTGTTCGTATGGATGAGCCGCAACGCGCTGCGCGCCACCGACTTCTTCCAGATCCCGTCCAACCGCGTGGTAGAGATGGGTGCCCAGGTCGAGCTGTAAGGCTTGTGCAGCACAAACAAAAAGGTTGGCCGCGGCCAACCTTTTTTTATTGCCTGGCCGGCTGGCGCACCACCAGCCACAGCGCCAGCGCAATCAGCACGCCACCGGCCAGGTGCGCGTGGCTGAGCGTTTCGTGCAGAAACAGCACGCCCCACAGCACGCCGAATACCGGAATGACAAAGGTGACGCTCATCGCCTTCAGCGGGCCTTCGTCGGCGATCAGGCGGAAATACAGCACATAGGCCGCGGCGGTACACAGCAGGCCCAGCGCCAGCCAGGCCAGCCAGTGGCCGGCATCCAGCGCGGCCAACGGCAAGGGCTGCCACGCGAGGCTCAGCAGAAACAGCGGCAACAAGGCCGCCGTGGCGCCCAGCTGGCTGCCCAGCGCCACCAGGCGGCTGTCCATGCCGCCCTGCTCGCTGATCCAACGCCGGGTCAGGTAGCCGGACAAGGCATAACAGGTGGTAGCCAGCAAACACATGCCCCCACCCAGCAGCACCACCGGCGTCAACGCCACGGGGCCGGTCTGCAACAGCACCGCCACACCAGCCAGGCCCAGCATCAGCCCCGCCAGCCGCGCTGGCGCCAGACGCTCGCCAAACGCCAGCCCGCCCACCACCACCGCCATCAGCGGCGTAGTGGCGTTGAACATGGCGCTGTAGCCGGCAGGCAGCACCCGCGCGGCCAGCGAATACATCAGGAAAGGTACCGCCGAGCTGATCACGCCCAGCCATAGCGCCGCGCGCCAGCGCGGCCCGGCGGGAATGGCCAAGCGCCACCAGCGCAACAGCAGCCACAAGCCCAGGCTGGCAAAGGCCACGCGCCCCGTTGCCACCGGCAAGGCCCCCAGCACCGGCGACAGTACGCGCATGAACAAAAAGCTGCTGCCCCAGATGGCAGCCAGCAGAATCAGACGAAGCAGCGAAGGCAGTGCCATGGCAGACCCCTGTGTGGACGAGGCCGCCAGCATGCGGGTTGGCCGCAGGCACGGCAACCCGACTATTGCTAGAACTGGTAAATGCCTTGCCGTGGCGGCGGCGCCACCGGCATGGCCTCGCCCAGCATGTCGCGCACCGACTGCTCGATACCGTAGCACAGCGCCGACAGCGGCAAATCGTTGCCTTCCTTGCCAAACGGCTCTTCCAGCTCGTCGCCCAGGCTATCCAGCGCCAGATAGGTATAGGCAATGAACACGGCGATGATAGGCGTCAGCCAGCCAATGGTGGTGACCAGGCCCAGCGGCAGCAACAGGCAGTAGCCGGTCACGGTGCGGTTCAGCAGCACGCGGTAGGTAAACGGAATCGGGGTATTGCGGATGCGCTCACAGCCGCCCACCACCTCGCCCAGCGTGTCCAGGTTACGGTCTACCGACAGCCACTGCTGTTCGGTGAGGTGGCCGTCGCGCAGCAGCTGGTGGTTCTGCGCGTGCAGCCAGGCCAGCAGCCGTGCCGGAATATTGCGGCCGCTACGCAGCTGTTCGGCCAGCTCGGCCGGTAGCAGGCGCACCAGATGGGCGTGGGTATCGTCGTCGCGCAGCTGGCCTTTCAGCGCGTAGGTCAGCGCACAGACGGCGTACAGCATGGGCCGCACCTGTGGCGCGGCTACCGGCTGCAGTTTGCCGGTGAGCGAACGGCTCACAATCAGCAAGCCACCCCACAGCTTGCGCGCTTCCCAGAAGCGCTCGTAACTGGCCGAGTTGCGAAAGCCCAGAAAGATGGCCAGCGACACGCCCATCAGCGTAAAGATGCTGACGTTCAGCGCCGAGTCGGCGTGCTGGCTCAGCCACCAGCCATCCAGTACTGCCGACAACAGCGACAGCGAAAACACAATGGCCAGCCGCGACACGATGCGCGGCAACACCGAGCCGTGCCAGACAAACAGCAGGCGCAGCCAGTTATAGCGGGGAAGAACAATCATGGGGGAAACAGACCGGCAGGTAGGCAAGGCCACCATCATAAGAAGGCAGCCCCTGGCTGGCAATGCGCGCTGGCCGCGTCAGGCCGGGTCTGGCAGGCTGCGGCCCAGCGCGGCAGATAGGCGCGGCCAGTCGAAATACGGCCCCGGGTCGGTCTTGCGGCCCGGCGCGATGTGCTCGTGGCCGCTAATGGCCTGTACGCCGCACTGCGCCTGCAGCAGCTGCGCCAGCGCGGCGAGGGTGCGGTACTGGGCGTGGGCGAACGGCTCGAAATCGCAGCCTTCCAGCTCCACCCCCAGGGCAAAGTCATTACAGCGCTGGCGTCCCTGCCACTGCGAGGCACCGGCGTGCCAGGCGCGGCGGTGCACCGGCACAAACTGCAGCAGGCTGCCGTCGCGGCGGATGAAAAAGTGGCAGGACACGCGCAGGGGCGCGATCTCGGCGTAAAACGGGTGCGCGGCGGGGTCCAGCGTATTGGTAAACAGCTCGGCCACACCGCTGCCGCCGTAACGGTACGGTGGCAGGCTGATATTGTGCACCACCAGCAAGGGCGTAGCGGCCGGCGCCGGGTAGTCGTCACAGTTGGGCGACGGGATGCGCTGCGCCTCGCCCACCCAGCCGTCGTCGCCCAGGCTCAGCGGCAGCGGGCTGTCATCCCTCGCCCACGACAGGCGCAGCAGCGGCAGGCCATCCGGCGCGGCAAAGCGTTTGCTTTCCACAAAGCCGGCCTTCTGGTAACAGCGCACGGCGGCACGGTTGGCCGCAGCCGTCATCACCGTGGCGCCCTGTTCGTGCTGTAGCGCGAAGCTCAGCAGGCGGCCGGCCCAGCCCTCGCCCAGGCGCTGCGGGTGTACCAGCGTGCGGGCAATCTCGGCGCGGCCATCCTTGTAGCGCCCCAGGGTGAGCAAACCGCACAGGGTACCGGCCTCGTCCCACGCCGCCAGAATCTGCAAGGGACTGGTCTTGACGTCATCTGCGCTGCGCCACAGCCGCGGCAGCCGGTAGCCGTCCAGCCAGCCTACTTCCAGCGCGTGGGCGGCGTCGTGCAGCGCCAGTGCAGCGGCCAGGTTGGCCGCATCGTGCGGCAGGGGGGATACGCAAAACGGCACAGGCATGGCGTGCTCCGGCAACAGGGGTGCGTCACTTTACCGCATGGTGGCGGCCTGCCGCGAGTGCCCTATCTGGCAGGCGCTTGAGCAACATCATGTGCAAACGCAGCCAAGCCGCCCATACTGCCCACAGCCCTTACCCAGGAGATGGCCATGCTTAGCCTAGACGCCCTGACTGCCTCGGCAGCCGCCCCCTCATTCGACGAACCGCTGGACATGCTGTACGCGTGCCACGACAAGGTACGCCGCTTTTGCGACCAGCTGGACGCATTGCCAGCCTACATCGCCGAGCACGGCCGCAACCAGGCGGTGATCAACACCATCGCCGGCATCGTGCGCTACTTCGACCTGGCCGGCCCGGCGCACCATCAGGACGAGGAAGACGAGCTGTTTCCGCTGATTCTGGCGCGTCAGCCGGACGCCGCCCCCAAGATCGAGCAGCTGCTGGGCGAACACGGCTACCTGCACTCGCGCTGGAACGCCATCCGCGACGACCTGCTGGCTTACAACGCTGCCACGCTGGACACCATCAGCGCCGAAGAAGTACACGAATTTGCCCGCCTGTACCGCGAGCACGCCGCGCGCGAGGAACAATGGCTGTTCCCCGCTGCTGCCGCCCTGATCAACGATAATGAGCTAGCCGACGCAGGCCGGCGCATGGCCGCGCGCCGCACCCTGAAACCGGCGGCCTAAACTGCCCTGCCCGCAGCCTGCGGCCAACCCTGCAGGCTGTGCAGTAGTGCCGCCACTGCCGGCTGGCTGGCCACGTTGGCCGCATAGCACAGCCCCACGCGGCGCGACGGCGCCGCCCCATCCAGCGGCTGCCAGCCCATGCCCGGCAACAACAGGCCAGGCGGCAGCAAGGCCACGCCCAGCCCGGCCTGTACCATATCGCGCGCCAGCGCCAGGCTACCGGCCTGATGCGCGCTGGCCAGCGCCGTTCCACCCCCACCCAGCCACGCCAGCAGACGCTGGTGCGACGGGTGCGACGGGCACACCACCCAATCCCGCGCCATCGCCTGCAAGCGGGTCATGCCCTCCGGCTCGGCAGCGGCCTGCGGCAAAGCCAGCACGAAGGCCTCTTCCCACAAGGGCAGGAACAGCTCGTCCTCGCAGCGCAGCTCTTCGCTGGCCAGCCGCACCTCGCCGCTACAGCCGGGCAACACCTGTAACAGCAACTGCGGCAGCGCCTGGCGGCAATGCGCCAGCAAGGCCACACGTTGTGCCACACCCAGGTCGGCCTCCACCCCCAACGCGAGCGGCAAGCAGCCCTGCGGCGCGGCAAACTGCGCCTTCAGCTGCGTCATCTGCGCCAGCAACTGCTGCGCCTGCGGGTATAGCCGGCGCGCGGCGTCGCTCACGGCCACCCCGCGCGCTTCGCGCCCGAATAGCGGCGTGCCCAGCTCGTCCTCCAGCTGGCGGATGGTGACCGACAGCGTAGGCTGGGTCAGGTGCAGCCGCGCGGCGGCGCGGGTGATATTGCGCTCCTCAAACACGGCAATAAAAGCCTTGAGCTGTCGCGTATCCATAGATTTTCCCGATGATTGGCAGCGGAATTTATCATTTTTCAAGCAAAAATGGCTGCCATAGACTAGCAGCCATCGAGTCATCACATGAAAGACACCCTATCATGCGCAAACCCCTGATCATTATTACCGGCGCCAGCTCCGGCATTGGCGAAGCCACCGCCCGCCAGCTGTCGGCCCTGGGCTACCCGCTGCTGCTGCTGGCACGGCGCATTGAGCGCCTGCAAGCGCTGGCCTTGCCGCACGCCCTGTGCCGCCAGGTAGACGTGACCGACGCCGCCGCGCTACAGGCCGCCGTAGCCGAAGCCGAAGCACAGTACGGCGCCGCCGACGCGCTGGTGAACAACGCCGGCGTGATGCTGCTGGGCCGCATGCACGAGCAGGACCCGGCCGAATGGCAGCGCATGCTGGACGTGAACGTGCGCGGCGTGCTCAACGGCATCCATGCCGTGCTGGCCGGCATGATGGCACGCCGCCACGGCACCATCATCAACGTCAGCTCCATTGCCGGGCGCAAGACCTTCCCCGACCACGTGGCCTACTGCGGCAGCAAGTTTGCCGTGCACGCCATCAGCGAAAACCTGCGCGAAGAAGTGAGCAGCCACAACGTGCGGGTAATCACCATCGCCCCCGGCGCGGTGGAAACCGAGCTGCTGGGCCACACCACCAGCGCCAGCATCCGCGAAGGCTACGAGGCGTGGAAGCGCACCATGGGCCCGGTACTGCGCGCCGAAGACGTGGCCGACGCCATCCGCTACGCCTACGAAGCGCCGCAAAACGTGTGCATCCGCGAAATCGTGCTGGCCGCCACCCACCAGCCGGCCTGAGCGCGGCAAGATTGGCCGCAAGCATGAAAAAAGCGCCCCGCGGGGCGCTTTTTTTGTAGTGGAACCGTCGGGAATCAGGCGGTCAGCACCAGCAGCTCGGCAAAGGCTTTTTCGAACAGCACCAGACCGTCGCGCTGCAGCTGCTCGCCGGCCGCGTTGAAATCCACACCCGCGGCTGCCGCTGCTTCCAGCACCGCACGCGCCTCGTCAGCCCCCTGCACCAGCGTAGCGGCGGCGTTGCCGTGGTCGCGGAACAGCGCCAGCGTGGCGTCCGGTACGGTGTTAACGGTTTCGTCGCCGATCAGGCTTTCCACGTACAGCACGTCGGAATAGGCCTTGTTCTTGGTGCCGGTAGACGCCCACAGCAGGAACTGCGGGCGCGCGCCGGCGGCTTTCAGCACGGCAAACTCTTCGCCGTGGAAGCGTGCCAGGTAACGCTGGTAGGCTACCTTGGACAGCGATACCGCTGCCTTGCCCTGCAGCTCCGCCGGCAGCTGCGCGTCCAGCAGGCTGTCCACGCGTGACAGGAAGAAGCTGGCGACGGCCTTGACGTGGCGCAGCGGCTGGCCGGCGGCGTGACGCGCGCTAAGGCCGGCGATGTAGGCGTCCCATACCGCTTCTACTTGCGGCAGCGAGAACAGCAGCGTGATGTTGACGTTGATGCCTTCGGCGGTGAGCTGGCCAAAGGCGGCAATGCCTTCCGGCGTGGCCGGAATCTTGATCATGGCGTTGGGGCGGTCGATAGCGGCCCACAGGCGGCGGGCGGCGGCTAGGGTGCCGGCTTCGTCGCGCGACAGCGCAGGCGATACTTCCAGCGATACGTAGCCGTCGTCGCCTGCGGTAGCCTGGTACTGCGGCAGGGTCAGGTCGCAGGCGGCCTGGATGTCGGCGATCACCAGTGTTTCGTAGCGCTGCTCGGCGCTAAGGCTGGCGTCGGTTTTCAGTGCGGCCAACTCGTCCTGGTAGCGCGGGTCGGTGCTGATGGCTTTGTGGAAAATGGCCGGGTTGGAGGTCACACCGGCAATGCCGTCGTCGGCCAGCAGACGGGCCAGCTCGCCGGTTTGCAGCAGTTCACGGGACAGGTTATCCAGCCAGATGCGCTGGCCAAAAGGGCGGACGGCTTGTAGTCGGTTCATGGGCGTGTTGCTCTTTATGTTGGAAGGCGCGGCAGAGCGGCCGCAACGCTTGTGTAGTACGGCACATGCTACCTTGCCCACCGTCTGTAGCAAAGCCATTACAACATGGCGCACACCGCCATTAAACGATACAAATCACCCGACATGGCCACATGGCCAGCATGAGCACAGCGCCAACAGCACAAAAATGGCACAAGCATGCCCGACAGCAATGCTCAGCACAGCACATCTGCATGGTGAAAATCAGGGTTGGCCGCTGTCGAAATCGAACACCAGCGCCTGTGCCAGTAAGGGCTGTACCTGCGCCACGAAGGCCTGGTGCGCCGGGTGCTCCAGGTAATGCCGTAGCGCGGCGGCGTCGTCAAAGCGCAGCAGCCAGCCGTGGGTATAGCCCTGGGCCAGGTTTTCCGGGCTGATGTCGGTGCCGGCACGGAAATCGCGCACCTGCGCGATGGCCGCCGGCAGCGCGGCAAACGCCACCAGCACGGCGTCGGTATCGGCGTGGCTGGCGTGAGGGGCAAAGCGGAACAGTACGATGTGCTCAATCATTGGGTGCTACCTGCTCGGCGTTGAAGATCACACTGAACACGCTGCCTTTGTCGGGCTCGCTCTGGATGTCCAGCTTGGCGTGGTGACGGGCCAGTACGTGTTTGACGATAGCCAGGCCCAGGCCGGTGCCACCATTGCCACGCGAACGGCCGCGGTCTACACGGTAAAAACGTTCGGTGAGGCGCGGCAGATGCTCGCGCGGAATGCCGATACCGGTATCTGCCACGGTAAAGGCCACGCGGCCTTCGGTATCCTGCGTCCAGCGCAGGTAGATGCTGCCGCCTTCCGGCGTATAGCGCACCGCGTTGGACACCAGGTTGCCAAACGCCGAGTGCAGCTCCTGCGCATTACCCCACAGGTCGTGCGGGCAGGTGTTCTTCACCACGATACGGTGGCGACCTTGCGACAGGCCCTCGGCTTCTACCACCATGGTGTCCAGCAATGCTGCCATGTGCACGCGGTCTTGCAGCATGGTGCGCGGGCCGTTTTCGATGCGCGACAGGGTCAGCAGGTCTTCTACCAGGCTGTGCATGCGGCGCGACTGCTCCAGCATCATGGGCAGGAACTGGCGCAAGGTGGCGTCTTCTACCTGCGGCATTTCGGACAGGGTTTCCAGAAAGCCGCCCACTACGGTCAGCGGCGTGCGCAGCTCGTGCGATACGTTGGCCACAAAGTCGCGGTGCACGGTTTGCACGCGTTCGAGCTGGGTGATGTCGCGGGATAGCAATAGCTTGCGCGTGGTGTCGAACGGCACCAGCTGGATGGATAGCACCAGCTCACTGCTGGTGCCGCTGTGCAGGATCAGCGGCTGGCTATAGCTTTGCGACGCCATGTAGTCGTGAAACGCCGGCTGGCGCACCAGGTTCAGTATCTGGCTGCCCACGTCGGTTTTGCGGTTCAGCCCCAGGTGCTCTACGGCCATCGGGTTGATCCACTCGATGTGGTCGTATTCGTCCAGCACCACCACACCGTCCGGCATGGCCTCGCCGGCATTCACAAAGCGGTCCAGCACGCCGGCCAGACGCTTCTTGCTTTGCTTTTGCTTGCGCGCCTGGCGGTACAGCGTCATGAAAATGCCGTGCCAGGAGCCGAAACCGTCCGGCACGCGCCCGGGTACCGGGTGGCCCAGCCAGCGCAGCAACAGGGCAATGTGGTACAGGTGAAAGGCCAGCCACAGCAGCAGCAAGCCCAGCAGCAGTGCCAGGCCGGTGACCAAACCAAACACCAGGCCAAAAGCCATGCTGACTACCACCATAGCAATCAGCCAGCCCAGCGTACGCTTGAGGAATTCAGCCAAGACCTACCCCTGGGCCGAGAAACGGTAGCCGGTACCGCGCACGGTCTGGATCAGGCCGTCGTGGCCGGTAGGTTCCAGTGCGCTGCGCAGGCGGCGGATGTGCACGTCTACGGTGCGCTCTTCCACAAAGACGTGGTCGCCCCACACCTGGTCCAGCAGCTGGGTACGCGAGTGCACGCGCTCGGCGTGGGTCATGAAGAAATGCAGCAGACGGAATTCGGTTGGCCCCAGGTCCACGGTTTCGCCGTTGCCTTGTACGCGGTGGGTAACCGGGTCCAGACGCAGGCCTTTCACTTCTACCGCGTCGTCGGTCATTTGCGGGGCGCGGCGGCGCAGCACGGCCTTGATGCGCGCCAGCAGCTCGCGCGGGGAAAACGGCTTGGTGATGTAGTCGTCGGCGCCGGCTTCCAGGCCTTGTACCTTGTCCTGCTCTTCAGAGCGGGCGGTCAGCATGATGATGGGGATCTGGCGCGTGCGTTCGTCGGCGCGCAGCTTGCGCGCGATTTCCACGCCGGATGCGCCGGGCAGCATCCAGTCCAGCAGCACCAGGTCCGGCAGGGCATTTTTCACCAGGGTCAGCGCCACTTCGGCGGTGCTGGCACGCAGCACATGGTGTCCGGCCTGGACCAGATTGAACGCGATCAGCTCTTGGATCGCTGGTTCGTCTTCTACAAGCAGAATATTGGCGGGCATGTGGCGGAATCCTTCCATGTACGATTATGGCAAGGATAGAAAAAAGCGGTTACAGAAATGTGACACTTCACGCGGCTTTCGATAAACAAAGCCAAAATAGTGCCGCGTTGTCGCGTAGCAGGTGACTTATGCCAAAAATACCGCCCGCAGTGTACAAGCATTTTGCGTTTTCTGGCGGCCATAGCGCTTTGTTACCGGTTATTGCATTTGTATTTTATTTTGAGACAAAAGTATTTTCGGTTATACTCGTCTTAATCTGTTTCGGGCCAGCTTGCTGCGGCCAACCTTTGCTTACCCCGCCTGCCGCGCCGCACCTGGCACCCCTCACGCCCCTGCCCCGGAACGCCTGCCACCTTCGATACATGAAAGGGAAAGCATGGAGTCCGTCCGTACCTTCCGTACCACCTTAGTCTGGCCTGTGTTCTTGCCTGGCCTGCTGCTGATTGCCACCATCCTGGCGTGGGCCACGCTCGCGCCCGCCTCTGCCGAAAGCTTGCTCGGTGGTGCCCAGCGCGCTATCAGCCAGCAATTCGGCTGGTTTTACATTCTGGCGGTTGCGGTATTCCTGATCAGCCTGCTGGGCATTGCCGCCAGCCGCTACGGCGACATCAAACTGGGGCCGGACGATGCGCAGCCTGCCTTCAGCATGACGTCGTGGCTGGCCATGCTGTTTGCCGCCGGCATGGGCATAGGCCTGATGTACTTTGGCGTAGGCGAGCCGCTGCAACATTACCTGAGCCCGCCGCTGGCTGCGGCCAACCCGCAAGCAGCCGCGCAGCAAGCCATGAACCTGACTTTCCACCACTGGGGCCTGCACGCCTGGGCCATTTATGGCGTGGTGGGGCTGGTGCTGGCCTACTTCGGCTTTCGCTACCAGCTACCGCTGAGCTTGCGGGCCGGGCTGTACCCGATACTGGGCGAGCGTATCCACGGGCCGTGGGGCCATGCCGTGGACGTGTTCGCGCTGGTTTCCACTGTCTTTGGCATCGCCACCACGCTGGGTTACGGCGTGATGCAGCTGGCCGCCGGCCTGCAGCAGGTAGCGGGTATCGACAGCAGCGGTATCGGCTTCAAGCTGGGGCTGATTGCCGTGGTGATGGGTCTGGCCGGGCTATCGGCCGCCACCGGCCTGGATAAAGGCGTGCGCCGCCTGAGCGAGCTCAACCTGAGCCTGGCGCTGGCCTTGCTGCTGTTTGTGCTGCTGGCCGGCCCTACCGTGTACCTGCTGCTGGCCTTTAGCGACAACCTGGGCAGCTATTTTTCCGGCCTGGTGGCCATGACCTTCCGTACCTTCAGCTACGGTACACAGGCACAGCAAGACTGGCTGGGCGGCTGGACGCTGCTGTACTGGGCGTGGTGGGTGTCGTGGTCGCCGTTTGTCGGCCTGTTCATTGCGCGCATTTCGCGCGGGCGCACCATCCGTGAATTTATTGTGGGCGTGCTGCTGGCCCCGACGCTGTTCAACCTGCTGTGGATGACGGTATTCGGTAACAGCGCCATCTGGCTGGACCTGCACGTGGCCGGCGGCGCACTGGGCGCCACCGCGGCCAACGTAGACAGCCTGCTGTTCCGCTTCTTTGATTACCTGCCGCTGACGCAGCTCACCAGCGCGGTGGCCATTCTGCTGATTGCCGTGTTCTTCGTGACCTCGGCCGACTCCGGCGCCATGGTGCTGGACAGCATTGCCAGCGTGGGGGCGGCGCACTCGCCGCTATGGCAGCGCCTGTTCTGGGCGGTACTGCTGGGCGCCACCGCGGCTGCGCTCCTGAGCGCGGGCGGCCTGAAAGCGCTGCAAGCCATGACCCTGCTCAGCGCCCTGCCTTTCACCGCCATCATGCTGCTGCTGTGCTACAGCCTGTGGCGCGGCCTGCAGTCCGACCAGTGCCACCAGGCGCAGCAGCCGGCACCGGCCACGCAGTTCTGGAGCGGCCACCACTGGCAGCAACGCTTGCGCCAGCTGGTACAGCGCCCGGATGCGGCCAACGTGCAGCACTTTATTGATACCGAAGTCAGCCCGGCGCTGGATACCGTTGCGGCCGAGCTGCGCGACAACGGCGTGGCCGCCCAGGTCAGCCGGGGGGCGGATGGCGCGGTTACCCTGCGCATAGACCAGCCAGGGCAGCGCGACTTTGTCTACAGCGTGCAGTGCCACGGCAAGCCGCTGCCGGCGTTCCTGCCGGCCAGCCGCAGCGATGCCGATATGCAGTACCTGGCACAAACCGGCTTTGCCGATGGCCGCGAAGGCTACGATATCCGCTATCTGCGCCAGAGCGAGATCATTGCCGACGTGCTCAAGCAATACGAACGCTACCTCAGCCTGCAGCTGCAACAGCGTGGCCAGCTGCTGAGCAGTGCGCCGGGGCACTAGGCAAATACAGCTCGGCTACCATGCAGCGCGCCCCGCCGCCGCCATGGCTTTCAATGGTATCCAGCGGGGCGTGCACGATGCGCCCGTGCGCGGCCAACATCGCCTGCTGCTGCACACTGAAGGCCGCCCAGGCGCGGCTGGACATCGCGATTACCGCACCGCCGTCCACACTGCGCAGGGCAAGGATATTGCCGCAGAAGCTGGCCATCTGCGCCAGGCTGATGCTGATTACCTGCTTGCCGTCGCGCCGCAGCTGCGCCTGCACCCGCTGGCGCTCGCCGACATCGCGAATCGCCGGCAGACACACCACCGCAAAGCGCGGGCCGATGGCCATCATCACATTGCTGTGATAAATGGCACGGCCAGCGGCATCCACCGCGTCAAACACCTGCATCTGGTAGCCCAGCCTGGCCGCCAGCGGCGCCAGCAACACCGGCTGGCTGCGGCCGGAACGGCACAGCCAGGCTCGCCGTGCCGCGTGGTCGAACACAATCGCACCCGTCCCTTCCAGATACTGGCCCTGCTGCTCGTGCGGGCTGAGGTCCAGCAACTCGCGCACGGCAAACTGCTGCTGTAGCCAGGCCACGATATCGGCGCGGCGCTCCAGCCTGCGGTTGGCCGCCGCCATCGGGTACAACACCAGCGTGCCGTCGGTGTGGGTAGAAAACCAGTTATTGGGAAACACGGCATCCGGCGTATCCAGCCCCGCTGGCTGGCGGAACACCTGCACGCGCACCCCGGCGTGCTGCAAGGCTGCGACGTAGCCGTCAAACTCGCGCTGGGCGGCCAGTGTGACGCTGGCACCCGCGTTGGCCGCAGGCCGCTGGAAATGGTTGCTGGCACGGGTCTGCGGGTTGGCATGAAAACGGGCGGGGCGCACCATCAAAACGTGCGAGGCGGGCTGCGACATGGTTTCTCCTGGGTGGGGTGGCAGGAGAAATTGTGGCGGTGGTGGCGGCCACTTTGTAGTTGGCACCCTGTGCAGTTTTATCGCTAGACTGCACATATTGATAATCTGGGCCAGCACTATGCAACTTGACGACACCGACCTGCAGCTCATTGCCCTGCTGCGTGACAACGCCCGCACCCCGGTCACCGAGCTGGCCACACGGCTACGCGTATCACGTACCACCGTACAAAAGCACATCAGCAAGCTGGAACAAGCCGGCATCATCATCGGCTATACCGTGCGGCTGAAACCGCAAGCCGAGGCCCACCGCATCCGCGCCTGGATGGGCATTGCGGTAGAGGGCAACAAAACCCCCGGCGTACTGCAGGCCTTACGTGGCGAGCCGCACGTGTACGCGCTGCACTCCACCAACGGGCGCTGGGATATCGTCACCGAGCTGCGCGCCGACTCGCTGGAGCAGTTTGACCGTGTACTGGGCCGCATCCGCCTGATTCCGGGCATTACCGCCAGCGAAACCAGCCTGCTGCTGTCCACCCACAAGGTGTAAGCCGCAAAAAAATGCGCAAAAAAAAGGCCTGTCCGGTTGGGGACAGGCCACTAAGGGTCGGTTCCCGGCCACACATGGGGGCCAAGAACACTTAAGACCAGGGACAAAGAGATCACCAGAACAGTTCCAAAGATGCCGATTGCTCAGGCACCCTCATAACGGATCCAGAAGTCAAAGCCTCGGGCGCGGACCCGGCGGCTTCAACACGGGGCGAATTGTACGGGGGTTAACCGGGCTTATTAATAGACATTCGAAGCTTATAAGCCGTCATAACTTTGTATACAATGTATTTACGCCACTTTGACCTTCGAATCGAAAAATGGACAAGTTTGACCGCAAGATTATCGCTGCGCTGCACGAAAACGGCCGCCTGAGCTTTGCCGAGCTGGCCCGCCGGGTGAACCTGTCCGCACCGGCCGTTGCCGACCGCGTGGAAAAGCTGGAACGATCGGGCGTGATAGCCGGCTATCGCGCAATCATCCGCCCGGAAGCGCTGGGCTGCCCGATACAATGCCTGATCGAGCTGACGGTAAAAAACCAGGAGTACTACACGGTGCTGGAGCTGCTCAAGGCCATGCCGGAAATCGTGCACTGCGATTCCATCACCGGCAGCAGCGGGCTGATGATCCGCGTAGCGGTGGACAGCATGGGCACGCTGCAGGCGCTGATCGCCCGCCTGATGCAGTACGGCGATACCAAAACCTCGATGGTGATCGACACCCCGGTCAGCCACCGCCTGCCGCCGCTACCAGAAGAAGACTAGCCCGCCCGCGCTCCATCTGGCACGCCCGACACACCGCCCACCCGTGCGTAGTGCCCGCACTACATGCACCACCGCGATGTAGCGGCGCCTTACCTGATGCAGATCAACACGCCTGGCCTGGCGGCGCAGCAGGCAAAAAAAACAGCCTGCCCTTGCAGGGGCAGGCCGGAACTATGCACAAAGAAGCAACAGAATACACCTAAAGAACAAGGTAACCGTCTCCACACGGGTACCGGGCAATCGGTGCGACGGGCCATGCCGCCGCGGCCTTCAGTACAAGCCTGCGGTCTGCATTGCGGCCAACATCGGCGCGCTAGCAGACCGCAGCCGGCACTTACTTAGCAGCCACCCAGGCCTGGGCGGTATCCAGCATACGGTTGGAGAAACCCCATTCATTGTCGTACCACGACAGCACTTTCACCTGACGGCCTTCGATCACCCGGGTCAGGGTGGCATCGAACACGCTGGATGCCGGGTTGTGCATGAAGTCGATCGACACCAGCGGCAGGGTATTCACCGCCAGCACGCCTTTGAGCGGGCCGTTGGCCGCAGCGCTGACCAGTTCGTTCACTTCGGCCACGGTGGTGTCACGCTGCGCGGTAAAGGTGAGGTCAACCAGCGATACGTTAGCGGTGGGCACGCGCACGGCAAAGCCATCCAGCTTGCCTTTCAGTTGCGGCAGCACCAGGCCGACGGCAGCGGCAGCGCCGGTCTTGGTCGGAATCATCGATAGCGCGGCGGAACGGGCACGGCGCAGGTCGCTGTGCTCGGTGTCCAGCAGCACCTGGTCATTGGTGTAGGAGTGCACGGTGGTCATCAGGCCGTGCGCCACGCCGATGGCGTCGTTCAGCGGTTTCACCAGCGGGGCCAGGCAGTTGGTGGTGCAGCTGGCGTTGGACACGATGCTCATGTCGGCGCGCAGGGTGTCGTGGTTTACGCCGTACACGATGGTGGCGTCAGCGTCGTCTGCCGGGGCAGAGATCAGCACCTTCTTGGCACCAGCTTGCAGGTGCAGGCCCGCCTTGTCGCGTTTGGTGAAGATGCCGGTACATTCCAGCACGATGTCCACGCCCATGTCGCCCCATGGCAGCTCGGCCGGGTTACGTACCGACAGCAGCTGGATAGGCTTGCCGTTGATCACCAGCTTGTCGCCTTCCAGTGCCACGGTGCCAGGGAAAGGGCCGTGGATGGAGTCGTATTTGGTCAGGTGGGCGTGCAGTTCCGGGTTGCCCAGATCGTTGATGGCAACGATTTCAATATCTTTATCGGCAAAACGTTCTTGCCAGGCGCGCAATACCATGCGGCCGATGCGGCCATACCCGTTGATGGCGAGTTTCAGTGCCATATTGTGTCTCCTGATTATCGGGTGAATCCTGCGTGCCAGCTGCACGCTTGCTATGGGTACATCCTTGTCCCAATCGGGCTTGTACTCAATCCCTTACAGTTATGTAGTGTGCGTACTACCAACACTTTTTGCCTTGCCCGGCCGTGCTGCCCGGTGCTTGCGGCCAACATGGCTTGCCAGATGCTGGCGCGTCGGTTACCGCACAAATCGAAGTGGAATCGATTCCACTATAGCGCAAAAAAACACCCCGGCTCGGCCGGGGTGGAAGGAGAGCAAAGCCACAGGTCAGCTTACCCAGGCTTACCACTGCCTGCGTGTGCCGCCAAACGACACGCGCAAGCCTTGTCTTAGCTCCCGCTACCTGGCAAATACACCGGGCAGCGGGGTGAAACCGCCCTGCTTATTGCAGCTGGCTGGCCAGGGCAGCGGGGTCGCCACCCTCGACTACCAGGTGTACCAGGTTGCCGGGCATGGCCATGATGCCGCTCACGCCCAGTGCCTTCAGGCTGCCTTCGTTCACGCGGCTGGCGTCGGCCAGCTCTACGCGCAGGCGGCTACCGGCGACCACTTCCACGGTGCGGATGTTGGCCGCACCGCCCAGCGCGTCTTTCAGCGCACCGCTATCGGCGGCGGCGGCTTGCGGGTTGGCCAGCGCAGCGCGGATTTCGTCGGCTACCAGCTCGGCCTCGGGGCCCAGTACCACTTGCACGCTACCGGCGGCAGGTTTGATCATGCCGCGCGAACCCAGCGCTTTCAGTGCGGCTTCGTCTACGGCGTCATTGCTGACCACCTGCAGGCGCAGGCGGGTGGTGCAGGCGTCTACGCTTTTCAGGTTGGCCGCACCGCCCAGCGCGCCGATGAAACCACGCGCACGGTCGCTGCCTTTGCCACCCAGGCTGGCCGCCGCGCTGCTACCGGCGGCCACTTCTTCGCGGCCCATGGTCATCAGGTTGAATTTCTTGATGAAGAAGGTGAACAGCACGTAGTACACGGCAAAGTACGCCAGGCCGATGGGGATCAGCAGCAGCGGTTTCTGCGCGATACCAAAGTTCAGCACGTAGTCGAACAGGCCAGCGGAGAAGCCAAAGCCCAGCTTCACGCCCAGGGTGTGCATCAGCGCCATCGAGATGCCGGTGAGCACCGCGTGGATGGCGTACAGCGCCGGGGCCAGGAACATGAAGGCAAACTCTACCGGCTCGGTCACGCCGGTCAGCGCGGCGGTCAGGCCCATGGACAGCAGCACGCCACCCACGGCAGCCTTGTTTTCCGGGCGCGCAGCGCGGTACATGGCCAGGCAGGCCGCCGGCAGGCCGAACATCATTACCGGGAAGAAACCGGACATGAACATGCCTGCGGTCTTGTCGCCGGCAAAGAAGCGGGTCAGGTCACCGTGCACCACCTTGCCGGCGGCGTCGGTAAAGTCACCCAGCTGGAACCAGGCAAAGGTGTTGATGATGTGGTGCAGGCCGGTCACGATCAGGATACGGTTGAGCACGCCGTATACGAACAGGCCGAACTCGCCCGCGCCAATCACCCAGTGGCCTACCGCGTCGATACCCTGCTGGATAGGCGGCCAGATATAGCCCAGCACCACGCCGGCCAGCAGCATGGCAAAGCCGGTAACGATAGGCACGAAGCGGCGGCCGCCAAAGAAGGCCAGGTAGGACGGCAGCGCGATGTCCTTGTAGCGGTTATACAGCAGGCCGGCGCTGATACCGGCGGTAATGCCGGCCAGTACGCCCATATTGATCTTGGCGTCGATCACTTTCAGGACGGCGGTCAGCACCAGGTAACCGATGGCGCCGGCCAGGCCGGAAGCACCGTTGTTATCCTTGGCAAAACCCACGGCGACCCCGATGGCAAACAGCAGTGCCAGGTTGCCGAAAATGGCATCCCCGGCCTGCGCCATGACCGGAATGCCCATCAGGTCGGGCTGACCCAGGCGCAGTAGCAGGCCTGCCACTGGCAGGACGGCGATAGGCAGCATCAGGGCACGGCCCAGCTGCTGTACGCCGGCGAACTTGCTTGAAGTACTCACTGTGTTTCTCCTCTTCGTTTTAATGCAGGCCGCCAGGTGGGAGGATGCGGCGGCCTGACCAGGTCAGCGCAGCAAGGCCGCGGCGTCGGCTTGTAACCGCGCCCGCACTTGTTGTGCCGAATTCAGCGACTGCAGGTCCAGCGCCAGCTGCTGGCAAGCCGTGCTATCCAGGCGGCGCACGGTGTCCTTGATTTCCGGTACCAGCTGCGGGCTGACCGACAGCTCGGTCACGCCCAGGCCTACCAGCACCGGCGTGGCTTGCGGGTCGGACGCCAGCGCGCCGCACACCCCTACCCACTTGCCGTGTTTGGCGGCGCCGTGCACAGTCAGCGCGATCAGGCGCAACAGCGACGGGTGCAGTGCATCCAGCCTGGCGGCCAGCGCCGGGTGGCAGCGGTCCATCGCCAGCGTGTACTGGGTAAGGTCATTGGTGCCGATGGACAGAAAATCGGCGTGCTCGGCCAGCTGGTCGGCCAGCAAGGCGGCCGACGGCACTTCGATCATCACGCCCAGCTGCGGGCGCTCGGTCACGCCCAGCTCGGCGGCCAGCTCGTCCAGGCGCTGGCGCACGCGCAGCAGGTCGGCCACGTCGGCCACCATGGGCAGCAGGATGCGCAGGCGCGACAGCGGCTTCACTTGCAGCAGTGCGCGCAGCTGCGCGTCCAGCACCGCCGGCATGGCAAAGCCGGTACGGATGCCGCGCAGGCCCAGCGCCGGGTTGTCCTCGGCAGGCAATGGCAGGTAGGGCACGTCCTTGTCGCCACCGGCATCCAGCGTGCGGATGATGGCACTGCGGCCTTGCAGCGCATCCAGCACGTCCTGGCAGGCTGCGCGCTGTTCGTCTTCGCTAGGGGCGTCGTGACGGTCGATGAAGAGGAATTCGGTACGCAGCAGGCCCACGCCATCGGCGCCGTTCAGCACCGCGTCGCGCGCCTCGGCAGCGTTGGCAATGTTGGCCGCTACCTCGATGGCCAGGCCGTCGCGGGTACGCGCCTGGCCGGCGGACTGCTCGCGCAGCATGCGGCGGCGCTGTTCGCGCTGGGCAATGTCCTGGCGCGCGGCGGCCAGCGCGGCGGCATCCGCATCGGCGTCCAGCCAGCCTTCGCCAGCGTTCAGCAGCGCCTCGCCACCGGCGGCCAGCGCCAGCGCGGCCGGGCCGCACGCTACCAGCGCGGGGATAGCCAGCGCACGGCACAGGATGGCCACGTGGTTGGTGGCGCCGCCACGCGCCAGCACTACGCCGGCCAGCTGTTCGCGCGGCAGGCGGGTCAGCTGCGACGGGGTGAGGTCGTCGGCTACCACGATGGCCTGCGCCGGCAGCTCGGGCGCCGCTTCTTCGCCGCCCAGCAGCACGTCCAGCACGCGGCGTTCCAGGTCTTTCAGGTCGGCCACGCGCTCGGCCAACAGGGCATTGCCCAGGCCCAGCAACACCTCGCTCTGCGCGCGGATGGCGCTGCGGTAGGCGTAGGCGGCGCTGCGGCCATCCAGAATATAGCGCTCGGCAGCTTGCGCCAGCGCCGGGTCGTCCAGCAGCGCCAGGTGGGCGCCAAAAATCTCGCTTTCGGCGTGCGCGCCGCGTTTGTCGGCCTGCGCCACGTCGGCGGCCACGCGGTCGCGCACTTTTTGCAGTGCGCCGTTCAGCGCGGCCAACTCCGGCTCTACGCCGTGGCCACGCTCCGGCACCGCACGCTCCTGCTCGGCCAGCAATACCAGCGTACCGACCGCCAGGCCGGGTGCGGCGCACACGCCGCCCAGCTTGCCGTCGTCGCGGGTAGCCACTACCGCAGCAGGGGCCGGCGCATGCCCGGCGTGGGTAGGCGTTTGCAGTGCCTCTACCAGCGCGGCCAGCGCGGCGTCGGCGTCTGCACCCTGGGCGTACAGGGTAACCGTATCGTTCTCGCCCACGCCCAGGCCCATCATGCTGACAACGCTGCGCGCATTGGCACGCTGCCCGGCAAAACCGATGTCGATATGGCTTTCATAACGGCGGGCTACCGAATGCAGCAGCGCACACGGGCGTGCGTGCAGGCCGCCTTCGTGCGCCACGATGGCGGTAACGGACAGTTCTGCGCCGTGGACGGCGCCAGGGTGGGAGATGGCACCCTGGGCCGTCACGGTCAGAAAACACGACGCACCGGCTTCCACAAGTCCGGACGCGTCGAGGGAGAGAGCCATGTCGTCGCTGTTGGTGACCACAACGACGGTAATGAGAGAAGGCGCACGGCGGGCCACGCTGTCGATATCGATGTCCACCAAAGGTTGGCCGCACTGCACGCGGTCGCCCTTCTGTACGCGGGTAGCAAAGCCGCTGCCACCCAGTTTTACAGTGTCGATGCCGATGTGCATCAGGATCTCGGCACCGTTGGCCGCACGCACGGTCACGGCGTGTCCGGTACTGGACACCTGGCTCACCTGGCCATCGCAAGGCGATAGCAGCGTGGAGGACAGCGGCTCAATGGCCAGGCCCTGGCCCATCAGGCCGCCGGCAAATACCGGGTCGGGTACAGCAGACAGCGGCAATACCACGCCGGACAGCGGCGCTTGCAGGGTAACGGTTGCAGACATCGGGTTTCCTTCTCTCTGAAAGCGCGCACGCTGCCCCGCAGCCATGCGCGTAAGTCATGCTGGATACGTGCCGCGGGTCATGGCCCCGGCATCGGGATCGTTTTATGGGTATTGCCAACACTGCCGGGCGGCCGCCCGGCAGCGACGGTTTAGACCGTAAGGGTTTCTTTTTTCAGGTGGCGCGGCGTGTCTGGGTTCAGGCCACGCGCTACCGACAGGCGGGCGGCCATCAGGTAGAAGCTCTGGATCGCCAGCAACGGGTCCAGCGCTTCGTCGCCGGCAGTAGCCAGGGTAAGGTTGCGGCTGGCCACGTCGGCCGGTGCGGCCAACAGTACGTTGGCGCCGCGGCCGCGCATTTCGTCGGCCAGGGCTACCAGGCCGGCCTGTTCCGGGCCACGCGGGGCGAAAATCAGCAGCGGGTAGCCATCGTCTACCAATGCCATCGGGCCGTGTTTGATTTCGGCGCCGGAGAAAGCTTCGGCCTGGATCACGCAGGTTTCCTTGAACTTCAGCGCGGCTTCCAGCGCTACGGCAAAGCCCAGGCCACGGCCTACCACCATGATGCGCTCGGCCGGCACCAGCACGTCCAGCGCGCTGCTCCAGTCCTGGCGGGTGGCGTCGGTCAGGTGATCCGGCAGGTCGTTCAGGGCGGCCAGCAGGGCGGTGTCCTGCTGCCAGTGCGCCACCAGGCGGGCTACCGCAGACAGGGTGGCGATATAGCTTTTGGTGGCGGCCACGCTTTTTTCTTCGCCGGCACACAGCGGTACCGACCATTCGCAGGCAGCAGCCAGCGGGGAATCCGGCTTGTTGACCAGCGCCACGGTGCGGGCACCGGCAGCGCCCAGCGCGGTCATGGTGTCGATCAGGTCAGGGCTGCGGCCGGATTGCGACAGGGCCACGGCCAGCTGGCCTTTTACATTGAGCGGTGCTTGATGCAGCGTGAGCAGCGACATGGGCAGCGATACCACCGGCGTGCCGGTGCGCTGCATCGCCAGGTAGGCGAAATAGTTGGCCGCATGATCAGAGCTGCCGCGCGCTACAGTCAGTGCCAACTGTGGCGGCGCTTTGGCCAGTTCGCGCGCCAGGACAGCCAGCCCTTCATCGGCATACATATGCTGGGCGGCTACCGCCTGGGCGGCAAACAGGGCTTCATCAAGCATTAACGAGCTCAAGACACTCTCCTTCTAGGAATACGCGTTGCAACTGCAGGTTTGAATCCATCACCACGATGTCAGCCCACGCGCCCTCTTCCAGCCTGCCACGGTCGTGTACGCCCAGATAGTCGGCGGGGTACAGCGACAGGCGGTTGCTGGCGCTGGCCAGCGGCACGCCGATCTCTACCAGGTTGCGCAGGGCCTGATCCATGGTAAGGGTGCTGCCTGCCAGCGTACCGTCGGCCAGGCGCACACCGCCCAGGCACTTGGTGACCGTCTGCGAACCCAGCTTGTACTGGCCATCCGGCATCCCGGCCGCAGCCGTGGAGTCGGTGACACAGAACAGTCGGGGGATGGCGCGCATGGCGGCGCGCATGGCACCGGGGTGCACGTGCAGCAGGTCAGGTATCAGCTCGGCGTACTCGGCGTGAGCCAGTGCCGCCCCTACCATGCCCGGCTCGCGGTGGTGCAAGCCGGTCATCGCGTTAAATAAATGGGTAAACCCGCTGGCGCCGTTTTCCAGCGCCGCCACACCGTCTTCGTAGCTGCCCAGCGTGTGGCCCAGCTGTACGCGTACGCCCTGCCGGCTTAGCTCGCGGATCACTTCCATGTGACCGGCCACTTCGGGCGCGAGGGTAACCAGGCTGATCGGGGCAAGCGACCGGTAGTGGTTGATTTCTGCCATCGCGGCTTCCACCGCGTTGTCCGGCTGCGCACCCAGCTTGCCCTTGTTGATATACGGGCCTTCCAGATGCACGCCGAGAATGCGTGCGCTGCCTGGCTGCCGGCTGCGGCTGGCGTCGCCCAGCGCGGCCAGTACGGCTTGCAGCGCCTCGCGCGGGGCCGTCATGGTGGTGGCCAGCAGCGAGGTGGTACCAAAGCGGGCATGCGTACTGGCCACATGCTGGGCTGCGCGGCCCGCTTCCATGATGTCTACACCGCCGCCGCCGTGGACGTGCAGGTCGATAAAGCCAGGCAGGATGTAGCGCTCGGCGTCGCCGGCTGCGGCCAACCTGCCTTGTATGGCGGCAATCTTGCCGTCGTCACCTATCTGCAGCTCGCCGTCCAGCCAGCCAGCGCTGGTCAGCATGCGGCCTTGCAAAACTCGTGTTGCGTTCATCGTCTCAGTTCAGCGACAAAGTCGTAGTAATCGTTACGACACCAGGTGTCAGTCAGCTCGATGGCCACGTTATCTGCCGTGTAGCCGATACGGGTAATCAGCAGCATGGCTTCGCCAGGCTTGATACCGGCAATGGCGGCAATATCCGGGTTCGCATTCACCGCACGGATATGCTGCAGTGCCCGCACAATCGGGTGGCCCATCGTATCCAGGTAGGCATACAAGGAGCTGCCCACCGCCTGCGGGTCTGGCAGGTAGGTGAGCGGCAGCGAGCTTTGCTCGATGGCCATCACCACCCCGTCTGCCAGGCGCTGGCGTTTCAGCCGTGCCACCTGGGCATTGGGCGACAAACCCAGCTTGATCACTTCTTCGTGGGTGGGCGTGGCAATACCACGCGACAACCACACCGATGAAGGCTCGAAACCCTTCATCTTCAACATTTCGGTAAAACTCGTCAGGCGCGACAGCGGCTGCTCCAGGCGCGGGGTAATAAAAGTACCCGAGCCATGGCGGCGGCGAATCAGGCCTTGCTCCAGCAATACATCCAGCGCTTTTCGTGCGGTAACACGCGAGATACCCAGCTCTTCGGAAAAGGTGCGCTCCGAAGGCAGTGCTTCATCGGCCTGCCACCAGCCAGCGTGTATTGCCTCGGCCAGCTTGCGTGAAAACTGCAAGTACAAAGGTGTAGTGGAAGTCTCTTCCGGCTTTAATGCGTTCCAGCGGCTATCCATATGGCTACCCTGCAAGTGGTCATTCAAAGGCGCCATTGTAGAACCCTGTCTTTTTCTGCCGAAGCACAACTCGACACGCCACAGCTACAAAAGTAATACCACTACAAAACCACGTCAATACCAATTTACTTGTTCGCCGCGCATTTGCACTAAATGCAACACCCTGAAATGTATTGCTTTCCGCTACCGCCAGATTCGCTGCAGTGCAAAATGCCATAAGACTGTTAAAAATTGGCATTTTTATGACTATAAAGTGGTATTAATCTGGCTCATTAAAAAGGCAATAAAAAAAGCCTGCAATAAGCAGGCTTTGGCAGAAGCGCGACAGATATCAGCCGCCGGCACGTGGCTTGGGGCGCCAGCCTATCAATACAACGGCCAATACAATAATGCCCATGGCCCCCATTTCGTGCACACCGACGTGCTCGCCCAGCAGCCACACCCCCAGCAAAACGGCAATCACCGGGTTCACGTAGGCGTAGCTGGTAGCCGCCGCGGCGCTGACGCTCTTCAGCAGAAACAGGTAGGCGGTATAAGCCACCATGGAGCCGAAAAACGCCAGGTACGCCACCGCCAGCCAGCCGGCAAGCGGCGGCGTGGCCACCAGCTGCTCCCCCACCGCGGTACTGCCCAGCAGTAGCGCCACCCCGCCGGACAGCATCATCACCGCGCTGGACATCAGCCCCTTGGGCTGTACCAGATGCTTGCTCCACGCCGAGCCAAACGCCCAGCCGGCCGAGGCAAACAGCAAGGCAGCGGCACCGGCAGGCGAGGCCTGCAAGTTAGCGCCCATATTCAATACCACCATGCCGACGATACCCAGCAGGATGCCGGCCACCTCCATCTTGCGCGGCACATGGCCAAAAAAACGGGCAAACAGCGTAGCAAACAGCGGCACGGTCGCCACGACCAGCGCCGCCACACCGGAAGACACGTCCTTCTCCGCCAGCGTCACGAAGCCGTTACCGATAGCCGGCATCAGTACGCCCAGAATGGCGCCCCCGCGCCACTCCTGCCACGTAGGGTTGGCATCGCCGCGCCAGCGCAGCCAGGCGTACATCAAGGCACCCGCCACGGTAAAACGCACGCCGGCCATCATGAAAGGCGGCCAGTACTCTACCCCGACACGGATGGCAAAGTAGGTCGAGCCCCAGATCACATACAGGGCAAAAAAAGCGGCGAGCAGCTTGAGCTGGTGGGTACTGAGCGTCATGGCGGGTTTCCTGTGTAGACCCGCAACATGCCTGCTGTAAATGACGAATACAAGGGGAGAAAACTGAAAAGCCTGTTCTAGGGCCTGTTAACGCCATTTCTGATGCGGCGGCGCTTGGCAAGCGGCAAGGTGCGAAACCGTGCCCCGCATGGCGAGCACCCCGAAGCCCAGGCCCCAGGCCAACCCTGGGCTAGCCAAACAGCCAGCCGTGCAGCATGCGCCCAGGCATCCAGGCCAGCGCACCGGCCACCAGCAAGCCGCCCGCATACAGACTCACCATGGCCGAGCGATGCGCCCGTACCCTGCCCTGCCTGGCGGCCTGCCAGGCCTGCGGTACGCTATAGAGCACCAGCACACTCAGCAGGTGGATAAAGCCGAAATGGCCGAACAGCGCCGGCCCCACCCGCGCCGGCATGGCCAGCGACAACAAGGCAGTCAACAGCATCAGCACCATATAGCACCGCCCCCAGCGCCGATGCGCCGGCGAGCCTTTCTGGCGCCAGCAAAGCAGGGCCGTGCCCAGCACAAAAGCAGGAAGCACCGTTGCCAGGTGCAGGTAAGCTAGCAGGGTATAGTCGAACATGGTCGGGCCCGAAAGTATGGCTGGCTATCTTGCCGCAAGCCCGCAGCCAAGCATAGGGCGGGCAGCCTGTTCGACAGGGCAGGCCGCTAAGCCGGCTGCAGCTCGTAGCCAGGGGCCGCAATACCGGGCCACAGCTCGTACAGCACCTGCGGCGTACCAACCCCGCCATGCCTGGGGCTGGCGGGTATACCCAGCTGCGTGGCCGCGGCAATGCTCAGCTCGCCCGCCAGGTTTCTGGGGCCACGGTCTGCCACTACGCAGTCCACACTTTTGCCCTGGTAGCTCACCCGGGCCAGGCAACCGCGCACAATGCCCTGCGTGCGCTGGATCACCAATGGCGGCACCACGATATAGGGCTCGGTAGCCGAATCGACATACGCCGCCGGGTCATCGGCTGCCATGCCGGGGTGGCGGTACCAGGTAGTAGACGCAATGATGCCGCCGGGAAACACCCGCGGCTCGTTATCGGTATCCAGCAGCACAATCTGCCGCGCCCAGTCGTGCAGGCACACCACCTTGCCATTCACCCGCCGCATGCCGCCGTTGGCCAGCCATTCCAGCCCCTGGTCATCTTCGCGGTAGGCTGCCGGTGCCCCGTGCTGACCATTTGCCCCGTCTGCATCGATATCGGCATCCGCCATGAAATACACGCGCAGGCTGGCGTCTTGCCAGATCTTGCACTCGTAGCCTTCCCCCGTAATCACGCCCAATAGTTCGTCCATGACGCTCTCCCGTAAACAGCGGCCCCGGCGGGGCCGCTGTTTACGGGATGGCACGTGGTAGCAGTTTCTATATAACGAAAAGCGTGCTTTGCTGGGAAAAACCGGCATCCACTATCAGATCACCAACGGTTTCAATAAGCATACAAAAGGGCAAGCCGGCAGGCTTGCCCTTGGCGCTGGTGCGGCCAACGTTGGCCGCAGCTTTTACGCGTTGTAACCCAGGTTGGGCGCCAGGTCGCGCTCGGCCTGCTGCACGCTGACACCGCGGCGGGCGGCGTAGCTTTCCACCTGGTCGCGGGCGATCTTGCCCACGCCAAAGTAGCGGCTATCGGGGTGGCTAAAGTAGAAGCCGGACACCGCCGCGGTAGGCAGCATGGCGTAGCCTTCGGTCAGTGTCATGCCGATGGCCGGCGCGTTCAGCAGCTCGAACAGCTCGCGCTTCACCGTGTGGTCCGGGCAGGCCGGGTAACCCGGCGCCGGGCGGATACCCACGTACTTCTCGTCGATCAGTGCCTCGTTATCCAGGTTTTCATCGGCCGCGTAGCCCCAGAACTCGGTACGCACGCGATGGTGCATCAGCTCGGCAAAGGCTTCGGCAAAGCGGTCGGCCAGCGCTTTGAGCAGGATGGCGCTGTAGTCGTCGTTGGCCGCCTCGAAGCGCGCCACGTGCGGGTCGATGCCCAAGCCGCCGGTGACGGCAAAGGTACCGATGTAATCCTGCACGCCGCTGTCGGCCGGGGCGACAAAGTCGGCCAGCGCCCAGTCCGGGTTGGCCGCAGAGCCGTCCTTGGTGGCTTTGGCCAGCTGCTGGCGCAGGCCCACCCAGGTCATCAGCGGGGCACGGGTGTCGGGGTCGAGAATTTCGATATCGTCCACATCCACGCTGCGCGCCGGGAACAGGCCGATCACCGCGTTAGCCTGCAGCCATTGCTCGCGGATGATCTGCTGTAGCATGGCCTGGGCGTCGGCCCACAGGCCACGGGCAGATTCGCCGACGATCTCGTCGTCCAGGATAGCGGGGAAGCGGCCGGCCAGCTCCCAGCTCTGGAAGAACGGTGTCCAGTCGATAAAGCGGGCGATCTCGGCCAGGTCGTAGCGCTCGAAGCGGCGCACACCCAGCCATTTTGGTGCGGGCGGCACGTAGCCCGCCCAGTCGATACGGTGACGCGCCTCGCGCGCCTTGGCCAGCGGCAGCAGCTTGGCGTCGCCACGGCCTTCGAAAATGGCGCGTGCCTTGGCGTAGTCATCGGCCACTTCCTGCACAAAACCGTCGCGCAGGGTGTCGGACAGCAGGTTGGAACACACCCCCACCGCGCGGCTGGCGTCCGGCACGTAAATCACCGGGCCGCTGTAATGCGGCGCGATCTTCACCGCGGTATGCACGCGGCTGGTGGTGGCGCCACCGATCAGCAGCGGAACGTCGAAGCCCTGGCGCTGCATTTCTTTCGCCACGTGCGCCATTTCTTCCAGGCTGGGGGTAATCAGGCCGGACAGGCCGATAATGTCGGCCTTGTGTTCGCGCGCGGCGTCCAGGATGGTCTGGCACGGCACCATCACGCCCAGGTCGATCACCTTGTAGTTGTTACAGCGCAGCACCACGCCGACGATGTTCTTGCCGATATCGTGCACGTCGCCCTTTACCGTGGCCATGATGATCACGCCCTTGGCCGGCGCGTCCTGCAGGCCCATGCGGATTTTTTCTTCCTCGATGAACGGCTCCAGGTGCGCCACGGCGGCCTTCATCACGCGCGCCGACTTTACCACCTGCGGCAGGAACATCTTGCCGGCGCCAAACAGGTCGCCCACCACGTTCATGCCGTCCATCAGCGGGCCTTCGATCACGTGGATCGGGCGCTCGCACTTCAGGCGCACCTCTTCGGTATCTTCCACGATATAGGTGGTAATACCCTTGATCAGCGCGTGTTCCAGGCGTTTTTCCACCGGCTGGCTGCGCCAGGCCAGGTCTTCGCCCTTGGCCTCTTTGGCGTCGCCACGGAAGCTTTCCGCCAGCGCGATCAGCGCCTCGGTTACCGCCATGATGTCGTCGCCGCGCATCAGCACCACGTCCTCGATGCGCTCGCGCAGCACCGGGTCTACCTCGTCGTACACCTCCAGCGCGCCGGCGTTGACGATGCCCATGGTCATGCCGCGCTGGATGGCGTGGTACAGGAACACGGCGTGGATGGCCTCGCGTACCTTGTTATTGCCACGGAAGCTGAACGACACGTTGGACACGCCGCCGGATATCTTGGCGTGCGGCAGGTTCTGCTTGATCCAGCCGGTGGCTTCGATAAAGTCCAGGCCGTAGCGGGCGTGTTCTTCGATACCGGTGGCCACAGCAAAGATGTTGGGGTCGAAGATGATGTCTTCCGGCGGGAAGCCCACCTCGTCCACCAGGATGCGGTAGCTTTTTTCGCAGATTTCCACCTTGCGGGCGTAGGTATCGGCCTGGCCGGCTTCGTCAAAAGCCATCACGATTACCGCCGCGCCGTAGCGGCGCAAGAGGCGCGCCTGCTCGACAAACTTGTCCTTGCCCTCTTTCAGCGAGATGGAGTTGACGATGCCCTTGCCCTGGATGCACTTGAGGCCGGCTTCGATCACGTCCCACTTGGAGCTGTCGATCATGATGGGCACGCGTGCGATATCCGGCTCGGCGGCGATCAGGTTCAGAAAGCGCACCATGGCGGCGTGGGCGTCCAGCATGCCCTCGTCCATATTGATATCTATCACCTGGGCGCCGTTTTCCACCTGCTGGCGCGCCACGTCCAGCGCGGTAGCGTAGTCACCGTTGAGGATGAGCTTGGCAAAGGCTTTGGAGCCGGTCACGTTGGTGCGCTCGCCCACGTTCACGAACAGGTCTTTGTCGCCGATATTGAACGGCTCCAGGCCGGACAGGCGGCACTTTGGCTCGATCTGCGGCAGCGGGCGCGGCGGCAGGTCTTTCACCGCCTCGTAGATGGCCTTGATGTGGCCTGGCGTGGTGCCGCAACAGCCGCCGATGATGTTGACCAGGCCCGACTCGGCCCACTCGCGGATCTGCGGTGCCATGTCTTCCGGCAACAGGTCGTAACCGGTGGGCGCCAGCGGGTTGGGCAGGCCGGCGTTGGCGTGCACCGACACGAAGGTATTCGCAATGCGCGACATTTCTTCTACATACGGGCGCAGCAGGTCCGGCCCCAGCGCACAGTTCAGGCCAAAGCTCAGCGCGTCGGCGTGCGACAGGCTATTGTAGAAGGCTTCGGTGGTCTGGCCGGTCAGCGTGCGGCCGGACTGGTCGGTAATGGTGCCCGAAATCATGATGGGCAAACGCGTGGCGTCGGGGTGGTCGTCGAAGTACTTGTGGATGGCAAACACTGCCGCCTTGGCGTTCAGCGTATCAAAGATGGTTTCCACCAGCAGGAAATCGGCACCGCCTTTTACCAGGCCGTCGATGGCGGTGGTGTAGGTGTCTACCAGCTCGTCAAAGGTCACATTGCGGTAGCCGGGATCGTTCACGTCCGGGCTGATACTACAGGTGCGGCTGGTAGGCCCCAGCACCCCGGCACAGAAACGCGGCTTGTCGGGGGTGGCGGCGGTCTGCGCCACGCACAGGTCTTTTACCAGCTTGGCGGCGGCATGGTTCAGCTCCCACACCAGCGACTGCATGTCGTAGTCGGCCATGGCGATGGCGGTGGCGTTGAAACTGTTGGTTTCGATAATGTCCGCGCCGGCATCCAGGTAAGCTTGGTGAATCTCGGCGATGATCTGCGGCTGGGTCAGCACCAGCAGGTCGTTATTGCCTTTTACGTCTACCGGCCAGTCGGCAAACCGCTCCCCGCGATACTGGGCCTCGGTCAGCTTGTACTGCTGAATCATGGTGCCCATACCACCGTCCAGAATCAGGATGCGGCGGGAAAGCAGGTCGTAGGCGGGGTGCGATAACTGTTTTGACATGGCAAAGGCGGCTTTAATTAAGTAAAACTACGTAGACACAAGAGCTTAATCTTATCATCGCATTTTGGCCCGAGCGGGTCATCCTATAGAACAAGAGAGCATAACAATGCCAAGGGAGCTGTATATGTCTGCGCTGTTCTGCCGCCCGGGCTGGCTACTGCTTGCCGCCAGTACAGCCCAGGCCGCCCCGCCGCTACACATAGGCGTAGCGGAATCCGATGCCGCCCCGATTGTGGTGCTGAATGCACAGCGCCAGCTGGAAAGCAGCCTGTCCAAAGATCTGGGCCTGGCGCTGGCCCAGGCGCTAGGTAGCAACGCCCGCTTCAGTGTGCTGTCGCGCAACCGGATCGAACCGGCGCTGGAGCAAAGCATGGTCGACGTGGTGTGCAATGCCAACCCGGCCTGGTTTGGCAACGCCGCCAGGCTGGGCTGGACGCAAGACTTCTACCCGCAGATCGAACGGGTCGTAACCCTCACCAGCCACCTGCGTTCCGTGCATGGCAGCCAGGACCTGACCGCGCAGCGCGTCGGTGTGATACGTGGCTATCACTACCCGGCACTGGTGCGGCTGTGGCAAAACAACAGTGCCACACGGGTAGATCACCCGCAGCTGGACTCCGGTTTGAAAGCACTGCAAATGGGGATGATCGACGCCGTGGTCAGCTCGGAGCTGGAGTTGGCCGCCTGGGTAAAGCGCAACCCGCAGGCAGGCCAGCAGCTACGCATGCAGCCCTGGGTAGTATCGATGATGCAAACGCGCTGTGCCGTGGCGCCCGCCAGCCGCTACTCGGTAGCACAGCTGAACCAGGCCATCACCCTGCTGGAAAAACAGGGCAAGACCAAGCGCATCCTGCAAAGCTATCGCTGGAAAACCGGCTAGCCTGCGGTTGACGCCGGCTACGGGCCAGCTATGCTGACGGCTTGCCACCCGTAGCGCGACTTACCATGACCCACTATCTGTACCTGCACGGTTTCCAGTCCGGCCCGCAGTCGCTCAAGGCGCGCGAAACCCAGGCCTACCTGCACGCACTGGCCCCGGACGCCAGCTTCAGCAGCCCGCAGCTGTCGCCCTATCCGGCGCAGGCTATTGCGCAAGTCGAGGCCTTGATCAGCAGCATCGACCAGCCTCTGGTGCTGCTAGGCAGCTCGCTGGGCGGCTATTACGCTACCTGGCTGGCCGAACGCTTTGGCCTGCCAGCGGTGCTGATCAACCCGGCCATCCGCCCGGAAGCCGACCTGGCGCGCTTTATGGGCCCGCTGCACAACCCGTATACCGGCGAACACTACACACTGGGGCCGCAGCATATGGACGAGCTGATTGCGCTGCGCCCGCCCACGCTGCATGCGGCCAACTACTGGCTGGTACTGGGTACGGCAGACGAGGTACTGGACTGGCGCGAGGCGGTACGCCATTACGCCGGCGCCCGCACCACGGTCTTGAATGGCGACGATCATCGCCTGCAAGGTTGGCCGCAATGCCTGCCCGGCCTGCTGGGCATAGCCGGCAAGCTGCCGCCACACCATGCCCGTGACGGGCACGCAAGCTCGCGGGCCTGACGGTATATCAAGTACGGTCGCGCTGGTTGGCGTAGTCGCCGCGTGCCGCATGGCACAACACGCTGGCCAGCAGGTCCAGCTTCAGCGGCTTGGTCAGAAAATCATCCATGCCGGCGCCCATGCAGGCCTGGCGGTCTTCCTCGAAGGCATTGGCGGTCAGTGCCACGATGTCCGGCTGCACCGGCAAATCCTGGCTGCGTATGGTCTGTGTCGCCTCTACGCCGCTCATATTGGGCATCTGCATGTCCATCAGCACCAGGTCTACATTGCCGGTTTCCATCACAGCCACGGCTTGCACGCCGTCATCTGCCAGGGTAACGCGGCTTACGCCCAGCCGCTCCAGCATTTTCACGATCAGTTTCTGGTTGATGGTGTTGTCTTCTGCCACCAGCACCCGCAGCTCGCGCGCCGGGCCAGGCAGCTCGATGGCCGACAGCGTACTACTGGGCACCAGCACCGGCGCGGCCACCGTTTCGGCGCGCCAGCTAAACGTAAAGCAGCTGCCCTCGCCTACCTGGCTGCTCACGCTGATATCACCCTGCATCGCCTGCGCCAGGCGGCGGCTGATGGCCAGACCCACGCCCGTGCCACCGTAACGCCGGGTGGGCGAACTATCGGCCATTTCGAAAGTACGGAACAGGCGGCCAATCAGCTGCGGGCTCATGCCGATGCCGGTATCACTGACCGCCACGTGCCAGTAACCATGGCCATCAGGCTGCTTGTCCAGCGTGACACGCAGGCTGATCTGGCCTTCGGCGGTAAACTTCAGCGCATTGGACAACAGATTACCCAGCACCTGGCGCAAACGGTCGGCATCCCCTTTCAGCCAGGGCAGGTTATCAGGGCGCTCCAGCCACAGGCTCAGCCCTTTGGCGTTGGCACTGATGCGGTACTGCGCCAGCAAACCGTCCAGCAGCGCCACCATGTCGACCGGGTCGCGTCGCAGGGTAAGATTGCCGTTTTCGATAGACGACAAATCCAGAATATCGCTGATCAGCACCATCTGCGCCTCGGCGCTTTCCTGCAGGGTGTGCAGCAGCTCGCGCTGGGCTGCCGACAAGGGGGTGGCGGCCAGCAGCTCGGCCATCCCCATCACGCCATTCATCGGCGTGCGCAGCTCGTGGCTCATCACCGCCAGGAACTCGGTCTTGGCGCGTACGCCAGCCTCGGCCAGCGCCAGCGCCTGGCTCAGCTCCAGCGTGCGCTCGGCTACTTTTTCTTCCAGCTGGTGCTTGGCGTCGGCCAGTTCGCAGTTGGTGGTATAAAGCTCCAGGCTTTTGGCTTCCAGCAGGCGTTCGGCTTCCTGACGGGCCGCGTGTTCGCGGGCCAGCCGTTTTTCCAGGCGCTGGATAATCTCGGTGTCACTCATGTTTTTTCCAGGATAAAACGCACCGCGGTACCTTCGGCATCCAGCGCCTCCCGTGTCAGTTGCAGATGACCTTGCTCGCCGTAATGCACTATCGCCCCGTCGATCAGGCCCACCGCCAGGTCGGCCAGGCAGCGCGGCGACCGGTACACCACGCTCAGGCGCTGCGCGGTATGCGACTCCACGTCGAAAGACGGCAGCTCGGCATCGGGGTACAGCTTGCGTACCTCGGTGTGGATCACCTGCTCGATATGGCTCACCAGCCCGATGGTACTGTCACACGCATTGATAAAGGCCGGGTACAGCACGAAAAAGCGCCCGAACAGGTGCTGGCCAAAAGCATGAATCAATACCGGTACCGCCAGCCCCGTACGCCTGGACAGCGCCACGATCAGCGCCACCATCTCGGGAAAGGGGTAGGTACCCACCGCGGTATAGGCACCGCCGTGCGGCAGCTGGGCATCGTCAATGATGTCATCCACCATATCTGCAGAGAACTGCTGCTCCACCAGGCCCAGAAACTCGGTAAACACCACGCCCTTCATACGCCCCCCTTCCAGGAACCGCGCTGAACAATCTGTTTAACCTGCCAAGACATGCTTTCGTGCACTATTTGCGTTACAGCGTAGCCACCCACTTTATTCGATAAGGAAGCCCATGAGCCAGCGTATCCGTTTTGACATTAGCGGCGGCCCCGATGTATTGCAAACCGAGCATGTCATCCCCGGCCAACCCGGCCCGGGCGAGGTGCTGTTGCAACACACGGCTATCGGGGTAAATTTTATCGATACCTACCATCGTAGCGGCCTGTATCCACTCCCGCTACCCTCGGGTTTGGGTAGTGAGGCCGCCGGTGTCGTCCTGGCGGTAGGCGAAGGGGTAAACCATCTTGCCGCAGGCGACCGTGTGGCCTACGCCGGCGGGCCGCTAGGCGCCTACAGCCAGCAGCGCCTGATACCGGCACAGCATCTGGTGAGGCTGCCGGACAGCGTCAGCGACGACACCGCCGCCTGCCTGATGCTGCAAGGCATGACCGTGGCCTACCTGATTTTGCACACCTACCGCGTACAGCCTGGCCAGACCGTGCTGTGGCACGCCGCTGCCGGTGGTGTGGGCCAGATTGCCGTGCAATGGCTATCGGCGATGGGCGTGACGGTGATCGGCACCGTCGGCAGCGCCGACAAGGCCGCACTGGCGCGTGCGCTGGGCTGCGCCCACGTCATCAACTACCGTGAGGAAGACGTACCGGCACGCGTACGCGAGCTCACTGGCGGCGCCGGTGTGCCGGTGGTGTACGACAGCGTGGGCAAGGACACCTTCGAGATGTCGCTGAACAGCCTGGCGCCGCGCGGCATGTTCGTCAGCTTCGGCAACGCCAGCGGTGCGGTACCGGATTTTTCGCCGCTGCTGCTGGCGCAAAAAGGCTCGCTGTTCTTCACCCGCCCACGCCTGCACGATTACATTGCCACCCGCGCCGAGCTGGAAGCGCTGGCCGGTGCCGTATTCGAACAAGTCGCCAACGGCACGGTGAAGGTGCAGCCGTCGGCGCGCTACGCGCTGGCCGACGCCGCGCAGGCACACCGCGACCTGGAAGCGCGCCACACCACCGGCTCGCTGATCCTGCTACCGTAAAACAGGCGGCCAAGCCGGCAAGGTTGGCCGCAGGCCGCATGAAAAAAGCCTGCCATACGGCAGGATGCCATTCGGCTAAGCGAATATACATCACCGTCAAGCGGTAGAGTATGCGTGACGCGCCCCACCCCGTTGGCGCGAGCCGGTCAAAATGGTGCGCCCCAGGGTTGTGCTGAGCGAATCGAAGATTCGCACGCGCAAGACGCCGATTTGTTTGAGCCCCGAGCCGTTAGCGATCTGCGTGCAAATCTTTGATTTGCTCAGCGATGCGAGTTCGGCGGCGCCCGGGGTGTGCCATTTTGGACGGGGTTTCGAGCAGCCCCGGGTCGGCGGGGATTGCAAAGGGGGCGGCGACCCGCCCCCTTTGCCCGTATGCCGGGCGGAACCGGCAACTTCAAGCATCATCCGCGTAGCGGATTCAATGCATCCACCTCTTCCACAACGCTAGTTTCAAAAAAAACCGCCCACTTGCGTAAGTGAGCGGCATGGCAGGCTTTTTTAGCTAGGCATCGTTTTACACGCCTAGTGCTGCCGCCAGCGTGCTGCGGCGGGCTGCCAGGCTGGCCGGCAGTGCGTCGGCCAGCTTGGCAAACCACTCGTCGTGGGCGGCCAGTTCGTGGCGCCAGGCAGCTTCGTCCAGCACCATCAGCTGCTGGAAGTGCTGCTCGGTAAAGCCGTCCAGACCGGTCCAGTTCAGGTGCGCGTAGGCCGGCACCTTGCCCAGCGGGCTGTCTTCGGCCTGGGCGGTGCCCTGTACGCGGCCAACTATCCATTCCAGCACGCGCATATTGTCGCCAAAGCCCGGCCAGATGAACTTGCCGTCGGCGTCGGTACGGAACCAGTTCACGCAGAAGATGCGTGGCAGTTTGCTGACTTTGCCCGCCATATCCAGCCAGTGCTGGAAGTAGTCGCCCATGTGGTAGCCGCAGAACGGCAGCATGGCAAACGGGTCGCGGCGGGTAACGCCCTGCGCGCCAAACGCCGCAGCGGTGGTTTCCGAGCCCATGGTGGCGGCCATGTACACGCCGTCTTCCCAGCTGGCGGCTTCAAACACCAGCGGCACGGTGGACGAGCGGCGGCCACCGAAGATGAAGGCCGAAATCGGCACGCCGGCCGGGTCGTTCCACGCCGGGTCCAGCGACGGGCACTTGGCCGCCGGTACGGTAAAGCGCGCGTTGGGGTGTGCGGCCTTACGGCCACAGTCTGGCGTCCAGTCCTTGCCCTGCCAGTCGGTCAGGTGCGCCGGGATGTCCTTGCTCATGCCTTCCCACCACACGTCACCGTCGTCGGTGAGCGCTACGTTGGTAAAGATCACGCCTTCGTTCAGCATCGCCATGGCGTTGGGGTTGGACTTCACCGAGGTACCCGGCGCCACGCCGAAGTAGCCGTTTTCCGGGTTGATGGCGTACAGCTGGCCATCTGCCGCCGGTTTGATCCAGGCAATATCGTCGCCCACGGTGGTGACTTTCCAGCCGTCGTAGGTCTTGGGTGGAATCAGCATGGCAAAGTTGGTCTTGCCACAGGCGCTGGGGAAGGCTGCCGCCACGTAGCGCTTGTCGCCTTGCGGGCTTTCCACGCCCAGGATCAGCATGTGTTCGGCCAGCCAGCCCTGGTCGCGGCCCATGGTGGAGGCAATGCGCAGCGCAAAGCACTTCTTGCCCAGCAGCGCGTTGCCGCCGTAGCCGGAGCCGTACGACCAGATCTCGCGGGTTTCCGGGTAATGCACGATGTATTTGGTGTCCGGGTTGCACGGCCACGGCTTGTCGGCCTCGCCTGCGGCCAACGGTGCGCCCACGCTGTGCACACAGGGCACGAAGGGGCCGTCTTCGCCCAGCACTTCGTACACGTTACGACCCATGCGGGTCATGATGCGCATCGAGGCCACCACGTACGGCGAGTCGGTCAGCTCGATACCCACGTGGGCAATCGGCGAGCCCAGCGGGCCCATGCTGAACGGGATCACGTACAGGGTGCGGCCGGCCATGCAGCCGTCGAACAGGCCGTGCAGCGTGCCGCGCATCTGCGCCGGCTCCATCCAGTTGTTATTGGGGCCGGCGTCTTCGCGGCGGGCGCTGCAGACAAAGGTGCGGTCTTCCACGCGCGCCACGTCGGACGGGTCGGAGAAGGCAGCATAGGAATCGGGGCGTTTTGCCGGGTTCAGTGCGGTCAGGGTGCCGGCGGCCACCATCTTGGCCAGCAGCTGCTGGTTTTCCGCTTCGGAGCCGTCTACCCAGTGGATGGCAGCCGGTTTGGTCAGGGCGGCCACTTCGGCTACCCAGTCGATCAGTTTCTGGTGGCGAACAAAGCTCGGGGCTTGCAGGGTCATGTCTACCTCGTCATGAGTTGGGCAGAGCAGCCGACAAAACCCGCCCCCTTCCCGAAGGCCGGGCGGGTCTGGTAGGCCGCCCTGAGGGGGCTGCGGCATTATCGCGCAGCTGTAGTCAATCAGGTACAACCCTGTCTGTTTTAACGCAAACGCCATCATAATTTGTTAGTGCGCTGCGCCTTTTTGTTGCGTAAAAAGCGCAAACAGCTGGCTGATCGACAACAATGCGTAGTGCAAAAACTACTTTATTGCGCCAGGCCCGCTGCAAGAAAAAGCCCCCTTCCGCAGAAGGGGGCTATCGTCAGTTTGCGGCCAACCTTAGCCGGCCGCCAGTGCGGCTTCTTCTTCCGGGTCGATTTCCTCACCCAGGAAACCGCCGCTCTGGTGCGCCCATAGCCGGGCGTACAGGCCACCTTTGGCCAGCAGTTGCTCGTGGCTGCCTTCTTCCACCACCTGGCCCTTGTCCAGCACGATCAGCCGGTCCATGGCGGCGATGGTGGACAGGCGGTGGGCGATGGCCACCACGGTCTTGCCTTCCATCAGCCGGTACAGGCTGCTCTGGATGGCGGCTTCTACCTCCGAATCCAGCGCGCTGGTGGCTTCGTCCAGCAGCAGGATGGGCGCGTCCTTCAGCATCACGCGGGCGATGGCCACGCGCTGGCGCTGGCCACCGGATAGCTTGACGCCGCGCTCGCCCACGTGGGCATCGTAACCGGTGCGGCCCTTGGGGTCGGTCAGCTGCAGGATGAACTCGTGCGCCTCGGCCTTTTGCGCCGCCGCGATCATTTCCTCGTCGCTGGCCTGCATGCGGCCGTAGCACAGGTTGTCGCGCACCGAGCGGTGCAGCAGCGAGGTATCCTGCGTCACCATGCCCACCTGCGCGCGCAGGCTGTCCTGTGTGACCTGGCAGATGTCCTGGCCGTCGATCAGGATGCGGCCGCTTTCCAGCTCGTAAAAGCGCAGCAGCAGGTTGACGATGGTGGACTTGCCGGCACCGCTGCGCCCCACCAGGCCGATCTTCTCGCCGGGGCGGATGGTCAGGTTCAGGCCGTCGATCACCACTTTTTCGCCGCCGTAGCTAAAGCGCACGTTGTCGAAACGCAGTTCGCCGCGGCCAACCTGCAGCGGGCGCGCGTCCGGCGCGTCGTGGATGGCAATCGGGCGCGACAGCGTGGTAATGCCGTCCTGCACCGTGCCGATGTTCTCGAACAGGCTGGACATCTCCCACATGATCCAGTGCGACACGCCGTTCAGGCGCAGCGCCATGGCCGTAGCGGCCGCCACCGCACCCACGCCCACCTCGCCGCGGCTCCACAGCCACAGCGTGGCACCGGCGGTGCTGGCAATCAGGCCCATGCTGAGGATGTGGTTAACAATCTCGAAGCCGCTGACCAAGCGCATCTGGCGGTAGGCGGTGTGCATGAACTCCTGCATGGCGCCCTTGGCAAAACGCGCCTCGTGGTTGCCCTGCGAGAACAGCTTCACCGTGGCGATATTGGTGTAGGCGTCGGTAATGCGGCCGGTCATCAGGCTGCGCGCATCGGCCTGCTGGCTGGCGGCGCGGCCCAGGCGCGGCACAAAGAAGCGCAGCGTCACTGCGTACAGTGCCAGCCAGGCCAGAAACGGCCACAGCAACACCGTATCGAAGCTGCCCACCACCGCCACCATGGTGATGAAGTAGATCACCACAAACACCATGATGTCGGTAATGATCAGCACCGTGTCGCGCACCGCCAGCGCGGTCTGCATCACCTTGGCCGACACGCGGCCGGCAAACTCGTCCTGGTAAAAGGCCATGCTCTGGTTCAGCAGGTGGCGGTGGAAATGCCAGCGCAAACGCATGGGGAAGTTGCCGAACAGGCCCTGGTATTTGGCCATGGCCTGCAGCGCAATCAGCAGCGGGCTGGCCAGCAGGATGGCGGCCAGGAGCAGCAGGTTGTCGCGCTCCTTGTCCCACAGCTGCGCCGGTGGCACGTGGCTTAGCCAGTCCACAATCGAGCCCAGCATCGAGAACAGCAGCGCCTCGAAGGCACCGATGGTGGCGGTCAGTAGCGCCATGCCCAGGATCAGGCCGCGCATGCCGGCGGTGGCCGACCACACAAACGGGAAGAACCCTTTCGGGGGTTGTGGCGGGGGGGTATCCGGGTAGGCATCTACCCGGCGTTCAAACCAGGAAAACAGCATAAAGATCGCTCCTTGCCGTAGCGGGATCGCCGCCGCGGTTCAGGTTGGTATAAAGGCCATGGGCCCACGTGGCGCCGCACCCGGCAATGGCTGCCGCTGCGCTGGCGCACTTAAAGAACAAGACACCCGGCAAATACTGGCCGGGCGGTACACCATGGCATGAAAATGCCATACAAGAAACTGCCCGTCGTGACAGGCCGACCGCATTCTACCGTTGACCGGCAGCACTGGCGAACGGCTATGCTGTACACACTGTTCACCCTGTCATTTTATTGCCATGACCACCACCCACCTGTCGCTTGCCAACGCCCGCGCGCTGCACCTCGCCGCCCAGGGCCTGCTCACCCCGCCACGGCGCAAGGCCAGCCGCGACGACGTGCTGGCCGCCATCCGCCGCATGGCACTGCTGCAGATCGACACCATCAGCGTGGTGGCGCGCAGCCCCTATCTGGTGCTGTACAGCCGCCTGGGCCACTACGACCCGGCCTGGCTGGACAGCCTGCTGGCCGACGGTGCGCTGTTCGAGTACTGGGCACACGAAGCCTGCTTCGTGCCGGTGGAAGACTACCGCCTGCTGCGCCACCGCATGCTGGACCCGGCGGCCATGGGCTGGAAGTACTCGGTCAGCTGGATGGACAAACACCGCGCCGACATCGACCAGCTGCTGGCGCATATCCGCCAGCACGGCCCGGTGCGCTCGCGCGACTTTGCACGCCAGGGCGGCAAGGGCAATGGCTGGTGGGACTGGAAGCCGGAAAAACGCCATCTGGAAGTGCTGTTCACCAGCGGCCAGCTGATGGTGCGCCAGCGCGAAAACTTCCAGCGCGTGTACGACCTGGCCGAGCGTGTATTGCCGCACTGGGACGACGCGCAGCACCTGCCCACACCTGCCAGCGCACGCCACGACATGATACGCGCCAGCTGCCGTGCGCTGGGCCTGGTGCAAGCTGGCTGGGTGGGCGACTACTACCGGCTGCGCGGCAAGGTCAGCGCTACCGAGCTGGCGCCGTTGGTCGACAGCGGCGAGCTGCTGCCGGTACAGGTAGAAGGGCTGAAGGGCGACAGCTACGTGCACCACAGCCTGCAAGACGCGCTAAGGTTGGCCGCAGACGGCCAGCTGAAAGCCAGCGCCTGCAGCGTGCTGTCGCCGTTCGACCCGGTGGTGTGGCACCGCGCGCGCGCCAGCCAGCTGTTCGGCTTTGATTACCGCATCGAGTGCTACACCCCGGCGCCCAAACGCCAGTACGGCTACTTTGTGCTGCCGCTGTTGGTACGCGGCCAACTGGTGGGGCGGCTGGACGCCAAGGCGCACCGCGCGCAGGGCGTGTTCGAGGTGAAAGCGCTGTACCTGGAACCCGGCATCAAACCCGGCAAACGTCTGCAGCAGGACATCCTGAAAGCGCTACAGCAGTGCGCCGACTGGCACGGCACGCCGCAATTGCGCTTTGGCCGCGTGCCGGATGGCTGGCTTGTGTAACAACTTACATGGTCCCCCTGCGCCAGACACCACCGGAAGCGGCTTTCGATGGCGAATGGGCCGCGGCAGGTAACACGGTGTATCCGTGTGCTTGATGCCCGATACATCAGGCAACACGGCGCTAACAGACGGCGCCAGGGCAGCGGCCTATCATGCAGCTCATGGAAACGCTGCATGGTGTGGCGCCCTCTCCAAGCAAAGGAATGGATGATGAAAAAACTGACCGCCCTGGCCGTCGCCGCCACCCTGGCCCTGACCTCTGTTGCCGGCTTTGCCGCTGATGCCAAAGCCCCTGCCAGCGCCCCGGCTGCCAAAGCGGCTCCGGCCAAAAAGGCCGAGCACGCCAAGAAAGCCGCCCACAAGCAAGAACACCACAAGCATGCTGCCAAAAAAGCAGCATCCGCTGCCAAGTAATCCTGTGTAGCGCAAACCGTCTCTATTCCCGCCCGGCCCTGCGCCGGGCTTTTTTTATGGCCAGGGCAGTGGCGTTATACCGGGCAGCGCCTGGCGGCCCACCTGCAGCACCGGGCAGTTCACCACCAGCTCCAGCGGCTCCAGCCGCACATCGCCAGCGTCTTCTGCCGCCAGCACCTCGTCCACCGAGCGCAGCTCGCGCACGCTACGCCCCGGCTTCCAGTGCACCATGATCACGTCCCACAGCGGCGAGTACGCACGGTCATGGTTGGCCGCACCCAAAGGCTGCGGGATGGACGGCAACACGCTGGGCTGGGCGGCAAACTTGTAGATGCGGTCCAGCACCGAGCGCGGGTTGGGCTCGTGGCGGCTTAGCGGCAAGGCGTTGGCCAGCCGTGGCACCAGGTTGGCCGCATTGTCGATGGCGGCGTCCGCGCGCGAGGCGTCGGTGGTGAGGTACCACACCGGCTGGCCGTCAAACCAGCCCTGGCGCACCGGTACCGCCAGCGTGGGCTGGGCCACAGCCCAGCTACTGCACAGTGCCAGCAAGCCGGCTAACAACAGGTTTTTCATGCGGGGCCCCGCCGTGAAAGCGCCAGCTTGCGCTGCTGGCGCAGGGTATGAATGGCAATCAGCAAAATCGCGCCCCAGATCGGGCCATAGGTGAGCAGGCCATCCGCCCCCAGCGGCTCGCCCAGAAAGGCGATGGCCAGCACAAACAGCAGCGCCGGCTCCACATAGCCCAGCAGCCCCCACAAGCCCATCGGCAGCAGGTGGCTGGCGGCGATATTGCACAGCAGCGCGATGGAGCTGAGGATGCCCAGGCCGGGCAGCAGCCACCAGAAGCGGGCCTCTTCCAGCACGCCCCAGCCGGCCGGCCCCAGCCACAGCAGCATGGCCAGCGCCACCGGGAACATCAGCGCCATTTCCAGCGCAAAGCCGCACACCGGGTCCAGCCCGCTCTTGCGGCGCAGCACAAAATACGGGGGGTAGCCCAGCACCACCAGCAGCGTGGGCCAGGCGATGGCACGCGTCAGCCACAGCTCGTGCAATACGCCCAGCAGCGCCAATACCACCGCGATGGCCTGCAGCCGGTACAGCCGCTCGCCGTACAGCAGACGCCCCACCAATACCATCACCAACGGCGCCAGAAAATAGCCCATCGACACCGCCATCACCTGGCCGTGCAGCGGCGCCCACAAAAACAGCCACAGCTGTACCCCCATCAGCGCGGCCATGCCGGCCACGGCCGCCAGCAGCGGCGGCTGGCGCCACATGCGTTGCCAGCTGTCGGCAAACGCCTGGCGCTTGCCGGTGAGCAGCACGATCAGTAACACACCCGGCAGCGTGCACAGGATGCGCCAGGCAAAGATGCCCAGGCCATCCAGCGGCCGCAGCTGGGTAACGTAGGCGGGCAACAGCGAAAACAGCAACGAGGCGCTGATCGACAGCGCAATGCCGCGCCCGGACGGCGCGTGGGGGGTAGTCATATCGAATCCCGAGTGAATACCCGGTGATAGTGCCGCAAATGGCGGCTGGCTGCCAGCCACCGCCCACCGTCAGCGCCGCCGGTTCAGGCCTGGTCGGCCAGTGCGGCGGCGATGCGCGGCAGCAGGAAGTCGATCAGCACCGTGTACTTGCGCGGCATCGGCTGGCGGTAGGGATAGACCAGAAACACCGGCCAGCGCTCGCCGCGCCAGTCCGGCAACACGTGCTGCAGCTCGCCGCGACGGCAAGCCGGTGCCGCCATGTAATGCGGCAGCACGCTGATACCATAACCTGCCACGCACAGGCTGAGAGCGACAATATATGCACCGGAATGGGTACGTGCCGGGCCTGGCTGCAATACACAGGTATCGTCACCGCGCACCAGCGTCAGCTGTTCGCCATTTTCATGGCTGAGCAAGCCATACTGCAGCAGCTGGTCCGGGTGTTGCGGCCAACCATGTTGTTGCAGAAAGGCCGGGCTGGCGTACAGCCCCTCCTCTACCCAGCCTGCGGGGCGCGCCACTAGCGAGTCGTCGTGCACCTTGCGCATGCGCAGGCAGAAATCCAGCACGTCGGCGATGGGGTCTTGCACGCGGTTGTCCACGTCCAGCCGTAGCTGCAAGCCGGGCTGCTGCTGCCCCAGCTCGCCCAGCAACGGCGCCAGCATCGGCGCCATCGATACCGAGGTCGACAACGCCAGCGGGCCTTCCACCGCACACTGCGCGCTATCGACCGCGTGCTGCATGCGCTCCAGCGCCTGGCGCATGGCGCGGGCGTGCGGCAGCAGCTGCTGGCCGGCCTCGGTCAGCGCAAGCCGACGCGTGGTGCGCAATACCAGCACCGCGCCCAGCTGCTTTTCCAGCGCCTTCAGCCGCAGGCTGACCAGGCTGCGGGTACAGCCCAGCGCCTCGGCGGCGGCCGTCAGGCTACCCAGGCGGGCAATCGCCTCGAACACCAGCACGTCGTCCGGCAGCGGCATTGTTTTCATTGGCTTGACAATATGGTGAGCGTTAACGGGTTTATCGGCAGCAAGTGGCTGATTAAGCTGACTTCATCGCCAATCATTCAACAATGAGCATGCCATGAAACTGCTACGCCGCCTATTCGCCTATTGCTTTACCCCGGTCTATCACACGCTGTGCCGCCACAGCGACAGCCTGGGCTGCCGCCAGCAACGCCTGCTGGACGACGCGCGCGAACGCGTGCGCCGCACGCTGCTATAAAAGGTGGCCAAGGTGCGATAACATCGCGCCAAACTCACATCACACGCACACAATGACTACCATTTACCACGCCCACGTTTATTTTCTGCCAGAACAAAGCGCACAAGCGGCCACCCTGCACGCCACGCTGGCGCCGCGCCTGCCGGCCGGCTGCTGGCTGGGGCGGCTGATCGGGCGCGAAGTGGGCCCGCATACGCGGCCGATGTTCGAGATCGACTTTGCCGAGGCGCTGCTGCCGGCCGTCACCGCCTTGCTGGAACAATACCGCGACGGCCTGCCGGTGCTGCTGCACCCGGAGCTGGACAACGAAGTGACTGGCCACACCACGGCAGCACGCTGGCTGGGCGAACCGCTGCCGCTGAAGCTGCACACGCTACGCGGCGCCTAATTGGCGCCGGCGTCGGGCTGCGCTGGTGCGCTATCCGGCGACGCCGGCGCAGCTGCATTAGCCTGGCGCAGTTGTTCGCGCTGCGCCTGCTTGATCAGGTCCAGGTCGGACAGCACTTCCCAGGTCAGGTGGTCCATGCGCTTGTGCAGGCTGTCGATCGCCGCCTCGGACTTCAGGTTGACCTCGAAGTCGCGGATCATGGTCATGCGGTCACGGGCGGTCTGGCGGTTTTGCGACATCATGATGATGGGTGCCTGGATGGCGGCCAGCATCGACAGCATCAGGTTCAGGAAAATGTACGGGTAGGGGTCGAACGCCTTGGTGCCCAGCAGCTCGCTGTTGATGAACGCCCAGCCGAACAGGAAGCTGGCGAAAATCATGATGAAGGTCCACGAGCCGCCAAACTCGGCCACGCGGTCGGCCAGCCGCTCGCCCAGCGTCGGGCCGTGGTCGGGCAGCGCCTGTTCCGGCCGCACCGACTGCAGCTTGCGCGAGATGCGCATCAGCGCCTGCAGCTCGCGGTTGGCCAGCCCGCTCACGCCGGTATGCAGCAGGTGTTCTGCCAGGTATTGGATATCCTTGCCGTGATCATTCATCGCCGCGCCCTCCGCTGTGTAAGCAACGATTATCCGCAGCCCCGCCGCCCGCCGACAGGTGCCAAATGTCACACCGTGTAACGCACCGTAGCCATAAAAAAACCGGCCCGCACACGCGGACCGGCTTGGTCTTGCCCTGCGGCCAACCTTAGCCGCTGTTGCGCAGGCCGGCGGAGATGCCGTTGATGGTGAGGTGGATGGCGTACAGCGCGGCCTCGTCGTCCGGCTCCTGGCGCAGGCGCTGCAGCAGCTTCACCTGCAGCAGGTTCAGCGCGTCCAGATAGGGCAGGCGGGTATCCAGGCTGCGTGCCAGCGTGGGGTTGCCCTGCAGCAGCTTGTCCTGGCCGGTGATGGCAAAGAACGCCGCCAGCGTCTTGTCGAACTCGGCCTGCAGGCCGCCAAACAGGCGGTCGGCCAGCGCATCGTCGCCCACCAGCGCGGCGTAGCGGCGCGCGATCTGCAGGTCGGCCTTGGCCAGTACCTGTTCCATATTGGACAGCATCACCTGGAAGAACGGCGACTGGCGGTACAGCGCCTGCAGCTGCGCCAGGCCGGCGTCGTTACCGTGCGCGGCCAGGTAGGCAGACACCGCGCTACCGAAACCGTACCAGCCCGGCAGCATCACCCGCGATTGCGACCACGAGAACACCCATGGAATGGCGCGCAGGTCCTTGATACTGGCCAGCGCCTTGCGCGAGGCCGGGCGGCTGCCAATGTTGAGCTTGGCAATGGCGCTGATCGGCGTGGCTTCCATGAAGTACTGCATGAAGCCGTCCGACTCTACCAGCGCGCGGTAGGTGCGGTAGGCGTGGCCGGACAGCTCGGCCAGCACGCTCTCGTCGGTATCCTGCTGGCTGCCCTGGCTCAGCGTGGCTTCCAGCGTGGCCGCTACCAGCGCCTCCAGGTTGCGGGTGGCGTTGTCCGGGTCGGCAAACTTGGCGGTAATGATCTCGCCCTGCTCGGTAATGCGGATGCGGCCAACCACGGTGCCGGCCGGCTGCGCCATGATGGCTTCGTACGACGGGCCACCGCCGCGGCCAACCGAACCGCCACGGCCGTGGAACAGGCGCATCTTCACCCCGGCGGCGTCGAACACGCGCACCAGGCGCTGCTCGGCCTGGTACAGCTCCCACTGGCTGGTGAGGTAGCCGCCGTCTTTGTTGCTGTCGGAATAGCCCAGCATCACTTCCTGCACGCTGCCGCGGCTTTTCAGCAGCTGCTGGTACCACGGCAGCGCAAACAGCTGCTGCATGATGGCGGCCGAGGCGTCCAGGTCGGCAATGGTTTCGAATAGCGGCACCAGGTTCAGGCTGATACTCGGTACACCGCCATCCAGCCGCAGCAGACCGCTTTCCTTGGCCAGCAGCGCCAGCGCCAGGATGTCGGACACGCTGGCGCAGTTGGAAATAATGCACTGGGCGATGGCACCCTGGCCGAACTGCTGCTGCACCAGCGCCGCTTCGCGGAAGATGGCCAGCTCCTTTTCGCTGTCGGCGCTATAGCTGAGGAAGGGCGAGTACAGCAGGCGCGGCGTGGCCAGCTCGCGCAGCAGCACGCGCACGCGGGCGGCTTCGTCCAGCGCGGCGTAGTGTTCCAGATTGGCGTGGGCAAACAGCTCGCCTACGACACCAGCGTGCTTTTCGGCGTGCTGGCGCAGGTCCAGCGGCATCAGGTAGAAGCCGAACACGTCCACCGCACGCGCCAGCTTGCCCAGGCGGCCGTACACCAGCAAGGCGCTGCCGTTGGCGGCCAGCGAGTCGCGCAGCGCGGCCAGGTCGGCCTGCAGCGCGTCGGTATCGGGGTAGGCGTCGCCGGCGGTCCAGCGGCCGCGTAATGGCAAGCCAAGCTTGGCCGCGGTGGCGGACAGGCGGCCTTCGATGGTGGCCAGCGCCAGGCGGTACGGCTCTTCGCGGCGGCTGATGGCGGCGTCGGGCGACACGGCGGCCAGCGCGGCGACGGCAGGCGACACGCGGATGTGGCGCGACGACAGCGACAGCTCACGGTACAGGCCGGCCAGCTCGTAGAAATAGTGCTTGAACGCCACCTCGGCCTGGCGGGTAATGGCGTGACGCAGCACGCCGGCGTCTACGTTTGGGTTGCCGTCGCGGTCGCCGCCGATCCAGCTGCCTACGCGCAGGAAGGACGGTATCGCCGCGTCCTGGCCCCACAGCTCGCGCATCTGGCGGCCCAGGCGCTCGTACAGCGCCGGAATGGCCTGGAAGAACGACAGCGGGTGGTAGGCCACGCCGTTTTCGATCTCGTCGGCCACCGTCATCTTGAACGGACGGATTTCGGTGGTTTGCCACAGCGTGTGGATGACGCGCTGCAGCTTGGCCTCGACTTCGGTTTCCTCTTCCGGCGTGATGTCAGGCGAGGACAGCTGCTGCAGGAACTTGCGCACGGCGCGGTGGCCGTCCAGCACGCTCTGGCGCTGTACTTCGGTAGGGTGGGCGGTCAGCACGGCACTGACGCTAGCGTCCTGCAGCGCGGCGTTCAGGCTGGCAAAATCCACACCGTTTTCGTGCAGGCTGGCCAGCGCACGCGACAGGCTGCCGCGCTGCGGGGCGCTGCCGGCGCGCTGGTGGGCACGGCGGCGGCGGGCGTGGTGCAGGTCTTCGGCAATGTTGAACAGCTGCGAGTACAAACCACAGGCGCGCACCAGCGCGGTGGTGGTGGCCGGCGACAGGCGCTCTACCAGCGCGTCGGCCTCGGCGTCGTGGCGCTGTGCGCCGCCGGGGATGGCGCGGATCTCGTCCACCACCTCGGCGCCTTCCTGTTCCAGCAGCAGCGCTTCCAGCAGGCGGTTCAGCCGTGCCAGGTCTTCGCGTAGCGGTAAATCCTTGTCCTGATCGTGCATACTCTATTTCCCTAATATTTTATTGTGACAAACACTGCGAAGATGGCCGGCATGGATACCGCCCTGATCCTCATTCCCGATTTCCTGCTCATCCTGTTCGGCTTTGCCCTGCGGCGCAGCGGCTGGCTGGCGCCTGCTTTCTGGGCGGAGGCCGAGAAATTCGTGTATTTCGTGCTGTTCCCGCCGCTGCTGTTCCGCGCGCTGGCGCGGGCACAGCTGGACCTGGCCGCCAGCCTGCCCATGTTGGCCGCAGGCCTGCTGTTTACCGCCAGCGCCTTTGTGCTGGGCAGCGCGGCCAAGCCGCTGTTCCGGCTGCCGCAGCCCAGCTTTGCCGCCGGTAACCAGGGCGCTTACCGCTTTAATACCTACGTCGGCTTTGCCGTGATGGGCTCGCTGGCCGGCGAGCCCGGCATTGCCACCATCGCGCTGCTGTGCGGCAGCATGGTGCCGGTGGTGAACGTGATGGCGGTAGGCCAGCTGGCGCACGGCAGCGAACGCGGCATGCTGTACGAGCTGCTGCGCAACCCCATCATCTGGGGCATCAGCAGCGGGCTGGCGGCCAACCTGGGCGGCCTGCACGTCCCGGCACCGCTGTTTGCCGCCATCGACCACCTGGCTGCCGCCGCGCTGCCGCTGGGGCTGATTACCGTGGGTGCCGGGCTGCGCTTTGCCGCGCTGCGCCGCCACGCCGGCCCACTACTGTACTGGAACGCCATCAAACTGCTATTGCTACCCGCCATCGCCGTACTGGCCACCGGGCTTTTGGGCGTCAGCGGCCTGTACCGCCAGGCCGCGCTGGTGATGAGCATGCTGCCCACCGCTACCTCGGCCTATATCCTGGCCGTGCGCATGCAGGGCGACGGGGAGCTGGCGGCGGCGGTGGTCACCACCTCGACACTGGCCGCCATGGTCACCATGCCGCTGATGCTGGCCTTACTGCTGTAATCCTGCCGCAAAAGTGGCGCACCGTGTAGTTAAACTACAAGGTAATGTTGCAGCTACACACACCCTGCCCTGCATCAAGGTTGCCCGCCGTGTGCGTGCTAGAATGCCGGCCATCCTTTTCTTAGCGCAGGACCGCCGTTCATGAACAAGCTCGTCATCGCCAGCCGCGAAAGCAAACTCGCCATGTGGCAGGCCGAACACATCAAAGCCCGCCTCGAGGCGCTGTACCCGCAGCTCACGGTAGAGATTCTGGGCATGACCACCCAGGGCGACCAGATTCTGGACAAGACCCTGTCCAAAATCGGCGGCAAAGGCCTGTTTGTGAAAGAACTGGAGCTGGCCCTGCAGGAAGGCCGCGCCGATATCGCCGTGCATTCCATCAAGGACGTGCCGATGAACCTGCCGGAAGGCTTTGCCCTGGCCGCCATCTGCGAACGCGAAGACCCGCGCGACGCGCTGGTTTCCAACCGTTACACCAGCCTGCACGAGCTGCCGCACGGCGCCGTGGTAGGCACCTCCAGCCTGCGCCGCGAATCGCAGCTGCGCGCCCGCTTCCCGCACCTGGTGATCAAGCCGCTGCGCGGTAATGTGCAAACCCGCCTGCGCAAGCTGGACGACGGCGAATTCGATGCCATCATCCTGGCCGCCGCCGGCCTGAAGCGCCTGGCACTGAGCGAGCGCATCCGCCAGGAGCTGGCGCCGTCGGAAAGCCTGCCCGCTGTAGGCCAGGGCGCGCTGGGTATCGAAATCCGCGCCGACCGCGCCGACCTCGTCGCCCTGCTGGCGCCGCTGAACCACGCCGACACCCACGCCTGCGTCAGCGCCGAACGCGCCTTCTCGCGCGTGCTGGGCGGCAGCTGCCAGATCCCTATCGGCGGCTTTGCCACCATCACCGACGACCTCATCACCCTGGGCGGCTTTGTCGCGCACCCGGACGGCTCGGTGATGCTCACCGCCAGCGCCAGCGCCCCGCGTGACTACGCCGACGCCCTGGGCCGCGCCGTAGCCAAAAAGCTGCTGGAGCAGGACGCGGCACCGCTGATCGAGGCCGTTATCGCCGAACAGGCCGGCAAATAAGCCATGGCCGGTACGCTGCTGCTGGTGCGCCCCCCGGCCCAAGCTGCCCGCCTGCAGGCCGCGCTGGCCTCGCTGGGCGTGGCGGCGCAGCCTTTTAGCGTGCTGGACACGGTAGCGGACGATGCCGCGCTGGCCACGCTGCCGGCGCTGGCACGCGTCAGCCACTGGCTGGTTTTTGTCAGCCCGTCGGCCATCGATATCGGCTGGCCGGTGCTGGCAGGCAAGCTACCCGCCACGGTACAGCTGGCCTGCGTTGGCCGCACCAGCGCCGACAAGCTGATGCAGCAAAGCCAGCGCCCGGTGCTACACCCCGAAACCGGCAACGACAGCGACGCCCTGCTGGCCCACCCTGCCCTGCAGCAGCTGGCCGGCCAGCGTGTGCTGATTGTGCGTGGCCACGGCGGGCGCGCCCAGCTCGGGGAAACCCTTGCCGCACGTGGTGCACTGGTGCGCCACGCCGACATCTACCAGCGCGAGGTCAGCCCGCCGGACTGGGCAGGGTTGGCCGCATTGCACGCCGCAGGCCAAGTGGCCGGCCTGCTGGTGACCTCCAGCGAGATTGCCGATGCGCTGTTCGGCCAGGCGCAAGCGGCGCAGCGCGCCCTGCTGTGCACGCTGCCGTTTTATACCCTGCACCCGCGCATCGCCCTGCGTTTACGCCAGTATGGCGTGGCCGATATCTCGCTGTGCGACGGCAGTGCCAGCGCCCTGGCCGCCATGCTGGCGCGTTAAGCGGCTGGCAGCCCCACCAAGGCGGCGTTACAATGCCCTGCAGTCATACGGCGCCCCGCGCCGGATCCAGCAACCCTGCCGCCTAGCGCGGCAACCTTGCGGTCACCACGAGATCCCATGAGCGAAGCCACCCCAGTAGAAACCGGCAGCGCGCTGCCAGCCAAGAAAACCGTCAACCTCGCGCTGATTGTTTCCCTGATTGCGCTGGGTGTTACCGGCTGGCAATACCTGGACAGCCGCCAGCAGCTGAACGATGCCAAGCAAGCCCTGGCCAGCCGCCTGGCCGAGAGCGGCGGCAACACCAAAGCCATCCAGACCCAAACCGAGCAAGCCCTGGCCGCCACCCGCGCCGCCGAAGCCAAGCTGGTGCTGCTGGAAGCCCGCGTCAACGAATCGGCCGGCCAGTACGCCACCCTGGGCGCCATGTACCAGGAGCTCACCAAAAACCGCAGCGACTGGCTGCTGTCCGAGGTAGAACACACGCTGGGCATTGCCAGCCAGCAGCTGCAGCTGGCCGGTAACGTCAGCGGCGCCATTACCGCACTGGAAATGGTGGACAACCGCCTGGCCCGCTTCGACAACCCGGCGCTGATTCCGGTGAAAAAAGCCGTTTCCAAAGACCTGGAAACGCTCAAGGCGCTGCCCTACCTGGATAGCGTGGGCCTGACCGTGAAGCTCGATACCCTGATGCTGGGCGCGGAAACCCTGCCGCTGGTGATCGACCATCACCGCCTGGCGACCACCACCGCCCGCCCGGCACTGCCTGCCGACGCACCATGGTGGGAACGCCTGCTGGCCGACGTCACGCAAAGCCTGGGCGAGATGGTACGCATCCGCCGCATGGACAAACCCGAAGCGCTGCTGCTGTCGCCGGAGCAAGCCTTCTTCCTGCGTGAAAACATCAAGCTGCGCCTGCTGGACGCGCGCCTGGCACTGACCCAGCGCGACGGTGCCACCTACCAGGCCGACCTGGCCGCCGCCGCCCAGTACGGCGCACGCTACTTCGACCGCGACGCGCCGGCCACGCAGAAATGGCAGGCCACGCTGGCCGAGCTGGCCGCCGCCCGCCTGAACGTGACCCTGCCCGACCTGTCTGCCAGCCTGAAAGCCGTGCGCGATGCGCAAGGCAATACCGTGGAGTAAGCCGTGAGATTCGTGTTCTGGATTGTCGGGCTGTTTGCCCTGGCGGTACTGATTGGCCTGGCCTCTACCCTGAATACCGGCTACGCCATCCTGTTTGTGCCGCCGTATCGCATGGAAGTGTCGTTCAACCTGCTGATCATCGCCGTGGTGGTGCTGGTGCTGGTGGCGTACGCCGTGCTGCGCCTGCTGGGCCTGGCGGCCAACCTGCCGCAGGAAGTACGTACTTTCCAGCGCCAGAAAAAACTGCGCGCCGCCCGCCATGCACTGCGTGAGGCGGCCATTTCCATGTTTGAAGGCCGCTACCAGCGCGCCGAGCGCGAAGCGCTGAAATCCATCGACGACGAATACGCCGATGAAAACCGTGCCCTGGCGCTGATGATCGCCGCCCGCTCGGCAGCCAGCGTGGGCGACAACGCCAAGCGCGACGGTTACCTCAGCCGGCTGGAAAGCATGCCGGAGCGCATCCAGCTGGCACGCCATATGGTAGAAGCGCAAATCCGCATGGACGCCAAGCAGCCGCTGGAAGCACTGGCCGCCATCGAACGTGCGCGTGCCATCAGCAGCAACCTGACCTCGGCCCTGCGCCTGGAGCTGAAAATCCGCATGCTGCTGAAACAGCCGGAGCAAGTGCTGCAGATCACCGAAAAGCTGCTGAAAGCCGACGCGCTGGAAGCCGAGCAAGCACGCCGCTACCGCCTGGCGGCCTACCGCCAGCAGCTGGTGGGGCTGGGCAGCGAGCGCGAGGTACGCGACTGGCTCAAGCGCATCCCGGGCGTGGAAAAGCAGAACCCGGACCTGGTGGTGGATATCTCGCGCCACCTGATCGCACTGGACACCTACCCGCTGGCCGCCGAACTGATTGCCACCGCACTGTCGGATGAAGAGCAAGCCACCCCCGAGCTGGCACGCGAGCTGGGCATGCTGGCCGAGCACATCGACAGCCAGCGCCGCCTGACGCTGATGCGCGACGCGGAAAACTGGCTGAAATCGCGCCCGCGTGACCACATGCTGCTGCTGGCACTAGGCCGCCTGGCGCTGGCCGAGCAGCTGTGGGGCAAGGCGCAAAGCTACCTGGAGGCCAGTGTTTCCATGCAGCCCACCCTGTGCGCCCACGCCGAGCTGTCCAAGCTGTTTGCCACGCTGGGCAAGGATGACAAGGCCGCCCAGCACCAGGCGCTGGCGCTGAAAATCGCCCTGCAACAAGGCTGCTAGCCATGAAAACCCTGCTTGTTGCCACCACACTGGCGCTGGCCGCTGCGGCCAACGTTTACGCCGCCAGCGCAGCGGGGCCGGCAACGCAGGCGGCAGCCAGCCAGCAGCGGGTGCTGATCGACGTTCGCACGGCAGAGGAGTTTGCCGACGGCCACCTGCAGGGCGCGCAGCTGCTGCCACTGGACAGCATTGCACAGACCATTGCCGCACGGGTGCCGGGCAAAGACACGCCCATCCAGCTGTATTGCCGTAGCGGCCGCCGCTCGGCACTGGCGCTGGAAACGCTGAAAGCACTGGGCTATACCCGCCTGCAAAACCTGGGCGGGCTGGAAGACGCCAGCCGTAGCAGCCAGCGCCCCATCGTGCGCTAGCCCCCGCAGCAGCCCATGAAAAAACCGCCGTGAGGCGGTTTTTTATTGCAGACAACAGGGATGCCGGTTCAAGCCTCCGGGCTGGCGAACCCCAATGCGGCCAACTCTGTGGCCGACAGCAGACGCCATTCGCCTTCGGGCAAATCCCCCAGCGCCAGGCTACCCAGCGCCAGGCGATGCAGCTGCTCTACGCGGTTGCCTGCGGCCGCCACCATGCGTTTTACCTGGTGGTATTTGCCCTGGGTAATGGCCATGTCCAGCAGGTTTTCACCCACCTGCTCGGCGCTGTCTGCGGCCAGCGTTTCCTGCTCGTCGTGCAGCAGCACGCCCTCGCGCAAGCGCTGCAGCAGCTCGGCGCTCACCGGGTGCTTGGTGGTGACACGATACAGCTTGGGCACGTCTTTCTTGGGCGAGGTCAGCGCGTGCACAAACTGGCCATCGGTAGAAAACAGCAGCAGCCCGGTGGTATCCACGTCCAGGCGGCCGACTGCCGAGACACCCAGGTTCACCATCTGCTGGGGCAGCAGGCGGTACACACTGGGGTTATGGATGGGCTTGTGCGAGGTTTCATAGCCTGCCGGCTTGTGCAGCAGCAGGTAAAACGGCTCGGGCAGCAGTGTCCATGGCTCGCCATCTACCTGCAGCAAGCGGATGTCGGCAGGGGCGACATCACGGCGCCAGTCGTATTCGGTGTCACCGTTCAGGTCTACCAGGCCATATTCGATCAGCTTGCGGCATTCCTTGCGGCTGCCAAAGCCTTGTTGTTGCAGTAAGCGATAGAGTTCCATGCCCGTATTCTATCACCGCCAGCCCGGCAGACTTTCCTTGAAATTCAACAACATGGCATACACCCCCCGTAACATTTATCCTGCAGGGCGTGTTACTATTCAGCCCGCCTATTAGTAAGCGTTTCTTAAACAACTTAGTACTCGATGGAAATCGTTCATTCAGCCACGCTTCAGCTGTGCCTGCTGCTGATCTACCTGGTTTGCGGCGTCACCGTCTGGCTGCTGCGCGGCCAACGTAGCCGCAAGGGTATCTACGACCGCTGGGCAGGGGCCCACCTTGCCGGGGCCGGGCTTTATCTGACGCTGCTGTACTCGCCGTATCTGCCGTCCTTGTGCACGGCGTTACTGGCCTGTGTACTGCTGCTGCTAAAAGGCAGCTGGTTGCTGGGCAGCTTCGCGCGCCTGTTGCGCACCCCTATTCCGCTACCGGGCCAGCGGCGCTTTGGTGCAGGCCTGTTGCTGCTACTGGCCGGCATCCTGCTGGCCATGCCGCCGCATGTTTATTACGTGCACCTGGCCATGGCACTCGGCGTCGCCGCGCTCTATCTGGGCAGCCTGGCCGGGCTGCTGCTACTACAAGCCGAGCGCCCCTTCCCCATCAAGCTGGCGGGTGGCCTGTGCACGCTCGCCACCACGTATATGCTGCTGTACGCGCTGCATCTGGGTGCCAGCGACCCGGCTTTCATCGTGTACGAGATCGGCACCCTGCTGCTGCTACCGGTGCTGATCGCCACACCACTGCTGGCGCTATGCTTCATGGCGATAGGCAAGGAGCAGGAACTGGCGCTGCTGCGCACCCTGGCCACGCTGGACCCGCTCACCGGCATTTTCAACCGCCGCAGCTTCGAGGAGCTGGCGCGCAAGGCTTGCTCGCAGCACGCCCGCCAGCAGCGCCCGTTGGCGCTACTGATGATTGACCTGGACCACTTCAAGCGCATTAACGATACCTACGGCCACAGCCGGGGCGATATGGCACTGAAAGCGCTGGCCGAGCTGATTCCCGAGCACGTGCGTACTGCCGATATTTTTGGCCGCTTTGGTGGCGAGGAGTTTTGCCTGCTGCTGCCGGATACCAATGTAGAAGGCGCGCGCGAAGTCGCCAGCAAGCTCTGCCAGCAAATCAATACCATCCTGCTGGAGCCGGGCAAGGTCAGCAGCGCGCTGAGCGCCAGCATCGGCGTGGCCAGCCTGGTACCGCAAAGCGTGGACGACTGGCGCGAATTGTTCGAGCTGGCCGATAGCCGCTTGTATCGCGCCAAGTCGGCCGGGCGCAACCAACTGGTCTGGATAGGCTAGCCAGAAAAGCAAAAAGCCCGCAGGCATGGCCAGCGGGCTTTTTCTTGGCAGCCGGTATTACAGCACTTCGGCTGCTTTGGCTTTCAGAATCACGTACAGCTCGTCTTTGAGCTTCAGCTTTTCTTTCTTCAGGTTTTCAATATCAACCGCCGAGCCCGACTCGATGCGGTTTTCGATGTTCTTGATTTGCTGGTCCAGCTCGTTGTGCTTGTCGAAGAGACGGGTGAAATGGGCGTCTTCGGTTTTCAGTTTGCTGATCAGATCACGAAATTCCGGGAACATGGCTTTCTCCTTGGTGGGGTGCCGCACTAGCGGCGCGGCGTCAGAACCATGCTATGCCCATCACGGGAAAAGCCATTTGATCTAACACACAAACCGCGTCGCTAAAACTGCTGCTTGAACCAACTCCAGATGCCCAGAGAAAAACCGGGGAAGAGGTCTATACCCAGCGCCGACTTCACCAGATACAGCACCAGCAGGCCTAACAGGGTTGATACCAAGAGCAGTACTGATAAAAAGACCGCTTGCAGCAGCAAGGACAGCTGCTTTTCCCGCCGGGTCAACTCGCGCCGGTTTCTACCTAACAGAAATACGTAGTAGTAGCGCCAACGCCAGAACACGACCGTACCGCGGATATCCACCGCATGGCGGCCCCAGCTACGCGCGCCCAGGGCTAACCTGAGGCTAGCCAGCTGCGCTTCGGTAAACGTATCGGCAACATCTTGCGGCATACGGCCAAGCAAGTGCTGTATTGACGGGTCACGGCGGATGTCGCTAGGGGGCAGCGTGGTCGGTGTCGGCATGGTTGCACACGATAGAAGCGGGGTACGCTAGGTATACCATAGGCGCCCCTACAAACAAAAACCGGGGCAACGCCCCGGTTTGGTGGATGACGACCAGCTTACAGCGAACCGTAAGAGTGCAGGCCGGACAGGAACATGTTTACGCCGATAAAGGCAAAGGTAGTTACCAGCAGGCCGATCACCGCCCACCACGCCAGCGGCTCGCCGCGCCAGCCTTTTACCAGCCGCACGTGCAGCCAGGCAGCGTAGTTCAGCCACACGATCAGCGCCCAGGTTTCTTTCGGGTCCCAGCTCCAGTAGCCGCCCCAGGCATCGGCTGCCCACATGGCGCCCAGGATGGTGGCAATAGTGAAGAACAGGAAGCCCACCGAGATGGCCTTGTACATCATCTCGTCGATCACTTCGACCTTGGGCAGTTTGTCGGTCAGGATGCCGCGACGCGACAGCAGCTGCGCCACACCCAGCATGGCCGACAGCGCAAAAGCACCGTAGCCGACAAAGTTGGCCGGCACGTGAATCTTCATCCACCACGACTGCAGCGCCGGGATCAGCGGCTGGATGGTGTGTGCCTGGCGGTCGAAGGTGTACCACAGGATGAAGCCCACCGCCGCCGTGATCACCAGCAGCACAAAGGCGCCCAGCTGGCGCGCGGCAAACTTGGCTTCGTAGTACAGGTACATCAGCGCAGTGATCAGACAGAACAGGATGAACACTTCGTACAGGTTGGATACCGGAATGCGGCCAACGTCCGGTGCGATCAGGTAGCTCTCGTACCAGCGGGTAAACAGGCCGGCCAAGGCAAAGGCCGCCGCCGCCCAGGTGAGGCCGCTGCCGATGCGGTTCAGCAAGGCAGAGCGCGACAGCAGGCCCGTCCAGTACACGGCGGTGGCCAGGAAGAACAACGTGCACATCCACATGAACGACGACTGGCTGGACAGCAGGAACTTCAGGCCGAAGCTCTCGGTAGCACGCGCCAGGTTGTGGTCGTACAGCTCGATGGCCAGCAGCGACATGGCACCGGCCAACGGGAAAAACCAGCGCCAGCTGCCCCAGAACCAGCCCAGCGCTACGATACCGGCGCCGCTACCCAGCAGGATCAGGTCTTCGTAATAGTCCATCTTCGCGCCGTACAGGCTGAAGGTATAGCCGGTCACTACGGCAATGAACAGGGCAAACAGCCAGTCACCCAGGTTCAAGCGCTTGTAGAACGGTTGTTGCATTAGCAGTTCCATCATGCCTCTCCTGCTTGCGGGTTCAGCGCACCCACAATTTTATCGAAATCTTCATCGAGGTCGCGGTTGTGGCGGTTGGAGCTCATGGCCACTCGGACACTACCGGCACGCAGTACCAGCCACAGCCGTACTTCGCGCACATAGAACATCAGGATGATGCCGATCACCAGCATCAGCGAGCCCAGATACACCAGGTTCTTGCCTGGCGAGCGCGTCATTTGCAAACCGGACGACTGTATCTGGTCAAAACCCTGCAGCTCCAGGTACAGCGGTGCACTGTAGTCATTGAAGGCACTGACCGTGACCAGACCATCCAGCAAGAAGCGGTAGTGCTTTTCATCCTGCGGCCACGGTTTGAGGCCGGCCTTCTCCTGCGCCACAGCCATCACATCGATGACGGCGCCTTGCAGGATCTTGATATAGGTCTGCGCAATCGCCTGGCGCTTGTCGGCCGGTACGCGGGCATCCAGGAATTTCTCCAGTGCCACAAAACCACCCTCGCCAAAGCGCGCCAGAATCCACTTCACGCTATCGCCAAACTGCTTTTCCATCGCCGGGCTGATGGCGGCGCCCTTCATGGCTTTGGCCGTGGTACGGCGGGCAATCTCGTCGTACAGCGCCGGGTTTTTCAGCGCGGCCTGCAGGCGCATGAAGCTGTCGATTTTCAACTCGTCATCCAGTGGAATACGCAGGTACTGGAAGGGTTGTGCTACCTCGCTGCGCACACCGGCAATCTGGTACAGCGCACCTTCTTGCTCCATCGGCGCCATGTAATGATGGAATTCACGCGCCTGGCCGTGGCTGTCACGCAGCTTGTAGGTAATGGACGGGCCGACGTTTTTCAGGTTTTTGGTGTCCTGCTTGACCTCGCGCACGTCGTGCATGCGCTGCTGCAGGGTTTTGCCTTCGGCATCGCGCTTGCCCATGTTTTCGATGTTGAACACGCGCAAGTCACCGAACTCCAGCTGGTAGTCCTGGCCATTCACACGCAAGGGCTGGCTGTTTAGCGATACGCCTTTGATTTCGCTAGCCGGGCTTTGCGGCTGGGCCAGGTTCCACGCTTTCAGCTCCAACGGCGAACCACCATCGCCAAAGCTGGCCTGGTAGATGGCCACACCATCCACGATCAGCGGGTGGTTTACCTTCACCGTGGCCGGGGTTTCCTTGCCGCTGGCCTTGTCGGTCACCACGATATCGCTGGCAAATAGCTTGGGCATACCGTTGCTGTAGTAGTCCACATGGAATTTTTTCAGCGTCACGATAAAGGGCAGCTCCTGCACCAGATAGCCCTTGCCGCTGTTCAGAAAGATCACGTCGGCGCTTTTGTTTTCCACCACGGTCACGCTGCCGCGGAAAGACAGGTTATTTTCACCCAGGCGGCTTTGCGGCGGGATCTGCCCCTGTGGCAGCTCGCGCGTTTCCGGCACGATGCTGCCGGTGAGCTCGCCGATTTTCAGCGGCAGGTTGCCATCCATCAGGCCACCGATACAGATCACTACCATGGCAATATGGGCAAAAAAGTAACCCAGCTTGCTGCCACTGCCCTTTTTCGCTGCCAGTACGATACTGCCGTCGTCGCGCTCGCTACGCTTGTAACGCATGCCCCGCTGCTGGATCAGGGCCACCGCCTGCGCCTCGTCCAGCTGTACGGCCAACTCGCGGCTGTGCTTCATGGCCTTGAGCGAGCCTTCTGCCGCCTTCTCGCGGAACCCCTTCATATCGCGCAGGAAAGCAGGGCCATTGCGCACGATACACAGCGTGGTGGAGATCACCAGAAAAGCCAGGATGGTCAGAAACCAGGCCGAATGGTACACGTCGTACAAACCCAGATACTCGAAGGCCTTGAACCAGAACTGGCCAAACTCGAAGGCGTAGTTGGGGTAGGCTTCGTTCTGCTTGAGGACGGTGCCGATGACCGATGCGATGGAGAGAATGGTCAGCAGACCAATGGCAAAACGCATGGAGCTCAGCAGCTCGTACAAGCGATAGCCGGGTGAGGCAGGTTTTTTTTGGCTTTTCATTTTGGTTTCAAACGCGACAAAGGGGGCGCAAAGCCCCCTTTGGAACGTATCTGCGCGAAAAAGTTGCGCTTAACGGAGACCGGACATGTATTCGGATACGGCTTTCACTTCGGCATCGGTCAAACGCATGGCGACATCGTGCATCACGGCGTTCTTGCGATCGGTGCCTGCCTTGAAGTCGGCCAGTTGCTTGGCGATATACGCTGCATGCTGGCTGCCGACTGCCGGGTACTGGTCCGGGTAGCCTTTACCTGCCGGGCCGTGGCAAGCCATACAGGCCGGTACTTTGGTCGCCGGGTTGCCTGCGGTGTAGATCTTCTTGCCCAGCGGCATCTGGCTCTTGTCGGCCGCTTCACGCGGTTTTACTTTCTGGCTGCTGAAATACGCGGCCACGTTGGCCATATCGGCCGGGGTCAGCGGTGTGGCCATACCCATCATGATCGGGTTCTTGCGCTCGCCGGATTTGAAAGCCTTCAGCTGGCTTTCGATATATTTGGCGTGCTGGCCGGCCAGCGTCGGGTTGGCAGAAGCCACGCTGTTGCCGTCCGCACCGTGACAGGCAGCACATACCTGGTCAACGATGGCTTTGCCCTTGACCGGGTCGCCTTTGGCAGGCGCTGCCGGGGTGGAGGCCATAGCACTGGCTGCAAAGGTAGCAGCAGCGATAGCCAACAGCATGTTACGTTTCATGGTCGCTCCTAATGAGAGATAGCGTAAATATCTGTAAAGGTGGCAATTTCAAACCTGCTATTCTATATCAATTGACTTTGCCCTTACTACTATGTCGATCTTTCAGAATGCACGGTTTTTCACAACCGTAAACCACCTCAAGGATTTGCCACCTACGCGTTGCGAGGTGGCCTTTGTTGGCCGCTCAAACGCCGGCAAGTCCAGCGCTATCAATACCCTGTGCAATCGTACCCGCCTGGCCTACGTTTCCAAAACCCCGGGCCGCACGCAGCACATCAACTTTTTCGATCTGGGCCAGGAGCGTTTCCTGGTGGATCTGCCAGGCTACGGCTACGCGGAAGTGCCCGAAGCCATCCGCGTACACTGGGTAGCCTTGCTGGGCCAGTACCTGCAAACCCGCGACAGCATCGTGGGCCTGCTGCTGATCATGGACTCGCGCCACCCGCTCAAGGAGCTGGACTGGAAGATGATCGAGTTCTTTACCGTGACGCAGCGCCCGGTACACATTCTGTTGTCCAAAGCCGACAAATTGTCGCGCCAGGAACAACAAAAGGTTCTGTCCTCGGTCAAGAAACAGCTGGCTGACTACCCCAACATCACCCTGCAGCTGTTCTCCAGCTCGAAAAAAACCGGCACCGAAGAAGTAGCCGGCATCGTGGAGGGCTGGTTTGCCGCCTGCCCGATGCCGCAAGAGGAACAATTTGACGATATCGATGAAACTTTCCCCGATTAAGGCGTCAAAGCAAACAGGAGCCACGCGCTCCTTCCCGCTTCACCTCCCTGAGCGGGAGCCTGCCAAGGCATTGGCCCCGGTTTGCTAACCGGGGTTTTTTCTTGCCTGCAGCCAGTATGGCAAGAATCGGGTCGCCCGTGCCACCCAGGCTGCCTACACTGCCAGCATGACCCAGGAGGCCGGCATGCACAGCGCACCCCGAGATGAAGAGCGTATCACCCAGGCTATCCGCTACCTGATACAGCACGCCCACAACCAGCCCACGCTGGCGCAGCTGGCCAGTACGCTGCACCTGTCCGAATACCACCTGCAGCGCCTGTTCACGCAATGGGCCGGCATCAGCCCCAAGCGCTTTTTGCAGCAGATTACGCTGGAGGCGGCCAAAGCCGGCTTGCAGCAAGGTACGGCACTACTGCCCTTGGCCCACGAGCTGGGGTTGTCCGGCAGCAGCCGCCTGCACGATCTGTTTGTCACGCTGGAGGCCATGACCCCGGGCGAGTGGCGCGCCGGCGGTGCCAGCCTACCGCTGCACTGGAGCATAGAACCCAGCCGCTTTGGCCCCCTGCTGGCGGCCAGCACACCACGCGGGCTGTGCATGTTGCATTTCCTGCCGCAGCCAGACGCGGAGCAAGCACGCCTGCTACTACAGCTACGTTGGCCGCAGGCCCGGCTGCAACACCAGCCTGGCAGCCACCAGGCACTGCTGGCACGGCTGTTTCAGCCGCTGGGCCCGCACGATGGCCAGCCACTGCGGCTGCATGTACACGGCAGCAATTTCCAGATCCAGGTATGGCGGGCACTACTGACCATCCCTTACGGCAGCCTGTGCAGCTACGGCCAGCTGGCCCAAGCGCTAGGCAAGCCTGGCGCCGCGCGCGCCGTAGGCAGTGCGGTAGGAGCCAACCCGATCGCCTGGCTTATCCCCTGCCACCGCGTGATCCGCGCCAGCGGGGCACTGGGGGGCTACCGCTGGGGGGAAAACTGCAAACTGTCGCTATTGGGCTGGGAGGCAGCACGGCAAGCAGAGGCTGCGGATGAGGACAGTACCACGCCAGCACGCCACGGCATCGGCACAGACGCCATGGCCTGACAAGCCGCCATCCAGATGAAGCCCCACCAGCCCGGTAAAACCGGGCCCTCGCGCGTGCCAACGCTTAATCGGGGGAGGGGGCTAGCGGCAGCCAGATTCCTACCTCGAAACCGCCACCCGCCGGGTGGGCAAACTGCAAACGCCCACGATGCTGCTGCACAATACGCTGCACAATAGCCAGCCCCAGCCCGCTACCGCCGTCGGTACCGCGGTGTGCGGCCAACCTTTCGAACGGTGCCAGGGCCGCCTGCTGCAAGGCCGGCGCAATGCCCTCGCCGCCATCCCTTACCCGCAACACCAATTCGCTGGTGCCGGGCTGCAGGCTGACGGCAAAAGGCGGCCGGCCATAGCGGCGTGCATTTTCCAGCAGGTTGGATAACAAGCGTTGCAGGCTTAAGGCATCGCCCCGCAAGGTGGCATCCTCACGCTGCCAGTGCACGACCATGCCATCGCGGGCAAAGCGCGCCAGCACACTGTCTATCAGGGCACCCAGCGCCACTTCCTGCATGGGGCGGACTTCTTCGCTGCGGGCAAAATCGATGAACTGGCTGACAATATGCGACAACTCGTCGATATCGGACAGCATGCCGGCACTATCTTCATCCGGGGACAGCATTTCTACCGCCAGCTTCAGCCGGGTAAGCGGCGTGCGCAGATCGTGCGACAACCCGGCCAGCATCAAGCGCCGCTCGCTGGCGGCCTTGTCCAGCGCCTGTGCCATGCCGTTGAAACGCTCGATCAGCATACGCACCTCGCGCGGGCCGCTGGCCACCACCGGCGGCGGCGTGCGGCCGGCTTCCAGCTCGCGGGTAGCGGCCACCAGCTGCGACAGGGGCCGGGTAGTGCGCCACGCCAGCGCAAAAGCAGCCAGCAGCGACAGCAAGGCCACCAGGCCGGCGGCCTGCAAGGTTGGCCGCAAGGACGGCGGCAAGAAGCGCGTCAGCGGCATCACCAGCCAATAGTGCTGATCCAGCACCGGCACCCGCAGCCATAGCTCTTGCCGCTCGCCGCGGCTGAACTGCACGTGCACCGGCTCCCCCAGTGCATCGGAAAGCTGGCCAGCCAGATCGTGGCCCATCGGCGGTACTCTGGCGTGCACCAGCGTCGCCGCCGTCAAAGGCAGCAGGCGCGGCAGGCCGGCGTGATTATTGGCCAGCAGGAACGGGCCGCGCTGCGCGTCGGGCAGGCGTGACAATGCACCTTCATAATCGGCCAGCGTATCCACCACCTGGGCGTACAGCTGGCCGGCCAGCAAACTGTTCTTTTGCTTGACCCCCAGCCACAGGGTAAAGACCTGGCTGGCCAATACCGCCATCACCACCAGGGCGGCCAGGCGGATGAACAGTGTGCCGCGCAGCACGGGCAGCTTCATGGCGCGTCCTTGTCGCGGCCATCGGGTACAAACACGTAGCCGTAACCCCACACCGTTTGCAGATAGCGCGGCGGGCCGTCGGCGTCTTCAATGGCTTTGCGCAGGCGGGAGACATGCACATCAATGCTGCGATCCTGCGATTCGCCACCGCCCTTGCCCATGGCCAGCGTCATCAGCTGCTCGCGGGTCAGCGGGCGGCGCGGGTGGGTTGCCAGCGCCAGCAGTACGGCGTATTCGGCCGTAGTCAGTGTCACCGGCTGGCCGTCACGCAGCAGCTCGCGGCGCGACGGGTTCAGCGTGCAGGCACCAAACTGCAGCGCTTCGGCCTCCTGGTGGCTGGCGGTGACCGCCGGCGTTTGCTCGTAGCGGCGCAAGACGGCGTTGATGCGCGCCAGCAGTTCGCGCGGGTTGAAGGGCTTGGCCAGGTAGTCATCCGCACCCATTTCCAGCCCCAGGATACGGTCGATATCCTCGCCGCGCGCCGTCAGCATCACCACCGGTATCGGCTCCCCCTGCGCGCGCAAGCGGCGCACCACCGCCAGGCCATCTTCGCCCGGCATCATCACGTCCAGCACCAGCAGATCCGGCCGGTTACGCGCCAGCTTGCGGTCCAGGTCGCGGGCGTCAGGCAAGCTTTCTACCATATAGCCTTGCTGTGTCAGGTAGCGCTGCAATAGCTCGCGCAGGCGCGCGTCATCATCCACTACCAGTATTTTGCGGTTTTCCATAGCACCCAGTCTCCGTGCGGGCAGGGCTACCTGCCTGTCAATGCTGCAAGCCTACCGCGTGGCCAGCACAGCGTCAGCCCCGGTGTGAACAGAGATTAAGCCGGCGGCCAACCTTAACACCCGTTAACACTCCCCACCCTGTGGCACATACTCTGGCAAAACCCCGGCGCTAAAGTGACAGCATCAACCAAGGCCACACGGCACAAGGAGTTTGCAATGAAAACACGTTTCGCCCCGACCGCACTGGTTCTCTCCCTGCTGGCTGCGCTGTCGGCCTCTGCCCTGGCCTTCGGCCACGGCGACAAGATGCCGCGCGCTGACCACAAAGCCTTCCACGAAGCGGTGATGTCCGGCGCGCTGACCGACGCCGAGCTGGCCACGCTGAAAAAAGAGCGCGACACCACCATGGCCACCATCAAGAAGCTGCGTGACGACGGCAACTTCAGCAGCGCCGACCGCGAACAAGCCAAAAAACTGCATCAGGCACTGCAAGACAAGACCAAGGCGCTGATCGACAATGCCGACCGCACCCAGAAGCGCGACAAGCTGCCGCCCGAGCTGGCCCAGATGCACATGAAGGGCGGCATGCACGATGGCATGTGCGACGGCAAACCCGGGCACGAGCAACGCAAGGGGGCGCATGGCATGCCGCACGAAGACATGAAACAGTTCCGCGACGCCGTGATTTCCGGTGCCCTCACCGACGCCGAGCTGGCCACGCTCAAACAGGAGCGCAGCAAGCTGATGGACAGCGCACGCCAGAACAAACAACGCCCGGACATGACCCAGCTGCACGCGCTGACCAAAACCCTGATCAGCAACCAGGACCGTGGCCCGGCACGCACCAGCTGGACAGATGACCTGGCACCGTGGGCCGGCGGGCGTGGCCACTAAACCCGCGCCGCTTGATACCACCCAAGCCTGCCAGGCCCCGTCTGGCAGGCTTGGTGCCGTGAGTAAAACCCGCAATGCAACACCATGGCGCCCCGAAACCGCGCAGGATAGAATCAGATCATGAAGTCGCTGCTATCGATGTTGCTGGGCTGGCTAGTATTCAGCGCAGGCAACGCCGCCCACGCCAACCCGCCACCGCAGGGCATCAACGCCCCACCCCTAGAGCGGGCAGACGCGCTGCGCCTGCGGGAGCTACGCCTGCGCGAAGCCGTGGTGCGCGGGGAAATCAGCGAAGAAGAAGCCCGCCGCCTGCGCCAGTTCTACCGCCGTCACGATGCGATACGCCTGCATCTGCCACCCGACCGGCAAGCCAGCATGCCGGCGGGGGAGGCACCACCCAAAGCCTGGCAGCGCTGGCGCAAAAAGCAGGATCGCCTTAACGCGCCACCACCGGAGGGTGGCCCGGACAGCTAGCGTAGCGCCCGCCATGGCAGGCCAAAGGGGAGACACATGAACAACATACGGCGGGGCCTGTTGATTCTGGGGCTGTTTGCCTGCCATAGCACGTGGGCGGCCGCGCCGGCACGCTGCACCAGCAATAGCACAGAAACGGCCTGCCAATACCAGCAAGCCGGCCTGGCCAGCTGCCAGGATCAAACTGCGGCCAACCTGCCCGCCTGTCTGCAGCAGTTCACCCCGCCCGCGCTATGCCGGCGCGAGCGCAACCGCGCCGCCTGCGAACAGCTGGCTGCGGCACAGCAAGCCTGTCATGGCACCAGCGGGGCAGCCCGCCGCCAGTGCGTCGCCACGCAGCTCCCCCCGCCAGCCTGCCCTCCGGGCAATGACAATGCGCACTGCCAGGCGCGCCTGGCCGCCCTGCAACAATGCGGCGCACTGTTTGGCAGCCAGCGCCGGCAATGCCTGCACCTGGAAATGCGCAAGCGTCAGGACGATGGCTCCGCCTTGCGTTAACGCTGCTGTCTACTTGGCTGCCACCCGACACCAGGCCACTGCCTAGACTCAAGCCGGCTTAACGCCCAGCAATGCAAGCAAACCGTCAGCATCCGGCCCCGACTCCAAAGCCAGCCGAATACGGTTGAAAGTACTGGCTGCCTGCTCCGGGTACTTGGCGAAGGGCACCAGGCCATCGTGCGGCCAACCTGCGGCAGCCAGCACTTTCTTGCGGTAGCTCATTCCGGCCGGCCCGCCGCCGCCCATTTCCAGCAAGGCCTGCTCGATCAGCGCATGCGGAAACGGCGTACGCCGCAGGGTCAGGAAATGCTGGGATGCGACTTCTTCGTATTGCATGGCTACGCTCCGCTTAAAGTAGTTTTCTTATCTAAGCTTATTGCACTCACTTTTGCCACTTTCAACATGACATGCCGTTTCTATATTCGGATTTTCAAGTAGCCTGGATTATATTAGTAGCCACCAGCGCACAGCCTGCTTCCGATAACGACGACAAGAGAACCCTGGCGTGAACGTATTCAGCGACACCACTACCGTACTGATCATTGACGACTCGCTTACCGTGCGGCAGTCGCTACGCGCCATGCTCAGCAATGTGGGGGTGACCCGCTCGGAAACGGCAGCCAACGCCGCCGACGGCCTGATGCGCCTGCAAAAGCGCGGCTTCGACGTTGTGCTGTGCGACTACAACCTGGGCGAGGGCATGAATGGCCAGGAGATGCTGGAGCAGCTACGCAGCACTGGCAGCTACCCGCTCACCTCGGTATGGATCATGATTACCGGCGAGCGTAGCTACGAGCGTGTCGTGGCCGCCGCCGAAGTGGCACCAGACGATTACATTCTCAAACCGTTTTCCAGCCAGGCACTGTTTGACCGCATGCAGTCGGCCTTTACCCGCAAGCGTTTCCTGAAGCCCGCGCACCTGCACCTGATGAATGGCCGCGAAGACCTGGCCATCGCCACCATGGACGAGCTGGTCAGCAAGGCGGCCACCCCGGTACAAAAGCTTGACGTGCTGCGCCTGCTGGCCGAAACCCACCTGGCACTGGAACACTACAACGACGCCAGCAAGTGCTATTCCGACATTCTGGATCTGCGCGTCATCCCCTGGGCCAAGATGGGGCTGGCACGCATCTTCAAAGCACAAGACAAAGTGGCCGAAAGCAGCGAGCTACTACAAGACATCATCAGCGAAGCCCCACACTACACCGACGCCTACGACACCCTGGCGCACAACCTGGCCCGCTGCGGGCAGTTTACCGAGTCGCTTGAGGTGCTGGAAAAAGCGGTGGCGCTATCGCCGCGCAACTTCCGCCGCCTGTGCCTGACCGGTGAAAGCGCGCTAAACGCCGGCGACCCGGCCAAAGCCGCGCTGTATCTGGAAAAAGCCGTGCGCATCGGCCGCAACAACAGCGCCTTTGGCCCTGACGTGCTGATCGATCTGTTGCAAGCGCACAGCGAAGCAGGCAACGCCGAAAAGATGGACCAGGTCGCCAACGAACTCAATGGCATGCTCAAGGGCGAGCACAATGTTTTCCTGCTGCACGTATGCCGCAGCATGACCCTGCTGGGGCGAAAATCGTGGATGGATGCCCAGGAATCGCTCAAGCAAGCTGCTGCCTTGCTGCTGCAAAAGCAGCTTAGCTGGCGCAGCGGCGTGCGCTTTCTGGAAGCGGTGGCACGTCTGCCGGACGATCTCGACGGTTACCAGGGTTACGACTGGGTAAAACAACTGTCCTTGCGCCTGGTACGAACCCACCAGGATGTCGAACAGCTGACCGCCATGACCAAAAAAAGCATCGTCCTCATTCGAGCCGTACACGATGCCTATGGCTTCTTGCAAAGCACCAACGACGAAGCGGTATCACTGACCAAAGACAAGAAAAAAGACGCTGCCGCCAAACTGCTGTACGACACGGCCAGTGCCACACTCAACGACCGTCTGGGCATGAACGCCTGCGCCTTGCTTTTGCAGCTGGCCGACGAGAACAGCATTGGCCTGGCACAAGAGCTGCTGGGCTGGCTGCCGGCAGAACACGAGCGCGTACACGGCCTGCAAGCCACACTGCAAAAGCTGCGGCACGCCGCCGCCCAGCAAGAAATCCTGCCAGACTAAGCACTGCCAGCAAAACCCCGCAGCAACATGAGCACACGCCACACAAGCCCGCCAGCATATCCCTTTAAAATCATACAATTAGTCATTGCGTGACAAAAAATCGTGTCACACAATGAAAATACCCGCCTGCCAGCCATGGGCTGTGGACAAGTTTATCCACAGCCCTGCTTGCCTGTCACCTGCGCCACACCGAACTAATTACGTAATAATTTAATGTAATTCATTAAATTATTACGATGCACTGGCATCCTTGCTACTGGCCACACCATAACCGCCAAAAAAACTGCACCAGAAAACACTGTTCATACCCAAGCCGGCTACAGGCCGTTCCCAAGCAGCAGCAATATCGCCACAATGCTTTCCAGACCGATACAAGGAGAACGCATGTCACGCCCCGAAATTCGCCCGGCACAGCTGGCGGATCTGCCCGCCATCGTTGCGATCTACAACAGCACCATCGCCGGACGCATGGTCACCGCCGACCTGGAGCCCGTCAGCGTGGAAAGCCGCCTGCCGTGGTTTCATGCCCACCAGCCAGAACGTCGGCCGCTCTGGGTGGCCGAAATAGCGGGCCGCATGGTTGGCTGGGTCAGCCTGTCGGATTTTTATGGCCGCCCGGCCTACAACGGCACGGCCGAAGTCAGCATTTATCTGGACGAGGCCGCACGTGGCCAGGGCCTGGGCAAGATACTGCTGCAGTACGTTATCGATAACGCACCGCAATACGGCGTAAAAACCCTGCTGGGTTTCATTTTTGGCCACAACGAACCCAGCTTGCAGCTGTTCCGCCGCTTTGGCTTTGATCGCTGGGCACACCTGCCCCAGGTCGCCCTGCTGGACGAGACCGAACGCGACCTGGTCATTCTTGGCCGCAGGCTGTAAGGCACGACACGAACAAGGAGACAGCTATGCTGCTAGGGATGGAACAAGCGCTTGGATTTCTGGCGGCCGCCGTGCTGGTTACCCTGTCACCCGGGCCAGATAACCTGATGGTGTTAAGTCTGGGCATGGCCAAAGGGCGGCGCCACGGCATGGCCTTCGGGCTGGGCTGTGCCGCCGGCTGCCTGAGCCACACCCTGCTGGCGGCGCTGGGGATCAGCGCGCTGCTGGCGGCATCGCCACTGGCCTTTGCCGCGCTCAAAATAGCCGGTGGCCTGTATCTGGTCTGGCTAGGCTGGCAGGCATGGCACAGCCAGGGCAGCCTGTTGGATAAGCAACACAGCCAAGACGCGCGCGACACTGCAGGCAGGCTGTTCGCCAAGGGTTTGCTCGCCAACGCGATTAACCCCAAGGTGGTGCTGTTCTTTCTTGCCTTCCTGCCCCAGTTCGTGATCAGCCAGCACGGGCAGATCGCCTGGCAAACCGCCCAGCTCGGGCTGCTGTTTACTACCCAGGCCGCCGTGGTATTTGGCTTGATGGGCTACTTTGCCGGCCACGCAGGGCGGTGGCTTAACACATCGCGCCAGCGCAGCAGGCTGCTGGACCGTATCGCCGGTACCCTGTTTGCCCTGCTGGGGCTGAAACTGATCCTGGGCCGCTAAGCGCCCCCCAAGGCGCATTGCAATAGGAAAGACACCACATCTATAGAATACCCGGCGGACACTTCAGCCATCGATACCTGCAAAAGCCTGCGCTTCATGCAAGAATGGCAGCCTGTCCCTGATTGACTTGTGGATCATGCCCCACGTCTCGCACCTTGCCTCGCCCAGCCGCTTCAAAGCGCTGACCTACGGCGCACTGATCAGCCTGCTGCTGCTGCTCAGCGGCGTTGCCGAATTATGGTCCTCATACCAGACAACCATCGCGCAAGGCCACGCCCAGGCCCGCATGGAAAGCCTGCTGTTTTCCGAGTGGATGCGGCAAGACTTTCGCGAGGTAGAGCTACTGCAGAACATGGTGGCAGAGCAGCTGCAAGAGAATGACTTCCAGGCCAAGCAACCCGCAGCGGAACGCACCGCGCTGGAAAGCCGCCTGGTGCGCGCCATGCGGGGCGTGCCGCAGGCCTACGACATGATTCTGGTAGACCGCAATTGCCAGCTGGTGCTGTCGTTCAAGGTTTCCCCCGGTTTTGACGCACGCGAGCGCAGCTACTGCAAGGCCATGCTGTCGCCCAGCAAGGAAGACCGCTTTGTCAGCGAGCGCTTCAAGGGCGCCAGCGGCGACCTTGTCGTCATGGCAACGCAACGGGTGCGCGGCGTAGACGGCCGCGTCATCGGCCTGCTGGGGACGGTTATCCGCACCAGCCACTTCCAGCAGCTGATAGACCGCACCCTGGTAGGCGGCTACCACGACGTGATGGCTTTTGCCGACACCCGCATGCAGCTATTGGCCCGCCAGCCCTTGATCTCGCCCATGCCTGTGGCCCCCGTCAATGACCCGGAAGCGCTGGGCATGTTGCAGCGCGGCGATGTCGAGGCCAGCTACGAATACACGTCCAGGCTGGATAACCGCACCCGCCTGCACTCCATGCGCAAGGTTGAACGGCTGCCCCTGCTGGTCACGGTAGGTATCGACAAGGAAACCCTGCTCGCCCCCTGGCGCAACAAAGCCTGGCTGATGCTGGGCGGCTGGCTGATCTGCACCCTGCTGCTGGCCTGGGGGGTGCGGCGCTACCAGCGCAATACCGAGCTGAACGATGCCCTCGCCACCCGCAGCGTCGCCATCGACCACGCCGCCGAAGCCATCATCATTGCCAATGGCAAAGGACACGTTGAATACGTGAACCCGGCCTTTGTGGCGATGACCGGCTATGACAGCGAGGAAATATACGGCCAACACAAGCTGGAAGACGTACTGCTGGCGGAGCACCCGCAGTTCAAGCCCGTACTGCAAAGCACCATCATGGGCGGTGAGATCTGGCGCGGCGAGCTGTCCAGCCATAATCGCGCCGGCCAGCTGTATTTTGAAACCATCTCGGTGGCACCGGTCATGTCGGCAGAAGGGCGTTTGCTGCGCATGGTGGCGATCAAGCACGACGTGAGCGACGCCAAGATGCTGCAGGCCGACCTGATCCGGCTGGCCAATACCGACGAGCTCACCAGCCTGTATAACCGCCGCCAGTTCATGCAGCGCTGCACCGAGGAAATCGCCCGCGGCCAACGCTGGGAGCGCCCGCTATCGCTGGCCATGCTGGACCTGGACCACTTCAAGCTGCTGAACGATCGCTATGGCCATGCCTTTGGCGACGAGGTACTGCGCACTTTTGCCAGCTGCTGCCAGGCCAGCGTGCGCATAGAAGATGTGTGCGGCCGGCTGGGCGGCGAGGAGTTCGCCATCCTGCTACCGGATACCGACCGCTACACCGCCACCCAGATCATGGAGCGCGTGCGACAGGCCGTGGCCGAGCTGCAGCTGGACAACCCGCAAGGCGGCGAGCCGGTACACTTTACCGTCAGCATCGGCATCAGCGAGCTTTACCCCGGCGACGCCACCGCCACGCCGATGATGGCCCGCGCCGACGCCGCCCTGTATCTGGCCAAACAGGAAGGCCGCAACCAGGTGCGCGCCGGCTAGCACACCGCCCGATCTTTGCATCAGCCAGCCGCTGCGGGCTGATGCACATCAAACCTGCGGCCAAGCTGCCCGCTGTGCCCTGCCGATGCCCGGCATCTGTGCCTGTCTGCCCGACGGCACCCTGCCTAAGCTGCGGCATCGCTTTACTGCAAGGGCAGCAAACCACCATGGCCACACCCATCCATTTTGTTTCCAACAAGCTTTACCCCAAGCTCAGCCGCGGCCGCTTCAGCCACTGGCGCACCGGTTTTGTCATCGTTACCCAGCTGTTGTTCTTGCTGACGCCCTGGGTCAACTGGCACGGCCAGCAGGCGGTACGCTTCGACTTCGACTCGATGCGCCTCTACCTGTTCGGCCTGACCTTGCTGCCACAAGACTTCATCTACCTGGCGGCCATGCTGATCATCAGCGCGCTGGGGCTGTTCCTGTGGACCATGATTGCCGGGCGCCTGTGGTGCGGTTTTTCCTGTCCGCAAACCGTGTACACCGAGATCATGCTGTGGATAGAGCGCCTATTTGAAGGGCCACCCAATGCGCGGCGCAAGCGCGATGCCGCACCGTGGGGGGCCGACAAGCTGCTGCGCAAAGGCGCCAGCCAGGCCAGCATGCTGCTGTTTTCACTGTGGACCGGCCTGACCCTGGTGGGCTACTTCAGCCCGATGCGCCAGCTGGTGGCCGGGCTGCCTGCCGGGCAAACCGGCTTTTGGGAAGCGTTTTTCGCCCTGAGCTACGCCGGTTTTACCTGGCTGCTGGCTGGCCACCTGCGCGAACAGGTTTGCAAGCATATGTGCCCTTATGCCCGTTTTCAGGGGGTGATGTTCGACCGTGACACCCTGATCGTGGCCTACGACGAACAGCGTGGCGAGCCGCGCGGCGCACGCCGCAAAGACGGCAGCCAGGCGCAAGGCAGCTGCGTGGATTGCGGGCTGTGCGTACAAGTGTGCCCGGCCGGTATTGATATCCGCCAGGGTCTGCAATACGAGTGCATTGGCTGCGGTGTGTGCATCGACGCCTGCGACGAGGTAATGGACAAGTTGGCCGCACCACGCGGCCTGATTCGCCTGTCCACGCAAAATGCCATGGAGCAGGGCGCCGCGCCGCCTTCGTTCTGGCAGCGCCCGCGCGCGGTGGTGTACGCCAGCCTGATTGGCACCACCGTCTTGCTGATGGCCGCCGGCCTGTGGCAACGCGAGCCTTTCCGGGTAGAAGTCCTGCGCGACCGCGCCGTGATGGCGCGCGAAACAGCCGACGGCTATATCGAAAACGCCTACACCGTGCGCATCTTCAATACCCGGCCAGACGCCCGTACCTACACGCTGACGGCAGCCGGTGACGGGGTAGTGGGGCAGCGCCTGCCCAAGCTGTTGCAGGTGCCCGGCGATGGCGAGCTGAGCTTTACCATCAATGTGATGGCAGACCCGGCGGTGCTGGCCAAGGGCAGCCACCCGATCAGCATTGCCCTGCAAGACCGCCACACACCCGAGGATAAAGTCACCGAAACCTCGCGCATCCTGATGCCCTGAGCCGGCTACACGCGGCGCATGGCACGCGCCAGCCAGTCCAGCGCCGGCTGCTGGCCGGGGGTAAAGTAGCTGGCGTTCAGGCGCAGGGCGTGCCGCCCCGCAGCATCCGGCTGACATAGCGTACCGGGCGCCAGCTGGATGGCGTGGCGCTGGGCGGTAGCCACCAGCTGCACACAGTCAGCCGGCACATCACGCAGCCAGACAAAATAGCCACCCTCGGCAGGCTGCAGGCTGGCACCGTCGGGCAAGGTTGGCCGCAGCAGGGCTTCCAGCTGCCCTACCTTGTCGGCCAGCTGCTGGCGCAAACGGCGCAAACCGGGCAGATAGCGCCCGCCGGACAGCAGCTCGGCCAGCGCCAGCTGGTTGGGCAGCGGCGACGCCAGCGTCTGCGCCAGCTTCAGGCGCCGTACCAGCTCGCCATAGCGCCCGGGCAATAGCCAGCCCACGCGGTAGCCCGGTGCCATGGATTTGGAAAACGTGCCGCACAGCAAGATGCGACCATCCCGGTCGTCGGCCTTCATGGGCAAGGGCACCGTGCCGTCAAACCCCAGCAAACGGTAGGCATCATCTTCGATAACCGGCACATCGTAGCGCTGCGCCAACCCCAGCAAGCGCTGGCGGGTGGCGGGCAGCAAGCTGCGCCCATGCGGGTGGCAGTAGGCGCTCATCAGGGCAATGGCTTGCACCTGCTGCCGTGATAGCGCTTGCTCCAGCACGCCGGTGTCCACGCTGCCATCTGCGGCCAACACCAGCGGCAAGATGGCCACGCCTTGCTCGGCCAAGCCACCCAGCAGGCCGGGGAAAGCCGGCTGCAGCACCGCGACTTGTGGCTGTGCCACGCCGTGCGTGACGGCGGCCACCGCCAGCGACAAGGCTTCCATGCCGCCGCAGGTGATCAGTACTTCGTCGGCGTGCACCTCCCAGCCCTCGGCGTAGGCTTGCTGGGCGATCTGCCGGCGCAGCGCCGGCATACCGGCCAGCGCCGGTTCGGCCAGTGCCTGGGCGTAGTGGCGCATGGCACCGATAAAAGCGTGGGTCAGCGGGCGGGTATCGTACAGGGCAGGGTGGATGAACGGGGCGCCCAAGGGGGCAGCCAGGCTATCGCTGCCGCCGCCGGCATCGGCGGCCACCACGTAGCCGCGGCGCGGCTGGGCCACCACATAGCCCAGTTTTTCCAGCTCGTAATAGGTACGTCGCGCGGTATTCAGCCCCACGCCGTATTGCTGCACCAGCTGGCGCAGCGAAGGCAGGGTGTCGCCACGCTGGTAATCACCGTGCCGGATGCTGCTGATGATGCGCTGAACCAGTTCGCCGTACTTGCTCACGCCGGGCCGCCTGTCAGGAGAAAAGGGCGATTATGCCCACAGTGGCGGCAAAGATCAGCGCTTCTTGTCGATATGGGCAAAAATGGCGTGGCGGGTCTGGTTGATGAGCAGCTCCAGCTCGCCGGTGTCTTTCATCTTGCGCAGCTCGCGGTTAAAGCGCCGCTGCAGCTCGGCCGCCTGCGGGTGGCCGCGCCATATCACCACACACAGCGGGGTACTCCAGTATTCCCGTGGCTGCGGCACAATGCGCGCTGCCATGGAAGGCGGCAGCTGCAGGCGTGTTGCCAGCTGGCCGGCTTCGCCCTCCATGGGGAACAGGTCGATACGGCCTGCGGCCAACTTGCGCAGATTACTGACATCGTCGGTGGTGACATCGACCTTCAGCACACCGCTGTGCTGCAGGCGGGTAAAGGTATCGGAGTAAAAATTGCCTGCGGTAATGCCAAAGCGGTAGGGCGCCAGGTCTTCCAGCGTTTTCCAGGCATAGGTTTCACCCAGGCGCTGAAACAGCACCATGCGGAACGGCAGGACTTCTTCGCTGAACAGCAGGTCTTTCTGGCGATCTTCGTTCGGCGTCCAGCCCAGGCTGCCGTCCACATCGCCGGTGCGCGCCATCTGGATGGCACGGTTATTGGGGTACCAGCCGTAGCTGACGCTGACATTGGCGCGGCGAAACACCTCGGTTACCACCCGCGTCAGAATGCCGCCAAATGGCAGGTTTTCGGCCATGTACGGCGCGTATTCCTGGTTGGAAAAGCGCACTTTCAATGCCGGCGATGCCCCCAGCACCGTCATCGGCAGTAGCAGTGCGGCCAACCCTATGCATTGTCGCCACATGACACCCCCCAAAAAAGCTCTCCATTTCAGCCTAGGCAGCGGCGTGTCATACACCAAGCAATTTATCGAAAAATAAATACTTCATGGCTGCTGCAGAAATACCCGGCGCCGGCTATCGGCCAGCAAACGGGCAAGCTCGCCACTGCGCTTCATGGCCGCCAGCTCGCGGTTAAAGCGGCGCACCAGCTCGGCCGCCTGCGGGTGGCCGCGCCACACTACCATGCACATCGGGGCACGCCAGTAAGCGCGGGGCTGCGCCATCAGCAAGCCCGCCTGCGCCGGTGACAGCTGCTGCTGAATCAGGAACTGTCCGCTTTCCAGTTCCATTGGCACCAGGTCTACCCGCCGGGCCACCAGCTTGCGCATATTGCTCAGGTCATCGGCCGACTCGTCGGCTTGCAAAGCGCCCTGCTTCAGCAGCTGGTGAAACTCGGGCGAATAAAAATTGCCCAGCGTGACACCAAAGCGATAGGACGCCAGGTCTGACAAGGCTTTCCAGCGATAATGCCCAGCCTTGCGCTGGAACAACACCATGCGAAACGGCAACACCTCCTGGCTGAACAGCAAATCGCGCTCGCGCTCTGGGCTGGGCGTCCAACCCACACTGCCATCCACATCGCCGTTACGTGCCAGCTGGATAGCGCGGTTATTGGGGTACCACACATAGCTGACCGACACATTGCCACGGCGGAACACCTCGGTAACCAGCCGTGTGAGCATGCCGCCATCCGGCAGCCGGCTACCGGCGTAAGGCGGGTACTCCTGGTTGGAAAAGCGCACCTGTAATGGCGGCTCGGCAGCCCATACCCCGCCGGCCAACCACAGCAGGCCCACCACTAGAAACCATCGCCGCATCGATATTCTCCTGTTTATCCTGCCAGTGTAGTGCACATGCTGCAGCACAGTGGCCCCATACATACCGGACAAACTGGCTCTGGGCCAGCCGGCCAGCCCGCGACACAATCAGGGCACAGGAGAACGCCATGCCACTCTACCAGCCACCCGCTTTTGCCAGCCCAGCCAACACCGCCAGCGCACTGGCAGCCCAACACCCCTTTGCCACGCTGATCACCCCTGGCGGCGACACGCCGTGGATCAGCCACCTGGTGTTGTTGCCCGCCTCCGGCCAGCCAGACTACCTGCTCGGCCACCTGGCCGCGGCCAATGGCCATAGCCAGGCCTTGTTACAGGCACCCAGCGTTGCCGTGTTCCAGGGGGAACACGGTTATATCTCGCCACGCTGGTACCACAGCAGCGGCATGGTACCCACCTGGAACTACCGCATAGCACACGCGCACTGCGGCCCGGCAGAACAGATAAGCGGCGACGAACTCTACACACTACTGGCGCAGCTCAGTGCCCGCTTCGAAGGGCCGGACGGCTGGTCGCCACAGGCTGTCCCCGCGCAAGCCATGGCCGCCATGCAGCGCGCGATCGTGGGCTTTCGCCTGCCGGTCATCCAGTGGCAGTGCAAGGAAAAACTCAGCCAGAACCGCAGCCTGGCCGACCGCCACAGCGTGATCGCGGCGCTGGCCAGTGGCGGGCTTGAAGAGCAGCAGTTGGCCGCCAGCATGCAGGCAGCGCTCGATAGCGATACTGCCAGCTAGCCGGCAAAACCCGTTACACTGCAAGGCTTGACGTACCCCACGCGAAAGCCCTGCAATGGCACTGAAAGCCACCATTTACAAAGCCGACCTCACGATTTCCGATATGGACCGTGGCTATTACGACAGCCATAGCCTGACCATCGCCCAGCACCCGTCCGAAACCATCGAGCGCATGATGCTGCGCATTGCCGTATTTGCCCTGCACGCAGGCGAATACATGGTATTTACCCGCGGCATCAGTGACGACGAGGAGCCGGACCTGTGGCTGAAGAATTTCAGCGATGAGATCGAACAGTGGGTAGAGCTGGGCGAGCCGGACGAAAAGCGCCTGCGCAAAGCCTGCGGCCGCGCCGGCCAGGTATGGCTGTACAACTACGGCGGCCGCTCGGCGGATATCTGGTGGGAAGGCATGGCAGGCAAGGTGGGCCGCTTCGACCACCTGAACATCTTCAGCATCGCCACCGACACCCTGGCCGAGCTGGCCGCGCTGTGCGAGCGCAGCATGCAGCTGAACGCCACCGTACAGGACGGCGTGCTGTGGCTGTCGTCCGAACAAGGCAGTGTAGCCGTCAGCCCGCACCGCCTGTACGGCAGCGCCGAGCGCTAAGCGCAGCCCGCCCGCCTGCCGGGTGAAAATTCAGCCGGTCTATCCCTTTATGGCGGTGGGCTGGCATATAATCCTTGCCCATAATCGCCATACATTTACAGACTTGGGACATTTTCGCCATGCAAGATACGCACGCCTGGTCCGGCCGCTTCTCCGAACCCGTTTCCGAACTGGTTAAAAAATACACCGCTTCGGTTACTTTCGATAACCGTCTGGCCGAGTTCGACATCGAAGGCTCGCTGGCCCACGCCGCCATGCTGAACAAGTCCGGCGTGCTGTCCGACGCCGACCTGGCCGCCATCCGCGACGGCATGGCGCAGATCATCGCCGACATCCGCGCCGGCAACTTCGACTGGAGCGTGGACCTGGAAGACGTGCACATGAACGTGGAGCGCCGCCTGACCGACAAGATCGGCGACGCCGGCAAGCGCCTGCACACCGGCCGCAGCCGTAACGACCAGGTGGCCACCGACATCCGCCTGTGGCTGCGCGCGCAGATCGACGCCATCGTGGTGCTGATTGCCGAGCTGCAAACCAGCCTGCTGGACCTGGCCGAGCAGCACGCCGACACCGTAATGCCAGGCTTTACCCACCTGCAGGTAGCGCAGCCGGTGACCTTTGGCCACCACATGCTGGCCTACGTGGAAATGCTGGGCCGCGACGCCGAGCGCATGAGCGACTGCCGCAAGCGCGTCAACCGCCTGCCGCTGGGCGCTGCCGCGCTGGCTGGTACCACCTTCCCGATCGACCGCCACTACACCGCGCAGCTGCTGGGTTTTGACGACGTATGCCACAACTCGCTGGACGCCGTATCCGACCGTGACTTCGCCATCGAATTCACCGCCGCCGCCAGCTTGGTGATGGTGCACCTGAGCCGCCTGTCCGAAGAGCTGATCCTGTGGATGAGCCCGCGCGTCGGCTTTATCGATATCGCCGACCGTTTCTGCACCGGCAGCTCCATCATGCCGCAGAAGAAAAACCCGGACGTGCCGGAGCTGGTACGCGGCAAATCCGGCCGTGTGGTTGGCCACCTGATCGCACTGGTCACCCTGATGAAGGCGCAACCGCTGGCCTACAACAAGGACAACCAGGAAGACAAAGAGCCGCTGTTCGACACCGCCGACACCCTGATCGACACCCTGCGCATCTACGCCGACATGATGCGCGGCATCACCGTGAAACCGGACGCCATGCGCGCCGCCGTGCTGCAGGGTTTTGCCACCGCCACCGACCTGGCCGATTACCTGGTGAAAAAAGGCATGCCGTTCCGCGACAGCCACGAAGTGGTCGCCCTGACCGTGCGCCACGCCGAGCAGCAGGGCGTGGACATTGCCGACCTCAGCCTGGACACGCTGCGCCAGTTCAGCACCCTGATCGAGCAGGACGTGTACAGCGTACTGACCCCGGAAGGCAGCCTGGCCCAGCGCGACCACGTGGGTGGCACCGCGCCGAACCAGGTACGCTTCCAGATTGCCCGCCACCGCGCCCGCCTGGCCGGTTAAGCAAGCAAGTTCCATAGAAAACCCCCGGTATCTACCGGGGGTTTTTATATTGTCATCCACGCATGACACACTGTTACCTATTGCCACCGTGCGGCGCTTGCCAGCCTGCGCGGCACAGGGCAATACTGATGACGCCTTATCGCCAACCCAAAGGACGACTACCATGCGCAAACTGCTTGCCCTGGCCCTGCTGGCCTGTGTTTCCACCGCCACCTTTGCTGCTGACGCCAGCTGCGAAGCCAAAGCCACCGAGAAGAAACTGGCCGGTGCCGCCAAGAACAGCTTCGTGAAGAAGTGCGAAAAAGACAGCAAAGCCGCCGGCGCGCAAGCCAGCTGCGACGCCAAAGCCGCCGAGAAGAAACTGGCCGGCGCCGCCAAAAACAGCTTTGTGAAGAAATGCGTGAAAGACGCCGGCGCCGCCTGATCACCGCCCGCCTGTCACCACCAAGCCCCGCCAAGTGCGTAATGCCAGTCAGTTAGGCGAATGTGCTTGGCCATCAAGTAGGATGGGCGTGAGTGTAGCGCCCCATCCCGTTGGCGCGAGCCGGTCAAAATGGTTCGCCCCAGGTTTTAAGACGACGATTTGTTTGAGCCCCGAGCCGTTAGCGAGGGGCGAGTTCGGCGGCGCCTGGGGCGTGCCATTTTGACCGGGGTTTCGAGCAGCCCCGGGTTGCGGGGGAATGAAAAGGGGGCGGCAACCCGCCCCCTTTCCCGTTTGCCGGGCGGAACCGGCATCTAATCATCGTCCGCATCGCGGACACAATAGCACTCTTCAAACACAACAAACCCCTAGCCAAAAAAAGCGCCATTCAGCGTTAACTGACTGGCATTACACCAAGTGCGGGGCTTTGTTTTGCTGCGGCCAACCCTGCACCAACGCAAGCGGCCACGCGGCAAGGGCTCGGTGCTAGCTGCCGCGCGCGCGGCGCACGGTGATGCTCTCGCCGCCGATGCCCCAGTTATCGGTATCCACCTCGTCGATCACCACCACGGTGGTGGCCGGATTCTTGTTCAGCACCGTCTGCAGCAGCTGTGTTACGCCGGCAATCAGCTCGGCTTTTTGCTCGGCGGTCACGCCTTCACGGGTAATCTTGATGTTGACGTAGGGCATGATGACTCCAGGGTTTCAGGTTCAGGGTTGGCCGCAAGCCGCCACCGTGCGGGGCTGGACAGGGGCGGGTACCGGGCGCGATACCCACCAGGCGCCCAGCGATACACACAATAGTGCCGACGCCAGCGTAGCGGTGAGCGGCTCGTGCAATAGTGGTACGGCAGCGATACCGGTCAGCACCGGAATCAGCGCCATCAGCGCCGCCACGCGCGACGGGCCCAGCAAATCGACAGCCCGCAGGTAACACAGCATGGCCACGATGGCCGGGCTGATGCCGTGAAACAGCGCCTGGCTCACGATCATCGGCCACGGCGTTGCCGCCAGGCCTTTGGGCAAGCACAGCAAATACACCGGCAAATAGAGCAGGGTAGACGCCAGCGTCACAAAGCTGGTGAGCAGCCACGGTGCGTAGCCCCAACGCTTGGCCAGCAAGGCATAGAGCGCCCACAGCACACCGGCGGTCAGCAGCATGCCATCGCCCAGCCATTGCCCTGGCTGCGCCTGGCCGGCAAACAGCGGCCAGCCCAGCAGGCCCAGCCCCAGCGCCATCACCGCGTAGCCGGGGCGGGCGGCGCGCGGCGGCCAACCCTGGCCCAGCAATAACAGTAACAGCGCCATCAGGAAAGGCTGGAGGCCGGCAACCAGCAGCGCCAGGTGTGCGGCTGGTACCCAGCGTACCGCGCTGTAGCACAGCAGACAGAAACCGATGCAGCCTATCAGCGCCAGCAACCATAGCCGGCGATCGCGCCACGCGGCCAACGCTGGGCGCGGCAGGCACAGTAGCACCACGCTGGCCGTGCCCAGCCGCAGCGCCAGCAGGTCGTAGGCGGTGAGCGGCGTCTTGCCGGCCAGGCGCGCCATCAGCATGAAGCTGCTCCATAACAACAGGCAGGCAAACAGGTACAGGTAGCCGCTTCGGCTGGCGCGTTGGGGCATGACAGATCTCGGCAAGGAAACAGGCTGTCACTATGCGTGCCGTTTTTCATCCTGAAAAATGAATTATTATGATGAAAAGCATCCCACGTGGAGAATGGTATGGACCTAGGCGATCTGGCTATCTTTCAAGCGGTACTCAAAGAAGGTGGCATTACCGCCGCCGCGCGCCGCCTGCACCGCGTGCAATCCAACATCACCACCCGCATCAAGCAGCTGGAAGACAGCCTGGGTGTCGCGCTGTTCGAACGCGACGGCCGCGGCGTGCGGCCCACTGCCGCCGCCCACGTGCTGGCCGACTACAGCACGCGCCTGCTGGCGCTGGCCGACGAGGCTCGCGCAGCGGTGGCCAGCGACAGACCACGTGGGCAGCTAAGGCTGGGCGCCATGGAAAACACCGCTGCCGTGCGCCTGCCCCCGCTGCTGGCCAGCTTTCACCAGCAACACCCCGACGTGCGGCTGGAGCTGCGTACCGGCCCTACCGCCAGCATGATCAGCGCCGTGCTGGCTGGCGAGCTGGACTGCGCGCTGGTATGTGGCCCGGTGAACGAACCCAGGCTGGAGAGCCAGCCGTTTTGCCAGGAAAACCTGCTGCTGATCAGCGCACTGGGGGCCAGGGTAGGGCCGGAACACGGGCCGCTTACCCTGCTGGCTTTTGACCACGGCTGCGCCTACCGGCAACGGCTGGAACGCTGGCTGGAAGAAAGCGGCTGCGTGGTGGACCGGCTGGTGGAGCTGGACTCCTACCATGCCATGATCAGCTGCGCCGCCAGCGGCATGGGCATTGCGCTGGTACCCGAAGCACTGCTGGCACTCACCCCGGCAGCCGGCCATGTCGCCACCCACCCGCTACCGGCAGCGCTCGCTCACGCCCCCACGGTACTGATTCGCCGCTGCGGCGTACGCGCGCCGGCCATTGATGCATTTGCTGCCAGCCTGGCAATATTTCAGCAATAAAATGCCAAAGGTATCGAATACATATAATGTAGAAAGTTTTTAAAAATCAGCCACCTAGCCAACAGGGTTTGACCATTATCAAGGGTGGGCAGCGCATTAGGACATACGATACTCACGCGTGCTTTTATATAAAAAATCATTTTCATTTAATAAATATGTAAATTAAGCACGCGCAAAGCCACCCACCTCTGCGTAAAAAACCATGTCCAAACTCACCATTTCCCGCCTGTCATTGGCACAAAAACTCAGCCTGGTGCTCAGCATCGCGCTGTTTATCATCCTGGGCCTTGCCGGCCTGGTCGTTAGCCAGTGGCTGGCCAGCCGCGTAGAACAGCGCGCGGTCGACACCATGCAACAAACCAACCAGCAAGTGGTCGACAGCATCGATGCCTACGCCAGCGTGCTGGAAAGTAGCGCCAAAAACAGTGCGGCGCAGCTGGCCGCCGGCCTGGCAAGCCCGCTGCGGGCCGATGCGGCCAACCCTGTCACCGTCAGCGGGCACACGGCACCAGCGCTTTATAGTGCCGACCAGCTACTCAACGGCAATGAAGCACTGGTAGACCGTTTTACCCAGGCCACCCGTGGTGTCGCTACCCTGTTTGTGCGCCAGGGTGATGATTTCATCCGTATTGCATCGTCGCTGAAAAAAGAAGACGGCACCCGCGCCGTGGGCACCATGCTGGACCACGCCCACCCGGCTTATCAGCTGCTGAAAAGCGGCGAGCGCTACACCGGCCCGGCCAACCTGTTTGGCCGTGACTACATGACGCACTACATACCGCTGAAGGATGCTGCCGGCCAGGTTGTCGCCGTCATGTTTGCCGGTATTGACTACACCGATGGTCTGAAAGCACTGAAGCAGAAGATCCTGGCGCTCAAGATCGGTGACACCGGCTACGTGTACGTGCTGGATGCCAAAACACGCCCGGGCGAGCTGGTGATCCACCCCAATAAAGAAGGCAAAAACCTGCTGGACAGCACCGACGCCGACGGCCAGCCCTTTATCAAGACCATGCTGTCGCAACAGCAAGGGCAGATCCGTTACAACTGGCTGGACGCCGGTGCCACCAAGCCACGCCTGAAGCTGGCCACCTTTGTCTCCTACCCGCAGTGGGGCTGGCTGGTGGCTACCAGCGCCTATCAGGACGAGCTGGTGCGCGAGCCGCACGAAATGCAGGTCAAAATGCTGCTGGGCACCCTGCTGGTGATCGTCCTGCTGGTCGCCCTGGTGTTTGTGGCCATGCGCCGCTGGGTCAGCGCCCCGCTGGCACGCCTGGTGGATACCACCCGCCGTGTGGCCGCAGGTGATTTGACCGTGAGCATCGTGGTAGACCGTCACGATGAAATCGGCGAGGTACTGCAAGCCAATAACCTGATGTGCCGCGAGCTGCGCCAGCTGATCAGCGAAGTAAACCAGAGTGTGGATGGCCTGGCACGCAACGCCCAGGGCCTGGCAGCGCTGTCGGACGATGTCTCCAATAGTTCGCGCGAACAAAGCGCCGCCGTGTCGGCCATGGCGTCTTGCGTAGAAGAAATGACGCAAAGTATCGGCCAGGTCAGCCAGTACGCCAGCGATGCTCGCGAGCTGGCCATCCAGTCCGACCAGGTATCCAAAACCGGCGAGGTGATTGTTGGCCGCACCGTGCAAACCATGCGCGAAATCGCCGCCGCCAGCGGCAGCACCGCCGCCACCGTCACCCAGCTGGGCGAGCGCTCCGAACAGATCAGCCGCGTGGTCACCGTGATCCGCGATATTGCCGACCAGACCAACCTGCTGGCGCTGAACGCCGCCATCGAAGCCGCCCGTGCCGGCGAAATGGGCCGCGGCTTTGCCGTGGTGGCCGACGAAGTACGCAAGCTGGCCGAACGCACCACGCAATCCACGCTGGAAATCAGCGACACGGTTGGCCGCATCCAGTCCGAGTCGCGCGAAGCGGTAGAAAGCATGAATAGCGGCGTGCTGCAGGTAGAAGCCGGCGTGAAGTCGGCCAGCGAGGCCGGCGACAGCCTGCAAAGCATCCGCGACGGCGCACGCAAGGTAGAGGAGTCGGTGGTGGGCATTGCCGACGCACTGCGTGAACAAAGCACCGCCAGCATGGACATCGCCCACAACGTGGAGCGCGTGGCGCAACAAGCCGACCAGAACCACCACAAGGCGCACGACGCCTCGCTGGCCGCCTGCGAAATGACCGCCATGGCGCAGCAGCTGCGCCAGTCGGTATCGCGCTTCAAGATCTGACGAACCCGCCAGTGACACAAAACCCCGGCCTGCAGCAGGCCGGGGTTTTGTTTTATGCGGGCATCACTCTCTGCCTGGCGTACTTATTTCATGCCCAACCGTTCCAGCCGGTAGCGCAGCGAGCGGAAGCTCACGCCCAGCAGCTTGGCCGCCTGGGTACGGTTGCCTTCGCTTTGCTGTAACGCCGCTTCTATCGCCACCCGCTCCACGCGGTCCAGGTAGTCTTGCAGGGTTTCGCTACCGCCCGGCGCCAGCATTTCACCCTCGGCCAGGCTGTCCGGGCAGGCCCCCAGCTGCAGGTCGGCCGGCTCGATACGATCGTCGCTACACAGCGCCACCGCGCGTTCCAGAATGTTTTCCAGCTCGCGGAAATTGCCCGGGTAATGGTAGGCCAACAGGGCTTTTACCGCGTCGGGGGTCAGGCGCGGGCGCACCTCGCTGCTACCGGCAAAGCGGTCGAGCAGGGCGCCGACAAAGCGCGGAATATCGTCGCGCAGCTCGCGCAGCGCCGGCATGGCCAGGCTGATCACGTTCAAGCGATAAAACAAATCCTGACGGAACAAGCCATCGCTAACCGCCTGGGGCAGATTGCGGTGCGTAGCCGACAGGATGCGCACATCGATGGCTTCTTCTTGCGTGGCGCCCAGGCGACGCACGGTTTTTTCCTGGATCACGCGCAGCAGCTTGACCTGCATGGCGAGCGGCAGGTCGGCGACCTCGTCCAGAAACAGCGTGCCGCCGTGCGCCTGCTGAAAGAAGCCCTCGCGGTCGGCATCGGCGCCGGTAAAGGCGCCTTTCTTGCTGCCGAAAAACTCGCTTTCCATCAGGTTTTCCGGGATGGCACCGCAGTTCACCGCCACGAAGGGCTTGCCGGCGCGCGGGCTTTGTTCGTGTATCTGGCGCGCAGCCTGTTCTTTACCGGTACCCGATTCGCCGCTGATATGCACCGCTGCCTGGCTACGTGCCAGCTTGGCGATCAGCTTGCGCACCTCTTGCATGGCCGGGGCCTCGCCCAGCAGGCGCTCGCTGGCCAGCGCCGGGTTGGCCGCATTGTCCGGCAGGCGGATCGCCGACTTCACCAGGGCGCGCAGCGCCGCCAGGCTCAGCGGTTTGGCCAGGTAGTCGAACGCGCCGGCCTTCATGGCGGCCACCGCGTTTTCGGTACTGCCAAAAGCAGTAATCACCGCCACCGGGATATCCAGCTGCTGTTCGGCAATGTACTGCACCACCTGCAAACCTTCGCCGTCGGGCAGGCGCATATCGGTAAGCACCAGCTCGAAACGCTGGCGGGCCAGCTTGCTGCAGGCGTCGCCTACCGAGGCGGCGCTGTCGACCTCCAGCCCCATCTTCAACAGGGTCAGTTGCAGCAGTTCGCGGATATCGGGTTCGTCGTCTACGATCAGTACGCGGCTCATGGTTCCTTGGGCAGGCTCAGGCGAAAGCAGCCACCGGGTGGCTGGTAGTCCAGCCGGGCGCCGTTGGCCTCGGCCAGCTCGCGGGCGATGTACAGGCCCAGGCCGGTGCCGCTGCTTTCAGTGGTGAAAAAGGGTTCGAACAGGTGGCTCTGGGTATCGGGGGCAATACCGGGGCCATCGTCGATCACGCGGATGCAGTCGTGGTCGATTTCCATGCGTAGCGCGCCGGTAGTGCCGCTGCTGTAGCGCCAGCCATTGCTGAGCAGGTTGCCGAGGATTTGCTGCAGGTGGCCTCGGTCAAAGCGCACGCTTACCGGCACCAGATAGCGGGTAAGAATACGCCCGGCGGTGTCGGGGTGGGCCAGCACAAAGCTGTCGATCAGCTCGGGCAAGAAGCGGCTCAGTTCCAGTGTTTCGCTGCGCACACGGTCGCGGCGGTTCAGCTGCAGTACTTCTTCTACCAGGCGGTTGATACGGCGGGTGTTGTCTTGCACCATGCCGGCCAGGCGCCGCGTGGCCGGGTCGGCGGCGTCTTCGGCCAGCAGTTCGCTGGCGTGGCTGATCGCGGCCAGCGGGTTGCGGATTTCGTGGGCGATATTGGCGGTAAGACGGCCCAGCGCGGTGAGCTTGAGCTGCTGCGCCTCGGCGGCCAGCTCGGCCACGTTTTGCAGGAACAGTACCAGCAAGGGGGCGCCGTTTTCCTCCAGCGGCACCATGCGGCCGATCAGCTGCTGGCCACGCACATTGCTTTCTATGGTCTGGGCATAGGGCTGGCAGCCACTGCGCTGCCAGCGCTGTATCACCGGCATCAGCTCGGGCAGGGTGGCCTCACGCTGGATGCGGCCCAGCAGGCGCTCGGCACGGCTATTGTAGTGGCGCACCACGCCGTGGCCATCCAGCACCACCACGGCCTCGCGCAGCGCTTGCAGCACCAGCGCGTTGACGCGGTTCAGGCTGGCCAGCTGGCCGCCACGCTCTGCGGCCAACCTTTCCGATTCGCGCGCCTTGCGCGCCAGCAGCCAGGTCGTACTACTGGTGACAAAGCAGGCAATGGCCAGCAGCGCAGCCTGGAACAGCTCGCGCGGAATACTCAGGCCATTCAGCGCATACAGCAGGACGCTGGCAAACACCGCCAGCGTGGCCATGGCGGCGTGAAACAGCGCCAGACGGCCGGTAACCAGCACGCCGGCCACGGCCAGGAAGGGCAGCAACAGCATGCCAAAGCCGCTTTGCACGCCGCCGTACTCGTGCATGTACACCACCAGCAGGGCAATATCGCCCGCCAGGCCCACGGTCACACCCCACTCCAGCGGGATGCGCAGCCGGGGCAGCAGCACACCCAGCACCACCAGCCCGCCGTACATCAGCAGCCAGCCGCCGAGCCAGCCGTTGCCGCCAAACGGCGCCGGCATGGCCCACTGCGTCATGATCAGCAGCGCCGCCACGCTGGCTACCCGGAAAATATTGTAGTAGCGCAGCGCGCGCGGCGGGGTGAGCGGTGACGTAGGGAGCGCCGGGCTGGACACGGGCTTAGTCCGGCTTGCCGATGCGGCCAACCGTCCACTTCTTCGGCATCAGCTTGCCTTTACGGCCGCGCTTGCCGTCGAACTCGGCCAGTGCCAGCTTCTCGTCGGCCACCTTGCCGCGAACCGACACCGTGGCCAGCAGCGCCTTGTCGCCCGCCACCAGGCCAATGGCGGTGAGTGCTTCGCCGTCGTCCAGCGCCATCAGCATCAGGCCGCGGCCCTTGGCCAGGTCTTTGAGCTCGCCAGCCGGGAAAGCCAGCAGGCGGCCACCGTCGCTGGCGGCCACCAGGCGTACGCCATCCAGGTTGGCCGCAGCCGGTACCGGTGCCAGCACGGTTTCGCCCGCGTCCAGCGTGAGGAAAGCCTTGCCAGCTTTGACGCGGCCAGCCATGTCGCTGATTTTGGCAATAAAGCCGTAACCGCCGCTGCCGGCCACCACAAAGCGGGCGTCGTCGCGGCCGGAAATCATCTGCGCCGGCTTGGCACCGTCCTGCAGCTCTACCAGCGATGCCACCGGCACGCCGTCGCCACGGCCGGTGGGCACGTCGGCCGGGTCCAGCGTGTAGGCACGGCCACGGCTATCGAGCACGATGAGCGACCACACGGTGCGGGTTTCCACCACGGTGTGCAGCGCGTCGCCGTCCTTGAACGCCAGCGCCGACAGGTCCACGTTGTGGCCCACACGGGCGCGTACCCAGCCTTTTTGCGACAGGATGATGGTGACTGGCTCGTCGGCCACGGTTTGCGTCAGCACAGCGCGCTCGGCGGCCTTGATCTCGCTGCGGCGGGCGTCGCCGTACTTGGCGGCGTCCTCGCGGATTTCCTCGGCCATCTTGCCGCGCAGCGCGGCCTCGCTGGATAGCAGGTGGCGCAGGTTGTCGCGCTCTTTGCGCAGCTCGCCCAGCTCTTTTTCCAGCTTGAAGCCTTCCAGCCGCGCCAGCTGGCGCAGGCGGATTTCCAGAATGTCTTCGGCCTGCGCCTCGGACAGGCCAAAGGCCTTGATCAGGTCTGGCTTGGGCTCGTCCGACTCGCGGATGACGCGGATGACTTCATCGATATGGATGAAGGCAATCATGCGGCCTTCCAGGATATGGATGCGCTTGTCTACCTGGCCCAGGCGGTGGTTCAGCCGGCGGGTGATGGTGTGCTGGCGGAAGGCCAGCCACTCGGCCAGGATGGTTTTCAGGCCTTTCTGCGCCGGGCGGCCGTCCATGCCTATCATCACCAGGTTGAGCGAGGCATTACCTTCCAGGCTGGTTTGCGCCAGCAGGATGTTCATGAACTCGTCCGGGTCCTGGCGGCTGGACTTGGGTTCGAATACCAGCCGCACCGGCTGTGCGCTATCGGATTCGTCGCGCACGCGGTCCAGCAGCGACAGCATCAGGCTCTTCAGGTTTTGCTGGTCTTGCGTCAGCGCCTTCTTGCCGGATTTCACCTTGGGGTTGGTGGCTTCTTCGATCTCGGCCAGCACTTTCTGCGCGCTGGAGCCGGGCGGCAGCTCGGACACGATCACGCGCCACTGGCCGCGGGCCAGCTTTTCCACTTCCCACCTGGCGCGCACGCGCACGCTGCCGCGGCCAACCTCGTAGGCCGCCAGGATGTCGTCGTACGGGGTGATGATCTGGCCGCCACCGGGGAAATCCGGGCCTGGCACGTGCTGCATCAGCTCGGCCGTGGTGAGCTCGGGGTTGGCCAGCAGCGCCAGCGAGGCAGCAGCCACTTCGGACAGGTTGTGCGGCGGGATCTCGGTGGCCATGCCCACGGCAATGCCGGAGGCACCGTTGAGCAGCACCATGGGCAGGCGTGCCGGCAGCAGCGCCGGCTCGTCAAACGCGCCGTCGTAGTTGGGCACGAAGTCCACGGTGCCCATGTCGATTTCGGCCAGCAGCAGCTCGGCGATGGGGGTCAGGCGTGCTTCGGTGTAACGCATGGCGGCGGCGCCGTCGCCGTCGCGGCTACCGAAGTTGCCCTGGCCGTCGATCAGCGGGTAGCGCAGCGTGAAGTCCTGCGCCATGCGCACCAGCGCTTCGTAGGCGGAGCTGTCACCGTGCGGGTGGTATTTACCCAGGATTTCGCCCACCACGCGGGCGGATTTCACCGGCTTGGCGCCGTGGGTCAGGCCCATGTCGCGCATGGCGTACAGGATGCGGCGCTGCACGGGCTTCTGGCCGTCGGCCACCTCGGGCAGGGCCCGGCCCTTCACCACGCTCATGGCGTATTCGAGGTAGGCGCGTTCGGCGTACAGGTCCAGTGCCAGGCTGCCGTCGTCCTGATCGGGCAGGTTGGCCGCAGCGGGCACGGGGGGCTGGGCGGGGGTGCCGCTTGCAGCAAACAAATCGTTCTGGCTCATAGTGGGGTAGTACGCGCTACACAGAGCGTGCAGCGTGTTATGTTCGGATCACGAAGAGTGAAATTGCAAGGATTGTACTATGCCCAACCCGCTACAGTGGCAATGCCACGGTTTTACCGACTTTACTGCGTCTAGCCTGTATCAGGTATTGCAACTGCGCGACCAGGTGTTCGTGGTGGAACAGCAGTCCATTTACGGCGATATCGATGGTGTCGACCTGGACTGCTGGCACCTGTCTGCACGCGATGCCGGCGGTGGCCTGATGGCCTACGCCCGGCTGATCGAGCCGGGTGTGAAATACCCCGACGCCGCCGCCATCGGCCGCGTGGTGATCCCGCCGCATGCGCGCGGCAGCGGCCTGGCCAAGCCGCTGATGCAACACGCTGTCAGCCACTGCGAAAGGCTGTTTCCCGGCCGCGCCATCATGCTGTCGGCGCAGCAGGACAAGCTGGGCTTTTACGAGCAGTTCGGCTTTCGCTCCGTGTCCGAGCCCTACGACGACGGCGGCATCCTGCATGTAGACATGCGCCGCGGCTGAGCCACGGCCTGCGGCCAACCCGGTCAACGTGTAAAAAGCACAAGGCCCGCCGCCAACGCGGCGGGCCTTGCCGTGTTGGCCGCAAGACTCAGCCGCGTGGCGGCAGGCCGTCGCCAAACACGTCCTGCCACGCCACGTAGACCGACACGAACATCACCGGCAGCCACAACAATAGCCCCAGGCCAAATGGCAACAGCGCCAGAAACAGCAGCACCGCCAGCATCACGCCGCACAACAGCACCGCAGGCCAGTTCAGCCAGCCACCGGCCAGGCTGCGCCGCATGGCCGGCAAGGGGTCGCTCGAGGCCAGTACCACCGCCGCCGGCGCAAACCAGTACAGCAGCGAGGTAATGAACATCCCCGCAGCGAACAGCACCAGGCCGACAATCTGCTTGCCCAGCGGCATGGCGGTCAACGCCTCGCTACCGGCCACCCCCCCGGCCAGCGCCAGCAAGGCCAGCACCACCAGCAGCATGGCCGCCACCAGCAGGCCGCAATAGGCCAGCCCCAGCCCCGCCAGCTGCCGCCAATGGCTAGCGAATGCCGCAAACACATCCAGCGGGCGCAAGGTGTCCCCCCTTGCCGCACGCTGTGCCGCCAGCACGAAGCCCCCGGCAAATAGCGGCACGCTGACCATGCCCAGCAGCTGGCCAAACTGGCCCAGGTTGCCCAGCAGCGTTTGCAACAGCAGGTAGCACACGGCAAACAGTACCCAGGTCAGCGGCTGCTCGCGCACCAGAAAAAATGCCTGCCTGATCCACTGCCAGCCCTGTGCGGCAGGCACCTTGCGTGGCCGGAGAGGGTGGGTTTGTCGCTGTTCCATCGTATTCCTTCTTTCGGGTATCGGTCAGGCAGTAGCCTGCCGTGCTGCGGACTGCCCGCTTAAGTCGTTGAGCGCACAGCCTTATCTGATTGAATCCGTGGCGCGCTGCAAGCCCCGTGCCGGCACAAGGGCAGGGCAAAGCGCGGCACGTAATTTTATTACGCGTAAAAACAAAGGCCTGGCCTTGCAGCGCGGTTGCCGCGACGCGGCAAAATCGGCGATAATTTCATGATTTCGCAACGGTTAGGCCGTCGGCAAAAGCGATGGTGCAACCGTTGTTCCGGTTCCCTACAAGTTGAGGTTTTCCCCGAATGGTCACCCGAACCGAGCTAGCCAATGCCGTGCGTTTCCTGTCTATGGATGCCGTGGAAAAGGCCAAATCCGGTCACCCCGGCGCCCCGATGGGCATGGCAGACATCGCCGAAGTACTGTGGCGCGATCATCTGCAGCATAATCCCGCCAACCCGGCCTGGTCCAACCGCGACCGCTTCGTGCTGTCCAACGGGCACGGCTCCATGCTGCTGTACAGCCTGCTGCACCTCACCGGCTACGACCTTTCGATCGACGACCTGAAAAACTTCCGTCAGCTGCACAGCAAAACCCCGGGCCACCCGGAATACGGCTACGCACCTGGCGTGGAAACCACTACCGGCCCGCTGGGCCAGGGTATTACCAACGCGGTAGGCATGGCACTGGCTGAGCAAATCCTGGCCGCCGAATTCAACCGCGACGGTTTCCCGGTGGTCAACCACTACACCTACGCCTTCCTGGGCGACGGTTGCATGATGGAAGGCATCAGCCACGAAGCCTGCAGCCTGGCCGGCACCTGGGGCCTGTCCAAGCTGATCGCCTTCTACGACGATAACGGCATTTCCATCGACGGCGATGTAGAAGGCTGGTTCACCGACGACACGCCGGCGCGCTTCGAAGCCTACGGCTGGCAGGTAATCCGCAACGTAGACGGCCACGATGCCGAAGAGTTGCAGATTGCCATCGATACCGCCAAGAAAGAAAGCACCCGCCCGACGCTGATCTGCTGCAAAACCGTGATCGGCAAAGGCGCGCCCAACAAGCAAGGCGGCCACGATGTACACGGCGCACCACTGGGCGCTGCCGAAATCGCCGCAGCCCGCGCCAGCCTGCAGTGGGGCTACGAGCCATTCGTGATCCCGCAAACCATCTACGACGCCTGGGACGCCAAAACCAAAGGTGCCGCCGCCGAGTCGGCCTGGGACACGCTGTTTGCCGGCTACGCCGCTGCCTACCCTGAGTTGGCCGCAGAGTACACCCGCCGCATGGCAGGCGAACTGCCGGCCAACTGGGACGCCCACGTTGCCGCCAAGATCGCTGCCGTGAACGAAAAAGGCGAAACCATCGCCACCCGCAAGGCCTCGCAAAACGCCATCGCCGCGCTGGCCGAAGTATTGCCGGAACTGGTAGGCGGCTCGGCCGACCTGACGCCGTCCAACCTCACCAACTGGCCGGGCAGCACCCCGGTTTCACGTGAAACCGGCGGCAACTACGTGCACTACGGCGTACGCGAGTTCGGCATGGCTGCCATCATGAACGGCCTGACCCTGCACGGCGGCGTAAAACCGTTCGGCGCCACCTTCCTGATGTTCAGCGAATACGCCCGTAACGCGCTGCGCATGGCCGCGCTGATGAAGATCAACCCGGTGTTCGTGTTCACCCACGACTCCATCGGCCTGGGCGAAGACGGCCCGACCCACCAGCCGGTAGAGCAGATCGCAACCCTGCGCCTGATCCCGAACATGGCGGTATGGCGCCCGTGCGACACCGTCGAGTCGCTGGTGGCCTGGGCCGAGGCGCTGGCCGCCAAAGACCACCCGTCCTGCCTGATTTTCAGCCGCCAGAACCTGCCGTTCGTGGCACGTGATGCCGCGCAGATCGACGGCATCAAGAAAGGTGGCTACGTACTGCGTGACGCCGCTGGCGCCCAGGCAGTGCTGATGGCTACCGGCTCCGAAGTGGAGCTGGCGCTGAAAGCCCAGGAAGCCCTGGCTGCCGAAGGCATCGCCGTGCGCGTGGTATCCGTACCGTGCACCCGCGCCTTCGACCAGCAAGACAAGGCCTACATCGCCAGCGTACTGCCGGCTGGCCTGCCGCGCGTGGCGATCGAAGCCGGCGTGACCGACGGCTGGCGCAAATACGTGGGTCTGGAAGGCGACGTGATCGGTATCGACCACTTTGGCGAATCCGCCCCGGCCGGCGTGCTGTTCAAGGAATTCGGCTTTACCGTGGAAAACGTGGTGGCCAAGACCAAGAGCGTGATCCGCGCATAACAACCAGCCGCCCCCGTGCCAACGAGGGGCGGCTTTTTATTCGCCCGCAAGCCAGGGCACAGCCTGAAACGACAATGCGCCCGCACCCAGAACAGTACAAAAGTACGGCAGGGTGTCCGGCCCCGGCGGGTTCCACAGCCCGCCCACGCTAGCGTTGGCCGCAACAGGCTGCATCCGGCTTGCCGGGTTTTCATTTCTGGGAGAGAAAACCATGTCCATCCGCATCGCAATCAACGGTTACGGCCGTATCGGCCGTCAGGCCCTGCGTTCCATCTACGAATACAACCTGCGTGGCGATTTCGAGATCGTTGCCGTGAACGCCTCCGGCGACCTGGCCACCAATGCGCACCTGACCAAGTTCGATACCGTGCACGGCCGTTTTGCTGCCGATGTCAGCCACGATGAAGAAGCCCTGATCGTTAACGGCGACCGCATCCCGTTCTTCAGCACCCGTAACCCGGCCGAGCTGCCATGGGCCGCGCTGAACGTAGACCTGGTGCTGGAATGCACCGGCTCGTTCACCACCAAGGAAAAGTGCAAGCTGCACCTGGACGCTGGCGCCAAGAAGGTGCTGATCTCCGCACCGGGCGGTGACGACGTGGACGCCACCATCGTGTACGGCGTGAACCACGACATCCTGACTGCCGACATGACCGTCGTATCCAACGCGTCCTGCACCACCAACTGCCTGGCCCCGGTGGCCAAGGCGCTGAACGACGCCATCGGCATCAAAAAAGGCCTGATGACCACCATCCACGCCTTCACCAACGACCAGGTGCTGACCGACGTGCGTCACAAAGACCTGCGCCGCGCCCGCTCCGCCACCGACAACATGATCCCCACCAAGACCGGCGCTGCCAAAGCAGTCGGCCTGGTGCTGCCGGAACTGAAAGGCAAGCTGGACGGCTTTGCGGTACGCGTGCCGACCATCAACGTGTCGCTGGTTGACCTCACCTTTACCGCCATGCGCGACACCACCAAGGACGAAATCAACGAAATCGTCAAAAAGGCGTCCGAAGGCAGCATGAAGGGCACCCTGGGTTACAACACCCTGCCGCTGGTTTCCAGCGACTTTAACCACACCACCGAAGGCTCCTTCTTCGACGCCACCCTCACCAAGGTAACCGGCGGCAATATGGTGAAAGTGCTGGCCTGGTACGACAACGAGTGGGGCTTCTGCCAGCAGATGCTGAAAACCGCTCGCGCAATGTTCGCCGCCAAGTAAGCAAGCCTCGCGGCCAACCTGCAAGGTTGGCCGCACGCTGCTTGCCGGGTAGCGCCACCAGCCACCGCCACACAGGCGAGTGGCATAATGGCGCCGATACCCAGGCGTGCAGGCCCGCTCCACCGGGCCTGGCAATACCACACAGCCCGGCGCCTTGCTGCCACCGGGCGGCCCTGCACACAAGCAAGCAGCCTGTTTATTTACTTGTTTTCCAAAAGGCCACAACCATGCAATTCAAGAAACTGACCGACCTCGCCCTGGCAGGCCAACGCGTGCTGATCCGCGTGGACATGAACGTGCCGGTAAAAAACGGCGTGATCGGTGACGACACCCGTATCCGCGCCAGCCTGCCGTCCATCCTGCACTGCCTGCAGGCGGGCGCCAGCGTGATCCTGATGACCCACCTGGGCCGCCCTACCGAAGGCGAGCCGAAGCCGGAAGACAGCCTGGCTCCAGTGGCCGCGCGCCTGTCCGAGCTGCTGGGCAAAACCGTCACCGTGACCGACAGCTGGCAAGCCGGCCTGACCCTGGCCGCAGGTGATGTGGTGATGCTGGAAAACGTGCGCCTGAACAAGGGCGAGAAAAAGAACAACGCCGAGCTGGGGCAGGCTTACGCCAGCCTGTGCGACGTGTTCGTCAACGACGCCTTCGGTACCGCCCACCGCGCCGAGGCCTCTACCCACGCCGTGGCACAATACGCCCCGGTAGCCTGCGCCGGCATCCTGCTGGCTGCCGAGCTGGACGCGCTGGGCAAAGCGCTGCTGGCCCCGGCCCGCCCGCTGGTGGCCATCGTGGCCGGCTCCAAGGTATCCACCAAGCTCACCATCCTGGAAAGCCTGGCCGACAAGGTAGACCAGCTGATCGTGGGCGGCGGCATCGCCAACACCTTCCTGCTGGCCGAAGGCCACGCCATCGGCAAATCGCTGGCCGAGGCTGACCTGGTAGACGACGCCAAACGCGTCATTGCCAAGATCCGTGCCCGTGGCGGCGACGTGCCGCTGCCTAGCGACGTGGTATGCGCCACCGAGTTTGCCGAAAGCGCCACGGCTACGCTGAAAACCGTGGCCGACGTGGCTGCCGACGACATGATCCTGGACATCGGCCCGGATTCCGCCCAGGAGCTGGCCGCCATCGTGGCCAAAGCCGGTACCGTAGTATGGAACGGCCCGGTAGGCGTGTTCGAATTTGCCCAGTTTGCCGAAGGCACCCGCGTGCTGGGGCAGGCCATCGCAGACGCCGAAGGCTTCTCCATCGCCGGCGGCGGCGACACCCTGGCGGCCATCGCCAAGTACGAGCTGACCGACAAGATCAGCTACATCTCCACCGGCGGCGGCGCGTTCCTGGAGTTCCTGGAAGGCAAAACCCTGCCCGCCGTAGCGATCCTGGGCGAACGCGCCTGATGATGGTGCGGGCATGATTGCCCCGCTGAAACTTGCCGGGTACAGGCCCAGCGCCTAGACTCGGCAAGCAAAACACAAGGAGGTGCCCATGGCGATGCAAACCTGGCTGTTGTTCGTAGTAACGGTGTTTTTCGTGTCCGCTACACCTGGCCCCAATATGCTGCTGGCGATGAGCCACGGCATCCGTTACGGCCTGGGCGGTGCGCTGCCCACGCTGGCGGGGCTCCTGGTGGCGCTGGCGCTGGTCATGGCAGGCTCCGTGGCCGGACTGGGTGCGGTACTGGCCACCTCCGAGCTGCTGTTCTCCATCGTCAAGTACGCCGGTGCGGCGTATCTGGTGTGGCTGGGCTACCAGGCCTGGCGTGCCCCGGTGGCAGAGCAGGCAGAAACCAGCGACGCCGTGGCAGCAGGAGAGAGCAGCCGCGGCCAACGTTTTCGTACCGGCTTTCTGGTGGCCATGAGCAACCCGAAGGCTTTTGTGTTTTTTACCGCGCTGTTTCCACAGTTCATGCGTGCCGACGTGCCGCAGCTGCCACAGCTGGTGGTGCTGTCTGCCACGTTTTTCGTGATTGAGGTGAGCTGGCAGCTGGTTTACGCCTTTGGCGGCGCACGCCTGAAACACTGGCTGACCAGCCCGCGGCGCCTGCGCCTGATGAACCGCTTTGCCGGCGGCTCCTTCATGGCAGCCGGCGTAGCCCTCGGCACGGTAAGCCGCGCGTAAACAGTGCACTACGGCCCCTGCGGCCAACCTTTTCTGCAGCCTGCCACAAGCTGGCTGCACCACAATACTGGAGACTTTTACATGGCACTCGTTTCGATGCGTCAACTGCTGGACCACGCAGCAGAATTCAGCTACGGCCTGCCGGCCTTCAACGTGAACAACCTGGAACAGATGCGCGCCATCATGGAAGCCGCTGACAAGGTCAACGCCCCGGTGATCGTGCAAGCATCGGCCGGTGCCCGCAAATACGCTGGCGCGCCGTTCCTGCGCCACCTGATCCTGGCCGCCGTGGAAGAGTTTCCGCATATCCCGGTGGTGATGCACCAGGACCACGGTACCAGCCCGGACGTGTGCCAGCGCTCCATCCAGCTGGGTTTCAGCTCGGTGATGATGGACGGCTCGCTGAAGTCCGACGGCAAGACCCCGGCCGACTACGCCTACAACGTGGATGTTACCCGCACCGTGGTGAACTTTGCCCACGCCTGCGGCGTATCGGTAGAGGGCGAAATCGGCTGCCTGGGTAGCCTGGAAACCGGCATGGCCGGCGAAGAAGACGGTGTAGGCGCAGAAGGCGTGCTGGACCACAGCCAGCTGCTGACCGACCCGGAAGAAGCCGCCCAGTTCGTGAAAGACACCGGCGTAGACGCGCTGGCCATCGCCATCGGCACCAGCCACGGCGCCTACAAATTCACCAAAAAACCTACCGGCGACGTGCTGCGTATCGACCGTATCAAGGAAATCCACGCGCGCATCCCTAACACCCACCTGGTGATGCACGGCTCGTCCAGCGTGCCGCAAGAGTGGCTGGCCATCATCAACGAGTTCGGCGGCGACCTGGGCGAGACCTACGGCGTGCCGGTAGAAGAAATCGTGGAAGGCATCAAGCACGGCGTGCGCAAGGTGAACATCGACACCGACCTGCGCCTGGCGTCTACCGGTGCCATCCGCCGCTTCATGGCGCAGAACCCGAAAGAGTTCGACCCGCGCAAATACCTGGCCGCCAGCACCGTGGCCATGCGTGACATCGTGATCGCCCGCTACGAAGCCTTTGGCGCGGCCGGCATGGCCAGCAAGATCAAGCCGGTGAGCCTGGACGCCATGGCCAACCTGTACATGAAGGGCCAGCTGGCCCAGATCGTGAAGTAATGCACCGCGGCGGCCAGGCTTGGTCGCCTATGGTAGGGGGCTGTCTGCGGGCAGCCCTTTTTTATTAGCCGAGCGTGGAGAAATGTATGGCGCTAAGCGAACTGTTCACCCCGCTGGAGTGGGTGTTTGTCATTATCCTGGGCCTGGTGCCGCTGGCCGGCATCGTGCTGCACCTATGGATCATGCTGCTGCGCCCGCCCAAAGACAGCGGTGATGGGCAAACGCAGGACACTAAACCACGCTAGCATGGTCTGAGTACCCGCGCTGGTATTGACCCACCCTCAACCCAAGGAGCAACACGATGGCAATGGACGTAATCGATTACGAAGTATTTGGCGACGACATGCAGTACGTCGAAGTGGAGCTGGACCCGGGCGAAGCGGCCGTGGGCGAAGCTGGCGCGCTGTACTACATGGAAGACGGCATCACCATGGATACCGTCTTCGGCGACGGCTCGGCCAACCAGGGCGGGCTGTTCGGCAAGCTGCTGGGGGCAGGCAAGCGCCTGGTGACCGGCGAGTCGCTGTTTACCACCGTGTACTACAACCAGAGCCAGGTAAAGCGCAAAGTGGCCTTTGCCGCCAGCTACCCGGGCAAGATCGTGCCGGTACACCTGCTAGAGCTGGGCGGCCTGCTGTACGCGCAGAAAGACAGCTTTCTGGCCGGTGCCAAGGGCGTGAGCCTGGGGCTGGCGCTGCAAAAGAAAATCGGCACCGGCCTGTTTGGTGGCGAAGGTTTCATCATGCAAAAGCTGGAAGGCGACGGCTATGTGTTCCTGCACGCTGGCGGCACGCTGACCTGCCGCCAGCTGCACGCGGGTGAAGTCCTGCGCGTGGATACCGGCTGCGTGGTAGCGTATCAACCCACGGTAGACTTTGATATCGAGTACGTGGGCAAGCTCAAAAGCGCGCTGTTTGGCGGCGAAGGCGTGTTCTTTGCCCGCCTGACCGGGCCTGGCAAGGTGTGGCTGCAGTCGCTACCGCTGTCGCGCCTGGCCGACCGCATCGTGGCCGCCAGCCCGCGTGCCGGTGGCAGCAGCAGCGAGCAGGGCTCCATTCTGGGCAGCATCGGCAATATCCTGGACGGCAAGGACTAAGCCATCCACGGCCCTGCGGCCAACGTTGGCCGCAGGCAAACAAAAACCCCCGCTGCGTAGCGGGGGTTTTGCATGGCGCTGGGGCGGGCTTACTTGCCGGCGCTGCCCTGCTTCAGACGGCGGGCGCTCACGGCATTGGCCAGCGTTTCCAGCAGCTTTTCCGTGTCATCCCAGCTGATGCAGGCGTCGGTAATGCTCTGGCCGTAGGTCAGCTCGCAGCCCGGTTTCAGGTCCTGACGGCCCTCTACCAGGTGGCTTTCCACCATCACGCCAAAGATATGGGTGTCGCCGGCGGCCATTTGCTGCGCCACGTCGTCGCACACTTCCATCTGGCGGCGATAGTCCTTGCGGCTGTTGGCATGGCTGAAGTCCACCATCAGTTTTTGCGACAAGCCCACGGCAGCCAGCTCGGCGGCGGCAGCCTGCACGAAGCGCGCTTCGTAGTTCGGCTCTTTGCCACCACGCAGGATCACGTGGCAGTCCGGGTTGCCGCCGGTTTCCACGATGGCGGAGTGGCCGGTTTTGGTCACCGACAGGAAATGGTGCGACACGCTGGCGGAACGGATAGCGTCCACGGCGATCTTCAGGTTGCCGTCGGTACCATTCTTGAAACCTACCGGGCAAGACAAGCCGGAGGCCAGCTCGCGGTGTACTTGCGACTCGGTAGTCCGCGCGCCGATGGCACCCCAGCTGATCAGGTCGGCCAGGTATTGCGGCGTGATCATGTCCAGGAATTCGGTCGCAGCCGGCATGCCCATGCTGTTCAGGTTCAGCAGCAGGCGGCGGCCCATGCGCAGGCCGGTGTTGATGTCGAAGGTTTCGTTCAGGTGCGGGTCGTTGATCAGGCCTTTCCAGCCTACGGTGGTACGCGGTTTTTCGAAATACACGCGCATCACCACCAGCAGCTCGCCAGCGTATTTTTCGCGCAGCGGCAGCAGGCGGCGGGCGTACTCTTCGGCGGCTTCCGGATCGTGAATGGAACAGGGGCCAATCACCACCAGCAGGCGGTCGTCCTCCGAGCGCAGCAGGCGCGCGATGTCACGGCGGGTATGGTAAATGAGTTCGGCGGCCGGTTCGTTGATCGGCAGCTCGTACAGGTGGGCGATCGGGGGAAGCAGTTCCTTGATGCCGCGGATTCTGACGTCGTCGGTCTGGCGATGCATTGCTTTGTCCTTGCACTTTATCTGTTTGTTTGCACAGCAACATTAACCTGACTCACCCCGCCTGCCAAGCCTTGCGTGCAAAAACAAAAGGCACCCCGCGGGGTGCCTTGTGGTGTAGCAAGCCGGCCAGGATCAGTCGGCGTACTGACGCTTCATACGCTCGCGGCGCTCCTGGGCTTCCACGGACAGCGAAGCGGTAGGGCGGGCCAGCAGGCGTTTCAGGCCAATGGGTTCACCCGTGTCTTCGCAATAGCCGTAGCTACCGTCTTCGATCAGACGCAGGGTGGACTGGATTTTTTGCAGCAGTTTGCGCTCACGGTCCCGGGTACGCAGCTCCAGGGCGTACTCTTCTTCCAGTGTGGCGCGGTCAGCCGGGTCCGGTGTGGCCTCCTGCTCTTGCAGGTGGCTGGCGGTGGCAGTGGCGTTGCTCAGCAGCTCCTGCTGCATCTGCAACAAGCGCTCCTTGAAGAACTCAAGGTGGTCGGCGTTCATGTAGTCGTCGCCGGACCAGTTGATGATGTCTTGTTCAGTCAGCTTGGCCATGATGATGTGTTCCAGCAAGGTAGTGTGGCAGACAGGCGTGAGAGATTACCGACGGCATACGGAAAGTGCAACTGCCACAGCTGCACAAAGCGAGATTTATGTTTGTATATAGCGCCCATCGACACAGATAACAAGCTACAACGCCTCAATGACCCCGGTATTCGATGGAAAAACAAAAAAGCGGCCCGCAGGCCGCCTGTATGGCATACGGCGCATTACTTCAGCGACAGTACCCATTTCACCAGCGTTTTCACGTCGGCATCACTCACTTGGGCATTCGGTGGCATTGGCACCGCACCCCATACACCGGCACCACCGGCTTTCACTTTGGCAACCAGTTTGGCTTCGGCAGCTTTGTCGCCAGCGTATTTCTTGGCCACATCTTTATAAGCCGGGCCAACTACCTTTTTGTCAACGGCATGACAGGCGGTGCAGTTGTTCTTTTGTGCCAGCTGCAGGTTGGCAAAAGCCGGGGCAGCAAAGGCGCTGATGGCCAGCGCGGCAAACAGCATTTTTTTCATTGAAGCATCTCCACAGGGTTGAAGCCGCATTCGAGGCGGCAAGCAGGGTAGTTAATACTGGCTCTTTTACACAGCCATCTTGAGTTGCATCAAGAATAGCTGCTCCAGCACGCGTAGCGGCAGCATCTGTATCACCTGGATGATCAGGATGACAATCAGCGGCGACAGATCCACCCCACCCACGTTGGCCGCACGGAACGGCTTCAGGTAAGGACGGGTCAGCGCGTCCAGAATCGGCGTAATGGCGTTGTAGGGGCTTACCCAGCTCAGGATAGCCTGCACGATCACCGCGCCCGCCAACAGGTTCAGCGACTGGCGGAACAACTCCAGCAAGGACAGCAGGCACAGACCCAGCCAGGTTTGCGGGTGGGCAAAGTCGTACGGCAGCAGGTTGGTGGCCAGCACCAGCGTGCTGACCGCCAGCGTGACCAGAAAGGCAGCCAGCAGCGAGGCACTATCGTAGCCGTGCCATGCCGGCACCAGGCGGCGCAGGCGCAAGACGGCAAAGTTGGTCATCGCCATCACGAACTGGGTGAGCGGGTGCCTGTGTGGCGCCCGCGCCAATTGCAGGTAAAAACGCATCAGCAACACCAGCGAGAACAACCCGCCTACGGTTTGTAGCAAAAATTGCAGGGTCTGCAGCAGCATGCCTAGTCCTTGGAAAGTTCAATACCCAGCGCCACCGAACGGGCACGGCAGTCTTCCATACCCGCCACAATGGCGGTTTTCACGCCATCGGCTTCAAAACGGAAGATGGCTCGCTCGGTCGTACCGCCCTTGCTCATCACATTCTGGCGCAATGTGGCCACCGGTAGCGGGCTTTGGCGCGCCAGCTCTACTGCACCCTCGAAGGTAGCCAACACCAGCCGGCGCGCTTCGTCTTCGGCAAAGCCGGCCTGCACCGCGCCTTCGATCATGCTTTCGATAAAGTAAAACACGTAGGCCGGGCCGCTGCCCGACACGCTGGTGATGTCGTCGATACCGCTTTCGGTAACCAGCCAGGTGGTGATGCCTACCGCCGCCATGATGGCGGTGGCGTTGTCACGGTCGGTCTGTACCACGTTGGCCGCAGCGTACAAGCCGGATACCCCCTTGCCCACCATGGCCGGGGTGTTCGGCATCACGCGGACAATACGCTGGCTGCCCAGCCAGCCAGCCATGGCGGTAATGCCAATACCGGCCGCAATGGAGATCACCAAAGCGCCGCCCAGTACCGGTGCCAGCTGCTGGCACACCTCTCGCAATACCTGCGGTTTTACCGCCAGCACGATGATGTCCTCCGGGCCAAACGCGGCGGGCAGGGCAGGCAGGGCGATCACGCCAAAATCAGCCGCCAGCTGCGCGCGTTTTTCGCTACCGGGCTCGACTACCTGGATCTGGTGCGCGCCCCCTGCCAGACCACCAATGATGGCAGTAGCCATATTGCCGCCGCCGATGAAGGTAATGTTCATGTTTCTCTCTTTGTAGATTGTATACAGCAAACGCTGCGCCACGATATTAGCCTAGGCCGGGTAATGACGGGCCCCGAAAATAGCCGTGCCCACCCGCACCATGGTGCTGCCCGCCGCAATGGCCGCCGCCATATCGGACGACATGCCCATGGACAGGGTATCCAGCACCAGGCCTTCCGCCGCCATCTGGGCTTGCAGCTGGCGCAGCACGGCAAAGCGTGCGGCCAACGTGCCCGCATCCGGCGTAGGCTCCGGGATGCACATCAAGCCGCGCAGCTGTAGCTGTGGCAAGGCAGCCACAGCGCGCAGCAGCGCTGGCGCCTCGGCCGGGGCGCAGCCACTCTTGCTGTCCTCACCCGAAACATTCACCTGCACACACACATTCAGTGGCGGCAAATGTGCAGGGCGCTGGACAGACAAGCGCTCGGCAATTTTCAGGCGCTCGATGGAGTGTACCCAATGGGCGGTTTCTGCCACGATGCGGGTCTTGTTGGATTGCAAGGGGCCAATGAAGTGCCATGTAATGGCCAGATCGGCCAGATCGGCGGCTTTGGCTTGCAGCTCCTGCACATAGTTTTCGCCAAAGGCACGCTGCCCGGCAGCGTAAACCTCGCGCACGGCGGCGGCGGGAAAGGTTTTACTGACGGCCAACAGCTGTACTGCGCCCGCCTCGCGGCCGGACAGGCGGGTAGCCTCGGCCAGTTGCGCCTGCACAGCGTGCAAGGCTAGAGTCAATTGGGACATGGTGCGTTTCCGACATTACTGCCCAAGCCGGGACCAGCGCCTGCGTGGGCAGCAGCAATAGGTGGGAGTACAATGCACCCGACATGCTTGCGGATGCCGTACACCCCCGGAGAAATATATGGAAATATCTGATCTTCTGGCCTTTACGGTCAAGAACAAAGCCTCTGACCTGCATTTATCGGCCGGGCTGCCGCCGATGATACGCGTGCATGGCGATATCCGCCGCATCAACCTGCCGCCGCTGGCGCACCACGATGTGCACGACATGGTGTACGACATCATGAACGACTACCAGCGCAAGATTTTTGAAGACACTTACGAGGCCGACTTCTCGTTCGAGGTACCGGGTGTGGCGCGTTTCCGGGTAAACGTGTTTGTGCAGAACCGCGGCATCGGCGCGGTATTCCGCGTGATTCCCTCCCGCGTACTGACGCTGGAAGACCTGGGCGCACCGCGCATTTTCAAGGATATTTCCGACTACCCGCGCGGCATCGTACTGGTGACCGGCCCCACCGGCTCGGGTAAATCCACCACACTGGCGGCGATGATCGACTACATCAATGCCAACCACTACTCGCACATCCTGACGGTGGAAGACCCGATCGAATTCGTGCATGAGAGCAAGAAGTCGCTGGTAAACCAACGCGAGCTGGGTTCGCAGACGCGCAGCTTTTCGGCGGCACTGCGCAGCGCACTGCGCGAAGACCCGGACGTGATCCTGATCGGTGAAATGCGCGACCTGGAAACCATCCGCCTGGCGCTGTCGGCCGCAGAAACCGGCCACCTGGTATTCGGCACCCTGCACACCAGCAGTGCGGCCAAAACCATTGACCGTATCGTGGACGTGTTCCCGGCCGGCGAAAAGGAAATGGTGCGCTCCATGCTGTCGGAAAGCCTGCGCGCGGTGATCTCGCAAAGCCTGCTGAAAACCAAGGACGAAAGCGCCCGTATTGCCGCGCACGAGATCATGATCGGCACCCCGGCCATCCGCAACCTGATCCGCGAGAACAAGATCGCGCAGATCAACTCCATGATCCAGACCGGCCAGCAGCACGGCATGCAGACACTGGATCAGTGCCTGCAGGAGCTGGTACGCCACGGCCACGTATCGGTGCAGGAAGCCCGCACCAAGGCCAGTAACAAGGACGCTTTCTGAGCGGGATAGGCCATGGAAAAAGACCAGGCATCAAAATTCATTCACGATCTGCTGAAACACGCCATCAGCAAGAACGCCTCCGATATCTTCATCAGCGCCGACTTCCCGCCAGCCATGAAGATAGACGGCAAGATCACCCCGGTCGCGCCGCAGCCGCTAACGGCCCAGCACACCAAAGAGCTGGTGCGCTCGGTGATGAACGACCGCCAGACCGAAGAGTTCGAATCCACCCGCGAGGCCAACTTTGCCATCAGCCCGCCAGGCATCGGCCGCTTCCGTGTCAGCGCCTACGTGCAGCAGGGTAGCGCCGGCATGGTGCTGCGCAAGATCAACACCGAAATTCCCACGCTGGACGGCCTGGGCCTGCCAGACGTGCTGAAAGACATCGCACTGATCAAACGCGGCCTGGTGATCTTCGTGGGTGGTACCGGCTCGGGTAAATCCACCTCGCTGGCAGCGCTGGTAGACTGGCGCAACAGCACCACGGCCGACCACATCATCACGATCGAAGACCCGATCGAATACGTACACAACCACAAGAAAAGCATCATTACCCAGCGCGAGATTGGCGTGGATACCGAAAGCTGGGAGGTAGCGCTGAAAAACACGCTGCGCCAGGCGCCGGACGTGATCCTGATGGGCGAGATCCGCGACCGCGAATCCATGATGTACGGCCTGCAGTTTGCCGAGACCGGCCACCTGTGCCTGGCCACGCTGCACGCCAACAACGCCAACCAGGCGCTGGACCGCATCCTGAACTTCTTCCCCGAAGAGCGTCACCAGCAAGTGCTGATGGACCTGTCGCTGAACATGCGTGCCATCATCTCGCAGCGTCTGGTTCCGCTCAAAGGCAGCAAGGGTCGGACAGCGGCCATTGAAATCCTGCTGAACAGCCCGCTGATCTCCGACATGATCTTCAAGGGTGAAATCAGCGGCATCAAGGAAGTCATGGGCCGCTCGAAAGAGTCTGGCATGCAGACATTCGACCAGGCACTGTTCCAGCTGTTCGAAGCCGGCCTGGTGAGCTACGAAGACGCGCTGCGCAACGCCGACTCCATCAACGACCTGCGCCTGCAGATCAAGCTGTACAGCGAAAAAGCCAAGCAGCACAACCCGCTGGACGGGCTGGACCACCTGGACATCGTGTAAGGCGCCTTACGCATGCAAAAAGCCGGCATTCGCCGGCTTTTCTGTTCACCACCACCTGCGGCCAACCTTCAACCCAGAAAATCATCGCGCCAGGTTTCGCGCACCCAGGCCAGCGCCGACAGCTGCAAGGCATTGAAACGTTCGGCGTCCATGTCCGGCAGTGGCGAGGCCAGCTCCTGACATTCGCCCAGCGCCACCAGTGCCAAGAGCTGGCCCAGTGGCCCGCTACGCGCCAGTAGCGCCTGCTGCACATCCCGGTTCAGTGCCAGACCGCTTATCAGATCTGCCATCGGCGTGGCCAGCAAGGTGTCAGCCAACGACAGGATGCCCGTCATGAACGCTTCATCCGGGTCGATACCGGCATCGCCCGCCAGCAGCTCCATCATGCGCCCGCGCACCACCGCCATCTCCAGCAGCGGACTGGGGCCCTGCGAAGGGCGGCAATCGGCTGCAAACAGGATGATCAGCGCCCAGCGCTTGAGCCTGGACGTGCCCAGCGTGATGATGGCTTCCCGGATCGAGCCTACCGGCTGGCGGTAGGACTCGGCGGCGTTCACCAGTTTCAGCAAGCCCACCACCATGTCCGGCGCCGCCTTGAATACGCTTTCCAGCTCGGCCACATCAGCGTCTTTCATCACCAGGCCCAACAGACGCAGTAGCAGGGCGCGGTGCGGGTGCGCACGGTTATGGCTCATTACGGTAGGCCGGGCAAAGAAATAGCCCTGGAACAGCCCGATACCCAGCTTCATGCACGCTTCGTATTGCTCGAAGGTATCCACTTTTTCAGCCAGCAGTTGGCCGCGAAAGCCTTGCAGGCACTGCAGCAGGCGGGGCAAGGCAGACAGCGGCACTTGCTGCAGATCGAATTTCAGGTAGTCAACCAGCGGCAGCAGCGGCAGCATGTCGGGAGTGATGTCGCTCACATCGTCCAGCGCGAGCTGGTAGCCGCGTGCTTTCAGTTGTGCGCAGCGCTCGTATACCGACGGCGTCAGCTCCACGCTTTCCAGGATCTCCAGAATGATGGTGTCTGGTGGCAATAAATCGAGCACCGGACTGAATAACAGCTTCTCGCTGACATTCACAAACCCCGGGCAGCCTTCCAGCACCCGCGACAAGCCCAGGTCGATAAAGGCATGCCGGATGACCGATGCGGTAGCGTTGACATCGTCCTGGAACAGGGCGCGGTTTTCCGGCCCGGAGCGGAACAGCAGCTCATACGCTACGCGCTTTTGCTGGGCATCAACTATAGGCTGGCGACCAAGATAGATCGTGGAATACATGGCAGGCATTCTGGTAGTAACAGGTCGATGGTAGCCCAAGCCTAGAACGAACAAAACCACCATGTGGCATATTTGTCGTGCCGGCGCTCGATATCGTTTTACTACTTTATTTCGCTGCTGGCATTCAATAGAAAAGCTCTGCTTTTGCCATTCGAAAACCACAGCGCCCTGGCTAGGCAGGGCACACCAGCCCGCCCGGGAGCGGAAAGCGGCGGTAAAAACACGGCAGCTTGTTTCAAAGATTCTATAAAAAAGCCCCACGCAAAGCGGGGGGCTGGGCGGACTGACAGCAGGCAACGTTTCATGTGAAACGTTGGCCGCACGCTGGCGGCCAACGTACGCTGCTTAGTGCTGCAGAATCTTGGACAAGAACTGGCGGGCGCGCTCGGAGCGGGCTTCGATATTGCCGAAGAACTCTTCCTTGGCGCAGTCTTCCACGATGCTGCCACGGTCCATGAAGATCACGCGGTTGGCCACTTTTCGGGCAAAACCCATCTCGTGCGTTACGCACATCATGGTCATGCCTTCCTGTGCCAGCTCTACCATCACGTCCAGCACTTCGTTCACCATTTCCGGGTCCAGTGCAGACGTTGGCTCGTCGAACAGCATGGCGATCGGGTCCATCGCCAAGGCACGGGCAATGGCCACACGCTGCTGCTGGCCGCCGGACAGCTGGCCAGGAAACTTGTGCGCGTGCGCTTTCAGGCCCACGCGGTCCAGGTAGTGCAGGCCTTTTTGCATGGCTTCGTCTTTGCTGCGGCCCAGCACGCGCTCCTGCGCAATGGTCAGGTTTTCGGTAATGGACAGGTGCGGAAACAGCTCGAAATGCTGGAACACCATGCCCACGCGGCTGCGCAGCTTGGGCAGATCGGTCTTGGCGTCGCCTACCGAGGTGCCGTCCACGATGATGTCGCCCTTCTGGAACGGCTCCAGCGCGTTGACGGTTTTGATCAGCGTGGATTTGCCGGAGCCTGACGGGCCGCACACCACCACGACTTCGCCTTTTTTCACGTCGGTGGTGCAGTCGGTGAGCACCTGGAAGTCACCGTACCATTTGCTGACGTTCTTGATGGAAATCATGCTCATACCGCAAACCTCTTTTGCAGGCGCTTCACCGACAGGGACGCGCCGAAACTGATCACAAAGTACACCGCACCAGCAAAAATCAGGAACTCATGCGGCAAACCAACGATATCGCCCTTGGAACGGGCAGCGTTCAGAAAATCCATCAGGCCCACGGCGTACACCAGCGAGGTGTCCTGGAACAGGATGATGGATTGCTGCAGTAGCAGCGGCATCATTTTGCGGAAGGCCTGCGGCAGGATGATCAGGCGCATGGCCTGGCCGTAGCTCATGCCCAGCGCGTAGGCGGCGTTTTCCTGGCCCTTGGCAATGGACTGGATACCGGCACGCACGATCTCGCAGTAGTAGGCGGCTTCGAACATCATGAAGGCCACCAGGCAAGAGGTGAAGGCACCCACCGACACAAAGGTGCCGGTAATCCAGTTCAGCAGCATCGGCACCGCCAGGTAGAACCAGGTGATCACCAGCAGCAGCGGAATGGATCGGAAGTAGTTCACGTAGGCTTTGGCAAAGCCGGACAGCAGCGGGTTGCTGGACAGGCGCAACAGCGCCAGTACCGTACCCAGTGCCACGCCGCCCACCACCGACAAGGCCAGCAGCTTCAGCGTCATCAGCATGCCGTCCACCAGGCCCGGCATCGAAGGAATAATCTGGCTGAAATCCATTATTTGGCTCCTCCCATCATGCCCGGGATGCGCACTTTCTTCTCTACCCAGCTCATGAACGTCATCAGGCTCATGTTCAGTACAAAGTAGATTAGCGTGGCCAGGGTAAAGGCCTCAAACATATTGGCGGTAAATTCGGCGGTCTGCTTGGTTTGCGCCAGCAGTTCCATCAGGCCGATCAGCGACGCCACCGACGAGTTCTTGAAGATGTTCAAAAATTCGCTGGTAAGCGGCGGAATGATGATGCGAAAGGCCTGCGGCAGCAGTACGTGGCGGTACATTTGCGGCAAGGTGAAACCCACCGCCAGCGCGGCAGCGCTCTGGCCCTTGGGCAAGGCCTGAATACCGGTACGCACCTGCTCGCACACGCGGGCGGCGGTAAACAACGCCAGACACACTACCACCGAGATATAAGCGGAGGTGGCCGGGTTCAGCTCTTGCTTGAACCATACCTGCGCGGACTCGGGCAGGTAGTCGGGCACCATGAAATACCAGATGAACAGCTGTACCAGCAAGGGTACGTTACGGAACAGCTCCACATAAGCCGTGGCCACGCCGGACAACAGCTTGTTCGGCAGGGTGCGCATCACGCCCAGCACGCTACCGACCCCCAGCGCCACGATCCAGGCTACCAGCGCCACGGCGATGGTCCAGCCCAGGCCGGACACGAACCAGTCCAGATAGATCTCGCTGCCGATACCGGTGGACTTGAAAAAGACGTTCCAGTCCCAGTTGTAATTCATACACTTCTCCAAAGAAAAAGGGGCGCAAGCCGCGCCCCTTCGCAAGCGGGTGGGGGCAAGCCCCCAGCCCGGTTACGTTGGCCGCAACCCGAACAAACCCGCTTGGGCGTTCATGCAGGGATTACATTTGCTCGGCGGACTTGTCGGTCGGCTTGGCAACCAGTTCCTTGAATTCGTCGGACATCGGGAAGCTCAGGTTCAGGCCTTTTGGCGGTACCGGGCTCATGAACCACTTGCTGTAGATCTTGTTCACTTCGCCAGACTTGAAGGTGGCCTTGATGGCGTCGTCTACCACTTTCTTGAAGGCCGGGTCGTCCTTGCGCAGCATGCAACCGTAGATCTCGAAGGACTGCGGCTTGCCGGTAACTACCCAGTTGGCCGGGTTCTTGGCTTTGGCCATTTCGCCGTACAGCAGGGCGTCATCCATCATGAAGGCGATGGCACGGCCGGATTCCAGCATCAGGAACGATTCGCCGTGGTCTTTGGCGGAAATGATGTTCATGCCCATCTGCTTCTCGGCGTTCATGGCTTTGAGCAGGCGCTCGGAAGTGGTACCGGCGGTGGTCACCACGTTCTTGCCTTTCAGGTCCGGGAAGTCTTTTACGCCGGAGGTCTTGGCAGTCATCAGGCGGGTACCGATTTCAAAGATACCTACCGAGAAAGCTACCTGTTTCTGACGCTCCAGGTTGTTGGTGGTGGAACCACATTCCAGATCCACGGTACCGTTCTGTACCAGCGGGATACGGGTCTGCGACGTTACCAGGTTGTACTTCACTTGCAGGTTCGGCAGCTTCAGCTGCTTTTTCACGGCTTCCACCACTTTCAGCTGCAGGTCGTGCGAGTAGCCGATCGGGTTCGGGCCGTCAGCCAGGTAGCTAAACGGGATGGAGGCATCGCGGTGGCCCAGCACGATCACGCCGGATTCCTTGATCTTGTCCAGCGTGCCTTCGGCCATGGCCGGGGCAGCAAAAGCGGAGGCGATGACGGCAGTGGTCAGCAGACGGGTAGTAAAACGCATAAGTTTCTCCAGTTTCTCAAGTGATATTGCTTTTATTCAGGCCGCGCCGACACCGGTGCGGCTTACTGCGGTTTTAGTTCATCGGTGTCAACAGCTGGCGCAGGAACTGCTTGGCGCGATCGTGCTGAGGGTTGGTAAAGAAGTGCTCGGGATGCGCTTCTTCGATTATCTGGCCGTGATCGACAAACACCACACGGTCGGCCACTTCGCGGGCAAAGCCCATCTCGTGGGTCACCACCATCATGGTCATGCCGGACTCGGCCAAATCTTTCATCACCTTCAGCACTTCGCCGATCATTTCCGGGTCCAGTGCCGAGGTTGGTTCGTCAAACAGCATCACGCGTGGTTCCATGGCCAGGCCACGGGCAATGGCCACGCGCTGTTGCTGGCCACCGGACAGCATGGCCGGGAAAGCGTCTTTCTTGTGCGCCAGACCGACGCGCTCCAGCAGCGTGACGGCCAGCTTGTCGGCAGCCGCACGGTCCATGCCCTTTACCTTCATAGGCGATAGCGTGATGTTGTCCAGTACCGACAAATGGGGGTAGAGATTGAAATGCTGAAACACAAAGCCGACTTCGGCGCGCAGGGCATTCAGGTCGGTCTTGGGGTCGGCCACATTTTTGCCGTCTACCCAGATTTCCCCTTCGTTGATGCTTTCCAGCTGGTTCACGGTGCGGATCAGCGTGGACTTGCCCGAGCCGGACGGCCCGCACACCACCACCACTTCCCCCTGCTGCACCTGCAGACTGACGCCATTGAGTACGTGCAGGTCTTTGAACCACTTGTGTACATTATTGAAACGAATCATGGTTTCTCTCTCTTCCACCAGTTGGCGTTGGCCCGGCCGCTGCATGTCGCAGTCTTGTGCCAGGCCGGTATGTTCCGGATTGTGTCCATGCCGGGCAGGGCGCACAAGGCGCACTGCAACACGGCTTAGCCGCGACGGGCAACCAGGTTGGCCAGCGACACGTACTGCGCTACGCTGACATTCTCGGCGCGCCAGCCTGCATCGATACCCACCGATGCCAGCTCCTCGTCGCTTACCAGGCCTTTCAGGTTGTTGCGCAGTGTCTTGCGACGCTGGGCAAACGCCTGGGCCACCAGCTCTTCCAGCAGGGTCTCGTTATCGGCTACACCGCAACGGCCCGCATCCGGAATCATCCGCACTACCGCCGAGTCTACTTTCGGTGGCGGGTAGAACGCTCCTGGAGGTACCAGCAAGATCTGTTCCATATCGAAACGGTACTGCAACATAACCGTCAAACGGCCGTAATCCGGGGTGGATGGCTCGGCCACCATGCGGTCGATCACTTCTTTTTGCAGCATGAAGTGCATGTCGATCACACGGTTGCCGTAGCAAGCCAGGTGGAATAGCAGCGGGGTGGAAATGTTGTACGGCAGGTTGCCTACCAGCTTGAACTGGCCCTCGCACACACTGCCAAAATCAAACGCCAGCGCATCGCCTTCGTGGATGGTCAGGCGCTTGGGCGAGATCTCGCCGCGCAGGCGGCTGATGATGTCGCGATCGATCTCCACTACATGCAAATGGTCTAGACGCTGTAACAGCGGGCGTGTCAGCGCGCCCAGACCGGGGCCGATCTCCACCACCACATCACTGCGCTGGGCGCCAACGGCATTGACGATGTCTTCGATGACGCGCTGGTCCTGCAGAAAATTCTGCCCGAAACGCTTGCGCGGAATATGTTTGCTCATGGCACGCTCAGTTCTTCAAAAAACGAAAGCCGCCCGCACCGGCCAGGGTGTGGCAGCTTGCAAAATCGGTGTTGCCCCGCACGCTACCGGCCAACAATCCGGCACGGCCGGGCAGGCCAGCAAAACGCTATTGTATCGGTGTCGCCGCCGCGGCGGGCGTCCGGATTTCCGTACACGGCAACCGGCAGCGTACGCCATGCCGTCCAGCAGCACTTACCGCCACCACTGCAACCCCCACACCAGCAGCAGGTAACGCAGCGTTTTGCCTGCGGCCAACCATAGCAGGCAAGGCCACCAGGGCAGCCGTAGCCAGCCGGCAGCCAACGGCAACGCATCGCCCAGCAACGGTACCCAGCTTAACAACAAGGTAGCGGGGCCAAAGCGGGCAAACCAGCCCGCCGTGCGCGCCGGCAGGGCTTTGGCCGGTGCGCGCCGCCCCAGCCACAGGCTGGTGGCACTACCGGCCGTGTTGGCCACACTGGCGACCAGCACGGCAGGCCACAGTAGCGACGGCTGCTGGTAGAGCAGGGCAGACAAGGCCAGCTCGGAATTACCCGGCAAGACCGTAGCCGACAGAAAGGCCGACGCGGCCAAGCCCGCCAGCAGGGCCAGCTCAGTCATTTATACGACAAAGCGGAAGGCTTCGCCGCTGGCCGCGCTCACCACCTGCGACAGCGTGGCGCCAAACTCGGCACCATCGCGCGCGGCCAACCACTGGCCATCTTCACGCAGGGCAAAATGGAAGCCGCCACTTTTGGCAGCAATCCACATTTCACGGTTCGGTACGTGGCGGTTCACCACGATCTTGGCGCCGTCCTCAAACTCGATTTCCATTACATTGCCGTTGATCAGGCAGTCGGTATCCAGCCCGGCGTCTTCCAGCGCGTCTTCAATGCGGCGGAAAAGGCCATCGGTCAGGCCCAGAAAATCACTTTCGGTCATGGTGTCATCCTGTCTCAAGGTTGGCCGCACGCGGCACTGCATGGGCAGTACGGCAACGGCCTGATAGACTGCCATTTTGCCATAGCACCCGGATTCCGTATGCGTACCGCACTCCTCTTTGCCCTGCTATCCCTGACCGTGACAGCCTGCGGCTACAAAGGCCCGCTGTATTTACCCAAAAATACCACCCCGCCCGTCGCCAGCAGCGCCCAATGAGCACCCTGGCCATCCGTGCGGCCAAGCTGGCCGACCCCGCCGACTGCCAGCTACTGCTGCAGCTGACCGACGCCTACGCCCGCGATGCCATGGGCGGTGGCGAGGGGCTAAGCGAGCACGCCCGGCAACAGCTACCCGCCGCGCTGGCGCAGCACCCTGGCCTGTTTGCCCTGATTGCCGAACTCGACGGCCAGCCGGCAGGCCACGCGCTGTGCGTGCTGGGTTTTTCCAGTTTTTACGCCGCACCGGTGTGCAATCTGCACGACCTGTCGGTGCTTCCCACCGCGCGCGGCCTGGGGCTGGGCAGGGCACTGATGCAGGCGGTAGAGGCCGCCGCCCTGGCTCGCGGCTGCGCCAAGGTCACCCTGGAAGTACGCGCCGACAACCACGTTGGCCGCAGCCTGTACCAGGGCGAAGGCTTTGCCCAGTCCGGCCTGGGTGGCACCCCCTACCTGATGATGGAAAAGCGGATTACCGGGGTGTAATCCACCTGATAATTGTCAAATACCGGCCGTTTTTGCGGCAAATCGCCGCAGCAATGCGACAATTTGCCGCACTATCAAGACGTCATGTGTCTGGATAATTCTCTTTTGTTTCCATACCGACACAAGAGAGAACCACACCATGCGTACAGCACTCCTGCCCCTGGCCGCCTTGCCACTTCTATTAACTGCCTGCCTGCTGGGCGGCGGCGGCGGCGGTGCCTCACCGGCTGCCACAACCACGGCCAGCTCGACGAGCACAAGCACCACCACCCCTAGTACCACCCCGGTCAGCATCCAGTTTGCGCTCAAATCCGGTACTAACAGCGTTAGCTGCGGCACCGCCATCAGCAGCCTGGGCACCAGTGCCGTCAGTGCCGACCTGAAAGACGCGCGCTTTTACGTTCACGACGTGAAGCTGATCACGGCCCAGGGCAACGCCGTACCGGTAAAACTGACCCAGGACAGCCAGTGGCAATATCTGGACACTGCCCTGCTGGACTTTGAAAACGCAACCGGCACCTGCGCTGCTGCCGGTACGGCCGCAACCAATAATCTGGTACAAGGCAGCATCGACAGCGGCAACTACGTTGGCATGAGCTTCCAGGTAGGCGTGCCGTCCACCGCCACCAACGGCAGCGGCAACACCGTCGGCATGAACCACCTGCCCTACGCCACCGCCCCGGCACCACTGAATATCTCTGCCATGGCCTGGAGCTGGCAGGTTGGCCGCAAATTCATGAAGGTGGAGTTCAATCCGGTAGGCGGCGTCGCGCGTCCCACCACACCACCTTCCACATCTACCACCTTTAACATCCACCTGGGCTCTACCAACTGCACGGGTGGCGACAGTGTCACCGGCCTGGGCGTGACCTGCAGCAACCCGAACCGCCTGCCAGTAAAGTTTGCCGCCTTCAACCCGTCCAGCCAGCAAGTGGTACTGGACGTTCAGCAGCTATTGGCCAGCAGCAATCTGTCGCAGGACACCGGGGGGGCTGTCGGCTGCATGAGTGGCACCACCGACCCGGAATGCCCGGCTATTTTCGACAAGCTCGACCTGAACCTGGCCACCAGCCCGGCAGGCCAGGCCAAAGGTGACGGCAGCAACGTGCCGGCCTTCCGCGTAGAAAGCAAATAATGCGAGCACTGCTGATCACCCTGGCCAGCAGTGCGCTGCTGGCCGGCTGCCTGGGTGGCGGCGGTGCCGGCGGCACCACCGTTGTCGACCCGTCGCGCAGCACCATCAGTTGGCAATGGAACCTGCCGGCAGACGTGCCCACCCCGGTGGTGCCGGCGGACAACCCGATGAGCGAAGCCAAGTTCCAGCTGGGCCGCCAGCTGTTCTACGACAAACGCCTGTCCGGTAACGGTACGCAAAGCTGCGCCAGCTGCCACCACCAGAACAAGGCCTTTACCGACGGCCTGGCGGTATCGCCCGGCAGTACCGGCGAGCTGACCCACCGCAATGCCCAGCACCTGGCCAACAGTGCCTGGCACAGCACCTATACCTGGGCCAACCCCTCGCTCACGACGCTGGAGCGGCAAATGGAAGTGCCGCTGTTCGGTGAAAACCCGGTGGAAATGGGCGTCAACGACAGCAATAAAGACACCGTACTGGCGCGCATCAAGGCCGACACCGATTACCGCCAGCGCTTTGCCGAGGTCTTTGGCAGTGCAGGGGATACCATCACCTTTGGCAACATCATCAAAGCCATTGCCACCTTCCAGCGTGGCCTGCTGAGCTTTGACAGCAAATACGACCGCTACCAGCAGAAAAAAGCCGTCCTCAGCGCCGAAGAGCTGCGCGGCATGCAGCTGTTCATGGGTGAAACCGCCGAGTGCTTCCACTGCCATGGCAGCTTCAACTTCAACGACCAGACCAACCACCTGGGCAGCCCGGAGGTGAACCGTGCCTTCCACAACACCGGCCTGTACAACATCGATGGCAAGGGTGGCTTTCCCTTCCCGAACCGCGGCCTGTTCGAATTCACCAGCCTGCCGGCCGATATGGGCGCCTTCCGCGCCTCCAGCCTGCGCAATATCGCCAACACGGCACCCTATATGCACGACGGCAGCATTGCCACGCTGGAAGAAGTACTCGACTTTTACGCCGCCGGCGGGCGCAACATCACCAGCGGCCCGCACGCCGGTGACGGCCGCCTGAACCCGTACAAGAGCGACCTGATCGCGCGCATCAACCTGAGCGCCCAGGACAAGCAGGACATCATTGCCTTTTTGAAGACCCTTACCGATGACACACTTCTCACCAACCCGCGCTTTAGCAATCCTTTCCCTGCTGGCCAGTAGCACCGGTAGCTGGGCGCACGACGGTGTTGTGCACGATGACGATACCGGCAGCGCCGCCCCGGCACAGCAGCTGACGCTGGACCTGGACTTGCGCCAGGGTCGCGGCAGCCACACGCCACCGGCGGCGCTCACGCAGATCGACCACCCTGCCGCCGCCAGCCTGCGCGAGCTGAACGCCGACCGCAGCACCCTGGGCTGGCAAGCACGCTGGCTGCCCGGCCTGCAGACCCAGTGGGCCCTCAGCTACGACCGCGAGCGCGAGCAGCTGGCCAACGACCAGGCCTGGCTACGCTGGGCGGCGATCCCCGGCACGCTTGCGCTGCAAGCCGGCCGCTTCAGCCCGGCGCAAGCACTGGCTGCCGATGAATGGGGGCGCAGCAGCCTGCGCGACACCCTGCTTACCGGCGGCCACGACCACTGGCACGACAGCGGCCTGGCATTACAGCTGCAACAGCCTGGCCGCCGCCTGACCGTGTCGGCACTGCGCGGCGACAGCAACCCCGGCACGCGCCGTACCGGTGCACAAGCCGGCCTGTGGTTGCTGGCGCTAGAACAAGACCTGGGCCCGCTGCAGCTGGGCCTTACCGCCGCCGATACCCCGCGCGTCACCCGGCAGAATGCGCTGGCGGGCGACGGCCACAGCCATAGTCACGGTGGTGCCAGCGGCTGCCAGAGCACGCTGGCCTGCCTGAACGGTGATGGCCAGTGGCTGGAGTTGGCCGCACGCGGCCAACTGTACGGCATCACCCTGCGCGGTGCGGCAGGCAGCCGGCGCGAGCAGGGTAAGCTGGGCAGCCCTACCGGCACAGTAGACTACGATGGCCGCACCGACTGGCTGGCCTTGGAAGCCAGCGCGCCCCTGGTGGCGGGTGTGGATGGCAGTATGCGCTACGAACGCCTGCGCCTGCAGCACACGCTGACCGGCACCAACGCCGCCATCCTGGCCAAGGAGGCCGGCATCACCGGCAGCCAGCATCAGCCCGAGGTTCTGGGCGTACGCCTGCGCTGGCAAGCCGCCAAAAACCAGCAGTGGTCACTGGAGTGGCAGGAAGACCAGACCGACCCGCGTTCGCGCGAGCGCTGGCTATTGCGCTGGCAACATCAGTTCAGCCTGCTGCCCTGATGTCCGCGCTGTAAAAAACAGAAAGCCGCCTTGTTCAGGCGGCTTTTTGCTGACACAGCGCGAAAAACCTAACCCGGGCTAGCCAGCTGCAGGCGGTTGCGCCCCAGACGCTTGGCCTGATACAAAGCCAGATCGGCCTGACGCAAAGCCAGCTCCCACGGCAGCGGGGCCTGGCACCACTGCATGCCAAAACTGGCCGTGACCTGTAGCTGGGGGTGTACCTCGGACCAGCTGTAATTCAGGATGGCCAGGCGCAAACGCTCGCAACAGCGCAACGCGCTGTCTTGCGACTGCTCCATCAGCAACAAGACGAACTCCTCGCCGCCAAAACGCACAGTCAGATCGCTGCCACGGGTGCTCAGCGCCATCAGCTGCGCCACTTTCTTCAGTACCTCATCGCCAACTACATGGCCAAAACGGTCGTTGATGGATTTGAAATGATCCAGATCCACCACCACCACCGCCATGCCATGCAGCTGCTGGCCCAATGCGGCCAACCTGGCCGGGCCTTCCAGATCCAGACAGCGACGATTGCCTACCCCAGTCAACGGATCGATCAGTACGGCTTGTTCCAGCTCGCTCATGCGCGCTTCGGTAACAATCTTTTCCGCCTCCAGCTGGGCTGCACGCAGCCGTTCGCGCTCGGCGTACAGCCGCTCGCGCTCGGCCGCCAGCTGCACACTGGTGATTTCCAGCTCCTTGCGGATGGCCCAGCCCTGGGTACTGCTACGCTGCTCGTTCTGCTCTTGCTCGCTGTGGCGTAGCGCCTCCAGCTGGGCCAAGGCCAGCTCGAACTGCCCGCTGGACTTGTACAAGCGGTACAACTCTTCCTGCGCAAAATGGCGCATCTCGAATTCGATCATATTGCCCGGCAGGGCCAGCATCTGCTGCAAAGCAGCCACGGCTTCTCCCACCAGGCCACTACGCTGCAGCAGCGTGGCTTCTATCAGGTCTGCGTTGCGCTGCAGCGAGTGGAAGTCGCTACCTGCCAGCGCGTGGCGCAGCTCGGCCAACGCTGCCCGGCCACGGTCAAACTCACCCAGATCGACATAAGCCTCTGCCAGATTGGTTTGCAGCATGGCCCACTGGTGGCGGTTTCCCGTACTGCCTGCGCTTTGCCAGGCATCCTGGTAATGCTGCATCGCACAGTGCAACAGGGTATGTGCCTCGGCCTGACGCCCCAGCTTCAATTGCTTGCGTGCCTCGCTACTGTATAAGGTGCCGATATTGTTCAGCGCCGCAAACAGCAGCACGCGCTCGCCGGCCAACCGTGCCTGCTCGGCAGCCTGACACAAAAGCTGCTCGCCTTGTTCCAGATCGCCCAGAGCGCCATAAGTACACACGCCGGCACGGTTCAAGGCGTTGATGATCTGTATCGGCTCATTACTGCTACGCGCAGCGGCCAGGGCCTCCAGCGCGTATTTGAGACCATCCTGCATCAAGCCCATTTCATTGCAGGCAATGGCCACCACACACAAGACTTCGGCACGCAAGGCTGCATCGGTACCGAAACCCAGAGTAGCCGCCACCTCGAGCCCGCTGCGCACCGCATCGGCAAAATGGCCCATGCGAAACTGGTGCAGCGCCAGCTGCGCCATGGCCTGCTGCCACTGCGGGAGGTAGTGCGGCAGCTCGCATAGCAACAGTGCCTCCTCTGCGGCCTGCACCCCGATCTGGTGCTGGCCGGTGTCCTGGCTATGCCGGGAGCGGCGCAAAGCCAGGGCGATGCGCCGTTTTAGCGCCAGATTCGGGCGCGTCGAGGCAGGTTTACTCATCATGGTGAGCATGTCTGGTTACCACACATATTCAGAAACTGTTTTCCTTTCAGCCATTTGCGCCATCCGACCACAACACGCCCCGTGGGCATCAGCGCCACCTGCGTAGCGGGTGATCATACCCAGTACGCTGCGTATTAGGACAAAAGCAAAAAATACGCCGGCAAATAGCCAGGCACTGTGGCGCGGGTTGTTGCCGTTTTGCCACTGCACAACCTTCTGTCCGCCGCTGCTGACAGAATGCTGGCAGCAGGGTAGCGGCATAGTGGCAGCAGCAACCCGCTACTACCTCATCAGGAGACACATCATGAGCAATATGATTCACTGGTTCGAGATCCCGGCTACCGACTTTGACCGTGCCGTCGCGTTTTACCAGCAGGTGTTCCACGTGGAACTGAAAGTGGAACAGTTCATGGATGACCACATTGCCGTATTTCCCGATAGCAGCGGCTGCATCATGGCCAGCCCGCGGCTGCAGCCCGCTGCCCAGGGCACACGCATTTATCTGGACGGCAGCCCCGATGTCAGCACGGTACTGAGCCGTGCAGCACAACACGGCGGCCAGGTGCTATTGCCCGAAATGTCCCTGCCGGATGGCAATGGCCAGATCGGTCTGTTTGCCGACAGCGAAGGCAACATTATCGGCTTGCACACCGAACCCTAAACACCGCCACAGAGGTAGCCGCCATGTCACCACCCATCTCCCGCACACAGCAATGGCTGTGCGATATCAGCCAGCAACAGCCACTGCAGCACACCATCCTGCAAGCGGTACGCCAGCACATCCTGGCGCTGGCACCCGGTATACAGGAGGAGATCAAGTACGGTGGCATCCTGTTTGCCGACAATGCGCCGTTTTGCGGGCTATTTGCCTACCAAGCCCACGTTTCGCTGGAATTCAGTGCCGGGGCGCAGCTAGCCGACCCGCACCGGACGCTGGAGGGTAGCGGCAAACTGCGGCGCCATATCAAACTGCACAGCCTGGAGGAGGTAGGCCGCAAGCAGGTTGCGGCCTACCTGCTTGCCGCGTGGCAGCAGCAAGCCACATGAGGCGCCAGGGCGAACTCGGCGGCATCGCCCCGCGACCGCCGCGCTACTGGGTGGGCGTGGCCTGCAAAGAGCACGTTGGCCGCGGCCTGGTAGGCGGCTTTGCCCAGCTCTGCCACGGCAAGCACGCCGCGCTGGCGCGCATGCAGCCCGGTGATGGCCTGGTGTACTACTCGCCGGTGCTGACCCTGCAGGGGCGCGAGCCTTGCCAGCAGTTTACCGCCTTGGGCTACGTGGCTGACGCTAACGCGTATCAGGTGGCCATGCATGAAGACCTTGTGCCATGGCGGCGCGATATCCACTGGCTACCCAGCCAGCCGGCCGCCATCCGTCCCTTGCTAAGCCGGCTTTCATTTATAGAAAACCCGGCACGCTGGGGCTACCCTTTCCGCTATGGCCACCTGGAGATCAGCGCCAGTGATTTTGCCTTGATCGCACAGGCCATGGGCGCGACACTGCCGGCTACCACAGCGACATAAGAGGCCATCATGCCGTTTCCCGCTCACGAACACGCCGCCATGCTGGCACTCAAAGGCGTCGGCCCTACCGTCATCAGCCGGCTGGAACAGCTGGGCTATAGCTCGCTGGCACAGCTGGCCGGGGCCGATGCGCAAGCGCTCTGCCGGCAAATAGCCGGGCTATTGCGCAGCAGCTGCTGGCAGAACAGCCCGCAAGCGCGCGCCAGTATCGCGGCCATCCTGACACTGGCAGAGCAATATGCGCCGGGCTGACCGACTGATGCAGATACTGCTGCTGCTACGCGGGCGGCGGCGTACTACCGCCGCGCAGCTGGCGCAGTGGCTGGAGGTATCACAGCGTACCGTGTATCGCGATATGGCGGACTTGCTCACCAGCGGCGCGCCGGTAAATGGCGAAGCCGGGGAAGGCTACTGGCTGGAAGCCGGCTTTACGCCGCCACCGCTGAGCTTCAGCGCCGAAGAGTTGGCCGCACTGGAGGTGGGCGCCCGCATGCTGGCCAGCTGGGCCGACAGTGACACCGCGGCCGCCGCCGCTAGCGCAGTCAGCAAGATCCATGGCGTACTGGGCAGCGCCGGCCTGACGCCGGCACCGCTATTTGTACCGCCCGGCGGCCACTACCCGCTGCACACCTTGCCTACACTGCGCACCGCCTGCGAGCAACAACATTGCCTGCTGCTGCACTACCGCGACGAAGCCGGCAATGGCACGCAGCGCGAAGTGGCACCACTGGGGCTGTTTTTCTGGGGCGATCGCTGGACGCTGGCGGCCTGGTGCCTGCTGCGCCGCGATTACCGCCACTTTCGCATCGACCGCATCCAGAGCCTGGCAAGCAGTGCGCAAAGCTGGCCGGATACCATCTCGCTAGACACCTTCCTGCAGCAAAGCGATGCCGGCGACAGCGCACGCGAACGGTTGTACCGTCAAACCCACCAACCGTGGCACCGCCGCAGCGCAGACTGACGGCCAAGCCACAGCGACCAACGCAAGCACGGTGTGCGCGCTACTTAACGGAGACTTTTCATGGAAGCACGACTAAGCTTTGTCACCCTGGGCGTGGCCGACCTGGCCCGCGCCACCGCCTTTTACCGCGACGTGCTACAGCTGCCGCAGGTCCCCATGCCGGACGGCGCCGGCGTGGCATTTTTCGAGCTGGGCAAAACCTGGCTATCGCTATACCCACGCGCCGCGCTGGCCGGGGACGCTAGCGTGGCCGACAGCCCGACAGCGGCGTTTCCGGGCTTTACGCTGGCGCACAATGTGCGCGAAAAGCACCAGGTAGACGAGGTGCTGGCCGGGTTGGCCGCACGCGGCGCCAGCATCGTGAAACCAGCAGAAGATGTGTTCTGGGGCGGGCGTAGCGGCTATTTCCGCGACCCGGACGGCTTTCTGTGGGAAGTAGCGTGGAACCCGGGTTTTCCGCACACCTGACACCCGGGCTGCACCCCGCGCCTTGCCGCAGCGCCAGCGGCGCGGGGCTAGGTCTGCGCCGTGCCGGCACCCTGCACGCTGGCCAGGCACACCTGGCGGCGGCCGCCATCCTTGGCGCGGTACAGCGCCTGGTCTGCCGCACCCAGCAATGCACGCAGGCGCTGCTTGCCCCCCGAGGCGCCCTCGGCATACAGCTCGGCCACCCCGGCACTGAGGGTCACCTGATGGCCGGGTAACAGGCTGAACGAGCTTGCGGCCAACTGTTGCAGTAACTGTTCTGCCAGCAACGCCGCCTCGGCAGCACGAGTGTCGGGCAACAGCAACACAAACTCTTCGCCACCAAAACGGCAGTACAGGTCCTGCGGCCGGGCCAGTGCGGCCAACAGCTCGCCAATACCGCGCAATACCTGATCCCCCGCCAGGTGGCCAAAGGTGTCGTTCACCCGCTTGAAGTGGTCGGCATCCACCAGCACCAGGCTGCTCCAGCGCGCACCCACGCCCAACATGGCATCAGCCCGTGGCCAGAAGTGATGGCGGTTGGGCAGGCCGGTCAACATATCGGTATTGGCCTGCTGCTCGGCCGCCTGCAGCCGCGCACTACGCCGCTCCACCTCCCGCGCCAGGTTATTGCTGGTTTCACGGTAATACTCGCGCTCACGCTCGGCCTGATGCAGGCGGAACATCAGCTCCACATGCTTCATGCGCGCCTCGAACTGCTGGGTAAACACACGCTCGCGGCCTTGGTGGAAACGCTGGAAATGTTCGAACGCCAGCTGGTAATCGCCCAGCGCCTGGTAACACATGGCGGCTTCGTAATCGCACTCGTGCAACGCGCTACGCATATCGTGCAGCGACAGCAAAGCCAGCGCCTGCATCAGCTTGCCCAGCGCCGCCTCGCAGCGGCCATGCTGGCGGTACAGCGCACCGGCACGGTACAGCGCGTCGGCCTCCTGGCGCAGGCGGCCGTGTTCGCGCGCCAGCGCCTGTACCTTGTCCAGCAGCCGCAACGCCTCCGGCAGGTTGCCCAGGCCTGCCTCGCTGCTGGCGTAGCTCAGGTACAGCTCGCACAGGGACTCATAGCCCTTGGTGTCTGTGGCGCTGAACAGGAACAAGGCCTCGCCCAGCAGCTGGCGTGCCTCGGCAAACTTGCCTTGCTGCATGTACGCCCGCGCCAGGCTGTCCAGCGCCATGGCCAGCGTGTGGTTGTGCCCGTTCTGCCGCGCCAGCGCCACGCAGCGCTCGATAAACGGCGCCGCCTTGTCCGCCATCTTGATCTGCACATAGGCGTAACCCAGGTTGTTCAGCAACCTGGCATACCACTCGCTGGACTGCGATTGCTCGATATGCGGCAACGCCTGCAGGTAGAGCGTGAGCGCGTCGGTAAACAAGCCTTCGTGCACGTACACGTTGCCAATCAAGGCGTCTTGTATCGCCACGCTGAAAGGGTCGCCCAGCTGGCCAAACAGCTGGCGCGCCGCCAGCGCGTCTTCCAGCGCCTGCCCCAGCAAACCGCGCGCGCTATAAATGCGCCCGCGTATCTGCAAAGCCTGCGCCAGCAGCAGCACCTGCCCCTCGGCACGCGCTACCGCCTGCTCGGCATATTGTTGCGCTTGCAACAAATCGTTCAGACGCAGCGCATTGGCCCGCTGAATCAGGTCTTCGGTGGAGAGTAAAGGGTCAATCATTGGCAAAGGCATCGCTAGTCAGGCTGATCGAAGTACGACAGTCTACCCGTCGTCACCCGTCTGACATAGCTGCAATGCCCATTCAGGGTAGCCAGGCCGCCCGGCATGGCTGTTGTTTTGTGACACCCTCCGTCACGAAATCATACAAGCCGCTGAAAACACACAATTGTCACGATTAATGTCACACAAACAAGCCTGCCTGCGGTCGGGCCCGCGCACAGCATCACCGGCACGCTAGAACTCGATCGTGACCTTCTTGGCACCCATGGATTTGGCACGCGCGATCAACTGTTCCAGTGTGGCGTCGGCTAGCAAAATGCCCGGCGCCAGTACCGGCTCGCTGCGCACCGCAGTAGCAGCCACAGCCGGCAAGACCTGCGGCGCAGGGCGCGGCAAAGTAGCCGCCGGCGTGCTGCTGTGCTGCAGTAATTCAGCCAGCACCTTGCACAGGCGCTCGTAAGCGTCGCGGCTGGGTTTGATGTTGCTGCCATCCTGCGCCTCGTAACGCTGGATGGCAGCAGTAGACAAGCCTACCTGCGCAGCCAGCGCAGTACGGGACAGCTGCAGCTGTTTGCGGATGGCTTTCAGCGCGGGGGCGAATTCGGCACTTTCAAAGTCAGGCAACACAGACATGGCAGGCTCCGGCAGGTAGCGAAAAACGGCAATCATACAGACGGCGCAGTATTAATACAATCAATACACACAACAGGTATGGCTGTATGTATTGATTTTACAACAAGCGCGACGTAGCACAGCAGGCGCACAAGGAATTACCCCAGCAATAACAACAACAAAGCCTGGCAAATACACTGCTCGCCACTTGTATTAATACATAAACACAATTAAATCACACAATTCACACAATTAATGTGTGCATCTGTCTGCTTTGTTGTATTAATGCAGGCGCAAATCATACAAAATCACACACCCAGTTTTGTGGTCAACCGCACGCTGACCGTGGCCCAGCCACCACGCCACATGCAATGCGCGTCACACAATACAACTTGCCAGCCACCTGGCCATGGCCGGGCGGCGCTTATTTCGTGACCGCCGCGCCGGTATGTTCACACCCGGCAGACAGTCGACAAAAAAATACCGCCCCGGCGTGGGGCGGTATGGGCGCGAACGTTTCGTACGGCTGCGGGCCAGCACCTAAGCAATGTCGCCTTTCAACAAGGCCAGCAGTGCTTCGGCGTCCAGCTTGGCACTGATGTCACCACCGGACAGCAAGCTGTCGGCCAGATCGCGCTTGGCGTGGTGTAGTGCCACGATCTGCTCTTCGATGGTGTGCTCGGCCACCAGACGGTAGATGGTTACCGGGCGCAGCTGGCCCATGCGGTAGGCACGGTCGCTGGCCTGGTCTTCTACCGCCGGGTTCCACCACGGGTCCAGGTGGATCACGTAGTCGGCCGCCGTCAGGTTCAGGCCGGTACCGCCGGCTTTCAGGCTGATCAGGAAAATGTCGCCGTCGCCTTTCTGGAAAGCGTCGACGCGCGCCTTGCGCTCGCGCGCCGGGGTGCTGCCATCCAGGTACTGGTAGCGCACGCCGCGTTCGTCCAGCAGCTGGCGCACGATGGCCAGATGGTCGACAAACTGGCTGAACACCAGCGCCTTGTGGCCGTTCTCCAGCAGCTCGTCGGCGATATCGGCAAAGGCCGCCAGCTTGCTGCCGGACAGCGTGGAATCCGGCAACGCCAGCTTGGGGTGGCAACAGAAGCGGCGCAGGCGGGTGATCTCGGCCAGCACCTGCATCTGCTTGCCGTCGTCGCCCTGCAGCTCGTCCAGCTTTTCGACCGCTTGCTGGCGCATGGCTTCGTACAGGTGCAGCTCGTCGGCCGACAGCGGCACCTTGCGGGTGATTTCGGTACGCGGCGGCAGCTCGTCCAGCACCTGGGTCTTGGTGCGGCGCAGGATAAACGGCTGGATCAGCTGCTTCAGCGCACGGCGGGCGTTTTTGTCACCGCGCTCGATCGGCGTGGCAAAGCGCTGCGCAAAGCGTTCCTGGCTGCCCAGCAGGCCGGGGTTCACAAAGCGGAACAGGTTCCACAGCTCGCCCAGGTGGTTTTCTACCGGGGTGCCGCTGGCAGCCAGGCGGAAGCCAGCCTGCAGGTTCATGGCGGCTTGCGAGCGCTTGGTACCGGCGTTCTTGATGGCTTGCGCCTCGTCCAGCACCACGGTTTGCCACGGCACGGTGGCAAAGGCGTCGGCGTCTTGCTGCAGCAGGCCGTAGCTGACAATCACCAGATCCATGGCGTCCAGCCCCAGCAGCGTGCGCTGCTGCTGGTAGGCGCGCACTTTCAGCGTGGGGGCAAAGCGCGCGGCTTCGGCGATCCAGTTCAGCGCTACCGAGGTCGGCGCTACCACCAGCTGCGGGCCATCCGGTGCGCGCTCCAGCAGCAGGGCCAGGGTTTGCACGGTCTTGCCCAGGCCCATATCGTCGGCCAGGCAGGCACCCACACCCCAGCGCGCCAGGCGCGACATCCAGGCGTAGCCTTCCTGCTGGTAGTCGCGCAGCGTGGCTTGCAGCGTGGACGGCACCTGCGGCTGGTAATCGCGCAGGCTTTCCAGTGCGGCCAACTGTTGCTGCCAGGCGTCGTCGGCGTCGAATTCGCCCACCTCGCCGGCCAGCTCGGCCAGCAGCGGGGCGTTCAGGGCCGACAGGTAAACGCCGTCCTTGCCCACGTGGTCGGCCAGCAGCGCCAGCTCGTCCAGGCGCTTTTTCATGACATCGGTCAGCGCCAGCCAGTCTTCATCGCCCAGCTGCAGGAAGCGCCCGGGCTGGTTTTGCACCAGCGCCAGCAGCTCCTTGAGCTGCAGTACGCGGCCGTCGTCCAGCTTGAGCTGGCCGTTCAGCACGAACCAGTCGCCTTGCTGCTTCAGGCCCATGGCCAGCTGCGGCAGGCCACGGCGGCCCTTGATGCGCATGCGTTCGCCTTCCGGCCACACACAGGCCAGCAGGCTGGCGTCCAGCGCCTGCAGCTCGGACAGCACTTGCAATGCGGCTTGCGGGTCCGGCAGCTGCCATTCCTGGCCATCGCTTTCGGCGGCCGCCAGACCGGGGCAGGCGTCCAGCACTTTTTGCAGCGCGGCTTTTTCGGCTTTCAGGCGGCGCTGGGTTTGCACAGTGCGGCCGTCCAGCTCGCCCACGATGGTTTCCAGGCCCTGGCCCGGGCGGCTCCAGCTGCCACCGGGCAGCGGGCGCACCAAGAGCTGCATGCGCAGGCCCTGCGCCAGCGGCAGCAGGTGGGCGTACAGCGTGCCGTCGGCCGGCACGGCGTCCACATTGGCGGCCAACTCGGGCAGGTCGGAATGGATGGGCACCAGCGGGGCAATGCTGGTCACGGCTTCTACCAGCTGCGCTTTGGCCGCTACCGGCACGGTGAGCTCGCGCCCCAGAATGGCAGCGATCTGGCGTACCTCGCGGCTGACGCTGTACACCATCAGCCGGGTGGGGGTGTCTTTTTCCCATACCACTTCGCTGTCGGCGGTGATCTTGGCCGGCGACAGGCGCAGGCGGATCTGCCCGTCGCGCTCTTGCAGCTGCAGCGCCACGCTGCCGGCCACCACGTCGATGTGCACATCCGGCGCGTCGCCCCAGAACATGGCCGGGTGGCCTACCAGGAAGGGCAGCGCCTTTTCGGCGTCCAGCTCCCAGGCGCTGTTGCTGGAGTAATGATGCTGGTCGTGATGGCTGCGGATGTAACGCAGCAGCTGGCGGTCCTGCTCTTGCAGGTAATCGAAGCTTTCCGGCTCGTCCAGCAGGCGGCGCAGCGCTACGGCGCGGCCTTTGCTCCACTGGCTCTTGGCACCCAGCTTCTGTTCGCGCGGCTCCAGCAGGGCGCCGTGCGGGGCCAGCGTGAGCAGCCACGCCAGCCGGGTTTGTTTGCTATCCACGTTTGCCTTGCCTTCAGGGGATTTTCCGGCGCCCAGCAGCTTCAGCGCATTGAGCGCGTGTTGCCAGGCTTCCTGGCGCTGGTAGGCGGCTACCAGCGGGATCAGGCCACGCTCGGCGTGCCAGCGCGGGTGGGCGCGGCGTTCGCCAAACTGGCGCTCCAGCAGGGCGGCCAGCTCTTCGGCCACCCAGACATAGCCTTCTTCGAACATCTGGTCGCGGAAGCTGGCCAGCGCCGCCTGCCAGGCCGGGGTGCGCGCCTGGTTCACGTCCAGCCAGAACGCACCCAGGGCCAGCAGCAGGCCGTCCACACCACACAGGGCGCTGGCGTCCGGCAGCTGCAGCTTGGCCGATAGCGCGGTTCCCTCCTGCAGCAGCAACAAGTGCTGCAGCACGTAATAGCTATGGCCGTAGCGCTGCTTGATGGCGCTGGCGATGGCCTGCTTGAGCTGCGGCTGGCGGGCTTTTTCCTGGCTGCCGATCAGCGCCAGGCAGTAAAAGGCGTTGAGCGGCGCGGGCAAATCTACCGTGCGCTTTTTGGTTTGCGCGCGGATGTCGGCCAGCCAGTCGTCCAGCATGGACAGCGCCTCGGCAAAGCGGCCTTGCAGTACCGGCAGGTAGCACAGGCGCGCTACCGGCAGGCCGTCGCCTTCGGCGCCGGGCTGGCGCACCAGCTCGAAATCGGCACGCCAGATGCCTTGCAACAGCAGCTGGGCGGTGAGGTCGTCCCAGTCGCGGTAGCCGTCGTCCAGCCGCGACAACGCGTAGCGGTAGCCTTCGGCAAAGTGGTCCAGCCGCCAGTTGGCGTCGGGCAGATAGTCTTGCAGCAGCAGTACCTGGATGTCGTCGTCCAGGCGGTCGAACAGCTGGCGGCCGGCGGCGTTGGCGAACAGGCGCTTGAACGGCGGCTGCGGCGTGGCGCCACCGGCCTGCATCAGCTGCTGGTACTGCGCCAGCCACTGCTGGGTAGGCTCGGCCTTGCCCTGCAAAATGGCCAGCCACAGCCGCAGCTGGATGGCGGTAGCGCCGGGCACGTCCCACTGGTTACGCGGCAGCGGCAGGTGTTCGCACAATAGCTCGGCCCAGGCAGACAGCTCGCCCTGTTCGCCCATCAGCTGCAGCAATACGGCGTTACGGGCGGGTGGGGCAATGCGGTAGGGCAAGCCGGCGGTACGCACAATGGCACCGCGGTGTTCCAGGTCGCCCAGAATCACACCCAGCTTGTCGCCATTCACGGCCTTGCCGTGTTCGTCGCGAATCAGGTTCAGCTGCAGCAGCGCCAGCAGCGCGGCCTTGGACTCACCCGAGGGCAGCAGGGCCAGCGCGTGCAGCACGGCCATGGTGTGGGCGGGCAGGGTGTCCAGCGTAAAGTCGATGGAAAGCGCGGTCATGTAAGCCTGATAAACAATGGCTGAGCAAGCGGCTGCCCACCGGTAAAGGCCGTATTCGGGCAGCGTTGTTTTATCAGCGATTATTCAAATTAAACAGGCACGGCGGCCAAGGTGCAGCCACGCCTGCGGGTTAGACAAACCCGTAATACTACGGCAAGCGCGGGCACCCCGCCACGGCCAATACGCGGTGCAGCAAAACAAACACCCCGCGCTGGGACAGGGCGGGGTGTCGGGGTGCTGCGCCAGCAGCTCAGATACGTGCCAGGGCGCGGCCGGCGGCTGCGATGGTGTCCTCGATCAGCGCGTCGGTATGGGCAATCGAGGTAAAGCCCGCTTCGTATGCGGACGGTGCCAGGTACACGCCTTCGTCCAGCATGGCGTGGAAGAAGGCCTTGAAGCGCGGGATGTCGCACTGCGTGGCTTCGGCGTAGCTGGTGGGCACGCGGTCGCTAAAGTAAAAGCCGAACATGCCGCCCACGCTATCGGTGGTCATCGGCACGCCTGCGGCGCGGGCGGCGTCGGCCAGGCCTGCGGCCAACCTGGCACTACGGCGGCCCAGGGTGTCGTAGAAGCCCGGCTGCTGGATCAGGCGCAGCGTGGTCAGGCCGGCGGCCACCGACAGCGGGTTACCGGACAGCGTACCGGCCTGGTACACATTACCCAGCGGCGCGATCTTGGCCATGATGTCGGCGCGGCCGCCAAAGGCTGCCAGCGGCATGCCGCCGCCAATCACCTTGCCCATGGTGGTGAGGTCGGGGGTAATGCCGTGCAGGCCTTGCGCGCACTGCAGGCCGACGCGGAAGCCGGTCATTACCTCGTCGTAGATCAGCACCGCGCCGTGTTGCTCGGTGAGGCTGCGCAGCGCCTGCACAAACTCGGCCGACGGCTTGATCAGGTTCATATTGCCGGCGATCGGTTCCAGGATCACGCAGGCAATCTTGTCGCCCAGCTCCTTGAAGGTGTCGGCCAGCTGCTGCACGTCGTTGTACTGCAGCACCAGCGTATGCTTGGTGAAATCAGCCGGCACGCCGCCGGACGACGGGTTGCCGAAGGTCAGCAGGCCGGAGCCGGCTTTCACCAGCAGGCTGTCGGAGTGGCCGTGGTAGCAGCCTTCGAACTTCACGATCAGGTCGCGGCCGGTAAAGCCACGCGCCAGGCGGATAGCGCTCATGGTGGCCTCGGTACCCGAGCTCACCAAACGCACCTGTTCTACCGACGGCAGCAGCTTGCAGATTTCTTCGGCGATCTCGATCTCGCCTTCGGTCGGGGCGCCGAAAGACAGGCCGCCCACCGCGGCATCCTGTACCGCCTTCACCACCTCGGGGTGGGCGTGGCCCAGGATGGCCGGGCCCCAGCTGCCCACGTAGTCCAGGTACTGCTTGTCGTCGGCGTCCCAGAAATAGGCACCCTCGGCACGCTTCACAAAGCGCGGGGTACCGCCTACCTGACCAAAGGCACGCACCGGCGAGTTCACGCCACCGGGGATCACCTGCTTGCCACGTTCAAACAGCTCGAGATTGCGGGACATCGTATTCCTTTCTGGCGGCATCACACGCCGCACGGGCTAATGGGGCATCGGGCAGCGCACGCTACCCGGCAAAATCCTGTCGGTCAGGATACGGCAAGCTGCGCAGGCAAGCGTTGACCTGTATCCAGCCACCGTCATGTCTTGGCCATGGCGGCGGCGCACCCTGCAGCGGGCGTCTGTCATCAAGGGCAGGATTGTCCGGCAAATCGGCGCGCAAGGCCACCACCGGGCAGAAACGCAGCGTTCGGCGCTGCCGGCGGCCTAGTCTGCTGCGGGCAGCAAGGCCAGCAGTGGCGCCAGCTCGGCGCGGGAGGTTGGCCGCACCACACGGCCCAGCTCCACGCCACCGTGCAGCAGGATCAGCGTGGGCCACAGCTTCACGCGAAAAGTACGCCCCAGCCGCCGCCCGGCACCGTCTTCTACCTTCACGTGCTGCCACTGCGGCGCCTGTTGCAGCAGCTGTTCGATGGCCGGCTGTGCCGCCTGGCAATGCGGGCACCAGCCGGCGCCGAACTCCAGCAAAACAGGGCCGGGCAGGGCGTCCAGCGCGGCGCGCTCGGGGGCGTCGGGGGAATAGGTGGCGAGATAGGGCATGGCAGGACTCCGGCAAAGAGGGACTGCCGACAAGGTAGCGCAGCCGGCACCTGGCGGCTAGCGCCGCCCGGCCTTGCGCCGCCAGTCGCGGAACAACTTGAAGCACAGGCCGATACACACGCAGCTCATCGCGAGATGCAGTGCGGCACCAAGGGCAAAAGCCGCGGGTTGGTTCGCAGCGCTTACCTCGACACTGCGCCCGATCGCACGCAGCGTCCAGGCGATACGGCCGCTGGCCACCTCGGCCATCAGGCTTGGCACGATCATGAGCGTCGCCAGCACGGCAACAAAAAACACGACGCCAGCCTCGGATGCATCGGGCGATGCCTTGCCTGCAGACACCGGCGCCTTGGCCTGCTCGCGCCCAGTCAGCCGTACCACCAGCCACACGATCAGCAGCGGTATGGCAGCAAATGCCAGTAATAACAGCAAAGCGAACAGACCTGGCATGCTGCGCCCCCAGAATGCCAAATGAAAACAGCATCATGCCATAGCCCTGCGACCAACCCCAGTGCCACCCGCGCCTACCGCTCATACAGCCAGGGTTGGCCGCAAGGCTGTGGCTTATTTCTGCAGCATCAGCCACAAGCCGGTCAGGCTCAGCCCGGCACCGGCCAGCCGTGGCCAGGATAGGGTTTCGCGGAACAGCCAGTAACCCAGCGGCAGCAATAGCAAGGTACTCAGCGCTGTGCTGCTCAGCCCGGCCACGCCCATACTGCCACCCGCACGGTAGGCCAGCAGGAAGCCCAGCTCGATACCGAGAATGCCCAGCGCCACGCCGGCGCTACTCCAGTCCAGCGCACCCAGCTGGCGGCTGCCGGCGACAAAGGGCAGCGCTACCAGGCACACCAGCATGGCCAGGCCGTAGCTGATAGCCAACGTCAGAAAGGGGTTGATCCCCGCCGGGATCTGCTTGATGGACAGGTGGTAAACAATCGAGCCGGCAACCGCCAGCAACAAGGCAGCCAGATACATGGTGCACTCCGGTAATAGGGGACGATAGCCCATGCTAGCGGCCAAGCTTGGCTATAGGTAGACTGCCCTTTTCGAGCACACTCATAAGCAATACTTATAACCATGGACATCGACACCAGCCTGCTGCGCAGCTTTGTCAGCATCGTGAACCTCGGTAGCATCAACCGTGCCGCGCAACAGCTGAACAAGACGCAACCGGCGCTGAGCCTGCAGCTGCGCAAGCTGGAGCAGCAGCTTGGCAACACCCTGCTACAGCGCAGCACGCGCGGCGTGGTACTGACCGCCGCCGGCGAGCGGCTGCTGCCCCACGCGCGCCGCCTGCTGGCGCTGACCGACGGCATTACCGGTCAGTACGCCAGCGCCGATACCGGCAGCGCACCGCTGCGCATCGGCCTGCTGGAAGACCTGGCCGGCAGCTGCCTGCCACAGGTACTGGCCGACTTTGCCGCGCACCAGCCCGGCCTGCGGCTGTCGGTGCAGCTGGGGCTGAGCAAGGCGCTGTTCCCGGCGCTGGCGCAGGGCGAGCTGGACATCATGGTGTGTACCCCGCTGCCGCAGCAGCCCGCCGCCGTAGTGGCCGACGAAACCCACGGCTGCCCGCTGCACTGGTACGCCGACCGCTATTTCACACTGCCGGACGGCGCACTGCCGCTGGTGATGTTTGCGCCACCGTGCAGCTGGCGCGACCGCATGCTGGCGGCGCTGGACCAGGCCGGCCAGCCGTGGCGCATCGTGTTCGAAAGCGCCAGCCTGCCGGCGGTGCAGGCGGCAGTGCGCGCAGGTCTGGGCGTGGCCGGCCTGTTGCCGGATACCGCGCCGCCAGACAGCGTGGTATTGCGCCACCCGCGCCTGCCGGCACTGGGCACCGTACCGCTGGCGGTATACCGGCCACCGGGTAGCCAGCACCCGCAAGCGCGCGCCTTGGCCACACTGTTTGGCCGTGCGCTGGCCACTATCGGCCAGCCTGTACCTGCGCAGCAGGCATGAAAAGGGCCGCCAACCCATGGGGTGGCGGCCAACTTGCCGTGCCGCTTACCAGCGGCTGAACGGGTTCTTTGACAGGTAGGCGTTGGTAAAGCGGCCGTCGAAGGTGACTTCTTCGCCCAGCCACGCCGGCTTGTCGAACGGCGTGTCTTCGGACGGCAGCTCGATCTCGGCCAGCACCAGGCCGGCGTTTTCGCCGAAGAACTCGTCCACTTCCCACACAAAGCCGCCCATTTCGATGCGGTAACGCAGCTTGTCCACCACCATCGGGCACATGGCGTCCATGATGGTTTGCGCCTCGGCTACCGGAATGGTGTATTCGAACTCGTGGCGGCTGATCTCGCTGATCTGGCCTTTCAGCGTCAGCCAGGCTTGCTCGCCCACCACGCGCACGCGCACGGTGCGCTCTTTTTCTACCGACAGGTAACCCTGCCGGTAGCGCACGCCTTCGGCCAGGCCACGCCAGGCCTCACCGTTTACGCGGTAACGGCGTTCAATTTCCACTGCCATGGGATTCCTCTTTCTTGATGGGGCGAGCCGGGGCTTTCAGGCGCCAGTCGGCCTCGCGGTAGGGGTAGACGTCTTGCGGCCAACGTGCGTCCAGCCGGTACACGTGCCAGGGTTGGCCAGGCTGCAGGCGGCCGCCTTTGAGCGCATCGGTGTAGTCGCTACGCGCCGCCAGTACGCTGCAGTAGGCCTTGGTGCCGGGGTAGTGGCCGTCGCTGGCGCGCTGCAGGCCGGGGGGGACCTGGCCGGGCAGCAGCTTGCCGGGCAGGGCGGCGGTAGTGGCAGCCGGGGTATCGCCCCAGTCGGTGCCGGACAGCACGAACACGCCGTCGGTACAGTCGTCGCGCTGGCAGCCGGCCAGCAAGGCCACCAGCAGGGCGGGGAGCAGCAGTTTCATCAGAACGGTTTCACGATCACAAGAATGAGCACGGCCAGCAACACCAGCACCGGCAGCTCGTTGAAGAAGCGGAACCACACGTGGCTGCGCGTATTTTGCCGCGCGATAAAGTCGCGCTGCAGCTTGAAACAGTAGCCGTGGTAGGCAATCAGGCCGGCCACCAGTGTGAGCTTGGCGTGCAGCCAGCCGCCGGAAACGCCGTAACCCAGCCACAGCACCAGGCCCAGCGCCATGGCCAGCACACCCAGCGGCGTCATGAAACGCAGCAGCTTGTGCGACATCAGCAGCAGGCGGTCGTACTCGGCACCGGGCGCGGCCATGGCCAGGTTCACAAACAGGCGCGGCAGGTAAAACAGGCCGGCAAACCACGAAATGACAAAAAACAGGTGAAACGCCTTGATATACAAATAGGCCATGGTCACAGTCCGTACGCGGCGCGTACTTTTTTGGGGAGTTTACTCAGCACCAGCCGGTGCGATGCGGCCAACCCTGCCGCCAGCTCGGCCAGCGGCAGCGCCTCGCTACTGGCGACGCTGATCCAGTGCGCACGCGCCAGATAAGGGGCCGGGCGCACGCCGGGCAGGCCGGACAGCGCCAGAAAATCGCCATCGGCTACCTTGTAGGCCAGCGCATCGGCCACGAAGGTGGCGAACATCTTGCCCTCCACCTTCAGCACCGTTACGCCGTCCCACAGTAGCTCGCTGCCGGCGCCGGGTAGCGCCAGCGCGCTAGCCTGCAGTTGGTCCAGCTGGGCGGGGGTAAGTTTCACGTGAAACGCCTCAGGCTCGCTTGGCGGATTGGTATAGCGGCATCACCTTGGGGATCAGGCGTTGCAGCTCGCCAATACGCGCATCGCCGGACGGGTGAGTCGACAAAAAGCCCGGCCCGCTGCCGCCACCGGCTTTCATCATCTTCTGCCACAGCGATACCGAGGCCTGCGGGTTGTAGCCGGCGCGCGCCATCAGCTCCAGACCGATGGTGTCGGCTTCGGTTTCCATCACGCGGCTGTGCGGCTTGGACAGCGCCACGTCGGTGGCCAGTGCGGCCAACTGCATGGACGTCTGCGACAGCCCGGCCAGCTGGCCCACGATATTCAGGCCGGCCTGCTTGGCGTACTCCTCGCTCATGCCTTCGCGGCTATGCTCGCGCAGCGCGTGGGCGATTTCGTGGCCGATCACCGTGGCCAGCTCGTCGTCGGTGGCCTTGAGCTTGTTGATCAGGCCGGTGTACACCATGATCTTGCCGCCAGCCATGCAGTAGGCGTTCAGTTCGTCCACGCTGGCCACGTTCACTTCCCACTGCCACTTCATGGCGTCCAGGCGGAAAGCGCCCACCTGGCGGATCAGGCGGTCGGAAATGGCACGCACGCGGCGGCTGGTGGCCGGGTCGGCGTTCAGCGCACCGGCTTGCTTGGCCTTGGCCAGCTCCTGGCTATAGGCCAGCGCCGACTGCTGGTCTACCTCTTGCGACGACAGCAGCACGAACTGCTTGCGCTTGACGCCCACCTCGCCGCTGGAAGTGGTGTTGACACAGCCTGCCAGCGCGGCGGCCAGAAGCAGGGCGGTAGCGGTGCGGGTAGCCAGCTTGTTCATCGTAGTTTGCCTTTCTGCTTGCAGATGGCTTAAAACGCCATCATTTCAAAGTCGTCCTTGCGGGCGTCACAATCGGGGCAGGTCCAGTTCATGGGCACGTCTTCCCACTTGGTACCCGGCGCGATACCGTCTTCGGGGCGGCCTGCCGCTTCGTCGTAGATAAAGCCGCAGATCAGACACATCCAGGTTTGCATAGCGTTAGCCTTTGAAAGAGTAATATGAAGTCATGGGGGCGCGTTACAATCGCCGCGCGGCACACCGCATTGCCCCTATTGTAAATCCAGCCGCGAGAAAAGAGGTCAAGCCTTGAGCACTGACAACCCGCTCCCCCCCATTGTGCTGACGCTGGCCGGCTCCGACCCCACCGGTGGCGCCGGCATCCAGGCCGATATCCTTACCCTGGCCAGCATGGGCTGCCACCCTTTATCGGTGATTACCGCCATCACCGTGCAGGATACGCGTGGCGTGCAGGACTTCATGGTGATCGACGACGAATGGGTGCTGGACCAGGCGCGCGCGGTGCTGGAAGACATGCCGGTGGCCGCGTTCAAGGTGGGGATGATAGGCAGCATCGACAATGCCGTGGCCATTGCCGAGCTGGCCAGCGACTACCCCGACATCCCGCTGATCTACGACCCGGTACTGGCCAGCGGCCGTGGCGACGAGCTGTCGCGCGAGGAGCTGATCCACGTGCTGCGCGACGTACTGCTGCCGCAAGTCACCGTACTCACGCCCAATAGCGTGGAAGCGCGCCGCCTGGCGGCCAACGATGACGAAGACGAAGAAAGCCTCAGCCTGGCCGACTGCGCCAAGCGCCTGACGCGGCTGGGCTGCGACTACGTGTTCATCACCGGCACCCACGAAGCCACCCGCGACGTGGAAAACCGCCTGTACGACCTGGCCGGCGAGATCCGCGCCGACACCTGGCCGCGGCTGAACGGCAGCTTCCACGGCTCCGGCTGCACGCTGGCCTCGGCCATTGCCGGCCTGGTGGCACGCGGCCTGGCGGTGCCCGAAGCGGTAAAAGAAGCACAAGATTTCACCTGGCAGGCGCTGCGCTACGGCTTCCGTCCCGGCATGGGCCAGTACATCCCCGACCGCCTGTTCTGGGCCAACGACGACGCCAGCGAAGACGACGACAAGGACACCGACACGCCATGATCCGCGGCCTGTACGCCATTACCCCCGACACCGACAACAGCGAACAGCTGATCGAGCAAGTCAGCGCCGCCCTCGACGGTGGCGCGCGCATCCTGCAATACCGCAACAAGGGCAGCGACGCCGTGCGCCGCCTGTGGCAGGCCAACATCCTGAAAAGCCTGGCACAAAGCCGTGGCGCGCTGTTTATCGTGAACGACGACGTGGCGCTGGCCGAAGCCGTCCGCGCCGACGGCGTACACCTAGGGCGTGACGACGACGCCATTGCCGCCGCCCGCGCGCGGCTGGGCGACGGTGCCATCATCGGCGCCAGCTGCTACAACAGCCTGGACCTGGCGCGCAGCGCGGTAGCTGCCGGCGCCAGCTACGTGGCCTTCGGCGCCATGTTTGCCTCCGGCACCAAGCCCGGCGCCGTGCACGCGCCGCTGTCGCTGTTTGCCGACGCGGCCGGCCTGGGCGTGCCGCGCGTGGCCATCGGCGGCATCACCCCCGACAACGCCGCCCAGGTGGTGGCGGCCGGCGCCGACGCCATCGCCGTGATCGGCAGCCTGTTCGACGGCGACGGCATCGCCGAACGCGCCGCCGCCCTGGCCGCACTGTACGCGTGAGCGCCACGCTGCGCCGCGCCAGCACCGACGATGCGGCCAAGCTGGCCGCACTGGGCGCGCTGGTCTGGCTGCATACCTACAGCACCGACGGCATCAACGCCAGCCTGGCCGGCTACGTGCTGGGCCGTTTCACCATCAAGGCCAAACAGGCGCTGCTGGCCGACCCGCAACACGAGCTGTGGCTGGCCGAGCGGGACGGCCAACTACTGGCCTACGCTACGCTGCACCACGGCCAAGCCTGCCCCGGCCAGCACGCGGCCAACTGCGAGCTGGCCACGCTGTACGTCCACCCGCTGTTTGCCGGCCTGGGGCTGGGCCGCCAGCTGCTGCAACACGCCCACCGCCGTGCCGGCGCGCTGTGGCTCAGCGTGTGGCAGCACAATACCCGCGCCATCGCCTTCTACCAGGCACAAGGGCTGCAACACGTCGGCGACACCGTGTTCGAGCTGGACGGCAGCGCCCACCGCAATCTGCTGCTGGCGCTGGGCTGAGCCACAACGGGGGCGTGTTACACTGCCCACCTCATTCCCATGGCATTAACCCGATGCAAACCCAAGCCCTGCTGTTTGACCTGGACGGTACGCTGGCCGCCAGCGAAAGCCTGAAAGGCCGCGCGCTGGCCGACACCTGCGCCGCCTTTGGCCACCCCGTCGACTACCGCCGCTACGCCGACGTAATGGGCGGTGACTGGCCCACCGTCACCGGCCATTTTTTCCGGCTGGCCAACCTTGAGATCGATCTGGCCACCTTTAACGAACACTTCCGCCCGCGCTACCAGCAGCTGCTGGCCGACGAAGCCTGCCTGAGCCCCGGCGCCGACGCGCTGCTGGCCGCCGCGCAGGCAGCCGGCGTGCGCCTGGCCGTGGTCAGCAGTGCGGCGCGCTGGATGGTGGACGCGGTACTACAGCGTTGCGGCGTGGCCGGGCGCTTCGAGCTGGTCATCAGCAAGGAAGACGTGGACCGCCACAAACCCGACCCGGCGGCCTACCTGCTGGCGCTGGACAAACTGCAGCTGCCCGCCAGCGCCGTGTGCGTGCTGGAAGACTCCGCCGCCGGCCTGGCCGCCGCCCGTGCCGCCGGCTGCCGCTGCCTGGTGCTGCGCCACGACTTCAACCACAGCCACGACTTCCGCAGCGCCGACGCCACGCTGCACACGCTGGCCGACGCGCTGCCGCTGCTGGCGTAAGCCCGTGCGGCCAACCCTGGCCGCGCCGCCTCACACTGCCACGCCGTCCAGCGCCTGCAACAGTTCGTCGATTTCCAGCCGGTGCGTCGCGTCATGGTCGGCCATGTCGGCCACCAGCTCGGCCAGCGTCAGCCGGCGCCGGCCTTCCCATACCGCCACCCGCGCCTGCTCGGCCTCGCCACAGCTGTGCAAGCGCGCCAGCAAGGCCGCCCGCGCCTGGGCAAAGCCGGCCAGCGCGGTGGCGAAATCCTGTTGCTGATAGCCGCGCTGCTGCGCCCACTCGCTACCGTTCACACCGTGCAGCTCGGCCAGCGGGCTGGCCAGCATAGCCTCGATGCGCGGCAGGAAGGCGTCGCGGTCGAGGTCGCGCAGGTGGCAGGCGTGCTCCAGCGCGCTGAAGGCGGTACCTGCCGGGCGTTCGCGCAGGCGCGCCGCCGGGATGGCGGCCAGCAGGGTGGCTACCTGCTGCGGCATCGCTGCCAGCTCGGCCAGCAGGGTGGCAAAGTCGCGCGCCACCGGCAGCGGCGACCATACCGCGCCGTAGCTGAAATAGCCGCCCGGCACGCGGCCACGCGGCCGCAGCAGCGCGTGGCCGTGGCGGCGCATCACCTCGCCCACCATGGCGCCGCAGAACTGGCGCGCGCTCTGGTCGGCGTCCAGCTCGGGAAAGCAGCGCTGCAGCGTGTGCACGATGGCGGTGACCGCCGGCAGGCCGGCACGCGACAGCGCAGCGTATTCGGTGTAACGCTGCGGGTGGTCGATCAGCGCTTCCAGCTGGCGGCCCAGCGCCGTCTGGCGAAACTGGTCAAAGCGGTTGTGCATAACAGCCCCCTAAGTAACGTATCGTATTGATACATTACTACCAGTGACGCCATCACGGCAAGCGGCCAGCTGGCGGGCTGTGGCTTTATTGCCAGCGCCCAGGGTTGGCCGCAGCGGCTAGCGCGTGCCCCACAGCCGGCGATAGGCCCCGTCGGCGTCGTAATCGGCAGCCTGCTTGTCGGGGTTGAAACGGCGGCTGCCGCGCGGGTCGGTGCCGCGCCCGGCCAGGTACAGCCAGTTGCCCTGGTTGCTGTACACGTCGTAATCCACCAGCTGCGCTTCGAACCACGCCGCGCCGGCGCGCCAGTCGCCGCCCAGATCGTGCAGCAGGTAGCTGGCCACGTTCTGGCGCAGGCGGTTGGACAGATAGCCGGTTGCGGCCAGCTCGCGCATGCCGGCATCGATAAAAGCGTGGCCGGTGCGGCCCTGGCACCAGCGCGCAAACGCCGCGTCGGCCATCGGCGCCGGCGGCTGGCCGTGCAGGCCACGGCCCCGGTACAGCCGGGCGCCGTACTGCACATGCAGCAGGCGGAAGTAATCGCGCCACAGCAGCTCGAACCACAGCCAATAGCTGCCGTCGCTGGCGCCGTGCTGTGCCTCGTAGCCTTGCAGCGCGGCGTACAGGGTGCGCGCCGACACACTGCCCAGGGCCAGCCACAGCGACCACTTGCTGGAGTAATCCTGCCCGACCAGGCCATTGCGGGTGGCCTTGTACGTGCGCGGCAGGTCCCGCGCCAGGTATTGCTGCAGATGCGCCAGGCCGGCCGCCTCGCCAGCGTGCGCCGCCGGCAGGTGCCAGGGCAGGCTGCTGCGCGGGTCGGGCTGGACGTCGATAAACGGCAAGGGCTGCCAGTCCACGCCGGCGGGTGGCGGTGGCAACCGGGCCGGTGCGGCCAACGGCGCGGGCGGGCGTACGCCGGCAGCTTCCACCCGCTGGCGGAAGGCGGTAAAGCTGGCCGGCAGCACGGCAGGGGCAAACGGCAGGCTGGCCGGGTCTAGCAGCGTGCTCTGCCATACAGTGTCTACAGCGAAGCCGGCCAGGCGCAGGGCGGCTACCTGCGCCTGCTCCTCGGGCGCGGCGATGTCTTCGGCCACGATGCGCTGCACGCCATGGCGCGCCAACAACGGCGGCAACACCTGCTGCGGCGCGCCATGCAGCACCAGCAGGCGGCTGCCGCGCGCTTGCAAGGCGGCGTCCAGCGCGGCGATGGCGTCGGCGCGCACCCGCTGCCGCGCCGGTGACAGGCGGGCAAACGGCCACGGCGAGTGCGGCTGCCAATGGTCGTCGAGGCACACCAGCGGCAGCAGGGTGTCGGCGTGCGCCAGCGCCTGGCACAAGGCCGGGTTGTCGCCCAGGCGCAGGTCGTGGCGGAACCAGTACGCTACGGCGCTCATGATGCGCTCCGGCGCGTATGGCGGCAGCGGTCGGAGCAGTACTTCACCTCGTCCCACACCGCCTGCCATTTCTTGCGCCAGCTGAACGGGCGGCCGCAGGCGGCGCACACCTTGCTGGGCAGGTCGGCTTTCTTGCGCATTTTCATGCTTGCTCTCCTTGCAACGGTGGCGGCGCCTGCGGTGCTTGTTCAGCCAGGCAAGGGCAGGCCGTGCCCTTCGCAGCGCGCCAACTGCGGCGGCAGCGCCTCCACCAGAAAATCGATAAAACAACGCACCGCCGGTATCAGGTGGCGGCGCCCGGTAAACGCGGCGTGCAAAATGCCGTCCGGCGTGCGGTAGCCGGGCAGCACGCGTTGCAGGCGGCCGTCGGCCAGCGCGTCGTGGCACACCATCAGCGGCAGCAGCGCCAGGCCGCTGCCGGCGATGGCGGCTTCGCGCAGTACCAGCAGGTCGTCGGTCATCAGCCGCGGTTCGGCGATGTCCAGCCGGGTGAGCTGGCCCACTTCGTCCAACAGCGGCCACTCGCCACGGCCGTCGGGGCGGCTCATCACCAGCGCCGGCCAGGCGGTAAGGGCGGCCGGGTGTTGCGGCCAACCCTGGGCCGCAATCAGCGCCGGGCTGGCCACCAGCGCGCTTTCGCTTTGCGCCAGCGGCCGCGCCACGATGCTGGCGCTGTCGTCCAGCCGCTGCCGCACGCGCAGCGCCACGTCGATGCCGTCGTTGATCAGGTCCACGCGGCGGCCGGTCACTTCCAGCACGATGCGCACCTGCGGGTGGCGCGCCATGAAGGCCGGCAGCAGCGGCGCCAGCAGCGTCTTGGCCAGCAGCTCCGGGCAGCTGACGCGCACCAGGCCGCGCGGCTCGGCGGTGTGGCGGGCGATGGTTTCTTCGGCCGCCTCGGCCTCGGCCAGCATGGCCTGGCAGTGGCGGTAGTACTGCGCGCCGACGTCGGTCAGCGCCAGCCGGCGCGTGGTGCGCTGGAGCAGGCGCACGCCGATGCGCGCTTCCAGCTCGGCCACGCGGCGCGACAGCCGCGACTTGGGCACGCCCAGCTGGCGGCTGGCGGCGTTGAAACCGCCGTGCTCGACCACCTTGGCAAAAAACAGCAGATCGTTGAGGTCTTGCATCACATTGTCTCGCCAGTGGAACAATGAATCCGATTCTAGCCGTCTAGTGCGCGATTGGTTGCAGATTTACAGTACACACATCGCCGCAGCGTGCGGCACACACCCACAACGGAGCCGCACCATGAACATCCTGCACCTCGATTCCAGCATCCTCGCCACCAACTCGGTATCCCGCGGCCTGACCCAGGCGCTGGTTAGCACCCTGGGCGCCCGCCACGCCGGCGCGCAGGTGACCTACCACGACCTGGCCGCTAACGAGATTCCGCACCTGTCCGGCGAAATCCTGGGCGCCGCCTTTACCGACAAGGCCGACTGGAGCCCGCTGCAGCAAGCCGAAGCCGCCCGCAGCGACGCACTGATCGCCGAATTCCTGGCCGCCGACGTGCTGGTGATCGGCGCCCCGATGTACAACTTTGGCGTACCGTCGCAACTGAAAGCCTGGATCGACCGCGTAGCCGTAGCCGGCCGCACCTTCAAGTACACCGAAACCGGCCCGGTTGGCCTGGCCGGTGGCAAAAAGGTGTACGTGGTGTCCGCCCGTGGCGGCGTGTACAGCAACGAACAAGGCCAGCAAATGGACTTCCAGGAAGACTACCTGAAGACCGTACTGGGCTTCCTGGGCATCACCGACGTGTCCTTCGTGCGCGCTGAAGGCGTGGCCATGGGCCCGGATGCCAAGGCAGCCGCCCTGGCTGCCGCCGAAGCTGCCATCGCCGCCGCTTAAGCATTCCGTACCGACTAACACGGCCGCCCCTGGCAACAGGGCGCGGCCGTGTTGTTTTGTGCGGGCGGGCAAGGGGGCGGCGCGCACCTTACCAATCCAGGCTCAGCTGGCCGGGCGTGGCCGGCGGCTGGCGGTGACCACGCGCCTCGCCACGCTTGCGCGAACCGTGCCGCGCCACGATGGCGGCCTTGCCGGCGCGCACCTCGGGCCGGCCGCGTAGCGCAAACAGCCGCGCCTTGGCCTCGCGGGTGGCGGCTTCCACGTCCACCAGCGGCTGCGGAATGTCGCGGCCAACCTGCACGCCGCAGCGCGCCTGGATGTCGGGCGGCATGCGCCACGGCTCGAACAGCCATACGTCGGGCACGCGGCGCAGCGGCGGCAGCCATTGCCGCACAAAGCGGCCGTACGGGTCGTGCTCGCGCGCCTGCTTCAGCGGGTTGTAGATGCGCGGCACGTTGATGCCGGTGGTACCGGACTGCATTTGCAGCTGGCTCCAGTGAATGCCCGGCTCGTAATCGACAAACTGCTGCGCCAGCCACAGCCCCACCGGCCGCCAGTGCAGCCACAGCGGGTAAGCCGCCACCGACACCAGCATGGCGCGCATGCGAAAGTTCAGCCAGCCGGTGTGGCGCAGCATGGCGATGCAGGCGTCTACCAGCGGCCAACCGGTGCGGCCGTCGCGCCAGGCGGCAAAGCGCGCCTCGTCCCAGTCGTTTTCGCGCAGGCCGTCGTAGCCGCGATGCAGGTTGCGCCATTCCAGCGCCGGCTCGCTTTCCAGCTTCTGGATGAAATGGCAGTGCCAGTACAGGCGGCTGATGAAAGCGCGGATGCCCGCCGTGCGCCGGCTGGCGGCACCATCGCCGTGCAGCTGCGCCAGCATGGCGCGGCTGGCCTGCACCACCTCGCGCATCGAGATGCACCCCAGCGCCAGATACGGCGACAAACGCGAGCAGGCGCTGGGCGCCGACAGCGGTGACGAGATGCCGCCACGGTACTGCGCGGCGCGATCCAGCAGGAAATCGTCCAGCACCGCCAGCGCCGCCGTGCGGCCACCGGGCTGCCGGCCCGGTGCGTCGCCGTCGCCCAAACCCAGTGCCGCCGCACCCGGCAGGTGCACCGGCGGCCAACTGAGTGCCACTTGTTGCAGCGCCGGCAGCGGCAATAACGGTGCTGCCATCAAGGCTTCCCACTGCGGCTGCCAGTGGTCGCGGTTCAGGCCGCCACGCACCACGCCAAACTGCGGCCACTCGCGCCACTGCACACGGTTGGCCGCACACCAGCGCGCCACGGCAATGTCGCGGCGGTAGGTCCAGTCGTTGCCGGTTTCCTCGTGGGCGAACAGCGCGTCGAACGGCGCTTGCGCGTACAACTGCGTCAGCACCTCGCCGATCTCGCCCACCGCCACGTACAGCCGCAGGCCGCGCTCGCGCAGCTGGCCAGCCAGGTCGTGCAGGCTTTCGCGCAGAAAATGATATTGCCGCGCCGAGGCGTCCGGCTGCTGCCACAGCCCCGGCTCTACCACGTACAGGCACAGCAGCGGGCCACGGGCGGCGGCGGCGCACAGCGGGGCGTGGTCGGCCAGGCGCAGGTCGCGCTTGAACCAGACAACGCGGTAGCTCATGCCTTGGGCAGCGGGTGAATCACGCCGTGGCCGCCATCCACGCCGATGTTCTGGCCGGTCATCCAGCCGGCTTCGGGCGACAGCAGGAAGGCGATCAGCGCGGCGCTGTCGTCGCCCTGGCCCACGCGCTGCATCGGGTTGGCCTGCGCGTTGCGGGCGATGGCTTCCGGCGTGCCGGTGAGCCGCGCCGACAGCGCCGACACCGTCAGCCCCGGGTGCACGCAATTCACACGGATACCGCGCTCGGCGTAGCTGGCGGCGGTGCTTTGCGCCAGCGCTGCCACCGCCGCCTTGGCACTGGCAATGGCTTCGTGATTGGGGAAGCCGGCCTGCGCCACCAGCGAGCCCACCAGCACGGCGCTGGCCGGCTGCTTGTGCTTGAGCGCAGCGGCAACAAAGGCTTTGAGCACGTGCACCGCGCTCAGCCAGTTGTGCTGCATCAGCTGCCAGGCGTCGTCTTCGGCGGTGAGGTGCAGCGGGCGGATCAGCGTACTGCCCACACAGTGCGCCAAGCCGGTGAGCGCCACGCCGTCGGCGGCCAGGCCGGCCACCGTATCGCGCACCGCGGCGGCGTCCAGCGTGTCCAGCGGGCGCACGAGTACCTCGCCGGGCAGGCTGGCGGCCAGTGCGGCCAACCCGTCTTCGCGGCGGGCACTCAGCACCAGGCGGTGGCCGGGCGACAGACGCCGCGCCAGCGCGCTACCGATGGCGCCGCTGGCGCCGGTAATCCAGATGGTTTGCATGGCCATGGCCTGTTTGATTTGTCCAATACAAATCATATACAGAAATGGCTTGAATCGATATGGCCGCCTGTACAAAGACTGGCCGCCAGTACTCGCTCGCGGCGACAGGCTAGGGCTGGTACACGCGCCAGGTGCGCCGCCCGGCCGCCTTGGCCTGGTAGAGCGCAGCATCCGCCTGCTGCAGCAAGTCGTCTTCGCTGTCTTGCCTGCCGCTACCAAACGTTACGCCGGCCGAGAAAGCCAGCGGCACCAGCGCGCCGCTATCGACACGCAGCTGGCTGCTATCCAGCGCGGCCTGCAGCTGCGGCAATAATTGTGCGACGCGGGCTTCGTCCGCCGCCGGCATCACCAGCAGGAACTCCTCGCCGCCGTAGCGCACCAGCAGGTCGCCAGGCGCCACGATGGCGGCCAGCCGGGCGGCAAACAGGCGCAGCACGGCGTCGCCCACCGCGTGACCGTGGTGGTCGTTTACCTGCTTGAAATGGTCCAGATCCAGCAACAGCACACACAGGCGGTGCTGCTGTTGCTGAGCCGCCTGCAACAATGCCGGCAGCTGCTGATGCAGATAGCGGCGGTTATGCAGGCCGGTCAGCGGGTCACGGCTGGCTTGCTCGCGCAGCTGTGCCTGCAGGCCTTCTACTTCGAGGATGCGGGCCGCCAGCTCCACATTGAGCTGCTGCAGCGCGTTGCGCGCCGTTTCTGCCTCTTGCTGGCGGCGCAGGGCCAGGTCGCGCTGCTGCGCCAGCCGGTCGGCAGCCTGGTGCAGCTGCCGGGTACGCTGGGTAAGGAAGCGGTAGCCCAGAAACACCATGGCAAACAGCAGCACGGACATGACCCAGTACACCGAGCGGGCCGAATCGCGGTAGAGCAGGGCACGTTGCTGCCATTGCTGCTCGGCAGCGCCGGGCATGGCCATCACGCTGCGGTCGGCCAGCACAAACGACAGCCACAAAAAGGCGATGACACCGGCCAGCGACGACAATGCGGCCAACCATACCCAGCGGTAGCGGGCCTCGCTAGCCAGGCTGGGCCAGTAGCGCTCGCGCCAGCGCAACACTGCGGGGCCAAACAGGTAGAGCAGCGGGGCACAGGTAGTCACTGTTTGCAGGAAATTGCCTGCCCACCAGCCTTGCCACGCCTGGAACGCCCCCAGCGCCGACAGCTTGTTGTAATAGCTCCAGATGAAGGAGCCGGTGGCGCTGGCAATGCCGGACACAAAGCTGATGGACACGAAAAACATCAGGGCAGCCACACTGCGCGGGAGAAAGCTCACGCGTACCTGCTGGTACACCAGCGCCATCACCAGCAGGCCCAGCGGGTTGGCCAGGCCAAAGACCATGGCCCAGCCCGGGTGCAGGCCGGACAGCAAGCCCACCATGAAGGTGGTGAGGTAAGCCAGCGAGGCACCCCAGGCGTAACCGAAACACAGCACCCAGAGCGTACTGATGGTCAGCGGCGGGTAAATGCTCAGCAGGAAAGTCAGCTCGCCGGCGTTCACCTCAAAGCCGTACCAGCCACCGTACAGCTGCAATACGCCCAGCCACAGGCTGGCCCCCAGCGACAGTAGCCAGCCCAGAATCAGCGGCCAGCGGGCAGCGCCGCCAGCCAGTAATACCCGTGGCGAGAGCGCATGGTAGAAGCCGGCGGTAACCGGCGTGTCGTCGGCGATGATATCCGTGGGAGGGGCGGCGGCCATGGTGGCGTTTTCGATAAATGTTTGTCCGCAATATACGAGCTGGATAGCGCTGGCGGCAAGCCACACTCTACCTGCCGCGCAAATGAGCCATTACGGGGCATGGCGCACCAGTACGACACCTGCATGCAACCCGTCTTCGTGCATGCCTCATTACTGTGCAAACCACACGCCGCCAAGCCATTGGCAAGCCCATGCCGACTGGCACAGGGCTTGCTGTTCTGCACAGGACATCTACCGCAGGAGAGTGCCATGCATGCCCTGACCCTACCCGAGTCCGGCCACTACGACGAGATGCTGCTAGACAGCGGCGGCATCCGCCCGCACTACCGCGACTTTGCCCGCTGGCTGCACTCGCAGCCGCCAGAAACCCTGGCGCGCAAACGTGCCGAGGCCGACCTGATGTTCCACCGTGTCGGCATTACCTTTGCCGTGTACGGCGACGATTCCGGCGCCGAGCGGCTGATTCCGTTCGATACCGTGCCGCGCATCATCCCGGCCAGCGACTGGCAAACGCTGGAAGCCGGCATGCGCCAGCGTGTTACCGCGCTGAACGCCTTCCTGCACGACATCTACCACGAACAGCACATCGTGAAAGCCGGGCTGATTCCGGCCGAGCAGGTGTTTTCCAACAGCCAGTACCAGCCGGCCATGCAGGGGCTGGACCTGCCGCACCGCATCTACGCGCACATCACCGGCGTAGACGTGATCCGCCACAGCGACGGCAACTTCTACGTGCTGGAAGACAACCTGCGCGTGCCGTCCGGCGTGTCCTACATGCTGGAAAACCGCAAGATGATGATGCGGCTGTTCCCCGAGCTGTTTGCCAGCCACGCGGTGGCGCCGGTGCAGCATTACCCCACGCTGCTGCTCAATACGCTGCGCCACGCCAGCGCGGTGGATAACCCCACCGTGGTGGTGCTGACGCCAGGCCACCACAATAGCGCCTACTTCGAGCACGCTTTCCTGGCGCAGCAGATGGGGGTGGAACTGGTGGAAGGGCAGGACCTGTTCGTGAAGAACAACCGCGTGTACATGCGCACCACCGCCGGCCACAAACAGGTAGACGTGATCTACCGCCGCATCGACGACGCCTTCCTCGACCCGCTGGCTTTCCGCGCCGACAGCATGCTGGGCGTGCCCGGCCTGCTGTCGGTGTACCGCGCCGGCGGCGTGATCCTGGCCAACGCCATCGGCACCGGCGTAGCGGACGACAAGTCCATCTACCCCTACGTGCCGGACATGATCCGCTTCTACCTGTCGGAAGAGCCGCTGCTGCAAAACGTGCCCACCTGGATGTGCCGCCGCCCAGCCGAGCTGGACCACGTGCTGAACAACCTGCACGAGCTGGTGGTGAAAGAAGTCCACGGCGCCGGCGGCTACGGCATGCTGATCGGCCCGGCCGCCAGCGCCGCCGAGATCGAAGACTTCCGCCAGCGCATCATCGCCGACCCCGGCAACTACATCGCCCAGCCCACGCTGTGCCTGTCGTCCTGCCCCACCTTTGTGGAGTCGGGCATTGCCCCGCGCCATATCGACCTGCGCCCCTTTGTGCTGTCCGGGCGCGACATCAGCATGGTGGCCGGCGGGCTGACCCGCGTGGCACTGAAAGAAGGCTCGCTGGTGGTGAATTCGTCGCAAGGCGGCGGCACCAAAGACACCTGGATTCTGGAGGACCAATCATGATGCTCTCGCGCACCGCATCCCAGCTGTACTGGATGAGCCGCTATATGGAACGCGCCGAAAACCTGGCGCGCCTGCTGGACGTAACCCACAGCCTGTCGCTGCTGCCGCAATCGCGCGGTGGGGCCGACATCAGCGCCGCGCTGGCCACCACCGGCGCACTGGAAGCCTGCCGCACGCGCCACCCGCAGCTGGCCGCCGGCGACGTGATGCACTTCATGACCTTTGATGCGGCCAACCCGGCCAGCATCGTGAACTGCCTGAAGTACGCGCGCGAAAACGCCCACGCCGTGCGCGGCAAGATCACCGGCGAAATGTGGGAAAGCATCAACGCCAGCTGGCTGGAGGCGCGCCAGATGGGGCTGGAAGGCCGCCCGCTGGCCGGCTTTTTCGACTGGGTGAAAGAACGCTCGCACCTGTTCCGCGGCACCACCTACGGCACCATCCAGCGTAACGATGCCTTCTCGTTCATCCGCCTGGGTACCTTCATGGAGCGTGCCGACAACACCGCACGGCTGATCAACGTGAAATCGCACCTGGTGGGCAACGCCGCCGAAGACAGCGCCGCCGACTTTTACCTGTGGGGCGCGCTGCTGCGCTCGCTGGGCGCCTTCGAGGCCTACCACGAGCTATACCGCGACACGCTCAGCTCGCGCCGCGTGGCCGAGCTGCTGATCCTGCGCCCGGACGTGCCGCGCTCGCTGCGTGCCTGCATGGACGAAATCGCCGAGCTGCTACCGCTCATCAAGGGCGACACCGGCCACCGCGCCAAACGCCTGGCCGCCACACTGCACGCCGAGCTCAGTTACGACGAAATCGACACCATTCTGGCCGGAGGCCTGCACGCCTACCTGACCCAGTTTCTCAGCCAGATCTACGGCCTGGGCGACGCCATTCACGGTGCCTACCTGGAGGCAGCATGAGCGAACTCTTCATCCGCGAGGCCACACCGGACGACGCCGCCGCCATCTGCGCCATCTACAACCCCTATATCGAGTACACCACCATCTCGTTCGAGGAAAAACCGGTAGCCGTCAGCGAGATGGCCGAGCGCATCGCCCACACCCAGGCCCAGGGCCTGCCATGGCTGGTGGCCGAAGCCGGCGGCGACATGCTGGGCTACGCCTACGCCACGCGCTGGCGCGTGCGCCCGGCCTACCGCCACGCGGTGGAAAGCAGCATCTACATGCGCCAGGCCACGGTAGGCCAGGGCGTGGGCAAGCTGCTGTACCGCGAGCTGATACGCCGCCTGGCCGTGCTGGGCCTGCACACCGTGATTGGCGGCGTGGCGCAGCCCAACCCGGCCAGCGACGGCCTGCACCGCGCGCTGGGCTTCAAGCAAGTGGCCCAGTTTGAACAGGTTGGCCGCAAGTTCGGCCGCTGGCTGGACGTGGCCTACTGGCAGCTCCCCCTTACCCGAGACCTTGCGGAGGCATCATGCAACTGACCATCGACCACGAAACCGTCTACCGTTACGACGACACCGTCAGCCACAGCACGCAGTACCTGCGCCTGACCCCGGCCAGCAGCGGCCACCAGCGCGTGGTGAGCTGGCAGCTGGAGCTACCGGTGGCCGCCAGCGAAAGTACCGACGCCTACGGCAATATCCTGCACGTGCTGACGCTGGACACGCCGCACAGCGAAATCCGCCTGAAAGCACGCGGCGTGGTGGAAACCTGCGACGACTGGCTAGGCCAGCCAGAAACACTGCCGGCACCGGTATTCCTGCGCGAAACCGCGCTGACCGAGCCGGACGACGCCATCCGGGCGCTGGCCGCCGCCCACGCCGACGCCATGGCGGCCAACCCCGAAACGGGCCTCGCCGCGCTGATGCTGGCCATTGCCGACGCCATGCCGTACACGCAGGACGTCACCCACGCCGCCACCACCGCCGCACAGGCACTGGCACTGGGTGCCGGCGTGTGTCAGGATCACAGCCATGTGTTTATCGCGGCCTGCCGCAGGCTGGGCCTGCCGGCGCGTTACGTCAGCGGCTACCTGCTGAGCGACCGCGATACGCACGTGGCCAGCCACGCCTGGGCAGAAGTGTATGCCGGCGAACAGTGGCTGGGTTTCGACATCAGCAACCGCAAGCGCCCCGACCGCCACCACCTGAAGCTGGCCGTGGGTCTGGACTACAGCGACGCCAGCCCGGTACGCGGCGTGCGCCGCGGGGGCGGCAGCGAAGCGCTGCAGGCGCATGCACGGGTTTCGGAGGCAGACCAGCAATGACCTATTGCGTAGGCATGGTACTGGACGAGGGGCTGATCTTTGCATCGGACTCGCGCACCAATGCGGGGGTGGACCACGTGGCCACCTTCCGCAAAATGAACGTGATCGCGGTACCGGGCGAGCGCCAGATCGTGCTGCTGAACGCCGGCAACCTGGCCACCACGCAAAGCGTGGTCAGCCTGCTGAAAAACCGGCTGGCGCACGATGCGGCCAACCTGCACACGGTGAAAAGCCTGTACGAGGCTGCCGAGCTGGTGGGCCAAACCATACGCGAAGTACTGGCGCGCGACGGCAACGGCAGCACCCAGGGGCAGGGCGTGGATTTCAGCTGCAGCTTCCTGGTAGGCGGCCAGATCCGTGGCGAGCCGCCACGGCTGTTCCAGGTCTACCCGCAGGGCAACTTCATCGAAGCCACGCCGGACACCCCGTATTTGCAGATAGGCGAAGCCAAGTACGGCAAACCCATTCTGGACCGCGTGATCAGCCACCGCACCCCGCTGGCGCAGGCCATCAAATGCACGCTGATCTCGTTCGACTCCACCATCCGCTCCAACCTGTCGGTGGGCCTGCCCATCGACCTGCTGTGGCAGCAGCGCGATAACTTCGATTTCGCACCACGCCACCGTGTAACCGAAGACGACCCCTACTTCCTGCAGCTGCGCCAGGGCTGGGGCGAGGGGCTGCGCCAGGTGTTCGGCCAGCTGCCGGACGCGCTGTGGTTCAAGGACGGCGACGGCGCAGACTGAGCAGCGTGCGCCACAGCAACAAGGGCAAGCCATACGGCTTGCCCTTGTGCGTTTCTGGCGGCTGCGGCCAACGTTGGCCGCCAGGCTTAGTCGCCGCGCACCGGCACCACTTTGCCGGCGGCGTCGCGGGCGCGCTCGCGGGCGCTGCCCACATCGTCGGCGTAGGCCACCGCCACGCCCATGCGGCGGCGCTCGAAGCTTTCCGGTTTGCCGAACAGGCGGATATCCGCGCCCGGTACCGCCAGCGCCTCGGCCACACCGTCAAACGCGATGCCGGCCGCTTCCAGGCGGCCGTAGATCACCGCCGACGCTGCCGGCGTGCGCAGGCTCACGTCCACCGGCAGGCCCAGAATGGCGCGCGCGTGCAGCTCGAACTCGCTGAAACGCTGGCTGGCCAGCGTCACCAGCCCGGTGTCGTGCGGGCGCGGGCTCACTTCGGAGAACCACACCGTGTCGCCCTTCACAAACAGCTCCACACCAAACAGGCCACGGCCACCCAGCGCGGCGGTGACCTTGGCGGCCATCTCCTGCGCCCGCTGCTGCGCCAGCGCGCTCATCGCCTGCGGCTGCCAGCTTTCCACGTAGTCGCCGCGCTGCTGCAAATGGCCCACCGGGGCGCAGAAATGGGTGGCCACACCACCGTGGCCGTCGTTGGCGCGCACGGTCAGCAGGGTGATCTCGTACTCGAAATCGATGAAGCCTTCCACGATGACGCGGCCCTTGTCCACGCGGCCGGCGCTGACGGCGTAATCCCAGGCGGCAGCCACATCGGCGGGGCCTTTCAGCAGCGATTGCCCTTTGCCGCTGGACGACATCACCGGCTTCACCAGGCAGGGGTAGCCGATGCCGGCGTCGATGGCGGCCTGCAGTTCGGCCAGGCTGCTGGCAAACGCGTACGGCGAGGTGGGCAGGCCCAGTTCTTCTGCCGCCAGGCGGCGGATGCCTTCGCGGTTCATGGTGAGGTTGGCCGCACGCGCGGTGGGAATCACCTCGGCCAGGCCGTCGGCCTCGATGCGCAGCAGCTCTTCGGTAGCGATGGCTTCGATTTCCGGCACCACCAGGTGCGGGCGCTCGGCCTCTACCAGCGCACGCAGCGCGGCGGGGTCGGCCATATTGATAACGTGGCTGCGGTGCGCCACCTGCATGGCCGGCGCGTCCGGGTAACGGTCGACGGCGATGGTTTCCACGCCCAGCCGTTGCAGGGCAATGACCACTTCCTTGCCCAGTTCGCCACTGCCCAGCAGCATGACGCGTCGTGCCGACGCGGAAAGAGGGGTACCAATACGCATGACAAGCTCCCGAAGGCCAAAATGACAGCCGGTATGGTATGCCAAACCACCACCGCCGTGGCGTGCATGCTGCGTGTCGGCTTTGTAAACGGCTTGTTGCAGGGCGGGACAAAATGGCGACCATGCCAGGATATGCCCGATACACGGGGCTGCTTGAATGATACCGGACACCACAAACCGGACCCGCACCATGCGCCGCCTCGCCTTGCTCTGCCCCGTGCTCCTGCTTGCTGCCTGCACTACCCATTCCGTGGTGCAGCTGCCCACCAGCAGCTACCCCCAGCTCAAACCCATGCTGGCCTCGCCCGGCGACGGCGGCATTTTCAACCCGGCCACCGCCAGGCTGTTCTTCGAGACACAAATCGCCCGCCATGTAGGCGACGCGGTAACGGTGAGCATAGAAGAAGACATGAGCAGCAGCACCAGCCGCGCGCTGGACGACAAAGCCACCGGCGCCAATACGGTGAAAGGCCCGGGAGCGTTGCATACCCTGCCGGGCCTGGTGAAAGAAGTGTTCGATGTGGACGTGAATTCCAGCTATTCGCTGGCCGACAAAGACGACAGCAAAATGAACAACCGCACCAAGATCAGCGGCAACATGATGGTGTCGGTGCTGGACGTGCTGCCCAACGGCTACCTGGTGGTAGGCGGCGACAAGGTGGTGCTGCTCAATGGCAAGCAAAGCACGCTGCGCTTTTCCGGCATCATCAACAGCGCACAACTACAGCCGAACAACAGCATCTCGTCGCGCTACGTGATTAACGCCCGCCTGGACCAGATCAACCAGAACATGCCGCTGGATGCCAGCGTGCTGGCCTGGGTGCAGTTTCTGTTTGGCGCGGCGGTTACGCTTTACTAGGCATTAGGGCTGGCGCGGCGGGGTGGACACCAGCTCGTCCAGCAGGAAAATCAGCTTGGCCTCGGTGCTGGCCCAACGGTCGAAACCCAGCATGCGCGGCTCGTACACCACCTTGCCCAGCGTGGTGCTGCCCTGTTTCAGCGCCATGCTGGCGTAGTTCAGGTAGGAAAAATCCTGCTCCCACGCGCGGGTAGCGGCGTACACCAGGGTCACACAGCCGCCGGGCACCGCACCCGATGCGTATACCTGGGTTTCTATACGGCGGCGGCGCAAGGCCGCCTCGATCACCGTCAGCATGTCCGGCACGGTAACCGCCTCGTTCCACTCGATACAGATTTTCTGGAAAGGGGCAGGGCGGCGTGACGCGCTCTGCTCGGCCTTTTCGGCCATGGCCTGCATTTCGCTGGCAGTAGAAAACGAAAAGGTAAACACGTCACGCGCCGGGCTGGGCAGGTTCTGTACGGTAATGCAGCCGGACAGCAAACCCAGGCAGCCGAGCAGCGCCAGGCGGAAAAACGGGTAAATAGGCATGGCAACAAGCCGCATGGCGGCAGCAGTGATTTGCTGCAGTCTACGGGCGCCATTATTGCCACCGTTTGGCCACTTTGTATGCAAACACATACAAAGCGCACAAATCAGCGGGGCATTGCCCTATTAAGCTGTACCTGACGCCACCTTACCCACACACGGCACGCCACGCACTACCCCTGCCTGGCAGCGCCAGCACCTGGCACCGCCCCTGCGGCCAACCAGGCATGACCACGGACACACCATGCAGCACACGACAGACGCCACCGCGACACCCGGCCCCTTTTCAGGCGATAGCCTGCGCGTTCTGGTGGTAGACGACGACCAGGCGATACGCGAGCTGGTCTGCCAATACCTGGGCGGTTTTGCCATGGTGGCCGAGGGCGCGGCAGACGGCCGCGAAATGGAAGCCTGGCTGGCGCGCCAGCATTTTGACGCCATCGTGCTGGATCTGATGCTGCCAGGCGAAAACGGCCTGAGCCTGTGCAAACGGCTGCGCAGCCAGTCCGACATCCCTATCCTGATGATGAGCGCGCGCAACGACCTGACCGAGCGCATCATCAGCCTGGAAATCGGCGCCGACGACTTTCTGTCCAAACCGTTCGACACCCGCGAGCTGGTGGCCCGCCTGCACTCGGTACTGCGCCGCAACCGCAGCCAGGCCAGGCCGGCGCTGCCCGACAGCGGCCACCAGCGCGTGCGTTTTGGCAACTGGCTGCTCAACAGTACCCTGCGCCAGCTGCACGACCCGCAGGGGACCGTGATCCCGCTATCCAGCGCCGAATTCCGCCTGCTGTCGGTGCTGGTGCAGCGCCCGCACACGGTGCTGGACCGCGAGCTACTGCTGGACCTGACCCGCGGCGGCACGGTGGACGTATTCGACCGCAGCATCGATATCCTGATCTCGCGCCTGCGCGGCAAGCTGCGCGACGACCCGCGCAACCCGGCGCTGATCCGCACCGTACGCGGCGAAGGCTATATGCTGGACGCGCATATCAGCGCCGCCTAGCCGCCACACGTAGCAAGGCCGCCCCTGCGGGGCGGCCTTGTGCGCTTAGCCTGCGGCCAACCTTACACCGCTAGCAGGCCACGTTTTTCCAGCATCGGCGCCGCCTGCGGGTCGTGGCCACGGAAGGCGCGGAACGCCGCCCGCTGCTCGCGCGCGTCGCCGGCGCTGTAAATGTAACGCTGCAGCTTGGCAGCCAGCGCGGCGTCAAACGGGTTGCCGGCTTCTTCAAACGCCGCAAACGCTTCGGCCTCCAGCACCTCGGCCCACATATACACGTAGTAGCCGGCGGCGTAGTAGTCGTCGGAAAACACGTGGCCAAAGTGCGGCAGGCGGTGGTTCATGCCCGCTTCCGGCGGCACGCCCAGGCGCGTACGCTCGGCTGCCTCGAAGGCGAGGATGTCCACGCCGTCGGCGTCGCTACGCTGGTGCAGCGCCAGGTCGATCAGCGTGGACGCGCTGTAGCGCACGGTCTCGAAGCCCTGGTTGAAGGTGCTGGCGGCCTTGATAGCGGCCACCAGTGCCGGCGGAATCGGCTCGCCGCTGTCCACATGGCGCGCGTGCTCGGCCAGCACTTCCGGCACCAGCGCCCAGTTTTCCAGCAGCTGCGACGGCAGCTCCACGTAGTCCTGCGGCGTATTGGGGCCGGACAGCAGGCGGTACTGCACGTCGGACAGCAGGCCGTGCAGCGCGTGGCCGAACTCGTGGAACAAGGTGCGCACGTCGTCAAAGCTCAGCAGGGTAGGGCCGCTGCCAGCCTTGGCGAAGTTGTTGTTATTGATGACGATAGGCAGCACGCGGTCTGTGCCCTTGCCGCTTTGCTGCTGGAACAAGTGCATCCACGCCCCGCCGCGTTTGCCATGGCGCGCGTAGTTGTCGCCGATGAACAGGCCGACCACGGTGTCGTCGCGGCGCACTTCCCATACCCGCACGTCGGGGTGGTAGCGCGGCAGGTCGTCACGCGGGGCGAACTGCAGGCCAAACAGGCGGCCGGCCACGTCGAACATGGCGGCCTGCATGCGCGGCAGGCTGAAGTAGGGTTTGATCTGGGCGTCGTCCAGCGCGTAGCGCGCCACACGCACTTTTTCGGCCAGCAGCCACCAGTCCCACGGCTGGATGTCTTGCGGCAGGCCCTGGCGCGCCGCTTCCTGCTGCAGCATGACTTTTTCGGCGGCAAAACGTTGCTTGGCCGGCTCCCACACTTGCGCCAGCAGGTCGTACACCGCCTGCGGCTTGCCGGCCATGCGGTCTTCCAGCGCGTAGTCGGCGTAGCTGGCGTAGCCCAGCAGCGCGGCTTTCTCGGTACGCAGCGCCAGAATCTCGCGCGCCAGCGGCGCGTTGACGCGCGCCGGGTTTTCGCCACGGCTGGTCCAGGCGCGCCACAGCTGTTCGCGCAGGTCGCGGCGGGTGGAGTAGGTCAGAAAACCGATCACCGCCGAACGCGACAGCGTCAGCGCGTAGCCATCCAGCCCGCGTTCGGTAGCGGCGTTGCGTGCCGCATCCAGCACGTAGCCGGGCAGGCCGTCGATATCCTGCTCGCCCAGCGGCAGTACGTACTCGCCCTCGTCGGCCAGCACGTTCTGGCTGAACGCGGTTTGCAGCTCGGCCAGGCGCGACACGATGGCGGCAAAGCGGCTGCGCGCCGCGCCATCCAGCCGGGCGCCTGCACGCACAAAGTTGCGGTGCAGGCGCGCCAGCAGGCGCTGCTGCTCTTCGTCCAGCCCCAGCGCGGCGCGTTCGCGGTACACCGCGTCCAGGCGGGCAAACAGCGCGGCGTTCAGGTACACGCTGCTGTGGTGGGCGGCCAGGCGCGGCGCCATGTCGCGCTCTACCGCCTGCAGCGCATCGCTGCCTACCGAGGCAGACAGGTTGTCCAGCAGCAGGCTGGCGCGTTCCAGCAGCAGGCCGCTCTGGGCCAGTGCGGCAACGGTATTGGCAAAATCGGGGGCAGCCGGGTTGGCCGCAATGGTGTCCAGCTCGGCCTGATGGGCGGCGAACAGCGCCTCGAACGCCGGTACAAAGTGCGCGGCGTCGATCTGGTCGAACGGGGGAAACTGGTGGGGCGTATCCCAGTTGGCTAGCAGCGGATTGGTGCTCATGGCAGCCTTTCTGTCATGGAAGATGGCCGGGTAAGCCGGTATTTCACTGTATCACAAAGCCATGGCGGCCTTGGCGTGGCACAAACTGTCCTTTGGTGCCGGCCATCAGGCCGCCAGCACGCGCTGCGCCGCCACGTCGCCCCACCATGCAGCCTCTTCAAACAGCGACAGGCCGGACAAATCGGCGTGGGCGAACAGGATGGGGCCGTCGGCGGTGCGCAGTGCGGCCAGGCCGGGGTTGGCCAGAAAGCCCGGCTGCGGGCTGGCCATGGCGTGGGCGCGTACTGTCAGGCGTGCGGCCAACATATGGCGGCGCAGGCGCGGCCCGTACACGGCGTACAGGTCAGCCGTAGCCTGCTCAAACAGCGCGTCGGCGCTGGCAGCGGCCAACCATGGCCGCGTGGCGGCGGGCGGCGCATCGGCAAAGGCGTGGTAGGTGGTGAATACCGTGCGCTCCGGCAGCGCGGCGCGGATCAGCTGGTGGGTGGCCACCACGTAGCCCAGGCTGCGGCTGCCGTACACCACGTTGTCCCACGCCAGCGGCTGGCTGGCCGGCTCGGCGGGGAAGCGCGCCAGCAGCACATTGCCCACCAGCCACGGCGCCCGCGGCGGCAGGTGGGCGCGTTCAAAGCCCAGCGCTGGCAGCTGCGGCAGCAGGTGCCAGGCCACGTGCAGCGGCGTGGCCACGATAACGCGCCGTGCGATCAGCCGCTGCGCACCGGTAGCGTCGATGTAATCCACCTGCACCTGCTTGCCGTGCTGGCGGATGCGCCAGGCGGCGCCGTCCAGCTGCTTGTCGGGGCCGATGCGGCCGCGCATATGGCGCAGTAGCGGGTTCAGCCCGTCCGGCCAGGTGAGCACCGCACCGTCCTCGGCGTTGGCCGCATGGCCGCCACGGGCGGCAAAGTAGTGCAGGCCGGCCCAGGCCGAGGTATGCGCCAGCGTGCTGCCGTAATCGTCGCGGCAGCAGTAGTCCAGATACCACAGCAGGCCGGGCGCGGTGTAACCGTGCGCCGCCAGCCAGCTGGCAAAGCTTTGCCTGTCCAGCGCGCGCCAGGCCGGGTCTTGCGACGCCAGCGCGGTGGGCACGGTAAACACGCGGCGGCCGTCGGCGCCGTGCTGTAGCTGCAATTGTTTCACGTGAAGCAAAAAGCGCTGCTGCTGCGCGTCGTCGGCAGCACCCAGGCCGCGCGGCAGCAGGCCATCCTGCCACTGGCCGTCACGCCACAGCCGCTCGTCCGGCGCGTGCACCAGCACGCGTTCGTCAAACGTTGGCCGCAGGCTGTCGCTGCCGGCTTCGATCACGCCCATCTCGGCCAGCAGCGTGCGCACGTGCGCCGACTCGGGCGAGGGCAGCGGCAGGTAGTGCGCGCCGGTGGGGTAGCGCCAGCCGTCAAAGGCACCGGCGGCAGCGTTGCCGTCCGGCTCCGGCCCGTTCAGCAGTACAAAGTCGCGGTAGCCTTCGCGCGCCAGCCGCCAGCCGGCAAACAGGCCGGCCACGCCGCTGCCGACGATCACGGTGTCCACGCGCCGCTCGCTACGTGGCGGCGGCAGCGTGGCGGCGTCGCGCAGGCGGTGGCCGGCGGCCATGCCGGGGCGCAACACGTCCACCGGCAAGCCCCAGCCCAGCAGCTGCTGGCAGCCGGCAAGCAGCGGCAAGCCGGCCAGCGCGGCGGCGGTGCGCAGAAAGTCGCGGCGCTGCATCAGCGGATCACCTGCGACCAGTCCTGCTCGAAGTAATGCACCAGGCGCTGGTCGTTCAGCTGGTTGGGTTCGACGCGCCACGGCTGCATGTCGGGCGGGAAGAAGAACATCTGCCGCGTGGCTTCGCGGTCGAGGAATTTCAGCGGCACGCGGTAGGCCTGCGGCGGCGTGTAGCCGGGGCGATGGGCGGCGATGATGAAGCCCCACTCGCCAAACGACGGCACGTAGGCGTGGTACGGCGTGGTAGCCAGCCCGGCGGCGCGCAGCGTGGCGTTGATGCTCCAATAGGAACGCGGCGCGTGGTAGGGCGAGGTGGATTGCACCACCGCCAGGCCGTTGTCGGCCAGATGGCGCGACAGCAGCCGGTACAGCGGCACCGAGTACAGCTTGCCCAGCGCAAAGCTGGACGGGTCGGGGAAGTCCACGATGATGGCGTCGAACACCTCGGCGTGCTGCTCCAGCCAGCGCGCCGCGTCGTCGTTCACCACGCGCAGGCGCGGGTTGCGCAGCGAGCCGCCGTTCAGCGCCAGCAGCGGCGCGCTACGGCTGAACAGGCCGGTCATCGCCGGGTCCAGGTCCACCAGCGTGACCTGTTGCACCTGGGGGTATTTCAGCACCTCGCGCGCGGCCAGGCCGTCGCCGCCACCCAGGATCAGCACCCGCCGCGCCCACGGCAGCGCGCCCAGTACCGGGTGCACCAGCGCCTCGTGGTAGCGGTGTTCGTCGCGGCTGGAAAACTGCAGGTTGCCGTTGATGTACAGCCGCAGGTCGCCCTTCCAGCGTGTCAGCACCAGGCGCTGGTAGGGCGTGGTTTCGGCGTGGATGACGTCGTCGCCGTAGATGGCTTTTTCGTTCCAGCGCGTCAGCTCGTCGGCGGCGATAAAGCCGCCGCCCAGCACCAGCAGCACCAGCAGGCTGCGCAGGTACTGCACGGTTGGCCGCAACAGCTCGGCGCGGAACACGCGGCAGGTCCACAGCGCCACCGCCACGTTGCTCAGGCCGAACAGCAGGGCCGAACGCGCCAGCCCCAGCCGCGGCGCCAGCACGATGGGAAACAGCAGCGACACCGCCAGCGCGCCCAGGTAGTCGAAGGTGAGCACGCGGCTCACCAGCTCGGCAAAGCGCTGCTCGCGCTGGTGCAGCAGCCGCATCACCAGCGGAATCTCCATGCCCACCATGGCGCCGGTGAGAAACACCAGCGCGTACAGCGTGAGGCGGAACGACTCGCCGCTCCAGGCAAACACGGCAAACAGCGCGCTGGCAGACAGGCCGCCCAGCAGCGCCACCAGCAGCTCGATCTCGACAAAGGTGTCCAGCACGCGCTCGTCTTTCACGTACTGCGACAGATGCGAGCCCACGCCCATGGCAAACAGGTAGCAGCCGATGATGGACGAGAACTGCAGCACCGAATCGCCCAGCAGGTAGCTGGCCAGCGCGCCGGCGATCAGCTCGTAGGCCAGGCCGCAGGACGCCACCACAAACACCGACAGGATAAGCAGACGATCGCGCATGCAGGCTTTCATGAAACGTGGGTAGAATGGCCAGCATTATTGCCCAAGCCTGCCAAGGACGCTGCATATGTCTACCGCCTTCCTGCCTGCCCTGTTGGCTTACCTGTCCTACGTGGGCAGCGGCGCGCTGCTGCTGGCGCTGTTTACCGTGCTGTACTGCCGCGTGACGCCGCTGGACGAAATGCAGCTGATCCGCCAGCACAACCAGGCGGCGGCGCTGTCGTTTGGCGGTGCGCTGGTGGGCTTTTCGCTGACGCTGGCGTCCAGCGCCTGGCACCTGAACACCCTGCCAAGCTTCATGCAGTGGGGCGTGCTGGCGCTGCTGGTGCAGATTGTGGTGCACATGCTGCTATCGCGCTGCGTACGCGACTTGCAACAGGCGCTGCAGGATAACAACACCGCCATGGGCCTGCTGGCCGGCAGCGTGCAGCTGGCGGTGGGCGTGCTGAACGCCGGCAGCCTGTCCTGAAACTGAACGCGCGTAGCGCACCCGGTAGCCTTCTCCCTCAGGGAGAAGGTGGCGCAAAGCGCCGGATGAGGGTAGCGGGCGCGATCATTTGTTTACGACCCGGCTGCGGCCAACCTTGATGGAGTCTTCGCCATGAGTCTGTTTTCCTTCATTTCCAAGCAGTTCATCGACATCCTGGAATGGCAGGAGGAGGGCGACGGCGTCCTGGCCTGGCGCTACCCGATGCAGGACAACGAAATCCAGTACGGTGCCAGCCTGACCGTGCGCGAATCGCAAATGGCGGTATTCATCAACGAAGGCAAGATCGCCGACGTGTTCGGCCCCGGCATGCACAAGCTCACCACGCAAACGCTGCCGGTGCTGACCTACCTCAAGAACTGGGACAAGCTGTTCGAGTCGCCCTTCAAGTCCGACCTGGTGTTCTTCAGCACCCGGCTGCAGCTGGGGCGCAAATGGGGCACGCCGCAGCCGGTAACGCTGCGCGACCAGGATTTTGGCATGGTGCGGCTGCGCGCCTTCGGCATCTACAGCTACCGCATTACCGACCCCAAGCTGTTCTACACCGAAGTCAGCGGCACCCGCGAACGCTACACCGTGGACGACATGGAACAGCAGCTACGTAACCAGGTGGTGGCCGGCATGGCCGGCGCGCTGGGCGGCAGCGGCGTGCCCTTCCTCGACATGGCGGCCAACCAGGGCCTGATGGCCAGCACGCTGCAGCAGGCGCTGGCACCGGCCTTCGCCCGCTACGGCCTGGCGCTGGACAGCTTTGCGGTAGAAAACATCTCGCTGCCGGAAGAGCTGCAAAAAGCCATCGACAAGCGCATCGCCATCGGCATGGCCGGCGACCTGAACCAGTACACCCGCTACCAGGCCGCCGAAGCCATCCCGCTGGCAGCGCAGAACGAAGGCGGCCTGGCCGGCCTGGGCGCCGCGCTGTCCGCCGGCCTGGGCGTGGGGCAAGTGATGGGCCAGGCGCTACAACAAAGCCTGGCTACACCGGCAGCCGCCCCGGCGGCGACACCGGCCGCAGCACCCGCAGCCGACAGCCCGCAGGCCAAGCTGGCGCAGCTGAAGGGGCTGCTGGACGCCGGCCTGATCACCCAGGCCGACTACGACACGGCCAAGGCCGACGTACTGAAAAAGCTGGTGGGCTAAGCATGATCCACACTGCGGCCAACCCTGCCTGATGTACCACGTCGCCTGCCCCGCCTGCGGCGCCGACGTGCGCTTTCACGCCACCAGCTCGGTGCTGGCGGTGTGTAGCTATTGCCAGAGCACGCTGCTGCGCGACGCCGACAGCGTGCGCGACATCGGCAAAATGGCCACGCTGCTGGACGACTACTCGCCGCTGCAGATTGCCAGTAGCGGCATCTGGCGCGGCCGCCAGTTCACCGTGGTTGGCCGCATCCAGCTGCAGTACGACGCCGGCGTGTGGAACGAGTGGCATATCTTGTTCGATAACGGCGAAAGCGGCTGGCTGGCCGATAGCGTCGGCCAATACGTACTGACGCTGGCGCAAGGCCGCAGCGACAACGCCCCCGCCTTTGACAGCCTGCAAGCCGGCCAGCTCTGGCCGCAGGGCAAAGACAGCTTCGTATTCTGCGACATCCGCCGCGCGCGCTGCGTAGCGGGCGAGGGCGAGCTGCCGCGCCAGCTGCAGCCCGGCTACGACGCGCCGGTAGCCGACGCCCGCTGTGGTGGCCACTTCCTCACGCTGGACTACAGCGACGGCAGCCCGCCACAGCTGTACCTGGGCGAAGCGGTCACGCTCAAGCAACTGAACATGCAGCGCCTGCGCGACGAGCGCATGATCAGCGCCGCCACCGGCAAGCTCAAAGGTAGCGTGCAGCAGCTGGCTTGCCCGCAATGCGGCGCCAGCCTCGACTACCGCGCCGGCAGCGCCACCCACCTCAACTGCCCGTCGTGCGGCAGCGAAGTGGACATCCAGGGCGAACGCGCCACCGTGCTGGGCCAGCACAAGGCGCAGCAAACCAGCACGCTGCGTTTTACGCTGGCCAACGGCAGCCAGGCCACCATCGACGGCAAAGTGTGGACCATCATCGGCCTGCTGGGCTGGGTAGAAGACAAAGACCGCAACAGCAGCTGGAACGAATACCTGCTGTACGAGCCGCAGCAGGGCCTGCGCTGGCTCACCGAAACCGGTAACGGCTGGTGGCTGGGCACACTGATGGACATCTGGGTAGACCAGGCCGGCGCGCAGCAGGCCAGCTGGGGCAAGCAGCGCTTTGCCGCGCGCTACCCCGCCTACGACGCCCACATTGCCTACGCTGCCGGCGCCTTCCCGTGGCGCGCCCGCGTGGGCGAGCGCGTCAGCATCCGCGAATACATCAGCAGCGACGGCAACACCCTGCTGGCCTGCGAACAAAGCCCGCAGGAGCTGACCTGGAGCAGCAGCCGCAACGTGAGCCCGGCCGAGCTGGCGCGCTGGTTTGGCAAGGCGGCTCCGGTAGCCACCGCCTTCAAACCACAGGCTGCCGCCAGCAGCAAAGCCGCGCTACGCCCCATCGGCATGGCCGCCAGCGTGCTGCTGTGGCTGGTCAACGCGCCACTGCTGCTGGCCGGCGATACCGGCGGCACCCTGGCCATCTGTTTCATCGCCACCGTCATCCTGTGGCTACCGCTGGACAACTGACATGAGCCGCCTCACCTACATCCTGTACTGCCTGGCCATCATCGCTGTGAGCACCGCCATCAACTACGCCAGCAATAGCGACGACGACGGCAGCTACCGCAGCAGCAGCGGCTACTACGGCGGCAGCGGTGGCGGCTTTTCGGGCGGCCACAAATGAGCCACCTGGGCGAGCACCTGCTGGCCGAGCTGTACCAGTGCCCGGCCACCGCGCTGGCCGACGCCGCCCGCGTGGAGCAGGCGCTATACGCCGCCGCCCGCGCCGCCGGGGCGCACGTGCTGGCCGGCCACTTCCACCACTTTGGCGCCGGTCTGGGCGTCACCGGTGTACTGCTGCTGGCCGAATCGCACATCAGCATCCACACCTGGCCGGAACACGGCTACGCGGCAGTCGATCTGTTCCTGTGCGGCAGCGCCGCCCACGCCGCCGCGCTGGCCGTGCTGCAGCAGGCACTGCAGGTTGGCCGCATCGAACAGCGCTGCGTGGCGCGCGGCCAATTGCCTGTGCCTGCCTGAAAAATCATTTTTGCTACGGAAAAAAATGTAGAACGCGGAAGAAATGATCCGCTGGTGGGTCAGTGCAGGCACACACTGGGTGGCGATACCGGCTGCTGCTTTTTTCGTGCTTTTCGCGTGCCTTCGTGGCTAAAAGCGTTTTTTTCACAGAAAAATACTGAAAACAAGGAAGAGAAAAGTGCCAGCGTGATAGCGCTGTGTGGTGTGCAGCTAAGTAGACATACCGGTTGACGCTATTGCTTTGGCATGAAACGATAAAGTCATGAAACCAGCCCGCCTGTTCACCACCACAACCACCACCACGACCGCCATGCGGGGTCGGGGAGGCGGGCGGCTGTCGCGCTGAACCTCATCCACCCCGCCCATCCGGGCCGGGGTGCATTGCTCCTGCCCGCGGGCTTTATCCGTCAGGAGCCATCATGTCCCACCCCATCCGTAACGCACTGCTACTCATCGATATGCAGCATGGCCTGTACCATGCGCCCGACGCGCCCTGGCAGCGCGAAGCCTTGCTGGCCAATATCCAGCTGCTGGTAAACCAGGCACGCACCGCCGGCGCACCCGTGCTGGCAGCCCGCCACACCGGGCCGGCAGGCTCGCCGATTGCAGCAGGCAGCGCCTCATGGCAGCTGCTGCCTGAGCTGGGGCTAGACCCGGCGCATGACTATCTCTTCGACAAGACCCGGCCAGACTGCTTTGCCGGCACCGGGCTGAAAGCGTGGCTGCAGGCGCACAATATCAGCCAGCTGGTATTGGCCGGTATGAAAACCCAGTACTGCGTGGATACCACCTGCCGTGCGGCCAACCTACACGGGCTGCAATGCGTGCTGGCGGCGGATGCCCATAGCTGCATGGATACGCCGCAGTTGGCCGCCAGCCAGATCATCGCCCACCACAACGCCACGCTACACGGGGCGTTTGCGCAGGTGCTGCCCAGCAGCCAGATCGTGTTCCAGGCCTAGCGCGTTAGAACAAACCACCCTGCGGCGCCGGTAGCGCCCAGTCGATTGCCTCGCGGCCGTGCGCCTGTAGCCAGGCGTTGGCCTGCGAGAACGGGCGCGAGCCGAAGAAGCCGCGGCTGGCCGACAGTGGCGACGGGTGCACGGCCTTGAACACGCCGTGGCGGCTGGCGTCGATGCGCCCGGCCTTGCCCTGTGCCCAGTTGCCCCACAGCAAAAACACGCAGCCGGGGTTGTGCGCGTTCACCGCGTCGATCAGCGCGTCGGTCACCGCCTGCCAGCCGAACTTGCCGTGGCTGCCGGCACAGTCGGCCTCCACCGTCAGCGAGGTGTTCAGCAGCAGCACGCCCTGTTGCGCCCAGTGGGTGAGGTCGCCGTGGCTGGCGGGGGCGATGCCGAGGTCGCTGGCCAGCTCCTTGTACATATTGCGCAGGCTGGGCGGTATCTTCACCCCGGCCGGTACCGAAAAACTCAGCCCCATCGCCTCGCCGGCGCCGTGGTAGGGGTCTTGCCCCAGGATCACCACGCGCACGGCAGCCGGGTCCACGTGCTGCAGCGCGTGGAAGATCTGGCTGGCGGGCGGGTAGATGACGGCACCGCCGGCGGCGCGTTCGGCGAGCTTGGCGTCAATGTGCTGCAAGTTGGCCGCCATAGCCGGCTGCTGCAGCACGGCTTGCCAGGCGGCGGGCAGGGTGGCCAGGGCGGGGGCGAGGTAGTGCATGGCAAGTTTCCAGTAGAAAAAGGGCAAAAACAAAGCCGCCCGGCAGGGGCGGCTTGGCGGTACAGCAACGGGCGCTCAGTAGTGCGCCATGCTCGGGTCCACGTCGTTGGCCCAGGCTTCCACGCCGCCGCGCAGGCTCAGCACCTGCTCGAAACCGGCGTTCTGCAGGAACAGGCCTACCTGGAAGCTGCGCACGCCGTGGTGGCAGATGGTAACGATGGGCGCGTCGTCCGGCAGCTCGTTGTGGCGCAGCGGAATCAGGTGCATGGCGATCTGCTGCGAGCCGGGGATGCGGCACAGCGCCACTTCCCAGTCTTCGCGCACGTCCAGCAGGTAGGGCTGCGGGCGGCTGCTGTCTGCCAGCCAGGCCGCCAGCTCTGCGGCGTTGATTTCGCGGATCATCAGAAGCTGAAGCGCGACGGCTCGATGGCGTCCAGCTGCTGCAGGCGCGGCAGGTTGGTGTCGAAGCTTACCGCTTCCTGGTAGGCGTTCTCGCCCACGCGGGTAATGACCTTGGCAATCATCACCGGGGCATCGCCCACGATCACGGCCAGGCGGCCACCTACGGCCAGCTGGGCTTTCAGCGCTTCGGGCACTACCGGGGTGGAGCCGCCTACGCAGATCACGTCGAACGGGGCCTGGCCTGGCACGCCTTCGATACCGTTACCCACGCTGAGGGTCACGTTGCGGATGCCGGCGGTTTTCAGGTTGGCCGCAGCGCGCTCGCTTTGCTCGGCGTCCAGGTCCACGCTGTACACGTGCTGGCTCACAGCGGCCAGCAGGGCGGTGAGGTAGCCGCTACCGGTACCCACTTCCAGTACCTTGTCGCTGGCTTTTACTTGCAGGTCTTGCAGCAGACGGGCTTCGACTTTCGGCTCCAGCATGGCGGTGCCGTTTTCCAGCGGCAGCTGCATGTCCACAAACGCCAGCAGGCGCTTTTCTACCGGCACGAAGTCTTCGCGCTTCACGTGGAACAGCAGGTCGAGAATGGAGGTGTCGAGCACATCCCACGGACGGATTTGCTGCTCAACCATGTTGAAACGGGCTTGTTCGAAATTCATTCGGAAACTCCGGGGGATCCAAGACAAATAGACTAAGGGCGATTCTGAAAGCGGGGCTGTGGCAACCCTGCTTCCACAATCGTCCACCAGATGGCAACTTGCGATTATCCCACATTTACCTTACCTTCACAGCATCGCTAGGGGTCCTGCAGCGCTTGTGTACCATTCGCACCAATTTGCGAACAGCATAAGCGCCGTGGGTGAGAGTTACCCTTCGAACCTGACCCGGATAATACCGGCGTAGGGAAGCGTAATCTGCAGACACCGCCCGCCGCGCAGCGTTCCCGCCCGGTTTGCGGCCAACCTTGCAGCCGGGCCAGCCCGGGCCGCTCCTTGCGCCGTTTCATCGCCTTGGAGAACCCGCACCGATGAACGCGCCTGCAACACTGAACACCCAGATGGTAGTGGATTCCGCCGCCATCCAGCCTCTGCCCAATTCCCGCAAGATCCACGTCACCGGCAGCCGCCCCGATATCCGCGTGCCGATGCGCGAGATCCGCCAGGCCGACACGCCCACACAGTTTGGCGGCGAAGCCAACCCGCCCATCTATGTCTACGACACCAGCGGCCCCTACACCGACCCGCAAGCGCAGATCGACATCCGCTCCGGCCTGCCGGCGCTGCGCGCCGCGTGGATCGCCGAGCGCGACGACACCCAGCTGCTGCCCGGCCTGTCCAGCGACTACGGCCGCGCGCGCGAAGCCGACCCCAGGCTGGCCGACCTGCGCTTCAACCTGACGCGCCAGCCGCGCCGCGCCAAGCCCGGCCTGAACGTGACCCAGATGCACTACGCCCGCCGCGGCATCATCACGCCGGAAATGGAATACGTCGCCATCCGCGAAAACCTGAACCGCCAGGCCTATATCGAGTCGCTCCAGGCCACCGGCAACAGCCGCCTGCTGGACCTGATGACGCGCCAGCACGCCGGCCACAGCTTTGGCGCCCAGCTGCCGGACACCATCACCGCCGAGTTCGTGCGCCAGGAAATCGCCGCCGGCCGCGCCATCATCCCCAACAACATCAACCACCCCGAAAGCGAGCCAATGATCATCGGCCGCAACTTCCTGGTAAAAATCAACGGCAATATCGGCAATAGCGCGGTAACGTCGTCGATCAGCGAAGAAGTGGACAAAATGACCTGGGGCATCCGCTGGGGCGCCGACACCATCATGGACTTGTCCACCGGCAAGAACATCCACGAAACCCGCGAATGGATCCTGCGCAACAGCCCGGTACCCATCGGCACCGTGCCCATCTACCAGGCGCTGGAAAAGGTCAACGGCAAGGCCGAAGACCTGAGCTGGGAAATCTTCAAGGATACGCTGATCGAGCAGGCCGAGCAGGGCGTGGACTACTTCACCATCCACGCCGGCGTGCTGCTGCGCTACGTGCCGATGACCGCCGGCCGCATGACCGGCATCGTGTCGCGCGGCGGCTCCATCATGGCCAAATGGTGTCTGGCGCACCACCAGGAAAACTTCCTGTACACCCACTTTGCCGAGATCTGCGAGATCATGAAGGCCTACGACGTGGCCTTCAGCCTGGGCGACGGCCTGCGCCCCGGCAGCGCCTGGGACGCCAACGACGCCGCACAGCTGGGCGAACTCAAAACCCTGGGCGAGCTCACCCAGATTGCCTGGCAGCACGACGTGCAGGTGATGATCGAAGGCCCCGGCCACGTGCCGATGCAGCTCATCAAAGAAAACATGGATAAAGAGCTGGAATGGTGCCACGAAGCGCCGTTCTACACCCTGGGCCCGCTCACCACCGACATCGCCCCCGGCTACGACCACATCACGTCGGCCATCGGCGCCGCGCAAATCGGCTGGTACGGCACCGCCATGCTGTGCTATGTCACCCAGAAAGAGCACCTGGGCCTGCCCAACAAGCACGACGTGAAAGAAGGCATCATCACCTACAAGCTGGCCGCCCACGCCGCCGACCTGGCCAAAGGCCACCCCGGCGCGCAGATCCGCGACAACGCGCTGTCCAAGGCGCGCTTCGAGTTCCGCTGGGAAGACCAGTTCAACCTGGGCCTGGACCCGGACAAGGCGCGCGAATTCCACGACGAAACCCTGCCCAAGGATAGCGCCAAGGTGGCCCACTTCTGCAGCATGTGCGGCCCGCACTTCTGCAGCATGAAGATCACCCAGGACGTGCGCGAATTCGCTGCCAAGCAGGGTATCAGCGAGCAGGACGCGCTGCAGAAGGGCATGGAAGTGAAAGCCATCGAGTTCGTCAAAGGCGGCGCCAAGCTGTACGACAAGGCCTGACGCGGCGATTGCTTCACGTGAAACAAAAAGGTTGGCCGCAGGCAATGCGGCCAACCTTTTTGCGATGAAAACAGTAGCAGCGTTTACGCAGCCGCCTGGCTGGCGGCCTCTTGCTGCTTTACCTCCGCCAGCAGCGCCTGGAACCAATCCAGCCCGCGCAGATTCTCCAGATCGCGGTCGGTACTCAGCTTTGCAAAATCGGGCAGCAAGCCGGCTGAGCGGGTTTCTTCCAGCAAGGTACGGGCTTCGTCGGGGCGCTGCTGTACGGCGCGCAGGCAGGCGAGGTTGTAGGGGCTCTTCAATCCCTTCTCTTTAGCCAGCAGCAATACACGTTCTGCCTCGTTAAGCTTGGCCTCCCGCTCATCACCTTGCAAGGTAAGCGCCCAATCCACGAAGGCACTACCCCAGTTGTTGTAGGCAGCCGCATCGTCCGACTTCAGGCGAGTCGCCTCGGCATAGCGCTGATCGGCCTCTGCAAAGCGTTGCTGCCGCGCCTCGCCCGTCAGGGTTTGGGCCCAGTTAGACAAAACAGCGCCCCAGTTGGAGTAGGCCTCAGCAAAGTCTGGCTTCAGGCGAACCGCCTCGGCATAGCGCTGATCGGCCTCGGCAAAGCATTGCTGCCGTGCCTCGCCCGCCAGGGTTTTGGCCCATTTGGACAAGACAGCGCCCCAGTTGTTGTAGGCCGCAGCTGTCGCTTGCAGCGCGATGGTCTTGCGCCATACCGTGTCTGCCTGCTTCGCCAGCCGCTGAACATCTAGTGGCTCTGTTAATTGAGACACCCACTCACTTAGCACATAACCATAGTTGAACCAGTAACCGCGGTTTTCAGGCTCCAGATCAGTCAACGCTTGCCAACGGCTGGCAGCTTCCTGCCAGTTCTTATCCTTGCCAAATTGTTGCGCAATCGCGGCCAACTTGGACTGCGGCGAATGAGCGGCATTGCTCTGGTTGGTTTGCATTGCAGCTTCGATTACCTCTGGTGCCGCATCGGCAGGTGGCGCCAGCGCGCTGTCTCGGTGTTGCTCGATTTCGGATAGCATCTTGCGAGCTTGTTCAAGGTCCCGCTTCAGAATATCTACGGATGTCTCGGTTAGCTTCAGGTGCTGGTCAAAGCGCTCTTTGGCATCCTTGATGCAATCCTGCATTTCCTGCCGCAGTTCTTTACGCGCATCGCCAGCTTCCTTCATGTTCTGCTTATGATCAGTAGTAATACCTTGCTGTAGCGCATCCCATTCCTGCCGGGATTTTTCATTAGTACGCCATACAAAGAAAACAGAGCTGGCCAATAGTAGCCCTAGGAGAGCTAGCCACCAATCCACAGACTTGCGGCCAACCTCCAGCGCATCTTTTGCCGCGTCGATGATCTGTTTCTCGCGTTCGATGGCCTTTTCTTTGTCTTCTATGGTTTTAGCCACGCTGGCCGCCGCCGCGCTGGCCACCTGCGGCACTTGCGCCCGGGCTTCGCTGGCGCTGATCTGGCGGATGGCCTGCTGCTGGGCCGGAGTAAACGGCGCGCTGGCGGGCAGCTCGGCAACGGCAAGGTTGGCCGCACACAGCGCGGCGGCGAGCAGGGTGGGGCGAACGAGGCGGGCAGGGCTGGGCATGGCGGGTTTCCGGCGGGCAATGCCGTATTCTATCAGCATCAATCGTGCGCAGCGGCCTGCCCAGGCGCTTGCATCGCGACGGGGGGCAGGGTCAAATGGGCGCATTGCACCCAGACACCCGCCATGACCCTGTCCCGCGCCATCTTGCCCCTGCTGTTACTGCTACCCGCCCTGGCCCTGGGCCAGCTAGCCACCCCGCCTGATAGCGGCCAGGAAGACTGGCCGGCCCTGCTGGAAAACAGCGCCCGCCCCGCCATGCAGGGCCGGCTGGAGGAGTCCGAGCAGCAGCTGCGCGCCTTGCTGGCACGTGCACCGGCCGACCAGCCGGCGCTGCAGGCCGACATCCTGCACCGGCTGCAGTTTGTGCTGCGTAGCCGCCAGCAAACCACCGCCGCACTGGCGGCTGCCAGCCAGGCACTGGCGCTGCGCCAGCAGGCCTTTGGGCAAAGCCATCTGCTGGTGGCCGAATCGCAGCAAGCCTACGCCCGTCTGCTGGCGGCTACCCAGCCGGACAGCGCGGAAAAACTGCTGCTAGCCGCACTGCAAACCCGCGACCAGCTGGCGGGCAGCGAAAGCCTGGACGCTGCCGAGTCGCACCACGCGCTGGGTCTGTTTTACCTGCAGCAAAAGCAATACGACAGTGCCGCCGTACAGCTGGGGCGGGCACTGGTCATACGCCAGAAAAGGCTGCCCGCCGACCACCCGGATACGCTGTACACCCAGGCTCGCCTGGGCGCGGCACTGCAGCAGCAAAAGCAATACGAGCGCGCCATCGGCTTGCTGCAAGACGCGCTGGAAGGCGAAGCACGGCGCGGCAATGCCGACGGCCTGCACGCGGCCATCATTACGCGCGAGCTGGCCTACTGCTACCACTACCAGCAGGACTACCCCAGCGCCGAGGCGCTGTACAAGCAAGCGCTCACCTTGCTGGCGCTGAACCTGGGCAGCCAGCACTACGCCTACGCCATCACCCAGCAGGCGCTGGGCTGGCTATACATCAGCAGCCAGCGCGAAAGCCAGGGCCGCGCGCTGCTGGAAAACGCCCGCCAGCTGCTGCAACAAGCCGACAAGCAGCCCGCCCAGCGCAAATAAGGGTTGCAAAAAACGCGCAGGCAGCCAGCCGGAAGACATTTTTCGTCAAACGGTCATGTCTTTGCGGCTTCAACACGATATGATTAACGTTTAAAGAATTCCGCAACATGCACGGCCGCCGCACCACTCACCGCGACAGGCCAGACTTGATACGCCAGCACGGCATGGCGCCCAACTCACAAAGAAACGCATATGAAAAAACGCCTCGCAACGACTGTCATTGTTACCAGCCTGATGCTTGCCGCGCCGGCCTTTGCCGGTATCAAGGAAGGCCGTACCGCCTTCAACAAGGGTGACTTTGCTGCGGCACTGCGCGAGTGGACGCCGGCCGCCGAGCAGGGCAACGCCAGCCTGCAATACCAGCTGGGCGAGCTGTACCGCAAAGGCCTGGGCACACCGGTCAACCTAGAGCAGGCCGGCAACTGGTACCGCAAGGCCGCCGAGCAAGGCTACGCCGATGCGCAGCTGAACCTGGGCCAGCTATACGAAAAAGGCAATGGCGTGGCACAAGACCTGGCCACAGCCGCCAGCTGGTACCGCAAGGCAGCCGAGCAGGGCAATACCGTAGCGCAAACCAACCTGGCCGCCCTGTACCAGAGTGGCCGCGTGCAGCAGCTGGACGTCACCGGTGCCGCCTACTGGTACCGTAAAGCCGCCAAAAACGGTAACGCCCAGGCACAAACCAATCTGGCAGGCATGGTACAAAACGGTGCCGGTATCCCGGCCAACGCCGCCCAGGCCGCCACCCTGTACCGTAAAGCCGCCGAACAAGGCATCGCCCAGGCGCAGTACAACCTGGGTGTGCAGTACCAACAAGGCCGTGGCGTCGAAAAAAGCCCGGTAGAAGCCGCCAAGTGGTTCCGCAAGGCCGCCGAGCAGGGTTATGTCGAAGCACAAGCCGGCCTGGCCACCATGTTCCATAACGGTGTTGGCGTGCCGCAAGACTACACCGCCGCCGCCGAATGGTTTGCCAAGGCCGCCGAGCAAGGCGACGCCGATGCCCAGTTCAGCCTGGCACAGATGTACCAGCAAGGCCGTGGCGTGGAGCAGGATTACGTGAATGCGGCCAACTGGTTCCGCAAAGCCGCCGTGCAGGGCCACCCGAATGCACAGGCCGTGCTGGGTAACCTGTACCAGAGCGGGCTGGGTGTACCGAAAGACCCGGCACAAGCCGCGGTATGGCACCGTCGCGCTACCGAACAGCTGGCCGCCAGCTGGTTCGTGAAAGCCGCCGAGCAGGGCGATGCCAACGCGCAGTACAGCCTGGGCCAGATGCTGGAAAAAGGCCAGGGCACCGCACAAGACCTGGCCGATGCGGCCATGTGGTACAACAAGGCGGCCAACCAGGGCCACGCCGGCGCGCAAACCAGCCTGGCGCAGCTGTACGAGAAGGGCAACGAGCTGCCACAGGATTACGCGCAGGCCGCCAGCTGGTACGCCAAGGCCGCAGCGCAGGGCGATGCCCAGGCACAAGCCAGCCTGGCCGCACTGCACATGAAAGGCAACGGCGTAGCGTTTGACCCGAAACGCGCCTTTGCCCTGAACCAGCAAGCCGCCGCGCAAGACAACGTAGCCGCACAGGTAGCCTTGGCTGCGCAGTATTACAACGGTCAGGGCACCGAGCAGAACTACGAGCAAGCGGCCAACTGGTACCGCAAAGCGGCCAAGAGCGGTAACGCCGACGCGCAGTTCAGCCTGGGTGGCCTGTACGAAAACGGCCAGGGCGTGAAACAGAGCAACGACGAAGCCGTGGCCTGGTACCGCAAGGCAGCCGCCCAGTACAACGTAGGCGGCCTGAACAACCTGGGCGTGATGTACTACTACGGCCAGGGCGTACCGAAAGACGCCACCGTGTCCTACGCGCTGCATAACCTGGCCCGCGCCCAGGGCGACACGCTGGCAGCCAACAACCTGGCGCAGCTGGAACAGGATATGGGCCGCGCCCAGCTGGCTCGCGCACAAGACCTGTCCCGCCGCATGAATGTACCGGGCAAGCTGCTGGCCGAGATCGAACGCTACGTGGTTTACGTGCGCCCGGTACTGGCGGGCCGCCCGGCCAAAGCCACTAAGGCTGCCGCCAAAGTGGCAGACAAGACGGCCAGCGCCGACGCTGCAGTTGCCGCCACCCCAGCCAAAGCCGCCAAGACCTCGGCCAAGGCCAGCAAGATGAAGGCCGCCGCCAGCCAGGCCATCACCGAGCTGTCGGCACAGCTTAACGCGGCCGTAGCTCCGGAGGCGGCACCGGTTAAAAAGTAAACCGGCACCGCCCACCCCACCGCAGCCCGGCGCTGCGGTTTTTTTTTGCCTCGCCGGCCCGTGCGGCAGCAGGTACAGGAACCTGCGCCACCAGACGGAGTCTGTGCCCGCTGGGGCCGGCAGACGGCACCCGCACTTACCTACGGAAACATCATGTTCAAGAAACTGCTTGCCTCTATCGGCGTCGGTGGCGCCAAAGTCGATACCCAGCTGGACAACCCGCGCCTGCGCCCCGGTGACATGCTGACCGGCCGCGTGGTGGTACAGGGCGGCAATGCCGACCAGGACATCGACAAGATCGAGCTGGTCTTGATGGTGGAAGCCGAGCAAGAATCTGGCGACCACGAAGTACGCGGCGCGCTACCACTGGGCAGCATTCTGGTCAGCCAGCGCTTTACGGTAAAAGCCGGCGAAACCCGCCAGTTTCCGTTCCAGCTGCAGCTGCCGGCCGAAACGCCGATCAACGCGCTGGCGCACTACGGCCGCCCGCTGGCGGTGTGGATCCACACCGACCTGGCCATTGCCTCGGCTGTGGACGCCAGCGACCGCGACCTGCTGGAAGTGCACCCCACCGCGCAGGTCGCCGCGCTGTTGGCCGCATTCGAGCAGCTGGGCTGGGGGCTGTACAGCACCGATGTCGAAGTGGGCACCGCGCGTATCGGCAACGTGGCCAGCACCCTGGGCTGCTATCAGGAAATGGAGCTCAAACCGCGCGGCGGCAACTTCCGCATCCAGGAAATCGAGCTCACCTTCCTGCCGTGGGGCAACGAGACCCACGTACTGATCGAGGTGGACTCCCGCTTTGGCGGCGACTTCTACCGCTCGCTGGCCATGGGGCCGGACTTTGCCGGCCGCAACTGGGCCGACGAGCTGCGCCGCCAGCTGCCGCTGTAAATTTTTGCCAGCGCCAGCCCCTGTGCTCTCGCCAGCATTGATATAAAGAAGACATGCATCAGCACAGGGATTTGACAGGCTAGCGTAAAAAAACCAGCCCGCTGCGGGCAAGCGCGTACAATTAGCCCATTCGGCCGGAGCCCTGTGCTGCCGGCCGCCTTCTTTTGTCTGCGAGAACACCATGTCCACCCTGACCGAACTGCTTGTAGCCGCCGACGCGCACCGCGCCGCGCTACTTACCCGCCTGGCCAGCGAAGAAACCGATACCTACCGCCTGTTCCACGGCAGCGCCGAAGGCCGCCCGGGCCTGACCATCGACCGCTACGGCGATGTACTGCTGCTGCAAACCTTCCACACCCCGCTGAGCGAAGAAGAACACCAGGCCATCCTGGCGCACTACGCCCCGCTGGGCCTGACTGCGGTGTACAACGACCGCAGCGGCGCCAACTCGCGCATCGGCAACCGCCTGCCGGAAGACCAGCTGGAAGCCGCCCAGGCGCCGCGCACCATCCGCGAGCTGGGCGTGAAGTACCACTTCCAGGCACGCCACCAGGGCCAGGACCCGTGGCTGTTCCTCGACCTGCGCGCCGGCCGCCGCCGTGTGATGCAGCTGGCCGAAGGCAAGAGCGTACTGAACCTGTTCGCCTACACCGGTGGTGTGGGTGTGGCTGCCGCCAAGGCCGGCGCCAGCTTCGTGATGAACGTGGACTTTGCCGAATCCAGCCTGCAGGTAGCGCGCGCCAACGCCAAGATCAATAGCCTGGCGACCCGCCCGCGCTGTGTGGAAAGCGACTGCTTTGCCGCACTGCGCCAGCTGTCCGGCATCGGCCAGCCCAAAATGGTACGCGGCAAGAAAATGCCCCCGTTCCCGGTGCTGGAAGCGCGCCAGTTCGACCTGGTGTTCCTGGACCCGCCGCGCTACGCCAAGAGCCCGTTCGGCGTGGTAGACCTGATCAATGACTACCCGGCGCTGTTCAAGCCGGCGCTGCTGGCCACCGCGGAAGGCGGCATGCTGATCTGCTGCAACAACGTGGCGCAGGTAGACCGCGACACCTGGCTGGCCCAGCTCAAGCGCAGCGCCGAGAAAGCCGGCCGTACCGTACGCGACGCCGAGTGGATCACGCCGGAAGACGACTTCCCCACCTTTGACGGCAACCCGCCGCTGAAAATGGTACTGCTGCACGTATAAGCCACATCGCCGGGCAAAAGCCCGGCTGCCGCCAGCCGCAAGGTTGGCCGCAGCCGGGCTTTTTTGCTATGTTGCATGCAGTATCGATACAAAAATCCTTACTGGCAGTCGGTGCAGGCCGTACTGCCATGCGGCGAGTCCAGACGGCATACTGCCAGCCGGCCGCGCACCGCATCAGCCCGACCGCCCAGCCCTGGAGAGGCGCATGCACACACCCGACCCCCCGCCGCACGAGCAAGCCCGGCAGGCATTGCTGGCGCGTACCGCCTTGCTGGACACCCCGGCCGAGCAAGCGTTCGACCGCGTGGTACAGCTGGCCTCCGCGCTGTTTGGCGTGCCCGTGGCCCTGATCTCGCTGGTCGACAGCGAACGGCAGTGGTTCAAGGCCAAGGTCGGTGTCGATGTCTGCGAAACCCCGCGCGCCATCTCGTTCTGCAGCCACGTCGTGTCGCAGGGTGACATGCTGGTCGTCAGTAATGCCTTGCAGGATGAACGCTTTGCCGATAACCCGCTGGTAAACGGCAAGCTGGGCATCCGCTTTTACGCCGGGGCGCCACTACGCCTGGACGCGCAGCATGTCATCGGCACACTCTGCCTGCTGGACCACCGCCCGCGGCGCTTTGGCCCCCGCCAGCAGGCCCGGCTACAACAGCTGGCCGACACCCTGTGCGAGCTGATACGCCAGCGCATGCTGCTGCAGCTGGCCGAACAGCAAAGCAAGCTGCTGCTCACCGTCAATCAGGCGCAAAGCAGCTTTCTGCTGGACCGCGACCTGGGTGCCGCCAGCAGTACCATCCTGCACTCGCTGCTGGCCATGAGCCAGACCACACTGGCATTCATTGCCAGCTGCCAGGTAGACGACCGCGACAGCTGCTACCTGGACATCCCCAGCATTGCCCACCTGGACGCTGCAGCACTGCAATGGCTGATGCCGCAGCTCAGCCATGATAGCCGTGGCTACCGCCTGTACGGCTTCGACCATGTCTACGGACAAGCCATTGCCGAGGGGGAGCCGCTGGTCATCAACCAGCCCGCGCTGTACGACGACAGCGGTGCGCTAGCCGGCGTCCAGTCGCTACTGGTCATCCCGTGTTTCTTTCATCTGTCGGTCATGGGGGTACTGGTGCTGGCCAACCGGGCAGGGGGCTTTGACCAGGAGATCGTCGATCACCTCACCACGCTGTCGGACGGTATCGGTACCCTGCTACACGTGTGCGGGCTGGAAGTGGCGCGCCAGGCCGCCGAAGCCGAGCTGGCCCGCCAGGCGACGCTGGACCCGCTTACCGGCCTGCTCAACCGGCGGGCTTTTCTGGAGCACTGCCAGCAAAACCAGCAACGTTTCACCCGCTATCAGCAGCGCTTCAGCCTGCTGATGCTGGACCTGGACCACTTCAAGGTGCTGAACGACCGCCTGGGCCACCCGGCTGGCGACTACGTGCTCAAAGAAATCAGCCGCCAGCTGCGGCGCACGCTACGCGAAATCGATAGCCTGGCGCGCTGGGGTGGCGAAGAATTCTGCATCATGCTGCCGCAAGAGCAGGAACAGGACGCCATGCAGCTGGCGCAGCGGCTGTGCCATACCCTGGCCAGCCTGCCGCTGCAATGGCAAGGCGAGACGCTGCACATTACCGCCAGTATCGGCGTTGCCACACTCAATGCCTCGGGCGAAAGTACCGATAACCTCATCGCCCGTGCCGATGCCGCCATGTACCAGGCCAAGGCCGCCGGGCGCAACCGCACCTGGCTCGCCGCGCCGTGATCTTGCCGCACACTGGCAAGCATGCTGGTCGCCACGCCTGACGGAACAGCCTGTTGCCCAGCCGCATGGCAACGGACAACTGTAGGTGATGGCGCGCAGTACCGGCTGCCAGGAAAAGACACCACACCCGGGGCAGGAAAGCCATGCCCGTGCACCCTGCAGTACGCTGCGTCGCTACCGCGTATCCCGCCGGCGCACCTGCACCAGCGCAGCCTCATGCTACCGGTAGCGTGCTTTCTGGATGAGGCCCAGCGGCTGACCAGCGCAATTGCGGTATCATCCGGTGATTAACCCTGCCGGAATACCATGATGAGCGATACCACCAGCCTGAAACCCTGCAACAAGTGCGGCGCCCCGGCCGAAGTGGTCAAGGCAGGCTCGCGCCGCTTCTGGGTACAGTGCACCCGCTACGCAGGGCAAGGCACCTGCAGCGCCATCGGCCCGCAAGCCGACAACAAGAAAGACGCCATCGCCGGCTGGAACAAGACCCGCTAAAGCGGAAGAGTGATGCCATGGAGAAGTTTTCCAAACTGCTGACCAAGCTCAAGCACGTGCTACACGAAGACGCGCCCGAGCACGATGACGGCCAGACGGCCGCCCCCGACCAGCCCGAACCCGCCCCCGTGGCCATCACGCCGCGGCCGCCGCGCCGCACGCTGGGTGCCCCGGAAGAGGCGCCGCCCACGGTAAGCACTGGCGCAGCCACGCCAGCACCGCGCGTGCCCGGGGCCAAAGCGGCCGCACCCGCCGAGATCATCGACCAGCTGCCGCGCGCGCTGCCTCGCTACCAGCGCCAGCCCAAGGCGGCGCCCGCCAGCCACAAGGGCGCAACGCCCAAGCTGCCGGTCATCGGCCTGGACGACGTGCAGCGCAACCTGCGCCGCGACCTGACCCGCCGCGAAAAGATCGCCGCCTACGACGGCAAGCCCGTCCTCCAGCCGCGCGACCTGCCGCTGATCGACCCGCGCGAAGTGCGCGCCAACGTGCAACAGCTGCATAGCGGCCGCCAGCCGGCCAAGCCCGCGCCGCTGCCGCCCGTGATCCTGCAGCCCACCCCGGTGATGAAAAAAGCCAGCGCGTCCACACCGCTGCCGCTATCGCCGCTGGCCCAGCAAGAACGCGAACGCGCCGCCGCCGCGCTGTTTGGCGCGCAATCCAGTTTTGCCCAGGCCAAAGCCGACGCCCAGGCACCCCGGCCCACCAGTACCACACCTGTCGAGGTCCAGGCAGACTGGCGCGGCGCCAGCCACGCGGCAGAAGCCCGCGCCGCCGGCATGCCGCTGCCAGCGCAAGCGCCTGTCGAGCCAGTGTTCGAGCCGGCCAGCAGCGACACCGACACCCACGCCCCGCCAGACAGTGCCACCGCGTACCAGCAGCACGACGACTTCGTGCTGGACGACGACTTTGCCCTGCCCGGCGAGGCCACAGATGAAGCGGCCAGCCACGATGAACCCGCACCGGTAGCCGAGCCCGGCAGCGCCAGCACACCGCCAGGCGCGCGCTGGCAACAACTGCGCCAGCCCGTAGCCGTACCGGCCGCCCCGCCGGTATGGCAGGGCATTCGCCTGCGCCAGGCTATCGGCACACCCGCCAGCGCCGAGCCCGCCGCCATGCCGCAGCAGGCCGCCAGTGCGCCGGCAAGCGCGGCCAGCACCCCGGCGACACAGGCCAGTTACCACAGCACGCAGCACGGCGATATCGTGTGGCACCTGCTGGACGACGAAGCCGACAGCGCGCCCGACGTAGCGCCCGCTGCGGCCAACCCTGGCCTGGTATGGCAGCTGCTGGACGATGCCCCACAGGCCGCGCCAGCCCAGCCGGCCGCAGCGAGCCCCGTGCCTGCCGCGCAGATCAGCCAGGCACTGCACACCCTGGCCGCCGCCGCACAACCCAAGCCGCACGCCATCCCCGTGGTATACGGCGACGCCTGCCTGCCGTCGCTGGACCTGCTGCGCCCGCCCGAGGTACACAAGGCGGTGCAGAGCGAAGACTACCTGATCGAACGCGGCATTCTGATCGAAGAAAAGTGCGCCGAGTTCAAGGTAAAAGTGGCCGTAGTAGACGCCTACGCCGGCCCGGTAATTACCCGCTACGAAGTGGAACCCGCCGTCGGCGTGCGCGGCAGCCAGGTAGTGAACCTGGCCAAAGACCTGTCGCGCGCGCTGGGCCTGGCGTCCATCCGCGTGGTGGAAACCATCCCCGGCAAAACCTGCATGGGGCTGGAGCTGCCCAACCCGCAGCGCCAGATGATCCGCCTGTCGGAAATCTTCAGCGCCGACGTGTTCCAGCAAAACGCCTCCAAGCTCACGCTGGCACTGGGGCAGGACATCAGCGGCGCCCCCGTGGTGATGGACCTGGCCAAGGCACCGCACCTGCTGGTGGCCGGTACCACCGGCTCCGGCAAGTCGGTGGGCGTCAATGCCATGATCCTGTCCATGCTGTACAAGGCCACGCCGGACGAAGTGCGCTTCATCATGATTGACCCCAAGATGCTGGAGCTGTCGGTGTACAACGACATCCCGCACCTGTTGGCACCGGTGGTCACCGACATGAAGCTGGCCGCCAACGCGCTGAACTGGTGCGTAGGCGAGATGGAAAAGCGCTACCGCCTGATGAGCCACCTGGGCGTGCGCAACCTGGCCGGTTACAACGACAAGGTGCGCGCTGCCGAGGCGCGTGGCCAACGTTTGGTCAACCCGTTCAGCCTGACACCGGAAACGCCGGAGCCGCTGTCCACGCTGCCGTTCATCGTGGTGGTGGTCGACGAGTTTGCCGACCTGATGATGGTGGCCGGCAAGAAGATCGAGGAGCTGATCGCCCGCCTGGCGCAGAAGGCCCGCGCCGCCGGCATCCACTTGATTCTGGCCACGCAGCGGCCGTCGGTGGACGTGATTACCGGCCTGATCAAGGCCAACATTCCCACCCGCATCGCGTTCCAGGTATCCAGCAAGATCGACAGCCGTACCATCCTCGACCAGATGGGCGCCGAAAGCCTGCTGGGGCAGGGCGACATGCTGTTCCTGCCGCCGGGCACCGGCTACCCGCAGCGCGTGCACGGGGCGTTTGTCACCGACGAGGAAGTGCACGCCATCGTGGAAGACCTGAAGCAGTGGGGCGAGCCGGACTACGTGGAAGGCCTGCTCACCGGCGAATCGGTGGCCGACGACGACCAGGCCGACGCCAAGAGCCGTGCGGCAGCCGGCAGCGAAGCCGACCCGCTGTACGACGAGGCGGTGGCCATCGTGCTGAAAACGCGCAAGGCGTCCATTTCCTCGGTGCAGCGCCAGCTGCGCATCGGCTACAACCGCGCGGCGCGGCTGATCGAGGACATGGAAGCCGCCGGCATCGTGTCGTCCATGGAAAGCAACGGCAACCGCACGGTGCTGGTACCCGACCGCGAGTACTGAGCATCGCGGCTGTCAGCAAGCAAAAGGCCCCGCCAACTGGCGGGGCCTTGTGCTTTGTACCGTGTATGCAGCGGCGCTTACTTGCCCTGCAGCGCGTCGGCCGCCTGTTTCACCGCGTCCACCTGCTGTTTGGCCTCGTCGATCTGCTGGCCCAGCTCCGGGTTCAGGATAGCCGCCGCCGCGCCCACGCGTTTGGCCACGCCCAGTGCGGCGCTGGCTTGTTCTTTCAGCTTGCCGGCACTGCCCATTGCGGCGCTAGCCTGCTGTTTCAGCTCGCCCAGCGGCGCGCTGCTGTCCTGCACCACCTGGTGTGCGCCACCAATGGCCGCCGAGGCCTGCTGCTGCAGCTGGCTGGTCTGCTCGGCCGTGCACCCCGCCAGCGCGGCGGCGGACAACAGGGCGATCGTCAGCTTGTTCATGCCTTTCTCCTTGAGTATGCGGCCGGGCAGTGCCCATGCACCTTGCGGCCAACTTGTCGCGTTCAGCATAGAGTAAACCACGCTGCCGACAGTTCCATCACCCGTCTATGCTGAAAGCTCCCCACCTGCCGGAGACTTGCCCCATGGATACCAGCCTTCACACCCTGTGCACCCTGTTTGCCCAGCTGGGCCTGCCGGACAGCCCCACCGACATCCGCGCCTTCATCGCCAGCCACCCCTTGCCGGCCGATACCGCCATCGAGGACGCGCCGCTCTGGACCAGCGCCCAGGCCGCTTTCCTGAAACAGGCGCTGGACGACGACGCCGACTGGGCCGAGCTGGTAGACACGTTGGCCGCGCGCTTGCAGCAAGCCTGAGTGCATTTGCGCAAGTGACTGATTCCGCTATACTTCCGCCCCTTGCCACACCACCCACCGCAGGAAGTACCAGATGAGTCTGTTGCCGCACCAGGTCGAGCTGCTCTCGCCCGCCAAAAACATCGACATCGGCCGCGAAGCCATCCTGCACGGCGCCGACGCCGTGTACATCGGCGGCCCCAGCTTTGGCGCGCGGCACAACGCCTGTAACAGCGTGGCCGATATTGCCCAGCTGGTGCAGTTTGCCCACCGCTACCACGCGCGTATCTTCACCACGCTGAACACCATCCTGCACGACGCCGAGCTGGACGCCGCCCGCACGCTGATCTGGCAGCTGTACGACGCCGGCGTGGACGCGCTGATCGTGCAGGATATGGGCATCCTGCAGATGGACCTGCCGCCGATCCAGCTGCACGCGTCTACCCAGTGCGACATCCGCGACGCCGACAAGGCCCGCTTCCTGTCCGACGCCGGCTTTAGCCAGATCGTGCTGGCGCGCGAGCTGACCATTCCGCAGATCGCCAAGATCTCGCAAGTGGTGGCCGAAGGCGCCGACCCGGCCGCCATCGAATACTTCATCCACGGCGCGCTGTGCGTGGCGTTTTCCGGCCAGTGCTACATCAGCCACGCCGACACCGGCCGCAGCGCCAACCGTGGCGACTGCTCGCAGGCCTGCCGCCTGCCGTACACGCTGACCGACGAAAAAGGCGGCGTGGTGGCCTTCGACAAGCACCTGCTGTCGATGAAAGACAACAACCAGAGCGCCAACCTGGAAGCGCTGCTGGACGCCGGCGTGCGCTCGCTGAAGATCGAAGGCCGCTACAAGGACGTGAGCTACGTGAAGAACATCACCGCCCACTACCGCCTGCTGCTGGACGAAATCTTCGAGCGCCGCCCCGAGCTGGCCCCGGCCGCCAGCGGCAGCAGCGAAATCTTCTTCACGCCCGACCCGGACAAAACCTTCCACCGTGGCGCCACCGACTACTTTGCCACCGGCCGCAAGCAGGACATCGGCGCCTTTGACTCGCCCAAGTTCGTGGGCGTACAGCTGGGCACCGTGCACCAGGTAGGCGACGGCTGGGTGGACATTGCCACCGCCGAGCAGATGAGCAACGGCGACGGCATCAACTTCATGAAAAAGCGCGACGTGGTGGGCATGCAGCTCAACACCGTCAAGCAGATCGGCCACGTGCCGGGCGGCGACAAGCTGTGGCGCTGCGTACCCAACGACCCGGTGCTGCTGGCCGGCCTGAAACCCGGCACCGACATCAGCCGCAACCGCGACCACGCCTGGGAGCTGGCGCTGCTGAAAAAATCCGCCGAGCGCCGCATCGGCGTATGGGCCACGCTGGCCGACACCGCCAGCGGCCTGACGCTGACGCTGACCGACGCCGACGGCTGTAGCGCCACCGCTGCGGCCAACGTAGCGCTGGAGCCGGCCAAGGACCCCGCCCGCGCCGAAAGCAGCCTGCGCGACGCCGTGGCCAAACTGGGCAACACCCTGTTCTACGCCCACGACGTGGCGCTGCAGCTGGCACAGCCGTGGTTCGTGCCGGCCTCGGTCATCAACGGCCTGCGCCGCGACGCGGTAGACAAGCTGGAAGCCGCCAGGTTGGCCGCATGGGCGCGCCCGCAGCGCAAAGCCGAGCTGCACCCGGCACCGCGCTTCCCCGAGCAAAACCTGAGCTACCTGGCCAACGTATACAACGCGCTGGCGTGGGACTTCTACAAAAAGCACGGCGTGGAAGTCATCGAGCCGGCCTACGAAGCGCATCAGGAAGAAGGCGAAGTATCGCTGATGATTACCAAGCACTGCCTGCGCTTCTCGTACAACCTGTGCCCCAAGCAGGCCAAGGGCGTGAAAGGCGTGATGGGCCAGGTGCGCGCCGACCCCATGGTGCTGAAATCGGGCGACGAAACCTACACGCTGAAGTTCGAATGCCGCCCGTGCGAAATGCACGTGATGGGCAAGATGAAAAAGCACATCCTGAAAACCCCGCCGCCAAGCGATATCCCCGCCACCGCGCCGATTACCTTCTTCAAGCAGCGCCCGGCGTCGTAAACCGGGCCCGCGGCCAACCTTGGCCGCAGGGCAGGGAGCCAGCGCATCACCAAGGTACAAGGGCAAGCCGTCTGGCTTGCCCTTGTTGCAGGCGCCTATCCACTGAAGCGGCAGGGATAGGGCAGGCAAAGGCCACAGGCCGTGCCCACCAAACTGAGCGAGGCCTTGTGGGCACGCTGCGCTTTGCCCACCCTGCTTGCTGCTGGCACAATGCCATTTTCATTGCGCCCGGCCTGCCGGTGCGGCCAACCCGGAGCCCTGTCATGAAGCACCCGCTCGCCTGTCTGTTCGCGCTGCTGCCACCGCTGGTGCTCGCCAGCGAGATCGTCGTGACCGCCCCGGCGCCCGAGGCCGCAGCAGCGCGTACGCCGCAAACGTGCGCCTTTCCCGGCCTGCAGCTGCCGGCCAACACCGTGGTGTACGCCGCCGGCGGCTACAGCGGCAAAGCGCTGGATTACGAGATCGACCAGAGCGGCAACAGCGCCGGCATGATGGACGTCACCGTGCACAACCCCGAGCAACCGGTGGTGCTGATGCTGGGCGCCTACGACCCCACCGTGTGGCGGCTATACCGCAGCAGCAGCACCCGCATCCTGGCGGTATTACTCACCGGCTACCACCGCCAGGCCATGGTCGGCCTGCCGGCCGGTACCCCCACCCTGATCAGCTATTACGACAATAACGGCGCCTGTGGCTCACACTATGTGGATGCCGATAACCTGAAGCCGCTGAACCCGCTATCGCGCCAGCTATTCGGCCGCGCCGTCAGCCGCGTGTACCTGGCGCAGGAAGGCAGCATCAGCATCGGCGTGCCCATACCTGCCGGTACCGTGCTGCAAAGCGAAAACAGCCAGCAGTCACAACCGTTCCGCGACCGCAGCGCACCGCTGGCCGGCGCCGCCGGGTTGGTGCAAGCGCTGCAACGCGGCCAACTGCGCCGTGCCGGGCCCGCCGACGCCCAGGCCTGGGCCAAAGCTGTAGCCAGCAAACAGCCGCCTGCCGATGTGCCACCAATCGCCGGTAGCCGCGCCGGCAGGCTGAAAGTGCCCGAATTCCACGACGGCTACGTGGTGCTGCGCCGCTTTACCTACCCCGCCGGCCTATACGGCGCCCATGCCGTCACCTTCTTCATCCCGGCCGGCGTGCCCACCCCAAACGGCAACCCCGGCCACTCGGCGGTATACGACTTCAACACCCTGCAATGCCACGGCGGCCTGTGCGATGCACAGTAAGCGCCCCGCGAAAGAACACCCTATGGCACGCTGGCGCTCGCCCTGCTACCGGCCGGCGCCACGCAGTGGCCAAGCGGCCACTACCTGCACAAACATCAACGCTGAGCCCGCCATGCCCGACACCTTCTTCGATCGCGCCCATCACCACTGGCAACAACACGCGCAGCCGTGGCTGGCACAGCTGGACGCCGGCCACCATGCCGGGTGCTGGCACGGCGCCGCAGCCAGCCTGCAACACGCCATCACGCTGGCCGACTGGCAAGCCGCCCTGCAAGCGTTGCCACCGCGACAGCCACGGCAACGCTTGGCTTGCCAGCACTACCGGCAACCGCCCGCTGCCGCGCCGTGCTGGGTTTACCAATGCCTCAGCGGCAACGATGAGCACGCGCACTGGCAGGAAACCCTGACCCTGCAGCAGCAAGCCGACGGCCGCTGGCAAGTAGCCGGCTACTTTGTCCGCCCCGCAGACGGGCAGCAGGGTTGAACCCGGCAGTGCCCGGCCTTGGCCACAAGTGACATTGCCGGCACCGATGATGCTAACCCGGTTCAACGAGCTGCGCCTTTTCCGGGGCTAGACACTTATGCAATAACGCCCAGAATAGGGGTAATAGGTGATTTATGAAGAATGTGATGGCATTTTTTCTGTTACTTGCTTTTTAAGCAAATGGCTATGCAGTAAACATTTTGAAGCCGATTGTCAAATCCGCTGCGAATGATTGTGAAGTTGGATTTTCCCTAACAAAACCGATGCACGGCTATTTGTTAAGTTTAGAATCCGCATCAAAGGATGGTTTTGGTTTGCGGTACCAATTGTCTTTTTCGCACGATGACGATTTGCCTAAAGGTACGACGTTACTGTTCAAGTTAAAGGGGCTCTATCTAGCATACGGGCGCTACGCAATGACCCTGTCAAAATTCGGCGTCTCGGGTTATATGGAGTTCAACTTTTATAGACAGGGTTCTATGGGGGTAGTAGATGTTTTTGACTTTCAACCCGGCTCTTCTGGCTATGGCGATTTTTCGAAAAAAATAGCGACTTGCAAGTTTGCCCTGTAAACCGTTCCGGCTCGGATAAGCCCTCGGCGTACCCGGAAAGCTGTTATCGATAGCGTGACGCACGCGCCATACAGCTGCGCCGCACCCTTATCAGCACAGCGTTTTACCCCACTGTGCATGTTTTGCACCACGGCGTGTGAACTGTCATCTTGCAGTCATGTTGCCGCCGTAGCCTGCGCTCAGGTGGTGCCGCAGGCACGGCCTGAGCTGGCTGGGCAGCCTGCATCACCCCGCCATCAGCCCTTTGCCCCCGGCACCGGTAGCACCCGCAGAGGTGCATGCTGAAGGGGAAATCGTCATGCTCACATTTGTCTTGCTGTCTGTCCTGCTCACACTGGCTTGGGGTTGGAGGCTGTACCGCAGTTATCGCCATATCCGCCTGCAATCGCGGCTGGCTTTTCTGGCCTACACTCCGTTACCGGATGGCGTTCGCCAGCGCTGGCGCGCCCGTTACCCTGCGCTCAGCCCGCAAGAGGCAGCGCGGGTAGAGCAGGGCTTGCAGCAGTTTTTCCGGCTGTTTGCCCGTAACAACAAGCAGGCACTGGCCATGCCGTCGCACACGGTAGATGCACTGTGGCACGAGTTCATCCTGGATACCCGAGCCTACCAGGCATTCTGCCAAGAGGCGTTTGGTCGCTTCCTGCACCACACCCCTACCGACAGCAGCAACCGCAAGCAGCAGCAAGCCATGCTGCGCCAAAGCTGGTACGGCGCCTGCCACGACGAAGGCTTGGCCTGGCAGCAGCCTGTGCAGCTGCCATTGCTGTTTGCCCTCGACTACGAGCTGGGCCTGGCTGACGCCTTCGATCCTGGCCTGCTGTTCCCGCCTGCCGCCCCCGCCAGCGATAGCCTGTATGGCGGCACAGAGAGCAGTGGCGATAGCGGCAGCGACAGCAGTTGCAGCAGCTGTAGCGGTTGTGGCGGCGACTAGGTACCACGCACGGTGTGGACCCCACACCCATTTTTATCGCCAGCACGGTTCCCGCAATGATGACCCTTTACCGTTATCCGGCCAGCTGCGCTGTCGTCCTCTGCGCAGGTTGCTAACCACAGAGCCTCGCCATCATGCAACCACGCTTCCTCCGCCAAGCCACTATCCGCAGCAGCCCGCGGCTGCAACAGCTGGCCACCGCCTACGATCTGCCGCTTTACCTTACCGACTGGACCCTGCCATTCACCCAGCCGGTTACCTGCCTGATCGGCGATAACGGTGTCGGCAAATCCGTGCTGCTGGAAGGGCTGGCCCGATGCCTGGGTTTTGACGCCGCCGGCGGGCCGCTATCGGTGAACCCGCAGCGTACGCTACCGCAGGATGTCTTCTTCGAAGACGAATTGCGCGTTATCCGCCATTTCCGTCGCCCCAAAGCAGGCTATTTTTTCCGGGCGGAAACCTTCCACCAGCTAGCAAGCTACATTGACGACACCGGCTATCTGGGCGGCTATGGCGGCGTACCCTTGCACCGGCTATCGCATGGCCAGGCCTTCATGACCCTGTTGCAGCACAAATTCAACGCAGACGGCCTGTACCTGCTGGATGAACCCGAAGCCGCCTTGTCACCCATGCTGCAGCTAGCTGCCGCCAGGCTGATTTACGAGTTAGCCTGCCAAGGGGCACAGTTCCTCATCGTGACCCACTCACCCGTACTGATGGCCATCCCCGACGCCAGCCTGCTGCAACTGCAGCGCGACAGTATCCAGCCGGTTGCCTATCAGGACACCGAGCACTACATCGTGATGAAGCGCTTTTACGGCGATACCGACGCCTACCTGCGCCACAACCTGGGGTGGTAACCCACCGCCTGCCCCTGCGGCCAACCTTGGCCGCGCGGCAAGCTGCTACCATGCCGCGTCGCGTTCCCCATCACACCACACCGCATGACACCTATCGATCGCCTGATTGCGCTGGCCGACGGCCAGGTTTTTGTCCGCCACTGGCCGGTAGCCGGCAGCACGCTGGCGCCGATTGTGCTGCTGCACGATTCGCTGGGCTGCGTGGCGCTGTGGCGGGATTTCCCCGCGCAGCTGGCGGCGGCCAGCGGGCGCGACGTCATCGCTTACGACCGGCTGGGCTACGGCCAGTCCAGCCCGCGCCTGGCGCCGGCGCAGCCGGACTTCATCGAGCAGGAGGCAATCACGCTGCTGCCGGCGCTGTTGGCCGCGCTGGGGCTGACGCGCTACGTGCTGTTTGGCCACAGCGTGGGCGGCGGCATGGCGCTGACGCACGCGGCGCAGGCGGCGGGCTGTGTGGCGGTGGTGTCGGAATCGGCGCAGGCGTTTGTGGAGGCGCGCACGCGCGAGGGCATTGTGGCGGCCAAGACGGGCTTTGCCGAGGCGGCGCAGTTTGCGCGGCTGACGCGCTGGCACGGCGAGCGGGCGCGCTGGGTGCTGGACGCGTGGACGGAAACCTGGCTGCTACCGCTGTTTGACGACTGGTCGCTGTCACCGTGGCTGGCACGGGTGCACTGCCCGGTGCTGGCGATACACGGCGACCTGGACGAGTTCGGCTCGCACGCCTTCCCGCGCCGCATCGCGGCCGAGGTGGCCGGGCCGTCGCAGCTGCTGTTGCTGGATAACTGCGGCCACGTGCCGCACCGCGAGCTGCCGCAGGCGGTGCTGGCCGGGATATGCGGCTTCCTGCAGCAGCATGGCGTCTGCTGACACCGCGTCACCGCGCTTTACTACCGCCAGGCCAGGCGGGGGCAAGGCCAATGCGCCACGCCGCGGGTAAAACTGATGCGCCACCCACGGTGACAGCCCGCGTACTACCAGCCGGCACCGTCGGCAAAGTGCTCGCCCAGAAAATCGACAAAACAGCGCACCTTGGCCGACAGCCCCAGCCGCTGCGGGTACAGCGCCCAGATATCGGCCGGCGCGCCGTGCCAGGCAGGCAGCAGGCGCTGCAGGCGGCCGCTGTGCAGGTAGGGCGTAACGTCCCACAGCGAGCGCAACAGCACGCCGTGGCCATCCAGCGCCCAGTTCACTGCCGTTTCGCCATCGTTACTGGATAGTGCGCCAGCCACTTTCACGGTCTGCGCCTGGCTGCCGCTATGCAGCACCCAGTTGCCCCAGATGTCGTCGTTTTCGCGCACCACGATGCACTGGTGCTGGCGCAAATCGGCAGGGTCCTGCGGGGTAGGGTGCTGCGCCAGGTACAGCGGCGAGGCGCACAGGATGCGGCGGTTGGCCGCAATGCGCCGCGCGTGGATGCGGGCGTCGGGTGGCGGGCCAAAGCGGATGCTCACGTCAAAGCTGCCCTCGCTCAGCGCCGGCATGCGGTCGCTCAGGTGCAGCTGCAACTCTACCTGCGGATAACGGCGCACAAAAGCCGACACCAGCGGCGCGATGTGGCGGCGGCCAAACCCCAGCGTGGCGTTCACGCGCAGCAGGCCTTGCGGCGCACCGCTGCTGGCCATCAGCTCGCCTTCCAGCTCGCCCAGCTCCGCCAGCAAAGGTTGGCCGCGCGCCAGATAGCGCTCGCCCTCCGGCGTCAGCGCCAGGCTGCGCGTGGTGCGGTTCAGCAGGCGCACGCCCAGGCGGCGCTCCAGGGCGGCCAGGCGGCGGCTGGCCGCCGGCGGGGTTATGCCCAGCTGCTGCGCGGTGGCGGTGAGGCTGCCGCACTGCATCAGGCGGCAAAAAAACGCCAAGTCGGCGATGGGGTCCATTCGTGCGCTCGGTTTAATAATGGCTTGTTGGTGGCGGAATTATAGCCAGCCATGGCGGGTATACACTGCCTGCTTTCGGGCTATCGGGTGGCGTTGTCATGCATATGGATGTCTTTACCCTGCTGGGGGCACTGGCAGAAGGGGTGCTGCTGGGCGCCATACTGGGCGGCCTGGGTGGCCTGCTGGGTATCGGTGGCGGCATTCTGGCCATACCGCTGCTGGGCGGGCTGTTCGGCATGAACCAGACGCTGGCACAGGGCACGGCACTGGTGATGATGGTGCCCAATGTGATGCTGGGTTTCTGGCGCTACCGCCAGCGCAGCCCGTTTCCGCTGCTGCTGGCAGTGCGCATTGGCGCGCTGTCCATTGTGGCTACCTGGTTGGCCGCACAGCTGGCGCTGGGGCTGGACAAAGCGCTGCTACGCCAGGTATTTGCCGCTTTCATGCTGGCGCTGGGTGTGTACTTCTGGCGGGCGGCGGGGCAGGCGGCAGCGGCCAACAGCACACCGTGGCCGGCGCGCTTTCTGCCGGGGGTGGGGCTGGTCGGCGGCGCGTGCGGCGGCTTTTTTGGCGTGGGTTCGGGCATTGTCGCCGCGCCCATTCTGGTACGCGGCTTTGGCAAGAGCCAGGCCGAGGCCCAGGGCCTGGCGCTGGCGCTGGTGGTGCCGGCGGCGCTGGTGGCGCTAGGCAGCTATGGCCAGGCCGGGCAGGTAGACTGGCCACTGGGCCTGGCGCTGGCACTGGGCGGCGTGATGACGGTATCGCCCGGCGTGGCGCTGGCCTACCGCCTGCCAGCGGCGCTGCTGCGCCGGCTGTTTGCGCTGATGCTGTGGCTCACGGCGGGGCTGACGCTGTGGCTGGCCTAAGCCGCTAGCGCAGCGGCAGCCTGCTGCCGTGGTCTTTCAGCGTTTTCATGATGATGTAGGAACACATCTCGCGCATGCCGGGCAGCTTGTTGAGGCGGTTCACCATAAAGTCGGAAAACGCCGTCAGGTTGGCCGCACGGATATGCAGGATATAGTTGCAGCTCCCGGTAACCACGTGGGCGATGCTCACTTCGTCAAAAGCCATGACTTCGGCCTGGAAGGTTTCGTGCCAGCCCGGCTGGCTGTGGTCCAGCGTGACGTGCACGATGGCATTCAGCTCGAAACCCAGCCGTGCTGCGTCCAGCTGCGCGTGGTAGCCGGCAATCAGGCCGGCGTCTTCCAGCGCGCGCACGCGGCGCAGGCAGGCCGACGGCGACAGCGCCACGCGCTCGGCCAGGTCCTGGTTGCTCAGGCGGCCGTTGTCTTGCAGCGCAGCCAGAATGCGCCAGTCCAGGGTATCCAGTTGCATGGTGAATTTCCTGCGAAAAAGAGTGCCATATACACACTATCCTGCGGAAACCCGGGCGGCAAGTACCGGTGTTTGCCATTTTCTGTACCGCCGTGCGGGCTAGCATAAACAGGTCTTCCACCCACGCCGGCCCTGCCGGCAAGCGAGTACCCGCATGATTACCCGAGCACACTGCCAGGCGGCCGACGCCCTGGATACGCTGGCCGGTTTTCGCCAGCAGTTCGCCCTGCCACCGGGCGTGATCTACCTGGATGGCAATTCTCTGGGCGCCCGCCCGCACAGTGCCCTGCTACGCAGCCAGCAGGTAGTGGCGCAGGAATGGGGCGACGGCCTGATACGCAGCTGGAACGACGCCGGCTGGTTCGACCTGCCCGCCCGCCTGGGCGACAAGCTGGGCCAGCTGATCGGCGCCGCCCCGGGTGAAACGGTGGTAACCGACACCACCTCGCTCAACCTGTTCAAGGCGCTGGCCGCCGCGCTGCGCATCCAGCAGCAAGACCGCCCCGCGCGACGCGTGATCGTGTCCGAGCGCGATAATTTCCCCACCGATCTGTACATGATCGAAGGCCTGATGGACTTGTTGCAGCAAGGCTACAGCCTGCGTCTGGTCGACGAGCAGCTGCCGCTGGACGTCGCGCTGGATGGCGACGTGGCCGTACTGTTGCTGTCGCACGTGAACTACCGCACCGGTGCCATGTACGACATGGCCGCCGTCAGCGCCCGCGCCCGCGCCAACGGCACGCTCACCCTGTGGGACCTGGCCCACGCCGCCGGGGCGGTGCCGGTGACGCTGAACGCCAGCGGTGCCGACTTCGCCGTAGGCTGTACCTACAAATACCTGAACGGCGGCCCCGGCTCGCCAGCCTTTATCTGGGTAGCGCCAGCGCACCAGGACCGCTTCTGGCAGCCGCTGTCGGGCTGGTGGGGTCACCAGCAACCGTTTGCCATGCAGCCGGCGTATCAGGCGGCCAGCGGCATACGCCGTTTCCTGTGCGGTACCCAGCCGATTAGCGCCATGGCCATGGTGGAGTGCGGGCTGGACATCGCGCTGCAGGCCGACATGCACGCCATCCGCGCCAAATCGCTGGCGCTGGGCGACTTGTTCATTACCCTGGTGGCGCAGCAGTGCGGCCAGCATCCGCTCACGCTAATCACCCCGCGCGAGCACGCGGCGCGCGGCAGCCACGTCAGCTTCTGCCACCCGCACGGCTACGAGGTGATGCAAACGCTGATCGCCCGTGGTGTTATCGGCGACTACCGCGAGCCGGCCGTGCTGCGCTTTGGCCTGACGCCGCTGTACCTGAGCCACACCGATATCTGGGACGCAGTCGCCACTCTGCAAGACATCCTGGACAGCGAAAGCTGGCGCCAGCCGCAGTACCAGCAACGTACGGCCGTGACCTGAGCCCGCGCGTGCGGCCAACCCTGGCACCCGGCCCAGGGTTGGCCGCAATAATCTACAAGCGAACGGCGGCGATTTACGCTATCAGTAAGGCATGAGCGCCGCCTCCACCATCCGCTACTGGCAAACCCCGCTGTTACCCGGCGTGGAGCTGTGCCGTGCGCGCCATCTGGATTTCAGCTACGGCCGCCACGTGCACCTGGACTACCACATCGGCCTGGTGCAGTACGGCGGCCAGCGCTTCATCCACAAGGGCAGCAGCCACGCGCTGGTAGCCGGCACGCTGTCCACGGTAAATCCGGACGAAGTACACGACGGCCTGAGCCTGCTGCCGGAAGGCTACGAAGTGCGTGTGTTCTCGCTGCCACCGGCACAATTGGCCGCACTGCTGCCGCAGGCCGACGGCCGTTTCTTTGCCACGCCGCTGCTGGCGCGCCCCGACCTGTACGCCGGCTTTGCCCGCCTGCACGCCTGGCTGGAACAGCCGGCCATCGACCCGCTACTGATAGAGCAAGAAACGCTACGCCTGCTGGCCACGCTATTCAGCCTGCCGGGCCAGCCACACAGCCTGTCTGCGCCGCAGCTGCAACACCTGCGCGACTACCTGATGGCGCAGCTGGACGCCCGCCACACGCTGGAAGACCTCGCCGCCCAGCTGGGGCTGGGGCGCTTCGCCTTCCTGCGCCAGTTCAAGCAGCGCACCGGCATCACCCCCTACGCCTGGCTCAAACGCCTGCGGCTGGAGCAGGGCAAGAAATTGCTGGCCAGCGGCCTGGCTGTCAGCGAAGTGGCACTGGCGGTGGGCTTTTTCGACCAGAGCCATTTTCACCATGGTTTTCGCCAGGCCTACGGCCTGACCCCGGCGCAGTTCCGCCAGCAGATGGCGGGCTAAACACAGCAAAGCAACACCCCTGCTAGCGTGTCGGCAAGGGGGTTATGGAAGTGCCGCGATCAGTGCGGCGGGTGGCCCGGGCCGCCGGGCCAGACCGGCACCAGCACCCAGGCCGGTTCGCGGTCGGTATGCCAGGCCGGGGGTTGGCCGCTGCGCCAGGCTGCACTGGATGCAGTTTCGGCACTATGGCCCTTGGCCACCATGCACTGCTGGTAAGCCAGGTTGTAGCGGTACTGGCGCTGTGCCTGGGTAGCCTGTGCCGATTGCTGGCCACCCAATACCCCCGCCAGCAAGCCGATGCCGGCGCCCTGGGCGGCGGCGTGGCGGTTACCGCCCAGCAGGGCGCCAGCTGCTGCCCCGGTGGCCACACCGGCGAGCACGCTGTTGGCCGCGACTTCGTCTGCACTATTCCCCGTATCCAGGCTGGCCGCGTGACGTCGGCAGCGCTGCTCGTCCAGCAAGAACTGTTCGAAGGTGGTTTTCTTGCCCGGCATCACGCTCACCGTGGGCCCGGTGACGGCAGGCGGCGGCAGGGGCGTGGTGCAGGCGGCAAGTAGCAGGCAAAGCAGGGGACAGACGGCTTTCATGACGCGTTCCGGCAACAGCTGACGATAGCCAGTGTGGCAGCGGAACTTATCCACACCATGTCCGGCTGGTACGCCTATCGCTATAAAACCGTACACGCATCGCGTGCAATCGTTTACAAGCCAGCGCGCTACCCTGCGGTCACACTGGGCACTTCCTTATCTGCGTGAAGGTTTTGCCATGCCGACCGAACTGTTTCTTACCCTGGGCCTGCTGCACGTGGTGATGCTGGCCAGCCCCGGCCCCGACTTTGCACTGGTACTGCGCAGCAGCCACCACCGCCCGCTGGCGCTGGGCGCAGCGTTGGGCATTGCGCTGGCCATCTTGCTGCACAGCCTGCTCAGCCTCACCGGCATCAGCGTGCTGCTGTCTGCCGCACCGGGCTTGTTTGCCGCGCTGAAACTGCTGGGTGCGCTGTATCTGGGCTGGCTGGCACTAGGCGCACTGCGCGCTGCCCGCCAACCCGCCGCCGCGGCCAACCCTGCTGCCGGCAGCACGCGCGGCAGCGTGGGGCAGGGCATCCGTCAGGGGCTGGCCACCAATCTGCTGAACCCCAAGGCGCTGCTGTACTTTGTCGGCCTGCTGGCCGCCATGGTGTCGCCGCAGGTCGGGCTGGCCGCGCGCACCCTGCTGGCAGGCGAGTTGTTCGTGCTGTCGCTGCTGTGGTTCGGTGCGCTGGCGTGGTGCCTGTCGTCGCCGCGGGTACAGGCGCGGCTGGCCGGCAGCCAGCCGCTGGTGAACCTGGCCAGTGGCGTGCTGTTTGGCCTGGTAAGCCTGACGATTCTGCTGGAGCTGGCCGGCGGGCTGCCAGCACTGGGTTAGCGCCTGTTAACACTATTTCTGGCGGAGGTGCAGGCTCGAGCCGTTTTCCAAGGCGGCCAACCTTTAGCAGTGTGGCCTGCCATAATCAGCGGCGGTTATCGAACCGTGGCACCGGCTTGCCGTCTGGCCATGCAAGGCAAATAATGGGTGCCCACCATCACGCGGCCACGCCGCCCGGGCCCCACCATGTATAGCGATGACGACCTGAACGCCGCGGTAAACGCCGGCATCTTCAGCCAGGAGGCCGTACACGACTTCCGCAGCCTGGTAGAACAGCGCCAGCACACTGCGCTGGCGGATGAAGAACACTTCCGCCTGCTGTCCGGCTTTAACGATATTTTTGTGGTCATCGCCTGCACCCTGCTGCTGGGCTCGGTAGCGTGGCTGGGCAGCCTGCTGGCACCGGCGGCCGGTGCCGCGGCGGTGGCCGCCGGTGCCTGGGGGCTGGCCGAGTACTTTGTCCGCCGCCGCCGCATGGCGCTGCCGGCCATTGCGCTGCTGGGGGCGTTTGTCGTGGCCTGCCCGGTAAGCATCCTCGCACTGCTGGGGCAAGACAACCGGCCGGACGAGCTGATGGTGCTGGCCGGCGGCGGCAGTGCCGCGCTGGCTGCCTGGCTGCACTGGCGGCGCTTCCGCGTGCCGCTAACCGTGGCGGCAGGTACCGGCGCGCTGCTGCTCACGATCATCGGCTTGCTGTTCAGTGCCATACCCGCCCTGCGGCAATACACCGCGCCCATGCTACTTGCCGGTGGTATGGCGACCTTTGCGCTGGCCATGTTCTGGGACAAACAAGACCCGGCGCGCCTGCAGCGCCAGTCCGACGTGGCCTTCTGGCTGCACCTGCTGGCCGCGCCGCTGATGGTGCACTCGTTTTTTGACATGCTGGGCATTTTGCAAGGCACTGCCAGCCTGCCGGCGCTGATCGCCGTGCTGGGGCTATACGGGCTGTTTGCCGTGGTATCACTGGCCATAGACCGGCGTGCGCTGATGGTGTCGGCGCTGGCTTATGTGCTGTACGCCTTCAGCCACCTGCTGCAAACCGCCGGCCTGGCTGCCGATGGGTTTGCCGTGGCCGGCCTGCTGATCGGCGGTGGCCTGCTGACCTTGTCCGCCTTCTGGCAACACTGCCGCCGCGCCTTGCTGCCGCGTTTGCCGGCGCGCTGGCTGGCTAGCCTGCCGCCACTGCAATAGGCCACATCATGCGCAAACTTTGGCTACGACTGTGGCGCGACCCGGCCACGCGCTGGCCACTGCAGATGCTGATCGTGCTGTTGTTGTTGATGCTGGCGGTGTGGCTGTTCGAGCTGGACGCACCGCTGGGCTACCAGCTGCCACTACCGACCGGTGGCAGTGTGGCGGCCTGAGCCTGCCCACCCGGGCAAGCCACGCGACAAAGCCGGCGCGCAGGCGTAAGGTAGCGTCTTGCCCATGACAGGAGCTTGCCATGACAGGTCCCGCCCGCGCTGGTGCCTTGATCTACGCCCGCCACCTCGCCAGGTTGGCCGCCTTCTACCAGCAGCTGCTCGGCATGCAGCTGCTGCACGGCGACGCCGAACACCAGGTGCTGGCCAACGCCGATTTCCAGCTGATCGTGCACGCCATGCCGCCGCACCTTGCGGCCAACGTGCACATCGACACCCCGCCACAACCGCGTAGCGAACAAGCCATCAAGCTGTTCTTTACCGTGCCCAGCCTGGCCGACGCCGCCCAGCTGATTGCCGCGCAGGGCGGGGCGCTGTACCGCGAACGCTACCAGGGGCCGGGCTTTACCGTGTGTAACGGGCACGACCCGGAAGGCAATATCTTCCACCTGCGCGAAAACCACGCCGCACAAGCCAGCCAGGAGCCAACATGCAACTGAACGACATTCCGTTTGGCACCACCGACTGGGCCACCATCCCGCGTACCGAACACCCTGGCGATAGCGGCACCGCCTGGTGGCGTACCTGCCAGTTCGGCACCGTTCGCGTGCGCATGGTGGAATACAGCCCTGGCTACCTGGCCGACCACTGGTGCCACAAAGGCCACATCCTGCTGTGCCTCAGCGGCGAGCTGCATACCGAGCTGGCCGACGGCCGCCGCTTTGTGCTGACGCCGGGCACCAGCTACCAGGTAGCCGACCACGCCGAGCCGCATCGTTCGTCCACCCCGGTGGGCGCCACGCTGTTTATTGTCGATTAGGCGCAGCACATGGACGCCCGTACTACAAGCAACGCCGACGGCGCCTGTGAGCCGTTTGCCGCCGACAGCGTACCCTGGGAAAGTTATCAACAGGGCAGCCGCTTCGGCGTGCGTTATCAACAGCTGGGCAGCTTTGGCGGCGCGCAGCACGTCGGCGTCTGCCGCGAAGAACTGGCGCCGGGCAAACAGGCTTGCCCGCTGCACTACCACATGCAGGAAGAAGAACACCTGCTGATTCTGGATGGCGAGCTCACCCTGCTGCTGGGCGAACAGCGCTACCGCATGCAAAGCGGCGACTACGTGTGCTTTCCAGCCGGCCAGCAGGTAGGCCACGCGCTGTACAACCACAGCGATACGCCTTGCCGCTACCTGATCATCGGCGAGCGCAACCCGCACGACGTGGTGGTGTACCCGGAAAGCGGCCGCGTCGGTGTGCGTAGCCTGGGGCAGGGCTTCGACAGCAAAGCCACCATGGCCTACTGGGACGGCCAGGCCGGCAGCGACGGCACCACCGCCTGAGCCACTCCGCCGCCCGCTGCGGCCAACCTTTCACGGAGCACATATGGCTAGCACCCACGACCTGATCACCCGCCACTGGGCGCTGGCCAATGCCCGCGACTGGGCAGCGTTTGCCAGCACGCTGCACCCGGGCCTCGAATACCGCGTACCGCAAACCCGCGAGCTGATTCGCGGCATCGACGCCTTCGTCGCCTTTTACGCCACCTACCCGGGCGACTGGACGGTCACCATCACGCGGCTGATCGCCGACGGCGACAGCGCCGTCACCAGCACCGCGTTCCACGTGGAACAACACACGCTGACCGGCATCGCCTTCTTCACGCTGAAAGACAGCCTGATCTGGCGCATCGACGACTGGTGGCCGGAAGACTACAGCCCGCCACCACGGCAGGTGGCGGTGGAACGCTACTAGGGCTTGCTGGCAGGGATCGCCCTGCTGCGCCCGGTTTCTCGCGCATTGCCGCCGCCTGACAAGCGCCGCAGCATCAAAAATAGCGTTAACAGGCCCGAAAGCGCCGCATGAAAAAACCGCCCAGAAAGGGCGGTTTTGTGTTGCATACGCAGCGCGCACTCAAGCCACGTTGCGCACCCGCACGATGATGTCCACCCGCTCCAGCGCGGTGCCGGGCGGCAGCTCGGGCAGGGGGCCGGCCAGTTGCAGCGGCTGGTGCACGTCGGTCAGCTCGCCGGTATCGGCGTTGTAGCAGTGCGGATGCGGCGCGGTGTTGGAGTCGTACACGCGCTTGCCGTTATCCACCACCAGCTCCTGCACCAGGCCTTTCTGGCTGAACAGCTTCAGCGTGTTGTACACCGTGGCGCGCGAGATGTCCGGCGTGAGGCTACCCACACGCAGCAGCAGCTCGTCGGCGCTCAGGTGGCAGTGCTCGGCAAACAGCTCGCAGGCAATCAGCAGGCGCTGGCTGGTGAGCGGAATACCGGCTTCGGCCAGCTTGCGGGCAATATCGTGGTGCAGGGTCATGGTGTATCAGGCCGGGCTTGCACCCGGCCTGCCGCTGGGGAAAGGGTTAGTTGAACGGCTTCGGTGCCGGGGTCTTGTCGCTGGATGGCGGCAGGATAGGCAGCTTGAAGTCGGGCTGCTTGCCGGTGAGCGTATGCAGGAAAGACACCACATCGTCCAGCTCCTGTTTGCTGAACTCGCGGCCCAGCTGCAGCTTGCCCATGGTATCCACCGCCTGGTGCAGGGTGGCAGCCTCGCCGTCGTGGAAGTACGGATAAGTCAGCGCCACGTTACGCAGCGTGGGCACCTTGAAATTCATGCGGTCGGCGTCCTTGCCGGTTACCGCTACCCGACCCTCGGCGGTATTGGTGGTGATGTACGGTTTGACCAGGCCCATTTTCTGGAACGAGTTGCCGCCCACCGCCGGGCCGTTGTGGCAGGCCACACAGCCAGCAGTCTTGAAGGTCTGGTAGCCGCGCAGCTCTTGCGCGCTCAGCGCCTTCTTGTTGCCCTTCAGCCATTGGTCAAAGCGCGAATCGGGCGTGACCAGCGTGTCTTCAAAGGCGGCAATGGACTGCGTCACGCGGTCGATATTGACCTTGCCATCGCCAAATACCTGCTTGAACTCGGTGACGTATTGCGGAATCGACGCCAGCACGTCTACCGCCAGCTCGTGGGTAAACGCCATCTCGCCAGGGTTGGCAATGGGGCCACCCGCCTGTTCTTTCAGGTCTTTGGCGCGGCCATCCCAGAACTGCGCCAGATTAAGGCTGGAGTTCAGCACCGTTGGCGAGTTGATCGGGCCTTTTTGCCAGTTATGGCCGATGGACGTTTTCAGGTTGTCGGTGCCACCCATGGACAGGTTGTGGCAGGAGTTACAGGAAATGAAACCCGAGCGCGACAGCCGCACATCAAAGTACAGTTTCTTGCCCAGCTCGGCCATGGCCGGGTTTTTCACCTTGGCCGCCTTGATGGGCTGGATAGGCTCATTGGCCGGCGCAGCAGCCTGAACCAGGGCAATACCCCCACCCAGGGCGAAACAGGCACTGATAGCCAGTACGATCTTTTTCATGATGACGCTCCTTCATGCAGACGAGAGAGAAAGGGCGGAAGGGTGGGGCTTCCGGTTTAGACTGTGTCTAAAAACTGAACCCAGTCTAAAGCGGCAGAAAAAGGCGGGCTTGATCAGGGTCAAGTATCGAAGCGGTAGCCTTATAACGCAGGAATTGCATGAAACAACGTGACGCTCAGGCCGCACGGCGGCCATTACGCTACCTGTGGGCCGCCCCCGCCAGCACCATCGGCCTGCTGCTGGCGCTGCCCTTATGGCTGGCCGGTGGCCGTGCGCAGCGCTGCGACGGCGTGCTGGAGGTGGCCGCCCCGCCGTGGCGCCAGCTGGCACGGCTGCCGTTTTGTGCCATCACGCTGGGCCACGTGGTGCTGGGTATCAGCCCGGCCGTGCTGGTGCACTGGCGGCAGCACGAACACATCCATGTACGGCAGTACGAGCGCTGGGGCGGGCTGATGCTGCTGGCTTACCCGGCGGCCAGCCTGTGGCAGTGGCTACGCGGGCGGCGGCCGTATCTCGACAACCCGTTCGAGCGCGAAGCGCGTGGCGAAGCGGCAAACCGCAGGTGAAAGTGCGGCCAACTACGGCTAAAATGCCGCCTTCACTTAGCGGGAGGCCGCCATGAGCGACAGCGTAACAATCGAAGACATCATCGTGGGCGAGGGCAAGGCCGCCGAGCGCGGCGCCCTGATCACCGCGCACTACACCGGCTGGCTGGAAGACGGCACCGAATTCGACAGCTCGCAGCGCAAGGGTCAGCCGTTCGAGTGCATTCTCAGCAACAAGCGCGTGATCCAGGGCTGGATCCAGGGCCTGGCCGGCATGCGCGTGGGCGGCAAACGCAAGCTGTGGGTGCCGGCGGCGCTGGCCTACGGCGAGCGCCAGGTGGGCGACATGATCCCGCCCAACAGCAACCTGCTGTTCGAGATCGAACTGCTCAGCGTGCTGACGCGCGACGACTAAAGCCGCAGCCAAACGCCCGGCAGGCGCAACAGGCCACGCAGGGCGTTGATTTTAGGGGCCAGGCGTACTTGAAACCCGCCAACCCGGCAGCATCTGTCCGGCATCCCCCACCGAAAGGTTGCCATGCCCGCTTACCAGCTCGCCCAACTCAATATCGCCACCTTGCTGGCACCACTCGATTCGCCGCAGCTGCACGACTTTACGGCCAACCTTGAGCGCATCAACGCGCTGGGCGAAGCCTCGCCCGGCTTTGTGTGGCGGCTGAAAGACGAAGCCGGCGACGCCACCGCCTTTCGCCCGTTTGGCGACGACGTCATCGTCAACATGTCGGTATGGCAAGACATCGACACCCTGGCCGACTTTGCCTACCGCAGCGAGCACGTGGACTTTTTCCGCCGCCGCCGCGAGTGGTTTGCCCGCATGGAGACCCCCGGCCAGGTGCTGTGGTGGGTGCCGCACGGCCATCGCCCCACGCTGGCAGAGGCTGCCGACCGCCTGGCGCAGCTGGCACAACACGGCCCCGGCCCCGGCGCGTTTACCTTTGCCCGCCGCTTCGACGCACCGGCAGGCTAAGGTTGGCCGCAGGTACCGGCACGTGCCATGATGTCGTATCGATAGTGCAGGAAAACGCTCATGCAGATACGCCCGTTTACCGAAACCGATACTGACGCCGTGATTGCGCTGTGGCAGGCCTGCGGCCTGACGCGGCCGTGGAACGACCCGCTGCGCGACATCCAGCGCAAACTCGGCGTGCAGCGCGAGCTGTTTCTGGTGGGCGAGGCAGATGGCCAGCTGGTAGCCAGCGCCATGGCCGGCTACGACGGCCACCGTGGCTGGGTAAACTACCTGGCGGTACAGCCCGGCGCGCAGGGCCTGGGCTACGGGCGCGCCATGATGGCGCATATCGAAGCTGCACTGCTGGCGCGTGGCTGCCCCAAACTCAACCTGCAGGTTCGTAGCAGCAACACGGCGGTATTGGCCTTTTACCGCCAGCTGGGCTACGCGCAGGACGAGGCGGTGAGCCTGGGCAAACGGCTGATTGTGGACGGCCCCCAGCCCTAGACCACGCGCACAAAAAAGCCGGCATCCCGTGCCGGCTTTTTCGTTTGCCCCCCGCTTACACCCGGTAAGCACTCACCTCCTGCTGCATGCCCGCCGCCACACGCTGCAGGCCGGTGGCAATGTTGGCCGCCTGGCCTGCCGCACTGCTATTGGCCTCGGCACCCTGCGCCACGGTTTCTACCTGCTGCGCAATGCTGTTGGTAGCCATGCTTTGTTCGCGGATCGCCTCGGAGATCTCTTGCACTACGCGGGCGCTGGCGTGCGCCCCGGCCAGTAGCTGGGCGATATTCTGCTGCGCCGAGCCGACCCCTTTCTGGCCACGCTCCACCTGGCCTACCGCCTGTTCCATGCGGCTGACCACATTGCCCGTCACCTGCTGGATGGCGGTAATGATCTTGCCGATTTCCTGTGTCGAGGCGGCGGTACGTTCGGCCAGCTTGCGCACTTCGTCGGCCACCACAGCAAAGCCGCGGCCGCTTTCGCCGGCGCGCGCCGCCTCGATGGCAGCGTTCAGCGCCAGCAGGTTGGTCTGCTCGGCCACATCGCGAATCACATTGACTACCGACTCGATGCTCTGGCTACGCTCGGCCAGCTGGCCGATCTCGTGCGCGGTATCCGACACCGTGCTGGCAATCACCTCGATGTCTGCCACCACCTGCCCGATAGCCTGTTGCCCCAGGCTGGCCTGGCCGGCACCTTCGGCCGACAGGCTATGCGCCTCGCGCGCGCGGTCGGCCACGTGGCTCAGGCTCACCGTCATCTGCTCGACCGCTGCCGCCATATGGGCAGAGGCATTGCTCTGCTGGGCCGAGCTGCCTGCCACGCTGCCAGAGGCCTGCTGCAGCTGCTGGGCGGTGGACGACACCTCGACAATACCGCGCGTCATGTCTTGCAGGCTGTGCTGCAGCTTGTCCAGCAGGGCATTGAAGGCGGTAGCCGTCACGCCGATTTCATCCTGCTGCGTGGCCGCTACACGGCGGGTAAAGTCCAGGTCGCTACTGATCACGGTCATGGCCTGCTGCATGCGGCGCAAGCCTTGCGAAATGGTGCGGCACAGCAGCGTGCCACCGGCTGCCATTGCCAGCAGCACCACGGCCAGCACCACCAGCAGCTGGGTCAGCGCGCTATGGGCCGCCTCGCTATTGGCGTGCTGCAGGTTCTCGGCCAGCTTGCGGTTGTACAGCACGTGCTCGTCCATGGCCGCTATCAATGCATTGCCACGGCCTTGCAGTGCGCGTTGTACGGCACCAACCTGGTCGCCATTGCGCGACATCGCCAGCGTATCGACCAGCCCGGCGCGATACTCGCGCAGGCGCTGCCTGGATTGCGCCAGCAGGCGCTTTTCTTCGGCATCCACCACCATGGGCTCGTAAGCCTGCAGCGACTTTTCCACCTCGTCCAGCCGCTTGCTGATGGCTTGCTCGGCAGCCTGCTTGCCAGCAGCGTCTGGCTGCGCCAGATGCTTCCACACTTCGTTGCGGGCAGCCCAGGTCTGGTTCTGCGTTTTGGCCAGCAGTTCTACGCTGGGCAGAATATTGCCGGTAAAGGCATCGAAACGCTGGTCAGCCTGGTTTAGCTTGATGACGCCAGCCAGGCCTACCAACACCACCACCACAGCACTACAGACAAAAGCCACGATCAGTTTTGAAACAATCTTCATGGAACAACCTTTGGAGATATCGACAGGAGAGAATGAAGCCGTGTTGTCACGCTCTTGGTTGGCGTGCTGTGATTCACCACAATGCAGCACAAAGGCATTGGCAACCGTTGCGCTCAAGAACAAAAGAATATATCACAAGCAAAAGTGTTCATTTTCCCGTGTCAAACCGGGTTTCCCCCGCCACGCTTGCCACCCCAATGCCCAGCCCGTAGAATGCGCAGCTTTCGCCGCCTGGCGGATTGTTTTTTGAATTCAATGCTTTAAGGGTGATGTGTGTCTGATATCGAGCGCCTGGATACCTGGGTGAAATACAAGAACGGGCTGTGCAGCGACTGCATGGCGTCCTGTTGCAGCATGCCGGTAGAAGTCAAGCTGCCCGACCTGGTACGCATGGGCATTGTGGACGAGTTCGAGCTGCAGGAGCCGGTAAAAAACATCGCCAAACGTCTGGAAAAACAGCGCATCATCCAGCATTTCAACTTCAAGTACGAGGTGTTCACCCTGAGCCGCCGCGCCAACGGCGACTGCATGTACCTGGACCAGAAAACGCGGCTGTGTACCATCTACGAACAGCGCCCCAATACCTGCCGCAACCACCCCAAGGTGGGCCCGCGCCCGGGCTACTGCGCCTACTCCAAGAACCCCAACCACGGCCGCCGGAGCACCTGATGAGCGACAAACCCGCCCCCAAAGACCCGCTGCAAGGCGTGACCCTGGAAGCGCTGCTGAACGAGCTGGTAGCCCACTATGGTTGGCCGCAGCTGGGCCGCCTGGTGAAAATACGCTGCTTCAACAGCGACCCCAGCATCAAGTCCAGCCTGACCTTCCTGCGCCGCACGCCGTGGGCACGCGCCGAGGTCGAGGCGCTGTACATCCAGCTGAAAACCCCGAAACCGGCGCGCCCGCCGCGTGCACAAGCCCGCCAGGGCGACGCCCCGCGCGTGCTGTTTGCCCGCAAGCCGGACGCCAGCTAGATACCCTGCTGGCCGGCACCATGCCACGCGCGGTCGGTGCCCGCCAGCGCCGGGTTGCCGTCTGCGCAAAGCAGATTGCCTTTTTCGCAAAGGCCCGCGATGGCTGGCAATGAAATACTGCGTTCTTGTTGCAAGTCATTCTCAGGAACGCACCATGATTATCCCCTTGCCCCGCTCCGCCCGCCTCGGGCTTTCCCTGCTGGCCTTGCTGGCTAGCCAGCACGCCGCCGCCGTGGTGGTAAAAGACATCGCCGGCCGCAGCGTCAACGTGCCGGACAAGGTAGAGCGCGTGCTGCTGGGCGAAGGGCGGCTGTTCTACGCGCTGTCGCTGCTGGAAGGCAAACAGCCACTGGCGCGCATTGCCGGCTGGCAGGGCGACTTCCGCATGCTGGACCCGCAAGGCTACGCCGAGTACCGCCAGCACTTTCCCGAGATCGACAAGATCCCGCTGATCGGCAAAACCAGCGAAGCCAGCATCAGCCCGGAAAAAGTGCTGACCCTGCGCCCGGACCTGGCCATTTTCAGCACCTCCGGCCACGGCCCCAGCCTGGACAACCCCATCGTGCAGCAGCTCACCCAGGCCGGCGTGGCGGTGATTTTTGTCGATTTCCGCGACAAACCGCTGGAACACACCGTGCCCAGCCTGCGCCTGATGGGCAAGGCGCTGGGGCGCAGCCAGCAGGCGGAAAGCTTCATCCGCTTCTATGAAGACAAGCGCAACACCATCCAGCGCCGCCTGGCGGCGGTACCGGCCGCGCAGCGCCCGCTAGTGTTTGCCGACGTGCGCGCCGGCACCATCGAGGCGCTCACCACCGCCGGCAAGGGCAGCTTTGGCGAGCTGGTGGAGCTGGCCGGCGGCCGCAACCTGGGCAGCGCGCTGCTGGACGCGCCGCTGGGCCAGGTGAACCCCGAACATGTGCTGGTGCAGAAGCCCACGCATTACTTTGCCTCCGGCGCGGCCGGCCCCGGCGACAAGACCGGCGTGAAGTTCGGCGCCGCCGTCAGCCGCGCCGACGCGCTGGCGTCGCTGGCCGCCATGGGCCAGCGCGAACAGCTCAAGGGCCTGCCTGCCGCGCGTGGCGGCAACACCTTTGCCGGCTGGCACATGTTCTACATCATGCCGCAGCACATCATCCTGGCCGAGGCGATGGCCAAGTGGCTGCACCCGGCGCAGTTCAAGGACGTAGACCCGGCGCGCAGCTGGCAGGACATGCACCAGCGCTTTGCCGCCTTCACGCCGGCCGGCACCTACTGGGTGGGCAGCCGATGAGGGCAGGGCAGGCAAGCCTGGCAGGACACGCACCGGCCTACCAGGCGCTGCAGTGGCAGCGCCTGCTGTGGCTGGCGCTCTGGGCCGGCGTCATCGTGCTGTCGCTGCTGGCCGACTTTACGCTAGGGCCGGCAGCACTGAGCCCGGGCGAGCTGTGGCAGGCGCTGTGGCACCAGGGCGACGCCACCAACCAGATCATCGTGTGGGACATCCGCCTGCCGTACGCGCTGATGGCGGTGCTGGTGGGCATGGCGCTGGGCCTGGCCGGCGCCGAAACGCAGACCGTGCTGCATAACCCGCTGGCCAGCCCGTTCACGCTGGGGCTGGACCAGGCGGCCGCGCTGGGCGCGTCGCTGGCCATCGTGCTGCAGGCCAGCCTGCCCGGCGTGAGCGGGCCGTGGATGGTGTCGGCCAACGCCTTCGTGTTTGCCATGGGCAGCGCGCTGCTGCTGGACGCGGTGGCGCGCCGCGCGCGGCTGTCCGGCAACGGCGTGGTGCTGCTGGGCATTGCCATGCTGTTCAGCTTCAACGCGCTGGTATCGCTGCTGCAGTTCGTGGCCAGCCCGGAGGCGCTGCAAAGCATGGTGTTCTGGACCATGGGCAGCCTGTCGCGCGCCAACTGGCCGGTACTGGGCCTGGTGGCCGCCGCGCTGCTGCTGGTGCTGCCGCTGTCGCTGCGCAGCGCCTGGCGCCTGACCGCGCTGCGGCTGGGCGAAGACCGGGCGCAGAGTTTCGGCATCGACGTGCGCCGCCTGCGCCTGGCCAGCCTGCTACGCGTTAGCCTGCTCACCGGCCTGGCGGTGGCCTTTGCCGGTACCATCGGCTTTATCGGCCTGATCGCCCCGCACATCGCCCGCCGCCTGTTCGGCGAAGATCACCGCTTTTACCTGCCAGCGTCGATGCTGATCGGCGGCGCGGTGCTGTCGTGGGCGTCGCTGGCGTCGAAAAACCTGCTGCCCGGCATCATCATCCCGGTAGGCGTGGTCACCGCGCTGGTGGGCATTCCCTTTTTCGTATCGGTGGTGTTCCGCCACGGAGAACGCGCATGAACGACGGCCTGTTACTGCAAGGCGTGGCCGCCAGCTACGGCCGCCGCCAGATCCTGGCCGACATCAGCTGCCCGCCGCTGCCGCGCGGCGAAGTGGCCGCCGTGCTCGGCCCCAACGGCTGTGGCAAGTCCACGCTGCTGAAAACACTGGCCGGCCTCTTGCCGCTGCACGGCAGCGTAACGCTGGATGGCCGCGCGCTGGGGGCGCTGCCGCTGGAAGCGCGCGCGCGCCACGTGGTGTACCTGCCGCAAAGCCTGCCACCGGCGCTGCACCTGCGGGTGGTGGAATCGGTGATGGTGGCGGCCAACGCCACCGGCCTGGGGCTGGCCAGCCGCCACGCCGCCGCCGACATCGACACCCTGCTGGCGCGGCTGGGCATTGCCGGGCTGGGCATGCGCTACCTGGACGAGCTGTCCGGTGGCCAGAAGCAGCTGGTGGGCCTGGCGCAGGCGCTGATCCGCCAGCCCGACGTGCTGCTGCTGGACGAGCCGCTGTCGGCACTGGACCTCAACCACCAGTGCCACGTGATGCAGCTGGTGGCCGAGGAAACCCGCCGCCGCCGCATGGTGACGCTGGTGGTGCTGCACGACCTCAACATTGCCCTGCACCACTGCCACCGTGCGCTATTACTGAAACACGGCGCCGTGCTGGCCTGCGGCCAACCTGCCAACGTGATTACCCCGGCCACGCTGGCCAGCGTCTACGGCGTGCAAAGCCGCGTCGAAGCCTGCTCGCGCGGCCGCCTCAATGTACTGATCGACGGCGTCCTCGCCTGAACCACCCTGCCCAGAACGCACCAGGAGCCCGCCATGAGCCGCCCCACCGACCGCCTGTACCACTTCGACACCCACGTGGTACGCGCCACCCAGCTCACCCCGCGCATGCGCCGCATCACGGTGAGCTGCCCCGAACTGGCCGTGTTCCACGTGGAAAACGGCCCCAATATCAAGCTGTACTTTCCGCTGCCGGACGGTAGCCGCGCCTCGCGCGCCTACACCGTGCGCCACTTCCGCCGCGACGCGCTGGAGCTGGACATCGACTTCCTGCTGCACGAGCCGGACGGCGCCGCCTCGCTGTGGGCGCGCCACGCCCAGCCCGGCGACCCGCTGGCGGTAATGGGCCCGCGTGCACCGCTGGATGTGGCCGGCGAACGACAAGTGCTGCTGCTGGCCGACCTGTGCGCGCTGCCCGCCGCCAGCGCACTGCTGGAAAGCCTGCCCGCCGATACCTGCGGCCACGCGCTGCTGGCGGTGCCGGCGGCCGACGAAATCATCGCGCTGCAGCACCCGGCCGGCGTCAACGTGCAATGGGTGGTGGCCGATGCCGTGGACGCCTTGCTGCCGGCGCTGGACGCGCTGCCGGCCAGCCAATGGCAAGACGCCTACCTGTGGGCAGCGGCCGAGTCCGGCGTGGTAAAAGCCATCCGCGCGCGCTTCATCGCCGCCGGCCGCGCCAGCCGCGCGCGTACCCGGCTGGTGGGCTACTGGAAGCAGGGCCTGGCCGAGCACGAGTACCACGACCTGCGCCACGTTGAAATGGACGAGGCTTGAAATCCGTCGCGGCCATCACCATGATGGGTTAGGGCCTGTTAACGCTATTTTTGATGCGGCGGCGCTTGTCAGGCGGCGGCAATGCACGAAAAACCGGGCGCAGCAGGGTGATCCCTGCCAGCACGGTTTGACAAAGCAGTGCCCCGCATGGCGCGCGCCCCGAAGGGCAGGCCCGATAAGCTTCCCACTGCGGCGTTGTCAGGCTTGCGCTGGGAACCACCCAGCGCATCGCCCTCCGCCTGGCATTGGAAAACTTCTCGAGCCTGCGCCGCAGCAATAAATAGTGTTAACAGGCCCTAGTCCATCGCCAGCCCGACCTGGCTGGCAATACGGCCCCCTTCGTTGAGGATACAAGATGAAACTGTTCTACTCCCCCGGTGCCTGCTCGCTGTCCCCGCACATTGCCCTGGCCGAAAGCGGCCTGCCGTACCAGTTCGAAAAAGTGAACCTGCGCGCCGAGCCACGCCTCACCGAAAGCGGCGCCGACTTCCGCGCCATCAACAGCAAGGGCTACGTACCGGCGCTGCAGCTGGATAACGGCGAGATCCTCACCGAAGGCCCGGCGCTGGTGCAGTACATTGCCGACCAGGCACCCGAGAAAAACCTGGCGCCGGCCAACGGCACGCTGGCACGCTACCGCCTGCAAGAAGCGCTGAACTTCATTTCCACCGAAGTACACAAGGGCTTCTCGCCGCTGTTCCACAGCCAGGACGAGGCGGTAAAAGACGCCGCCTGGCAGCGCCTGAGCACGCGCTTTGACGCGCTCAACGCCACGCTGGGCCAGCAAGACTACCTGCTGGGCGATAGCTACACCGTGGCCGACGGCTACCTGTTCGTGTGCCTGTCGTGGAGCAAATACCTTGGCCGCAGCCTGGACGCCTGGCCGGCACTGCAGGCCTTTAGCGCCCGCATCTTTGCCCGCCCGGCAGTACAGCAGGCGATGAAGGAAGAAGGCCTGCTGTAAGCGGCCAACTTGCCCGCTACCACCACGCCCTGCCTGTGCAGGGCGTTTTGCCTTGTACCCGCCCGATAAAGGACACCGCATGAGCACCCTCGTCAACGTAGACGGCCTGATCGCCGCCCAGCGCGAATTTGCCGCCGCCCGCCACTGGCAACCGTTTCACACCCCGCGCAACCTGATGCTGGCGCTCACCGGCGAAGTGGGCGAGCTGGCCGAGATCTTCCAGTGGAAGACCGACGCCGAGGCCGCCAATCTTGCGGCCAACCCGGCCGAGTACACCCACTTGCAGGAAGAGCTGGCCGACGTGCTGATGTATCTGGTGCGACTGGCCGATGTGACAGGCGTGGACCTGAACGCCGCCGTGGCCGACAAGCTGCAGAAGAACGCCCGCAAGTACCCGGCCGACGGCAGCCGCGCCCTGGGCTGAGCGCGCATTGTCAGGCGGGCGGCATGTATTGCACACTCGCGCCATCAGCCGGCACCCGACCGGCTACCAACACGAGTAAGCACACCATGACACGCCAACTGTTTGCCGCCAGCCTGCTGGCCGTTGCCGTTAGCAGCACCTGGGCCGCCCCGGTGAAGCTGCGCCTGCTGGAAACCAGCGACATCCACATGAACCTGGTGAACTACGACTACTACCAGGACAAAGCCACCGATGATTTTGGCCTGGCCAAGACCATCAGCCTGATCAAGACCGCACGCGCCGAAGCCAGAAACAGCGTGCTGATCGATAACGGCGACCTGCTGCAAGGCAGCCCGATGGGCGACCTGGTCGCCAAGGTGAAACCGCTGAAAAAGGGTGAAACCCACCCGGCCTACACCGTGATGAACGCGCTGCGCTACGACGCCGGCAATATCGGCAACCACGAGTTCAACTTCGGCCTGCCGTTCCTGAAGCAGGCGCTGCAAGGCGCCGCCTTCCCGTACGTGTCGGCCAACGTGACCGACGCCAAAACCGGCAAGCCGCTGCTACAGCCCTACACCCTGCTCAAGCGCAAGGTGCAGGACGAAGACGGCAAGACGCACACGCTGACCGTGGGCGTGATCGGCTTTGTGCCACCGCAAATCCTGATGTGGGATAAAGCCAACCTGGAAGGCCGCGTGCAGGCGCAGGACATCCTGGAAAGCGCCCGCCGCTACGTGCCGGAAATGAAGAAAAAAGGCGCCGACATCGTGGTGGCGGTAGCGCACTCCGGCTTCGAGAAGGGCGAACAGCCACGCTTTGCCGAAAACTCGGTCGCCGGCCTGGCCGAGGTGGCGGGCATTGACGCCATCCTGTTTGGCCACGCCCACGCCGAGTTTCCGTCCAAGGCGTTTGCCGACTACCCGAAAGTGAATATCGACAAGGGCACCATCAACGGTGTGGCCGCCACCATGCCCGGCCGCTGGGGCGACCACCTGGGCGTGATCGACCTGACGCTGGACAAGGTTGGCCGCAGCTGGAAAGTCATCGACCAGCAAGCCAGCCTGCGCCCGATCTTCGACAAGAAAGCCAAAAAACCTACCGTGGACGCCGACCCGATGGTGCGCGAGCTGATCGGCCACGTACACGACGACACGCTGAGCTACGTGCGCGGCCAGGTAGCGCAAAGCACGGCGCCGATCTACAGCTACTTTGCCCAGGTGGCTGACGACCCGTCGGTACAGATCGTGTCGCAAGCGCAGCTGTGGTACGTGCAAAACGCCGTGCGCGGCACCGAATACGAGAAGCTGCCGCTGCTGTCTGCCGCCGCGCCGTTCAAGGCCGGTGGCCGCCAGGGCTGGGGCTACTACACCGATATTCCGGCCGGCCCGCTGGCCATCAAGCACCTGGCCGACCTGTACATCTACCCCAACACCCTGAAAGTGGTGAAAGTAAAAGGCAGCGACGTGCGCGAATGGCTGGAACGCTCGGCCGGCCAGTTCAACCGCATCGACCCGCAAGGCCCGGCGGCGCAAGAGCTGATCAACCCCGACTTCCGCTCCTACAACTTCGACACCATCGATGGCGTCAGCTACGACATCGACGTGACGCAGCCCTCGCGCTACGACATGGACGGCAAGCTGGCCAACGCAGCCGCGCACCGCATCGTGAACCTGCGTTACGACGGCAAACCGCTGGACGATAGCCAGACCTTCCTGGTGGCCACCAACAACTACCGCGCCAGCGGCGGCGGCAACTTTGCCGGGCTTAACGGCAAGCAGATCGTCATCGATGCCCCGGACGAAAACCGCGAGGCGCTGGCGCGCTACCTGGCCAGCAAAGGCTCGGTCAACCCAAGCCGCGACAACAACTGGCGCATTTTGCCGGTGGCCGGTGTCGGCCTGCGCTTCAGCACGGGTAGCGGAGCCCGCTCCGTACTGGCTCGCCACCCGGAATTTACCCTGGTTAGCGATAACGGCGACGGTTCGCTCAGCATCGAGCTGATCAAATAGCAGTGTTGCATAAATGACAAAAGGCTGATCTATTGATCAGCCTTTTGTATAGAATTAGTTTAATATTTGTTAGTTTTCATTGCTAATTGCCATTTAATTTCAAACATAATTCATGACGATTTCAAGCAACTGTTAACCTATTTCTTTTTGTAGACAGCCACTTGAGCGGACATGACGCTATCTGACCACTCGCTTACCCCGCCAACAGGCCATCGCCATCCGGATGCCGCACGACTGCAGCAAATCCTGGATTTGCTGCCTCACCCCGTCATGCTGTTCCGGCCAGACCATACCGTGGAATACGCCAACGCCGAAGCGCGGCGCCAGTATGGCGAGCCACAACACGGGCCTTGCCACCAGTACATCCACGGCAGCAGCCAGCCTTGTGACGATGACAAACCCTGCCCGCGACAGCAGGTTATCGAGTGGCGCAAGCCTGTCACCAGCGAACAGACCTGTACCGACAGCTTTGGCCAGCAACGTTTTTTTGAAATTACCCTGGCGCCGCTGTTCAACGCCCAGGGCGAGCTGGATGGCCTGCTGGAAACCCACCACGATGTCACCACCCGGCGCCAGGAAGCGCAACGCCTGCAGCTGCTGCAAGGCCACCTGACCGAGCTGGCCCATCGCGACTCGCTGACCGGCCTGGCCAACCGCCGCTATCTGGAGCTAAAACTGGACACGCTGGCCAAAGACAACACAGCCCGGCTGTGCGCCTTGCTGTTTCTGGATCTGGACCGCTTCAAGGCCATTAATGACGTACACGGCCATGTGATTGGCGACCGCGTACTGTCTACCATGGCGGCGCGCCTGCGCGGCGTGGTACGCACCAGCGACCTGTTGATCCGCGTGGGCGGTGACGAGTTTGCCGTACTGCTGGAAAACACCAATGAAAGTGGTGCCCGTGCCGTGGCCAACAAGATCATCACCACGCTGGCCAGCCCGGTTGACGGGCTGAGCCTGCCCAACAGCGTCAGCGCTTCGGTGGGCATTACGCTGTTTACCAGCGGCAGCGTGATGCCGCGCGACATCCTGACCCAGGCCGATAGCGCCATGTACCGCGCCAAACGCCGTGGCGGCAACGACCGCGAGCTGATCCGGCTGTAAGCCGGCCACCAAGACAATGCGGCCAACCCTGGTAGCAGGGTTGGCCGCATTGTCTTGGCAAACGTGTCTGCGCACCTACAGGAAGCGCAGCGGGTTGACCTTCCACTTTGCCGGGTCTTCATGGCTGACAATCTTGTCGCCACCGCCAAAACCCAGCGGCTTGGCCAGGTTGACCAGCTCGGGGGTCTGGTACACGCCGCTACGGGTACTGAAAAAGGTCTTCACCGTGGGCTGTAGCAGGTTGCCTTCGTTCTGCTCTACTACCACGCCCAGCTTGCCAGACTCCAGCAACACCAGCGTACCCACCGGGTAAATGCCGACACAGCGCATGAAGGCCTGCACCAGCTTGGGGTCAAAATGGTACTTGCTCCACTCGTACAGCTTGCGCAGGCCATCAGTAGCCGACATGCCCTTGTGGTAGCAACGGTCGGCGGTAATGGCGTCGTACACATCGACAATGGCCGCCATTTTGGCCATGGTGGTAATTTGCTCGCCCGGCAGCTTGTGCGGGTAACCGCTGCCATCCACCCGTTCGTGGTGGTGCAGGGTGATATCCAGCGGAATCTCGCCGATACCCGGCGTTTTCAGCAGGATGGCGTGGCCGTCGCCGGGGTGGCGGCGGATGATGTCGAACTCTTCGTCAGTCAGCCGGCCCGGCTTGTTCAGGATCTCGTCCGGCACCAGCGCCTTGCCGGTATCGTGCAGCAGGCCACCCAGGCCGGCCTGGCGGATCGCCTCGCGGTCCATGCCTACCGAACGGCAAAAGGCAATCATCAGCGTACCTACGCTAACCGAATGCAAAAAAGTGTAATCGTCCTTGTTCTTGATGCGCAGCAGCGTGGTCAGCGCGCCGCCATTGCGCAGCACCGACTCGGTGATCGACTCGATCATCGGGTCCACCTGCTCCAGCTCCACCGCCTTGCCCAGGCGCGCATCCTGCATCACCGTTTTGACCAGTGTCTGCGCCTGTGTCTTGATGCGCGCGGCCCGGCCCATTTCATCGGCAAACGATACCTGGATGATGGGCGACGGCTCTTTGCTGGCAATCTCCAGCATCTCTTGCTGCAGCGTATCTTTCACTTCCTGTTCGGTACGGGCGTGCCGAACGTCCAGCCCCTTCTGGGTGTCGATATACACCTCATGGATGCCGGCCTCGACAATCTTGGCAATCTCGCTGTCTTGCTTCAGCAAAAAACTCTTGCGAAAGAAAGGGTGAGAAGCCCAGTCGCAATTCAGGTCATGCACGAACATGCCGACTTTAAGATCTGAGACGTCTATACACTTAATCATTTAATTACTGACAGCTATAAAAGGAAGGGGTGCCGTATAAAACGGATGAGCAAGGCTACAGGCATTAAACCGAAACGGACACCCGTGTTGTAGCAATTCATTATCGAAGCCATCCACACGCAATGCCAAGCCCCATTTACCAGCAAGCGTAAACCCGTTTTCCCCACTGCGGGGTCTGTTGTATTTCTTGTGCACCGCACCGCCAAACGCGGCACAGGTTTGATCATTTTCTATCCAATAGCCCCTGCCGGGCGTAATGTCTTTGATAAAAGCGTACGTAGAAATACTGATGGCGGGCTTCTATCCTTCAAGCGAAGCACCGCCCAGACTCAGCACAAGGAATGCAAAATGGGAAAAACAGCCAAGTGGGGACACCTGGGTAACCGCATCATTGTGGTGGCTGGCGTCGCCATCGCAGTAGGTTTCAGCAGCATGATCGGCCTGATCGCCAAGCAAAGCTACGACTCGGCCAAAGAACAAGGCTACCAGCTGGCATCCGAACAAGCCGGGCGTTTTGCCGATGCGGTAACGGGTGATCTCAGCCGTGGCTTTGCCACGCCCAAGCATCTGGCAGACGCGGTGGCAGGCATGCAGCGTGCCGGCCTGGTAGATCGCAAGGTCATCGACAACACCATTCTTAGCCTGCTGGACGCCGAACCCCAGGTCATCGGCATGTGGATGCTGTACGAACCCAATGCACTGGACGGCAAAGACGACGCCTTCCGCCTGGACTGGCCGCGGCACGACCCATCCGGCCGCTACAGCCCGTACATGACGCGCGGCGCCAACGGCAAATCGACACAAGACGTGATGATGTCCAAGGACCGGGTGGAAAAATTCCCGGAATGGAAAGACAAGCTCACCGAATACGTGCCCGACTACGACAAGCCGGGCTGGGGCGACTTCTACTATGTGCCCAAAACCCGCGGCCGCGACACCATTACCGAGCCCTTCTTTTACGAAGTACAGGGCAAACAGGTACTGGAAAGCTCGCTGGCAGTCGCCATCAAGGATGGTAGCGGCAAATTCATTGGCGTAGCCGCTGCCGACCTGGCACTGGACACGCTGCAGAAAAAATACGGCAGCGTCAAACTGTATGAAACCGGCTTTGTGCGCATGGTGTCCGAAGGCGGGCTGTACGTGGTGAACCCCGAGGCCGGCCTGGTGGGTAAACCGCTGGCCAAGGAAGACGTGCTGAGCGGCCACATCGAACAAGTGAAAAAAGGCGAAAGCTTTGTCTACGAGGACGGCGGCTTTACCCACTTTTTCTACCCGATCAAGGTAGGTGAAACCGGCCAGTTCTGGTCGGCCGGCGTCGCCATTCCCACTGCAGCCATTACCGAGTCGGCCGCCAGCCAGCGCAATGTAGCCATCGTCATTGGCGTGGTGGCCCTGGTCATCATCCTCTTGGTACTGGCTGCCGTCGTGCGTGCGCTGACCCGTCCGCTGAATACCCTGGCCAACACCATGGAGCAGCTGGCCAGCGGCAAGGGCGACCTGACCGTACGCATCAATGTGAGCAACCGCGATGAAATCGGCCACACCGCCGACGCCTTCAACCGCTTTATCGACAGCCTGCGCGAGATGTTCATCGACGTGCGCGAGCAGAGCCTGGCCGTGAGCCGCAGCGCCGGCCAGCTGGCCGACAGTGCCATCAAGGTGGAACAGGCCTCGGCACAACAATCCGACGCTGCCAGCGCCACCGCCGCCGGGGTAGAGGAGGTCACCGTCAGCGTACAGCACATCGCCAACTCGGCCAGCGACGCCGAAGGCATCGTGCGCGAAACCGGCCAGCTTACCGAAAAGAGCGTCGCCACCGTGGGCCAGGTTACCGACGAAATCCAGCGCATGACCAGCAGCATGCAGGCGCTGGCAGACCGCATGGGTGCACTGGGCGAGCGCTCGCAAGAGGTCAATACCATCGTCAACGTGATCAAGGACATTGCCGACCAGACCAACCTGCTGGCACTGAACGCCGCCATCGAAGCCGCCCGTGCCGGCGAACAGGGCCGCGGCTTTGCCGTGGTGGCCGACGAAGTACGCAACCTGGCCGGCCGCACCGCCGAAGCCACCGTACAGATCAGCCGCATCGTGAACGCCATCGGCAGCGAAACCAGCGACGCCGTGGCCGACGTGAAACACAGCCGCGATCTGGTGGCGGTGAGCGTAGACATTGCCCAGGCGGCCAACCAGGCCATGCAAACCGTGCAGCAAAAGAGCCACACCCTGGTGATGTCGATTGGCGACATTGCCTCGTCCACCCGCGAGCAATCCAGCGCCACCACCGAAATCGCCCAGAACGTGGAGCGCATCAGCAATATGGCGCATACCAACAGCGATATCGCACGCGAGGTGCGCAGCGAGGTAGAACAGCTGCGCGAGCTGTCTGGCAACCTGGAGCGGCTGGTGAGCAACTTCCGGCTGTAAGCGCAAGCAGCAGGGTTTCACCCCGATCAAAAGCCACCCGGCAACGGGTGGCTTTTTTCATAACCTCGGCATGCATGGTCATACGGCGCCCACCGGGAGAAAGCTGCCATGGACTGACCCGCCCACCTGACTGCTGCTCGGCGCGCCGGCCACACTGCCGGGGCCGCGCTGGCGGCCATGGTTGGCCGCAGGCTTCGAGCTGTTGGCCGCACAGCTGATCGCCGGCGGACCCCTACCCACACTGCGGCGGATTTCGTATAATCCCGCAGTTTTGTTCGCGAGCCGCGCCATGATTCCTTCCTGCCTACGTACTGCCGCTTTTGTCGCCCTGGCGCGAGGCGTTGCCGTTGCCGGCCGTGATCGACATGCCGCCGGGCCCGACCGTTTTTGCAAAAAAAGCTCCTGATTGCTCAGGGGCTTTTTTTTTCAGCCTTGTTTTGTCATCTGCCGGAGCGACCCGCCATGCCCAACCCGCTTTATCGCAAGCACATTATCTCCATCCCGGACTTCAGCCGGGCTGAAATGGAGCTGGTGGTGGAAACCGCCGCGCGCCTGAAAGCCAAGCCACGCGCCGACCTGCTGCAGGACCGCCTGATCGCCACCTGCTTTTTCGAGCCATCCACCCGCACCCGTCTGTCATTCGAAACCGCCGTACAGCGCCTGGGCGGCACCGTGATCGGCTTCTCCGATGCTGCCAGTACCTCCACCAAAAAAGGTGAAACCCTGGCCGACACCGTACGCATCATCAGCAGCTATACCGACGCCATCGTAATGCGCCACCCGAAAGAAGGCGCCGCCCGCGTGGCCAGCGAGTTTTCCGCCGTGCCCATCATTAACGGCGGTGACGGTGCCAACCAGCACCCGTCGCAAACCCTGCTGGACCTGTTTACCCTGCATGAAACCCAGGGCCGGCTGGATAACCTGACCGTGGCCTTTGTCGGCGACCTGAAATACGGCCGTACCGTGCACTCGCTGGCGCAGGCGCTGTCGCTGTTCGGCGCCAAGTTCTACTTTGTCGGCCCCGAAGCGCTGGCCATGCCGGACTACCTGTGCGAAGAGCTGGACGAGCGCGGCATCAGCTACACCATTGCCAGCACCATCGAAGAAGTGATCCCGCACATCGACATCCTGTACATGACCCGCGTGCAGCGCGAACGCTTCGACGAGGCCGAGTACCAGAAAATCAAGGGCCAGTTCGTGCTGCGCGCCGACATGCTGCGCCACGCCCGCCCCAATATGAAGATCCTGCACCCGCTGCCGCGCGTGGACGAAATTGCCACCGATGTGGATGCTACCCCGCACGCCTACTACTTCGAACAGGCGAAAAACGGCGTGTACGCCCGCCAGGCGCTGCTATCGCTGGTACTGAACGAAACGGTGTGAAAGGAAAAACCATGAGCGAAAAAGTCTACGCCCGTAATGTCGAGGCACTGAAAAACGGCACCGTGATCGACCATATCCCCGCTGGCCTGGGCCTGCGCATTCTGGACCTGTTCGAGCTGACCAGCTACGGCGAGCGCGTCACCGTGGGCCTGAACCTGTCCAGCGGCCACATGGGCAACAAAGACCTGATCAAGGTGGAAAACCTGGTGCTGACCGAAGGCCAGGCCAACGAACTGGCGCTGCTGGCCCCCAAGTGTACGGTGAGCGTGATCGAGAACTTCGAGGTGGTGCGCAAGCAGAAGCTGGCGATACCGGCCGAGGTCACCGACCTGTTTGCCTGCCCCAATTCCAACTGCGTGTCGCACGTGGAGCCGGTACAAAGCCATTTCAGCGTGCGCGTGACCGAACACGACACCAAAATGAAGTGCAAGTATTGCGAAAAGGTGTTCAGCAAGGATATTGTTGTCGCCGTGCGCTAAGTCGTACAGAGGGAAATAGATAACCAGCTACCGCCACGATGCGCTAGCGGTGACAAAATGACGAACGCCACTGCCGGCAGGCAGTGGCGTTTTGTTTTGCGGCCAACCCTAGCCTGGCAGCGTTCAGCCTTGCAGCATGGCGTGGCATTCTGCCGATGCCGGCCACGCCGCTGCCCAGCCGGGCAAATCGGCCGCGGGCATCGGCCGGGCAATACCGTAGCCCTGGCCCAGGTGGCAGCCCTGGCTGCGCAGCGCATGGGCATGGGCGATGGTTTCCACCCCTTCGGCAATCACGTCGCGGCCAAAGGCATGCGCCAGGCTGATCACGCCTGCTACCAATGCACGGTCTTCGTTGTTGTCCAGCATGTCGTGCACAAAAGACTGGTCTATCTTCAGCAGCGATGCCGGCAGGCGTTTGCAGTAGGTGAGGGAAGAATAGCCGGTGCCGAAATCATCCAGCGCAAAGCTCACGCCCAGCGCCTGACAGGCCTGCATCACGCCTGATACCTGGTCCATATCGTGCAAGGCCGCACTTTCCAGGATTTCCAGCTCCAGATACTGCGGCGACAGCGCCGGGTAGCGTGCCAGACTGTGCGCCAGCTGGGCGGCAAAGTCGGGCTGCTGTAGCTGGCTGGCGGCCACATTCACGCTGACGGTCAGCTGCAAGCCTTCGCGCTGCCACATGGCCAGCTGGGCCAGCGCAGTATCGATCACCCATTGCCCCACACTGACAATCAGGGGGCTGTCCTCGATCAGTGGCAAAAATGCGCCTGGCAGCAACACCCCCAGCGCCGGGTGCTGCCAGCGCAGCAGGGCCTCGGCACCCACGATGCGGCCATCCAGCAGGTTGACCTTGGGCTGGTAATACAGGCATAGCTCACCCCCGGCCAGCGCCTCGCCTACACGGGCTTGCTGCTCGCTATGGTTGCGCTGCTGGCGCGCCTGCTGGCTGTCAAACAGCTGGTAACGGTGCCGCCCTTGCTGCTTGGCCTGGTACATGGCCTGATCGGCGTGGCGCAGCAGGGTATCGGCGTCGCAGTCATCGTAAGGAAATAGCGTGGCGCCGATGCTGGCAGTCAGTTGCAGCCGCAGCTCGCCCAGCTGCAAGGGGCGGGCCATTTCGTGCAGCAGGCTTTGCAAGGCGTGCTCGCATTGCGCCGGGCTGGCCAGCTCGGTGAGCAGAATCACGAACTCGTCCCCGCCTAGCCGCGCCACGGTATCGCCGCCGTGTACCAGCTGGCGCAAGCGTTCGGCCAGCGCCACCAGCACCTGGTCGCCCACCTGGTGGCCGTAGCGGTCGTTTACCGGCTTGAAACCATCCAGATCCATATAACAGACGCCCAGGAGGCGCTGGCTACGCCGCGTGTGCGCCAGCGCCTGCTGCATGCGATCGGCCAACAGTACGCGGTTGGGCAGCTCGGTCAACGCGTCGTAGTAGGCCATTTTCTGCAGGCGGGCTTCTTGCTGCTTCAACAGGGAAATATCGGAGAACACGCCCAGATAATGGCTAAGTTGGCCGCTGCTGTCGTACACCGCCGACACGGTCAGCAGCTCGGGGTAGCTGTTACCGTCGCGGCGGCGGTTCCAGATCTCGCCTTGCCACAAACCCTGTTTGCGCAGGGTTTGCCACATTTGCCGGTAAAAGTCCTCATCGTGCCGGCCTGATGACAGCAGGCTCGGGTTTTGCCCCAGCACCTCTTCCCGCGGGTAGCCGGTAATGCGCGAGAACGCCGGGTTCACATCCACGATCTGCCCCTGCGGGGTGGTCAGCATGATGCCTTCGCTGGAGTGGCTGAACACGCTGGCAGCCAACTGCAACCGTGTCACCGCCTGCTTGCGCTCGATGGCCAGTGCTACCAGATGGCATACGCTGTGCAGCAGGTGCTCGTCGTGCGGGTCCAGCGTTTCGTCGGCCTGGCCCTCGATATACAGCTCGGCCAGCAAGTGCCCGTCCAGTGCGTTAACGGGCAAGCATAAACAGCCTGCCGGCAGCGCTGCCGTATCGTCTGGCAGGTGGAAAGTACAACGACGCTGCAACAGGGCTTGCAGATAGCTGGCCACCCGTTGCAGGCCCTGCCGTAGCGGCGGGTCACTGCTCATGCACTCCAGCAAAAAGACGCGGGTCTCTTCCAGCCGCCGGCTGCGCACCTGCTCTTGCTGCATGGCGATACGGTCCAGCGCGTAGCCGATATCGCTGGCCATTTCGCTGAACAGCTCTACCAGCGCTTGGTCAAACTCGAAATCGGCGCCGTAGTACACCGCCAGCACCAGCTGTGCGTCGCCACCGTGGCGGATGGGAAAAGCCGCAGTCGCACCCCAGCCAAAACGTTCGATACGCTGTACCCACTGCTCGGCCAGATCCGGCTGTCCGGCCAGTAGCTGGCGCGCCAGCGCGCGAAAGCTGGGGATGACCACCGGCTGCTGCTCCATCACCGCGCGCGAAGCCGCACCGTGGCTTTCGGTTTTATCCGGCCGTGTCCATACGGTGATTTCCTCCAGATAGCCGGCACCACTGCCGTACACGGCCAGCGGCTGCAGGTATTGCCCGTCGGCATCGTGCCGGCCTATCCACGCCATGCGCTGGCCGCCATGCTGCACGGCAATCTCGCAGATACGCTGGAACAGGCGCTGCGGGTCCTGCTCGCGCACGATGGTCTGGTTGGTAAACGACAGCGCCGCGTAGGCCTGGTTCAGGCGGTGAATCTGCTGGGTAGCCGCTTTCTGGGCGCGGATGTTCTTGAAGGTGGTCACCACACCGGTTTGCCGGCCGTCCTCGCACAGCGCCGTTACCGTCAGCCACACCGGCAGGAAGCTGCCGTCCTTGCAGATCAGGTACTCGTCGCAAGAGCGCGGCTGGCCGTCCTGCATGGTTTGCGTTACCGGGCAATCGGCCTCCGGGTAGGGGCGGCCATCCGGGTAATGGTGATGTACCAGCTCGTGGGCGTTGCGCTGCGCCAGTTCCTCGCGGGTATAGCCCAGCATGGACAGTGTCGCGTCGTTAACGAAAATGCAGCGCCCCTGCATATCCGAGCCCCACACCCCCTCGCCCAGGCTTTGCAGCAAGGTGGCCTGCTGGTTTTGCATGCGCCGGTGCTGGGCCTGCAGGGCTTGGGCATGGAGGTGGCGGCGCCAGGCCAGCCACAGCAAAGCGCCCGCCAGCAGCGCCAGCGCGGCACTGAGCAGCCACGGCCCCGGCAAGTGCACGCCGCGCTCTGCCGCCAGGCCGGTGCGCGCCAGCAAGGGCAGGGTGGCAAGCAGGTATCGTGGGCGCAGGCGCATGGTGTCTGTGTGTTCCGTAGTTCAGTGCAGGCCGGAGTGTAACGCGTCAGCGGGCGGCGGCGGTGGCTGGCGTGGCAAGGTAATGACGATGCGCAAACCACCCACGCTGCCAGACTCCAGCCTTATTTGTCCGGCATGGCCACGCACGATCTCGCGCACGATGGCCAGCCCCAGGCCGCAGCCGTCGCCCCCCGCCTGCTGGCCACGGTAAAAGCGCTCGAACACCAGCGATTGCTCTTCTGGCGGAATGCCGGGGCCGCTATCGCTGATGACCAGCTCGACTTCGCCACCGCGCTGCCAGGCCGATACGGTAATTTCGCCACCGGCCGGGGTGTAGCGCACGGCGTTGTCGATCAGGTTGGACAGCATTTCGCGCAGCAGCAAAGGTTGGCCGCACAGCAGGGCGCTATCGTCGCCCTCGTAGCCCAGGTCCAGCGCCTTGTCCAGCGCCACCATGACAAAGTCCATGGTCACTTCGCGCGCCAGCTCGGCCACGTCCAGCTCGCGGGTGTCGTGCTGCGCCGGGCCGGGCTCGGCACGCGACAGCGCCAGCAGCTGGTTGGCCAGGCGAATCACCTGGTCGGTAGAGTGCACCAGCGCCGCCAGGCCGGCTTGCTGCTCGGCGGGCTCGGGCTGGCGCTGGGTGTATTCGGCCTGGGTTTTCAGCAGGGTAAGCGGGGTGCGTAGCTGGTGGGCGGCGTCGGCAATAAAGCGCTGGCGGATGGACAGCTGGTTTTCCAGCTCGGACAGCGCGGTGTTCAGCGCCATCACCAGCGGCTGCAGCTCTTTTTGCACGCTGCCAACGTCCAGCTGCAGCGACGGGTCGCCGGCGCGCGCCTTGAGCGTACTGCGCAGGCGGCCCAGCGGGCGCAGCGCGCGGTTGATGCCGATGGCCACCAACAGTGCAGCTACCGCACCGATCAGCCATTGCTGTGCCAGTGATTCGGTAAACAGCCGCCGCGCCAGCGAGGCGCGCGACAGCGTGGTCTCGCCCACCTGCACCAGCAGCAGGCGCTGGCTGCCGGCGTAGTACAGCGGTACCGCCAGCGCCACGCTGCGGATGGCTTCATCACGGAAGGTGGCATCGTAAAAACGCAGCTCGCCCGCGCCCGGCAGGGTGGCGGGCAGCGGCAGGTCGGCGTCGCCGGTAATGGTGGAACCGCCGGCAAAGCCGATGCGGTAGAACACGCGATCCTGGAAGTGCGGGTCGAACATTTCCAGCGCCGCCACCGGGATATCCACCACCAGCTCGCCGTCCTGCACCACGATGCGCTCGGCAATGCTGCGCGCCGAGGCCTGCAAGGTGCGGTCGAACGCGGCGTTGGCCGCCTCGCGCGCGTTGTCCTGCGCCAGCCAGGCCGTTGCTGCCGCCAGCGGGATCAGCGGGATCACCACCCATTGCACCAGCTGGCGCCGCAGCGAGAGTGTCATTTGGCCACGTCCAGCATATAACCCAGCCCGCGCAGGGTAAGGATGGCCACACCGCTACCGGCCAGCTTCTTGCGCAGGCGGTGCACGTAGATTTCCATGGCGTCCGGGCTCAGGTCCTGGTCCAGCCGCACGATTTGGTCGGCCAGTACCTCTTTGCTCACCGGCTTGCCCTGGCGGTATAGCAGCACTTCCAGCACCGCCATCTCGCGCGGCGTCAGCGCCAAGGGTTGGCCGCACACGGCAAAGCGCTTGTGCGCTGGCTCGAACACCAGCTCGCCACACTGCAGCACGCCCCCCTCACTACCCTGGGCGCGGCGCAGCAGGGCGCGCACGCGTGCTTCCAGCTCGGCCAGCTCGAAGGGCTTGCCCAGGTAGTCGTCCGCGCCCAGGTCCAGGCCGTGGACGCGGGCGTCGATGCCGGACTGCGCGGTCAGCACCAGCACCGGCACACGGTTGCCACGGCGGCGCAGGCGCTTCAGTACCTCGAAGCCATCCATACGCGGCAGGCCGATGTCCAGAATCACCAGCGAATAGGGCTCGTAGGCCAGCAGCTGGTCGGCCTGCACGCCATCCGGTGCAATATCCACCGCGTGGCCGGCAGCACTCAGGGCTTTTTGCAGCCAGGTGGCAATGTCGTGGTTATCTTCTACTAGCAGCAGTCTCATCGTGCTCTCTGTCTGTGGGCTGTGGCCTTGCCCGCGGTACCGGCCCGCAGTTGGCCGCATTTATTGCTGTGTTGTCTTTTCATCGTATCACCCGATCGCCGCCTGCCAAGCACCTGTCAGGGGCAGATTGCGGCTTTCTTGCACCACTGCTGCCCGGCTGTCAGACAGTGAAAGGGAAATGAAAGCTAGCCCTGCCTAGACTTGGTGCAACTGTAAGGAGTTGTGCATGCACCGTTTTCTGCTCACCTGGCTTTGCCTGGCCATCAGCCCGCTGTTGCTGGCGGGGAATGGCATGCAAAGCGGTTTGAGCGAGGCGGCACGGCGCGAAGGCACCTTGCTGGTGCACGCCACCATAGACCGCGAGCAAGTGGCGCCGCTGCTGCAGGCGTTCCAGCAGCGTTACCCGTTTATCCGCGTGCAGTACCAGGAGCTGAACAGCGCCGACATTTACCGCCGCGCGCTGGGGAATAACGCCGCCAGCGGCGACGTGCTGTGGAGCTCGGCCATGGATCTGCAGATCAAGCTGGTGAACGATGGCTACGCCTTGCGCTACAGCTCGCCGCAAAAAGACGCGTTGCCCGACTGGGCCTCGTGGCGGGATGAAGTGTACGGCACCACCTTCGAGCCGGTGGTGTTTGCCTACCACAGCCAGCGGGTAGCCCACATGCCGCGCACGCATACCGACCTGCGCCGCATGCTGCGGGCGCAGCCCGGCCAGCTGCGGGTTGCCACCTACGACGTGGAGGCCTCCGGTGCCGGTTACCTGTTTTTCAGCCAGGACTCGCGCCACAACGCCGAGTTCTGGGACCTGGCCGCCGCGCTGGGCCGCAATGTGCGCTTTCAGGAAGGCAACAGCCTGACCCTGTTGCGCCGGCTGCAGCAAGGCGAGGCGGATATTGCCTATAACGTGCTGGGGCCGTACGCGGTGAGTTTTACCCGCCACCAGCCCCAGGTGCGCTGGGTTTTGCCGCAAGACTACGCGCTGGTGGTGACCCGGCTGATGCTGATACACAAGGCCGCGCGCCATACCGCAGCGGCCAAACTGTGGACCGATTTTGTGCTGTCGCGCGACGGCCAGCACGTGCTGTCGCAAGGCAGCGGGCTGCCGCCCATACGCGAAGACCTGCCGCGGCAGCTGGGCCATATCGACCTGAAACGCAATGCGGCCAACCTGCGGCCGATTCAGGTAGGCAGCGGGCTGCTGGTGTACCTGGATACGGCCAAAAAGAGCCTGTTCCTGAAACGCTGGCGCGACCAGCTGCCGGCGGCCACCCGCCCGACACACTGAACAAGATGAAACATCGTCCCGCCCCGAGGACGTATTACTCGCTGTACCACAACACTGGAGAGATTCATGAAACTGAAAACCCTGCTGGTTTCCTGCCTGGTAGCCCTGGCGCCGATGGCCGCACAGGCACAAGTTGAACAATTCAAGATCATGGCTCCGGCCAACCCGGGCGGCGGCTTTGACACCATCGCCCGTACCCTGGGCGAAGCGCTGCAAGCGTCCGGCCAGGTCAAAAGCGTGGTCGTGGAAAACAAGGCCGGTGCCGGTGGTGCCATCGGCATGGCGCAGTTCGTGAATAACGAAAAGGGCAACCCTAACGCCCTGCTGGTAGCCGGTGCCGTGACCGTGGGCGCGCTGGAAACCAACAAGTCGCCAGTGAACTTTGGCATGGTGACGCCGATTTCCCGCCTGATGGGCGAGTTCAACGTGATCGTGGTGCCGACTGCGTCGCCGTACAAATCCATCAAGGACCTGATGGCCGCCTACAAAGCCAACCCGGGTGCCGTGAGCATCGGTGGCGGCTCGGCCGGCGGCATTGACCACATCATGGCCAGCCTGATGTCGGAAAAAGCCGGCGTGGACCCGGACAAGCTGAACTACATCCCGTTTGCCGGTGGTGGCGAGGGTAAAGCCGCCGTGCTGGGTAACCAGATTGCCGCCTACATCAGCGGCTACGGCGAGCTGGCCGACCTGATCAAGGCAGGCAAGGTACGTGCACTGGGTATTTCCGCCGCTACCCGTAACCCGGATATCCCGGTACCGACCATCCGCGAGCAGGGCACCGACGTGGTGGTGTACAACTGGCGTGGCGTGTTTGCGCCCCCGGGCATCAACGCCGCACAGAAGGCCCAGCTGATCAAGATGGTGGAAACCGCAGCCAAATCGCCTACCTGGAAAGCCAAGGCCGAGAAATTCGAGTGGCTGGACATGCTGCAAAGCGGTGACAGCTTCCAGACTTTCCTGAACGAAGACATCAAGCGTACCGCTGTAACCGTCAAGAAACTGAAGCTGGGTAACTAAACCATGATCAAGCGCGTAACTGGCGAGCAGTGGCTCGCCTTCGGGGTGATCCTGCTGGGTTTGTTTATGGCCTGGCAGCTACAAGACATCTCGAACGATGCCGGCTATGCCGGCATCGGGCCGCGCTTCTTTCCTTCGCTGGTGGTAACCGGTCTGATCGTTGCCGGTGGCGCGTTGCTGATGCAGCGTCGCCACCGTAACGGGCCGGATACCATCCTCAGCGACGGCGAGAACGACGCGGAACAACTGGAAGCCGAAGAAGACGCCGAACGCGGCGAAGCCGACTGGCGCATGTTTGCCATCGCCAGCGGCAGCCTGATCGCCCACATGGCCTTGATCAGCCTGATCGGTTTCACACTGGCCGGCACCTTGCTGTGTTTCGGTGTCTGTCGTGCGCTGGAAACGCGCCGCCCGATGCTGGACCTGCTGCTCTCCTTCCTGCTGGCCCTGGGCCTGTTCCACCTCTTCAAATGGCTAGGTCTGAACCTGCCAGCCCTGTTGACCGGGGGAGTACTGTAAATGGAATCATTGAACGCACTGTTTTCGCTGGGCTTTGCCACCGCACTGACCCCGGCCAACCTGCTGTGGGCCCTGCTGGGCTGCACGCTGGGTACCGCCATTGGCGTACTGCCCGGCATCGGCCCGGCGGTCACCGTAGCCCTGCTGCTGCCGGTAACACAAAGCGTAGACCCAACCGGCGCGCTGATCATGCTGGCTGGCGTGTACTACGGCGCCATGTTTGGCGGCTCTACCACCTCTATCTTGCTGAATACCCCGGGTGAAGCCGGCTCCATCGTGTCGGCACTGGAAGGCAACAAGATGGCCAAGGCCGGCCGTGCCGGCCCGGCACTGTCTACCGCGGCCATCGGCTCCTTCATTGCCGGCTCCATCGCGACCGTGCTGCTCACCCTGCTGGCACCCATCATTGCCGGTTTCGCGCTGCAACTGGGCCCGGTAGAAACCTTCTCGCTGATGATGATGACTTTTGCCGCCGTGTCTGCCGTGCTGGGCAACTCGCCGTTGAAAGGCTTCATCGCGCTGATGCTGGGCCTGGCCATCGGGCTGATCGGCATCGAGCCGCAATCCGGCCAGAGCCGCTTCACCTTCGGCCTGATGCCGCTGATCGACGGTATCGATATTGTCGTGATTGCCATGGGCCTGTTTGCCGTGGGTGAAACGCTGTACACCGCCACCTACGAAAACAAGATGAAAGCCGGCCTGGAAACGCTAACCGGCCGTTTCTGGATGACCAAGGAAGACTGGAAGCGCTCGTGGAAACCATGGCTGCGCGGTACCGCCATCGGCTTCCCGTTTGGCACCTTGCCAGCCGGCGGCACCGAAATGCCGACCTTCCTGTCGTACTCGGCCGAGCGCAAGCTGGCCAGCCCGGAAGCGCAAAAAGAGTTTGGCAAAGGCGCCATCGAAGGCGTAGCCGGCCCGGAAGCGGCCAACAACGCCGCCGTTACCGGCACACTGGTACCACTGCTGACGCTGGGTATTCCGACCTCGGCCACTGCCGCCATCATGCTGTCTGCCTTCCAGCAGTACAACATCGTGCCCGGCCCGCTGCTGTTTGATACCAACCCCGAGCTGGTATGGGGCCTGATCGCCTCGCTGTATATCGGCAACGTGATGCTGCTGGTGCTGAACCTGCCGCTGGTCGGCCTGTGGGTACAGTTCCTGAAAGTACCACGCCCGCTGCTGTACGGCGGCATCCTGCTACTGGCGACCATGGGTGCTTATGCGCTGCGCCAAAGCTGGTTCGACCTGATGCTGCTGTACATCATTGGTGTACTGGGCTTCCTGATGCGTCGCTACGACTTCCCGGTGGTTCCGCTGATCGTGGGTCTGATCGTGGGCCCGATGGCAGAAAAGCACTTCCGCCGCGCCATGTCCATCCACCAGGGCGACCTGACCGTATTCCTGACGCACCCGATCTCGCTGGCCATCCTGGTGGTGACTGCCGCCATCCTGATCGTGCCGCCGCTGATGAAGCGCCGCCAGAAAATGCTGCAAGCCGCCTGACCCGAATGTTGATGGCCGCCGTCAGAAGCGGCCGCTCACCCCGTACTCCCGGTACAAGCGATGTTGTACTTCTCACACGCCAGTGGACTCGTCATCAGTCTAGCTGGCGTTTTTTTTTGGCACGCTGCCGGCGGGCCGCTGCCCTGGCTGCTGGGGCCCTTGCTGGCCATGCTGGGCGGCCGCCTGCTGGGCATGCCGCTGGCCAGCATCCGCCATAGCCGCGAGCTGGGCCAGGCCATTGTCGGGCTGGCGCTGGGGCTGACCTTCAGCCACGACGCCCTGCTGCGTACCGTCACGCTGGCACCCTGGATAGCCGTGGCGGTGGCGTTTGCCTTCCTGCTGGCGTGGCTGGCCATGCAGCTGCTGCGCCGGCTGTGCCCGGGGCTGGACCCACTCACCGCCTGGCTGGTGGCGCTGCCCGGTGGCGCCTCGGAAATGACCGCCATCGGCGCCCGCCGTGGTGCCAGAAGCGAATGGATCGTGCTGGGCCAGAGCCTGCGCGTGCTGATTGTGGTGCTGTTGTACCCCGGTGCCTTTGCCCTGTTCGGGCACAGCGCTGCACCGTTTGCCACCACGCTTGCACCACTGGGCAGCAGCGCCCTGCCGTGGCTGCTGCCAGCGCTGGCGCTGGGCGCGCTACTGCAATGGCGGCGCATCCCCAACCCGTGGTTTATCGGCCCGCTGGCCATCAGTTTGCTGCTGGCCAGCAGCGGTACGGTGAGCGGTAGCTTGCCGGCAGGCTGGGTGGAGCTGGCGCAGCTGCTGATCGGCATGGCGCTGGGTGTGCGCTTCGACCGGCAGCAGATGTTGGCCGCACCACGCTTTCTGGCAGCCTTTGTGGCCAGCCTGGCGCTATTGCTGCTACTGGCGGTAGCCGGTGCCGGTTTGCTGGCCGCCGTGGCAGGCTTTCCCACCCCCTTGGCCATTCTGGCCATGGCACCAGGCGGCATTACCGAGATGTGTCTGACTGCCAAAGCCATGGGGCTGGACGTGCCTACCATCATCGCCTTCCAGCTATGCCGGCTGGTGATGGTATTGCTGCTGGCCGAGCCGCTATCGCGCTGGCTGGCACCCCCGCCAGTGCGCAGTTGAAGCTGGCATGGCATTTGCAACCAGACCCGGCATACCCTATTACGGACTCCACCATGCGTAGCCTGTTTACCAAGCCACCAGCCCCCGTCACCAGCGACGCCGTCATCTTCAACTACCAGCAGCCTGCGCGCGCGCGCCTGGTGGCGCTAGGCACCGGTAAAAAGCTGTGGCTGGTGGAAACCTTCGACCCGCTGCACAAGGTATGGATATGGCAGCAGGAAACCAGCGATATGGAGCAGGCAGTAGACGACGCGCGTCGCCTCAGCCTGTTTCCCGGCGTACGCCTGGCCTGATTGGTATCAGGCTGGCTTATGCAGTGCGCGCCGCACGGCCAGGATAGTCGCCGTCACTAGCACAAACACGCCATCACCCCGCAACACAGCTGACACCTAGTACTTATCAACAGGCTGTGGATAAATTCCGGGGTAGCTGTCGGGGATCAGCATCGCCGGCAAGGTGCGTAGGTAGAAGTCCAGCGGCCCGGCGCTACCGATAATGGCGTAGCCATAACCCAGCTGGCGCAACGCATGCATCGATGCCAGCAGCAGTAAACGTCCAAACCCTTGACCTTGCTCACTTTCCTTTACCCCCGTGGGGCCGAAAAAGCCGCGGGCGGTCACGTCATAGCAGGCAAAACCCAGTAGCTCGCCACCACGCTGCAGCACCCAGGCGGTAGGCGGCGTACTGCAAAATGCTGTATCGAATTCGTCGGCCCAGCTATCAGAAAACTCACGGCTTATCCACATGCGTATAGCGCTACGCTCGTGTGGCAGAGGGTGGCGTAACACCACGCCGTCGGGCACGGCGGGGCAGGGTGGCAATCCGTACAACTTCACCAGAATGTCGGCGGGCATGGCACTTTTGTGTGAATGGCAAAACCTATTTAATACCACTTGTTGCCTATTGCGGCCAGCCGCTGCTGTCATGCGGCCGTCACCCGGCCTTCATTGCCTTGCCACAGCAGGCGGGCATGCTGTCGCCCCATCACCCACACGATAGTTTTCAATATGCTGAACCGTGAACTCACCCTGGCCGCGCTGGCGGCATTACCGCTGGCTACGCTGCTGTGCGGCAGCCTGCTACTGCTGTGGCCAGCCACCCCCTTATGGCTGCTGGCCTTGCTGATGCTGCTGCTGCCGATGTGGAGTGCCATGGTGCTATACGGCTGCGGGCTGGCCAATACGCTGCGCTGCACGCAACGCCTGTTCGGCGCCAAGCTGCTACTGTGGAGCGTGGCACTCACCGCGTATGGCTTGCTGGCACCTGCCGGCCTGGTACTGCACGCCTGAGGCAAGCATAAAAAAACGGGCCTTGCGGCCCGTCAAACACCCTCAAACAATGCCCGTTACGCAGCCGCACCCTTATGGGCGGGTGGCGTGTCGAACGCTTTGCGCAGCTCGGCCAGTCTTGTCTGCGCAGCTTGGTAGCCGGCTTCCTTCACATGACCGAAGCCGCGGATACCTTCGTACTGTTTTACCATCTCGGTAGCCGTGCCCAGGTTGGCCACAGACAGCGTGCCCAGTAGCTGGCTCACCAGCGCCTCGAACTCGACTATCATGGCGCGCTCCAGACGGCGGTCAGCCTGCCAGCCAAACGGGTCCAGTGCACTACCACGCAGGCCCTTGAAGCCGGCAATCACACCCAGCGCCTTCAGCGCCCACGCGCCCAGGTTCACTTTCTTGGGCTGGTGGCCGGTCATCCAGCTGGCACCAAAATGGAAGGTCAGCTTGAGGTCACCGTCGAACTGCTCTTGCAGCGCCCGCTGGAACTCGCCGTCGCTGTACAGGCGCGCTACTTCGTACTCGTCCTTGTAGGCCAGCACGTGGTAGTAGGCGCGGGCCACAGCCAGCGTCAGCGCGCTGCTGCCCGGTTTTACCCGCTCTTCGGCGGCTTTCACCTGCTCTACCAGCGCCTTGTAGCGCATTGCCAGCTTGTCGTCCTGGTAGGCCACCAGCTCCTTGCTGCGGTGGTGCAGTACGCCTTCTACCGTTTCACGCGGCACGAATTGCACCACGGCGGACGGGCTGACCAGGGTTTCGATGCGCGCCGGGTCGTTCGCGGCGTGGCGCCCCCACAGAAAGGCATCCTGGTTGAACTGCACGGCAGCGCCGTTCAGCTCGACGGCCTTCATGATGGCTTCCAGCGATACCGGCACCTGGCCCTGCTGCCAGGCATAACCCAGCATGAACATATTGGCCGCAATGGCGTCGCCCATCAGTGCGGTGGCAATGCGCGTGGCGTTGACCTCGGCAAAGTGCTGGCTGCCCACCGACTCGATGATGGCGTCTTTCATTGCCTTGGCCGGGAAGCGCACATCCGGGTTTTTCAGGAAGGTACTGGTGGGCGATTCGTAGTTGTTCACCACCACGTGGCTGAAGCCTTCGCGCATCTTGGCCAGCGCTTCCTCGGCGGCGGTCACCACCAGGTCGCAGCCCAGCACCAGGTTGGCATCACCGGCGGCAATGCGTACCGCGTGCAGTTTTTCCTGGCTATCGGCAATGCGCACGTGCGACCACACCGAGCCGCCTTTTTGCGCCAGGCCGGCCATGTCCAGCACGGTGACACCCTTATTGTCCAGGTGAGCGGCCATGGCCAGCACCTGGCCGATAGTCACCACGCCGGTACCACCGACGCCGGTGACCATGATGCCGAACGGCTCGTGCAGGCCCGGCAGTTGCGGCTGCGGCAGCACCGGCATGCTGGCCAGGCTGGCGGCAGCTCCGCCGGGCTTGCGCACTTTGGCACCGGCTACCGACACGAAGCTGGGGCAGAAGCCTTCCACGCAGGAAAAATCCTTGTTGCAGCTGCTCTGGTCGATCTTGCGCTTGCGCCCCAGGGCGGTTTCCAGTGGCAGTACCGACAGGCAGCCGGATTTCTTGCCGCAGTCGCCACAGCCTTCGCACACGCGCTCGTTGATGAAGGCGCGGCGGTCCGGGTCTGGGAATTCCTTGCGTTTGCGGCGGCGGCGTTTTTCGGCGGCACAGGTCTGGTCGTGGATCAGGATGGTGACACCGGGTAGCTCGCGCAGCTCTTTTTGCAGGCGGTCCAGCTCGCGGCGGTGGAATACTTCCACCCCCGGTGCCAGGCCTTCTTTCAGGCCATGCGCGGTGCGGTATTTGTCCGGGTCGTCGCTGGTGATGACGATGCGGCCAACCCCTTCGGCGTGCACCTGGCGGGTAATCATCGGCACGTCCAGGTAGCCGTCCACATTCTGGCCACCGGTCATTGCTACCGCGTCGTTGTACAGGATCTTGTAGGTGATGTTGACCTTGCCCGCCACCGCGGCGCGGATGGCCAGCAGGCCGGAGTGGAAGTAGGTACCGTCACCCAGGTTGGTGAAGATGTGCTTGGTGCTGGTAAAGGGCGCCTGGCCCAGCCAGGTGATGCCTTCGCCGCCCATCTGGGTGAAGGTCTTGGTGCTGTCGCCTTCGATCCAGTGCGCCATGTAGTGGCAGCCGATGCCGGCCACGGCGCGGCTGCCTTCCGGCACCTTGGTGCTGGTGTTGTGCGGGCAGCCACTGCAGTAGTGCGGAATGCGCGCGATGGCTTCGCGCGGTTTCACCAGCTGGGCTTCCTTGTCGTCGTAGAACTTCAGGCGGTCGTGGATCACCGGGCTGTCGTACACCTTGGCCAGGCGTTTGGCGATGGCGCGGGCGATCATGGCGGGGGTCAGCTCGCCGGCGGCCGGCAGCAGCCAGTCGCCGTGCGGCAGCGCCCATTCGCCTTTTTCGGCAAATTTGCCCACCACGCGCGGGCGCACGTCGTCGCGCCAGTTGTACAGCTGTTCTTTGAGCTGGTATTCGATGATCTGGCGTTTTTCCTCGATCACCATGATTTCTTCCAGGCCCTCGGCAAACTGGCGCACGCCTTCCGGTTCCAGCGGCCACACCATGCCCACCTTGAAGATGCGCAGGCCGATATCGGCGGCCAGTTGCTCGTCGATGCCCAGGTCGTCCAGCGCCTGCATCACGTCCAGGTAGCTCTTGCCACAGGTGATGATGCCCAGCCGCGCCTTGGGCGAATCCAGCGTCACGTGGTTCAGCCTGTTGACGCGGGCGTAGGCCAGTGCCGCGTACAGGCGGTGGTGCAGCACGCGCTTTTCCTGTGCCAGCGGGGTGTCCGGCCAGCGGATGGACAGGCCATCGGGTGGCAGCGGAAAGTCTTCCGGAATCAGCGTTTGCACGCGCTCGGGGCTGATGTCCACCACGGCGGCGCTTTCGATGGTGTCGGAGATGGCCTTGATCGACACCCAGCAGCCGGAATAGCGGCTCATGGCCCAGGCGTGCAGGCCGTAGTCGATTACCTCTTGCACGCCGGACGGGCTGAGCACCGGAATCATGCTGGCAGCCAGGATATGGTCGGACTGGTGCGGGAAGGTGGACGACTTGGCAGCGTGGTCATCGCCGCAGATCAGCAGCACGCCGCCGAACTTGCTGGTGCCGGCCACGTTGCCGTGCTTGATCACGTCACCGGAGCGGTCCACACCGGGGCCCTTGCCGTACCACATGGAGTACACACCGTCGTACTTGGCCCCCTCGAACATATTGACCTGCTGCGTGCCCCACACGGCGGTGGCGGCCAGGTCTTCGTTCAGGCCCGGGTGGAATACCACATTATGCGTGGCCAGGTGCTTGCTGGCCTTTTGCATCACCTGGTCCACATTGCCCAGCGGCGAGCCGCGGTAGCCGGTAACGTAGCCGGCGGTATTCAGCCCGGCGGCTTTATCGCGCGCCTGCTGCATCATCGGCAGGCGTACCAGCGCCTGGATACCGTTGAGCAATACTTGCCCGGTAGGTGCCGTGTATTTGTCTTCCAGTTCGACGTGGCGAATCGACATGGTGTCTCCTCCATCTGTGTGCTTGTCGCAGCGGGTCGGGTGAAGCCTTGTGAGCCGTCCCGTCCTGGTGATGCAGCCCGGCAGCAGTACGCAGCGGGCGGTGTCTCTGTCTCTTTATAGTGTGCGGCTAGCGTAGCCACCGCTTTGTGCGAACACTAGTTGACGTAAACGTAAACGTCAAAAGCTTTGTCGTTTTTTTATGCCTCGCACGCACGCGAGTGCAGCAAATGTGCCAGTGCAGCAAAATTGTGCCATTCACCCGTATGGCATGGCGATAAAAGCCTTGCCCTGCGCGCGGAAACACTGCGTTCTGCCGCCATGGTTGAGCGCGCCAGCACCGCACCGCTACAGTGCAGGCTTGAATCCTTGCCGCTGCCGGCTCTACCCGCCGGCCTGCGGCCAACCTTAGAGACGTATCCATGTCATCTGCACCCAACGAAACCGGCAAGGGCGTGCTGTACGCCACCGGCGCGTTCTTTATCTGGGGCCTGTTCCCGCTGTACTGGAAGCCGCTGCACGCGGTACCGGCGTTGCAAATCCTGTGTCACCGCATTGTGTGGTCGGCACTGTTCGTGGCTATCTTGTTGCTGGTGCAGCGCAACTGGCGCTGGCTGGGTACCAGCCTGCGCGACGGTGCCCGCCTGCGCGTGTTTGCGCTGTCGTCGCTGCTGCTGTCGTTCAACTGGCTGATCTACATCTGGGCGGTGAACGAAAACCGCGTGGTGGAGGCCAGCCTGGGTTACTTCATCAACCCGCTGGTGAACGTGCTGCTGGGGCGGCTGTTTCTGGGCGAACGGCTGACACGCACCCAGGGCGTCGCCATCGGCCTGGCGACGCTGGGCGTGGCGTGGCTCACGCTGTCGGTGGGCACGCTGCCGTGGGTGGCATTAAGCCTGGCGGCCACCTTTGGCGTATACGGCCTGCTGCGTAAAAAAGCGCCACTGCCGTCGCTGGAAGGGCTGGCGCTGGAAACCTTCCTGATGCTGCCGCTGGCGCTGGCGGCGCTACTGTGGTTTGCCGTGCGCGGCGACGGCGCCTTTGGCCAGCTGGGCCTGGCCACCGACGCGCTGCTGATGGGTGCCGGCGTGGTCACCGCCATCCCGCTGCTGCTGTTTGCCAGCGGCGCGCGCCGCCTGAAGCTGGCCACCGTGGGCTTGATCCAGTACCTGGGCCCCACCATCCAGCTGCTGCTGGGCGTGTGGCTGTACCACGAGCCGTTCGGCAGCAGCCGCGCCGTCGGCTTCGGCCTGATCTGGGCGGCGCTGGCGCTGTACTCCGGCCACGGCCTGCTGGGCTACCTCAAAGCACGGCGCGCTGCTGCCGCCTAGTGCCAAACGTTGGCCGCAACACCACAAGGGCAAGCCATGCGGCTTGCCCTTGTTCTTTCACGCAGCCCGTGGCAATAAAACCGCACACCAACCGCAAGCTAGCCACCGTCTGCCCCTTCGGCCATTGACGCCGCCACGCCACATCACCACAATGCCGCTGTCCTCCGCCACGCGGACGGCATTCGCTCTTTACTTATACCGGCCCACACCGTGCTGCTTGCACCGGGCCACGCTCTTTCAAGGAAACGCCATCATGGCATCGCTCTTTATCCTGTCGCGCCATCTCGCGCGCGACGTGCTCGCCGACGAGCTCCCCCCGCAACACCACCATAGCCTGTGGCACGTACTGTGCCACCAGGCTTCCAGCCTGGTGCAGCCCAGCCACCGCCCCGCGCTACCCGACTCGCACCAGCACTATGTTCAACGCTGGCTCATGGAGAAAGGCCCACACCGATGCTGACCCTGCCACTTGTGACACCACGCCTGCAGCTGCGCGACTTTTGCGCCAGCGACCAGGCCGCCTACCGCCAGCTGCGCCTGGGCAGCGCGTTCGGGCAACACTACGCCGCGCACGAGCTAAGCCCCGACTTTAGCGACGCGCTGCTGCAACAATTCATCGCCCAGCAGCAAGCTACACCACGCCGGGCATGGCAGCTGGCCATTACCCTGGCCGATGGCGGCACGCTTATCGGCTCGGTAGGCCTGCGCTACACCAGCCTGGCTGGCGAGGCGCAGTTCGGCATCGAACTGAACGAGGCCTACTGGGGCCAGGGCTACGCCCGCGAAGCCGGTACCGCACTACTGCACGCCGGCTTCAACCCGCTGGGCCTGCACCGCGTGGAAGCCGACACCCATGCGGCCAACCTGCCGGCACAGCGGCTGGCCACCGGCCTGGGCTTTGTCCCCAGCCGCCAGGACGGCGACCGCCACATTCTGGCGCTGGCACTGGATCTGCCGGGCGTGCTGAGCGAGCGCAAGCTGCTGGGCGCACAAGCCCGGCTAAACCGTCATGCCGGCTACTGGCAGCTGTCCACAGCGGCGCAACCCGATTTCTACTTTGGCAACCTGCTACTGCCCGACCTGGCACCACTGCAGCGCGACGTATGGGAAGCCCGCTTCGACACCGCCTTTGCCGGCCACGCCGGCGTGCAGCACCGCACCCTGCTGTGGGCGATGGAAGACGAAGACTGCGCCGCGCGATACCAGCCGTGGCTGGACGCCGGCTACCAATACCAGGAAACCATTGCCCTGCTGCTGACCCGTGACAGCCTGCAGCCAAGCCCGCTACCCACCGGCTACACGCTGCGCCCGCTAGCCAGCGACGACGACTGGCAGCAATGGGCCACACTGCTGGCCGCCAGCCGCGACCCCGGCCACAATGAGGCAAGCTATCGGCGCTTTCTGGGTGGCCTGCAGCAGCGTTACCTGCAGCTGGAACACAGCGGCCACGGCCATGTGTGGGGCGTATTTGCCGGCGGGCAGCTGCAGGCTAGTGCCGGCCTGTTTACCTGGCAGGCGCTGGGGCGCTTCCAGATGGTGGCCACCGCGCCCGGGGCTCGCCGCCTGGGGCTGGCCAGCGGCCTGATCAGCGCGCTGGCCGAATGGGGGCTGGCGCGGGTACCACGCCTGGTGATTGTGGCCGATGCCCACTACCACGCCATCGATCTGTATCGTAAGCTGGGTTTCGTTAACGCCAGCCGCGAAGCCTCGCTATGCTGGTGGCCGCGCCACAAGGAGCCCGCATGACCATCCTGCCTTACGCCCCGCACCAGCACGCCGCGCTGGCGCAGCTCTACCTGGACACGCGCCGCAGCTGCTTTCCCTGGCTGGATGGCCAAGCCATGCAGCTGGGCGACTTTGCCCGCGATACCGCCGACGAAAGCCTGCTGGTCGCACAAGATGCCCACGGCCAGGTGCTGGGCTTTGCCGGGGTATACGAAAAAGAAAATTTTCTGCACCACCTGTACGTGGCACCCGCCGCACAGGGCCAGGGCATAGGCCAGGCCCTGCTGCAGGCCGCCGCCCTGCGCTTTACCGCCACCCCCTCGCTGAAATGTTTTGCGGCCAACCCGCGCGCGCTGGCGTTTTACCGGCAACAAGGCTGGCAGCCGGCAGGCGAGGGCGTCGACGCCGCCGGCCACCGCTGGCTACGCCTGCAGGGGCCGCAGCCCGGCTTAGTATTCAGCACCGACTGCGCCCGGCTGGACCGCGAGCTGGTGTACCACTATCTGAGCCGAGAGTCGTACTGGGCCGCCGGCCTGCCGCGCGATATCTTCGAAGCCTCGCTGCAGGGCTCGCTGGTCATCGGCGGCTACAACGCCGACGGCCAGCAGCTGGCCTTTGCCCGCGTGATTACCGACTACGCCACCTTCGGCTACCTGGCCGACGTATTCGTGGTAGACAGCGCGCGCGGCCAGGGTATCGCCAAGGCGCTGATGCGCTACATCCAGCTGCACCCGCGGCTGCAAAACCTGCGCCGCTTCATGCTGGCCACCGCCGACGCCCACGGCCTGTACGCGCAGTTCGGTTTTGGCGCGCTGGGCAAGCCGGAACGCATCATGGAAAAAGTAGAACCGGCCATTTACCAAAGGTTGGCCGCAGAGCGTGGCCAGGCATGACCCGCAAGCTTTTCTGGGACGACCCCTACCTGTGTACGCTGGACACCACGGTGGCCAGCGTGGCCGGCGCTGAGCTGACGCTGGCCGCCACCATCCTGTACGCCGAAAGCGGTGGCCAGGAAAGCGACCACGGCAGCATAGCCGGCTGGCCGGTACTGGCGGCGCGCAAGCAGGGGCAGGACATCGTCTACACGCTGCCATCGCAACACGGCTTGCAGCCCGGTGCGGCGGTGACGCTGCAGCTGGACTGGCCGCGGCGCTACCGGCTGATGCGGCTGCACTTTGCCGCCGAGCTGGTGCTGGAAACTATCTACCAGACCCTGCCGGACGTGGAAAAAATCGGCGCCCATATCGCCGAGCACAAGGCGCGCATCGACTTTGCGCTGCCGCAAGCCATCACCCCGCACCTGCCCGCCCTGCAAGCGCGCATCGACGCGCTGGTTGCGGCCAAGCTGGCCATTACCAGCGCCTTTTCCGACGCCGCCAGCGGCCGCCGCTACTGGGAGCTGCCCGGCATCGCCCGCGTACCCTGTGGCGGCACCCACCTGCGCCACAGCGGCGAGGTTGGCCGCATCGCACTGAAGCGCAAGAACGTGGGCCGCGGCAAGGAACGGGTGGAAATCACGCTGCTGGACGATGCGCCCGCATGACGGCCCCGCTACAAGGCAGCTGCCTGTGCGGCGGCGTACGCTACCAGGTCCAGCAGCTGGACATGCCGATCGTGCATTGCCACTGCCACACCTGTCGCAAGGCACACGCCGCGCCCTACACCAGCACCGCCGGCGTGCTGCGCCAGCACTTTCGCTGGCTGGCCGGCGAACACTTGCTGCGCAGCTTCGAATCGTCGCCCGGCAAGCGGCGCCACTTTTGCAGCGTGTGCGGCAGCCACATCGTGGCTGAACGCCCCGGCCAAGCGCACGTGATCCTGCGCGTAGCCACGCTGGACGACAGCCCAGACAGCCTGCCGGTAGCGCATATCTGGACCAGCCACCACCCACACTGGCTGGCACACGACGGCGTGCCGCAGTTTGCCGGCTGGCAGGAAGCAGCAAAACCATAAAACCTGCTGACAGCAGGCTGGCAGCAGGGGGCGCGTAGGCTGTGGTTTCACACGACAGAGGAAACCCGCCATGCCTACCGCCATCGTTGCCAACCTGCAGCTGATTTACGTCAGCGACATCGCCCGTTCCACCACCTTTTACCAGCAGCTGTTTGCGGCCAAGCCGGTTTTCACCAGCCCGCAGTACGTGGCTTTTGCCGGTAGTGGCGACGCGCTGTTTGCGCTGTGGTCCGGCACCGCGCCCGACCACCATGCCGCACCGCGTGGCGAGATCGGCATCATGCTGCCAGACGGCAGCGCGGTGGCGGCGCTGTACGCGCGCTGGCAGCAGGACAGCAGCCTGAACATCGTCACCCCGCTGCGCGAAGAACCCTACGGCCAGACCTTTGTACTGGCCGACCCGGACGGGCACCTGATCCGCGTCTGCCAGCGCGATTGACCGCGCTAAGCCCGTGCCGGGCGCCGGCTACTGGCCAGCTGCACGCACAGCACACTGGCCAGCACCGTTACCATGCCGGCTAGCGTCCAGCCGTGCAGGCTTTGCCCCAGCGCTACCCAGCCCAGAATCACCGCCGCCACCGGGCTGAGCAGGCCCAGCGCCGACACAGCCACCGGCGGCAGCAGGCGCAGGCCGCGAAACCACAAGCCATAGGCCAGCAGCGCGCCCACCAGCGACAGGTAGGCGTAGCCCGCTACGTTGGCCGCCGACAGCGCCGGCATCGGCGGGTCCAGCCACAGCGCGGCCGGCAGCAGCATCAGCCCGCCCAGCGTCAGCTGCCAGCCGGTTAGCGCCAGCAGCGGCAGGCTGCTGCCCCAGCGCCGTGCCAGATACATGCCCAGCGCCATCACGATGGCGCCGCCGGCTGCTGCCAGCACGCCCAGCGTATCCCACTGCGCGTTGCCGGCATTCAGCAGCACTGCCATGCCGGCCAGGCCCGTGCACGCCGCCAGCAACACCAGCGGGCGTGGCGTTTGCCACAGCAGGCTCATCATCAGCAGCGGCTGGATCGCACCCAGCACGGCGGCGATACCACCAGGCAAACGGTAGGCGGCCATGAACAACAGCGCCTGGAAGGCACCGATATTCAGCAGCGACAGCAGCAGCAAACGCGGCCATTCCTGCCGTTGTGGCAGGTGGCGCGTCCACAGCAGTAATAGCAAGCCAGCCGGCAGCACGCGCAGCACACCAGCACTAAACGGCAGGCCAGGGGGCAACCATTGCGTGGTCACCAGGTAAGTAGAGCCCCAGATCAGCGGCACCACGGCGGTAAGCAGGGTGTCGCGCCACAGGCGGGAAGCAGTCGTCACGGCAATATCTCCAATTCAAGATATAATCATCGTATCGATAATTTATCTCCAACTCAAGATATTTATCTTGAACCAGAGCTATCAGGAGCCGGCATGGATACCCCGAACACCCCCGACGCCGTGGACGCCATCCGCGCGCAATGGCAGCGCGAACGCCCCGACCTGGACACCCGCCACATGGCCATCATCGGCCGGCTGGGCCGCTGCAGCATCCAGCTGCAAAAGCGGCTGAACGACACCTTTGGCCAGTACGGCATCAGCAACTGGGAATTCGACGTGCTGGCCACGCTGCGCCGCAGTGGCGCACCGTATTGCCTGGCGCCCACTGCGCTGTTTTCCAGCCTGATGCTGTCGTCCGGCACCATGACGCGCCAGCTACAGCTGCTGGCCGAACGCGGCCTGGTCAGCCGCCTGCCCAACCCGGACGACGCCCGCAGCCTGCTGGTGCAGCTCACGCCGCAGGGGCTGGACCTGGTCAACGAGGTGGTAGGCGCACATGTGGATAATATGGCGCGCATCCTGGCGCCGCTGGATGCCACGCAACTGGACGCGCTGGATGCCTCAATGAGCGCGCTGCTGGCTACGCTGGAACCGGCAACGAAAGCGGGGCGCTGATGCTGCTGTACGACCTGGCCGCCGTCGGCGCCGCCACCTGCTGGGCCGCCGGCGGCCTTATCGGCGCCACCCCGGCGCGTCACTTCGGGCCGTTTGCCTTCAGCCGGCTACGGCTGAGCTTTCTCACCGTGCTGCTGGGCGGCGCCAGCCTGGCGTTGGGTGGCTGGGCCACCCTGCACAGCGCCGCGCTGCTGCCGCTCACATTATCGGCGCTGTTCGGCATTTTTCTGGGCGATGCGCTGATGTTTGCCGCCATGAACCGGCTGGGCCCACGCCGCACCGGCCTGCTGTTTGCCACCCATTCGGTGTTCTCGGTAGCGCTGGGCGTGCTGCTGCTGGGCGAGGTACTCAGCCTGCAGGCGCTAGCCGGTAGCGTGCTGGTGTTTGGCGGCGTGCTGGTAGCGGTAGCGTTTGGCCGCCGCGACGGCAGTACCCACCAGTGGGAACAAAGCCACGGCCTGAAAGCCGGCGTGGCGCTGGGCCTGGCCGCCGCGCTGTGCCAGGCGTGCGGCACCTTTTTTGCCAAACCGGCCATGGCCAGCGGGCTGGATCCGCTCACTGCCAGCGCACTGCGCATGGCAATCGGCTGTGCGGCCAACTGGCTGCTGTGGGCCAGCGGCAGCCGGCTGGCGCACATGGCCAACCCGCCCACACCGCGCATGCTGGGGCAGCTGGCGCTGAACGGCGTGGTAGCGCTGGGCCTGGGCATGACGCTGATCATGGTGGCGCTGCAAGGCGGCAACGTGGCCACCGTGGGCATGCTGTCGGCGCTCAGCCCGGTGCTGATCCTGCCGATGCTGTGGACCGTCACGCGCCAGGCGCCGCCGTTGCTGGGCTGGCTGGGCGCCGCCCTCAGCGTGGCCGGCACCGTGCTGTTGCTGGGGCGCTAAGGCCGGACCAAAGCAGGCAGATTGTTTCCCGTCGGTAGAGAATCATTTTCTGCATGGCCGGTTTATTGCCGGCCAGCACAGGGCCACAATGGCGCCATCATTACCGGAGGCCCGCCATGTCCGAACACCTGTTTTCCCCGCTGCATACCGACCCCACCAGTGGCCTGACCTACCGTACCCAGGCGCGGCCACCGGCGCGGGCCAGCCGCCTGCTGGTGTTGCTGCACGGCGTGGGCGGCCACGAACAGCAACTGGCCGGCCTGCTACCGCTGCTGCCACCCGACTGGCTGCTGGTACTGGCGCGTGGCCCGCTGCAACTCGGACCGCAGCAGTTTGCCTGGTTCGAGGTGCAGTTCGGCAGCGACGGCCCGCGCATCAACGCCGCCCAGGCCGAGCACAGCCGCCAGCAGCTGGTGTCGCTGCTGGCCAGCCTGCAATGCCAGTTTGGCGTGGTGCCGGAACACTGCACCGTGGCCGGCTTCAGCCAGGGCGGCATCATGAGTGCCAGCGTGGCGCTGACCTCGCCCGGCAGCCTGGGCCGCTTTGCCGTGCTGTGCGGGCGCATCCTGCCGGAAATTGCGCCCATCCTCGCCGAAAAATCGTCACTGGCGCTGCTGGACGGCTACCTGTGCCACGGCGAACACGACGACAAGCTGCCCGTCAGCTGGGCCGAACGCGCCACCGCCTGGCTCACCGAACTGGGCGTGCCACACACACTGCAGCGTTACCCGGCCGCACACCAGCTCACCGCCGCCATGGCACAAGACTTCGCCAGCTGGCTAACCCGCCACTAAACCCGCCACCAAAACAAAACGGCCAACCTTGCCCCAGGTTGGCCGCATCTTTTTTAACACGCGCTGCTTACTGGTTGGCGCGCACCCATTTGTGCCACTGCGCAAACAGCTCGGGGTTCAGCGCGGCAATGGCAGAGCGCTTCCAGATGGTATCGGCCCAGTAGTCGTCGGTATTGAGGCTGGCGATGCGCCCGCCGGCTTCTTCCAGGATCACCGCACCGGCGGCGTAGTCCCACAGGCGCTGGCCGCCGTGCAGATAGATGTCGTAGCGGCCGGCGGCCAGGAAGCACCAGTCCAGCGTGCTGGAACCCATGCTGCGCTGGCTGCCGAACGGCGCCACGCTGCCCATGCGCGCCGCCAGCTTGCCGGAACGCAGGTATTTGATTTCGACGGCGGCGATGGCGTCGCCCATGCTGTTGGCCACGGTTTTCAGCGGCAGGCGCTGGCCGTTCAGGTAGGCCCCGCAGCCACGGCGGGCGTAGAACATTTCGTCGGATACCGGGTTGTAGATCACCCCCAGCTCGCTGACGCCGTTGATCATCAGCGCTACCGACACGGCAAAGTAGGGCAGGCCGTTGACAAAGTTGGTGGTGCCGTCGATGGGGTCGACTACCCACAGGCCGGCCTGGTTGGCGTCCCACAGCGCGTCCTGTTCCTCACGCGTCATTTCCTCGCCCAGCACCGGGTAGGGCAGGATGGCAGGCAGGCGCTGCTGCAGTACCTGCTGGCAGGCCAGATCGGCTTCGGTAAACAGCGAGCCGTCCTCTTTACGCGTCTTGCCCACGCGCAAAAAGCGCGGCATGACCTCGTAGCGGGCCACGTCGCGTACGACCTGTATTACCTGATCGACCACTTGCATCCATCTCTCCTCTCGCGCTGCGGGCAGGCCCGCTTACCACCGTGTAATGTTTATGTTGTTGCACGTGCAGCAAACCAAGCAAAATACCGTTATCAACACGAACGATCAACACACCATGCCAAGGTTTTTTATAGATATTGCCCTTGCTGCCGGACAAAGCCTGGCGCTGCCGGATACGGTGGTGCGCCATGTGCAGGTTTTACGCCTGCGTGAAGGCGACGCTATCACGCTGTTTAACGGCCGTGGCGGCGAATTCCACGCCACCGTTACCGAGCTGGCCAAACGCGACGTTAGCTGCACAATCACGGCATTTGACGACACCAGCCGCGAATCACCGGTATGGCTGGGGCTGGCACAGGCGATTTCCAGCGGCGACCGCATGGAGTTCACGCTGCAAAAAGGCGTGGAAATGGGCGTCAGCGCCTTCCAGCCGCTAGCCACCGAGCGCAGCATCGTGAAGCTGGCCGGCGATCGCGCCGACAAGCGTGTGCAGCGCTGGCAGGAGATCGTGATCGCCGCCTGCGAGCAAAGCGGCCGCAACACCGTACCCGAGGTGCGCCCCATCCTGACGCTGAAGCAGTGGCTGGCCAGCTTGCCGCCGGCCGACGCCCACTTGCTGCTGTCGCCACTGGGTACACAAAAGCTGGTGGATATCGCCCGGGCGCCACAGCAGGCGTGGCTGATGGCAGGGCCGGAGGGCGGGCTGTCCGGCGTGGAAGAACAGCAGGCCATTAGCGCAGGCTGGACACCGCTGAAGCTGGGGCCGCGCATCCTGCGCACCGAAACCGCCGCGCTGGCGGCCGTGGGCGCTATCCAGACGGTGTGGGGCGATTACAGCGTGTAAGCCAGGCAGGCGAATGCATGATGCAAAACAGCCTCGTTCGGCATGACCGGACGAGGCTGTTTTTTTAACGGCTACAGGTACCGGCCGCATACCGCCGTGCGGCCGCTGCCACTGGGGCGGCGCGCCGGGTCCTCGTACACGCCCAGCTGGCTGAAGCCGGCCTTGCGCATCATGCCGGCCGAGGGGCCATTTTCTTCGTGGCGGTCGGCCACCACCCAACGCAAACCGTCGCTGGCCAGTTGCTGGCAGGCAGCCTGCAGTAAACGCGCGCCTATGCCTTGCCCGGCGTAGTCGCGGTGCACCACGGCTTCCACGATGTAGCCGCACTGCGCACTAGCCACATCGTCGGGGCGCAGGCTGGGGTAGGGGTCGGCACGGCGATACAGCACGGCGCCCACCAGCACGGTACCGTCTTCGGCCAGCACGCCACGACACAGACCGGCCACCAGTTGCTGCAAGGTCTGCGCCACGCCTTCGGCGGGCAGCCAATTCCACGGGTTGGGGCCGTGATCGAACAGCAGCACCTGCACGTTGTCGGCGTCAAAGGCGGTGGCGTCACGCAGCACAATGGCCATCACGCCTCCCCTTCATGTTCTGGTGTGAAGCTACCTGGCTCGGGCTGGCTGGCCAGCTGGTCGCGGGTATTTTTCTGTACTGCCACCGCCGCAAACACGCTCAGCAGATAGGCCATGGCGTAAAAACCTTTTTCGCTGCCCAGCAGGGTAGCGTTCCACAAGCCCACCCCCAGCAGCAGCAGACTGATACCCACCGACAACCAGCACAGACCATAGTAAATCCCGCTGACGGCGATGTTTTCCAGCCGATCGCGCACGCTTTTTTGCAGCGACACGGCGGCAAACAGGCCGTATAGCAGCACGGTGAAGTAATAGCCTTTTTCGTTCAGCGGCATGGTGGCATTCCACAGCCCGACAAGATAGGTGAGCATGCCGGCAAACAAGGCAACCCAGGACACGCCGACAAAGGCGGCCGAGGGCGGGGCGATGCGGGGTTTCATGGTGTATCTCCTGCGGTGGTGGCGGGGTGGTAGTGCTGTTCCAGGGTAGCGTAGCCATGCTGTACGTGCAGCGTGGCCCAGGCGCCGTTCATCAGCGTCCATTGCGGGGGCACGTGGCCGATATCGGCATCCAGTACCAGCGGGCAGGGCAGGTCGCCTAGCGCCTGCATGACGGCTTCTTCGTACTGCAGCTCGTCTGCCTGTTGTGCCTCGGGGCCGCTGCTGCGCCCCAGTATCAAGCCGGCCAGGCCGTCGAATATCCCGGTCAGGCGCATGGCGGTCAGCGCACGCGCCAGTTCGCACGGGGCCAGCTCGCAGTTTTCCAGGTACAGCAGCACGGGTTGGCCGCGCCAGGCCTGCAGGTCGAAATACGGCGTGGCAGCCAGGCGCGACAGGGTATCCAGGCAGCCGCCTATCAGGCGCCCGCTGATACTGGCCTGTGCAGCCCCCGCCACACGCACGCGGCTGCTTTTGGCTACGCCGGGGTCGCCAAACGGCCAAAAGTGCGTAAAGGCCTGCTGGCGGGGCGGCAAACCGTGCTGCCAGCTGTACCACAGTGCCTGCATTTCGCTTTGGCGATCCGGGTGGCTGATATCAAACACATTCGGGCTGTGCAGTGTGGCCCAGCCGGCGCGCAGGGTCAGCGGCACCGCCAGCGTGGAAATATCGGAAAAGCCGCACAGCCATTTGGGCGGCAAGGCGGCCAAGCCTGGCCAGTCCAGACCGGCCAGCAGCTGCATGCCCAGCTCGCCGCCCCAGGGCGGCAGGATGGCCTGGATGGCAGGGTCGTACAGAAAGCGGTTGAGCTCGGCCAGGCGGGTGGCGGCGCTGGCACTGGCGTTTTTCTCTTGCCGGCGCAGGGTATCGCCTTCTACCACCTGGTAGCCGGCGGCGCGCAGTACGGCAATAGAGGCGTCCAGACGGGCGTGCATCACTTCTGGCACACCGGAGGACACCGCGCACAGCGCAAGCGTGTCACCGGGCTGTAAAGGGGCAGGAAAGCGCAAGTTCATGGCAGGGCGAGCGGGTTAGTGGCCCACCATTACAGCAGCAATTGCCATTCATGACAAAAGCTTGGCGAATTGTACTTATCGATATTGGCAACCGTGCCGCAATCGCGCCCACGCCTTGCCAGCCTGCGAATCTGGCAGTCACTTGTGGATAAGCTGGAACACCCGTGCCAGCTGCGTAAAAATACAATAAAAAACAAACACTTATTTTTTATAGCGATTTACCCACAGCCTGCTAGCCGCTTCGATACTCATTTCTCAGACCCCATTTACAAGCGCAGGGGCAAAAAAACGGCTTCATTAGCCGGCTTATCCACAGCCCGCAGTAGATCTAGCGAGTTTTCCCCAGCCGGTGCAGCTCGACCAGCTTGGCGTATTTGATATAGCTGTTAAAACAGCCAATGCTGATATGCACCAAGCCGGGCAAGCCATCGCGAAAGCCCTGCCTTACCAGGTAAAACTTGATGAAACGCAGCAGCGGGCTGAACACCAGCTTGCCGATACCGGCTTTTTTGCCACGCCGGAACAGCGCTTCGGCCTGCAACGTGGTGTAGCGGTTCTGTTTTTCCAGATAACGGGCGATGTCTTCGCCCGACTCGTGCATCAGGTCGCCTTTCAGCATGCCGATCTCGTCTTTAGCGATCACGTACTCGTGCACCAGGTCATCCGACCAGCGGGCGTGCTGGCGGTGAAACAGGCGCAGGCTGTAGTCCGGGTAGCCTTCGCCAAATTTCAGAAAACGCCCCATGAACTTGTTACTACGGGCAAAACGCCAGGCGTAGGTGCCTGGGTTTTTAAGCAAGTTCATGATTTCATGGCGTAATTTATCGGACAGCCACTCGTCTGCATCCAGACACAGCACCCAGTCATGGCTGGCCTGCGCGACAGCAAATTGCTTTTGCGGGCCGAATCCCAGCCAGTCCTGGTGGATAACTTTTGCCTTATAGGCAGAAGCTATTGCCAATGTCCTGTCTGTACTCCCCGAATCCACCACCACGATCTCGTCAGCAAAAGCACAGCTTTGTAGACATTTTTCCAGCTGGGTTTCTGCATTTTTGGTGATAAGCACCACGCTTAGCGCTTCAGACATACTTTCTAGACTGTCCAGTAATTAAATTGATAAGGGCTGATGAAGTAGCTATCCGGTTGTGGATAAGTACTTTTTTCTTTTTTGCTTCAATAGATTGCTTTGATTGAACAGCTGTGCCTGCTACGCCTGTTTTGTGGTGCAAGCTTTGTGGATAAATTGGCGGTTTTGTCATCAAGCCTGCTTGTCCACATCGCCAAGCCTGGTTTTACCCGCAGGCTGTGCATCAAGTGTGCCATGGCTAGGGGTCTGCAGCGAAGCCTATCCACCAGCTACCTATGCTTTCACGCCCTGCAGACTGGCGTTTTTTTATTGAAACATGGGTAGGTTGTTTCGCACCTCACTCTTTCATTGTTTTCACATTACTTATTTAAAGACAATGATATACAAGGCACTTTGCTGTGGATAACTACTAAAAAATGCAATATTTCAACAGCTTGGCATGTGTGTGGCTACCCCATTAACCCAGGTTGCGCTGGCGGGAGCCTTTGTGGATAACTATGCGCTTCTTTATCCACAGCGCCTTATCCACATTCGGGTAGCCGCGATTTTACTTGGTTAACCACAGGGGCAGCCGTAGAATTCCGCGCATGAAAAATGTCCTGCTGCTGCGCACATCGTCGATGGGCGACCTTATCCACACTTGGCCGGCGCTGACCGAGCTGGCGCAACACCAGCCCGACACCCGCATTACCTGGCTGGCCGAAGAAGCCTTTGTGGATATCCCCGGCCTGCACCCGCAGGTACAGGCCACTTTGCCCATCGCCTGGCGGCGCTGGCGCAAGCATTTGCTGGCGCGCGATACCTGGCAGCAGATGGCGGCGCTCAAACAAGCCTTGCAAGGCACGCGCTGGGATCTGGTGCTGGACGCGCAGGGCCTGTTGAAAAGTGCGCTACCAGGCTGGCTGGCCAACGGCCCGCTGGCCGGCTACGACGCCGCCAGCATCCGCGAACCGTTGGCCGCACGGTTTTACGACCAGCATTACGCCGTGAGCCGCCAGCTTTCCGCCATCGAGCGCAACCGTCGCCTGTTTGCCGCGGCTTTCGGTTATGAAGTAAGTGGTGCGCCAGTGTTTGGCATCCGTGCCGGTGCCCGCCCGGGCTGGCTGCCAGCCGGCCCTTACGCCGTGCTGCTGCACGCCACCAGCCGCGACAGCAAGCTGTGGCCGGAGCCGCACTGGCTGGCGTTGGCCGCCGAGCTGGCAGCGCAAGGCTTGTACGCGGTACTGCCGTGGGGCAATGCTGTGGAGCAGGCGCGGGCGCAAAGGTTGGCCGCCGCCATGCCGGGCGCGGTGGTGGCGCCGCGTGTGCCACTGCGCGAAGCCGCCGCGCTGCTAGGCCACGCCGCTGCCGTGGTGGGGGTGGATACCGGCCTGACCCATCTGGCCAACGCGCTGGATGTGCCGCTGGTAGCTATTTATACGGATACCGACCCGGCGCTGACCGGTGTAGTGGCAACCGTGCGTGCGGCCAACATCGGCCGGGCAGGGGAGATCCCGCCGGTAGACGCGGTGCTGGCCTTGCTGGCGCGTGTGCGGGGGGCAGCCTGATGCTGCTGCGCCTGTACTCCGCGCTGTGGCCGCTGCTGACGCCGCTGATCAAGCGCTACCTGAAAAAACGCGCCCGCCAGGCGCCGGCGTATCTTGCGCACTGGGACGAGCGCTTCGGCCGCAGCCAGCCGCAGCCGCGCGGGCAGCAGATCTGGCTGCACGCGGTGTCGGTGGGCGAAACCCGCGCCGCTTTGCCCTTGGTGAAAGCGCTGCGCGCGCGTTATCCACAGGCCAGCCTGCTGATTACCCAGATGACGCCCACCGGCCGCGCTATTGCCCAGGAGCTGTACCCCGACGCCCAGGTGCACTACCTGCCGTACGACAACCTGCGCTGGATGCGCCGCTTTGTCGCCGCCGCGCAGCCGGCCTGCCTGCTGTTGATGGAAACCGAAATCTGGCCGGCCATGATCCACGCCTGCCGCGATGCCGGCGTGCCGGTGCTGCTGGTGAACGCGCGGCTGTCGGAAAAATCCGCCGCCGGTTATCGCCGCATCGCCCGCCTGGTACGCCCGGCGCTGCAGCGCCTGAACGCGGTGGCAGCACAAAGCCCGGACGATGCCGCCAGGTTGGCCGCACTGGGTACGCCGCAGCCGCTGGTGTGTGGCAGTACCAAATACGATTTCACGCCGCCGGCGGACAAGCTGGCGCTGGGCGAGGCGTTCCGCACCCGTATCGGCGCACGCCCGGTGTGGGTATGCGCCAGCACGCGCGATGGCGAAGAAGCGCTGATTCTGGACGCCTGGCGCGCCGCCGGCCCGCAGCAGGCCTTGCTGGTGTTGGTGCCACGCCACCCCGAGCGTTTTATCCAGGCGGCACAGTTGGCCGCAGAGCGCGGTTTTGCCGTGCAATGCCGCAGCGACCAGATGGCGGTGGCCGCCGATACCCAGGTATGGGTGGGCGACAGCATGGGTGAGCTGTTCGCTTATTACGCTGCCGCTGACGTGGCCTTTGTCGGTGGTTCGCTGCTGGATTTCGGCGCGCAGAACATGATCGAGCCGGCCAGTGTCGGCGTACCTGTACTCCTGGGGCCTTCCACCTATAATTTTGCCGAGGCCAGCGCTTTGGCATTGCAAGCCGGCGCCGCGCGCCAGGTGGCCGATGCGCCGCAGCTGGTGGCGGCTGCGCTGGCGCTGCTGGACGATGCCGACACACGCCAGCGCATGCGCGAGGCGGGGCTGGCGTTTACCGCTGCCCACCGGGGGGCCAGTGAACGTATCGCCAGCCTGATTGCAGCAACCCTGGGCTAGGCAGCGCCAGCTGGCCGCTGCCAGGTACTGTCCGCCTGCGTGGCAGGCATGATTGGGCACAGTGTGGCTGCCGCACTGTGCGATGGGAGATGGCATGCAGGATTACCCCTTAGCCGACCCCTTGCTGGACGGGGTCTACACCAGCCGGCTGCGTCTGGCTGCACCCCAGCCAGGCGATGGCGCAGCACTGTATGCCGCCATCGAAGCCAGCCTGCCGCTGCTGCGCTGTTTTCCGGATAGCCTGCCGTGGGCGCAGCCGCCGCAACACGCCGAGGCCTGCGAAGCCTGGTGCCGCAAGGTGGCGCTGGTGTGGCCACAGGCGCAGGACAAGATTGCCCTGTTATGGCTGGGGGGCGAGATCGTCGGCTGCTGCGAGCTGCACCTGCGCAGCGCGCAATGCTGGGAGCTGGGGTTCTGGGGCCATCCGGACTGGCTGGGGCTGGGTTTGTATACCGAGGCGACAGATAGCATGCTGTCGCTGGCGTTTGGCCCCTACGGTGCGCAGGAGGTCTACGCCTGCACCGATGCGGCCAACCATGCCGCCCGCCGTCTGTGCCAGCGCCTGGGCATGGTGCAGCGCTGGCCGGATGACGCCAGCTGCGTTTACCGCATCCGCCTGAATTGAATGCCCACCCGCTAACGCCTTGCGCAATGTAAAAACCCCCGCCAGCAGGCTGACGGGGGTTTTTGATGTGTGGCCGTATCAGGCCGGGCGGTAGATCAGGCGGTTTTCAAACAGCACTTCCTGCTCGGCCAGCTGAAAGCTGCCACCCGGTGGCACCGCGCGCTCGTATACCAGGCGCTGGCCATTGCTGATGATCCAGGCGTGGATGGGTTGGCCCATGAAATTGCCCAGGATTTCATCCGATTTCTGCACCATGGCGCTGTCGGCCAGCAGGGTGCCCCGCGGTGCCGGTGCACTATCGTCCTGCTCGCTGGCTTCCTGCTGCGCCGTGCGCCAGTCGTTTTGCTGGCGGAAAGTCTGCACCTGCTTGCGCGCGCCCCATTGCAGCATCATGCGGTACAGGAATACCGGCAGGCCCACGGCGTGTACCTGCTTGTATTCGTCGATCACGCACTTCACGACAAACGTGTGCTGGCAATGCGGGCATTGGCCGTCGGCCAGCACAAATACCTTGTCTTTCAGCAGCAGGGCCATGCCCTCCATCGCCGACGCTTTCACCAGCTGCTTGCAGTGCGGGCAATGCTTGGCAAAACGGCTAACCGTGTTGCCATTGGGGTAGGTAATGGGAAAGAAACGGTCCAGGCGGTCGGGTTGGATCATGCTGTTACTCGTGGTATGCGGCTGTGAAGCAAAGGCTGATTATACCCCCGTAACGTGCAAATGCTGGCCTAGTGTATGGCTATCGCCGGGGGCAATCTGGCGGCTGTCTGCGCCGGCATTGGCGGCTTCCACACACAAAAAGTGCTGCCAGCCGTCGTCCGGCATGTCGGCCAGCGCTACCGCGCCGCTGGCCCACGGCGTCCACACCACGGTGCTGGCCGAGCCGCTGCTGCTGATGGCTACCGTGCGTTGCCAGGCGGCATCGTGCAGGGTGCAGGCGGCACCGCTGGCGACCACGGCATCGGTGGGGCCATGAAAACGCCATGGGCTGGCGGGCAGGGTGCCGTGGGTGTCGGTGAGCTTGTCGTGGCTGCTGGCGTTTTCCAGCCCTGTCAGGCTGGCCTGGCGGATATCGCCCACGGCGATGTAGCTGTGCAGCGCGGCGCTGACGGTGGCCACGGTCTTGCCGTGGTTACGCGTGGTCAGCGCTATGTCCACGGCCTCGCCCAGTACCAGGCTCAGGCTGGACGACAGCTCGCCGTGGCGCGGGCCATTCAGTTTCACGTGAAACCCCAGCTCGCTGCGCGCGATGGCGTTGACCGCCCACAGCGCGGTACGCGCTACGCCGTGCTGCGGTTGGCTGGCGTCGCTGCCGTGTTTGCCAAACCAAGGCCAGCACAGCGGCACGCCGCCGCGTATGGCCTTGTCCGGCTGCAGTAGCGCCGTGGGCGACAGGTAAAACAAAGCTTGGCCGCCGTGCGGGGTGTAGCCCAGCAGCTGGCCACCGTACAGGCTCAAGGTGGCAGTAAAGGCGGGGTGGGTAAAGGCCAGGCCGGGTACGCCGGGGGCCAGCTCGATGGCGCGTACGCCAGCGGGTAACAGGTCGGGGTGTACGGGGTGACTCATGGCGATTCCATCAGCAAAGGTGGGAGTGGGCGCGGCAGGCGGGTGACGCATGCCATACGGCTCTAAGCTAACCGCTGCCAAGCGCTTTGACCAGTGCCGCGTTACAATCACGGCATGAGCACGCCCAAACCCGCCGCCAAGCCCCATTTCCTGCGCATCCGCGATTACATCCTCGATGGTATCAAGCAGCGCACCTTTGCCCCCGGTGCCAAGATTCCGCCCGAAGTAGAGCTGGCGCGCCAGTTTGGCGTGTCGCGCATGACGGTGAACAAGGCCATCCGCGACCTGGCCGAGGCCGGCGTGCTGCTGCGTTACGCCGGTGACGGCACCTACGTGGCCGAGCGCAAGGCCGAGTCGCCGCTGCTGGACGTGAACAATATCGCCGAGGAAGTCGCGCTGCGCGGCCACGCCTACTGTGCCCAGGTGCTGTTTGCCCGCGCCGAGCCGGCCAGCGAGGAAGTGGCGCTGCGCCTGGGCATGGCTGCCGGCGCCGCGGTGTTCCACTCGCTGATCGTGCACCACGAAGACGACAGCCCGATCCAGATCGAAGACCGCTACGTGAACCCGCAGTGGGCGCCGGACTACCTGGCGCAGGCTTTCGAGCAGGAAACCCCCAACGCCTACCTGATGCGCACCTGCCCGCTTACCGACGTGGAACACACGGTAGAAGCGGTGTTGCCTGGCGCCGACGAACAGCAGCTGCTGGCGCTGGCGCAGCCGGAGCCCTGCCTGCGCGTGCTGCGCCGTACCTGGTCCGGCAAGCACCTGGTCAGCTTTGCCCGCCTGCTGCACCCCGGCAGCAAGTACAAGCTGCGCTCGCAGACGCGGGTACGCAAAACGTAATTGTATATACATTTAAGCCACACCCCGCAACAGGCCACGTTTTGACGTGGCCTGTTGTTTTTTATGGGTTTTTTATGCAAAGGCACGGCTGTCTTGCTGCAACGCGGCAATAAATGCTGCTTGACGTGGCGGCGTGCATGGTCTAAATGTATATACAATTAATCGCACAACCGGATTCAGCCATGCACCAGCCCGACCAGTCCTTGTGGATCAACGCCCGCCTCGCCACCTGCGACGCGGCCAACCCCGCGCCCTACGGCGCGCTGGAAGGCCACGCGCTATGGCTGAAAGAGGGCCGCATCCACGCCGTGCTGCCGCAAGCCCAGGCGCTGCAGGCTTTCGGCCAGGCCGGTAGCGTGCACGACGCGCAAGGCCGCTGGCTCACCCCCGGCCTGGTGGATTGCCACACCCACCTGGTGTACGGCGGCAACCGCGCCGCGGAATGGGAAAAACGCCTCACCGGCGTGCCCTACCAGCAAATCGCGGCCGAAGGCGGCGGCATCATTTCCACCGTGCGCGCCACCCGCAGCCTGGACGAAGACGAGCTGGCGCTGGCCAGCTTGCCACGCCTGAAAGCGCTGATGAAGGAAGGCGTTACCACGGTCGAGATCAAGTCCGGCTACGGCCTGACGCTGGCCGACGAGCTGAAACAGCTGCGCGCCGCGCGCCGTCTGGCCGCCGCGCTGCCGGTTGAAGTGGCCACCACGTTGCTGTCGGCGCATGCGCTGCCGCCGGAATACGCCGGCCAGGCCGACGCCTACATCGATCACGTATGCCACACCATCGTGCCGGCTGCCGCCGCCGAAGGCCTGGCCGAAGCGGTGGACGTGTTCTGCGAAGGGGTCGGTTTTTCGCCGGCGCAAACCCGCCGCGTGTTCGACGCCGCCCGCGCCCACGGCCTGCAACTGAAAGGCCACGTCGAGCAGCTGTCCAACCTGCACGGCGCCGCGCTGGTGGCCGAGTGCGGCGGCCTGTCGGCCGACCATATCGAATACCTGGACGACGCCGGCGTGGCCGCCATGGCGCAGGCCGGCACCGTGGCCGTGTTGCTGCCCGGGGCCTATTACTTTTTGCGCGAAACGCAGAAACCGCCGGTGGACAAACTGCGCGCGGCCGGTGTGGCGATGGCGGTGTCCACCGACCTCAACCCCGGCACCAGCCCGTTTGCCTCCATCCGGCTAGCGATGAACCAGGCCTGCGTGCTGTTCGGCCTGACGCCGGAAGAGGCACTGTTGGGCGCTACCCGCCACGCCGCGCAGGCGCTGGGGCGCGGCCACAGCCACGGCAAGTTGGCTGCCGGCTACGTGGCCGACCTGCTGCTGTGGGACATCGAGCACCCGGCCGAAATCGTATACGGCCTGGGCACCAACCCGCTGAAGCAGCGCGTGTTCCGGGGTGTGGTGCAAAGCATCGAATAAGCGCCGGCAACGGCAAACCCTGATTGTGACGTCTTGCCTGCCGTTGGTGGCAAGGCGGTTTGAAAGGAACCCGAAATGTCTATCGACATGAGCATGTGGACCGGCCGCGTAGACGCCGCCGAAGGCGACGTCGCCCGCCGCTGGCACCAGGCGGTACAGCCGCTGGCTGAGGGTGTGGCCCCTGGCATTGCCATTCTCGGCTTTGCCTGCGACGAAGGCGTACGCCGCAACCAGGGCCGTACCGGCGCCGTAGACGGCCCGCTGGCGCTGCGCCGCGCGCTGGCCAACCTGGCCTGGCACCCCACGCTGCCGCTGTACGACGCCGGCACCGTGCGCTGCGACGACGGCGACCTGGACGCCGCGCACGAAAGGTTGGCCGCAGCCGTTACCGCCATCGTGCAAGCCGGCCACCTGCCGCTGGTACTGGGTGGCGGCCACGAAACCGCCTACGGCCACTGGCTGGGCCTGGCCCGCGCCCACGCCGGCAAGCGTATCGGCATCGTCAACTTCGACGCCCATTTCGACCTGCGCCAGGCCGACACCGCCACCAGCGGCACGCCGTTTGCGCAGATTGCCGCCGCCTGCCACACGCTGGGCCAGCCGTTCCGCTACCTGTGCCTGGGCGTGGCGGAAACCGCCAACACCCGTGCGCTGTTCGACACCGCCGCCCGCTTGGGCGCCGAATGGCGGCTGGACAGCGATATGGCACCGTGGCAGCTGGCCGAAGCGCGCCAGCAGCTGGCCGAGTTCGTCGACAGCGTGGACGCGGTGTACCTCACCATCGACCTGGACGTGCTGCCCGCCGCGCAAATGCCGGCCGTGTCGGCCCCGGCCGGCTACGGCGTGGATATTGCCGTAGTAGACGCACTGGTGGCCAAGCTGGCGCGCAGCGGCAAGCTGATTGGCGCCGACCTGGTGGAATTCAACCCCGTTTTCGACCAGGACAGCCACGGCGCCAAAGCCGCCGCCCGGCTGGCCTGGGGCATTACCCGCCAGCTGCGCCGCTAGTGCGGGTCTGGCCACACACGACACCGATTTTTAGAGGAGAGACTCCCATGAACGACCCGCGTTTTGATGCTTCCCGTGTTATCCGTGCCCCGCACGGCAGCGACCTGCATTGCAAGAACTGGATCGCCGAAGCGGCCTTCCGCATGGTGCAAAACAACCTGGACCCGGACGTGGCGGAAAACCCGCAAGGTCTGGTGGTGTACGGCGGTATCGGCCGTGCGGCGCGTAACTGGGAGTGCTTCGACCAGATCCTGGCCAGCCTCAAAGAGCTGAACGAAGACGAAACCCTGCTGGTGCAATCCGGCAAGCCGGTGGGCGTGTTCAAGACCCACGCCAACGCGCCGCGCGTGCTGATTGCCAACAGCAACCTGGTACCGAAATGGGCTAACTGGGACCACTTCAACGAGCTGGACCGCAAAGGCCTGTTCATGTACGGCCAGATGACCGCCGGCAGCTGGATCTACATCGGTAGCCAGGGCATCGTGCAAGGCACCTTCGAAACCTTCGTCGAAGCCGGCCGCCAGCACTACAACAACGACCTGTCCGGCCGCTGGATCCTCACCGCCGGCCTGGGTGGCATGGGCGGCGCACAACCGTTGGCCGCCACGCTGGCCGGCGCCTGCTCGCTGAACATCGAATGCCAGCAGAGCAGCATCGACTTCCGCCTGCGTACCCGCTACGTAGACAAGCAAGCGCGCGACATCGACCACGCGCTGGAACTGATCAAGGAACACACCGCACGCAAGGAAGCCGTGTCCATCGCGCTGCTGGGTAATGCCGCCGAGGTACTGCCGGAGCTGGTACGCCGCGCCCAGGCCGGCGGCATCAAGCCCGACCTGGTCACCGACCAGACCTCCGCCCACGACCTGATCAACGGCTACCTGCCGCAGGGCTGGACCGTCGAACAATGGAAAGACGCGCAGACCAAGCCGGAACTGCACGCCCGCCTGACCGCTGAAGCCGCCAAGAGCTGCGCCGTACACGTACAGGCCATGCTGGACTTCCAGGCCATGGGCATCCCTACCGTCGATTACGGCAACAACATCCGCCAGGTGGCGTTCGACCAGGGCGTGGCCAACGCCTTCGATTTCCCGGGTTTTGTGCCGGCCTACATCCGCCCGCTGTTCTGCGAAGGCAAGGGCCCGTTCCGCTGGGTAGCGCTGTCCGGCGACCCGGAAGACATTTACAAGACCGACGCCAAGATCAAGGAACTGTTCCCGGACAACAAGCACACCCACCGCTGGCTGGACATGGCGCGCGAGCGCATTGCCTTCCAGGGCCTGCCGGCACGCATCTGCTGGCTGGGCCTGGGCGAGCGTCACCTCGCCGGCCTGGCATTTAACGAAATGGTGAAGAACGGCGAGCTGAAAGCGCCGATCGTGATTGGCCGCGACCACCTGGACACCGGCTCGGTCGCCAGCCCGAACCGCGAAACCGAAGCCATGAAGGACGGCACCGACGCCGTGTCCGACTGGCCGCTGCTGAACGCGCTGCTCAACACCGCCGGCGGCGCCAGCTGGGTATCGCTGCACCACGGTGGCGGCGTGGGCATGGGCTACTCGCAGCACTCCGGCATGGTGATCGTGGCTGACGGCACCGACGCCGCCGCCGAGCGCCTGGCCCGCGTGCTGGTGAATGACTGCGGCAGCGGCGTGATGCGCCACGCCGACGCCGGTTACGAACAAGCCGTGGCCGCCGCCAAGCGCTTTGGCCTCAAACTGCCGATGATCAAGTAAACCCGTACCCTGCGGCCAACCTTGGCCGCAGGGGCCAGATTTTTTGCCACGAAAACCACGAAAGGGCACGTACAGGATCTGTTAGCTACAGAGGCACACCAAAAGCACGGAAGAAAACCCAGGCCGGCAGCCGGAAACCGATGGGCTGGCTGCATCAAGCCATGGCCGGTTTGGCTGGTGAATTTTCCGTGTGTACCGTGTGTTTGTGTGGCAAATAATAGATTTTACGTGCTGTTTCGTGGTTTTCGTGGCCGACAGAAAAGGTACCACCATGACCACCATCACCATTACCCCGGGCAAGCTCACCCTGGCCCAGCTGCGCCAGATCGCCCGCAACCCGGCCACCCAGCTGACGCTGGACCCGGCCGCCCACGCCGCCATCGACGCCTCTGCCGCCACCGTGGCGCGCGTGCTGGCCGAAAACCGCACCGTATACGGCATCAACACCGGCTTTGGCCTGCTGGCCAATACCAAGATCGCCGCTGACGAACTGGAGCTGCTGCAGCGCTCCATCGTACTGTCGCACGCCGCCGGTATCGGCGAGCCGATGAAGGACAGCACCGTGCGCCTGGTGATGGCACTGAAGATCAACTCGCTGTCGCGCGGCTTCTCCGGCATCCGCCGCGTGGTGCTGGACGCCATGATCACCCTGTTCAACAAGGGCATCTACCCGGTGATTCCGCAGAAGGGCTCCGTCGGCGCCTCCGGCGACCTGGCCCCGCTGTCGCACATGAGCGCGGTGCTGATCGGCGAAGGCGAAGCCTTTGTGGACGGCGTGCGCGTACCGGGCGATGTCGCCATGCGCAGCGCCGGCCTGGCCCCCATTACCCTGGCCCCGAAAGAAGGCCTGGCCCTGCTGAACGGCACCCAGGCGTCCACCGCCTTCGCGCTGGAAGGCCTGTTTGCTGCCGAAGACCTGTACGTGGCCGCCTCGGTAGCCGGTGCCATGTCGGTAGAAGCCGCCCAGGGCAGCCGCACCCCGTTCGACGACCGCATCCACCAGGTACGCGGCCATAAAGGCCAGATCGACGCCGCCGCACAATACCGCGCGCTGCTGGGCGCCGGCTCGCAAATTGCCGACAGCCACGCCAACTGCGGCAAGGTGCAAGACCCGTACAGCCTGCGCTGCCAGCCGCAAGTGATGGGCGCCTGCCTCACGCAAATCCGCCAGTCGTCCGAAGTGCTGCTGGTGGAAGCCAACTCGGTATCCGACAACCCGCTGGTGTTTGCCGACGATAACGACATCCTGTCCGGCGGCAACTTCCACGCCGAGCCGGTAGCGTTTGCCGCCGATAACCTGGCGCTGGCCATTGCCGAAATCGGCTCGCTGTCCGAACGCCGCATGGCGCTGCTGATCGACAGCAACCTGTCCAAGCTGCCCCCGTTCCTGGTGAACAACGGCGGCGTGAACTCCGGCTTCATGATCGCCCAGGTCACCGGCGCCGCACTGGCATCCGAGAACAAATCGCTGGCCCACCCGGCCTCGGTAGACAGCCTGCCCACCAGCGCCAACCAGGAAGACCACGTGTCGATGGCCACCTTCGCCGGCCGCCGCCTGCGCGACATGGCCGACAACACCGCCGGCATCCTGGCGGTAGAGCTGCTGGCCGCCTGCCAGGGCGTGGACTTCCGCGCCCCGAACAAGGCCGCCGACGCGCTGGAAGATGCCAAGGCCGTGCTGCGTGAACAGGTAAGCTTCTACGACAAGGACCGCTACTTCGCGCCCGACATCGAAAAAGCCTGCGCCCTGATCCAGCGCGCCGAGTACAACCGCTTCGCCATCGCCGGCCTGCTGCCGTCGCTGTAAGCAGAGAGCGGAATGCGGCCAAGGTTGGCCGCAGCCAGACGTAAACAAGGGCAAGCCTGATGAGGGCTTGCCCTTTTGTCATGGGCGGTGTGTATGATGCTGGCTTGAGGCTTGTAGGTTGGCGCTGCGCTCAACCCAACCTGCCGGCCTGATTTGTGCAACAAAGCTCCAAGAAATCCATCAGGTATTTCGCCTAAGCAATTCTCGGGTGATGCGAAAGTTTCTAGTGGCGGTAAAAAGAGAGGGCTTGATGAATAGGAGAAAAGCTTTATGGATAAAGTAAAGGGGTTTGTAGGATTATGAAGCATTTGTTTAGGGAAGGTCTGAACAAGCCTGCATTTTGCTGAGTAATGCATATCCAAGCGATGCGCCGACCCTGCAGCAAATCAGTCGGGCGTGTACTGAATTTTGTGTAAACGGACATTTGGCAGGAAACTGCTACCTAGTCTGGAGGCACAATGAGCTCGAAAAATCACAACGTACCTGACGCACTACTGGACAGCTTGCTGG
>NZ_JAQQLF010000002.1 GCF_028548455.1 Vogesella aquatica
ATCACCTGGACCGCCACGCTGACGCCAAGCGCCAACATCAGCGACGCCAGCAACACGCTGAGCGTCGACCTGAGCGGCGTGAGCGACGCGGCCGGCAACGCCGGCAGCGGCAGCAGCGAATCCGGCAACATCGCCATCGACACCGCGCGGCCAACGCTGTCGGTCAGCCTGTCCAGCAGCACGCTGCTGCCCAATCAGACTGCCGTGGTGACATTTACCTTCAGCGAGCCGCCGTTGGGTTTTGGCCTGGAGGATGTGCTGGCCAGTGGCGGGACCTTGTCTGAGCTGCGTCAGGGCGATAGCCCGACTATCTGGCTGGCGACCTTCACGCCAACCCCGGGCATTGTGGCGAATGGTAATGCCATTACTGTGCCGGGTGGCTGGACCGACCTGGCTGGCAATACCCAGCTGGCGTCGGTGCAATCGGACAGCTATGCGGTGAATACTTTTGTGGAAAACAGCAAGCCTGCTGCTCCCACGATTGAAGCGCCGGTGGTCGTTGAGGTAGTTGAAGTAACGCCACCTGCCGCGGCTATCGATAGCGCTAGCGTATTTGTGCAGAGCCAGACCGTGGTGGAGATCAGCAATGCGCTGTCGCCGGCGATTGCCCAGATTGCCCAGATTGCCCAGATTGCCCAGCCGGTACCTGCGGTGCCGCTGGATAATGCGGGTGGCCAGCCTGCCGGCAACCAGCCGGATCTGGCATTGACGCAGTCCCGTGCCGGTGCCTTCCAGGTCTTGGTACTGTCTAGAACGGGCGGTGACGATAATTTGTCGGTGAACAACCCGTTGCGCGATCAGACCGTGCAGCAGGGCGGCGGCGAGCAACAGATTACCTTGCCGGCTGATTTGTTTGCGCATACCAATCCGAATGAGGTCGTAGTGCTGCTTGCCACGCAGGTGGATGGTCAACCGTTGCCGGCTTGGGTACAGTTCGACCCGCTGACGGGCAAACTGGTGGTGGATGCCGATAAGGCACCGGCTGGTGAGGTGGTGGTGAAGGTGATCGCCCGTGACTCGCAAAACAGGGAGGCGGTGACGACATTCAAGGTGGTGGTGGGTGAGCGCCGTGCCGAACTGGAGCGCAAGCCTGCAGAAGGCAAGACCAAGCTGTCGGCACAGTTGCAGCTGGCCAGCCGGGCGCAACAACAGACCATTATGGAGAAGATCGCCAGCGGCCTTGGTCGCCTGGTAAAGCAAGGCTGACATGACGCAAGAGTTTGAACATAACCCGTTGTTGATTGCCCTGGACCTCGCGCACCGTGCCAGGCAGGTGACCGAGATCCAGGAGCTGTTTTTTTTGCTCGTGAATGACAGCAAGCGGCTGCTGCCCTACCGGCAAGCCGTGCTGTGGCGTGAAGGGCAAGGGGTGGCTTGTGTATCGGGGGTGTCGCAGTTTGATGCCAGTTCGCCCTATATGTTGTGGCTGGCCAAACTGTGCCGGCTGCTGTGCGCACAAACGGCGATGCCGCGTGTGCTGGAGGCCGCCGATGTTGACGCGCTCGACCCGGTGTTGGCCGCAGAGTGGTCGCAGTGGCTGAGCGGGCCGCTAGCCTGCTTTGTCCTGCCGGCCGATGGCGATGTGCCTGGTTTGCTGTACCTCGTGCAGCTGGAGCCTGCGCAGCACACTGCCGGCATGCCACTGCTGGAAGAGTGGTTTGCTACCTGGGCGTATTGTTACAAGTCGGTTGCGACGCCCCGTTTTCACCTGCGCCACCAGCTACGCCGGCGCTGGCAGCAGTGGCACAGCCTGGGTGCCGCTCTGCCGTGGTGGCAGCGCCGGCGGGTGGTCATCACGCTGGGGCTGACGGCGCTACTGCTGTTCCCCGTGCAGCTTACCGTGCTGGCACCGGCGGAAATCGTGCCGGCCAAACCGGTGATGGTGCGGGCGCCGCTGGAAGGCGTGATCAAGCAGTTTTTCGTGCAGCCGAATGCGCAGGTCAAGTCTGGCCAGCCCTTGTATGCCTACGACGATGAAGCCCTGCGCGCCAAGCTGGACGTTGCCAACCAGGCGTTTCAGGCGGCCGAAAGCGAATATCGCCAGTACGCCCAGCTGGCCTTGAGCGACCAGAAGTCGAAAAACCAGATTGCCGCCTTGCAAGCCAAGCTTAACGAAAAGCAGATCGAACTCGACTATCTGCAAGGTCAGCTGGCGCGCGCTACCGTGCTGGCCACAACGGACGGCGTGGCGGTGATCGACGAGCCTACCGAGTGGATAGGCAAGCCGGTGCAAGTGGGCGAGCGGGTGATGAAGCTGGCGCGCCCGGATGAGCTGGAAGTGGAAGCCTGGCTGTCCTTGTCTGACCGGCTGGACTTTGGCCGCGATGCGGATGTGCGCTTTTATCGTGCCGCGCAGCCGTTTTCACCACTGGATGCGCGCTTGCGTTATATCGCTTACGAGGCCCAGGCCAGGCCAGAGGGCCACTTCGCCTACCGCATTCGCGCTGCGCTGGCCGGGCAGCCCGATACGGCGCTGCAAATCGGGCAGCGTGGTACGGCCAAGCTGTATGCCGGCTGGACGCCCATGGTCTACTGGATCTTGCGCAAGCCGATTGCCACCGTACGCCAGTACCTGGCGCTGTAGCGCGGAGTGGCAATGGATAGCATGCTGGACCCGCTGCGTGAAGACCTGGAGCTGCTGGGCGATGGCCGTCTGGCCAATGGCCAGCCGGCCTGGAAGCTGTTCGACCCGCTGAAAAACCGTTTTTATCAACTGGACTGGCTGTCGTTCGAGATCCTGTCGCGCTGGCACCTTGGCCAGCCGGGCCGGGTACTGGACGCCATACAGCAACAGACGACCTTGCAAGCCAGTGCGGACGATATCGCGTCCTTGTACCAGTTTCTGCAGCAACACGAGCTGTTGCAATTGCCTGCCGGCCGCCATGCCGAGAGCCTGGGCCGCTATAAAAAGCAGCAAGGCAGCATTGGCAGCTGGCTGTTGCACAATTATCTGTTCTTCCGCCTGCCTTTGTTTAGGCCGGATGCGCTGGTGAGTCGCCTTGCTACCTGCAGCCAGGTATTTTTCAGCCCCCGTTTTTACGTGCTGACCTTGCTGGTGGGGGTTTTTTCCCTGTGGCACGTTGGCCGGCAGTGGGATGCCTATAGCGCCACCCTGGTGGACATGTTCAGCCTGCAAGGGCTGCTGTACTACGGTTTGGCGATTACCTTTGTCAAGGTGGCGCATGAGTTCGGCCACGCCATTGCGGCAAAGCGCTTCGGTTGCCGCATTCCTACCATGGGCCTGGCGTTTCTGGTGCTGTGGCCGGTAGCCTATACCGACACGAACGATGTCTGGCGTCTGCCCGACAAGCGCCAGCGCTTGCAGGTCTCTGCTGCGGGCATCGTCACGGAGCTGACGATTGCGGTGTGGGCCACGCTTTGCTGGCTGTGGCTGCCGGATGGCGGTTTACGGACGGTGGCTTTCCTGCTGTCGTCCACCACCTGGGTTTCTACCCTGCTGATCAACGCCAGCCCTTTCATGCGCTTCGACGGTTACTTTATCCTGTCCGATGCGCTGGGGGTGGTGAACCTGCACGAGCGCTGTTTTGATTATGCACGCTGGCATTTGCGCCGCGTATTGTTCGGCCTGCAGGATGCCCCGCCGGAATACCTGAGTCGTACCCATCATGGCCTGGCCATCCTGTTTGCCTGGGCCACGTGGTTATACCGCTTGGTGGTATTCCTGGGTATTGCGGTGCTGGTTTATCACTTTTTCATCAAACTGGTAGGCATCCTGTTGTTCCTGGTGGAGATTGTCTGGTTTGTGGCGGGCCCTGTCTGGAAAGAAATACAAGTGTGGATCACCATGAAATCTCGGATACAGGCGGCTGGCCGCTACCGCATTGTCTTGTTGTTGCTGGCGCTGGGCTGCATGCTTTGCTTGTTGCCTTTGCCAGGCCATACCCGCCTTACCGGCATGATCTATCCCGCACAGCTGCAAACCGTGTATGCCCCGGCCGATGCCTATCTGTTACAAAGCCAGATACGGCCAGGGCAGGTAGTCAAGGCCGGGCAGCCGCTGTTCGCCATGACCTCGCCCCAGCTCAGGCAGACCTTTCTGCTTAACGAGCAGCGCAGCAGCCAGTTGGCCGCACAGGAAAGCGGTGCCAGTTTTGACGACGACAGCCGCAGGGACTGGGATGTGCTGAACAGTAAATGGCAGCATGCGCAGAGCGAGGGCGGCTATTTGCAGAAAGAAATGATCAAGTACTTCCCGGTTGCTGCTTTTGATGGCCATGTGGTGGATGTCAGCCAGGACGTGCAGCAAAAGGGCTGGCTGAGTGCCCGCGAGCCCATGGCGGTGATTGCCGGCAACGGCCCTTACGAAGTGGTGGCTTACCTGCCGGAAAGCCATCTGCCTTTGCTGGCGCCGGGGGCTGACGCGATGTTCATCCGCAATGGTGTGCTGCCTGCCAGGCTGGTGCTGGACATCGTGTCGGTTTCCGCCGATGCGGAAAGCGAGCTGAGTGTGCCCGAGCTGGCGCTGGATGCCGGGGGCGATGTTGCCGTCCGCAGCCGCAACGGGCGCTTCTATCCGGAGAAAGCCGTTTACAAAGTGGTATTCCGTTCCCGCGAGGCAGTGGATTTCAGCCTGCCAGTGTCGCGCGAGCGCGGGGTGGTCGTCGTCAGCCTCAAGCCATCCTCTTCCATACTGGCATGGTTGCAGGATATCGCCGCCGTGTTTTACCGCGAATTCGGTTTCTGAGGATTTAGCTGCACAAGGCGGGTATGGTCTCTGCCGTGCAAAGGATGGTGCGGGCTGACGACCGGTGTCAGCAAAGTGGTACTGGGCGGGCCGCTTGCCGCGCGTCGTGCAGCCGCTGCCAGCGGCCGCCCCGCGCGGCGGGGCTTACCACAGGTGGCCGGGGACATAGGTCACACCCGCGACCAGCGGGCGGGCGGTGCGTACCACGCCTGCCTTGCTGATGTGCGGCCAACCTTCGGCGTCGGTGCCGGCTTGCGTTACCTGGGTATGCAGTTGGCCGCCGGGGTGTTCGATGGTGACCTGCTGCGGCGCAGCCGGGTCGAGCTGTGCCAGGCGGTGTGCCAGCGTGCCGGGGATGTGGCAGGCCGCGGCCACGCACAGCGCGCCGGTGACGGCGTGGGCGGCGTGGCAGTTCCACGGCACAAAGTAGCGCGAGCAGATCTGGCCGCCCGCCGTCGGCGGCGACAGCAGTACCACCTTGGGTAGCACCTTGTCGCTGACATCGCCCAGCCCCATGCGCAGTGCAGCGGCGCGGCGCAGTGTTTCTATGCGTGCCAGCAGCGCGTTGTCCGCATCCAGCTCGGCCTTGCTTTCGTCACCGCGTTTGCCTAGCGCGCTGGCGGCGATGAACACGATGGGGGTGGAAAAATCCACGCAAGACACTTCCACGCCGTCGATGACATCGATGGCCTGACCGGTGGGCATCAGCTTGCCGGTTTTGGCACCGGCGGCGTCCATGAAGTTGAGCAGGATGGGCGCGCCGCTGCCGGGCACGCCATCAATGTGTACCTCGCCTTCGTAGTTCACCTTGCCACCAGGCGTTTGCACGATGGCTTCCACCATCTTGCCGGTGTTCTGGTTGTAGATGCGCACCGATGTTTGTGGTTTGTCGGCGGCCACCAGGCCGTGCTCCAGCGCAAACGGGGCGACCCCGGCCAGCATATTGCCGCAGTTGGGCGAGGTGTCTACCGAGGCATTGTCTACCGATACCTGGGCAAACAGGTACTCCACATCGATGCCGGGCCGGCTGGAGGCCGACACCATCACTACCTTGCTGGACAGTGAGTCCCCGCCGCCCAGGCCGTCGATCTGGCGGCGGTCGGGCGAGCCCATCACGGCCAGCAACACCTGGTTGCGGCGTGCTTCGTCCTGCGGCAGGTCGCTGTGCAGAAAGAACGGGCCTTTGGAGGTGCCACCGCGCATGACGACGCAGGGAATGGGGATCAACATGGTTGTTACCTCGGTAGATGGATCATTTACCGGGGCATTGTCGGCACGGCGGTCACATAAGAGAAATGAATTTATTTCTGCAATTGATGCGCTTTTGTAAATTATAGATTTTGTGCCGGATAGGCTTTCACCATTTCGTACAGCGCCTGTGCTGCCGGTGACAGCTCGGCGGTTTTGCGGGTAATCAGCACCAAGCCGCGCGATACCACCGGGTTTTGCAGCCGCATCACGCGGATATGCGGGTAGGCATCCTGCTGCAGTGCCAGGCCGGGCAGTACTGCGGCACCCACGCCCTCGGCCACCAGGCCCAGCGCGGTAGACACACGCTGCACTTCGTACAACGACTGCAGCGTGACCTGGTTTTCTTCCAGTGCACGGTCCAGCAGCGGGCGGTTGCCGCTGAACTGGCCGATGGAAATCAGCGGGTAGGGCTCCAGATCACGCCATTGCAGCGTTGGCAGGGCGGCCAAAGGGTGGTCGTCGCGGCAGACCAGTACGAATTCGTCCTCGATCAGCGGCACGCCCAGCAGCTCGGCGTGGTGGCTGCCGGCAATGGTGATGCCGAACTCTGCCTCACGCTGCAGTACGGCGCTGGATACCCCGGCCGAGGTGTGGTCCAGAATCTTGATGTGGTTGTCCGGGTACTGTGCCGAATAGGCCTGGATGATACGTGGCAGGAAGCGCACGCCTACGGTAGGGACGCAGGCAATGGTGACACTGCCGCGCTTGAGGCGGCCTGTGTCGCGAATCTCGGTCAGCGAACCGGCCAGCTCCCCCAGCAGACGCTTGGCGTGCGGCAGAAACTCTTCGCCCACCCGCGTGAGCGCTACCGAGCGCGTGGTGCGCTCGATCAACTTTACCCCCAGGTAATCTTCCAGGTTTTGCAGGCGCCGGGTAATGCCGGCCTGCGACAAAAACAGGCTTTCGGCAGCGGTCTGGAAGCTGCCGCTCTCGGCGATGGCGATGAAAGCCTGTACGCCGATGGTGTCGATTTTCATGCGCTCAGCTCAATAATCGTGAAGATAAATTTACTTTACTACGGTCTGTAGGATTTGCACACTGGGTGCTGTCTGCTCCGGCAGTACAGCAAAAAGTACTCCCTTGTGTTGGCCACCTGACGAGGTGGCCATTTTTTTTGACGGATTACTTATCAGTTTTTAGCAATAATCATAAAAAACAATGCATTTAACAAAACAAAAAGACGCCACCACAATGCAGCGCAAGCAGCTGGCAAACGCCTACGCTGTAGGGCAAACACAATACGGAGAGACACCACCATGAAAAAACTGACTACCCCCTTCCTCATGGCCACCTTGCTGCTGGGTTCCCACGCGGTGTTGGCCGCAGAGCCTATCGTGATCAAGTTCAGCCACGTGGTGGCAGTGGATACACCCAAGGGCCAGGCGGCCGAGTATTTCAAGAAACTGGTGGAAGAGCGTACCAAAGGCCAGGTCAAGATCCAGATCTACCCCAATAGCCAGCTGTACAAGGACAAGGAAGAGCTGGAGGCGCTGCAGATGGGTTCGGTGCAGATGCTGGCACCCACCACCAGCAAGTTCGGCCCGATGGGCTTCAAGGAGTTCGAGGTCTTCGACATGCCCTACGTGTTCATGAACGAAGACCAGGTACACAAGGTGACCCGCGGCCCGGTGGGCAACAGCCTGATGCAAAAACTGGAAAGCCGCGGCATCAAAGGCCTGGCGTTCTGGGATAACGGTTTCCGTGTCTTCAGCGCCAACAAGCCGCTGAAAGTGCCTGCAGACCTGAAAGGCCAGAAGATCCGTATCAATTCATCCAAGGTGAACCAGGCCATTATCCAGTCGGTGGGTGCACTGCCGCAGACTATGGCACTGTCCGAGGTGTACCAGGCTATGCAGACCGGCGTGGTGGATGGCGCCGACGGCAACGTATCCAACCTGTACACGCAGAAGCAGTACGAGGTGCAGAAGTACGTGGTGGATACCCGCCATTCTTACAGCGGCTACGCCGTGGTGGTGAACAAGCCGTTCTGGGACAAGCTGCCGCCGGACATCCGAACCACGCTGGAAGGCGCGATGCGTGATGCTACCGTCTACAACGACCAGATGGCCGAAAAAGATACCAATCTGGCATACGAGCGTATCAAGGCCAGCGGCAAAACCCAAGTCTACGTGCCCAGTACTGCCGAGAAAGCTGATTGGGTAAAAGCCATGCAGCCAGCGTTCAACGACATCGCGCCACGTATCGGCATGGCCACCATCAACGCCGTGCGTAGCGCCATCGCCAAGTAAGTCTTTTCTGCGGGTGGCCGTGCCACTCGCACTCTCCTGCTTTCTGCGAGGTTGTCGTGAAATTCCTGGATCATCTGGAGGAATGGCTGATTGCCATTCTGATGGGCGCTGCCACGCTCATCACTTTCGTGGCCGTGCTGCACCGTTACGGTAGCGGCACCGCCTGGCTTAACCCTCTGCTGTCCGGCATCCATATGAGCTGGGCGCAAGAGCTCACCATCTACCTGTTTGTGTGGATGGCCAAATTCGGCGCGGCCTACGGGGTGCGTACCGGCATCCACGTAGGCGTGGACGTACTGATCAACAAGCTGTCCGACCGCAACCGTGGCCGCTTCATTGTCATTGGTCTGCTGGCTGGCGCGCTGTTTACCGGCATTGTCGGCACCCTGGGTGCCAGTTTCGTGTGGGAAATCGCCCATACCGACCAGACCTCGGTTGACCTGGAAATCCCGATGTGGCTGGTTTATCTGGCGGTGCCGCTGGGCTCTTACCTGATGAGCTTCCGCTTCTTGCAGGTCATGGTGAATTTCCTGAAAACCAGCGAGCTGCCCAAGCATGACCACAGCCACGTGGAAGGCATGGAAGACGTGGCTGAAAACAGCAACTGGTACGCGATGGACGACAACCTGCATCCGCAAGACGTGAAGCGCGGAGGAACACACTGATGAGCACCCTGATTATCTTTGGCCTGCTGATTACGCTGATGCTCACCGGCATGCCGATCTCCATTTCGCTGGGCCTCACGGTCCTGACCTTTCTGTTTACAATGACAGATGTACCTATCGAGTCGGTGGCACTGAAGCTGTTTACCGGCATCGAGAAGTTCGAAATCATGGCGATTCCGTTCTTCATTCTGGCGGGTAACTTCCTCACCCACGGCGGGGTGGCAAAGCGCATGATCAACTTTGCCACCAGTATGGTGGGCCACTGGCACGGCGGCCTGGGCCTGGCCGGCGTATTGGCTTGCGCCCTGTTTGCCGCCGTATCCGGCTCCAGCCCGGCTTGCGTGGTGGCCATCGGCTCCATCCTGCTGCCGGCCATGGTGAAGCAGGGCTTTCCGCCACGCTTCGGCGCAGGCGTGATCACCACCTCGGGCGCGCTGGGCATCCTGATTCCGCCGTCCATCGCCATGGTGATGTACTCGGTGGCGACTAATACCTCGGTAGGGCAGCTGTTTATGGCCGGGGTGATTCCGGGCCTGATGCTGGCCGGCTTGCTGGGCTTTACCACCTGGTACCGTGCCCGCAAGTTCGGTTACCCGCGCCTGCCCAAGGCCAGTTTTGCCCAGCGCATGCAGGCGCTGCGCGAAAGCTTTTGGGGCTTGTCGCTGATCGTGCTGGTGATTGGCGGTATTTATAGCGGCATCTTTACCCCCACCGAGGCAGCGGCCATGTCTGCCGTGTACGCCTTCATCGTGGCCGTGTTCATCTACAAGGACCTGACGCTGAAGCAAGTACCGAAGGTGCTGCTGGATTCGGCCAGCATGTCGTCCATGCTGCTGTACATCATTACCAACGCGGTGTTGTTCTCTTTCCTGATGACCAGCGAGGGGGTGCCGCAGGCCATGGCCAGCTGGCTGATCGACGCCGGCCTGGGCCCGATCGCCTTCCTGCTGGCCGTGAACGTGATCCTGCTGCTGGCGGGTAACGTGATGGAACCATCGTCCATCGTGCTGATCTTTGCCCCCATCCTGTTCCCGGTGGCTGTAGCCCTGGGCATCGACCCGGTGCACTTCGGCATCCTGATCGTGGTGAACATGGAAGTGGGCATGTGCCACCCGCCGGTGGGCCTGAACCTGTACGTGGCATCCGGCATCACCAAGATGGGCATTACCGAGCTCACCATCGCGGTATGGCCGTGGCTGCTCACCATGCTGGTGTTCCTGGGCTTGGTGACTTACGTACCGGCCATCTCGCTATGGCTGCCCAAGACGCTGGGCATGATGTAAACCGCCGCCGGGCCTTGCCCATTGCTTACCCCGCGTCAGACGCGGGGTTTTTTATGCAGCTTGGCCGCAGGCAGGGCGCGCTCCTTGCGCTAGCGGTGATGGCCCGGCACTTTTTGCATGGGGCAGACGGCGGTTTTACTGTGGCACAGAAAAATCCCCCCATCTTCTCCCTGCAGTGCGGGGAGAAGATGGGGGGATTGTTTGCTGCATCAGCGGCTGGGCTTCAGCCTGCCCGGCGGTGTAACCAGGCAACCTGTTGCCATCTTGAGTCTGGTGTTAAAGCAGCTTGGAAATATCCTTCGCGTCCCAGTGCGGGAAGCGAATTATTTATGGTTTTTATATAAAAATCAGCTATTTAGTGTTTTATTCTTTTGAATTGGGGGTACGTTGGGGGGTTCGTTTGGCCGTGACTGAGTTTTTGAGTCGCTGTGCCTCCCCAGACACAGAGTGGCTCTATCCTGCAATGCAACATTAGTTGAGTTCGGCCATACCTTTGTGAGTCAACTTCGTAACATCCTTGCGTCGATACTCTCCTGACGGTAAGCAAATCTCGACCTAGTAGAGCTGTTGGTGTCGGATCAGGCCGCTACCTTGATGGTGCTGTTGGGTGACAGCATGATCGGAGAGGTTATCGGTACCGGCGATATTCTGATCGTAAATTGTAGCATTACCCAGTCACACGGCATGACCGTGCTTGCCGAGGAGTTCACCGTTAAGCGCCTGTTCCGGCGCGGCACCCGCGTGGCGCTGATTCCCGAAAATCCCCCACCAGCCTATCGAGCTGCACGACGGGCAGGGACTGTAGATCTGGGGCGTGATCAAGTCCTGCATCAAGCAGTTCTGCTAGCCATGCCGCTGTTTGCCTTGGTGGACGACTGCAGCGTTTACCCCAGCTGTGAGCGAGTGTTCTATCCAGATTTCAGCAAGTCAATTGTGGTGGTTACGGCTGTTCGCTTGTGCATCAACCAAGAATGTATGCCGATCTTATCACTCTGATACGTATTCCAGATGTGCATGAGTACGTCACTTGGCTTTCTCGTGACACCGCTGTGCCGGAGGTGTCTGAGAACTCAATGTCGCTGACAATGCGTGGCTAGTTCTTTGGTCTTAATGTTAGCGTGCATATATTTTTTCTACATGTTGAATTAATTGCGATCATGGTTGTGATTTTTTATATTTTTTAAATAATATATTTCATGTCCTCTGGGTTTGGTAATGTATTAATTTCTCTATCCTCCCTTTGGATGAACTCTCTGATCGCTTGGCTAATAACTGCATTCTTCTTTTTGCCATGCTTAACCAGGTAATCAACTAGCATTGTTGATGTTAGGTTGTCTAATTCTATATTTGTTTGATTTCTATCTTTGTTTTTTCTTATATTGTTTATTTTTTTATCGTACTCAAGTTTAATTGTTCTTAATATATCAACTCTATTTCTGTGTGAAAACATGAGTGTCTTTATGATGTTGTCTAATTTTGTTTCTTGTTTAAATCTTGGTATTGATTGTGGTATTTCAAGTGCATGACGTCTGTTCTCTATGAATTTTATACTCATATCAAGTTTATCATTTTCATCATTAATGCTTGATTTAATCCATTTTTCAAAGTTTAACTTGAATTTAATGTGGCGAATCCAGGTTTCTTTTATTGTCAGCGAGAAGTTAAATCTGTCTGTGGCTGATTCTTGCATGACGTCAAAGTATGCGCATAGTTCTTCTTGTATATTCTTGAATTCCAAGTTTTTATTTCGGCCATGCATAGATATTTCTGCTATTTCTCCAGTGTAATATTCTAAGAATAATTCTAAATCGGCATGGTCACTTTCTTGTTTGATTATGAAGTCTAATGCCAGGCGCTGGCTTGCATTTGAAATAATGCTCATGGCTTGAAGTGTCTTAGGGTCTTTGACTCCTTTTTTGAAAGCCTCTTGTATGCTCGCTAGATAGTCGTTGTCTAGTCTAGGTACATGCTTAGTAACTTGAGTGGGCGTATCTGCTTCGTAAAGATCCAATAGGGAAAATGCATTGAATAAACGAGTTTGATAGTTATTTTTCATTTAAAATCTTTCATGACAAATAGGTAATTGCGGGGTTTGATTAGTTTTCTATCTTACTGAACTAGTATAGTGAACTAGTTCAGTATTGCTAGAGAAAAAAATCATTACTCTGCCTTCTTTAGGACTACTTCTTCCTTGAACAGCCTGAGCAGAATTTCTCAGACATGAGTTGGTTTTTCGTTGTACTTTTGCGTGCTCTGTAAAAATTTACACAGTGTCACCCATGGTGTGTTCTAACCCACAGGTGACCACCATGAAGATCCTTCGCATCAACCAAGTAATCGAGATGACTACACTGGGACGCTCTACCATCTACAAGTACATCAAGGAGGGTACCTTTCCGAAGCAGATCAAGATGGGTGCGCGAGCATCAGGTTGGCTGCAAGCTGACGTCGAAAACTGGATCCTTACTAGGCGATGTGGAGGCCAGGAGGTCCAGGAGAGTTGTTCTTCTTAGTGCGGCGATAGACTGGGATGGTGACTGTTTTGCCAAAGCCAAACACCAGAAGGCGTAAGCGCCTTCTGGTTCACTGTCTGGATGATTTAACTTGGTAGTCCTGATGGAGCCACTTTGTGCTTTGCTTCGAATGTATATATCTAATGTAGGCAATCTTGCTGTTTTGGCTGTGATTTTGTGTAGGGTATAATAGTATCTAGCAAATAAGTACTGTCAGGTACTCTACTGGCAGATACCCACTACCAGGTATCTATCCCCAAGTAACCATCCCTAAGTCTTCAGTCTCAAGTATCCATCCATAACCTGCAGAGTGATCTCAATCATCACCCTTAGCCAGAGTTGATGCTAAGCGATCTATGATCAGCACTGTGTTTGTCACGCAGAGCAATGCATCATGCTGTGCACCGGCAGAGTCAACTCTTGGATCAATACACAGCCATGCTACCGAGCATGGGCTGATGGGCGTTTAGATCTTCCCCGATTGTTTCCCTTAAGCAGATCCAGCATGCAGGCAGTATCGCTAAGATTAACTGCCTGATGCCTCGTCTCGTATTCTTCGATAGTCCCTTTAGCGGTTTATCTGCGTTGACCGTTGATGAGCATCCTGTAGCAGATCAGTCTGGTATCGATCATTATCCTACGATACCTCTTGGCTCGATCATGCTCTGCCATTCATTGGCTTTGGTTGCCATGAATGCCAGCTTTATCATCCGGGTCATTTACCAGGTTAAGCAGGTGAAATAGAAAGTGAACGGTGGGGGAGGGGAAAGGGTATTCCCAGGCTAGCAGGCCATCATCTGGGTGGATTGGCCTGTGCGGGTAAGGGTTAGGGGTGTCATGGCTGTGCAATCGCTGCTATTGGGCTTGGCAGGGCTGCAATACGCTCAGTGCCAGATGGCTGTATCGACCAGCGTGTGGTCTGCTTCAGTAAAAATTTACAGTGTTCGTGATCGTGTGAGACCAACCATCAGAAGCACTCACATGACACGTCATCCCGAGAACCGTAACTTACGTCTGCACTACGAAGACATCTTCCATAACCTGCCAGTGTTGGCCAGTGACGATAGGCCGCTGGTGGCAAACTATCTGGAGACCATGGAGCAAGTCATGAAGCAGGCGATGGAAGATTATTCCCGAGTCTTTGTCTTCAGGCTAGATCTTCGCTTTCCCTACGACTACGACCAAGACGTCAGCAACAACACAATCAGGCGTTTCCTCGACTCATTCACGGCCAAGCTTGAAGCCAGTGAGCAGCGCAGACGATCTAGCACGCGTGTGCAGGATAACCGTGTTCGCTACCTATGGGCGCGGGAGCAGGTGTCGTCTGACTATGCCCATTACCATCTGGCGATCTTGCTCAACGGACATGCTTACCGACGAGTCGGCAGCTACATGGCAGAGCACGGCCTTGCCAGAGCGATCAAAGAAGCTTGGGAGCGTGCTTTAGGCCTGGATAAGTCAGCAGACAATGCAGGGCTGGTCTCGTACCCAAGGGATAGCGAATTCATTCTGACACCTGACGATGAGCGTACCCGGCATAGTTGCTTCAGTCGGTTGAGTTACCTCTGCAAGGTAGCAAGCAAGCGCTACGGAGATCGTAGCCGTAACTTTGGCTACAGCACTAGGTAAGGGGAGGGGGCAACCCCTTCACTTTGAGTAAAAAAATACAGAGTTCATTAACCATGTGACTACAACCCACCAGGGCAATCACATGGCACACCTAGCATCGAACCCAATCCCTTCCCATCAGCAGATCGTCACCACAGATCAGTACCACTACTTGGCAGCGCAGCGCCAAGCGATTGCACAGACCAAAGCAAGTTACGGTACAGCGATGGTGGTATCGCTAGAGCTTTACTTGCCGCAGGGCAGCCTGGCACCTAGCCTCAGCCGTAGTAACGACATGATTGAACGTTTTCTGGAATGCCTGCAGGGGTCCATCGACCACGCCATGATCAGCCGGTCAAAGCTTGAGGGGCATCCGCTTCATTGCCGTGTGCGGCATGCATGCCAGTGCATCATGGCTGACGATGAACAGCCCGCCTTTGAGATGACGCTTTGCCTGAATCCCGACGCATTCAATGGCCTGGGTCTGTTGGACATGACAGGCAGGGGCTTGATATCGCAGATCAAACAGGCCTGGGCTAAGGCGCTGGGTATCTCGTTAAGTCAGGCTGCTGAACTGGTTAGATCAGGAGTACATGGTGTGGATTGCCGATAGTCACAACCTTGCTTAAGGGCCAGTGCCCATTGGGCTTCTCTTCCATGCCCCCTGAAGGGATCAGCGGCAAGACGCTGAACATTGCGTGCTAATAAGCTGGGAATTAAGGAGGGCCATCTCCCAATGAGAGGTGGTCATAAGTCTGTTCAGGGCATCTAGCGCACTGAATCTTCCCAGTGCCCGGGAATCAGACGATCTTCTACTTCTGGCGGGCGCTCGTGAATGCTGACCATGTGGGGCAGGCGGCCGCGTCTATCTTCGCCCTGGCTACGTTTGCGGCGACCATCGTGCCCCTGGCGCAGGCAACGGATCAGTTCTTTGCGTAGTTCACCGCGCGGGGTGGCGTAAATGGCAGCGTAGATGGTTTCGTGGGACACGTGATAGTTGGGGTCATCAGGATAGCGTTCACGCAGTCTGCCTTGAATCTGCTGTGGCGACCATCCTTGGTGCAACAGCTGGGTGACGACGAGAAAGGCGGCGGAGTGAGGCTGGAGCTTGCGAGGACGTTGTGGCTGACGTCGTCGCTGCCTGGCCTGACGCCCGGCGACTGCCGCATCGTAAGCGACGGTTGCGGTGGTATGGCGACGGATCTCGCGACTGATCGAACTGGGTGCACGCCGCAGCAGCGCAGCAATCTTGCGCAGGCTGTGCCCCTGGGCAGTCATCTGCATGATGGAGGCGCGTTCTTCTGCGCAAAGTTGGTGGTAGTGGGATGCCATGGCGACACCTTATCAGGGTGTTGCACTTGGTTCCTGAGACCGCCAAGCGATCACTAGATTTGGAATCCTGGATATTCAAGTGAGGTAGGATGGCTGCGTTTTATAGTTATCCTTAAGCAAATATTGCTATGATCTGAAGGGAAATGTAAAAAAGTATACTGACGGAGAGACACAATGCGGTTTATCGACAACCTGACCATGCGCGGCAAGTTCATGGTGAATTTCATCCTTAGTGGCGGTATTTTGGTAATGGCCATGCTATTCCTGCTATGGCAGGTAGGTAGCATTCGGCAGTCTGTACAAGCAGTCGCCGACAACGCCCTACCGTCTATCGAAGCGACCGGCGATATTAGTCAGTTACGATTGCGTTATCGAGTACGAAGCTTGGAGATGCTGCTCGCAACCACGCCTGAAGAACAAGCCAAGTTAGCTAAGTCCTTGCAGGAGCTTGATGGCAAGTTAGGCGAAGCACTAAAAGCATATGAGCCGCTAATCACTAATGATGAAGAGCGCCAGACTCACCGGGAAACTGTAGCTGCTGTTGTAGCCTATCGCGAAGCGGTAGAAAAAGCGCTGGTGCTGCGAACTCAGGGCCAAGATGCCGAAGTGCTGGCGCTGTCCAAGCAAGAATGGGTCACACTGGCAAATCAGTTACGCGACCAGACCGATAAGCTGGGCAAACTCAAGCATGACTACGCTGCTCAAGCGGCTACAGCCGCCCGTGACTCTGTTTCCAGTACGCTGTTGGTTGGTAATAGCGCGCTCGTACTGGCCCTCTTGTTGGCCATCCTAGTATCGTTCTGGATGGCTCAGCGCATCAGCCGTCGCCTGCGTGAGACGATCGATGCTGCCAGCCATATTGCTGAAGGTAACTTGTGCAGTGCTATGCCTGCTGCCACCCGAGACGAAATTGGCCAGATGATCCAGGCGATGTCGCGTATGCAGCAGCAATTACGCGAAGCAATGCTAGAAACTCGTGAAAGCGCGCACACTCTGCTGCAATCGTCACAACAGCTACATCATTCGGTGAAAGATATGGAAGCAGCGGTTAGCTTGCAAAGTGAAGCGGCTTCCGGTATTGCGGCCAACACTGAAGAGTTGACGGTTTCTATCAGTCATGTAGCTAGCAATACTCAGTCGGCTGCAGCTCTGACCCGTACTTCAGACGAACAGGCTGAGCATGGTTACGCCATGCTTCAGGATTTGGTTCTACGGACGAATGAAGTCGCGAGTGTAGTTACGGCAGCTGCGGCACGCATCAATCAACTGCAAGATGACTCTTCTCGCATCTCAACCATCGTTGCGGTCATCAAAGATATTGCTGATCAGACCAATTTGCTCGCGCTGAACGCTGCTATTGAGGCAGCTCGAGCTGGCGAAATGGGTCGTGGCTTTGCTGTAGTGGCCGACGAGGTCCGTAAGTTAGCGGAACGTACTGCGCAATCTACAAATGAGATTGTTGGTATGGTTAACAGCATTCAGCGGTCTACCCAGCAGGTGGTGGCGGAGGTCGGTAATGGTGTCGATATGGTAAATAGTAGCGTGACAGATGCCCGTGTTGCCGGGGAAAGTGTGGCTAATTTGCGCAATATGTCACAGCAAATAGCAGGTATTGTTGATGAACTGAGTAGTGCGTTGCATCAGCAATCTGCGGCATCTACTGAAGTGGCACAGAGGATTGAAAGCGTAGTGAATCATGCTCATGAGGTGACCAATACTGCCCTGCAGACCACTCAGACGGCAGATACCATGGAGCAAGTGGCACTGAGGATGCAAAAGCTGGTGGCTCGCTTCCAAGTCTAACTCAACTTTGCCACTTCCTTACCGTACGTAATAGTACGGCGTCCAAATGTATCTCGCAGATTCGAAGGTGTCGGGTGTTGCCAGGCTGGGGCCTGTCCGAATTTTTGTGTAAACGGGGTTTGGGTTACGCCTGTGGAATGCGTTCCTCGAATTGAATGGTAAAGCGAGTCAACGCCGCCTTCCAATCCCGAATCGGCATGGTCCACTTCTGGCTGATGTTCTTCAGCGCCAGGTAGAACAGTTTCAGCAACGCCTCATCACTCGGGAATGAGCCCCGATTCTTCGTCAGCTTGCGCAGGCTCATATTCACCGACTCGATGGCATTGGTGGTGTAGATCACTTTCCTGATCTCCGGTGGGTAGTCGAAGAATGGCGTCAGCCGAGCCCAGTTGCGCCGCCAGGACTGACCAATCGGCAGATACTCGTCATCCCACTTGGCCTCAAACTCGCCCAGCAGCTGCTCTGCTTCGTCCAGGGTCGCGGATTGGTAGATTCGCTTCAGGTCGGCCGCCACCTCCGGGCGCCGCTTCCACGACACGTAGTTCAGGCTGTGCCGCACCATGTGCACGATGCACAACTGCACGGCCGCTTGCGGGAAGACGGCCTCGATCGCTTCCGGGAAACCTTTCAGACCATCGACACAGGCGATAAAGATGTCCTGTACGCCACGGTTCCGCAGCTCGGTCACGACCTGAAGCCAGAACTTGGCCCCCTCTGTCTGGGCCAGCCACATCCCCAGCACCTCCTTCTCCCCGGCCAGTGTAACGCCGATGGCCAGATAAACGGCCTTTACGCGGACGGCCCCTTCACGCACCTTCACGTGAATGCAGTCGAGGGGTAATCCCCCCGTTTTTAAGGGGAGTCAGAAGTAGAGCTACGCGGCCATGGCCAGCCGCTGCTTTGGTGTAATGCCGCCCAAGGCCATATTTGGGCGCTCATGATTGTAAAGCCAGAGCCAACGGGTGGCGTAATCCTGTACCTCAGCGACTGACTCGAACAGGTAGTGGCCTAGCCAGTCGTAGCGAACAGTACGGTTAAAGCGTTCGACATACGCGTTTTGCTGTGGCTTGCCGGGCTGGATGTGGTCGAGCCGCACGCCGTTTTTCTGCGCCCACTCGGCCAGTCTCTGACCCACGTACTCCGGTCCATTGTCGCTTCGAATGGCGATCGGCTTGCCCCGCCATTCAATCACTTGGTCCAGCGCACGCACCACCCGCTCAGCAGGCAAAGACAGATCAATCTTCATTGCCAGCGCCTCGCGGTTGAAGTCATCAATGATGTTGAGTAACCGGAAACTACGCCCATCGGCCAGCTGGTCATGCATGAAGTCCATCGACCAGCACTGGTTGATTGCCTCGGGCACCACCAGGGGTTCAGGCTTCTCGCGCACGATCCGTTTGCGCGGTTTGATGCGCAGATTGAGTTCGAGCTCGCGATAGATCCGGTAGACCCGCTTGTGATTCCAGCGGTAGCCCTTCACATTGCGCAGGTATAGAAAGCACAGCCCGAAACCCCAGTTGCGTTGATTGTGCGTCAGGCGAATCAAATGGTCGGCGATTTCGGCATTTTCCGCTGAGCACTTCGACTGGTAACGATAGCAGGTTTCACTGATACCAAACGCCGCACACGCTACGCGAATGCTCGTGCCGCAGTGCTGCACTGCCTGGTGTGCCATCTCGCGTCGGCGAGATGGTTTCACCACTTTTTTTCGAGGGCTTCCTTGACGATCTCGGCCTTGAGCCGCTCTTCGGCGTACATCTTCTTCAGCCGAGCGTTCTCGGCTTCGAGTTCCTTGAGCCGCGCCATGAGCGACGCATCCATACCGCCAAACTTGGCTCGCCATTTGTAGAACGTCGCTGAACTGATGCCGTGCTCTCGGCATAACTCCGGAACCGGCTTACCAGCCTCTGCCTGCTTGAGCACCGCAATGATCTGGCTGTCCGAAAACCTTGATGTCTTCATCTGGTAAAACTCCCTCGATTCGAGAAAATTCTACTTCTAACGCCGCTGGTTTTCAGGGGGGGATTACCAGTAAAATGCACCCCATGAATGCGAGGGTCAACAGCGATCAACATGGGTAGTCGCCATGGTGGGCATGGTGTCATGGTTGACATTGCACTGTATTGGCATATTGTTGTAGTCGGGATTGGTTTCGATAAATTTAACGTATGGCAAGGCTTCTCATGAGAATGACGGTGTTGATTGTCGATGACAATCCGGCCAACTTGATGGTGCTGCGCCACTTGGTTGGCCGCATAGACCATTGCGAGCCAGTCACGATGCAAGACGCACTCGCTGCGTTGGCATGGTGCCGCAATAACACCCCGGATCTCATCCTGACCGACTACATGATGCCTGGCATGGACGGCCTGGCGTTAATCCAGGCGCTGCGGGCCATGCCGCATATTCACGACATCCCCATCATCATGGTGACCACCAGTGATATGAAGGGGGTGCGCCAAAGTGCGCTGGAGGGTGGGTCAACCGATTTTCTGACCAAGCCGGTAGACCCGCCGGAAACCCGTGCCCGTATCCAGAACCTGCTGCAGCTGCGTCGTGCCCAGCGCCAGCTGCGCGAGGTGGCGGCACAGGATCTGGTGATCCGCCTGTCGCATATTGCCGAATCGCGAGACCCGGAAACCGGGCGGCACATTGAGCGCATGGCCTACTACGCCCGCATTATTGCCAGTGGCTTGCAGTTGGGGCTGGAAATCGAAGAGCGTATTTTTCTGGCGGCACCGATGCACGATATCGGCAAGGTGGCGATTCCGGACCATATCCTGCTCAAGCCGGGCAAGCTCACCCCGGAAGAGTTTGACATCATGAAAACTCACCCCACGCGCGGGGCAGAGTTTCTGCAGGACAGCGAGCTGCCGCTACTGCGCATGGCATACGATATTGCGCTGGGCCACCATGAAAAGTTTGATGGTAGCGGCTACCCCTCAGGCTTGCGCGGCGAGGCCATCCCGTTGGCCGCACGCATCGTGGCCGTGGCCGATGTGTTTGATGCGCTGACTTCGGCCCGTCCTTATAAACCGGCCTGGGAAATAAGCCGTGCACTGGATTTTATGCAGAGTCAGCGGGGTGTGCATTTTGATCCTGCCGTGCTGGACGCCTTCATGGTGAGCCTGGAGCAGGTACTGGATATCCAAGCCCGCCTTCGAGATGACGCTTTGCCTGAATCCTGACGCATTCAATGGCCTGGGTCTGCTGGACATGACGGGCAGGGGCTTGATTTCGCAGATCAAGCAGGCCTGGGCCAAGACACTTGGTATCTCGTTAAGTCAGGCTGCTGAACTGGTTAGATCTGGGCAACCTAGTGTGGCTTACCCTTAAACCAGAATGTAAGCGAGCACCGTGCATGTCAGCGCAGGTCGAAATATCTCGCAATCTAGGTCGCAGGTATTGAAACCACTGGCTAGAGCTGTTTTTGTTTGCTGATTCAGTCGGCTAACTATCAGTTAGGAAGTCGCAAGGTAAAGCAATTCACACCCGTGGCTGAGTCGACGGTAATGTGCCCACCGTGCAGCTCGACAATCGACCGGGTAATGGCCAAGCCCAAGCCTGCGCCATCGGACTCCCCCGCGACGCGTGCAGGGTCTGCTCGGTAGAACCTGTCAAACAAGCGCGGGATGGCCGCTTCGGGTATGGCGTCCCCTTCGTTGCGTACCTGGAGGGTCCTACCGGTAGCGTCTTCTGCCATGACGATGCTGACGACACTGCCGGGATAGGCGTGGCGCAGTGCGTTGGACAGCAGGTTGCTGAGTGCCCGTCTCAGCATCAGACGGTCACCTTGCAACTGACTGTGACCCGTTTGCTGCAAGCAGATGTCTTTCTCTTCTGCTAACGCGTCGTAAAACTCGAACAGTGCCGCGACTTCATCCTCGATGACAATCGTCTCGCGGCTAGGCAAAACCAGACCATGCTCGGCTTTGGCCAGAAAGAGCATGTCTGACACGGTTCGGGCAAGGCGCTGAAACTCTTCTGCATTGGATGCCAGTATCTCTCGATACGCTTCCGCGCTACGCGGTTGGGCGATGGCGACCTGTGTTTCGGTCAGCAGATTGCTGATGGGCGTACGCAACTCATGGGCCAGATCGGAAGAAAATTCAGACAGTTTGTGAAAGTCGTTCTGCAGCCGGCGCAGCATGGCATTAAGGGTGTGCGCCAGGTCGGCCATTTCTGGTGGCACCGAGTCAACCGGCATTTGTGCGTCCAGATGTTGCCCGGTGATTTGCTGCGCTTTGGCTTTCATGTCACGCAGCGGGGCCAGACCATTGTGCGCCACCCACCAGGCCAGCAAACCGCCCAATAACGCCGAGAAAACGATGTATCCCAGCAGTGAGTGGCCGACGGTATGCATGAAGTGCTCATGCCTTTTGGTGTCAATCACGGCGCAGATGGTCAGCTCGGTCCGTTGCTGGTCGGCCAGTTGCCCTGTACCGCACAGGCCATGGTAGTTGGCACCCTTGTGCTGCCAGCTCTGCATGCTCTGGTTGGTGCTGGGCCGGGTATCGGGAAAGTAAAATCCTGCTGGCACGGGGGAGGTGTACACCGGGTAGCCCAGACGCTGTAATTGCACGTAAAGGTCGCGGTGGTTATGTACCACGTCATCGAGCCGGGTAGCCAAAGCGCCAAGGTTGGCCGTGGTGCGCATGACTTCCTGAATCAGGCCAATCTTGTCGCGCAGGTCATCTGCATCTTGCTCATCGAAGTGGCGATTCACCATCACGCCGACCAGCATGCCCAGGCCTGCCAGTAACAGAACGGAGACCAGCGCGTACAGCAATGTCAGTCTGGCCGTGAGTGACAGACGGTACGTCATGCATCCGTCTCCGGCACTTCCAGTACGTAACCCATGCCGCGTACGGTATGAATGAGTTTGGGTTCGAAGCCGTCGTCAATTTTTACCCGCAACCGGCGCACGGCCACATCGATGACATTTGTATCGCTATCGAAATTCATGTCCCACACCTGGGAAGCGATCAGGCTACGCGGCAGGACCTCGCCTTGGCGGCGCATGAGCAGTTCCAGCAAGCCGAACTCTTTGGCAGTCAACGTAATCCGCTTGCCTTCGCGACAGACCCGTCGCCGTAGCAGGTCCAGCTCCAGCCCGGCAATCTGCAACGTTGTCGTCTCTTGCTGGCTGCGACCACGGCGCAAGATGGTGCGTACCCTGGCCAGCAATTCTGCGAACGAAAAGGGTTTGACCAGATAATCGTCTGCGCCCAGCTCCAGGCCCTTGACCCGGTCCTCTACCTGGTCGCGTGCAGTCAGGAAGAGGGTCGGCATGGTTTTATGCCGCAGCCGCAACTGCGTCAGCACTTGCCAACCATCCATGGTAGGCAGCATCACGTCCAGAATCAGCAGGTCATACATCCCCTCCAGGGCAAGGTAAAACCCCTCCTGCCCGTCTTGTGCCAGATCCACCGTAAAGCCGGCCTCGCGTAGCCCCTGGCGCAAATACTCCCCGGTCTTGAGTTCGTCTTCGACAATCAGAATTTTCATCGCCATTCCCGTATCAAGCCGACAGTTTGCCATTTCCCGCGAAGGAATGCGCCAGATGACAGATTTGTAATCTGACTGTCAGTTTGTTGTTGGCTGCCGTCGGCCAGACTAGGCGTACTGAATACGGACCTGATTTTCTGCCAACGCGACGCAAGGTTTGGGCGGTGGCAGAAAAGGAGAGTGGAGTATGAATAAACACACAACATGGCTGGCCATCCTGTCACTGCTGGCCAGCCTGGCGCAGGCACAGCAAGCCCCGGAAAGCGAGTGGCGGCAAGCCAACCGGCGCGTGGCCGAATTCCCGCGCGGGCATGCAGATGTTTTGAAATGGGAACAGCAGCAGGCAGTCGCTGCCGTGCCGACTGTCACCAACGTTGCCCCATTGCGGATTGGGCAACTCGCCGAGGGCGTACGCCTTGCTTGGCAAGCTCACCCTGAGCTGGCGAGATCACTGAACCAGCTGGGCGCCGAGCAAACCGAGCTGCTAGCGACTGGGCAGTGGCAGGCCTTGTCGCTGACACAGTTGCGCCGAGTGGAAGACGCCGCAGAACTGATCGAGATTGCTCATGGTTCGCGCAAGGTTCTGCTCGCCGCTGTTGCCGCTACACAAGCGCAGCCGTATCAGCATCAAATCCTGAAGGCCGCCGAAGCCGCATCCGAGCTGGGTGAGCGTATGGCGAAAACCGGTAACTGGAGCCAGCTACAGGCGGCGCAGCGGCAGCTGATTCATCTTGATGCGCAGCAGCAGTGGCAGCGCGACCAGTATGCCGTGGCGCAGAACGAGATGGCGGTACTCAAGACAATGCAGCAATGGGCTCGCACCACCCCACGCAGCTTGCAGCTGCCAACCGCACTGCCCGAACTGCCGGTTACCCCATTGAGCGAGCAAGCCATGCAAAGCCGGCTGGCTCAGGTGCGAGATACGCTGCCTCAGCGTGAAAAAGTCACCGCGCTTCCCAATGCAGAGATGGCCTACCGCGCCTACCGTACCGCCCATGCGCTGGCTAGCAAACAGCAGCAGATACAGACATTGAAGCAGTTTGTGTATGACGAAACGGTGCTGCGTTACAACGGCATGCTGATGAATACCTGGGAATTGCTGGACGAAGCGCGAGCCTTGGCGGAAGCAAGGGTCCGGGCCATCAACGCCATTCGCGACTTCTGGCTGGCAGAGGCAGACCTGCAACTGGTTCTGCTGGGTGGTCAGCCCGAAAGCTTTGTAACGTTGGCCGCAGGCAGCGGCGATAGCCCTGCTGCTGCGGGACATTGAAAGGATAAGGCATGAGTATTGATCAATCCCGCCGCCAATTTTTTGCGGGCGCTGCCACCGCCGTCGTTGGTGCTACTGTCGCCCGTTCGGCACTGGCTACGTTACCGGAGCCCGTCATTCAGACCTCGGTAGAAACCGCGCCACCACTCATTCCCGATACCGGCCGCCCGTACAACCCGGTGGTAACCCTTAATGGCTGGACGCTACCTTGGCGAATGAACAATGGCGTCAAGGAGTTTCACCTGGTCGCCGAGCCGGTAGAACGCGAAATGGCCCCCGGCTTTACTGCCCAGCTGTGGGGCTACAACGGGCAGAGCCCGGGGCCGACCATTGAGGTTGTCGAAGGTGACCGCGTACGTATCTTCGTCACCAACAAGTTGCCGGAGCATACCAGCGTGCACTGGCATGGCCAGCGCCTGCCTAACGGCATGGACGGGGTGTCCGGGCTGACCCAGCGCAGCATCAAGCCCGGTAAAACATTTGTTTACGAGTTCGAAGCACGGCGCCCGGGAACATTCATGTACCACCCGCATGCCGACGAAATGGTTCAGATGGCCATGGGCATGCATGGTTTCTGGGTCACCCACCCCAAGGGCAAGCACCCGCTGATCGATGAGGTCGACCGTGACTTCTGCTTCCTGCTTAATGCCTTTGATGTAGAGCCCGGCAGTAAGACGCCCAAGGTCAATACCATGACCGATTTCAATATCTGGGCGTGGAACAGCCGCATCTTCCCGGGTATCGATTCGCTGAATGTGCGCCTGAACGACAAGGTGCGCATCCGGGTGGGCAACCTGACCATGACCAACCACCCGATCCACCTGCATGGCCACGAGTTCCTGGTGACCGGCACTGATGGCGGGCCAACACCCAAATCCACCCGCTGGTACGAAGTCACCACTGATATTGCCGTCGGCCAGATGCGCCAACTGGAGTTCATTGCGGACGAGGAAGGCGATTGGGCCATCCATTGCCACAAAAGCCACCACACCATGAACGCCATGGGGCATGACGTACCAAACATGATTGGTGTCGATCACCGGGGACTGGTGGGCAAGATCCAGCAAGTAGCACCGGATTACATGCTGATGGGCGAGCGTGGCATGGCGGATATGGGGGAGATGGAAATGCCGATTCCCGATAACACCGCACCCATGATGACCGGGCAAGGCCCGTTTGGCCCGCTGGAGATGGGGGGCATGTTCAGCGTGCTGAAGGTGCGCAAAGACCAGCCTGCCGGCAGCTACAAAGACCCGGGCTGGTTTCAGCACCCGGCGGGTACGGTGGCGTACGAATACCGGGGGGAACTGCCTGCGGCCTCACGTCAGCCCGCTGCGGCCAACCCGGCCGCTGCCACGGTAAAAGCCAAAAAACCGGGGACAACGCCCGGTCACCACTAATCACACCCTCAGGAATAAACCACATGAAAACCACCCGCCAATTGATCGCCATTGCCTTGCTGGCTAGCGTGGGGATTGCCCCAGCCTGGGCTGCCGGCAGTCATGCAGGCAGCCATGACGAATCTGCCATTGGTTTGCCGGGTAAGGCTGCTAATGTCACTCGCACCATCCAGATGGACATGTCTGACAACATGCGCTTTTCAGCGCCGTTGATTCGTGTGAAGCAAGGCGAGACTGTCCGTTTCGTTGTGCAAAACCTGGGCAAGGTAAAGCACGAGTTCAGTCTGGGGACAGAAAAAGAGCTGCTTGAGCACTACGAGCAAATGAAGAAATTTCCGGACATGGAGCACGACGAGCCCAGCAAGGTATCGCTCGCTCCGGGTGCCAAAGGCGAGGTGATCTGGCAGTTCACCAAGGCAGGTACGGTTCACTTTGCCTGCCTGCACCCCGGGCACTACGATGCCGGCATGAAAGGCTTGGTCAAAGTAAACAAGAAGTAAAACCATGCGGGCGAGCAGAAAGCCTGCCCGGCGTATTGATGTTTGAGGAGTATGAAACCATGACCATTCGTACCGTGTTTTTCGCTACCGCTTTGGGGTTGGCTGCGTTCAGCCCTGTCGTTCAAGCTACCCAGCACACCATGGCAGGCAGCCACATGAGCGCCAGCAATCACATGAACATGATGGCTGACGGTGAAGTCCGCAAGCTGGACCTGGCTGCCGGCAAAATCACCATCAAGCATGGCCCGATTGCGCATATGGACATGCCAGGCATGACCATGGTGTTCACCGCCAAAGACAAGGCATTGCTGGGTAAGGTCAAGGTGGGGGACAAAATCCGCTTCATGGTCAGTCATGAGGACGGCAAGATGATGGTTACCGACATCCAGCCAACCAACTGATACCCGTGCGGCCGTGTCACCACGGCCTTTTTCACCTTGCAGGATGTCGACTCAATCATGTCGTTGCTGATGTCTAAACCGAAAATGGCCTTCATCGTGTTACTCGGGCTGGTGGCTACAGGGGTTGCCGTTTATTTGACGACCGATCGCGGACCGGTGGCACAACCGTTTGCACTACGCCCGGATGATGCGGCACTGGTGACACGTGGCCATCAGGTGTACCTGGAAAACTGCGCCAGTTGTCACGGCAGCGAGGGTGAAGGGCAGGCGAATTGGCGTGAGCGTAACGCGCAAGGCATGTTGCCGGCGCCGCCACACGATGAAAGCGGCCATACCTGGCACCACCCGGACGAGATGCTGTTTGCGCTGACCAAGTACGGCGTTGCCAAGGTGGCCAATATGCCGGGCTACCAGTCCGCCATGCCAGCATACGAAGGCAAGCTCAGTGATAGCGACATCATCGCGGTGTTGTCCTGGATAAAAAGCCAGTGGCCAGAAGAAACGCGCAAGCTACACGATCAGGTAAATCAACGCGCACAGGTAAAGTGAGGGCATTGCCATAGCCTTTAGCGAGGCTTTAGTTTGGTGTCCGATTGCCATCAGGTTGCTGATTAGAGAGTGCCATGATGGCTATTGCCTTTGGTGTGGCATTTCTTTTTGCTCGAACAGCCCATCACCTCTCTGTACTAGCCACTGCTTTTTATTAAATCCAGTCGCTACTTGCTTGCGTATATCCCCCCAGGTAGGATGCTGAGCCATGAGCACACATACTTCCCATCCCGACATTATCAAGCGGCTCAAGCGTGCCGAAGGCCACCTCAGGAGCATCGTCACTATGCTCGAAGAGGGGCGCAGCTGCCTGGAGATCGCCCAGCAGCTACAAGCCGTAGAAAGCGCCGTGACTAATGCCAAAAAGACGCTGGTTCACGACCATATCGAGCACTGTCTAGAACACGCTGTGCGCGAAGGCGCGCAGACTGCAGACGATACCCTGCGCGAATTCAAAGCCATCACCAAATACCTCTGAGGCGCTACCTGCATGACTGAGTTTGCAACCCTTCTGCAGCAGGGCAATGCCTGGCTGTTTGTCCCTAGCGCCATCCTGCTGGGGGCGTTGCACGGTTTGGAGCCGGGCCATTCCAAGACCATGATGGCCGCGTTCATTGTGGCCATCCGCGGAACGCTGGGGCAGGCGGTTTTGCTAGGCCTGTCGGCGACCTTGTCGCATACCGCCGTGGTGTGGGCCGTGGCCATGACTGGCCTGTACTTTGGCCAGAACTGGGACCCGGGCAAGACCGAAGCCTATTTTCAGCTGGCATCTGCCGTGATTATTGTTGGTGTAGCCGCCTGGATGATCTGGCGCACCTGGCGCAACCAGCAATGCGCGCACGCCCATGACCATCATCACGACCATGACCATGATGAAGGCCAGACTATTGATACCGGCCACGGCAAGGTAAGGCTGCAGGTTTTCCAAGACGGCGTGCCGCCTCGTTTTCGCTTATATCACGCAAGCCAGCGCGGCCATGTCTGGGCGGCTGAACATATCCGCGTGGAAACCCTGCGCCCAGATGGGCAACGGCAGGCTTTTACTTTTGTGCCGCGAGATGGTTTTGTGGAGTCCGAGCAGCTCATTCCCGAGCCGCACGAATTCGTGGCGCGCCTGAGTTTGGGGCATGGGCAGCATAGCCACGATTACGAAGTGCAATATGTAGAGAATGGCCACGATCACGCTGTTAATGACTCGGATGGCCTGAGCATATCGGCAGACGGTTACCAAGACCCGCACGAATTAGCCCATGCAAACGATATCCGTCGCCGCTTTGCAGGCCGGGAGGTGACCACCGGCCAGATTGTCATGTTTGGCCTAACGGGCGGGCTGATTCCGTGTCCGGCTTCTATCACTGTCTTGCTGCTATGTCTGCAGTTGAAGAAAGTCGCACTGGGTGCGGTGCTGGTGCTGTGTTTCAGTATTGGCCTGGCGCTGACCATGGTGGCTTCTGGGGCGTTGGCCGCACTCAGTGTGCGCCATGCCCGAAAACACTGGGGCGGCTTTGGGGATTTTGCGCGTAAAGCGCCGTACTTCTCTGGTGGCTTGATCATGCTGGTGGGGCTGTACGTGGGCTATCACGGCTGGCTTGCGCTGCCAGTGGCCTAGCAATGCACCCGCAAAGATTGTTCTGTGATGCGATGCAAGGTCTGTCTATGGATGCCGCGATGATGAGCGAAGCCGATGATGCACCGTGGCAAATCGTCATGGCGCAATTGCCATTGGCTTTTGGCCTGGCGGGTCATAATTTTCTTGTGCTGCTGGATGGCAACGTGCATGTAGCATCAGAAATCAATGGCTTGGCCATAGGTCAGAATGGCAGCGTGCGGGCTATAGGCTGGCGGCTTGGCGACCGATTGCGGGCGGTGGTCAGTAGCGGTAGTTGTTACTATCAGGAAGCTTTGGGCCAAGCTGTGCTGTATGTAGGTCCGCGGCAGGCTGCCATGCGGCTGTGGCTGAAAGCCGAAGAGAAAGCATGCGCCATCAACGCCCTGGCCCTGAAATATCCGTTTTTAGGGTGCGGTAAAAATAGCAACTCCGTAGCCAGCACCTTGATCCATGCCATGGGTCTGGCAGAGTGCCGGCCTTCCCGGTCAGCAGTCATCGATTTTGGCCGTGGCAGGATATTGGTTTAATCACTTTCAAGCTGTTGTCGTGCGGATAGCAAACAAGCGACTTCTTGCAAACAGGCTGTTCTGGCATGTGACATGCCAGAACAGCCTTTGTCAGGAAGCATTTGCTTGTTCCATCTATAGCCCACGGCCTAGGTGGATAGTTGTGGGCTGGGTTGTTGGAAGAGGGAGAATGGAACAGGGCTGGTCTGACGTATTTGGCCTGTTTTTTGCCATTTTTAATATAAAATAATTATAAGTCATTCACTTCGCTGCTCCGTCTATCGCTGTGCAGCCTGCCGCTTTACCATGTCTTCACCTCTCAGGAGCCTTCCATGCTTTCCAGACTAGGAATTGGCCATAAATTGCTGTTACTTGTCTTGCCTTTCGGTGGTGCGGCGTGTGTATTGGGTGTGACATTGTCACTGCAGCGCTATGAAGTGTTCTCTGAAATGCGCAGCGCACAGGAGCTGGTTGCTGTTGCAACGCAAAGCGCCAACCTGATTGATGGTTTGCAGACCGAGCGAGGATTAAGTAATGGCTATCTGAGTGGTCAGGGCCCCTTGCCGGACAAGCTAAAAGAAGCCAGGCAGAAAACCGATCAATCCCTTTCCAGTTTGGCAGGGGTGGTCGGAACGCTATCTGCTGGTGACCTGGCTGGTAGTAGTCAGCGGGTGGTGACTGATGTGCAGAACCTGCTAACCAAGCGCGGGTTAGTAGACAGCCGCGGGATCCCGGCGACAGAGGCTTTTGCAGCCTATAGCGAGCAAATTGATGCCCAACTTGCCTTAATGGCTAGCCTTGGTCGAGCTACAGATGCTGGTGATGTGATTCGCTACAGTACTAGCCTATCTAATCTGTTGTGCGTAAAAGAGTACGCTGGGCGTGAGCGGGGCTTTGTGAATGGCTTGTTATCGGGTGGGCCAATATCTCTTGCTGGACTTGAGCAAGCTGCAAGCTTGCAGGCACGTCAGGATATGTGTGCCAGCCAGCTATTACTTCTATCGCCAGTGTATATCAATGATGCAATGCGACCGTATTTGCAATCCGATGCGGCTACGGCACTCAAAGCCTTGCGCCAAGCTTTGCACGCAACCGAGCCGGGCACTGCCGCCTCAATAGAGCCTGAGTTATGGTTTACTGCGGCTACTGCACAGATCGTTCAACTGAAAAAAGCACAGGACGATTTACTGTTAAGGTTGAGTAATACAGTAGAGCAGCATCAGGACGATGCGAGTCGCAGCCTGATCGTAACGCTGGCCTGTTCCGTGGTGTTGCTGGTGCTGTTGATTTTTGGTGGTGGTGCGGTATATCGCAGCATCCGTTACCCGATAGTGAGGCTGTCCGGCTTGATGCAGGATATGAGTCACAATCTTGACCTGGCTGTGCGTGCCAAGCTGGAGGGGAGTGATGAAATCGCCGGCATGGGCCAAGCATTCGACCGGTTGGTGAGCGCTTTTGGTGAAACTCTGAAAGATGTGAAGCTCAATGCCCACCAGCTTGTAAAAGCTTCTGATGCCTTGCAGGCGGTCTCTGCTCGCGCGGCGAATGCTGCCGAGGCGCAAAGCACCTCTTCGTCGGGTATCGCTGCTGCCGTTGAACAAATGACCGTCGGCATTGCTTCTGTTAGTGACAATACGCGGGATAACTTACAAGTCGTGCAGCAAATGCAAGAGGGCGTCAATGTTGGCCGTCACCGTATGCAAGCGACTGCCGCTGCGATGACACAGACTGCTAGCAGTGTGGAGGGGGCGGGGCAGGTCATACAGGATTTGGCCGAGAAGTCGCAAAATATCCGGCGTATTATTACCGCCATACGCGAGATTGCTGATCAGACCAACCTGCTGGCATTAAATGCTGCTATCGAGGCTGCACGAGCAGGGGAGATGGGACGTGGTTTTGCCGTGGTGGCTGATGAGGTGCGCAAGCTAGCGGAGCGCACTGGGAAGGAGACCGTGGAAATTGCCAGTCTGATAGAGACAATGACAGCCGGTACGAATGATGCATCCAGCCGAATGCAGCAAGCACATAGTCAGATGAGTGAAGGGCTGCAGCTGGTGCAGGCCAGTCTGGACGAGTTGGGGCGTATTCACCAAGAGGCTGACCTTAGCGCAAGTAAGAGCCAAGACACTGCAGCCGCCATGCAGCAGCAGTCGGCTGCCAGCAATGAGGTAGCTGTTAATGTCAGCCGTATTGCATCACTGGCAGAGGACAATGCCGCTATTGTGGATGAGGCAGCCCAACTGGCCAACCAGCTGAAGCAAACTGCTACTACCTTGGTTGGTTATGTTGATCGCTTCAAGCATACATCCAGCTAGCCGCTATCTATCGAATCAACAAAAGCGCACTGTTCGCAGTGCGCTTTTGCTTTTATATAGGATCGTGCTGTTTGCCGATTGGGTCTATCTTATTGTTAGATATGGTGTTTGGTAGTCGTCTCTGGCGTGTGCTGATGATTTTTCATGACAAAGAGATTGGGTGTGGCGGGTAGTGGCTTGATGTTCTCAGATCAAGCAAGCTTGTACCAAGACACTAGGTATCTCATTTATGCAGGCAGCTGCGCTGGTTAGATCTGGCCTGTCTAGCTTTAACTACTCAGGGAGTGCCGGATACGCCCATTTAGGTCTAAAGATCTAGCTGGTCTACGCACTCTAGGTCAGAGGTGTTGAATGTACTTCCTGATATTCTTTCCGGGCTCAAGGGGTACGCAGCGGCGAGTCAGTGTTGCTGTCGTAATGTAGATCAATCCGGAGTTAGCAGAACGATACGTCGCGAAGATATTTAGTCTGGCTGTTGCGTAGTGCTGCTGACTCTGAAATAGCAGATTAGGTCATTTAGCGTGCAGATGTGTGATATGGCTACACCACTTCTTGTGTTGGCGGGTTGGTCTGGAAGTGGCAAGACCACGCTGCTGGAGCAGTTGTTGCCCTGCTTGACCGCAACCGGTTTGCGCGTGTCCGTGGTTAAGCACAGCCACCATGCGGTGGATTTCGACACCCCAGGCAAGGATAGCTACCGCCACCGAGCAGCCGGTGCGGCACAGGTAATGCTGCTGGGTGAACGCGGCCTAGCCGTCTATGAAAACCTGTCAGCGCCCTTAGACTTGGCAGCACAACTGGCACGGCTACACCCGGTAGACCTGGTGATTTTGGAAGGGCAGAAGTGGCTAGCGGTGCCTAAGCTGGAGGTACACCGCTCGGCGCTGGGTAAGCCCTTGCTGCAACCGGACGATCCAGACATTCTCGCGGTAGCTAGCGACGCTACCTTGCCGGCACTGGCAGTGCCACAACTCGACCTCAACGATATCGATGCCATTGCCGCCTTTGTGCTGCGCTGGTGGGAGCAACAAGCATGAGTAGCATCCGCATCCTGTACTTTGGTCGCCTCAAAGACGCCGTCGGTCGTGCCGACGAAAACCTGGACTGGGCTGGTGGTAGCACCAGCCAGTTGCTGGCGCAACTGCGTAGTCGTGGTGAGGCGTGGGCCGGCGCGCTGGCCGAGGGCCAGGTGTTCCGCCTGGTCGTCAACCAACAGATCGTGCGCGGTGACGCCGACATCCCCGTCGGTGCCGAAGTCGGCATTCTGCCGCCGGTAACAGGGGGCTGACATGCATTGCGATATCACCATACAGACCGCGCCGTTTGACCTGGGCGCCGAAGAAGCGATGCTGCGTGCGCAAGCCGGCGATGCCGGCGCGCTGGTGGCGTTCCAAGGCATGGTGCGCGGTCACGACGCTGCCATCCCGCTGACGGCACTGTTCCTGGAGCACTACCCGGGTGTGACCGAAGCCGAAATCTGCCGCATCGCCGAGGACGCCGCAGCACGTTGGCCGCTGACGGCGGTGCGGGTCATTCACCGCGTGGGCAGCCTGGCGCCGGGCGAGGGCATCGTGCTGGTGCTGGTGGCGTCCGGCCACCGCGCGGCGGCGTTCGCCGGCGCGGCCTTCCTGATGGACTACCTGAAAACCGAAGCACCGTTCTGGAAGCGCGAACACTTTGCCGACGGCAGTCTGCGCTGGGTGGACGCCAAGGCCAGCGATGATGATGCCGCTGCACGCTGGGCCTGATCTGTAGATTCTGCTTCCGGTACGCCGCTGCGTGGTGTCTTGCTGTCTGTTTTGCTTGGCCCCTATCGTTGTGGCCAACCTTGTCATCTACTTCAGGATTTGTTACCTGGAAGCGTGGCTGATGTCGCCTGTGCTTTTGTAAAAATTACTGCGTAAATTACCTCTAGTTATTCCGGCTTAGTTCTGGACTCCCCACCTGCTTATCTGGCTACGTCATCGGCAGGGTTGTTCTTACTCCTCCGGCCAATACCCGTACACGTTGACGGGGCATAGCATGCCTCTGACTCTTTCGTACAGGTAATGTGTCATGGCATCCCCGGCTTATAAGCAATACGCGGTGCTGGCTAGTAGCACTGTGGCGTTCACTGTCTGTTTCATGATCTGGATGATGTTTGCTGTACTGGGCATTCCGATCAAGCAGCAATTGGGCTTGAGTGAAACCCAATTCGGTATTTTGGCGGCCACACCGGTGCTATCAGGCTCGTTGATCCGCGTGCCGCTGGGCATCTGGACGGACCGCTTTGGCGGTCGCATCGTGCTGTTTGTGCTAATGCTGGCCAGTGTTGTACCCATTTACATTATGCAGTTTGCCACTGCGTACTGGCACTTTCTCACCATCGGTCTATTTGTCGGTTTGGCTGGGGGTTCGTTTTCAGTAGGTACGCCTTATGTAGCGCGCTGGTTCCGGAAGGAACAGCAAGGCATGGCTATGGGTGTTTTCGGTGCAGGTAATGCGGGCTCTTCGCTTACCAAGCTGGTCGCACCTGGCATCATTGCTGCCGCTGGCTGGCAGATGGTGCCTACCGTGTACGCCGTAATTATGTTGGTGACTGCCATTCTATTTTGGGTTTTCTCTTACCACGATCCAAAGCATGTTGTGTCCAGTAAGGCTAGTTTGAGCCAGCAGTTGGCACTAATGAAAAACCCAGCAGTGTTACGCTATTGCCAGTACTACTCCGTGGTGTTTGGCGGCTATGTGGCACTGGCGTTGTGGATGACGAAATACTACGTGGCCGAATATGGCTTCGATATCAAGCATGCAGCTTTTCTTGCCGCCTGCTTCTCCTTGCCTGGTGGCGTTTTGCGTGCGCTGGGGGGGTGGTTATCAGACAAGTATGGTGCTTACAAAGTGACTTGGGGCGTGATGTGGGCGTGCTGGGTTGCTTTCTTTATCTTGTCTTATCCGCAAACTCACTTTGTCATTCAGACCGTTAAAGGCCCCCAGGGCTTCGAGATTGGTTTGAGTGCTACTTGGTTCACGCTGCTGCTGTTTGGTGTAGGCGTCGCCATGGCTATCGGCAAGGCGTCGGTGTTCAAGTTCATCGCGGACGAGTTTCCCGACAATATCGGTGCCGTCTCTGGCGTAGTTGGTTTGGCCGGCGGCCTGGGTGGCTTTCTGCTGCCCATCCTGTTTGGTCTGCTGGTGGACCTGACTGGTGTACGTTCTAGCTCGTTCATGTTGTTGTACGGTACTGTTTGCGTCAGCCTGGTTTGGATGCACTTCTCGTTCAAACCGGTAGCTCAGGCTCGACATGCCGTGCTCAAACCTGCGGCTAACAACTAGCAAGGCACCTGTTTTCTCGGTTAACAAACCGGGGCGGCAGGGGCCGCCCCGACAAGGGAGCGAATCATGTCTGAACACGTCCTTCACCGCTGGGAGCCGGAAAACCCGGCCTTCTGGCAACAACAAGGTAAGCCGGTGGCACGCCGCAACCTATGGCTGTCTATCCCCGCGCTGACACTGGCCTTCATCATCTGGCAAGTGTGGAGTGTGGCGGTACTGAACATGCCCAATATCGGCTTCAACTACACGCAAAACCAGCTGTTCTGGCTGGCAGCGCTGCCGGCGCTGTCCGGCGCCACGCTGCGCATTTTCTACAGCTTCATGGTGCCGATCTTCGGTGGTCGCAAGTGGACGGCTATCTCCACCGCCAGCCTGCTGATCCCGGCCATCGGTATCGGCTTTGCAGTGCAGGACACCTCCACCAGCTACGTCACCATGCTGATCCTGGCGCTGCTGTGTGGTTTTGGCGGCGGCAACTTCAGCTCGTCGATGTCCAACATCAGCTTCTTTTTCCCCAAAGCCGAAAAAGGCACCGCGCTGGGTCTGAACGCCGGCCTAGGTAACCTGGGCGTATCGGTGGTGCAGTTCGTGGTGCCTATCGTCATCACCATGGGCCTGTTCGGCAGCTTTGGCGGCGAGCCGCAAACCTGGGTAAAAGGTGCGGCCAGCAAGCAGATGTGGTTGCAGAACGCCGGCTTCGTGTGGGTGCCGTTCATTGTGCTGTCCACGCTGGCGGCCTGGTTCGGCATGAATGACCTTGCCTCGGCCAAAGCGTCGTTTGCCGATCAGGCGGTGATCTTCAAGCGCAAGCACAACTGGCTGATGTGCTGGCTGTATATCGGTACTTTTGGTTCCTTTATCGGTTTCTCGGCGGGCTTCCCGTTGCTAGTCAAAGGCCAGTTCCCCGATATCGACCCCACCAAATACGTGTTCTTCGGCCCGCTGGTGGGGGCGTTGGCACGTCCGATTGGCGGCTGGTTGGCCGACAAGATCGGCGGCGCTCGCGTGACTCAGGTGGTGTTTTTACTGATGATCGCGGCTGTATTTGCTGTAATCGGTTTCCTCCCTCACGCTGGCCAGGGTGGTAATTTCCAGGGTTTCTTTGCGATGTTCCTTTGTCTGTTTGCGCTGACGGGTATTGGTAATGGTTCCACCTTTATGCAAGTGCCAGCCATCTTTCTGACACTACACAAACGTATGGCAGGTCGTAGCGAATCAGCACAAAAGCAGGCAGTGGCCGATGCAACTAAGGAGGCGGCTGCGGTGCTGGGCTTTTCCGGTGCCATCGGTGCCTACGGTGGTTTCTTCATTCCCAAAAGTTACGGCACGTCGATTGCCCTGACGGGGGGGGTAGAAGCCGCGCTGTATGCTTTCATCGCTTTTTATGTGACCTGCATGCTGGTGAACTGGTGGTTCTATGCCCGCAAAGGCGCGGAAATTCCGTGTTGAGCTAAATCGTTTTCTCCAAGCGGTGCGACGCGCTGCTTCTTTTCACGCGCCCTACGGGGCGCGTTTTTTTATGCGCTGTTCGCTAAGCCGGACGGTGAATGTACGGATGGAGATAGCGTTGGTGGCTAAGCCTTTGGGAGTAGGAGGACTCCTCCCTCTGCCGCTGCAGTTTGCCACCAGTGGGGAATGGGAGGCGAGCTGGCCTGCGCCTAAGCTTGGTAGCGTGAATCGGGGTATCCGCATACCGCTTGCGGCCAACCTAAGCAGGCCGCAGCGGCGGCAAACACACGGAGGCAAAATGAGCCACTTTCTCGACAGACTAAATTTTCTTGGCAAGGTAAGGTCCACCTTTGCTGATGGCCACGGCGCAGTAGTAAACGAAGATCGTAAGTGGGAAGACGGTTACCGGCAGCGCTGGCAGCACGACAAAATTGTGCGCTCCACCCATGGCGTAAACTGTACCGGCTCTTGCAGCTGGAAGGTTTACGTGAAGAACGGGCTGATTACCTGGGAAACCCAGCAGACAGACTACCCGCGCACGCGGCCGGATCTACCTAACCACGAGCCGCGCGGCTGTCCGCGTGGTGCGTCGTACAGCTGGTATGTTTACTCGGCACAGCGTGTGAAGTACCCCATGGTACGTGGCCGTCTGATGAGGATGTGGCGAGAGGCCAGGCAGAAGATGGGTGCTATTGATGCCTGGCAGCTCATTAGCCAGAATCCTGAAACTGCCAATGAATATAAGAGTAAACGTGGCCAGGGTGGCTTTGTTCGTGCTAGCTGGGACGAAGTAAACGAAATAATTGCGGCAGCAAACGCGTTCACCATCAAAAACTATGGTCCTGACCGCGTTGTAGGCTTTTCACCCATTCCAGCGATGTCGATGGTGAGCTATGCCGCTGGCAGCCGTTACCTAAGCCTGATCGGGGGGGTGCCGCTATCGTTTTATGACTGGTACTGCGACTTGCCGCCAGCCAGCCCGCAAATTTGGGGCGAACAGACTGACGTAGCCGAATCGGCAGATTGGTACAACAGTAACTACCTGATGGTGTGGGGCTCCAACATTCCGATGACGCGTACCCCGGATGCCCACTTTTATACCGAAGTGCGCTACAAGGGCACCAAAACGGTGGCCGTCTCGTCCGACTTTGGCGAAATGGCTAAGTTTGGCGATATTTGGCTCGCACCGAAGCAGGGTACCGACGCGGCATTGGCCATGGCTATGGGCCACGTTATCTTCAAAGAATTTCACCTCGATAAGCCATCCGACTACTTTACCGGCTACATACGCCAGTACACCGACATGCCGATGCTGGTGACGCTGAAAGCTCAGGATGGTCGCTATGTGCCGGACTACTTCCTGCGTGCATCCAACCTGGTGGACAACCTGGGCCAGGACAACAACCCCGAATGGAAAACCCTGGTGCTGGACGAGCTTAGCGGCGAGCTGGTAGCGCCCAATGGTTCGGTGGGCTTCCGTTGGGGCCAAAGCGGCAAGTGGAATCTGGAAGAAAAAGACGGTGCCGGCAATGGCCGCGACATCAAGGCCCGCCTGTCTCTGATCGACCAGCGTGACGCCGTGGTGGGTGTGGGCTTCCCGTACTTCGGCAGCGAGCATGACGAGCTGTTGGAGCGTAACGTCCCGGTAAAACGGGTTCGTCTGGCCGACGGTAGCGACGCGCTGGTGGCCACTGTGTTCGACTTGATGGCGGCCAACTACGGTATCGACCGTGGTCTGGGCGGCGGCAACGTGGCGCGCGACTATATGGACGACGTGCCCTACACCCCGGCTTGGCAGCAAAAGCATACCGGCGTAAAACCAGAGATGGTGATCCAGGTGGCTCGGGAATTTGCTCGTAATGCCGACGAGACACATGGCCGCTCGATGGTAATCGTCGGCGCCGCGCTGAACCATTGGTATCACATGGATATGACCTACCGCGGCATCATCAACATGCTGATGATGTGTGGTTGTATCGGTCAGAGTGGTGGTGGCTGGTGCCACTATGTGGGCCAGGAGAAGTTGCGCCCGCAGACAGGATGGGCACCGCTGGCTTTTGCCTCTGACTGGGTACGCCCATCGCGCCAGATGAATGGTACTAGCTTCTTCTATGCCCATACCAGCCAGTGGCGTCACGAGAAACTGGGAGTTGGTGAAATCCTGGCTCCTACTGCCGATGGCAAAATGGGCAATATGGCGCTGATCGACTACAACGCCAAGGCCGAGCGCATGGGCTGGCTGCCGTCTGCACCACAGCTCACCACCAACCCGCTTGACGTGGTGCGCGATGCTGAAGCCGCAGGGCAAGACCCGGTGGCCTACGCCGTGTCGCAGCTGAAATCTGGCAAGTTGGATATGAGCTGTAACGACCCGGACAACCCGAAAAACTTCCCGCGTAACATGTTCGTGTGGCGTTCCAACATCCTGGGTAGCTCTGGCAAGGGCCACGAGTATTTCCTCAAATACCTGCTGGGTACTCAAAACGCGGTAATGAATGGCGAGGAAGGCTGCATCAAGCCTACCGAAATCAATGTGCGACCGGCAGCCGAAGGTAAACTCGACCTGTTGGTTGTGCTGGACTTCCGCATGTCCACCACTTGCCTGTATGGCGACATCGTGCTACCGACGGCTACGTGGTATGAGAAGGATGACCTGAACACTTCCGACATGCATCCCTTCATCCACCCGCTGTCCGAGGCCGTGCAGCCGTTGTGGCAAGCTCGCAGCGACTGGGAGATCTACAAGGGTTTTGCCAAGGCGCTCACTAACGTTGGTGGTGACTACCTGGGTACCCGTAAGGATCTGGTACTGACCCCGCTAATGCACGATACGCCAGAAGAGCTAGGCCAGCCGTTCGACCCGCGCGACTGGAAAAAAGGCGAGTGCGAACCAGTGCCTGGCAAAACCATGCCCAAAATGACGGTGGTTGAGCGCGACTATCGCAAGATTTATGACAAGTTTACCGCTATTGGCCCCTTGCTGGAAAAAGTGGGTAACGGCGGCAAGGGTATCGGTTGGAAAACTGCGCACGAAGTAGATGTATTGCGCGGCCTCAACAAGACGGTGCAGGGCGGGGTGGCCGACGGCCAGCCGCGTCTGGATAGCGCTATCGACGCTGCCGAGATGATCCTGACACTGGCTCCGGAAACCAATGGCCACGTGGCGGTAAAAGCCTGGGATGCGCTGTCCAAGGTAACCGGCCGTGATCACACTCACCTGGCCTTGCCGCGCGAGCACGACAGCATCCGCTTCCGTGACGTACAGGCCCAGCCGCGCAAGATCATCAGTTCGCCAACCTGGTCCGGTCTGGAAAGCGAGGAGGTGAGCTACAACGCTGGCTACACCAACGTACATGAACTGATCCCATGGCGCACGCTCACCGGCCGCCAGCAGTTCTATCAGGATCACCAGTGGATGCGCGCCTTCGGCGAAGGCCTGTGCGTGTACCGCCCGCACGTGGACCTGAAAACCACGGCTGCCATCTTGGGCAAGAAGCCCAATGGCAACAGCGAAATCGTACTGAACTGGATTACGCCGCACCAGAAGTGGGGTATCCACAGTACTTACTCCGACAACCTGCGCATGCTCACCCTAAGCCGTGGCGGCCCACACGTGTGGATCTCCGAGATTGACGCCAAGAAGGCCGGCATCGTGGACAACGACTGGATCGAGGTATTCAACGTAAACGGCACGCTCACTGCCCGCGCCGTGGTATCGCAGCGCGTGCCAGAAGGCATGAGCCTGATGTACCACGCCCAGGAAAAGATCGTGAACGTGCCTGGTGCCGAAATCAGCGGTAAGCGCGGTGGCATCCACAACTCGGTGACACGAACAGTAACCAAGCCCACGCACATGATCGGCGGCTACGCACAGCTGGCCTGGGGCTTTAACTACTACGGCACCGTGGGCGCAAACCGCGACGAGTTCGTGGTGATACGCAAGATGAAGAACGTGGACTGGATGGATCGTCCACTGGCCGAGTAAGCCGTCTCAGACTGGATACGTGACGCTAGCAGGCCGCAGCCTGCTAGCGTCACAAGACAAGGAGTTTTTCACATGAAAATCCGTGCCCAAATCGGTATGGTGCTCAACCTCGACAAGTGCATCGGTTGCCATACCTGTTCGGTAACCTGCAAAAACGTGTGGACCAGCCGCGACGGTATCGAGTACGCCTGGTTCAACAACGTGGAAACCAAGCCCGGCATCGGCTATCCCAAGGACTGGGAAAACCAGGATAAGTGGCAGGGCGGCTGGGTACGCAAAGCTAATGGCAAGCTGGAGCCGCGTCAGGGCGGCCGGCTGAAGATTCTGGCCAATATTTTTGCTAACCCCAACTTACCGGCTATCGACGAGTATTACGAGCCGTTTACCTACGACTACGAGCACCTGCAGAACGCGCCGGAAATGATCACGCCGCCTACCGCCCGTCCGGTATCGGTGCTGACTGGCAAGAAGATGGACAAAATCGAATGGGGCCCGAACTGGGAAGACGACCTGGGTGGTGAATTCAGCAAGCGCAGCAAGGACGCCTTGTTCGAGGGCATCCAGAAGGAAATGTACTCGGCCTTCGAGAACACTTTCATGATGTACCTGCCGCGCCTGTGCGAGCACTGCCTGAACCCGGCCTGCGTGGCCAGCTGCCCGTCTGGCTCCATCTACAAACGTGAAGACGATGGTATTGTACTGATCGACCAGGACAAGTGCCGTGGTTGGCGCATGTGTGTGTCTGGCTGCCCGTACAAGAAAATTTACTACAACTGGACCACCGGTAAGGCCGAGAAGTGCATCTTCTGCTACCCGCGCATTGAGGCCGGCCAGCCTACTGTGTGTTCGGAAACCTGCGTTGGCCGCATTCGCTACCTGGGTGTGCTGCTGTACGACGCAGACAAGATCGAAGCCGCCGCCAGTGTGGAAGACCCGAAGAGCCTGTACGAGGCGCAACTGGGTGTGTTCCTGGACCCGCACTCCAGCACCGTGCAGGAAGAGGCTCGCAAGCAGGGCATTCCGGAAGCCTGGCTCACCGCAGCGCAAAAGTCACCGGTGTACAAGATGGCCATGGAATGGAAAGTGGCATTTCCACTGCATCCGGAATACCGCACGCTGCCGATGGTGTGGTATATCCCGCCGCTATCTCCCATCCAGAGTGCTATGGAAAACGGTTTGATCGGCGAAAACGGCATCATCCCAGACGTGAAAGACCTGCGTATCCCGATTCGTTATCTGGCCAATTTGCTGACTGCCGGCAAGGAAGAGCCGGTGGTGAGAGCGCTGGAGACCATGGTCGCCATGCGCCGCTACATGCGCGCCAAGAGTATCCATAAGCAAGTGGATGAGACCACGTTGAAAGGCACGCACCTAAAACCTCTTCAAGTCGAAGAAATGTACCAGGTGATGGCCATCGCCAACTACGAAGACCGCTTCGTTATCCCGTCCAGCCATAAGGAAATGGTGGAAAACACCTTTGATGACAAGGCCAGCTGCGGCTTCACCTTTGGTAACGGCTGCTCTGGCGGATCATCTGAATCTAGCTTATTTGGCAAGAAGAAGGCCACGCCTATTGTGTTCCACGATATGCGGCGCGATCGCAAAGCCAACACCGGGAGTAAGTCATGACACCAAGCATTGTTTACCGTGCACTGAGCACATTACTGGTGTACCCGGAGGCTGAATTACAAGCAGCTATTCCAGAATTGGCCAACACACTTGCCGTGGAGCCGGATGTATTACGTGGTGTCCAGCCGTTACTGACAAGGTTATCAGAAGGGGACTTGATAGAGTTGCAGCAAGACTATGTACAGCTATTCGACCGCAACCCCAGTCATTCGCTGCACCTGTTCGAGCACATTCATGGCGAAGATCGTGCCCGTGGCCAAGCCATGGTGGACTTAATTGATGAGTATCGTCGGCATGGCTTTGAGCCAGTAGCTGATGAGCTGCCTGATTATGTGCCGCTATTCCTTGAGTTCATTTCGCTGTGCGAGGCTGACGAAGCCGCTCGTTTACTGGGTGATGCCGTACATGTGCTGGCCCACGTGTCCAAGAAACTGGCAGATAGCGGCTCGGCTTACGCCGGGGTGCTGGATGCGCTGGTGTGGTTGTCGCCAGTGGCCCCCGAGCCGTTGACGGTACCGCCGGTCCGCGACATGGACGAGGCTCTGGAAACCTTCGGCCCCGGAGTCGACGGTGTGGAGCCTCTACTGAAGCCAGCTATGCCGTCTGTGGCCACAGTCAACTTTTATCCTAAGGGCCACGCTGCTACCCGTTAACCACGCATGTGGCCAGTCGTTAAGGTTGGCCACAGCAAGGAGAAAACAATGGACTATCTGCATCAATTCGTTTTCGGGATCTACCCGTATATCGCGCTGGCGATCTTCCTGCTGGGTAGCTTGGTGCGCTTCGAACGCGAACAGTACAGCTGGAAAAGCGAATCCAGCCAGCTACTGCACCGTGGCAGCTTGCGCCTGGGCAACATCCTGTTCCACGTCGGCATCATTGGTCTGTTCTTCGGCCATGCAGTGGGCCTGCTGACCCCAGTAGCGGTATGGGATGCACTGGGTGTGACTCACAGTTTCAAGCAAGCTTTTGCCATGACTGCTGGCGGCATTATGGGTACGTTGTGCCTGATTGGTGTGCTTATTCTACTGACACGCCGTTTGGGTAACGATCGCCTGGCTGCCAACACCACCTGGCGCGACAAGTTGGTACTGCTGTGGATTCTGGCCACGCTGCTACTGGGCCTGTCCACCATCGCCGTCTCCGCCCAGCACATGGACGGTCACGAAATGGTGCTGTTGATGACCTGGGCGCAACACGTGGTGACCTTCCGTGGTGATGCGGCCAGTTTCATCGCTGACGCCTCGCCAGTGTTCAAGGCCCATCTGTTCATGGGAATGAGCTTGTTCGTGATTTTCCCGTTTACCCGTCTCGTACACGTTTGGAGCGGCTTTGGTGCCGTTGGCTACCTGGGTCGCAGCTGGCAGCTGGTGCGTCCTCGCCGCTAAACCAGCACCGGCTTTTGCTGGTTGCAGCGCTAACGACGCCGGCTTGTGCCGGCGTCGTTTTTAATGACTTCACAAGAAAGACAAGTATGCAAAGCGTGGATGCCACCCGCGATGCGCTGTTGGCTTGCGCCCGTGCGCCGGCCCAGAGCGAAATCCTACCCCTTTTGGATATTGCTCATCGAGTGCTAGCCCGGCCTTTAGTGGCACGTTTGGATGTGCCCCCGCACGATAATAGTGCTATGGATGGCTACGCCGTGCGAAGCAGCGAACTAAAACCAGGCGTGGCTTTCGAGGTTAGCCAGCGTCTGCCCGCCGGCAGTCTGCCTTCACCATTATTGCCAGCTAGTGTGGCACGCATTTTTACTGGCGCAATGCTGCCCGAAGGTGCCGATGCCGTGGTGATGCAGGAGCACACCAGCACGCTACCCGATGGACGTGTGATGTTTGACGACGTGGTGAGGTCCGGGCTGAATATACGCCGCCGTGGCGAGGATATCACCGACGGCAGCAGCGTACTGGCCGGTGGTCTACGCCTTAAACCGGCTCATCTGGGTTTGGCCGCATCTGTGGGCGTGGCCTCATTGCCGGTCTACACGCAGTTGCGTGTGGCTGTGTTTTTTACTGGTGACGAACTGCAAGAACCGGGGAGACCTGCTTTGCCTGGGCACATCTATAACGCTAATCGCTACTGGCTGGTACCTGCCCTGCGGGCGTTGGGTTGTGAGGTGCTGGATTTGGGTATTGTGCCGGATCGACTGGCCGACACGCGGCAACTGTTGCGCGATGCTGGCCAGGCTGCCGATGTGGTAATGACCTGTGGCGGTGTATCGGTTGGCGAGGAAGATCACGTCAAGGCGGCGGTTTGCGCCGAAGGCGAGCTACAGCAGTGGCGAGTCGCGATCAAGCCGGGCAAGCCGCTGGCATTTGGGCGCGTAGGGCAGGCTGACTTTATCGGTTTGCCCGGTAATCCAGTGGCTGCCTGGGTGGGCTTTATCGTGCTTGTGAGAGACTTTCTGCGTGCCCGTCAAGGCGAGGTGCTACCTCGCTGGCAGCCGCAGGGTTGGTTGCCAGCCAGCTTTCGCTGGCCAAGGCCAGACCCGCGGCGGGAGGAATTCTTGCGGGTACGCGTGGTGCCAGATGGCACCAGCCACGTGTTGCATGCCTACCCACAACAGGGCTCGGCAGTGCTGTCGTCCTGCGTATGGTCAGACGGGCTAGCGCGGCTGCAGCCTGGGCAAGTGGTAGAGCCAGGTACCTTACTGCCAGTATACGGCTGGGGTGCAGGCGTATGAGCAATCTTACTCATTTCGATGCTAGCGGCCAAGCCCACATGGTGGATGTTGGCCATAAGGCAGAAACCCGCCGCACGGCGGTGGCCTGCGGTCATATCGACATGCATGCCGACACATACGCTGTACTGCAGGCCGGCAACAGTAAGAAGGGCGATGTGCTGGGCATCGCCCGCCTAGCGGCTATTCAGGGCAGTAAGCGTACGGCTGACCTTGTTCCCCTTTGTCATCCGCTGGCGTTGACTCATGTTGCTGTCACCTTTCGCTATAACGATACGGCGTGCCGTCTGAGTTTGGTGGTGACGGCTGAGACTGTTGGCCGCACCGGTGTGGAAATGGAAGCGCTGACCGCGGTGATGGCCGGCTTGCTCACGGTGTACGACATGCTGAAAGCTATCGATCGAGGTATGCGGATCGGTGGCATACGACTGTTGGAAAAGCAAGGGGGACACAGCGGGCACTGGCAAGCCGAGACCGCCTTGCCGAGCTGAAATCCTTATCCTGTCTCAAGGAAGTATGACTCTGCTCCCCGTAACACGCTAAGCAAGTTCAACCCTGTGGATAGCAAATATGCAAGACCTAACCGTACATTTATTCGACGCACGTGGCGTCGCCAAGCGCTTTCGTCATGCCGCCATATTTGGTGCGCTGGAGCAACTGAATCGCGGTGAAATTATGCGCTTCGTCAACGATCACGAGCCTGTGCCACTGCTGCAGCAAATTCGTCAGCGCTACCAGGATCAGGTGCAGATCGTGGCTGTTTCGCAGCAGCCTGGTGAAGTGGTATTCGATTTCTCGGTCTTCCCGGCCGGTTCGGACCAGGATGACGCCACGCCGCCGCCAGTCGGCAGTTGTGGTGGTGGGGGTGGTGGCTGCGGTTGTAGCGGGGGCTAAAACATGCGGCCAACCCTGAATGTGCAGCCTGCTGCCTCTGGGCGCATCAGGCTCAGCCCGCAAGCGGTGCCATCAGCACCGCCGCTGAGTTTACGTACCCGTCTTGATAGCGTACCTCACCGAGCGTTCTTTCTGGCGGGCGTGCTGGCTGTACTCAGCCAAGGCCTCTGGTGGGCGCTGACCTGGCTACTGGCACCTCAACAGGCCTACGCGGCTGTTCCGGTGCACGGGCTGTTGACACCACTGGCTGTGTTTCCTCTGTTCATGCAGGGTTTTGTGTTTACCGCTGGTCCGCGTTGGCTGAGCGTAGCCGATGGCACGCCCAAGCGGGGAAATCTGTCGCAGGCGCTGCTAGCCCTCGTGGGTATCTGGCTAGCGCTGCTCGGTTTCATGCTGGGCGGTGTCTGGCCGTTGCCAGGGCTGCTGCTGATTGTGGCCCAATGGGCTGGTAGCTGCTGGCGCTGGGCGGCAATCTGCCATCGCAGCCAAATAACTGATCGGCTTCATGGAGTTGCCATACTGCTGGCTATGCTTGGCGGGTTAGGTGCTATGCTGTTCGCTTGCTGCTGGGTGATCAGCGGCAACGACATCTGGTGGGCAGCAGCTCGGCAGGGCTTGTTTTGGTGCTTTTTACTGCCGGTATTCCTGACGGTTTCGCATCGCATGCTACCGTTTTTCACACAGGCGGTCTTACCCACTCATCAATCGTGGCGGCCTGCGCATTTGTTGCACTGCTGGCTGGCCTGCTGCGTATTGCTGGCGGTGGCTAACTTGGCCGGATTGCATAAGTTGGAGGCGGTACTTGCTATGCTAATGGCTGGTAGCCTGGCCTACACTAGTGCTCGCTGGGGCCTGCGCGTCAGCTTGCAGAACCGCCTGCTGGCCATGTTGCATTTCAGTTTCGTTTGGTTGGTACCTGCGCTGTTGCTGCAAGCCGCTTCTGCACTAGGTCAGCCGGTGGGGTCTGCGCCAGTGCATGCATTGGGGCTGGGTTTTGCGGGTACCATGCTGATGGCGTTTGTCACGCGAGTCAGTCTTGGCCACAGTGGTCGCCCACTACAGGCTGACCGCGGCTTTGTGGTTCTTTACGTACTGTTGTACCTTATCGCTCTATGGCGTGTCTTTCTGGCGATAGTTGGTAACCACGCCGGTTGGCTTGCATTTGCGTCACTTGCTTGGTTGGCGGTGTTGTTTGTCTGGGCGGTACGTGTGATTCCCATGTACCTTCAGCCGCGGTTGGATGGTAAGGTTGACTGAGTCCTGTGTACTCTTATCACAAAAAAGCCACGCGTTAAGCGCGTGGCTTTTTTAATACTTAAGAGACACTACAAACAGACAAGAATATTGTAATTCTTGCCAAGGTATCCGGGCTAGAGCTTCTCCAGGCCGTGCTCTACTGCGTACACAGCAGCTTGTACCCTGCTGCTGATGCCCAGCTTGCGCAGAATGTTCTGCACGTGCACTTTCACTGTGCTTTCGGCTAGGTCTAGAGCGCGAGCAATTTCTTTGTTGCTTCCACCGCGAGCAAGGTGGCTAAGTGTTTCGCGCTCACGCGGTGTTAGGCTGTCCAGCTCACTTTGTGGTGCGACAGGTATTGGTGTACGTAGTCGAGCTACTAGCTTGGCTGTCATTTCCGGTGATAACACACTATCGCCATCCACTGCACGACGGATGCTGTCCAGAAGGAAGTCAGCATTAATATTCTTCAGCAGGTAGCCCCGAGCGCCAGTCTTCATACACTCGGCTAGGTCTTCTCCGTCTTCGGATACGGTCAGCATCAGCACAGCTAACTCGGGTTGGCTAACGAGCATCTGTGCCAGTGCATCGCGGCCGTTCATGACCGGCATGTCCAGATCCAGTAGAACGATGTCAGGTTTGAGTTGCTCTGCTTTTTTGACACCTTCCAGGCCATCTGCGGCTTCGCCGATTACTTCCAAGTCAGCTTGGCGTTGAAGCAAGGCTTTGAGGCCGCTACGGAAAAGGGTGTGATCATCGACTAGCAGTATACGAAGGAGGGGGGTCATGCGGCTTGTCTTTCTGTGCGGGGCAGGGTAATTGTCACCATGGTGCCGTTGCCTGCCCGGGGGGTGAACTGAATGCTGGCATGGATGCGAGCCGCGCGTTCCTGCATGATGGAGAGTCCGACATGACGGTCTTTACGGGCTTCCATCAATTTGTCATCGAAGCCACAGCCATCATCAGCAATTTCCATGACGAAGTCGTCTTCGTTGCTTATACGTATATCTACGCGCTGCGCTTGTGCGTGCTTGCGTACGTTCGATAGTGCTTCTTGCAGAATGAAGATCATCTGTAGTTGCTGATCTGGCGTGAGTGGGAGACCGTTACCACTGATGTTGAATTGTGTCAGCACGCGAGCCTGAGTTTCAAAGCGCTGCAACAGGCTGTCTACAGCAGCTAGAAAGTCTTGCTTGCTAATGCGAGTACGGAAATTCAGTAGTAGCTCGCGCACGTCTTCGTAGCACTCTTGAACACCTGCTTGGATGAATGCTAGATTTTCACGTGCTTCAGGGCTGAGATAGGCAGGCAAGGCACTTTCCAGCATTTGTACCTGCAAGTTCAGAAATGATAGTGACTGCGCGATGCTGTCATGCAAGCCTTGCGCCATTAGATTGCGCTCTTCTGATACGGCAAACTGGCGGTCGCGTGCGGCCAGACGTTGGTTTTCTATGGCTACACCTAAGTGATTTCCTAGGGTCTCTATTAGAAACTGTTCATGCTGCGGTAGCTGTGTGGCGTGGCGGAAATAGAGGGTAAAGATACCAACGTTCTGCTGCTTGGCACGAATGTGGAAAATAGCTACGCTTGAGAAACCAGCTTGTTGGCAATGCTTCTCTTCATCGCTAGGTAGCTTGCGAAAGAGCCGTACGATGGCTTGTGGCTGAGCTACGGCATCGCCGCAGTAGCAGCCGTTAATTTGCTGGCAGTCATTCTCTTGCTGCAAAGGTACAGGTAAACCCAACTGTGCTAGGGGTTCCAATCGGCCTCGCTTACTGTCTACGAGTCGGATGCTGCCTGCATCAGCCCCGGTGAGTTTCATGAGTTGCTCGATAAAACCACGGCCCATATCTGCCAATTCGTGAGCTTCATGCAAGTAAGCGGTAATACCGTAAAGTGCAGTTAGTTGACGGTTCTTTTCGTCTAGGGAGCGGGTTTTGTCGCGTACTTTATCTTCCAGTGTGGTGTATAGCTCTTGCAAGCGGCTGGCCATCTGGTTGAATCCGTGTGAAATATCAGCCAGCTCATCGTTCCCTACTACGGGCACACGTGTAGCCAGCTGTCCGTCACGTAGCTGTACTATCCCTTCGCCCAAGGTATTTAACGGACGGATAATAAGCAGAAATAGAAGGTACATCATCGTGATGGCGCCGATGATGGCCATCGCCATCAGGGCCATTTGAAACAACCGAAGTAATGTAGTGTTTTTGGCGTTATCTTCTTCCACTAGGCGTACTAGGCGGTCTATTTGTTCTACAAATCCGCTGATATCTAGTATCGGCATGGTGGGACCTGTGACCTGGCCGCGCCTTGCTTGCTCCAGCATGGGGAGAATCTGGTATTGCCATTGTTTCAAGATCAATACGGCTTGCTGGCGCACTGCAGCATTGTCCGGTAGGAATAATGGTCGAGCAGGATCTCCGCGCTGTAGCCGTGTCATGGTGTCTGCAAACTGCTTTTCCTCATGGGTGATGCTGGCTGAGCTGGCACCTTCGCTGACCATCAGCGCCACACGATAACTACGCATGCGCAGGCTGCCCGCATCATTAATGGCAGCAGCACCTCCTTCAAGTTTCCAGGACAGAATAAGGGTATAGCCAATAGATGTCATGGCCAGTAGTAGCCAGACAATGGTGAGTCCCAGCAGCTTGCCGGATAGACTGCGCATGGCTTCGGGGGCGGAAAAGTGCATAGTGGGAGCGCGCGATTTGGGATGGTTTCACCTTAATGCGCTTTGATCGCTTCGGCAATCCGCCAAAAGGAGGAGGCGTTAGCAGTCTGCCCGTTCAAGCGGGCAAACTAGTGGAACGAAACGATGGCTTTCAGCGTCCAGACCCCAAAGTGCACCTTCATGCATATCGAAGTACCAACCATTCAGCATAAGTTGTCCCGTCTTGACGCGGTCGGCCAGCCACGGGTAGCCCAGCAGGTTGTTCAGCGACACCAGAATGGCGGCCTGTTCGCACTGGCGTGCCTGCAGCGCCGCGCTGGCGCCGGCGTGGTGGCGGTAGGTCAGTTCGCGCGCCGGCTCGGCAATGGCCAGCCAGCGGGTGAGGGCGCTATCGCGTGGGGTACTGCGCCGCAGCAGGGCCTGGATGCCGCCGCAGCCGGAATGGCCCATCACGATGATGCGGCCAACGTTGAGGCTAAGCACGGCAAACTCCAGCGCCGCTGCTACGCTGGCGTGTTCGTTGTGCGGGCTGTACGGCGGCACCAGGTTGGCCACATTGCGGATGACGAACATCTCGCCCGGCTGGCTGCCCATCAGCGCCGGCGGGTGCACGCGCGAATCGCAACAGGCAATTACCAGCGTCACCGGGTGCTGGCCCTGGCACAGGCTGGCGTATACCGGGTTGCTTGCGGAAAAGTATTGTTGCTGGAAGCGGCGAAAGCCCTGCAGCAGCGGGTCGTCCAGTGCCATGCTCAGCCCCCGGTCATCGACATGAAGCGCACCACGCGGGTGGGGGCTTCGTTGAAGGTGTGCTGTTGCGGCTTCAGCTCGATGGCGGCGCGGATAGCGGCCTCCAGCTCGGCGTCGCTACAGCCGGCGCGCAGCAGCGGGCGCAGCTCGAAACGCTCTTCCTGCCCCAGGCACAGGTACAGCGTGCCGTCCACCGACAGCCGTACGCGGTTGCAGCTGGCACAGAAATGCTGCGACAGCGGCGTGATCAGCCCCAGCGTGAACTGGCCGTCGGCGCTTTCCCAGTAACGGGCCGGGCCGCCACCCAGCGTCTTGCACGTTGGCCGCAGGCCAAAGCGTTGCTGCAGGCGTGCCAGCACCGGCTGCAGGTCCACGCCGCGTGTTTGCTGGCCGGTGCTGCCCATCGGCATGGCCTCGATCAGGCGCAGGATCAGGCCGTGCTCGATGCAATAGGCCACCATCGGCTCGATGTCGGCTTCGTTGACGCCGGCCAGCGGCACCATATTGATCTTGATGCTGGCAAAGCCAGCGTCGCGGGCGGCTTGCAGCCCGTCCAGCACCTGCTGCAGGCAGTGGCTGCCGGTAATGCCGTGCACGCAGTCGTCACGCAGCGAATCCAGGCTCACGTTCAGGCGGCGCACACCGGCGCCGTGCAAGGCTTCCGCCTGGGTAGCCAGCTGGGTGCCGTTGGTGGTTAGCGACAGGTCGTCCACGCCGGGCAGCGCGGCCAGCCTGGCGGCCAGCTGTGGCAGGTGGCGGCGCAGTAGCGGCTCGCCGCCGGTAAGGCGGTAGCGGCGGGTGCCCAGGCGGGCAAATACCGCCACCACGCGTTCGATTTCGTCGAAGGTCAGCCAGTTGGCCGGCTCTTCGAAGCCCTTGAAACCTTTGGGCAGGCAGTAGGTACAGCGCAGGTCGCAGCGGTCGGTCACCGAAATGCGCAGGTAGTCCACGCTGCGCCCGAAACGGTCGCTCAGCATGACGGGTCCTTTCAAATGCCTACAGGAAGCGCAGCGGCTGGCCGGCGCGGTTGAACGCCAGGTAGCGCGCCACGTCGCCGCCGGTCTGGATGGTCTGGATCATGCGCTTGAGCGGGCCGTCAGCGGCGGTGCTGCCGCTGTCGTCGATGGCGGCCACGAACACCACTTCCCAGCGCGGGTCCAGCGCGTCGGCGTCGTGCTGCAGGCGGTTGAAATCGGCCAGCTCGGCGGGGGTCTTGTCCACGCACAGCACCGGTTGCAGGATGCCGCCTTCGCCGGCGGCAAAGCGTTCGGCTTCGGCGGGCTGGTGGTCGTCGTGCAGACAGCGCTGGCAGAAGGCAAACAGCAGGCGCTGCGGCGCGGCTTGCTGGCGGGCGGCCTGCAACAGGCCGTTGAAGTCGTGGATGGCAGTCATGTCGGCTTCCTCGGGAGGTTTGCCGGCAGTGTAGGCGGCGGTCACGCGTTTGCCGATACGCTGTCGGCAGGGGTGGGCTACGCCGAAAGAGGTAGCCGCTGGCCGGAAGCTTGATCCGTATCATTCAGCCGGCAACGGGCGGCGGCGATACTGCGCCATCGTCACTTACCGGGGTACTCCGCCATGTTTGCTGCCCGTATATTGCCTGTTTGCCTAAGCCGGGAGGTGCGCCATGACGCCGCGTGACCTGCGCGGCCTGACGCCGCCACAACCGCTGGAAATCATCCTGGCCGAGGTGGACGCTGCCGCGCCCGGTCAGCAGTTAGGCTATGTACTGCCCCATTTTCCCGGCCCGCTGGTGCCGCTGCTGGCGCAGCAGGGGGTAGCGGTTGACAGCCAGATGCTGCCGGATTTCAGTGGTGTGCAGCTGACGTTGACGCTGCCGGGCTGACGTGCCGCTTCAGGCCGGCGGCCTCGCGGCGCAGCGCCGGGGCCAGTAAAGGGTAGAGCCGCACCACCTCGCCGATCAGCAGCAAGGCCGGCGGGGCAATGTGCTGGCGCTGCACGGTATCGGCCAGCCCTGCCAGCGTGGTACAGCACACCCGCTGCTGTGGCGTGGTGGCGTTTTCCACTACCGCCACCGGGGTGCCGGGCAGCCGGCCGTGCGCCATCAGACTGCCGGCAATGGCGGCCGCTTCGCCCAGCCCCATATACACCACCACCGTTTCGTTACAGTCGGTTCGGTGGGTCCAGTCCAGTGCCAGCTCGCCTTCGCGGCGGTGGCCGGTCACCAGGGTCACGCCCTGCGCGCAGTCCCGGTGTGTCAGCGGAATGCCGCAGCTGGCGGCCGCACCCAGCGCCGCGCTGATGCCGGGTACCACTTCACAGCGTATGCCTTCGGCAGCCAAGGCCGTCAGCTCTTCGCCGCCACGCCCGAACAGCAGCGGGTCGCCGCCTTTCAGCCGCACCACGCGCCGGCCCTGGCGCGCATGGTTCACCATCAGCTCGTGGATGGCAGCCTGTGGCAGTGTGTGTCGGTTGGCACGCTTGCCAACGCAAACCAGCTCGGCCTGGCGGTTGGCCAGCGCCAGGATGTCGGGGCTGACCAGCAAGTCGTACAGCACCACGTCGGCCTCGGCCAGGCGGCGCAGTGCTTTGAGGGTCAGCAGGTCCGGGTCGCCGGGGCCTGCGCCCACCAGGCTGACTTCGCCTGCCTGTAGCGGGGTGGCGTGGGAAAACGGTTGCGCGGTGTTCATGGCGGCTCCTCTGGTGTTGAGGTCATCAGTGTAGGAAGGGCAGCGCCTGGAAATCGTTGATTCGAATCAATGCTATTCGGATACCCCGAAACGTACAGTCCGCCCTGAATGCCGGGGTTCCGGTACACATGATGGGAGGCTGCGATGAGCACCAGTTTTACCAAGTCAACCGCACGAAACATCTTCTACGGAGGGGCGGTGTTTTTCTTCCTGCTGTTTGTCGCACTGACGTTCGACACCGTGCAGGCCCTGCCCAAGCGCGACAACCGCGCCAACCTCACCGAACAGGTGGCGCGCGGCAAGAACCTGTGGGAGGTGAACAACTGTATCGGCTGCCACACCTTGCTGGGCGAGGGCGCCTACTTTGCGCCGGAGCTGGGCAACGTCTACCAGCGCCGCGGGCCGGAGTTCATCAAGGCCTGGATCAAGGCGCAGCCCACCGGGGCGCCGGGTCGGCGCCAGATGCCCAATTTCCACCTGAGCGACGCCCAGATCGACGACCTGGTGGCGTTCCTGAAGTACAGCAGCCAGATCAACACCAATAACTGGCCGCCGAATATCGAAGGCTAGACCAGTCCGCCGTACCAGCGGGTGCGGCCAACGTATCCAGCCCTTTACCTTAACGGGAGAAACACATGACATCCCTTGCTTCGGCAGCAGGTCGGCAAACCACGCCGTCTGCGGCCAACGTCCAGCTCAAGTACCGCTCGCAGGCGGTGGCCAAGCCATATTTCACGGCCGCCATCGGCCTGTTTGTCGGCCAGATCATTTTTGGCCTGGTGATGGGCCTGCAGTACGTGATCGGCGACTTTCTGTTTCCGGCCATTCCGTTCAATGTTGCGCGCATGGTGCACACCAACCTGCTGATCGTGTGGCTGCTGTTCGGCTTCATGGGCGCCGGTTATTACCTGATTCCAGAAGAATCGGAACGCGAGCTGCACAGCCCCAAACTGGCCATCGCCACGTTCTGGGTATTCCTGGTGGCGGGGGCGCTGACCATCGTCGGCTATCTGGCGGTGCCGTATGCCACGCTGGCGCAGATGACGGGCAACGATCTGCTGCCCACCATGGGGCGGGAGTTCCTGGAGCAGCCCACCATTACCAAGATCGGCATCGTGCTGGTGGCGCTGTCTTTCCTGTTCAACCTCAGCATGACGGTACTGAAAGGCCGTAAAACCAGTATCAGCATGGTGATGATGCTGGGGCTGTGGGGGCTGGCGATCTTCTTCCTGTTCTCGTTCTACAACCCGCATAACCTGGTGCTGGACAAGTACTTCTGGTGGTGGGTGGTGCACTTGTGGGTGGAAGGCGTGTGGGAACTGATCATGGGTGCCATGCTGGCCTTCGTACTGGTGAAAGTGACTGGCGTGGACCGTGAAGTGATCGAAAAATGGCTGTACGTGATCATTGCCATGACGCTGATTACCGGCATCATCGGTACCGGCCACCACTATTTCTGGATCGGTACGCCGGCTTACTGGCAGGTGTGGGGCTCGGCGTTCTCGGCACTGGAGCCGATTCCGTTCTTCATGATGACCCTGTTCGCCTTCAATATGGTGAACAAGCGTCGCCGCGAGCACCCCAACAAGGCCGCCGTACTGTGGGCGCTGGGTACTGGCGTGATGTCCTTCCTGGGGGCGGGCGTGTGGGGCTTCCTGCACACGCTGGCGCCGGTGAACTACCTGACCCACGGCACGCAGATTACGGCTAGCCACGGTCACATGGCTTTCTACGGTGCCTACGCCATGGTGGTGATGACCATGATCTCCTACGCCATGCCGCTGATGCGCGGCCGCGAAGCCAACAGCAATCGCGCCCAGGTGGTGGAAATGTGGTCGTTCTGGCTGATGACCATCGCCATGGTATTCATCACGCTGTTCCTCACCGCCGCCGGCATCCTGCAAGTGTGGATGCAGCGCATGGGCGATACCCCGCTGTCGTTCATGGCCACCCAGGACAAACTGGCGTTCTTCTACTGGCTGCGTGAAGGGGCCGGCGTCGTGTTCTTCATCGGCCTGCTGCTGTACATCATCAGTTTCTTCGTCGGCAAGGACGAAGCCCGCTAAGCCGGGTAGCCGCGGTGCCGCGTCTGGCTTGCAGACCGGGGGCGGCACGTTGCGCGAGTGCGCAATCCGGCCCGCAGGCAGCGTCGGGCGCCAAATAGAGGGGGTGCGGAGGCGCACCCTTTTTCTGTTTTCCCGCCACGGCTTGCGGCCGGGTGCAGCCTTTATCTTCCTCATTCCGCGCTGCCCGCGCACGGCATGGCATGCGTCCGCCAGCGCGACCCTTTTGCGGAGGTGATATGTCCCACGCCATGCCGCGCCGGGTACCCGGCGACCTGGCCATGTGGTTTTTCATTCTGGCGGAGCTGGCCGTGTTCGGCCTGCTGTTTGCCGCCTGCGCTTACGCCCGCTGGCAGCAGCCACTACTGTTTGCCCGCCAGCAGGCCGGGCTACCGCTGGGGTGGGCGCTGGCCAATACCGCCTTGCTGCTCAGCGGCAGCGCCGCCGTGTTCAATGCCTGCCGTGCTTACGCAGCCGGGCGGGGGCGGGCCGGGCGACGCTGGCTGCTGGCCTGCCTGCTGTGCGGCAGCGGCTTCGTGCTGCTGAAAGGCCACGAGCTGGGGGCGCTGTTTGCTGCCGGCATCAACTTGTCCAGTAACAGCTTCTGGATGTTCTACCTGTCGCTGGCGGGCTTTCATTACCTGCACGTGCTGCTGGGCATGGTGATCGTCACGGCGGTGTGGTGGCGTGCCGGGCAGGGTGCCTACGCGGCCAACCATGACGGCGTGGAAACCGCTGCCGCCTACTGGCACATGGTAGACCTGGTGTGGTTGGTGCTGTTCGCCCTGCTGTACACCGCCCGCTAGGGGCGGGCAGCGTTTTCTTATTGCGCATCAAGGCAGCGCCGGCGGGGCGCAGGTAGGCTGCCGCCATGACATCCCCCCACCTTCACCGCATTTACTGGCGCCTGTGGCTGGCCTTGCTGCTGCTCACCGCCGTGCTGGCACGGCTGGCCGACACGCTGGCCCCCGGCCCGCTGTTGCTGACACTGGCGCTAGGTGGCGCCTGGCTGAAGGGCATGCTTGTGGCCGAGCACTACATGGGCCTGCGCCGCGCGCCGCTCTGGCTACGTGCAGCCGTGCACGGCTGGCTGCTGCTGGTGTGTGGCGGGATCCTGCTGACTTTCCTGCCGGAGTTGCCATGAACGCGCCCCACCGAGCCGCCGCTGCGGCACCGCTGCCTTTCTACCAACCGCTGGCCGACGAATGCGAGGTGTTCGAGGCGGCCTGGCGCCAGCAACTGCCCTTGCTGATCAAGGGCCCCACCGGCTGCGGCAAAACCCGCTTTGTGGCGCACATGGCCGCCCGGCTGGGCCTGCCGCTGTTTACCGTGTCCTGCCACGATGACTTGTCGGCTGCCGACCTGGTAGGCCGCCACCTGATCGCTGCCGGCGATACCCAGTGGTGCGACGGCCCGCTCACCCGTGCCGTGCGCGCTGGCGGCATCTGCTATCTGGACGAAGTGGTAGAAGCGCGCAAGGACACCACCGTGGTGCTGCACCCGCTCACCGACGATCGCCGCATCCTGCCCATCGAGCGCACTGGCGAACAGTTGGCCGCACCGCCCGGCTTCATGCTGGTGGTGTCGTACAACCCCGGCTACCAGCACGTGCTGAAAACGCTGAAGCCCTCCACCCGGCAGCGCTTCGTGGCGCTGGCGTTCGACTTTCCGCCGCCGGCGGTAGAGCTGACCGTACTGCGCGAAGAGGGCGGCGCCGACGAGGCGCTGGCGCGCCGGCTGGTGGCGCTGGCCACCCAGTTGCGCCGCTTGGGCGGCTATCACCTGGACGAAGCGGTCAGTACCCGCCTGCTGGTGTACGCCGCCAAGCTGATCGCTAGCGGCATGGCCGCCCGTACTGCCTGCCGGGTAGCGCTGGTGGAGCCGTTATCGGACGAGCCGGATACGTTGGCCGCGCTGATGGCGGTAGTGGATACACAGTTCGGAGCCTGACATGGAAGACCTCGTCGGCAGCTGGTGGGACCGGCTGGTGCGCCGTGCCGCCTACCCCGGCTACCCGCAAGCGGCGGTATTGCTGGATGACGTGGCGCCGCAAGCGTTGCTGTTTTTTCGTGCCATGGGCGGCGACCCTGGCCTGGCCATCCGCAGCGCAGTAGGCACGGCACACGGCGCCCGCCGCCGCTGGTTGGCACGTGTTGCCGGTATCGACACCCACGTCGAGCTGGCCTGGCGCGACGGACAGGCGCTGTACCTGCCCGAGCGCATCGACCTGTACCCGGACGCCGCGCTCAACCGCGGCCTGTATTTCTGGCTGATGGCCTTGGCCGCGCAGCCTCCAGCGCAGGGCGACTGGCTGCAAAGCAATAGCGAGGGCACGGCGCGCTGCCTGACCACCATGCCGGGGCTGGCGACCTTGTACCAGCGGCTGGTAGCGGCCTTGCTGCCGCTACGCAACTGGCCGGCAAACGGTACCGGCCAGGCCGCCGAGCAGGCCATCCGCCACGCGCTGTTGCAACCGGGTACAGCGACAGCTCTGCCTGCTGGCAGCCCGCCACCGCAGCCGGTGCCGCTGTGGCTGCACCCGTCACCCCCGTCTGCTGCCGCAGCTAACCAGGACGACGGCCAGCAGCCGGAGCAGGGCCATGGCGACAGCCGGGACAGCAAAGCCCGGCGCCGCTACCGTGCCCGCCGCGATAACCCGGACGATCGCAAGAACGGCATGTTGCTGCAGTTTCGCGCCGAAAGCATCTTTACCTGGGACGACTACGTGCGCGTCAACCGTCACCAGGACGAGGACGAGCCTGACGACGGTGCCGCCGCCGAAGACATGGATCGCCTCACCGTCAGCCGCGACGGCAAGACCCGCGCCAGCCGGCTGAAGTTTGACCTCGACCTGCCGGCTGCCGCTTACGACGACACGCCGCTGGGCGACGGTTTGCTGCTGCCGGAATGGGACTACCGCCGCGAGCGGTTGGTGGCCGACCATTGCCGCTTACAGCCGATGCTGCCACGTGACGCCAGCCCGGCACCTTTGCCGGACAAACTGCAGGCGGCCGCCCGGCGTTTGCGGCGGCAATTCCAGGCCTTGTCACCCGAGCGCAGCCGCAAAAGCGGTGAAGCCAGCGGGCCGGACCTGGACCTGGACCGCATCATCCGCTTCTTGGCCGAACAACGCAGCGGTGTGGCCGTGGCCGAACCGCCGTTGTACCAGGCATGGCCGCCCGCCGGGCGCAGCATGGCCTGCCTGCTGCTGGCCGACCTGTCGCTGTCTACCGAAAGCTGGCTGGGCGAGGCCGGGCAGGTGATTCACGTCATCCGCGACAGCCTGCTGCTATTTGCCGAAGCACTGGCGGCCTGCGGTGACGCCTTCGGCCTGTACGGTTTTTCGTCACTGCGGCGCAGCGAGGTACGCTACCTGCTGCTGAAAGATTTCGGTGAACCCTACGACGATGCCGCACGCGGGCGCATTCTGGCCATTCGCCCCGGTTACTACACCCGGATGGGCGCCGCTATCCGCCAGTCCACCTCCATCCTATTGCAGCAGCCTGCCCAGCGCCGCTTGTTGCTGATCGTGTCCGACGGCAAACCCAACGACCTAGACCACTACGAAGGCCGTTACGGCGTGGAAGACACCCGCCAGGCGGTGCTGGAAGCACGCCGCGCCGGGCTGATTCCGTTTTGTGTCACCGTCGACCGCGAGGCCGGCGACTACCTGCCGCACCTGTTCGGCAAGCGCGGTTACAGCGTGGTACACGACGCCCACCGCCTGCCGCAGGTGCTGACTAGCCTGTACGCCAGCCTGACTGCCTGAAACCCGTGTACCGGAGTGTGCCATGCGCCGCAAATTCCCCATTCACCCCGCCCATCCCGAGCGCCTGTGTTGGGGCTGCGACAAGTATTGTGCGGCCAGCGACCTGCAATGCGGCAACGGCTGCGGCCGCACCCAGCATCCGGCCGAGCTGCTGGGCGACGACTGGTACCTGCAGGGGGACTGGGGCTTCAGCACCGAGGAGCTGGCGCGTTTTACCGGGCTGGAAAGCGTTGATTCGAATCAATGATGATGTGCTGAGACGGGGCGGATGATGGACGCATGAATTCCCTCATAGCGTGGTGGAGAGCATCATGACAAGCTTCAGGATCCGTACCGTGGCCCAAGGCGTTTTATTGGCAACCCTGCCCTTTGCAGCTGCACTGGCCTATGCCGATGCGGCCAACAAACCTGTCAGTCCGGCTGAGGCAGCCTATCAGGCTGGCGGTTCGCCGCTCGCAGGCGAGGACATGCATCAGAATATCAACCCCAAAGCACCGCCTATGACTAAGGCTGAGTTTGCACGGGCTCGTCAGATTTATTTCGAGCGTTGTGCCGGCTGTCACGGTGTGCTGCGCAAGGGAGCTACTGGTAAACCGCTTACTCCAGATATTACTCTGGGTAAGGGTACCGATTATCTGAAGATCTTCATCGCCTACGGTAGCCCGGCCGGCATGCCCAATTGGCAGACCTCCGGCGAGATGAGCGAGCAGGATGTGGACCTGATGGCGCGCTACATCCAGCAGGAGCCGCCAACACCGCCCGAGTTTTCGCTGGCCGACATCGAGAAGTCGCGCAAGGTCTACCTGCCGGTAGACAAGCGCCCGACGCGCAAGATGAACAACTACAACCTGGACAACCTGTTCTCGGTAACGCTGCGCGACAGCGGCGAGGTGGCGCTGATCGACGGCGACAGCAAACAGATCATCAACATCGTCAAGACCGGCTACGCGGTGCACATCTCGCGGCTGTCCAAGTCCGGCCGCTACCTGTACGTGATCGGCCGCGACGCTCGCCTCAACCTGATCGACCTGTGGCTGCCCAAACCGGACAACGTGGCCGAGGTGAAAGTGGGGCTGGAAGCGCGCTCGGTGGAAACCTCCAAGTACAAGGGTTTCGAAGACAAGATCGCCGTGGCCGGCACCTACTGGCCGCCGCAGTTCGTGATCATGGATGGCGACACGCTGCAGCCGCGCAAGATCGTGTCCACCCGTGGCATGACCGTGGATAACGAGTACCACCCCGAACCGCGCGTGGCGTCCATCGTGGCCAGCCACTACCGCCCCGAGTTCGTGATCAACGCCAAGGAAACCGGCAAGATCATGATGGTGGACTACAGCGACCTGACCAACCTCAAAACCACCACCATCGATTCGGCCAAGTTCCTGCACGACGGCGGTTTTGATAGCAGTGGCCGTTATTTTCTGGTGGCGGCCAATGCCTCCAACAAGATTGCGGTAGTGGATACCAAGACTGACAAGTTGGCCGCACTGGTGGACGTGGGCAAGATTCCGCACCCGGGGCGCGGCGCCAACTTCGTGCATCCCAAGTATGGCCCGGTATGGAGCACCTCGCACCTGGGTAGCGACGAGGTGACGCTGATCGGTACCGACCCCGCCAAGCACCCGCAGTACGCGTGGAAGGCGGTTGCCACCTTCAAAGGGCAGGGCGGCGGCTCGCTGTTCATCAAGACGCACCCGAAATCCAGCAACCTGTGGGTGGATACCCCGCTTAACCCGGACGCCAAGGTCAGCCAGAGCGTGGCGGTGTACGACATACGCCAGCTGGACAAGCCGCCGCAAGTCATCGACATCGCCGCGTGTGCCGGCCTGGATGATGACGGTGCCAAGCGCGTGGTGCAGCCGGAGTACAACAAGGCCGGTGACGAAGTGTGGTTCTCGGTGTGGAGCGCCAAGAACAAGCAGTCGGCCATCGTGGTAGTCAACGACAAGACCCGCCAGTGCAAGGCCGTCATCAAGGACAAACGCCTGATTACCCCGACCGGCAAGTTCAACGTGTTCAACACCCAGCACGACGTTTACTGATCCAACCATCACGGCGGGCTGCGGCCCGCCCAGGGAGCCAATATGAAAACCCCGCTGCTTACCGCCATGCTGCTGTCTGCCGGCCTGCTGCTGGCCACCACCGCCCAGGCCTCGCCGGAACTGGCCAAGAAGTACAACTGCCTTGCCTGCCACAGCATGGACAAAAAGGTGGTCGGCCCGTCGTTCAAGGACATCGCCAGCAAGTACAAAGGCCAGAACGCCCAGGCCAAGCTGGAAGAAAAAGTGAAAAAAGGCGGTGCCGGCAGTTTTGGTCCGGTGCCGATGTCGCCCAACCCGCAAGTACCGGATGCCGACCTGAAGGTGCTGGTGAAGTGGGTGCTGTCGCAGTAAGCCGCCCGTGCCGCCAGCCCGTACCGGTATGGCGGCGTTGCGGCCAACCTTGCGCGGGCCGGCCCGGCCCGCGTTAGCCGGAGTACCGTCATGACGAAGCCACTGTACAGCAGGGGTAGCCTGATCGGCCTCATGCTGATGCTGCTGGCCTGTGCGCTGCTATTTGCCAGCGAGGCAGTGCCGGCGTCTCATCTGCCGAAGCCGGATGCGGCCCGGCGCCAGGTACTGCTGCATCTGCTGCGCGAAGACTGCGGCGCCTGCCACGGCCTGACGCGACAGGGTGGGCTGGGCAGCCCGCTCACCGCCGCCGCGTTGGCCGGCAAGCCGGCCGATAGCCTGGTGGCCACCATTCTCGATGGCCGCCCCGGTACCGCCATGCCGCCGTGGCGGCCCTTCATCAGCGAGCAGGAAGCCCGCTGGCTGGTAGAACTCTTGCAACAGGACCTCCCGCGATGACACTTCGAACCCTGCTGAGCGCCGTGTTGGCCGCAACTGCGCTGGCCGGCTGCGCCACCCCCACGCTACGCGGCAGCGGCGATCTGGGGGTGGTAATCGAACGTGCCGCCGGCAGCCTGCAGGTGGTGCAGCAACAGCCGCCGGCCAGCCTGGCACGCGTCAGAGGCCTGGGCGACCTGTCGCACGCTTCGCTGGTGTATAGCCGTGATGCCCGCTATGTCTACGTGTTTGCCCGCGACGGCGGCTTGTCCAAAGTGGACCTGCTCACCGGTACCTTGCAGGCCCGCGTGCTGCAGGCCGGCAACAGCATTGGCGGGGCCATTTCCAGCGATGGCCGCATCGTGGCGGCACAGAACTACAGCCCCGGCGGGGTGAAGCTGTTCGATGCCGACACGCTGACGCTGCTGGCCGACATCCCGGCGCAGGACGCCGCCGGGCAGTCGTCGCGTGTGGTGGGCCTGGCCGACTTGCCGGGTAACCGCTTTGCCTTTGCGCTGTTTGACGCCGGCGAAATCTGGCTACTAGACGCGGCCAACCCGTGCCAGCCGGCCATCACCCGTTACCGCGGCATCGGGCGGCAGCCTTACGACGGTCTGGCCAGTAGCGATGGCCGCTACTACATCGCCGGCCTGTTCGGCGAAGACGGCCTGGCCTTGCTGGACACCTGGCACCTCGATGCCGGCGTGCGCCGCATCCTGCCGGCGTACGGCCAGGGCGAGACCCGGCTGCCGGTGTACAAGATGCCGCACCTGCGCGGCTGGAGCCTGGCCGGCGATTATGCGTTCTTTCCCGCCATCGGCCAGTCACAGGTGCTGGTGGCCGATAGCCGCAGCTGGCAGTCGGTGGCCAAGGTGCCGGTATACGGCCAGCCGGTGTTCGTGATGGCCGAACCGGGCGGGCGCCGCGTGTGGGTGAACTTTGCCTTTCCACACAATGACACCGTGCAGGTGATCGACGTGCCCAGCATGCAGGTGGTGCACACGCTGAAGCCGGGGCGCTCCATCCTGCACATGGAGTTCACCGCCCGTGGCGACGCGGTATGGTTGTCCAGCCGCGACGACGACAAGGTCGTGGTTATTGATACCCGCACGCTGGCGGTACGCACCGAACTGCCTGCGGCCAACCCGTCCGGCATTTTCTTCAGCTGGCGTGCCGGCCGCATGGGGATGTGACATGCTGCAGCCACACGACCCGTTATTGCAGTTGCTGGACCGCCACCAGCGCGACTTCCCCTTGCTGGCATCGCCGTTCGGCTTTCTGGCCGCCGAATGCGGGCTGAGCGAGGCGCAATTGCTGCTGCGCCTGCGCTTGGTACAGGAGCAAGGCCTGCTGGCCAGGCTGGGGGCCGTGTTTGCGCCCAATACCGTGGGTGCCAGCACGCTGGCGGCGCTGGCTGTGCCCCCGGCGCAGCTGGACGCCGTTGCTGCGCTGGTCAGCGCCCAGCCGGAGGTCAACCACAATTACGCACGCGATCACCATTACAACCTGTGGTTCGTGCTGGCCGCTGATAGCCGCCCGGCGCTGGACGCCGCGCTGGCACGCATCGCCAGCGTGACCGGCCTGACGCCGCTGGACCTGCCGCTGCAGCGCGAGTACCACATCGACCTGGGTTTTGCGCTGGGCCCGCACGGCCCGCCGCGGCGTGCGCGCTTGCCGGCAGCGCAGCGCTTGCTGCAGCTGGCGGGCAGCGAGCAGCGCCTGCTGGCTGCGCTGGGACCGGGTTTGCCGCTGCAGCCGCAGCCGTTTCTGGCCCTGGCCGCTGCCAGTGGGCTGTCCGAACTGCATGTGCGCCAGCGCCTGCAGCAGTGGCTGGACGATGGCGTGATCCGCCGTTTCGGCTTTGTGCTGCGCCACCGCGAACTGGGCTACCGTGCCAACGCCATGTGTGTGTGGCAAGTGCCTGCCGCGCAACGCGACGCCATCGGCACGCAACTGGCCGCCGATGCCGCCGTCACCCTGTGCTACGCCCGACCGCCGCAGGGGGCGCACTGGCCGTACAACCTGTTCTGCATGGTGCACGCCCGCAGTAGCGATGAGGCGGCGGCGCACTACCGGCGGCTGAGCGCCGATTACGGTTTGCACGCCATGCCGTCGGCCATGCTGCTGTCTACCCGTCGTTATATCCAGCGCGGTGCGCGCTACCAGCAAGGGCTACTGACCCCATGACTTCTCCATTGGTACTGGACACGCTGGACGCGGCCATCATCGCCGGCCTGCAGGGCGGCTTCCCGTTGCAGGATACCCCCTACGAGGTAGCCGGCCAGCGCTGGGGCCTTAGCGGCAGCCAGCTGCAACAACGGCTGGCTGCCTTGTTGCAGCGCGGTGTGCTGACCCGCTTCGGCCCCCTGTACCAGATAGAACGCATGGGCGGCTGCTTCTTGCTGGCGGCACTGGCGGTACCCGAAGCGCGCTACGACGCGGTAGCGGCGCAGGTCAACGCGCTGCCAGCAGTGGCGCACAATTACCGGCGCGAGCACACCCTGAACATGTGGTTTGTGCTGGCCACCACCAGCCAGGCAGGGCTGGCCGAGGCAATGGCCCGCATCCAGACGGATACCGGCCTGCCGGTGTATGGCTTTCCCAAGCTGCGCGAGTACTACGTGGGCATGCAGTTGCTGCCCGGTGGCGACAGCGCGGTGGGGCGGCAGACGGTCACCGTCACCGACAGGCCCCCGCCAGTGCTGGACGACGCTGACTGGCGGCTGATCCGCGCCACCCAGGCCGGCTTGCCGCTGCTGGATGCGCCGTGGGCCGCGCTGGAGGACACCTGCCAGCTGGCGCCGGGCGAGGCCTGCAGGCGGCTGGCGGCCTTGCTGGCGGGCGGGGTGATCCGCCGCATCGGCGTGGTACCCAACCACTACGCGCTGGGCTATGGCGCCAACGGCATGGCGGTGTTCGATGTGGACGACGCGGCAGTGGACGCGCTGGGTACGCTGCTGGGGGCGCAGCCGGAAGTCAGCCATTGTTACCGCCGCGCGCGGCAGCTGCCGTCCTGGCGTTACAACCTGTTTGCCATGTGCCACGGCGCCAGCCACGCGCAGGTGACGGCTACGGTAAACCGGCTGCGCGGCCTGCTGGGCGAAGCTTGTGGCGACCATCAGGTGCTGTTTTCCAGCCGTATCCTCAAGAAAACCGGCTTGCGGGTGTAAGGGGCAGCCCAGCTGCGCACCGGTGCGGAAAGGCTTGATAGCCATCAAGGAGCCGGCTCCGCGCCAGGAAGAGCATGAGGCCATTGTCATCCGCGGAGCCTGCCATGCTGCGCCTCAGCCATTACCTGCATACCTTGCTGCATCCCGCCCCCTTGCCGCCGGCGCGCCGCCCGGCCGGCCCGGTGGTGATCTGGAACCTGCTGCGTCGTTGCAACCTTACCTGCCAGCACTGCTACGCCACCAGCGCCGACCGCGACTTTGCCGGCGAGCTGTCGCTGGACGAGCTGTACGCGGTGATGGAAGACCTGAAAGCCTGCGGCGTGTCGGTGCTGATCCTGAGCGGTGGCGAGCCGCTGCTGCACCCGGCTATTCACCAGCTGGGGCAGCGCGCCAAGGCGATGGGCTTCTACGTGGGCCTGTCCAGCAATGGCACGCTGGTAGACGCGGCCAATGTTGGCCGCATTGCCGAGACGGGTTATGACTACGTGGGCGTCAGCCTGGATGGCATAGGCACCACCCACGACCGCTTCCGGCGGCTGGCCGGGGCCTACGACCGTTCGCTGGCCGCCATTCGCCTGCTACGCGATGCCGGCATGAAGGTGGGCGTGCGCTACACAATGACCGAAGGCAATGCCCACGACCTGCCAGCGTTGCTGCAGCTGGTGGCCGACGAAGGCATCGACAAGTTCTACTTTTCGCACCTCAATTACGCCGGCCGTGGCAACAAGCACCGCGACGGCGACGCGCGCCACCAGCGTACCCGCTGGGCGCTGGACTTGCTGATCGACGCCGCGCTGGGCCACGTGCGCGCCGGACGGCAAAAGGATTTCGTCACCGGCAACAACGATGCCGACGCTGTCTACCTGCTGCAGTGGGCGCGCCGGCGCTATCCGCTACAAGCGGATGCATTGGCGGCCCGCTTGCAACAGTGGGGCGGCAACGCCAGCGGCGTGGGAGTAGCCAATATCGATAACCTGGGCAATGTGCACCCGGACACCATGTGGTGGAAAGTGTCGCTGGGCAATGTGCGGCAGCGGCCGTTTTCGGCCATCTGGGCCGACGCGGCCAACCCCTTGCTGGCCGGGCTGCGGCAACGGCCGCGGCCGGTGGCGGGGCGCTGCGGGGCGTGTCGGCACCTGGCCATCTGCAACGGCAATACCCGCATCCGCGCCTGGGAGCTGAGCGGCGATTTCTGGCAGGCCGACCCCGGCTGCTACCTGCACGATGCCGAAATCGGCGTGCCCGATGGCGCCTACCCGCTGCCAGCGCTGTCGCCGTGGCAACGGCCACAGGCACTACTGAGCGAGGTGCAATCATGAGCGCCCGCCACCTTGCCGCCGCGCTGGCCTGGCTGCTGGCTGCGCCACTGTGGGCGGCCACCCCCGTCACCCCCGTCACTGGCGCGCGCGCCGCAGCCCTGTACGACCAGCATTGCCTGGCCTGCCACGGTACCGGCCGGCTGGGCGGTATGGGCCCGGCGCTGCTGCCACAAAGCCTGGAGCGGCTGAAACCGGGTGAGATTCTGGCCACGCTGCGCCAGGGGCGGGCGGCCACGCAAATGCCGGCCTTTGCCGGTCGTCTCGACGATACCGAGCTGAACGAGCTGGCCGCCTGGCTGGGCACCCCTCCGGCCCAGCCGCCACAATGGACGGCTACCGATATGGCCGTGTCCCGTGTGCAGTACGTGGCCGAGGCCAGTCTGCCAGCCAGTGCGCAGCTGCCTGCCGGGGTAGACCCGCATAACCTGTTTGTGGTGGTGGAGGCGGGCGATCACCATGTGTCTGTGGTGGACGGCGACCACTTCACGAGGCTGGCGCGCTTCCAGAGCCGCTTTGCCCTGCACGGCGGGCCGAAGTTTTCGCCCGATGGCCGTTTTGTCTACTTTGCCAGCCGCGACGGCTGGGTCAGCCAGTACGACCTGTACAGCCAGCGCATGGTGGCCGAGATCCGCGTCGGCCTGAACACCCGCAACGTGGCGGTATCGGCCGACGGGCGCTGGGTACTGGCCGGCAATACGCTGCCGGAAACGCTGGTGCTGCTGGACGCACACGGCCTGATGCCGCGCCAGACCTGGCCGGTACGCGACCGCCATGGCCGATTGTCGCGGGTGTCGGCGGTTTACGATGCCGCACCGCGGCAGAGCTTTATCGTGGCGCTGAAAGACAGCGACGAGCTGTGGGAGATCAGCTACAACCCGCAGGCGGCGCCGGTCTACCCCGGTATGGTGCACGACTACCGCATGGGCGAGGGCGTGGCGCTGCCGGGTTTCCTGCAGCCGCGTGTTACCGCGCTGGACATGGTACTGGACGACTTCTTTTTCGACCCGGCTTACCGCCACGTGATGGCGGCGTCGCGCGAGGGCCGCGCCGAGGTCATCCAGCTGGACACAGGCGTGAAAGTGGCCGACCTAGCGCTGGATGGCATGCCGCACCTGGGCTCGGGCATTACTTTCGAGCGCGACGGCCAGCGCCTGATGGCCACGCCCAACCTGAAAGGCGGCAAGGTAACGGTGATCGACATGGACCGCTGGCAGTTGGTGAGTCAGATTGCCACGCCGGGGCCGGGGTTCTTTCTGCGTAGCCACGAAAATTCGCCCTACGCCTGGGTGGACGCCATGATGTCGCCGCGCAAGGACACACTGGGCATCATCGACAAGGGCACCTTGCAGCTGGTGAAAACCCTAAGCGTGCGCCCGGGCAAGACCAACGCCCACGTCGAGTTCACCCGCGATGGTCGCTATGTACTGCTGAGCATCATGGAGAACCCAGGCGAACTGGTTGTGCTTGATGCGACCACCTTTGCAGAGGTAGTTAGCCTGCCCATGAGTAAGCCAATCGGTAAATACAATGTGTACAACAAAATCAATCGCTCTGAAGGTACCAGCCACTAGGACTAGGTCATCTGGCCAGTGCCTTAGTCATGGTCGCCTGCGCTAGGCTGCCACTTTGGTCTTGTGGGGGCTTGGCATGAGTCAGATTGATATAGACGCTTTTTTACAGCACCAGCCATTGTTTCAGCAGCTGTCACCAGCGCAGCGTGCAGCTTTGGTTCCTGGTACGCATGAGGTACGTGGTCAGAAAGGACAGGTCATTTTCCAAAAGGGTGACCCTTGCGATGGCATGTATGTGGTGGTGTTCGGTAAAGTCAAGCTGGCATTGACCGCACAAAATGGCAGTGAAAAGGTGATGGAAATATTGCATCCTGGGCAGAGTTTTGCTGAGGCAGTGATGTTTCTCAACCGGCCTTGCCCGGTTATGGCACAGTTTCTGGAAGATGGGCTCCTACTGCACGTCAGTGCAGAAGTAATCTTTGGTGCTATTGCCAGTGACCCAGGTTTTGCTCAGCGTATGCTAGCCGGTCTATCGCTGCGTTTGCACAGCATGGTGCGTGATGTAGAGCGCTATTCGGTGGAAAACTCATTGCAAAGAGTGATCAGTTACCTTTTACAAGAGGGTCAGCCAGCATGTAATGGTAGAGTGGTGCACTTGCCTGTAAACAAGAACCTGATTGCGTCACGTCTAAATTTGACCCCGGAAACTTTCTCGCGGGTCCTGCATCAACTGGTTGAGTCGGTATTGGTAGAGGTTCGTGGACGTGACATTGTCCTTATGGATGTAGAAGGTATGCAGCAGCTGGTGTCTTGATGGCTGCTGCATCCAGGCTAGCTGTTTCGTAATGAAAAGTGCTCAAAGCGTGTTTTAGTCTCGGACAGTAAGGCTAGGTCTGGCCAGCCAGGGGGAGCGGCCCCTACTGGTGGTATTTGATCCGGTGCTGGGCGCAGCAGTTGCCAGGCGTAGTGGCGTACACCGTGTGTGGAGAGCCAAGCCGCCATCTGCTGCAGCGTTTGTCGGCTATGCCAGTGTGGATGAATGCTACTACGGCACTCAAATGTCACATTGCTGGACAGTAGTAGTGACAGGCTGTTCTGCACATGCTCGCCGCTGCCGGTCACGCCGGTCAGCGCCGCGTAATGTGACGGTAGCGTTTTGATATCTAATCCTACCCAGTCTAGCAGAGGCAAGGCCTTGGCCAATCTGTGTGGATAGCTGCCGCTAGTATGTAGGCCTGTTGCAAATCCCATCGCGCGAACTTGTTGCAAGAGCAGTGGCAGGGAGGGTTCCTGTAGTGGCTCTCCGCCTGAAAATACTACGCCATCTAGTAAACCGCACCGATTTGCCAACCAGGAAATAAAACGAGGCCAGTCCGTTTGCCCATTTTTTCTACGCAGCAAATGAGGATTGTGGCAATAACCACAGCGCCATGGGCATCCGGCCAGAAATACTACCGCACATAGCCGTCCCGGCCAGTCGCAGGCCGAAAACGGCTGCCAGCCACCCAGCCGCGCGCTAGTGGCGTCCTGGTTCGTCAAAGTGACGGCGTTCATAGAATTCGCCTTGTTTACCGGTGTTGAACGATGCCACTGGGCGGTGGTAGCCCATTACTCGGGTCCAGATTTCACAGCGAGTGCGCTCGCTGTCGTCCAGTAGCGGGCGTGTATCGGTGGTAGGTTGAGTCATGCGATAGCTCCTTCAGTGTTGGCCGCAGCGGTGGTCTTGCGCGCCAGAAGTTCGGCATCGCAGCGCGGGCAGAACTCGTGGCGGCCAGACAGATAGCCGTGTTGCGGGCAGATGGAAAATGTGGGAGTGATAGTGATGTAGGGCAAACGGAAGTTTTCCAGCGCCCGGCGCACCAGCTGGCGGCAGGCGTCGGCGCTGGACACCGCCTCGGTCATGTACAGGTGCAGCACGGTGCCGCCGGTATAGCGCGATTGCAGTGCCTCCTGGTGCGCCAGCGCGGCGAACGGGTCGTCGGTGTGGCCGACCGGCAGCTGGCTGGAGTTGGTGTAGTACGGCTTGTTGGCGCTGCCAGCCTGCAGGATGCCGGGGTAGCGCTTGCGGTCTTCGCGGGCAAAGCGGTAGGTGGTGCCCTCGGCCGGCGTGGCTTCCAGGTTGTACAGATGGCCGGTGTCGTGCTGGATGGCCACGATGCGCTGGCGGATATGATCCAGGTAGCGGCAAGCAAAGGCGTGCCCGCTGTTGCTGCTGATGTCGTCTTGCCCGGCGCTGAAGTTGCGGATCATCTCGTTGATGCCGTTTACCCCCAGCGTGGAAAAGTGGTTTCGCAGGCTGCCCAGGTAATGCTTGGTGTACGGATACAGCCCGGCATCGATGTGCTGTTGCACCACGCCGCGGCGCGCTTCCAGCACCTCGCTGCCCAGCGCCAGCAGGCGGTCGGTGGCGGCAAGCAGCGCGGCTTCGTCGCCGGCGTGCAGGTAACCTAGTCGTGCGCAGTTGACGGTAACCACGCCAACTGAGCCGGTTTGTTCGGCACTGCCGAACAGGCCGTTGCCGCGCTTGGCCAGTTCGCGCAGATCCAGTTGCAGGCGGCAGCACATGCTGCGCACCATGTGCGGCTGCAGGTCGGAGTTGACGAAGTTCTGGAAGTAGGGCAGGCCGTACTTGGCGGTCATGGCAAACAGCAACTCGGTGTTGGCGCCGTACCAGTCGAAATCGCGGGTGATGTTGTAGGTGGGGATGGGGAAGGTAAACGCGCGGCCACGGGCATCGCCCGCCAACATCACCTCGATGAAGGCGCGGTTGATCATTGCCATCTCGTCGGCACAGTCGCCGTAGCGGAACGGCATTTCTTCGCCACCGATCACCGGAATCTGCTCGCGCAGGTCGTCGGGGCACACCCAGTCGAACGTGAGGTTAGTGAACGGTGTTTGCGTCCCCCAGCGGCTGGGTACGTTCAGGTTGTATACCAGCTCCTGCAGGCATTGCCGCACTTGGAGGTAGTCAAGCTCATCCCTGCGTATGAACGGTGCTAGATAGGTATCGAACGAGCTGAATGCCTGGGCGCCGGCCCACTCGTTCTGCAGCGTGCCCAGAAAGTTCACGATCTGGCCGCAGGCACTGGAAAGGTGACGTGGTGGGGCCGACTCTACTTTGCCACCGACGCCGGAAAACCCCAGCTGCAGTAGCGTACGTAGCGACCAGCCGGCGCAGTAGCCGGACAGCATGTCCAGGTCGTGGATATGCAGGTACCCGTGGCGGTGGGCCTGCGCTGCGTCGGTGCTGAACACGGCGTTCAGCCAGTATTCGGCGCTGAGCTTGCCTGCCATGTTAAGGATCATACCGCCCAGGCTGTAGCCTTGGTTGGCGTTGGCCTGAACCCGCCAGTCGGCACGGCTCAGGTATTCCCGCACGGTGCTCACAGCGTCCACGTGGCCGGCGGTGAGGGGTTTTGAATGCATTTCGCATGGCTCCTGATGTAATTAAGTACAATATATAGTTAAATTTTTCTTTTAAATTACTATATGTTGTTTTCTTGATCGTTATCAAGCGTGCTAGCGCCGCAGGGCGGGCTCCCCGAAAGTCTTGATATGGGGCAAGGCTGCGCCGCCATCGCGCCGCGTAAGGTCGCCCCGTCTTGAACGGAGGGTTACACCATGCAGCTACCAGAGCTGGTCTGTCCGGCCGGCAACCTGCCCGCCCTGAAGGCCGCCGTGGATCACGGCGCCGACTGCGTTTATCTGGGCTTGAACAACGACACCAACGCCCGCCATTTCGCCGGGCTCAACTTTGATGCCGCCAGCGCCCGCGAAGGCCTGCGCTACGCTCGCCAGCGCGGGGTGAAGGTGCTGCTGGCCATCAATACCTTTGCCCAGGCCGGCGAAGAAGCCCGCTGGCGCGCGGCGGTTGACGAGGCGGCAGCACTGGCGGTGGACGCGGTGATCCTGGCCGATTTCGGCTTGCTCGATTACGCCAGCCAGCGCCACCCGCAGCTGCGCCTGCATCTGTCGGTGCAAGGCTCGGCCAGCAATTACGAAGCCATCAACCTGGCGCAGCGTATGTTTGGCGTGCAGCGGGCGGTGTTGCCGCGCGTACTCAGCCTGGAGCAGGTGGCGCAGGTGATAGCTGGCACTACGGTGGAAATCGAGGTGTTCGGTTTTGGCAGCCTGTGCGTGATGGCGGAAGGGCGTTGCCATCTGTCCAGCTACGCCACCGGCGAATCGCCCAATACCCACGGTGTATGTTCGCCAGCCCGTCACGTGCGCTGGTTGCCACACGCCAACGGTACCGAGGCACGTCTGAACGGGGTGCTGATCGACGATTTTGCCCACGACGAGCCGCGTGGCTACCCCACGCTGTGCAAGGGGCGCTTTCACGTGGGCGACAGCCTGGGCTACGCGCTGGAAGAGCCTACCAGCCTCAACGTGCTGCCTTTGTTGCCAAGGCTAATCGACATGGGCGTAGCGGCCATCAAGGTAGAAGGGCGGCAACGCAGCCCAGCCTACGTGGCGCAGGTAACGCGCACGCTGCGCCAGGCGCTGGACGAGGCACGCCGGTCTGGCTGGCAGCCGCCAGCCGCGCTGATGCAGCAACTGGGCCGGGTTTCCGAAGGACAACAAGTGACACTGGGGGCGTACAGCAGACCATGGAAGTAAGCCGACATACCGCATTACCACTACAGCTGGCCATCGGCCCCTTGCTGTATTTCTGGCCGCGCGACGAAGTGATGCGCTTTTATGCTGACGCGGCAGAGTGGCCTGTGGATCGCATTTATCTGGGTGAGGTGGTGTGCTCGCGCCGCCAGCAATTGAAGGTAGACGACTGGCTGGGTCTGGCGGCGGATCTGCAGGCTGCTGGTAAAGAAGCCGTGCTGTCCAGTCAGGGTTTGCTTGAGAGTGAATCTGACCTCAAGCGCCTGCGCCGCCTGATCGATGGGGCTGGTGTGCTGGTAGAGGCCAACGATACCGGCGCTGTCGGCATGCTGCAGCAGCGTGGCCTGCCATTTGTGGCTGGCCCACACCTCAACATCTATAACGCCGCTACCTTGGCACTGTACCAGCGCTGGGGAGCACAGCGCTGGGTGCCGCCGCTAGAAATGCCGGCACAGCGAGTGCAGGCTATTACTCATGCCTTGCCGCAGCTCGATACCGAAGTGTTTGCATGGGGGCGGATGCCGCTGGCGTTTTCATCGCGCTGTTTTACCGCGCGGCATGAAGGACTCCATAAAGACAGCTGCGAGTTTCGTTGTTTGGCGCATCCGGACGGGATGCCATTGCTCACCCGCGAGCAGCAGGGCTTCCTGCAAATTAATGGTACCCAGACACAGTCGGCCGCCTGCCACAGTCTGCTTGATGAGCTGGATGCCTTGCCTTCGTCGGGTGTGAATGCTATTCGCCTCAGCCCGCATAGCCAGCACTTTGCTGAGGTGGTCCAATGGGCAGCCGCCTGTTTGCGTGGCGAACCGGCTGGCATGCCGCTAGCTGGTCTGGCACCCGCACTGCTGGTCAATGGCTTCTGGCATCGACAGCCCGGTATGCAATTTCACGGAGTGCGCCATGACTGCTATTGACCCCCGTTTCGGTAAGTTGGCCGCACGCTTGTTGCGCGCTTGTCCTGATGCAGCTGCAAGCCAGTTGCTGGCACAGGCATTGAACCTCATGGGTTGGCGCGGTCTGATTCCATTGGATGACCCTATGCTGCAACAGCGCACGTTCCTTGTTGGTGTACGTGATGCAGGCCTAGTGCTATCACTAAGGCACGATGGCAGTACCTTTCGTGCCTGCCCGCGGCTTGCAGCCCCTGACTTTTTCTTGCACGCTGACTTGGCCGATCACTTGGCCCTGCTATGGCGGCAGGAAGATCCGGATACGCTATTTTTCCAGCGCCGTATCGACATCGGCGGCGATACCGAGCTGGGTTTGTGGGTGAAAAATGTGTTGGACAGCATTGATTGGCGATCACAGCTAAAGTTGTATTAATGCGATCAAGCGATACATGCGTTCAAGACAATTCAACGGGCTAGGCCTGCTGCACATGACGGGCTGGGACTTGATGCCAAAGATCAAACAGACTTGGGCCCAAGCCCTTGGCATCCAGTTGTTTCAGGACTCTGAGCTGGTTACTGGTGGGCAGCTAGTAGTGGATTGCCGTTCACATTCAGACTAAAGCATGGCAGGAAGGAGGCGTGCGCTTTCCTCGTCGATTTAGCAGGATGATACGGTCGGCACCGCCGAATTTCTGACCGTCAACAGTCATCCAGAGCGAACCCTGTAACCGGATAGTCTTGTCGTTAGCGTTCATACTTTGCCTCTGTTTATTGCTAACTTTTTGACATAATCAGGTATTGGTCCTGGCGCTTGCATGTTGGGACCTAATTGGTTTTCTGATGGCAAGATGCTGTTACTTGGCGGTCCAGATATCCGTCGCGCAGCTCGACGACATGGTCACCAAAGGTTTGTACGTCCAGCGGGTCATGGGTAATCAGCACCATGGGTATTTGTAATAGCTGCTGTAAATCGCTCAGTTCCCGACGCATGGTATTGCGCAGTGATGGATCGAGTGCTGCGAATGGTTCATCCAGTAACAGTGCCTGCGGTTCGGCAACGATTGTCCGAGCCAGGGCGACACGCTGCCGCTGCCCTCCGGACAGATCATCCGGCAGCTGGTGTGCCATGGCGGCTAAGCCGAAGGTGCGTACCCAGTATTCCACCTTATCGTGTCGATCTCGTGCTCGCGGGTTAAGCCAACCATGACTCAAGCCGAAAGCAATGTTCTGACGCACATTGAGGTGAGGAAATAGCGCATAGTCCTGGAATAGATAACCGACACGCCGCGCTTGCGGAGCCAAGTTCAAACTGGCCGAGTGGTCAAAAAACGTTTGGCCATTGATACGGATATGACCGCGCTCCGGGGTAAGCAGTCCAGCAATCGCCTTCAGAGTCAGGCTCTTCCCGGCGCCGGATGGGCCGTAGATCACATTGCGCTGGCTGCCAGACTGTAATTGCACGTTCAGCGTAAAACTACGCGTGCCTGCGTGCAAGGTCTTGTAGATATCGATATCAAGCTGCATTGCCTGCCTTACTCAATGCCGAACAATGCGCCCAGGCGCAAGATAGCCGGCAGTCAACAGTACCGCTATGCAAACGGCGGAGATGATGTACACAAGGATGTTGGCCAGATCGTCCTGCCCGGCCTGCACCGCCTCGTATACCGCGACGGACAGGGTCTGGGTCTTGCCGGGAATACTGCCAGCCACCATGAGCGTGGCGCCGAACTCGCCCAGCGCCCTGGCGAAGGCGAGTAGCAGCCCGGCCAGGATGCCGCGCCACGCTAGTGGCAGAGTCACCCGGAAAAAGACGGCGACATTGCTGATCCCCAATACCTTGGCGGCTTGCTCCAGCTGACCATCCACAGACTCGAATGCCGCTCGCGCCGGCTTGAATACCAAGGGAAAGATAACTGTGGAGGCCGCGATGACCGCGCCTTGCCAAGTAAAGATCAGGTTAATGCCGAACACATCGAACAACCATGCGCCAAAAGGGCTGCGACGACCGAGCAGAACCAGCAGGTAATAGCCCAATACGGTGGGTGGCAGCACCATGGGCAGGGTTAGCAGCGTGTCTAGCACATTACGCCCCGGAAACTTACCCCTGGCCAACACAAATCCTGCTGTCACACCCAGTACTGTTGTGGCAGTAGTGGCCAGCCCAGCCACTTTCAACGACAAGGCCAAGGCAACCCAGACCGATTCCATGATTGTGCTACTCCCGGGTCAGGGTTTCAGAAAGCCGTACTTGCCAAGAATGGTTTGGCCGGCGGGAGACAGGACGTATTCGATGAAGCTCTTGGCTTCCTTTGCATTGCTACTGCTGGTGCTCGCAGCAATCGGGTAACTGATTGCTGAATTGAGCGGCACGGTAAACGCTACTTTCACCTTGTCCGGCATCACCGCTGCGTCTGTTGCGTACACGAAGCCAGCCTCAACCTCGCCTCGTGCTACATAGTCCAAGGATTGGCGAACATTCTGTGTATTGATAGCCTTGGCCCGGATCACTGACCACAGGTTGGCAGTTTCTAGTGCAGCTTGGGTATAGCGGCCAACTGGCACACTGGCAGGTTTTCCAATAGCGACTTTGTCTATTCGCGATTGGGACAGGTCTCTGAGACGCTTGATCGCCAGTTTGCTGTCGAATGGCACAATAAGCACTAAGGCGTTACGTACAAAGTTATGCCGGCTGTTTGCAACGATCAGGCCCTGCTTGAAGGCCTGATCCATTGTTTCCTGATCAGCGGAGGCAAAGACATCCACTGGTGCTCCTTTGGCTATCTGCTGCAGCAGGGCTCCCGAAGCGCCGACGTTCAATAGGACCTTGGTGCCCGGGTGTTGCCCCTCAAATGACTGCGCCAGATCTTTGAAGGCATTGGTCAGACTAGCTGCAGCTGAAACAGTCACATTGCCTGCAGCAGCAAGGTTGCTGAGTATGAGCAGTATGGCACTCGCAATTGAATTCAGAGTGGGCTTCATGACGTCTCCATTCATGATCATATTTTCGCAATATAGCCAGGTACATAACGGTGCTCAATACTCCTTACGGCCTAGTCTGCGCTTCGGCAGCTGGGGTTATGAGGTAAGAATGTGACGGCTTAGATATAGACCTCGATTCTAAATTTTTTCACCCACATATCACCTCCATGTCAGCAGGGTGATGATGCCCTGGATTCGCCCCTCAAACCCCAGCCTAGCCTGGGGTTTTTCTATGGAGTCTGTGATATGTCTCATCTTGTCGAAACCATGGCTTACGTGGGTGCTACCCCTTGGCATGGCCTGGGTAACCAACTCACCGAACAACAGCCGATTGATGTCTGGCTGCACGAAGCAGGCATGAACTGGACCATCGACCAAAGCGATGTGCTGTTCAATGTCTCGCAGGACGGCATGCATATCCGCATGCACCGCGATGCGAAGGTGCTGTATCGCTCCGATACCTTGGCACCGTTGTCTGTCGTTTCCCCGCGTTACAAAGTGGTTCAACCCCATGAAGTCCTGCACTTCTATAACGACCTGGTGCATGCCGGGGGCTTTGAGCTGGAAACAGCTGGCGTGTTGAAAGGTGGCAAGAAGCTGTGGGCTTTGGCTAAGACTGGTCAGGAAACCTTGGTCCGTAGTGGTGACCGTGTGAAAGCCTACCTATTACTAGCGACCAGTTGCGACGGCACGCTGTGCACTACGGCGCAATTCACGTCTGTCCGAGTGGTATGCAATAACACGCTGCAGATTGCGGTGGGGGATAACCTGGGTGCAGTAAAGGTACCGCACTCGACCGTATTCGACCCTCTGGCGGTCAAGGATGCCCTAGGCCTGGGGCTGAGCGATTGGGATGTGTTCATGCGCAATATCAAAGCGCTGAGTCAACGGCCCATCTCGCCCGAAGAAGCCCGGCAGTACTTTGCCGATGTGCTGGATGAGCCAATGCCGGTAGAAGACGCCACACCCTCCAAAGCCATGCAACAGCTCCATGCTTTATATAGTGGGGCAGGGATGGGGTCGATGCTAACCGGTACCCGTGGCACCGCCTGGGGGCTGGTGAATGCCGTAACCGAATACGTCGATCATCACCGTCGGGCACGTAGCAGCGACTACCGTTTGGACTCTGCCTGGTTTGGCCAGGGTGCTACGTTGAAACAACGCGCAATGCATAAGTCATTGATTTTGTTGGATTGAATCGCGACTGCGCTTAACGCTGCCCCTTTCTATCGTTATCTGCCCAGCAGTGCTCGCCACTGCGGGTGCTGCTGTGGCCAAGGAGTGCTTTATGACTGCTCTGGCTCATTTCCCTAAAACCCTGCGCATCCAGCAACTGAACGACGCCCTGCGTACCCAGTTTGTCGGTGGCCAGGTGCTTCTCACGGCCGACTTTCAATCCCTGCCCGATGAGCAGCAAGCTGCCTTGTTGCTCGCCATCCGCCACTTCAACGACTTCACCCCCGACAACGACCCCTACGGCGAACACGACTTTGTCGCGGTCGAACTCGACGGCGTGCAGGTGTTCTGCAAGATCGATTACTACGACCCCACGCTGCAGCAGCACTCCGTTGATGCGGCCAACCCTGTACTGACCCACCGCGTGATGACGGTGATGTTGGCCGCAGAGTACTAAACCCTTTTACTCAAACCGATAGCCCGGACTGGCACTGCCAGCCCGGGCTTTATGCTTTTGGAGGTTTCTATGCGTGAACGCTACGGCCAGGCCAAGCGCCTGGCATCCACCCTGAATCTGCCGCGTGAACAATGGCTACAGCTGCGCCAGCTGGGTATTGGTTCGTCCGATGCGGCCGCCTCTGTCGGCCTATCTCCTTATAAGAGTGCGCTGTCGCTTTGGCTCGAAAAAACTGGCCGCAAACCGGCAGAGGATCTGTCCGATAAAGCCCCGGTGTTCTGGGGCACCATGCTGGAGCCGGTACTCGCCACCGTGTACGCCGAGCAAACCGGGCGCAAGGTACGTCGGGTAAATGCGGTACTGCAAAGCCCGCAGCACCAACACATGTTGGCCAACCTGGACCGTGAAGTACGTTGCGGGCGTGACGGTAACGGCATCCTAGAAATCAAGACCGCCAGCTATCACAGTGCGCCGCAGTGGGAAGAGGGCATTCCGGTCGCTTATCAGTGCCAGGTACTGCATCAGTTGGCCGTTACCGGCTTGGACTGGGCTGACGTGGCCGTACTGATCGGCGGGCAGGACTTCCGCATCTACCGCATTGAACGCGACGACGACAAGATCCTGGACCTGTGCGAACGCGAGGATGGCTTCTGGCAACAGGTCACCCAAGACCAGCAGCCATCGCCCGATGGCTCGGACGACGCGGGTAGGGCGCTGAGTTGGATGTTCCCTCGCGACCAAGGCATCACCCTGGACCTGTCCGAATCGATGGAAGCCAACAGCCTGTTTGGTACCTTGCTTGCCCTACGTGCCAAACAAGACGACCTCAGCCTGCTGGAAGCCCAAACCCGCCAGCAGCTGCAGAACATCCTCGGCACCGCCAGTGCCGCCGTGTTTGCCGACGGCAAAGTCAGCTGGAAGAAAACCAAAGACCGTACTAGCCCCGACCTGGACAAACTCAGCGCCGATTACCCCGACCTGCTGCCGCAATACAGCAAAACCGTCGAAGGGAGCCGGCGCTTTCTCATTCACACCGCAAGGAGCGCAGCATGATCAAAGGCCTCGCCATCACCCCGCCCGTGATCGGGCGCATCAGCATAGGCAAGCTGGTACAAAAGAACGACAAGTGGCTGCCGGAGAAAGACGACAGCTTCACCCTCACCACCCAGGTACAAAACCGCGACGGCTGGCTACTGCACCCGTTGCACCAACCGTTGGCCGACCAAGCCAACAACGGCAAGATCCGCGCTATCCCGGTACGCACCTTGTTTAACAGCAGCGAGCTGAACCTGCGTGCCGAATACTGCGCCTTCGATCGTGCCACCGGCCGCCCGCTGTGCGTAGGCAACGGTGAAAGCGCCAAGCTGTACCGCAAAGAAGGCCCCGAAGACGTGAAGTGCACCGGGCCAGACCGCTGCCTATACGCCAAAGAAGTGGGCTGCAAACTGTACGGCAGGCTGAACGTGCAGGTAGACGGGCAACAGGACGCGCTCGGTACCTTCATCTTTCGCACCACCGGCTACAACTCGGTGCGTACCTTGGCCGCCAGGCTGAGGTACTTCGAAGCCCTCAGCGGCGGGCTCACTCACTACCTGCCGCTGATGCTGCGCCTGCGCGCCAAATCCACCACGCAGTCGTATCGCACCCCCGTCTACTACGTGGACCTGACACTACGCGAAGGTGTGGAGCTGACGGACGCTATCTCACAAGCCCGGGCCGAAGCAGAGGCCGCGATGGAAGCCGGGGTCAACATCGAGCAATTCGAACAAACCGCCCTGCAGCTACTGGGTACTGGGCTGTTCGAAGAAACGGAAGAAGAGTTGCCACAGGTGATGGAAGAGTTCTACCCGGTAGAAAGCCCACCGCCAGAAGGGAGTACACCACCAGACAGCAAGCCTGTGCGCCTCACCGCCAGGCTGGGCAAGCAGACGGCCAAGTCAGCTTAATCACTGCTGCAGTCGGGCACTCAGTTGTTCTACTACCGAGATCACCATAGTGCGATCTTTTGTCGATAGCGGGGATAGGAGACGGGCCAGGTGCTGAGCCTGGCCGTCCGCGTGGCTGGACACCTCGGAGAGTAAAGCCGCGACATCGCATTCCAGTATCACGGCAATTTCGACCAAGCGGGCAACGGTGGGCATAACGATCCCGCGCTCCATACGCGAGACAGCTTCATTGCCAATGCCCAGCTGTTCCGCCAGTTGCTCCTGCGTTAGTCCTTTGCTCAGACGGTGGCGAGTGATGGCCTTGCCAATCACCTTCGCCAGTTGATCCAGGTCGATAGTTGTCATCACGCTCTCCAGTTCAACCTGAATAGTCGTAACTCAACCCATTGACATGAAGTGCCTGTCGGGTTGAAACTCAACCTATTGAGTTGATAAGCGACGTTTAAAGTTAGCGCTGTGCCAAGAGCTGCACCTCGGACTGCGCTTTCTTCCATCAAGGAACCCTCATGAAAACCAAAGTACGCACCTTCACGGTGCTGTGTCTGTGCGCCATGGCCCTGACGGGTTGTGGCGACAAAATCATGGACTTCCGTAATGCCGAGATAGCAAGCGGAAAGATGTACCGCCAAGGTGCCGATGAGCCTTTCAGTGGCAAGGTAACCAACGTGCCACTAGAGCGCCTGATCGATCGCCATCCTGGCTACTTCAAGGTGATGCCGGTTGCTTTTGTGGGAACCGGCACGCCAGCACCAGGGCTCGTATTCCAGGGATTGCAGGTGTACTCCAGCGGCTTGTTTGCACTGTGTGACGCTGAATTTACCGATGGCCAGATGGATGGCGCTATGTCATGCCGTAAGGAAAAGACCAACGAGAAATTGCTGGATATCCAGTTTGATAAAGGCATGCTCAGTGGCCCTTTCACCTTCTACACCAACCAAGCCTCGGCCAGCATCACGTTCAAACAAGGCATGCCAGAGGGCGTGTTGACGGTAAAGGTTAGCAAGACAGACAAGCCTGTTCATACCTACACATTCCAAGGCGGCAAGCTGAATGGCCGCGAGGAGGTACTGAATGAAGAGACCGGTGCGGTGACCAGCTATGCAAACTATGAGAATGGCTTGCTGGAAGGGGAGGTCGCGAGGTTTACGCCTGATGGCAAGCAGATGATCTACCTGGCGACCATGGTGAATAACCTGCAGGACGGTCCAGAAAAGTTCTTCTACCCCTCCGGCAAGTTAATGAAGACCGGCCAGTGGTCGAAAGGCATGCCTCAAGGCCGCTTCCAGTTCTATGACGAGCAGGGGAGTGTTACCCAGGAAGAAGTGTGGAAAGACGGCGTAAAGCAGAATCCTAACGCCAACACGCCTGAGTTGTGCCTTGACGAGAAAATCAAGGCATTCCGAGAAGAGAACGGTGATGAGCAACCCATCATGCATGACGTGATGATGGATTGGGAAGGCGAGTGCGGTCTACCTGCCACCGGTTACAACTAGCCACAAACGTTTATCAAGGAATGCACATGAAAACCAACGTTAGAGCTGTCTCGGTGCTGTGCCTGTGTACGATCGCACTGAATATCAGCCAGGCCAGCGTGCTGGATTTCCGCAACGCTGAAATTGCTAATGGCAAGGTATACCGCCAGGGTGCCAATGCTCCTTTCAGCGGGAAAGTAACCAATATGCCGCTGGAGCGCTTGATCAACAATCAAGGCGGCTACTTCAAGGTGATGCCCATCATTTTTTCGGGGACGGGCACTCCTGCACCAGGCATTTTGCTGCAGGGCTTGATGGCGTATTCAAATGGCCTGTTGGCTATCTGTGACGCTGACTTTACCGACGGCCAGATGGATGGCTTGGTCCAGTGCCGCAAAGAAAAAACGGGTGAGCGACTCCTCAAGATCCAATTCAAGCGAGGGATGCTCAATGGCCCGCTCAACTTTTACGGCAACGTCGCGACGGCCAATGTGAATTTCCAGCAAGGTCACGCTCAGGGACAGATGACCATCCGCATGGTGAAGTCCGGCAAGCTGATCCACACCTTCCAACTACAGAATGGCCTACTGCACGGGCGTGAGGCTGTACTGAATGAGCAAACAGGGGCCGTGACCAGCTACGCCAACTATGTCAACGGCTCGATGGAAGGGCAGATCGTCAGATTGACCCCCGATGGCAAGCAGATCATCTACCAGGGCACCATGGCCAACAACCAGCAGCATGGCCCAGAGAAGTTCTTCTACCCCTCCGGTCAGTTAATGAAAACCGGCCAGTGGGAGAAAGGTGTACCCGAGGGACTCTTCCAGTATTACGACGAACAGGGCAAGTCGACCAAGCAAGAGCTATGGAAGTATGGCGTGAAGCACGATCCTGTCGTCTATGCGAAGCGTGAGTGCGTACGAGAAAAAATAGAGGCATTCGAGGAAACCAATAATGACCCGGACATGGTGCGTCAAGAACTGAGAAGGTTGCAGGACCTGTGCTACGGGCCAAGCCCCGTCGAGCAATAGCAGCGAGTAAACAAGATTTCCAAACCATCAAAGCCACCTTCGGGTGGCTTTTTGTATTTGTGAGAGGACTCATTATGCAAGAACCAGACTTCCAGCCAGGCCAAGCCTTGGCGCAATTCAAGCAACTTATCGACCGCGCAGAGCTGCAGCTCACCAGCCAACAGCGCCAGCAGATCCTGGGCGTGGTGAACCAGGTACTGAACTACCACGCCGTGGTAGGCGTGATGGGCAAGACCGGTGCCGGTAAATCGTCGCTGTGCAACAGCCTGTTTGGTGCCACCGTTACCGAGGTCAGCGATGTGGGTGCTTGCACCCGCCACCCCAACGAAATCTCCTTGGTAGCCAAAGGCGATCGTGGCCTATCGCTGATCGACATGCCCGGGGTAGGGGAAAGCACGCAACGGGATGTGGACTACAAGCAGCTGTACCAAGAGTGGCTGCCCAAGCTGGACTGCATCCTGTGGCTGATCAAAGCAGACGACCGGGCACTGAGCGTAGATGAAACCTTCTATCGCGATGTGGTACTGCCAGCGTTGGCCGACAAACCCATCCCCATCCTGTTTGTGCTGAGCCAGGCCGACAAAGTCGAACCCTGCCGCGAATGGAATTGGCAGTTCCAGACGCCAGGCTTCATGCAAGCGGCCAACATCCGCGCCAAAGAAGCGCTGATCTGCCAGCAGTTCAAGCTCAGCCCGAAAAGTGTCTGCAGCATCTCGGCTGAAGAGAACTACGGCCTGCCCGGCTTGCTGGAGAAACTGGTGTTAGCTCTGCCCGCACAAAAAAAGTGGGCCATGGCCCGTGAAGCGAAAGCGGAGTGGGTCAGCGCGGCGGCGAAACAAGAAGCGCAAGACGGGTTGTGGTCAGTCGTGGTCGGCACGGTCAAGGCAGTGGCCAAAGAAGCCTGTGACTACGTGGTAGACCGTATCACTACCCTGGCCAGCCGTGTGTTTGGCTGGTTGTGGTAAGCCAAGTGAAGGAACGACGATGAAGATCCTGAGAATCCACGATGTGATGGCCATGATCGGTTTGGCCAGATCGACTATCTACAAGTACATCGGAGAGGGCCACTTCCCCAAGCAGATCCGCCTAGGTAGAAGGGCCGTGGGGTGGCTGCTATCGGACATCGAACGCTGGCTGCGAATGAAGGTGGCAGAACGGTAATGCGCAAGCACCATGTACCACCCGCTTCTACGCGGGCGGGACGTGGTGTTTTTTTTGCTATTGGTAGGTTGCTATCGGGAGCGACGACGGTTTGTTGTTTGGCCAATGTGTCCTGTCGATAACGGTGGCGTCATTGACAGCTACTGTCGTCGCTAGCTGCACGCGAAGGACAACTTAATTGACTTTCCGGGAATGCTTAACCATTACAAGTGGCCACTTTGGCCGATGAGCCAGAGTGGCCATATCCATTTTTTTTTGGTACAGTACTACCTATAAAAGTCTGTCCCCTTTATAGGTAGAAGAAAATTCTAATGAACAACCTTGTTGACGCATCATCGATTGAGAGTTGTAGTGTGCAAGAGCTAGGCCTAGGCATCTCCGATCATTGGAGTCAGATCCAGAAAACGGCAAACTTCAAGGGTGAGCGGCATGCTCTTCTTTTGGGGGATGCTACGAAAGTATTGCGAAAGCTCCCAGACGGATCAATAAACACCTGTTTGACATCGCCCCCCTATTGGTCCGTACGAGATTATGAGGCCGATGAACAGATTGGCTTGGAGGATTCAGTAGATGATTATGTCGAAAGAATAGTCAAGGTGTTTCGTGAGGTCAAACGAACCCTTACCAGCGACGGAACCGCATGGTTGAACATTGGGGACTGTTACATCAATGGCGCCAAGGCGGGAGACCCTACCTGGAAACGCAATAAGCAACTAGCATTGGTACCGTTCCGTGTAGCCATCGCACTCGAAAATGATGGTTGGTTGGTTCGAAATACCGTTGTCTGGCACAAGCCAAACGCGATGCCCTCCAGTGCATCTGATCGGTTAACGAATGCCTGGGAACCGATATTCCTACTAGCCAAGAATGAGCGTTATTTCTTTAACCTCGACGCAGTGCGAGTGCCCCATAAGACTGAAGATCATATTGAGCGACGCCGAGCTATGGAGGGTAATGCTGAAGGGAAGGCAAAGGGCAAAGATGAGCTTCGCCGTTGGCTCAACTCTCCTCGACATCGGGCTACTATCGATGGATTAAAAGAGGTTCGTCGTCGTCCAAACGCTCCTCTTGCGACGGAGCTTGCCGCTTACTTACGTGCTGCTGCTGAGCGTGAGGGTATTGCGATTAAAGAAGTTGCAAAAATCCTTAATCAACCATTCGAACGGGTTCGTCACTATTTCCGTACAGATGAAATTGGGGCGAGACGGCCTCCTGAGGAGACGTGGGGTACGCTAAAAGAGCTTTTATCACTTGATAGTCGCTACGATGAAGCAATGGCGGTTGAGGTAGGTGACAATGTGTTTCGAAACCATCCGAATGGCCGCAATCCGGGTGATGTGCAGTCTTTTTCCTTAACTGGTGGAGCAACTGATGCTAAAGGGCACTTTGCTGTAATGCCGCCGTCCCTAGCCAGTTGGTGTTTACAAGCGAGCCTTCCTCCCGGCGGAGTCTGTCTAGATCCATTCTTGGGTATCGGTACCACTGGCCTTGCTGCATTGGCACAAGGTGGACGCATCGTCGGGGTAGACGTTCGAGAGGATTATCTTGAGCTCGCCGCAAAGCAGTATGTCACCAACCCTAGCGGCCGAGGTAGGCAAAAGGGGTGATTGTGCCTGTTGGGCCCAGACCATCGCGCCACATGGGTTCAGCGTATGGATTGCCATTAAAATTTAGGCATTGAAGGCGCCAAGGACACATCGCCATTAAGCGAGTGAAGTAGACGCGGATGCGGGGATCTTCATCACGAGCTGATGAGTGCTTTCCTTGCCCAAAGAAAGTTGTTGTGGGGTCCGGGTTGTAGCGAGGTTTAAATCTAGCATGCGGAATGGCAAGGGCATAGATTGATTTCAGCTCTCGGTATGGTGCCTGTGTGGTGGATATGTCTCGGTAATAAAAATGTACAAATAGCGATGTTGTGACCGCATGAAGCGGTCCATTCATTGTGTCTGGCAACTCGAGGTGTGGTTCAACACCTGCGTTCATCGTCACATGGACGTCCTTCGAAATGAAGTCGGCGTTCATGGGCAGCTGTGATTGTTGAAGTGTCTCACGGTTATTTTCTGTTGATGCCTTGGCATCGACTAGTAAGGCTTGCGGAAGCAATCCGTAGGGCGTGGGCAGCCAGCGAATACGCTTGTAATCAATAAATCCAGCATATCGTCGGTTTATGGGATACGTTTCAGCCACCTCTAAGGCGTACTGTACTAGATCTTCTGCCAAAACAATGACCTCAGTCTTACTGGGGGCCTTTGTATTGTCGAAAATTTGCTTTGCTTCACGCGAATATTCCTGAAGCGCCTGCACTATCATCCGCAGTGATTGTTTCTCGACGGCTTCGTGTTCGTCGTCTGTAAGATTTCGGTAGTCCTGATTCATAGGTATGAATATTACAGGTGACTGCCTATTCAATGCTAGCCAATCCGTTGCATAGAGGGGTCGCTGTTGACTTCTCCTCCGTTTCTTTTGTGTCCAGCCTGGGTATCTAAATCGCCCTGGCTTCTCTAGAAACTCCGCAGCTGTCCACGGATTATCGCCATCTGTTGGGTGTGATGCCCTTTATCTGACAAGTCAGCTTTGATCGAATAGCAGCCATGCATCTCAACTAGCAGCCACCGTAAAGTCTGCAGGCTCTACAAACTCCCCGCGCTTTTCGAGTTCATCCAGCCAGTCGCTGTACCATTGCATCATCTCCTGTCGGTGCTGCAGGTAGCGTGCTTTCCGGTTGTACAGATCTCGTATGGCTTTAGCTGAGGGGGCTAGGTCGCCTTTGTCGTTTTTGGCTGCGTGGCCGATATGTAGTTCGATCGCATCCCTGTGGAAGCGCATGGCTTCATTCAAGGCTGATGTCATGGTGGTGCGGAAGCCGTGCAGGCATTGATCGGTGCCAGTGCTGTAGCCCATCGCCCGAATGGCATTGTTGATGCCAGTATTGGAAACCGGGCTGCCGACACGGCCTCCTGCGAACACGAAGGTGGCGTGTTCGTTTAGACCGTGTACCTGCTGCATCACCTCTATGGCTTGGCGGCTTAGGAAGATCATGCGTGGCCTGCCCATCTTTTCCCCGCGATAGCTATACGCTACGCCTTCTACCGGCTCTCGCTCCGGTGGGATAGTCCAGAGGCCTTCTGCTAGGTTGAACTCGTCCCAGCGGGCAAAGCGGATCTCTGATGATCTGGCACCTGTCAGCAAAGCAAAGCGCAGGAATAGCTTGATGATCAGCAGGCAATCTACCGAACGCAGCTTCTGTAGCAGCTGCGGCATGCTTTCCAGGGGAAGGGCAGCTTTGGGGGTGCTGACAATCACCGGCAAAATGCCATTACGCCCTGTAAGGCTGGATACCGGGTCGTGCTGGATGCGGCTGGTACGCTTACCGTGCTTCATCACGCTGCTGATGTGTTGCAGTACACGTGCAGCGGTTTGCTGGTGTCCTTGCTTGCTTAGCAGGTCTACCGGCTTGCGAAGTAGGGCTTCGTTCAGCGTATCGACCGGTAATCTGCCAATGTGCGGGAAGATATGCTTGCGTAGCTGGCTGGCAATGCGGGTGCTGGTCACCGGCTTGATGTTCTTTACCCTGCAGTGTTCTTCCAGCCATTCTAGTGCTACGACTTCGAACGTAGAGGCTTGGGCAAGCTTACCTGCCTCCTTATGCAATTTGCGCTCGACAGAGGGGTCCTTGCCACTGCGGATGCTATCTCTGCACTCTTCTGCGGCCAACCTTGCTTGTTTCAGTCCTAGCGCTGGGTAATCACCTAGCCAGATCTTGATACGCTTACCGTAAAGGCTGCTGACAAAGCGCCAGCGTTTTCTTTCTGCGGTTACAACCAACACCAAGCCGCCACCATCCCGGTAGTTCGACTCGGTCTTGCCCTCTTCTAGGTGGGCATTGCGACACTGAATATCCTTGAGTAGTGCCATGCCATTGCTTTTGTCTGCTGCCATAACGAAGTACCCCCATGCGTACCCCCTGAAGATAGCATGGGGGTACATATGGGGGTACGTTTTTGTGTGGCTGTAGTAACCCGGTACTAGACAGTCGTAGACATGTTGCCCAGTTTTATCTAGTAAATACAGGGTTGCATAGACACTCTAGAACAACTTGGAAATATCCTTCGCGTCCCAGTGCGGGAAGTGCTTGCGAACCAGCGCATTGAACTCGACTTCGAAGGCGCGCAGGCGGGCCAGGTCGCTTTGGTCCTGGCTGGCGCTGTCGATCTGCGCTTCGCCGCGGATCATGCCGGCACCGGAGGTGGCATTGCTCAGGCGGTCGATCACGATCAGGCTGCCGGTGGCACGGCACAGGCTGTAGGCGTCGAATACCACCGGGGCGGTGAAGGCGATGCGTACCAGGCCGATTTCGTTCAGCTGCAGCTTTTCGGCTTCGAAGGCGTCCAGCGTGTTCACGTCCACGCGGTGCACGATGCGCTCCACGCGGCCGGTAACGGTTTTGCCGGCCAGCTTGAAACTGTAGTCCTTGCCGACCGACAGCGGCGTTTCGTCCATCCACACCAGGTGGGCTTCCACCGCCTGGCTCACGGTTGGCGCAACTTCGTCGGCGCGCACGATCATGTCGCCGCGCGAGATGTCGATTTCGTCTGTCAGGGTCAGGGTAATGGCCTGGCCGCTGCCTGCTACATCCAGGTTGCCTTCGTACACCACCACGTTTTCTACCGTGCTTTGCTTGCCGGAAGGCAGGGCGATAACGCGGTCGCCGGGGTGGATTTCACCGCTGGCGATGGTGCCGCAGAAGCCGCGGAAGTCCAGGTTGGGGCGGTTCACGTACTGCACCGGCAGGCGGAAGGCGCTCTGGGCCACGTCGTGGTCGACTTCCACACTGTCGAGGATGCCCATCAGGGTCTGGCCGTCGTACCACGGCGTGCGCTCGCTGGCGCTCACCACGTTGTCGCCACGCAGCGCGCTGATCGGCACGAAGCGGATGTCGGCAATACCCAGGTTGGCCGCAAAAGCCAGGTATTCGTCGCGGATGCGGTTGAACACGGCCTGGTCGAAGTCCAGCAGATCCATCTTGTTGATGGCTACTACCACGTGCTTGATGCCCAGCAGGCTCACGATGTAGCTGTGGCGGCGGGTCTGGGTTTGCACGCCGTAGCGGGCGTCGATCAGGATCACGGCCAGGTTGCAGGTGGACGCGCCGGTGGCCATGTTGCGGGTGTACTGCTCGTGGCCCGGGCAGTCGGCAATGATGAACTTGCGGCGATCGGTGCTGAAGTAGCGGTAGGCCACGTCGATGGTGATGCCTTGCTCGCGCTCGGCTTGCAGGCCGTCTACCAGCAGTGCCAGATCGATGTCTTCGTCGGTGGTGTTGTACTTTTTCGAGTCGCGCTGGATGGCGGCCAGCTGGTCTTCGAAGATCAGCTTGGAGTCATGCAGCAGGCGGCCGATCAGCGTGGACTTGCCGTCGTCTACGTTGCCGCAGGTGATGAAGCGCAGCATGTCCTTGTTTTCGTGCTGCTTCAGGTAGGCCAGGATGTCGCTGGCGATCAGGTCGGATTGGTGTGCCATGAGCGTATGCCTTGCATCTGCAAGGTTGGCCGCGTGCGGCCAACCTTAGAATATTCGGTAGGGGCGAAGCGGGGCTTAGAAGTAGCCTTCCATCTTCTTTTTCTCCATCGAGCCGGCCGAGTCGTGGTCGATCACGCGTCCCTGGCGTTCGGAGGTTTTGGTCAGCAGCATTTCCTGGATCACTTCGGCCAGGCTGGTGGCTTCCGACTCTACCGCGCCGGTCAGCGGGTAACAGCCCAGCGTACGGAAGCGCACTTTCTTGTGCTGGATGCGCGCTTTTTCCTCTGCGCTCAGGTACTGCAGGATGCGCTCGTCGTCGATCATGATCATGGTGCCGTCGCGCTCGATCACCGGGCGTTCGGCAGCAAAGTACAGCGGCACGATCTCGATGTTTTCCAGGAAGATGTACTGCCAGATATCCAGCTCGGTCCAGTTGGACAGCGGGAACACACGGATGCTTTCGCCCTTGTTGATCTTGGCGTTGTAGATGTTCCACAGCTCGGGGCGCTGGCTTTTCGGGTCCCAGCGGTGGTTCTTGTCGCGGAAGGAGTACACGCGCTCCTTGGCGCGCGATTTTTCCTCGTCGCGACGCGCGCCGCCAAAGGCCGCGTCGAATTTGTACTTGTTCAGTGCCTGTTTCAGGCCTTCGGTCTTCATCACGTCGGTGTGCTTGGCACTGCCGGCGGTAAACGGATTGATGCCGGCGTCCACGCCGTCCTGGTTCACGTGCACGATCAGGTCCCAGCCGTATTCGCGGGCCTGCTTGTCGCGCAGGTCTATCATTTCCTTGAATTTCCAGGTGGTGTCCACGTGCATCAGCGGAAACGGTGGGCGGCCGGGGGCAAAGGCTTTCTGCGCCAAATGCAGCATCACGGCAGAGTCCTTGCCGATGGAGTACAGCATCACCGGGTTGTCAAACTCGGCGGCGACTTCACGGATGATGTGGATGGACTCGGCTTCAAGTTGCTTGAGGTGAGTCAGCCTCTCCTGACTGATTTTCATCTTTGCGCTCAATTCTCTGGCTGTTTGCATCGCGGCACCCGGGCAGGCGCCGTGCCGGACTTTCCGGCACTGCAAATGTACCGGAGAGCCGCTACCCCCGAAAGAATGAATATATATATCGATATGCTATATATGGGATGGTTTGATGCTATTGCGGGAATATAGACGTTCTGCGATTAGACAAAATAATCGAATAAAGCGGGTTTTTACTTAACGAACTGTGGCTAGAATGAAGGGTGCAGGCGCAATAGTGATCCAACATAAAAACCATGGCAGGTGCCCGATGAGCGACAAACCCCTGATTATTGTGATTGACGATGATGTGCTGACCACGGAAATGATCAGCGATGGCCTGGAGGATCAATACCGCATTGTCGGTTTCAGCAACCCGCTACAGGGCCTGGCACAGATCGCCAGCCTGCAGCCGGCACTGATCCTGCTGGATATCAACATGCCGCAAATGGACGGCTACGAAGTGTGCCGCCGGCTGAAGGAAGATTTTGAAACAAGTGACATTCCGGTGGTGTTCCTGTCCGGGCTTACCGCGCTGGAAGACCGCGTGGCGGCTTACGATGCCGGTGGTGAGGACTTTACTTCCAAGCCGCTGAACCTGGCGGTAGTGGCCTCGCGCATTGATGCCATCTTCCGGCGCCGGCGTGAAAAGGCAGCGTTGGCCAGCCAGGCCAGCTTTGCCACCGCTACGGCCATGACGGCGATGAGCAATGCGGCGGAGCTGGGCCTGGTGGTGGAGTTTTCGCGGCGTGCCATGGCCTGCGTGGACTTGCAGCAACTTGGGCGTACCCTGCTGGATACCGTGCAAGGCTTCGGTGTCACCGGTGCGGTAGCGCTGGCTAGCGGTGGCGAGCGGCTTGCACTGAGCCAGGAGGGTGAGGTCAGCGAGATGGAGCGCGGTGTATTGCAGCTGATTGCCGACTGTGGCCGGGTAGTGGCGATGGGTAAGCGTGTCGCTTTCAACTATGAAGGGATAACGCTGCTGATTCGCGATTTGCCGATAGAAGAAGACGATAGGGCCGGGCGCTTGCGCGACCACTTTGCCGTGCTGGCCGAGCTGGTGTCGGAGCGTTTGAAAATCCTGGCGCTACAGCAGCGCGTCTACCACCGGGAGAGCCAGTTGCGCTCGCTGTTGCAAACCATTCGCGAGGGTATTCATAGCCTGGACGCACAGCGCAACGAAGACCGCATGGCGGCCAGTACCTTTCTGGAAACCTCGCTGGGGCGGGTGGAGCGCGACCTGGTGCACCTGGGTTTGACCGAATCGCAGGAGGAGCAGCTGGTGTCTACCCTGCGCGAGACCAGTTACAAGGTACTAGACCTGTATCGTGGTGACCCAAGGGCGGTAGAAGCTTTGAAGCAGGCACTGGCCGCGCTGCCGGATCTGTAAACCCCCGGGGTTGGCCGCATGGCCAGCCCCGCTTTCTTTTATGCCCACTATGTCCCTACGCCATCGTTTCCTGCTGTGGTTTTTGCTGGGTAGCTTGCTGCCTGTGGTTTTTACCGGCGTGGTGGCCTACCAGCAGGCGCGGGAAAGCCTGCTGGCCGGCTTGTTTGACCAGATGCGCGCGCTGACCGACGACCGTGTACGCGAGCTGCAGCACTGGCGGCTGAGCCAGGCAGACCACGTGCAGGTGCTGGCGGCAAACCCGGCCATCCAGCAGTGCAAAACCCGTCTGGGTGAGGCCATGCGCCAGCACGGGCCGCTATCGGTGGCTTATGGTGTGGCACGTAGCATGTGTAGCCAGGCGCTGGCGCTGGGCGGGCTGGAAGGGGTGGACGATATCCTGCTGGCGGATGTGGATGGCAGGGTGGTGTATAGCGCCAAGGGGAGGCGCGATTTTGGCGCGGAGCTGTTTCGCGGCGAGCTGGGGCGTACCGTGCTGGCTGATAATGTGCGCAAGGCTTTGCGTGAGCCAGGCATGCATTTTGTGCCCTACGAGCTTTACGCACCTAGCGGTAGAGAAACGGCGTTCTGGCTGGCCAGCATGGTAGAGCAGGGCAAGGTGAGCGGCTTTTTCATCGTCAGTATCAGTAATGCTTCGCTCAACCCGATCCTGACCAGTCGCGAAGGCTTGGGGCAGAGCGGGGAGATGATGCTGGCCAGGCAAGAGCCGGATGGCAAGGCGCTGATCATGGGGCCGCTACGCCACCATAAAGATGCCGCTTTCCAGTTGCACCTTACCCGCCGTACTACCGACCCGCAGCCTATCTTCGACGCGCTGCAGGGGCAGCGCGGAGCGGGCTTGCGCCGGGATTATCGTGGCGAGCCGGTGTTGGCCGCCTGGGCCCCGGTGCCTGATCTGGGCTGGGCGGTAGAGGTCAAGATCGACCAGCAAGAGGCGCTTGAGCCGCTGCATCAGCTGCAGTGGCAAGTGCTGCAGGTGTTATTGCTGGTGGCGCTGGTCATCAGCGCCCTGGCTTACTGGGCCGCGCAGCGGCTGCTAAGACCGCTGCAGGCGCTGGTGCAAGCCAGCGTGCGCCTGGGTGAGGGGGATATTCACAGCCGTATCAGCCACCCCGGCACCGACGAAATAGGTGTGCTGGGGCACAGCTTCAACAGCATGGCCGAGCAACTGGCGCAGTCGCAAAAGCGGCTGTGGAACTATGCGTTCGAGCTGGAAGCCAAGGTGGCCGAGCACACCGCCACCCTGCTGCAGCGCCAGCAGCAGCTGGAAGATGCCGAGCAGATGGCCAGGCTGGGGTATTACATTGTCGATTTGTACAGCGGCGTGGTGTCGTGGTCGCGCCAGCTCAGCAGTTTGCTGGACTACCCCGAACAGTTTGACGCCAGCGAGGTGCTGTTCCTGGCGCGTATTCACCCTGACGATCAGGCGCGGGTGCTGGCCGCCTACCGTCAGGCGCAAACCGGGCCGTACCACCTGAACTACCGGCTGCTGCTGGCGGGGGAGGTGAAATACGTACAGGAACAAGGGCGCTACGACTTTACCGACACCGGCGAGCCGCTGCGCCGTATGGCGGTGATACAGGATATCTCGCACTACGTTGCCATTCTGGAAGAGAAAACCGCCACCCTGCAGGCGCTGGAGCAAGAACGCCTGGCGCGTGCGGAGCAGGCGGTAGGCCATGCCGAGGCCAAGGCGCAAGCCATTTTGCATGCCATCGACGATGGCATTATCGGCTTGAGCACGGCAGGGCAAGTGGTGTTCAGCAACCCGGCTGCTGCCAGCCTGCTGGGCCAGGTGGTGGCGACGCTTACCGGGCGGGCACTGGACGATGTGCTGCTGCACCATAACCCGGAAGGCGAGCCCTTTGGCACCCCCGGCCCGCTGGCGCAAGCCCTGGCCTTGGGCCAGCCCTGCGCCAGCCAGTGGGAGTTGTTTGGTAGTGCGCAGCGGGCGGCTTTTCCGGTGTCGTACGAGCTGCACCTGCTGCCGGAGGGGCACGGCGACCTGGCTGCCGTACTGTATTTCCGCGATATCAGCGCCCAGCGTGCCAGCGAGGCCAAGCTGGAGCAAATGTCGCGTGCGGTAACGCAAAGCCCTGCCGGGGTACTGATTACCGATACCCAGGGGGTGATCGAGTATGTCAACCCGCGGCTGATGGCCATGACGGGTTATAGCGAGCAGGAAATCCTTGGCCAGACGCCCCAGCTGTTCAAGTCCGGGCAGACCAGTGAACAGACCTACCAGGATTTGTGGCATACCTTGCGGCAGGGCAATAGCTGGCACGGCGAAATGCTGAATCGGCGCAAGGATGGCCGCGAGCTCTGGTTGATGCAGATGATCTCGCCGCTGCGCGATAGCGCCGGGCGGCTGACGCACTTCATCAGTATCCAGGAGGATATTGGCGAGCAAAAAGCGCTGGCACAGCAGATGGAGGCCGCGAGGTTGGCCGCGGAAGCCGCCGCTGCCACCAAGAGCGCGTTTCTGGCCAATATGAGTCATGAAATCCGCACCCCGATGAATGCCATCATCGGCATGGCCGACCTGGCGCTGCGCGATGCGCTGCCCGAGCGTACGCGGCAGTTCCTGCAAAAGCTGCTGGGGTCGGCGCGCGGCCTGCTGGACATCATCAATGACATTCTGGACTTTTCCAAGATCGAATCCGGCCACCTGCAGGTAGAGCACGTGCCATTCGACCTGGAAGACGTACTGGGCTCGCTGGCCGATATGCTGGCCATGCGGCTGGAAGGCAAGCCGGTCGAGCTGGTGTTTGACATCGCCCCCGGGGTGCCGCCCGTGCTGGTGGGCGATTCCTTGCGTTTGGGGCAGGTGCTGCTGAACTTGCTGGGCAACGCGGTGAAGTTTACCCGCGAAGGTGAAATCATCCTGCGCATTTACCCGCAGGACGGTGGTTGGCATTTCAGCGTGAGCGACTCTGGCATTGGCATGAGCGCTGCCCAGCAGCAAGGGCTGTTCCAGCCATTTAGCCAGGCCGATGTCTCCACGCAGCGGCGCTACGGCGGTACCGGCCTTGGGTTGGTGATTTCCAGCCAGCTGGTCCGCTTGATGGGCGGCGAATGTATCGATGTCGTTTCGCAGCCCGGTGTCGGCAGCACCTTCAGCTTTGCTCTGCCGCTGGCAGCGGGGGACGGTCAGAAGCAAGCCGGCCCGCTGGCGGTAAACCGGGTATACCTGTACGGCGTGCGGCCAACCTTGAGTGCGGTGTTGCAGCAGCAGTTAGCCGCCATGGGCTTGCCTGTGCAGCCCTTTGGCGGTGTCGGGGCTACCGTCTGCGCCTTGGCCGAGCAGCGTGCGGGCGATGTCTGGCTGGTGGATATCGATCAGCCGGGTTGGCCGCATGTGTTCAGCGAGGTGCACTGGCAGCCCGGCGTGTGGTGCGTATTGCTGAGTGTGCGCCACTTGGGTATGGCCGAGCTTGCCCCTTTCATGCCGGCCGCCATGCCAGTGGCTGCCATCTGGGTAAAACCGCTGACGCCGCAGCGCCTGCGGCACGGCCTGAAGCAGCTGGGGCGCAAGCCGGCCCAGCTGCAGCAGGTGCCTGCACAGGTGCACGAGCAATGCCTGGCCGGCAGGCAAGTGCTGGTGGTCGATGACGTGCTGCTGAACCAGGAGGTAGTGGCGGCCTACCTGATGGATGCGGGCGCCCAGGTAAGCTATGCCGGCAACGGTGAAGAGGCCTTGCACCGCCTCGCCAGCGAAAAGCCGGACATTATCCTGATGGACTGCCACATGCCGGTGATGGATGGCTTTGTTGCCACCGCGCGTATACGCGCCCACCCGCTCTGGTCCGGCATACCGATTGTGGCATTGACGGCAAATGCCTTGAGTGGCAGCCGCGAAGAAGCCATTGCCGCGGGCATGGACGACTACATCAGCAAGCCTATCGACCCCGACAAACTGTTTGCCGTGCTGGCGCGGCTGGGCATTAGCCAGCCGCAGGCAGGGGCGCGTGTTGTTGCACCGCTTGCTGTGGCTGGCGCCGCGATCGAGGCGGCGCCACAGGAGCACGATGCCTGGCAAGCCTTGCAGCATGCCGGTGTACACCTGGAAGAAGGGCTGGCGCGGGCCATGGGCAAGCGCAAGGTATACCTGAAATGGCTGCGGCTGTTCGCGCAGAGCCAGCAATCCTTCCCGCAAGACGCGGCGCAGGCGCTAGCGCAGCAAGATTGGGTGTTGCTGCAGCGTTTGGCCCATACCCTGAAGGGCGCGGCCAGCAATGTCAGTGCAGAAACGGTACGCGGACTGGCCGAGCAGCTGGAAAATAGTGTGCGTGATCAGCAGGCCGAGCCAGTGCTGGCAGGCCAGCTGGCGGCTTTGGTGCCGGTATTTGAAGCGTGCCGGCAGGCGATCGTGGTTTTGCCGGACAGCGAGTAGGCACAACAAAACAAAAAAGCCACCTTGCGGTGGCTTTTTTGTCGAATCCTGGCGTCCCCACGGGGATTCGAACCCCGGTTACCGCCGTGAAAGGGCGATGTCCTAGGCCTCTAGACGATGGGGACAGATTGTGGCGCACCCGGAGCGATTCGAACGCCCGACCCTTTGGTTCGTAGCCAAATACTCTATCCAACTGAGCTACGGGTGCGCTGTTCTCGTTTGACTGTTGTCTTTCGAGAAGGCGAACTATACGGAAGTGGGATTTGGCTGTCAACACATTTCTGTAAAATAACGTAATCAATGGCGGGGTGCTGGTTAGCCAGTAGCCCTTATGCGACAACATAAGCACAAGAACACCGAAGTAAGGCGAGGGGGAAATGGCATTTGACGACCGATTTCGTTTGAGCAGCCACGCCGTGATCTGCAATGTGGCAGGCGAGGTACTACTGCTGAAAGCCAGTTACGGCAGCCTGGCCTGGGGCCTGCCCGGCGGCGCGCTGGAGCCGGGTGAAACCATCCATCAGGCGCTATTGCGCGAGTGCCGTGAGGAGCTGGGCGTCACGCTAGAGATTTGTTACCTGTCCGGGGTGTATTACCACGCCCAGTACGATTCGCAGGCGTTTGTGTTTCGTTGCGCGTTGCCAGACGGCGCAGATATCCGGCTGAGCGCGGAGCACACGGCCTGGGCCTGGGTGGCACCCGCGCAGCTATCGCCAGTGCAGCGCCAGCGGGTGCAAGATTGTCTGGGGTTTGACGGCTATGTGCACAGTGCACGCTTTGACTGATGCGGCCAACCTGTCTAGGCAGGTTGGCCGCACGGGTTTCAGAGTGGCAGGTAGGGGGTAAGCTGGTTGATTTCGTTCAGTGCCTTGCGAAAGCGGGCGTGGGCACGGGATACGGTAGATTGGCTGATATCCAGCTGGCGCGAGGCGGCATAGCCGGTCATGCCATCAATTTCGATAAGCCACACGGCTTCGCGGGACTTCTTCTTCAAGCCGATCAGATTGGCGATATGGTTGAAGTGTTCCAGTCTCATGATGTGCTCTCCTGCGGGTGGTTGCGGTGGGCGAACCTGTGTTCAGCATAGAACGATGCAGGAAAAATGCACATATTTTGTTTGCGCCAGCCGGGCAGGAAAAAGCCCCGGGCGCGCCATGGGGTGGCAGCGCTGCGGGGCTGTTGGCCGCAGATCTAGAAGCGGCGGCCCAGGTGGGCTTTGTGCATGATGGTGGAGGCGATTTCTTCAATGGATTTGTGCGTGGTGCTGATAAACGGCACGGCATGGTGGCGGAACATCGACTCGGCCTCGTTTACCTCGCGGCGGCAGTTGTCCATGCTGGCGTAGCGCGAATCCGGGCGGCGCTCGGAGCGGATAAAGTGCAGGCGGTTCGGGTCGATGGTCAGCCCGAAAATCTTGCTCTTGAACGGCAGCAGGATTTTCGGCAGCGTCGGGCTGCCCAGGTCTTCCGGCGTCAGCGGGTAGTTGGCCGCCTTGATGCCGTATTGCAGCGCCAGGTACAGGCAAGTCGGTGTCTTGCCGGAGCGCGATACGCCCACCAGAATCACGTCAGCTTCGTCCAGGTCTTTCAGCTTTACCCCGTCGTCGTGGTTCAGCGAGTAGTTCACGGCTTCAATGCGATGGTCGTATTTTTCTTCATTGGACATGCCATGTGCCTTGCCCACTTCCAGTGTCGCTTTTTCACCCAGCTCTTTTTCCAGCTCGCCGATAAAGGTTTCGAAGAAATCGATCACCAATGCGCTGGGAATATTGAGAGCGGCGCGCACATCCGCCTTGATGATGCTGGTGAACACCAGCGGCTTTTCGTGGTCTTCGCGTGCCACTTCGTCAATACGCTGCGCGAGCTCCTGTGCTTTTTCGACTGTGTCGATAAAGGGGATGGTCTCGCGTTTGAATTCTTCGGTGTCAAACTGGGTCAGCAGGGTGTTGCCCAGCGATTCGGCAGTGATACCGGTGCGGTCGGAGACAAAGAAAGCAGAGCGGCGGTGTGGCATGGTGTGTCCTGTGCTTGAGTTGGTACGCTGGCATGAAGTCTGTGCCGTTTTGCCGCCAGCGGCAAGCAGGCAGATCAAGCAGCAGGCCGGATTGCCGGGGTGTTATGTAGTGGTGGCATTACATTTCTGTCTTTTATTCAGGGGGATAAACAGTATTCTTTATCCAGTATGCTGAAAATTCAGGGAAAGCCCTGTGTTGTGCGATGCAAAAGTCGCTACGCAAACCGGGGCTTGTTCGGCTAGAATGCGTGCTTCCCTATCGTCCAATCCAACACAGGAAGTGAAGTGATGGCAGAGAACTACGTCATCTGGTTCGAGAACCTGCGCATGACCGATGTCGAGAAAGTAGGCGGCAAGAATGCCTCGCTCGGCGAAATGATCAGTCAGCTTGCCCATTCCGGGGTGCGCGTTCCGGGAGGTTTTGCTACTACAGCAGACGCCTATCGGGATTTTCTCCAGCACAACGGTCTGGCTGACCGCATCAATACCGCGCTGTCGAAGCTTGATATCGACGACGTAACGGAGCTGGCTCGTGTCGGCAAGGAGATCCGCCAGTGGATCATCGACACCCCATTCCCGGCCAAGCTTGATGAAGATATCAAGACTGCCTGGGATCAAATGGTTGCCGATGCCGGTGGTGCCGATATTTCCGTAGCAGTACGTTCCTCTGCAACCGCAGAAGATCTGCCTGATGCCTCGTTCGCAGGCCAGCAAGAAACCTTCCTGAATATTCGTGGCCTTGACAACGTCAAGGACGCCATGAAACACGTATTCGCTTCCCTCTATAACGATCGCGCCATTTCCTACCGCGTACACAAAGGCTTTGCCCACGATGTTGTGGCCCTGTCTGCCGGTGTACAACGTATGGTGCGCTCCGATAGCGGCGCAGCAGGCGTGATGTTCACTATCGATACCGAATCCGGTTTTGAAGACGTGGTATTCATCACTTCTTCCTACGGTTTGGGCGAGACAGTGGTACAAGGCGCGGTGAACCCGGACGAGTTCTACGTTCACAAGCCAACACTGAAAGCCGATCGTCCTGCCATCCTGCGCAAGACCATGGGCTCCAAGCTGATCAAGATGGAATTCACCGACGCCTCGCAAGCTGGCCGTTCCGTGAAAACCGTTGATGTGGCCGAAGACCTGCGCAAGCAGTTCTCGATCACCGACGCCGAAGTGGCCGAGCTGGCCCAGTACGCGCTGATCATCGAAAAACACTACGCCCGCCCGATGGATATCGAGTGGGGCCGTGACGGCCTGGATGGCAAGCTGTACATCCTGCAGGCACGTCCGGAAACGGTAAAATCGCAGGAAGACCGCAAGGACACCCTGCGCCGCTACCGTCTGAAAAACACCTCCACCGTGCTGTGTGAAGGCCGTGCCATTGGTCAGAAGATCGGCCAGGGTACCGTGCGCATGATCAAGGACGCGTCCGAGATGGATCAGGTCAAAGCCGGCGATGTGCTGGTTACCGACATGACCGACCCGGACTGGGAGCCGGTCATGAAGCGCGCTGCCGCGATCGTGACCAACCGTGGCGGCCGTACCTGCCACGCGGCCATTATTGCGCGCGAGCTGGGTATTCCTGCGGTAGTAGGTTGCGGCGACGCCACCGACCTGCTGCGCGACGGCATGCAAGTAACCGTATCCTGCGCCGAAGGCGACACCGGCAACATCTATGATGGCCTGCTGGAAGTGGAAATCATCGAGCTCGAGCTCGACAAGATGCCGAAGTCGCCGGTGAAGATCATGATGAACGTGGGCAACCCGGAACTGGCTTTCGACTTCGCGCAGCTGCCGAACGAAGGCGTGGGCCTGGCGCGCATGGAGTTCGTGATCAACCGCCAGATCGGTATCCACCCGAAAGCGCTGCTGGAGTTTGATACCCTGCCGGCCGACCTGAAAGCGACCATTACCGATCGCATCGCAGGCTACGCCAGCCCGGTAGACTTCTACGTCGACAAGATCGCCGAAGGCGTGTCCACGTTGGCAGCGGCCTTCTCGCCGAAAAAGGTGATCGTGCGTATGTCCGACTTCAAGTCGAACGAGTACGCCAACCTGATCGGCGGCCAACTGTACGAACCGCACGAAGAAAACCCGATGCTGGGCTTCCGTGGTGCTGCTCGCTACGTGGCTGACAGCTTCCGCGACTGTTTCGAGCTGGAATGCCGCGCCATCAAGAAAGTGCGCGACGTGATGGGCCTCACCAACGTGGAAGTGATGATCCCGTTCGTGCGTACCCTGGCCGAAGCCGAAAAAGTGATCGAGATCCTGGCCGCCAACGGCCTGAAGCGTGGCGAAAACGGCCTGCGCCTGATCATGATGTGCGAACTGCCGACCAACGCTATCCTGGCCGAGAAGTTCCTGCAGCACTTTGACGGTTTCTCCATCGGTTCCAACGATATGACCCAGCTCACCCTGGGTGTGGATCGTGACTCCGGCGGCCCGATCGCGACCACTTTCGACGAGCGTAACGAGGCTGTGAAAGCCATGCTGCACCTGGCTATCCAGGCTTGCCGCAAGCTGGACAAGTACGTGGGTATCTGCGGCCAAGGCCCGTCGGATCACCCGGACTTTGCCAAGTGGCTGGTGGAAGAGGGCATCGAGACCATCTCGCTGAACCCGGATACCGTCGTGGAAACCTGGTTGTACCTGGCCAAGGAACTGAACGCCTAAGCGTTGCGTTTCGCCACACGCCCGACTCGCCAAAACGGCTTCCGTTTTGCCCTGGTCGGGCGTTTTTCTTTGCTGATGCATGTAGTGCGCAGGTAACACCCCAGACGCTTGGGGCAGGGTGGTAAACTTGGCTAACCCTTTCTGCGACCTATGTGATACGAGGACAATAATGAGCAGCCGTATCTCCCTCTCCCGATTCCTGATTGAAGAACAGCGCCTGCATGGTGCCCTGCCGCCGGATCTGCGTCTGCTGATCGAAACCGTGGCGCGTGCCTGCAAAGCCATTGCCCACTCGGTAAACAAAGGTGCGCTGGCTGGTGTGCTGGGCGATGCCGGTACCGGTAACGTACAAGGCGAAGCCCAGAAAAAGCTGGACGTGATCGCTAACGACATCCTGCTGGAAGCCAACGAATGGGGCGGCAACCTGGGCGCCATGGCGTCTGAAGAAATGGAGCTGCCGCACTCCATCCCCGAGCACATGCCCCGTGGCCGCTACCTGCTGATGTTTGACCCGCTGGACGGCTCGTCCAATATCGACGTGAACATCTCCGTGGGCACCATCTTCTCGGTACTGGAAGCGCCGGAAGGCAATACCCAGCCGACCGAAGCCGACTTCCTGCAAGCCGGTAGCCACCAGGTAGCCGCAGGTTATGCGGTATATGGCCCGCAAAACATGCTGGTGCTTACCTTTGGCCACGGTGTGTACGGCTTCACGCTGGACCGCGAGCTGGGCTCCTGGGTACTGACCCACCGCAATATGACCGTACCGGCTACCACCGGCGAGTTTGCCATCAATATGTCCAATCAGCGCCACTGGGAAGCCCCGGTGCAGCGTTATGTCGGCGAGCTGCTGGCCGGCAAGGAAGGCCCGCTGGGCAAGGACTACAATATGCGCTGGGTGGCCTCCATGGTGGCTGAAGTGCACCGCATCATCACCCGTGGCGGTATTTTCATGTACCCGAAAGACGCGCGTGACCCGGCCAAACCAGGCAAGCTGCGCCTGATGTACGAAGGCAACCCGATGGCGTTCATCATCGAGCAAGCCGGTGGCCTGGCTACCGATGGCCATCGCCGCATCATGGACATCGTGCCGCAGGGCCTGCACGAGCGTGTGGCTGTATTCCTGGGCTCCAAAGAAGAAGTGGCCCGCGTTACCGGCTACCATCAGGGCTGATACCCGTTTGCGGCCAACGTTGGCCGCAGTCGTACATGCCTACAAAACCGCCGGCGCTGAGTCGGCGGTTTTGCATTGTTCTGCTTTTATCTTCCTGCGTTGCAGCATTGCGCCTTCCTGCCCGTGGGCGAAACGCCTAAAATAGCGGCACAAACCCAACACAGCCCCTACGCTGGAGAACCCAATAATGACCATCATCCGTCAGGACGACTTCATCCAGAGCATTGCCGATGCCTTCCAGTACATCAGCTGCTACCACCCGAAAGACTATATCGACGCGTTGTACCAGGCCTATCTGCACGAAGAAAGCCCGGCCGCCAAAGACGCCATGGCGCAGATCCTGATCAACAGCCGCATGTGTGCCGAAGGTCGCCGCCCGATTTGCCAGGATACCGGTATTGCCGTGGTGTTCCTGAAAGTGGGTATGAAAGTGCAGTGGGACAGCACGCTGTCGGTACAGGAAATGGTGAACGAGGGCGTGCGTCGCGCCTATAACAACCCGGACAACAAGCTGCGCGCCTCCGTGCTGCTGGACCCGGCAGGCAAGCGCCAGAACTCCAAGGACAACACTCCTGCCGTGGTGCACTTCGAGATTGTTGAAGGCGACGGCGTGGAAGTGATCTGTGCGGCCAAGGGCGGCGGCTCCGAGAATAAATCCAAGTTCTACGCACTGAACCCGTCCGACAGCATCGTCGATTGGGTCGTGAAGACCGTACCGACCATGGGTGCAGGCTGGTGTCCACCAGGCATCCTGGGTATCGGTATCGGCGGTACGCCGGAAAAAGCCATGCTGCTGGCCAAAGAATCGCTGATGGACCACGTGGATATCCACGAGCTGAAGGCCAAGGCCGCCAGCGGCGCCGAGCTGAGCCGTGTAGAACAGCTGCGCCTGGAAATCTTCGAAAAAGTGAACGCGCTGGGTATCGGCGCGCAGGGCCTGGGCGGCCTGACCACCGTGCTGGACGTGAAGATCCTGGATTACCCGACCCACGCCGCCAGCCTGCCGGTCGCCATGATCCCGAACTGCGCCGCCACGCGCCATATCCATTTCCACCTGGACGGCAATGGCCCGGCCGTGCTGGAAACGCCGAAGCTGGAAGACTGGCCGGAAATCACCTACGACACCAGCAATGGCAAGCGTGTGAACCTGGACAGCATCACGCCGGAAGAAGTGGCCAGCTGGCAGCCGGGTGACGTGCTGCTGCTGAACGGCAAGATCCTGACCGGCCGCGACGCTGCGCACAAACGCATGGTGGACATGCTGAACAAGGGCGAGAAGCTGCCGGTAGACTTTACCAACCGCTTCATCTACTACGTCGGCCCGGTAGACCCGGTGCGTGACGAAGTGGTTGGCCCGGCCGGCCCCACTACCGCCACGCGTATGGACAAGTTCACCCGCCAGATGCTGGAACAGACCGGCTTGCTCGGCATGATCGGCAAGGCCGAGCGTGGCCCGGCTGCCATCGACGCCATCAAGGACAACAAAGCCGTCTACCTGATGGCGGTGGGCGGCTCGGCCTACCTGGTGTCCAAGGCCATCAAGGCATCCAAAGTGGTGGGTTTTGCCGACCTGGGCATGGAAGCCATCTACGAGTTCGAAGTACAGGACATGCCGGTAACCGTAGCGGTAGACGCCTGTGGCACCTCGGTCCACAACACCGGCCCGGCCGAGTGGAGCGTGAAAATTGCCGATATCGCCCGCGCTAAACACCCGGCCTGATAGTCTGGCCGTATCAAGCCCAACCCCTTCCGGTAGCCGGAAGGGGTTTTTTTATTGCGATCGAAAGCCTGATCTACAAAAGCGGTGCCAGCGGATGGTTTTTATTGGTTTAATACCAATTAAAGACCACGTGGCTTTGTCATGCCATAATGCCTTAACGCCCCGTAACTCGCCACGCTGGTGGCACCCCAAGACAAAGACAGGAACAGGCCATGAAAGTAAAACACAAGGCTTGGTGGGTATCGCTATTGATACTGGTCAGCATGCTGGCCATTGCACTGGCAGGCACCTATACCATGCGCCAGATGAGTGACCAGGACAACCGCGCGCGTATCAAGCAGCTGATGTCCAGTACGCATTCTGCCATTTTGCAGCTGGAACGAATGGCAGCCAGTGGCAAACTGAGCGATGCCCAGGCCAAAGACATTGCCACGCAAGTACTGCGGGAAAACAAATACAGCAGCTCCGAATATGTCTACGTGGCAGACGAGAAGCTCGATTTTGTCGCGACACCGCTAGACCCCCAGCTGCATGGCACCAGCTTTAACGACTTCAAGGACGCAGAAGGCCAGAGTGTCGGTGCCATCCTGAGTGCTGCGCTGCAGCGATCCGGTGGCGAGCTTACCCAGTACTGGTGGACGGCACGGCGCGAGGGCGAGGTGGTCAAGCTGCTGTCGGTCGCACAGCGCACCCCGCGATGGCACTGGGTGGTGGGGACCGGTATCAGCTTTGCCGAGGTTGACCAGCGTTTCTGGCACACCGCCCGTTGGCAGGTGCTGGTGTGCCTGCTGTTGGTGGCTGGCATTGCGACCGTCATACTGCTGTCTGTACGCGGTTTGTTAGCCAAGCTGGGGGGCGAGCCGGACGAGGTGCAGGCATTGGTGCAAAAAGTGTCTGCCGGTGACCTGCGTGGCGCAGAAGACCTGGCAGGCACTGTGCCGGCGCAGAGTATTTTTGGTGCGGTGCTTGCCATGCGTACCGCCTTGCGTGAATTACTGGGCAATATGAGCCAGTCTGTCATGACGCTGAACCAGAGTAGCCACGCCATTGTGGATCAGGCATCGGGTAGCCGGGTATTGGTAGCTCAGCAAACCGAAGCCACGGTGCGTATCAGCCAGGCCACTGATCAGTTCAGCCAGCAGGTAGCTGGCGCTGCAGGGCAAGCACTGGCGGCGCGGCAGCAAAGCGACGATGCCATCGATAGCGCGCTGAGCGGGCAACAAGTGATTGCCGGGGCTGTAGGGCGGCTGAATGACATCGGTACTCTGGTGATGGCCACGCAACGCAGTATTGACGAACTGGCCAGCCGCCTGGGCAGTATCAGCGCGGTGATCGGCGTGATTCGCGATGTGGCAGACCAAACCAATTTGCTGGCACTGAATGCCGCCATCGAAGCGGCCCGTGCGGGCGAGCAAGGGCGCGGTTTTGCCGTGGTGGCAGACGAAGTGCGTAAACTGGCCGAGCGTACCAGCCAGGCTACGGGTGAAATTACCCAGACCATCGGCAGCATCCAGGTCAACAGCCAGCAAGCCAAGCAGCGTATGGATGAAATGGTCGAGCAGCTGCATGGTGGTATTGCGCAAGCGCAGGACGGTGGCCAGGCGGTAGCCGTGATTCGCGAGAGCACCGAGTCGGTTTGTGTCAGCATGCAGAAGGTCGTGCTGGTACTGCAGCAGCAGGCAGACGCCAGCCGGGCCATACGTGAAGACCTGTCCGCCGTGGCCAGTATATCGTCCAGCACGCGAGAAGCATCCGAGCAAACCGTGCGTCTGGCCGAGTCCATCCGTCAGGCAGCCGACCTGCTGTCCCTGCTATCGGCCCGTTTTCAGCTGTAGCAGCACGCGCCGGCTGCGGGTAGGCCGGCCCGGGCCGTGCGCTGCAGTGCTGTTTGGCGCACTAGCGGCGGCGCAGCTGCTGTTTGACGCGCTGCCATAGCCACTTGGCCGCGATGCCTGCCAGCATCAGGGCGATACGTTTTTTTACCGACATGGCTAGCCTCCTTTTATCGTGGCATAAACATACTGACGGCCGGCACGGGTAAAGGCCATGACCTGATAGCTGTCGCGTATGCCGGTTTCCATGCCGGGGCTGCCTTGCGGCATGCCCGCCACGGCCAGGCCAGCGATGGCCGGCCGGTCGCGCAAGAGCTGTTGCACCATGGCAGCCGGTACGTGGCCCTCGATGGTGTAGCCGCCGATTTGTGCAGTATGGCAGGAGCGCAAGCTGGCTGGTACACCCAGCCGGTCTTTCAGCTGTGCCATGTCGCTGCGGTCCTGGCTTTGCAACGCAAGCTTGTTGGCACGCATATGTGTGGCCCACTTGCCGCAGCAACCACAGGACGGGTCTTTATACAGTTGGCCGCTATCGGCCGCCAGAACCGGCAGGCTGATGGCCAGGGCCAGAAAAAGCAGACGGGCAGTGCGCATAAGAGTTTCACCGGGCAAAATGGTGCATGGACGCGTATTCCCGTGGCAAGTTCCGCTACCAGCTATGCGATACTCTCGCTCCTGCCGTCCATGCTGACGGTGTCATGCGGGGTAAGAAGTGCGATTACGGTTTATTTTATGGCTCTGCTTGTTGTGCTTGTCGCCTGCATGGGCCACGCCAACCCAGGTCATGTCCCGGGCCTACCTGGTAGACCCGCAAGGCAAGCTGGATTTGCCCCAGGTACGCCAGCAGGCTTTCACCCCGCTGCCTGGCATCCTGGCGCGCGGTTATACCCCGACGGTGACCTGGCTGCGCGTCGTCGTGCACAATGGTGCGCCGGGCGAGCCGCTGGTGCTGCGCATCCGCCCGGGCTATCTGGATGAGGTCCGTCTGTACTGGCAAGACAGTCAGGGGCGCTGGCAGCAGCAAGCCGACGGGGACCGCTACCCCTACGCCAAGCGCAGTTATCCGGGTATCACGCCGTCTTTTATGGTGCGCCAGGTGCAGGCGCAGGCCGTGTACTACCTGCGTCTGCACACCACCAGTACCAGTATGCTGGGTATAGAAGCGCAGCCGCTGCACCAGGCGCTGCAGGCTGATGTGCGGCAATCGTCATGGCAGATCATCTACTACGCCATTCTGCTGTGGCTGCTGGTATGGGCCATTGCCGATTACCGCGAAAGCCGCGATCGCGTGGTGGGGCTGTTTATTCCCTACCAGCTATTGTCGGTGCTGGTAAACCTGGCTTTTATGGGTTACTACAGCATGCTGGTGCCCGCCAGCTACCCGCAGCTGGCCGATGTGGCCACCAGCTGGACGTCGACACTGTTCTGTCTGGCCAGCCTGATGTTCCATCGTCACTTGCTGCTGGGTTTCTCGCCGCCAGGCTTGCTGCGCTGGGTGCTCAAGTTATTGCCCTGCTATTACCCGCTGTTGTTCCTGATGCTGGCTTTCGGCACTATCCAGCCGGTCATGCAGACCAATACCATGGTGGCGCCTGTGCAGGTCCTGCTGATGGCCCTGACTGCCTGGCTGGTGCCGCCGCACCCGCTGCGCCGCCTGTTGCGTGTGCTATATACCCTTTCCATCGGGGTGATCGCCATTACCATGCTGCCCTTGCTGGGCATTGGCAATGTGCTGGAAATGAACCAGTACGGCCAACTGATACAGTCGCTATTGATCAGTGCACTGGCCTTTGTCCTGTTGCAGCGCCGTTCCGGCCAGCTGCGCAGCGAACGCCACGCCTTTGCAGTGGAGCTGGAGCTGGCTCGGCAACAGATTGTGATTGAACGGCAGCAAAGCGAAGAGCAGTCCCGTTTTATGGCCATGCTGACTCATGAGCTCAAGACCCCCATGTCTGTGATCCGTATGGCGCTGGGCAGCTTGCGTATGCAGCTGGGCGAGCAGCGCATTCTGGCGCACGCCGAGCGGGCGGTAGACGACATGAACGCCGTGGTAGAGCGCTGCACCCAGGCCGACCGTATCGAGCAGGGGCAGCTGGAGATTCAGAGCGAGACTATCGTGCTGGCCGAGCTGATAAATGATGTGCGCGACAACAGCCGTGAACCGGAGCGGGTAATATTGCACCCGGGCACGGTGCCTCTGTTGCGCAGTGACAGCCAGCTATTGCGGACTGTGTTATCAAATCTGATAGATAACGCTTTGAAGTATTCGCCGGCAGCCAGCACGATTAATGTGAAATGGGGCACAAAATCCACGGGATTGTGGCTATCTGTTGACAATGTTGCGTCTGCGGCAGGCATGCCGGATGCAAGTAAGGTATTTACAAAGTATTATCGAAGTCCTGGCGCTCATAGCAAAACCGGTTCTGGCCTCGGGCTGTATCTGGTGCGCGGCCTGTGTATACAGCTGCAAGGGATGGTTTCCTACCGGCCTGAAGCCAATATCGTGAGATTTGAAGTATGGTTACCCGTATCAACCCGTTAAACGTCGTGGTCGTCGAAGATCACGATGTCCTGCGAGAAGTCACCCTGGATGCTTTGCGCGTGCAGGGTTATCACGTGCAAGGTGTCGATTGTGCCGAAGCACTGGGCGACTTGCCGTTCCAGCCTGACCTGTACATTGTGGACTTGAACCTGCCGGGCGAGGACGGTATCAGCCTGTCGCGCCGCCTGCGCGCAGCCCAGCCCGAGGTAGGTATCATCATGACCACGGCGCGTAACAGTATTGCGGCCAAGGTAGAAGGCTATGCCAGCGGCGCAGACATCTACCTGACCAAGCCCTGTTCACTGGAAGAGTTGCTGGCGGCGGTGCGTTCGCTGGCGCGCAGGCTTACTGGCCAGGGCCCGGAGCATGGCTGGATACTGCAAACCGACAAGCAGCAATTGTCTGGCCCGGGCGGGCAGGTCGGGTTGACGTCGTCCGAGTTTGCCCTGCTGGCCGGGCTGTCCCGCGCCCCAGGGCGCCAGCTGGAAACATGGCAGATGATAGAGCTGCTGGGCAAACGGCTGGAGGAATACAGCAAGGCCAACCTGGAGGTACAGCTGGTGCGCCTGCGCAAGAAGCTGGTGCAGGCCGGCTGCGATAACCACGCGCTGAAAGCCGTACGCGGTCAGGGCTATCAGTTGGCGGTAACGCTGGCGATCCAGTAGCGCGCCAGCGCGAAGGTTGGCCGCAACAAACCCCGCGTGCATGGCAGGCGGGGTTTGTTTTTTAGCAGCCAGGCGGCCTGGCGCGCCGCTGTGCGGTATCAGGCGGCAGAGCGCATGCTGCTGCCTTCATCCGGCGCGCTAAAGTCGTCGTAGGCCCGCATCATCTCCATCAGCCGCTGGGCAATACGGCCCTGCATGTCCTGGCTACTGGACACACTGCCGCTGTTGCTCGAGCTGCTGTCGCTGCCAGTGCTGCCGGCTTGCTCTTGCTGGCGCTGGTAGGCCACGCTTTCGCTAAAGCTCACCTTGCCGTCACCATCGGCGTCTGCTTCGTCAAAGTTGTCTGCCAGCTGGCTGAACAGGCTGGCGGCCTGGGTATTGCCCGACTCTGCCGCGGCTGTGGCCATATCCCCCAGCTGGCTTTGGTCCAGGCCCTGATCCTGGCGCTGGCCACCAGGCCCGCCTGGCGGTGGCGGTGGCATGCCGCCGCCACCCATGCCCTGCATACTGCCTTGCATGCGCATGGTGTTGAACTGGCTATCCAGCTGTTCCTGCAGCGACTTGATGCCGCTGGTGAGTTCGTCCTGGGTGACTTTGCCGTCGCTATCGCTATCCAGGCTGGAAAACACCTCGTCGCTGCTGGCGGTGTTGCTGCTTTGCCCGCTACGCGATAGCTGGCTGATGGCGCTGGCAAAATCGTCAGCCTCCAGATAGCCCTGCTTGTCGGTGTCCAGCTTGCTGAAGATCTGCTCGGCGACCTCGCTGGCTTCCGGCCGCTGCCGCATGCCACGTGGCCCAGCGCCGGGGCCCTGCATCATATTGGGCATGTAGCTGCTGGTACTGCTTGTTACGCTGCTCATGGTCATTCTCCCTGAAGGGTAGGAAAACCCGCCCCAGCCGTGCACGGCCAATACCTGTCACGGCTTGTAGCGAGTCATGACACTGTATGGCTGGCTTGTCTGCATGATTTATCCGCTTTGTATCACGATGGATACAAACCACAGTGCTAGCGTGGCAGCACCAGCAGCGCAACCAGGCCGCCGTCATCGGCATTGCTCAGGTAAAGCTCCCCGCCCATGCGCCGCGCGGCATCACGGGCGATGGTCAGCCCCAGGCCGGTGCCACCGGTGTGGCGGTTGCGCGAGTCTTCCAGCCGCACAAAAGGCTCGAATACCCGCGCCAGCTGTGCCGCCGGTATGCCGGGGCCGTGGTCGCGAATGGCAATTTCTACCGTGGTATCGCTTTGCTGCAGGCTGATGTCGGCACTGCCGCCGTAGCGCAAGGCGTTTTCCAGCAAGTTGTCCAGGCAGCGGCGCAGGGTCGCCGGCAGGGTGCGCAGCTGGCTGGCTTGTCCGTTAAAGCTCACCGGCTGGCCCAGCTCCTGGGCGTCTTCCGCCATGGCTTGCAGCAGGGCTTCGATGTCCAGCTGCTCCCAGCCTTCTTGCTGGCTGTTATCGCGCAGGTAGGCCAGGGTGGCATCCAGCATGGCGGCCATCTCGTCTATGTCCTGATTCAACCTTTGCTGTAGCGCACTGTCGTCGATCTGGGTGCCGCGCAGGCGAATGCGCGTCAGCGGGGTACGCAGGTCGTGCGATACCGCGGCCAGAAAGTGGCTGCGCTCGTCCATCTGCCGGCGCAGTTTGGCGCGCATATCGTTGAACAACAGCGCTGCCTGGCGCGTTTCCAGCGGGCCGGTTTCGTCTATGGGCGGGGCGTCCAGCGTACGGCCCAGCTCCCGTGCGCCCTGGGTGAGCTGCTCGATAGGGCGTACCAGGCGGCGTGCGCCGTACCAGGCCAGTAGCGAAACGGCGGCCAACTGTAGGGCAAAGCCGGCCCAGAATTCGGGCGGCAAGCGGCGTTCACCCCTCTCGTGTGGCGGGCGCTCGCCAGGCGGCGGGCGCGGATGATCGGCCGCCCGTGGCGGGGGCGGGGCTTCGGGTGGCGGGCCGTCGGGCGCAAATACCACGAACAGGCCGGTCATCACCAGGTGGCTGCACAGCAGGGCAGCCAGTACCAGGCCAAACAGGCGGGTAAAAACGGTATCGGGTACAGGCCATTTCATGCGGTGGCTTTCAATTGATCTTGCAGTCCAGCAGGTAGCCTTCGCCGCGCACGGTTTTCAGTAGCTGCGGCTGCTTGGGGTCGTCGCCCAGCTTCTGGCGCAGGCGCGATACCAGCAGGTCGATGCTGCGGTCGAATGCCTCTACCGTGCGGCCACGGGCGGCGTCCATCAACTGTTCGCGGCTGAGGATGCGCTGCGGGCGAGCCAGAAAAGCGCACAGCAGGCGGTACTCGGCATTGGACAGCGGCACCAGCACTTGCCCGGGCGTAGTGATCTGGCGCTTCTGGTGGCTAAGCCGCCAGCCGGCAAACTGCACGGTGTCCTGGTCTACTGCCGAACCGGGTTTGCCGCGTACCCGGCGTAATACCGTGTGAATGCGCGCTACCAGCTCGCGCGGGTCGAAGGGTTTTACCACGTAGTCGTCGGCGCCCAGCTCCAGCCCCACCACGCGGTCGGCTGATTCGCCACGGGCGGTGAGCATGATGATGGGCGTGTTACCCACGGCGCGGATGTGGCGGCACAACGATAGCCCGTCTTCGCCCGGCAGCATCAGGTCCAGAATGATCAGGTCGACGCGTTCGTGTTCCAGCTTCTGGCGCAGGCCGTGGCCGTCACCTACGCACAGGCACTGCATGCCATAGCTTTGCAGGTATTGCGCCAGCAGGTTGCGGATATCGGGGTCGTCGTCCACGATCAGCAGGCGGATGCCGTGTTCGTTCATGCAGGCTCCTTGGGGAAGCGCCGTGCGCCTGCATGGTGGCGGCACGGCCGTGTGGTGGTGGGTAGCACAGCCCTAGCCCGGTGGCGGTATATCGTGTACCGGCGGTGGTGGTGACTGTAACACCTGGCGCACGATGCCGGCTTGCTGGCTGCTGAGGCTATCAAAAAATGCCAGCCAGGCAGCAGAAGGCTGCATGGCGGGGGCGGCCAGGCTAGCCGCGCGCAAGGCTTGCGACAGGCTCAGGCGGGTATCGGCCAGCTTTTCCTGTAGCCTGAAACCGGCGTGTTGCAGGCTGCGCTGCTGGCGCGTTTGCTGGTTCATATCGTGCTGTTCGGCGTGTAGCCACAAGGATTGCTGGGCGTCGCTCAGCTGCAGCGCGGGCAGGGCGTCCTCCAGCATGATAGCCAGCGGCGGCGGTGGCATGTCGCGCGGCATGTCGTGCCGGGGGCCATGCGCTGGCGGGGCGGCGTCGTCAGCCCGTGCAGGCAGGCTGGCGCCTAGTGCCAACAGGGCGGTAGCCAGTAGCAGGGTTTTCTTGTGCATGATAGGGCTCCTTGATCGGTGCGGCACGGGGCCGACGCTGGCAGTATCCGGCCCGGCTGTATCGCCGCCTTGTCCCCTTTGTAACAGCCCTGATACATCGCCGCGTACCTGGCTGGCCGCATGGCTGTATTTGTCCTGCACATGGCCAGCTACGGCATGGCACCCAGCTGTGCTGCCCGGCACAATAGCGCTATCTTCACTGGCATACAGGTAGCCCGCCATGTCCGCTTCTGCCCTGATCGTGATTGATGTCCAGCAATCCTTCCTGCACCGCCCGTATTGGGACCAAGCCGAGCTGCCGGCTTTCCGCCAGGCCGTGCTGGCGCTGATCGCCGGCGCGCGCGCCCGTGGCGTGCCGGTTATCTATGTGCTGCACGAGGATGGCGACGGCCCGTTTGCCGCCGCCAGCGGCCACGTGCAGCCGATGGACTGGCTGCCGCTGGCGCCGGACGTCACTTTTACCAAGCACGTGCACAACGCGTTTACCGATACCGGCCTGCAGGCGTGGCTGGCGGCACGCGGCATAAACCGCCTGATCATCAGCGGCATCCGCACCGAGCAGTGCTGCGAAACCACCACCCGCGTCGGCAGCGACCTGGGCTTTGCCGTGGATTACGTTACCGAAGCCACGCTGACCTTTGCCATGACCCATCCGCGCAGCGGCCGCGTGTTCAGCGCCGACGACATCCGCCAGCGTACCGAGCTGGTGCTGGCCGGCCGTTTTGCCGACATCCACACCGTGGCCAGCGTGCTGGCGCGGCTGGACGCCGCGGCGGCCAACCAGGCCACCCTCTGAAAGGACACACGCCATGCTGCAACTGCGCCCCGGCTGCGAACACTGCAACACGCCGCTACCGCCCGATAGCCCCGACGCCCGCATCTGCAGCTACGAGTGCACGTTCTGCGCCCGCTGTGCCGAGACGGTGCTGCACAACGTCTGCCCCAATTGCGGCGGCGGCTTTGCGCCGCGCCCCATCCGCCCGGCGCGGCAATGGGTTGGCCGCACCGGTCTGGCGGCACACCCGGCCACCAGCACCGTGACTTACCGGCCGGTGGATCTGGCAGCCCATGCCGCGTTGCTGGCAGCGCAGGGCGGGCTGCCGCCCACGCAGCGCTAGCGGCAGCTGTATCCGGTAAATCGGAACGCACTGTTGCTGTCTGGCGCGTGCCGGCTGGCGTAAGCTCGATGTCATCATGCACCGGCCGCGTGCGGCCAACCTTGGGGAGCAAGCCATGAACTGGCAAGACCGGCTGATCGCGTTGGCGATCGTTGCGGTATGGGGTTTCAACTTTGTGGTGATCAAGTGGGGCGTGGCCGGCGTGCCGCCGTTCCTGCTGGGGGCGCTGCGCTTTAGTGCCGCCGCCGGCCTGGGGCTGCTGTTTGTGCGCCGCCCCGCCATCCCGTGGCGCTGGCTGGCGCTGTACGGCCTCAGCGTGGGGCTGGGGCAGTTTGCCTGCCTGTTTACCGCCATCAAGCTGGGCATGCCGGCCGGGCTGGCGTCCATCGTGCTGCAATCGCAGGCGTTCTTTACCCTGATCATCGGCATGCTGTGGCTGGGCGAACGCTTTACGCCGTGGCAGCTGGCCGGCCTGCTGATCGGTAGCGCCGGGCTGTACCTGATCGGCGGCCTGGGCGCGGCCAACCTGCCGCTGGCCGGCTTTGTGCTGACACTGTGCGGTGCCGCCAGCTGGGCGTTGTCCAACGTGGTGGTACGCCGCATCGTGGCCGCCGGCTACAAGCCGGACATGCTTGGCCTGGTGGTGTGGAGTAGCCTGGCGCCCATCGTGCCGTTCTTTGCGCTGTCCGGCCTGTTCGAAGCCGACCGTATCGTGTGGGCGCAGGTGGCCACGCCGCAAAGCCTGTTTGCCATTGCCTACCTGGCGCTGGTGGCCACCCTGTTCGGCTACGGCCAGTGGAGCAAGCTGCTCAGCCGTCATGCGGCCAACGTGGTGGCACCGTTCTCGCTGCTGGTGCCGTTTTTCGGCGTGCTGTCGGCGGCGCTGGTGCTGGGCGAGCGCCTCAGCTTCTGGCAGCTGGCCGGTGGTGCGCTGCTGCTGGCCGGGCTGGCGGTGAACGTGTTCGGCCCGCGCCTGCTGGCCCTGTGGCGCAAGCCGCAGCCGGCGTAAGGTTGGCCGCATGTCTGCTTCCCTGATTTTGCGCCCGCCGCAACCGGCCGATTACACAGCCTGGCTGCCGCTATGGGACGCCTACAACGCCTTTTACGGCCGCCACGGCGCGCTGGCGCTGCCGGCCGCCATCAGCCAGCTGGCCTGGCAACGCTTTCTGGACCCGGCCGAGCCGCTGCACGCGCTGCTGGCCTGGCGCGGCGGCCAACTGCTGGGGCTGGCGCACTATGTGTTTCACCGCAACACGCTGATGGCGCAGCACGCCTGCTACCTGCAAGACCTGTTTACCGTGCCGGCCGCGCGCGGGCAGGGCGTGGCACGGCAGCTGATTGCCGCCGTACTGGCCGAGGCGCAGGCCGCCGGCAGCCCCAGCGTGTACTGGCATACCCGCCACGACAACGCCGCCGCCCGCCAGCTGTACGACCGCGTGGCGCGGGACACCGGCTTTGTCGTGTATCGTCATACCTTCTGACCACCGGACCCACACCATGAAACTGTACCGCTTGCTCACCGGCCCCGACGACAGCGCCTTCTGCCACCGCGTGACCGAGGCGCTGAGCCGTGGCTGGCAGCTGCACGGCGCGCCCACGCTCACCTTCAACGGCGAACGCGTCATCGCCGGCCAGGCCATCGTCAAGGAGGTGGACGGCGATTACCAGCCGGACATCAAGCTGGGCGAGCTGTAGATCATGAAATCACAAGAATGCGTCAGCAATGAATACAGCCCAGAACTATTTTGTTGAGACCGTAAAACCTACGGTTGATGAATTCTTAAATGATCCGTTTAGCGTGAGGAGAGCAAGACTAGCGGCGATTGTTCTGTATCACCTCGTGGATTACGTTCAGCTCCAATGGCCGGGGTCGAGTATTGGGTCGATTTCTGACAAGGTCGTTGTGCGATGTCCTGATTTCGTACTTATCCGAGATGTATGTAACGCAAGCAAGCACAACCTGCTGACCAAGAAAACCAAGCAACCTAGACAGCTTGATAGTGCATCGCAAGTTCTAGCAAACAGCTATGACGGCTTGTTCCATGCACCATTTGGTTATGGGCATTTTGCTGAGGCTAGCTATGTTTGGGTTCAGCTCAATGATGGCTCTTGGCGGAATTTTGTCGATATTGTGAGGTGTGTATCCGATTTTTTTGATCAGTTCGATTTTTCCAGTGAATTGAAGTGAAAGACATCTACTTCCTGCTCACCCCGCGCTACCTGGCGCTGGATTTCGTCGGCCCGGCCGAGGCTTTCCGCATGGCGCTGGACGAGGGTGCGCCGTTTCGGCTGCACATTGCCGGCCCGGCCACCGAGTGCGTCAGCTCGCTGGGGCTGGTGTCGCGCATCGCGCCGCTGCCGGACGCGGTGGCCGACGGCAGCCTGGTGATCGTGGTGGGCACGGTGGCAGAAGACCTGGATTACGCCACGCCCGAGGCGCAGCAGCTGGTGGCCTGGCTGCGCCAGCACATCCGCCCGCAGGTGGCGCTGGCCACCGTGTGCTCCGGCGCGCTGCTGGCCGGCATGGCCGGGCTGCTGGATGGCCGCGCCTGCACCACGCACCACAGCATTGTGGCCAAGCTGGCCGCCACCGCGCCGCGTGCGCGGGTGCTGGACAACCGCGTATTTGTGGAAGATGGCCACATCGCCACCTCGGCCGGCATTACTACCGGCATGGACCTGGCGCTGGCGCTGATCGAGCGCCACGCCGGGCCCGACGTGGCGGCGCGGGTAGCGCGGCGCATGGTGCTGTATAGCCGCCGCGCCGGCGACGATGCCCAGCTGTCGCCGTGGCTGGCTTACCGCAACCACCTGCACCCGGCGGTACACCGCGCACAAGACGCCATCGCCCGCGACCCCGCGCAGCCGTGGCCGCTGGCCGCGCTGGCCGAGCGTGTGCACCTGAGCCCGCGCCACCTCACGCGGCTGTTTCGCCAGCAAACCGGCGTCAGCATTGTGGAGTACCAGCAACGCCTGCGCGTGGCGCTGGTGCGCCAGCTACTGCAGCAAGGCGTGGCGGTAGAGCGCGCAGCCGAAGGCGGCGGTTTTGCCTCGGCACGCGATATGCGCCGTGTGTGGGCCAAGTTCGAGCCGCAGCTGCCGGGGCAGGTGGGCGGGCGTTTGTAAGCTGCCAGTTACCTGCGGCCACAATCTGCCAACCCTTTGCCAGGTTCTGGCTGGCATGCTGGTGTGTTTGGCCAGAAGGGAGCAGGGCATGAGTTACAGCGGTATGGCAGTTGGCGGCAGCCAGATGTTGAAAGGCGTGGCCGGCTTGGGTAAAGGTGCCTACCACGTGGGCGAGGCGGTGGTCGATGCGGTGGCTGCCGATTTCGGCGAGGCGGCGCTTGATCTGGGCGAGGCGGGCATCGAGCTGGCAGGTGCAGCCTTCAACCTTGCCGCGGGGGCGGCGGAAACGGCGGTGGAGGCGGCCGAGGTGGTATACGAAACGGTGTCGGCCACCGGCGAGAGCGTGGTGAACGGCCTGAAAGTGGCCGGTAACGTGATCGATATTTTTGCCTGAGGCAGATTCACGCAGTGAGATCAGCCAGCCCGCAGGCTGGCTTTTTTCATGGCGATTGCGTCGGCTACCACCAGTAGCGCGGGTAGCTGCCCGGCTGGCGCCAGCGGTGCAGCAGCCAGCCCAGCCCCACAATGACGAGGGTGCCCGACAGCACCGGCGTCAGCAGAAAGTGCCAGCTGGCCCCGCTGGCCAGCACCACCAGCGGGGTGGCCCCTGCCGGCGGGTGTACGGCGCGTGCCAGTTGCATCAGCGCTAGTGCCAGGGCCACGGCCAGCGCGGTACTCCACCACACCGGGCCGGCTAGCCACAGCCATAGCAGGCCGCTGAGTGCGGCCAGAAAATGGCCGCCCAGTACGTGGCGCGGCTGTGCCAGCGGGCTGTCCGGCAAACCGAAAACCAGCACGCAGCTGGCGCCGAACGGGGCCATCAGCCACGGGCTGCCGCTGTACTGGCTTAGCAGGCCACAGGCGCCGATGGCCAGTGCGGCCCCGGCAAAACTGGCGGCCACAAAACGGCGATCCGGCGCGGCCGGGGCTTGCGAAACGGGTAAGCGCAGCAGGGGCATGGCACGACTCCTTGGGGTGGTGTGTTTATAAAGTAAACCGATCTGTGTACTTGAGTCAACAGGTCTGTTTACTTTTGTGCGCCCAAAGGCGATACTGCTGCCATGAGAAAGTACCCGCAATTGCTGACCACCGCGCTGGACCTGTTCCACCAGCAGGGCTTCCACGCTACCGGTGTTGACCAGCTGGCCGCCGAGGCAGGCCTGACTAAAAAAACCCTGTACCGCTACTTTGCCACCAAAGAGGCGCTGATCGACGCCACGCTGCAGCTGCGCGACGACGACTTCATGGCCGCGTTGGACGCGTTCGTGGCGGCCACGCCGTTACCACAGCGGCCACAGGCCTACCTGGGCTATCTGGCACAGTGGTTTGCGCAGCCGGATTTCTGCGGCTGCCTGTTCATCAATGCTGCCGCCGAGTACCCGCAAGCCGACGATGCCATCCACCGCCAGGCGGCGGCGCACAAGACGCGCTTACGCAACTGGCTGCAGCAATGCTGCGCCGCTGCCGGGCTGGCCGAGCCGGTGCTGCGGGCGCAGCAGCTGTTTTTGCTGGGGGAGGGGCTGACGGTGGCAGCCCAGGTATCGGGCATGGACACGGCGCTACTGCAGGTGGCGCAGCTGCAGGTGGCGGCGTGGCCGTATCAGGATGAGGCGGTGCCGGCCAGCTAATCGCCGAACAGGCGCAGCTCGCGGGCGCGGTTGATCAGCTGCACCGCGTTGCTGGCGCCCAGCTTGCGTTGCAGGTTTTCGCGGTGTTTGTCTACGGTGCGTACCGATAGCGAAAAATGCGCGGCGATGCCGGCGTGCGGCCAACCCTGGCAGATCAGCTGCAGCACCTGGTACTCGCGGGCGGTCAGCGCTACCTGGCTGTCCTGCATCAGCGCGCTGGCCGCCGGGCTGATCACGCGCTGGCCGGCCAGCACCCGCTGCAGCGCGGCCAGCATGTCGGTGGCGCTGCCTTCCTTCAGCAGCAGGCCGTCGGCGCCGGCTTGCTGTACCTGGGCCAGCAGCTGCCCGCCGCGCTCTGCCGTCAGCATGACCAGGCGCAGGGCCGGGTAGCGCTGGCGCAGATGTTGCAGCGTGGCCAGGGCATTGCCGCCGGGCATGTTGTAGTCCATCAGTACCAGCTGCGGCTGGTGCTGTTGCACCAAGGGCAGCAGCGCGTCCAGCGTACCGCACTCGGCCACGACCTGGTATTCGGGCTGCATGCCCAGCAATAGCTTGAGGCCATCGCGAAAAATGGCGTGGTCGTCGGCTATGATCACGGCTGAGCGCATTTTTAACAGTTTTCCATGAAATCAATACGCAGCATTGTAGGCAGTCTGGCGTCCCTGTTGCTAGTGCTGCTGTGGAGCCTGCCACTGTCGGCACAGCCGCATTACTGGCAAGATCAGGCCGGCCAGCTAAGCGAGGAACAAGCCTGGCAGCAGGCGGCCAGCTGGCCATCGCAGCCGCCGGCACCGTGGCGTACGGCGGCGGCCGGCTGGGTGTGGCGGCCGGTTGCCGCGGCCGAGGCCGGGCCACAGCGCGTACTGGTGCTAGGGGTGCCAGACCTGCGCTTTGTCCAGCTGTGGCACCGCGCGGCCAACGGCCGGGTGACGGCGCTGGCCAACCTGCCGGCCGGCGCCTCGTACGCGGCACGGCCCTTGCCGGCGCGCATGCTGGCACTGCCGCTGCCGGACACCTTGCAGGCGGGCGATAGCCTGTTGCTGCGCTATCGCACCCACGGCAATACCCCGCTGCAGCTGGTGATCGAACCGCGCTGGCAGTGGCAGGCCGCCCTGGCCGACAGCAATATGGCAAACGGGGTGCAGCTGGGTGTGCTGCTGGCCTTGATGGTGTTTGCCTTGTTGCAGTACCTGCTGGCTGGTGAGCGCACCTTGGCACTGTACGCTGCGCTGGCGGCGGCCATGATGGCCATGCTGTTGCAGCTGGAAGGCTATGCTTTTGCCTGGCTGTGGCCGCAGGCCGGTAGCTGGAACCAGCTGGCGCCGCTCTTGCTGATGGGCGTGGTACTGCTGTTGCAGTCGCTGTTTGCTCTTGGCCTGTTTGCTGTGGCGCACAGCCACCGCCGTTTGTACCACGCTTATCTGCTGCAATTGGCCTCGCTACCGTTGGCCGCGGTGGCGTATCTGCAGGGCGGCTGGATGTGGCCGCCATTGCTGTCGGCGCTGGCCTACCTGGGGCTGATCGTCTACACCGGTGCTTACTACGGGCGGCGCGGTTCGCCGCTGGCCGTGCCGTTTCTGGCGGGGGCGCTGCTGAATGTGCTGTTGTCCAATGTGCTGTTTGGCCTGGTGCTTAGCGGCCTTACCTTGCCGGTTTCCCCTTTTGCCCTGCCCAAGCTGGGCTATGCCGCCGAGGCGCTGTGTTTTGCGGTAGCACTGGCGCGCAAGGTGGCGCTATTACAGCGCCGCGTGGCCGATAGCCGCCGCCGCCACGAGCAGGAGGCGCTACAGCTGGCGCAGGCCGAGGCCGCTACCGCTGCCGCCCGGCAGCAGGCGCGGGCCAGCCAGCTGCAGCTGGCCGCCACCAGCCACGACCTGTCGCAGCCGCTGGCGTCGCTGCGGCTGGCAGTGGGCGCGTTGGCACCGTTGCCGCAGGCGGCGCCGGTGCTGGCGCACGTGAACCGCACGCTGGATTACAGCGAGGCCTTGCTTGGCGGGCTGATTGCCGAGGCGCGCGGCCAACTGCAGGCGGTACCGGCCAGCCTGCCGCTGGGCCCGCTACTGGCTGATGCCTGCCAGCGCCACGCGCCGGCAGCGGTGGCCAAAGGTCTGCGCCTGGTATGCCACGATAGCGCCTGGCACTACCCGGCGGCACCGCTGCTGCTGGGGCGCATTCTGGACAACCTGCTGGTGAACGCCATCCGTTACACCCCGGCGGGCAGTGTGCTGCTGGGGGTGCGTTACCGGCCCGGTGCGCGGGTGATCGAGGTGCGCGACAGCGGCCCTGGCCTGGCTGCCGGCCAGCTGCAGCGCTTGCTGCAGCCGTTCCAGCGTGGCGCAGGGCAGGGCGGCGACGGCCACGGCCTGGGCTTGCACATCACCCGTTCGCTGTGCGAGGCGGCCGGCTATACCCTGGAGGTGCGCTCCACACCCGGCAAGGGGGCGGTGTTTGCCGTGGTGATGCCGCTGCTCGCTGCCGGGGCCGCCACCGGCTGACCGAAGCAGCGCGGCTCGGGCAGGCCCAAGCCTATTTCTGCAAAAGCACTGCCTATGCATTGGCGGTTGGCCGCTGTTACCTGGAACCAGTCGCGCCCGGCCAGCCAGCCAATGCCCAGGGTGTGGATGCTGTAATGCAGCGCCAGCGCCTCGCCAAAGCAGCCGAACACCACACCGCGCGACAACATCAGCAAGCGCCAGGACAAGCTGCCCAGAATGTAATGCAGCTGCGCCGAGTAGGCGTTGCCGGCGTCCTGGCGGATAACGTGGCTACGGCAGCGGGCATATTGCGCCATGTCCAGGTTGGCCGGCTCGGCCACGTCGATCACCACCAGCTTCTTATCGGGCCGGCACAGTAGCGCTACGTCTTCGGCTTGCAGTCTGGCCGACTGGCTGTGGGTACACGCCACCACCGCGTCTACCTGGCCGATGTCGGCGATGCGGGTGTGCACGGCAATGCCGTGTTCGGCCTGCACCTCGGCCAGCGCGCTGGCATTGCCGCCGTAGCCCACCACCTCGTAGCCGGCGTTGCGTAGTGGCTGCAGGATGGCCGAGCCCAGAATGCCGTAAGGGCCGATGACCAGCACGCGGCCACGGCCGGGGGCGATGGCGTGCGTTTTCAGCGCGCGGAACACGTCGGCCAGCAGCATGTTGGCCGTACCGTTATCGCCAATGGTGAACAGCAGCCCGGGAAAACGCGCCTTCAGCTCGGCACCGTCGCGGCCAAACAGGCGCTTGGTGGAGGCGGCCAGCAAGATGACGCGGGCACCGTTTTGTTCGGCCCACGCGGTAGCGTCAATAAACTGCGCCTTGGCCAGGCGGCGGCCGTCGCGGCTCAGCATCTCTTCTGCGGTGACAAAAATGCCGCGCACGCGGCCGGCCACGCCGCGCAGATAGATGCGCGGGCCGTTGGCGTGGCCCAGGCGCGGCGCCCGGCCGCCAAAAAAGCGCTGTCGTTCGTCTTCGTCACGCAGGTTGGTAATGAACACCACGTCTACCGGCGGGCGGCCGGTCAGCAAGCGTGCCAGGGCACGCAGATCGCACAGTGCTACCAGCAGGCGCCACAGATTGGCCAGCATGGCTTGTCTCCTGTTATTGAAATCAGCCGCCATGCTAGGGCGGGCAGCGCCCATACTGAATACGCGGTGTCGCGTATTCTTCGCCCTGACTGTGCAAAGCACGTACAATCCGCCGATTGATTTTGCGGTATCTGCCATGACCATTACCCTCCCTGCCGGCGACGGCAAACCCGGCCTGCACTTTCGCAGCCTGCACCGCGAGCGCTACGATTTTGCCGCGCTGATTGCGGCCAACCCCGAGCTGGCCGAGTACGTGCGCCATAACGAGCACGGCATCGAAACCGTGGACTTCCACAACCCTGCTGCCGTGAAGGCGCTGAACCGCGCGCTGCTGATGCACCACTACGGCGTGCTGTTCTGGGACATTCCGCCAGGCTACCTGTGCCCGCCGGTACCCGGCCGCGCCGACTACCTGCACCACGCCGCCGACCTGCTGGCCAAAAGCAATAAAGGCACCATTCCCAAGCGCGCCACCGTGCTGGATATCGGCGTGGGCGCCAACTGCATTTACCCCATTGTTGGCCGCCACGTGTACGGCTGGCGCTTTGTCGGCAGCGATATCGACGCCGACGCGCTGCGCATGGCGCGCTTGATCGTGGACGCCAACCCGCAGTTGAAAAGCGGCCTGAAGCTGCGCCAGCAAACCGATGCGGCCAACGTGTTCGACGGCATCATCAAGCGCGACGACCGCTTCGACCTGACCATCTGCAACCCGCCGTTCCACGGCTCGGCTGCCGAGGCCGACGCCGCCGCGCGCCGCAAGGTGGCCAACCTTACCGGCCAGCGCATGGCCAATGTGGAGCTGAACTTTGGCGGCCGCCACCACGAGCTGTGGTGCGAGGGTGGCGAGGAGTACTTCCTGGCCACCATGGCGCGCCAGAGCGTGCGCTACGGCCACCAGGTAGCGTGGTTCAGCTCGCTGGTATCCAAGGTGGACAATGTACGCGGCCTGCTGCGCGAGCTGGAAATGTGCAACGCCAAGCGCGTGATCACGCTGGACATGGCGCAGGGCAACAAGATCAGCCGTGTGGTGGCCTGGACCTTCCTGGACAAAGAAGCCATGGCCGAGTGGCGCGACGAGCGCTGGGACGCCTGATACGTTGTAGCAAGCTGCGGCAGGTGGCCGGTGCCGGGCGGCGCGCTGCCTGCGCAGCCACGGTGTGGTAATCCTTGATCTAGTGCAGGGTAAGGCAAAAACCCGACTGGTAGTATGTGTATTCGATAGAATATATTAACTTTGAGTGCGTGATTTTATGCATTTTGTTTGGTATTCTGCCCCTTAGCCAGCTGCCAAGCCGTCTGGAAACTTGTCATGAAATATGCCCTGCTTTGCCTGGCCACCCTGGCCACGCTACCTGCCGCTGCACACGCCGGCCGTCTGGACGACGTGCTGGCTACGCGCGAAGTGCGCGTGTGCATCTGGCCCGATTATTACGGTATCTCCTACCGTAACCCGAAAACCCGCCAGCTTAGCGGTGTCGATATCGATATGGCGCAGGGCTTGGGCCGCGACCTGGATGTGGCCGTGCGTTTTGTCGATAGCTCGTTTGCCAGCCTGATACCCGATATCGAGCAGAACCGCTGCGATATCGCCATGTTTGCCATCGGTATCAACCCGGCGCGCAGCGAAAAGCTAAGATTTACCCGCCCGCACCTGATCAGCGACATCTACGCCATTACCACCAAGAGCAACCGCCGCATCCAGCGCTGGGAAGATATCGACAAACCCGGCATGGTGGTGGCGGTGGCCAAAGGCACGCTGCACGAGCCGGTGATGCGTGACAAGCTGAAGCAGGCCACGCTGCTGGTGACCGACACCCCGCAAGGGCGCGAGCAAGAGGTGGAATCCGGCCGCGCCGATGTGTTCATGACCGACTACCCGTTTAGCCGCCGCATGCTGGAAACTACCGACTGGGCTCGCCTGGTGGCCCCGCCGGCCACCTATCACCTGACCCATTACGCCTACGCCATGAAAAAGGGCGACGATGCCTGGTACGAGCGGGTATCGCGTTACCTCGAGCGTACCCAGCAAGATGGCAGCCTGGCTGCGGCGATCAAGCGCCACAAGCTGGACCCGGTCGCCGAGCGCTAGGGCAGGGTAGCCAGTGAGTCAGTACGGCAGCCTGCAAACCAGGCTGGGCCTGCACCAGCGCGCTACCTTTGTCATGGTGGTGGTGCTGGTGCTGCTGTTTACCACCCTGGCTACCGCCTCGGTACAGTGGCGTTTGCGTAGCGAGGCACTGTCGCGGCAGTTTGCGCTGGCCAATCTGACCGTGCGCGCACTGGAAGACCAGCTCACCCAGAGCCTGAACGTGGTGGAGCGCACCTTGCTGCTATCGGGCAGCACCCGCCAGCGTAGCGACAAGCTGAGGGCGTTTTTGCAGCAGGCACCCTATATCCGCTCTATTGCGCTGCAGAACAGCCAGGGCGTGGTAGAGGCCAGCACCAATGCGGCCAACCTGGGGCTGCGCCTGCCGCGCCAGCAGTTCATGCCGCAAAGTACCGAGCCACTGGGCGTGCTGCGCACCGGCCCTTTAACCGCCGGGCGCGACTTTGCCGACAGCCGGCTGGCCGGCCAGCCGGCGCAAAGCGGCATCAGCTTTATCCCGGTGGCGCTGGATGTGATGCAGGACGACCAGCGCTGGGTCACCGTGCTGGCCGCGCTCAATACCGACTATTTCCTGAATTTCTACGATAACCACATCAACCCGCAGCAAGGCCAGGTGGCCCTGCTGCGTTACGACGGCAGCCTGATCATCAGCACCGACCCGCAGGCGCTGCCCGGCCACCGCGGCCCCAGCCGTTTGCTGGCCGCCAGGCTGGCGCAGACCGATGCCGACAGCTACCGCGAAACCTGGCCGGATGGCCGGCGCGTGCTGACCGCCTACCGTGCCTCGCGTGTCTACCCCTTTGTGCTGGCGGTGCACCTGGATGAAGCCTCTGCGCTGGCCGCCTGGCGTCAGGAAGCCTGGCGCACCGCCTGGGTGGTGGCCGGTGTGCTGCTGCTGTTGCTGGGGGTGGCCACGCTGTATTTTCTGCGCTTCGAGCGCCTGGCACGGGCGCGGGCGCGCGACGAGCAAGACCTGCGCATTGCTGCGGCGGCATTCGATTCGCAAGAAGGCATTTTTGTCACCGATACGCGCAGCATGATCTTGCGGGTTAACCGCGCCTTTACCCGTATTACCGGCTACACCCAGGCCGATGCCGTGGGGCAGACGCCCAGGCTGTTGAGCTCCGGGCGTCACGGGCCGGCGTTTTATGCCCACCTGTGGCACCAGCTGCTCAGCCACGGCAGCTGGAGTGGCGAAATCTGGAACCGCCGCAAAAACGGCGAAATCTACCCGGAGTGGCTCACCGTCACCGCCGTGCAGGACGCCTGTGGCGAGGTGACGCATTACGTGGCCATGCTCACCGACATTACCCAGCGCAAGGCGGCCGAGCAGGAAATCCAGCAGCTGGCCTACTACGACCCGCTGACCCGCCTGCCAAACCGCCGCCTGCTGCTGGAGCGCCTGCAGCGGGCGCTGGCGCACACCGATAGCGAAGGCGCCTTGCTGTTTCTTGACCTGGACAACTTCAAAACGCTGAACGACAGCCTGGGGCACGACCACGGCGATATGCTGTTGCAGCAGGTTGGCCGCAGGCTGCAAGCCGCTGTGGGCGAGGGGGATACGGTAGCGCGGCTGGGCGGGGACGAGTTCGTTATCCTGCTGCCCGTGCTGGGCAGTAGTGTGGACGAGGCGGCGGCGCTGGCGCAGCGCCTGGGTGAAAGCCTGCGCCTGGCGCTGAACGCCCACTACGACCTGAACGGCCACGACTACCAGTGCACGCCCAGCATCGGTGTCTCGCTGTTTGCCGACGGCCCGCGCGAGTGCGACGAGCTGATGAAGCGCGCCGACATGGCGCTGTATAGCGCCAAGGCGGCAGGGCGCAATACCGTGCGTTTTTTCGATATGCAGCTACAGCACAGCGTAACAGAACGCGCCCGGCTGGAAAGCGCCTTGCGCCGCGTACTGGCCGAAGAGCAGCTGAGTCTGCATTACCAGCCGCAGGTGGATGCCAGCGGCCGGATCTGTGGCGCGGAAGCCCTGCTGCGCTGGCACGATAGCGTACTGGGCAATTTGTCGCCGCAGCGCTTTGTGCCCCTGGCCGAGGAAAGCGGGCTGATCGTGCCCATCGGGCTATGGGTGCTGGAGCAGGCTTGCCGGCAGCTGGCGCGCTGGGCGGCCAGCCCGCATACGGCGGCCTTGAGCCTGTCGGTGAACGTGAGCGTATGCCAGCTGCGCCAGCCGGATTTTGTCGCCCAGCTGCGCGCCATCCTGGCGCAAACCGGTGCCGCGCCGGCACGCCTGGTGCTGGAGCTGACCGAAAGCGTGCTGATGGACGACAATGGCAGCGGTAGCAGCAAGATGCGCGCGCTGCGCCGCCTGGGGGTACGCCTGGCGCTGGATGACTTTGGCACCGGCTATTCTTCGCTCAGCTATCTGAAAAAGCTGCCGCTGCACCAGATCAAGCTGGACCAGTCGTTTGTGCAGGGCATGCTCAGCGACAGCCACGACGCTGCCATCGTGCGTGCCGTGCTGGGCCTGGCGCAAAGCCTGCAGCTGGACGTGCTGGCCGAGGGCGTGGAAAGCCAGGCGCAGTACACCGGCCTGCTGGCTTGTGGCTGCCAGCACTTCCAGGGCTACCTGTTTGGCGCACCGCAGCCGCTGGCCGCGTTCGAACAGCTGCTGTCTGCCGCGTACAGCAGCGGCGAGCGTTAAGGCTTGCCCGCCGCGGCGGCGGCGCGCAGCTTGTCTTTCTTGCTCATGCGTTTGCCCTTGATGCCGCCGTTATCGTCGGCTGCGGCCAACCTGGCAGCCGGCGTATCGGTGGCCGGGTAGGCTGCCAGCTGCTCGCGGGCAATCTTCAAACCCAGGCGTTTCTCGATCAGGCGAAAGTGCGCGCGGCTGTCGGCGTCGATCAGGCTGATGGCTACCCCAGTTTGCCCGGCACGGCCGGTGCGGCCGATGCGGTGGGTGTAGTCCTGCGGCGAGCGCGGCAGCTCGGCGTTGATCACCGCCGGCAGCGCCGGAATATCGATACCGCGTGCCGCCAGGTCGGTGGCCACCAGCACCTGTAGCGTGCCGTTTTTCAGGTTGTCCAGCACGCGCTCGCGCCGGCCCTGCGCCAGCTCGCCGTGCAGCGCAGCGGCACGGATACCCTCGCGTTGCAGCCATTGCGCCAGCTCGGCAGCGTCGTGCTTGCTGTTGACGAACACCAGCACCTGCGGCCACGCCGCCTCGTGCAGTAGCGCCTGCAGCACGGCGTAGCGGTGTGCCGCGTTGATCTCGATGGCACGCTGACTGATGTCCGGCGCCGCCTCGTCGGCGATAGCCACGCGCTGCGGTTGCTGCAGCAGGCGTGCGGCCAACTGTTGAACGTTGGCCGCAAAGGTGGCCGAGAACATCAGCGTTTGCCGCTGCGCCGGCAACAGGGCCAGGATGCGGCCCAGCTCGTCGGCAAAACCCAGCGCCAGCAGGCGGTCGGCCTCGTCCAGTACCAGGGTGTCGATGCTGCCCAGCGGCACGGCGTTATTGTCTATCAGGTCCAGCAGGCGGCCAGGCGTGGCAACGATGAAGTCGGCCCCGCCGCGCAGCGCCATCAGCTGCGGGTTGATGGACACGCCACCGTAAGCCACCACGATTTTCGGGCGCGGCAGGTGGGCAGACAGCTGCCACAGGGTGTCACCCACCTGCTGTGCCAGCTCGCGTGTAGGCAGCAGGATCAGGCTGCAGCCACGGCCGGCGGCCAGCTGCTTTTGCAGCAGGGGCAGGCAGTAGGCCGCCGTTTTGCCCGAGCCGGTACGGGCGGTAGCCAGCACATCGCGGCCAGCCAGAATCGGCGGGATGGCGGCGTGCTGGATGGCGGTGGCGCGGTCAAAGCCGGCGTCGGCCAGGGCGCGTTGCAGCGCCGCGTCGAGCGCCAGGGTAGAAAAAGGCATGGGGCAGGGCCGGGTAAGGTGCAAAGGCGGCAGTCTACGGGGTTTGCGCTGTGGCAACCAGCACAGCAAACACGCCATGGTATTGGCATAGTGGTTGACGCGGGTCGGCAGGATACGGATGATTCAAGCGCTTGTTTGATTATTGCCACCCCGCCACCGAGGCCACATGAAAAACCGCGAAGAAGACTTGTACGTGCCCGTTACCGCCAGCGATACCCTGTACGTAAAGCGTATCCGCCACCCGCAGCACAATGGCCAGCCGGTACTGATGGTGCACGGTGTGATGGCCAACGGGCGCATTTTTTATTCCGATAGCGGTAAAGGGCTGGCGCACTACCTGGCGCGCCACGGCTACGACGTATACGTGGCCGACCTGCGCGGGCGCGGGCGCAGCACGCCGCGCATCAGCCGCCACGCCCGCCACGGCCAGACCGAAATCATCCGCGAAGACCTGCCCGCGCTGCACGCGGCGGTGCGCCAGCTCAGCGGTGGCCAGGCGGTGCACTGGATGGCGCACTCCTGGGGCGGGGTACACATGAGCAGCGCGCTGTTGTACCAGCCGGCGTTGATTCCGCAGGTGGCCAGCCTGGTGTATTTCGGCAGCAAGCGCAGTGTGCACGCGCGTAACCTGAACAAGCTGCTGGAAGTGGACCTGATGTGGAACGGCGTGGCGCGGCTGCTGTGCCGCAGCGTGGGGTATTTGCCGGCGCAGCGCATCGGCCTGGGAGCGGACGACGAAACCGACAAAAGCCACTGGCAGAGCAAGCAGTGGGCCAAGGTACGCCCCTGGGTGGATAGCGACGACGGCTTCGATTACGCCGGCGCCGCCCAGCGCCATGCCTTGCCGCCGGCGCTGTATTTTGCCGCGCAGAACGACCCGTGCCGTGGCCACCCTGGAGATGTGCAGCGCTTTCGTGCCGAAAGCGGCGCCCATGCCTCGTGCGTACACCTGCTGGCGCGGCACACCGGCTACCGCCACGATTACAACCATGTCAGCTTGCTGACCCACCCCGATGCGGCCAACGACCACTTCCCGCTGGTGCTGGCCTGGTTGCAGGGCGCTTACGACAAGGTGGCAGAAAACTACTAGCTAGCCCGCACCTGCCCGGCGGCAAAGGCGTACGGTGCGCTTGATCTGGCGCATTGGCGGCAGGCGGCGCGCATGGTACAAAGCCCGCCTTGATGTTTTTTGCCGGATGTCGCCATGACTGTTTTGCAATTTGATCTGGATGCCGTACTGGACGCCTTGGCCGATAAAGGCTGGGTGGTGATACCGCACGCCTTGCCCGCCAGCCTGGTACAAAACCTGCGCGATACCTGCCTGTCGGTATGGCAGCAGGGCTTGTTTCACGAGGCGGCTACCGGCCGTGCCACCGGCCAGGCACGCCGCGCCGAGATTCGCAGCGACTCGGTGCTGTGGCTGGACCAGGTGGCGGCCGAGCCGGCGGTGCAGGCGTATAACGCCGCCATGGACGACATCATGCACGCGGTGAACCGTGGCCTGTATCTGGGCCTGGCCGAGCTGGAGTCGCACTTTGCCGTGTACCCGGCCGGCGCGTTCTACAAAAAGCACCTGGACCGTTTCCAGGATGACGACGCACGCACGCTGACTACCGTGTTTTATCTGAATGAAGGTTGGCCGCAAGGGGCCGGCGGGCAGATCCGCCTGTATCTGGACGACGCTTGCAGCGAGTACCTGGATATCGAACCGGAGGCCGGTACGCTGGTGTTGTTCCTGTCCGACCGTTTCTGGCACGAAGTGCTGCCGGCGCGGCAGCAGCGCCTGTCGGTAACCGGCTGGTATCGCCGCCGTACCGATCGCGTGCTGTAAGGCTGGCTGCTAGCCGGGTTTTGGCAGCGCGCTAGCCCAGGCTGTACAGCGCGTCGCTCAGCTCGCTATTGATGCCGGCTTCGCCGATGACGCAGTTACGGCCACTGCGCTTGGCGTGGTACAGGCGCTGGTCGGCCAGCTGCAGCAGTGCGGCCGGGGTGTCGGTAGCGCTTTGCAGGCTGGCTACGCCGGCGCTGATGGTGACGACCTGGCTGACCAGCGAAGCCGGGTGCGGGAGGGCCATGTTTTCTACCGTGCGGCGCATGCTTTCCAGCAGTTGCCACGCGCCCTGGCTCTGCGTAGCGGGCAGGATCAAGACAAATTCTTCGCCGCCATAGCGGGCGGCCAGGTCACCGGGGCGGCCCAGGTTGGCCGCAATGGTTTGCGCCAGCTGCTGCAGCACGCGGTCGCCCATGGCATGGCCACAGTGGTCGTTGTACTGTTTGAAGCAGTCTACGTCGATGATGGCTACCGACAGCGGTAGCTGGTTGCGGCGGGCGCGTTCCCATTCCCTGTGGTAGACCTGGTCCAGCTGGCGGCGGTTGGGCAGCTCGGTCAGGCCGTCGATATTGGCCAGGCTTTCCAGCATGCGGCGCTGTCGCTCCAGCTTCAGGTGGGTGGCCACGCGCGCCTTGACGATGACTTCGTTCAGCGGCTTGGTGATGTAGTCCACCGCGCCGCGCAGCAGGCCTTGCGCTTCGTCTTCCGGCCGGTCCTGGCCGGTAATGAAAATCACGGGAATATTCTTGGTGCGCGCGTCGTGGCGCAGGGCTTGCAGCACGGCAAAGCCGTCCATCTCGGGCATGACCACGTCGAGCAAGACCAGGTCGGGTTGGTGCTCGCGCGCCAGCTGCAAGGCTTGCTGGCCGTTCTTGGCCATCAGTACGGTGTAATCGGTTTTCAGCAGGCCATCCAGCAAGTGCAGATTGATGATCACATCGTCCACGATCAGGATTTTTTGTTGTTGTTTCATGTGGTACTTCCGATGGGCAAGTCCAGTGTCTTGATCAGTGTTTGCAGCTGTCGATAGGCCTGATCATATTCTATCTGGTCCAGTAATTTACCGATATTAATCAAATGCTCATGACAATCGATAGGCATGGCATCAAACAGTGCGGCTAGTGCTTCATCGGCACGCGAGTCGGCATGCTTGAGTTTATCTTGCAAATGTTGCAAAAGCCGCATTTGTTCCAGTGGTGTCTGCGGTGGTGCGGTGCTGCGGGCCTGTGTGCTGCGGGCAGCCTGCAGCTGATAGAGGATTTTATCCAGCTCGTCTTGCAGCTCGGGTAGCAGGGCTTCGGCCGCCAGGCGCTGGTGGTCGCGCAGGGCACTGTCGATATCCGACGCCAGCCGGGCCAGGCGCGGCGCGTCCACATAGGCGGCGGCCGCTTTCAGGCTGTGGGTGTGGTATTCGATGGCGGCCCAGTCCCCGGCTTCCCGTAGTAGCTGCAGCTTGGCGGGCAGCTGCCGGTAGCTGCTGACAAAGTGATACTGCAGGCGTTGCGCCAGGTTGTGGCTGCCCTGGCGCTGCGTGGGCTGCAGCGGGCGGCGCGGCTGTTGGGCGGGTAGCCAGCGCAGCAGGGTGGCAATCAGGGCGTCGGGGACAATGGGTTTGTCCAGGTGGTCGTTCATGCCGGCGGCCAGGCTGGCCTGATGGTCGCTGACCATGGCGTGCGCGCTGAGCGCCACGATGGGCAGGCTGGCGTGCGCCGGGTTGGCGCGTATTTGCCGGGTAGCGGCAAAGCCGTCCAGCATGGGCATCTGGATATCCATCAGCACCAGGTCGTAGTGGCCGATATTGACCGCGTCCACGGCATCCACGCCGTTTTCGGCGATGTCGATCAGCAGCCCGCTGTCTTCCAGCATGCCCAGTACCACTTCGCGATTGATGGCATTGTCGTCTACCAGCAGAACACGGCAGCCGGCTACGCCGGACAGGCTGGCCAGCTGGATGGCCATGCGCTGTTTTTCATCCGGCGGGGCGGGCAGGGCGTGGCCTGCCAGGCTTTGCAGCAGGGTAAGTACGCTGGCGGGGCGCGGCGGCTTGGCCAGCATGCCTTGCAGGCCCGTGGGCAGTTCGTCTTCGTTGTCGCCGTAGGGCTGGATCAGCATCACCACTGCCGGTTCGCACGCCAGGCGGGCATCGCGCAGGCGCTGCAGGGTGTCGCTACCGCTCCAGCCAGGCATCTGGCTATCCAGCAGCACCAGGTCTATGGGCTGGCCTTGTTCGCTGGCTTGATGCAGCTTGGCCAGTGCGGCCATGCCGTCGCCGGCTTCGCTGACCTGCATGCCCAGGTTGAACAGCATATTGCCGAGGGCGCTGCGTGCTTGCGGGTGGTCGTCCACCACCAGTACATGGCGGTTGGGCAGCGGGCTATCGGGGGCGGCATCGGTTTGCCATGGCAGGGTGATGCGCAGGGTAAAGCTGCTGCCGCGGCCAGGCTGGCTGTCTACCTGGAGCTCGCCTTGCATCAGGCTGGCAAGCTGTTTGCAAATGGCCAGGCCCAGCCCGGTACCACCGTAGCGACGGGTTACCGAGCCATCGGCCTGGGTAAACGAGTGGAACAGCTGCTCGCGCAGGGCGGGTTCTATGCCGATACCGCTGTCTTGCATGGTAAAGCCCAGGGTGACGCTGTGGGCGTCTTGCTCGGCCACGCTTACCGCCAGGGTGATCTGGCCGCGCTCGGTAAATTTGGCAGCATTGCTGGCCAGGTTGCACAGGATTTGTTCCAGCCGCAGCGGGTCGCCTATCAGCCTGCCGGGTACGTTGGCCGCAATCTGGTAGACGGGCTCGATGGGCTTGCCCTGGATACGCAGCACCATCACGTCGGCCACGCGTTCCAGAATGTTGTCCAGCGAGAAGGGCACGCTTTCCAGCGTGAGCTTGCCGGCTTCGATCTTGGAGAAGTCCAGGATGTCGTTGAGTATCTGCAGCAGCCCCTCGCCGCTGGCCAGAATCTTGTGCAGGTAGTGGCCTACTTGCAGGTCCGGGTCGCGCTGCAGCGCCAGGCGGGCCATGCCCAGAATGGCGTTCATCGGGGTGCGGATCTCGTGGCTCATATTGGCCAGGAACAGCGACTTGGTGCGCGTGGCGTCTTCGGCGCGCTGGCGCGACTCGGCCATGGCCTGCTCTGCCGCTTTGCGCGCGCTGATATCCATGATCACCACCACCATGCCGGCGTCCGGCTCGGCCGGGTTCACCAGCTTGGCGCTGATGGCGCACCACACCGGGCTGCCATCCTGGCGCCGCAGCGCCATGTCGGTTTCCAGATAGCTGCTGCGCGTCAGGTGGCCGGTGAGCTGGTAGTCGCTTTCGCTGAGGTAGGCCAGCTGGGTGGGCTGCTTGTCCAGCGCGCCGCGGGGGTAGCCCAGGATTTGTTCGAAGCCCTGGTTGCACTGCTGGAAGACGCGGTCGCGCACAAAGGCGATGCCCACCAGCGCGTTGTCCAGAATGGCTTGCTGCTCCAGCCGTATCTGGTTCAGCCGGGCGGTGCGCTCCTGGACCTGGCGCTCCAGGTTGTCGTACAGCCGCGCATTGTCGATGGACACCAGCGCCTGCAGCGTGAGCATGCGCAGGAAGGTGAGCCGGTCGTGGCTGAACGCATGGTGGATCAGGCGGTTTTCCAGGTACAGCACGCCGATAACCTGCTGCTTGCGCAGGATGGGCAGGCACAGCACCGAGCCTGGCTGGTGTTGCTCGACATAGGGGTCGGCATGAAAGCGTGGCGAGGCGGCCAGATTGCCTTCTACCAGCGCTTCGCCAGTGCGGATGACATAGCGCAGCAGCGACAGCGGCAGCTGCGGGTGCTGGCGTGCGTCCAGCAATACCGGCTCGGGCTTGCCGCGCTGGCCGTCGCCGCTTTCCAGCAACCAGTGGTTCTGGTAGTGCAGCAGCAGGCGGGCAGTCTGCGCCCCGGTGTTCTCGCGCACGATGTCCAGCAGCCGCGCCAGTACCCGCTCCAGGCTGAGCTCGCCAGACAAGGCACGCGTTGCTTTCAGAATGGAGGCCAGGTCCAGCGAGCTGGTGTGGTCGTGGCTGGCGTGGCTGCTATGGCTAACGGTGTGGGGCGCGCTGGCCGGGGCTGGCTGGTTGGCCAGCTGCAGGCCATGCGCCTGGTAAAGCTGTTGCAGCTGGCTGGCCTTGCCGCTGGCGCCCCAGGCCTGGTAACCCTGCCAGGCTTGCTGCAAAAATAGCTGGGCAATGGCTGGCTGGCCACAGGCCAGCCAGTAGTCGCCATAGCTTTCGCGCGCGATGGCGGCGATGTGGGCAAAGCCGTGCTGGGTGGCTTGCTCGATGGCTTGCTGGTAGTGCTGCTGTGCCGCGATATGCTGCCCGTCCAGCCTGGCCTGTTCTGCCAGCAGCAGGCTATGGCGCGCGGCGAAGTTGTCGGCGCACAGGCTGGCCCAGCCGGCGTAGCTGGCCAGGCAGCCGGCCAGGGTGGTTTGCCAGCTGTCCTGCTGCGGGTGGCCTGGCTGTTCGCGCAGGGCGCGGGCCAGGATCAGGCCGCAGTAGAAGGTGGCTTCTGCCACTTTGAACTGGCCGGCAACGTTGGCCGCAATGTGGGGCAGCTGCGCGGTCAGCGCGATGGTGTCGGGGCTGCGTAGCAGGTAGCCGGTAAACAGCTTGCTGTGATGGTAGTAGGCCAGGTGCAGCGGGCTGTGCTGGTAGTGCTGCAGGAAGTCGTGTTCGCTGAAAGTTTCGTCGTCGAAGCTGTGTGGCTGGTAGCTCAGCCCCATCAGGCAGCACAGCGGCTGCACGCTACCGACGCGGGTGCAGTCGTACATGTCTTGCCGGGTATGGCTTTGCAAGCGCTGCAGGTCTTGCTCGCCCAGCTCCAGCAGTTCGGGCAGGTACAAGCCCTGCATGATGCGGTCGGTGCCGCGCACGGCCAGGATATAGCCTTCGTTCAGCAGATCGCCGCTTTCCTGGCTCCAGTGCAGGGCTTCCTGGTAGTAGCCGCTCAGGCTGCGTAGCGGGTGCTGCCAGTGCCCCAGCTTGCTGGCGTACAGAAAGTGGGTATTGCCGCGAATGGCAAGCTGATGCTGTTTGTTGGACAGGTCCAGGGCGAGCTGGCCCCATTGCTCGGCCGCCTGGTATTGCTGGTGCAGCTGGCCCAGGGTAAAGCCGTACAGGGCGTAGGCGTAGGGGGAAAGCTCGCTATGGCCGTGCGTGAGCGATAGCCGCGTCATGTGCAGGACGGCGAGGGCGTCGAGGGTGAGCTGGCCAGACAGGTAGGCCGCGTGGCTCACGCCAAACAGCAGTGCCATGGCGGCTTGCGCCGTGTGGTCTGTCATCTGGCCCAGGCGGTGCAGGACGGTACTGTCGGGCAGGCCGTGCGCGGTACCCAGCTCGCTTTCCAGTGCCTGCAGCTGGGCTTGCTGCTCGGCCAGTGTGGCGGGCAGGCTGATGCCCAGCATGGCCAGGCCCTGGCGCTGCAGCTGTAGTGCCTCGTCAAAGCGGCCTTGCAGCAGGTACTGGTGCATCTGTACCAGATAGCCTTCGATTTGCGTGGTGACGCAGGGGCTGTGGGCTTGCAGTTGCGGGTAGAGGCTGTCAGCCAGGGCAAACTGGCCGCAGTGGCTGGCCGCGTCGCACAGGCCCAGCAGGATGTGGCGCAAGTCGTCGCTGGCGGCGTGTGCCGGCAGCAGCTGCTGCGCCAGCTGCATGTGGTGCAGGGCGGCGGGGTAGGCGGCTGCGCCTTGTGCCAGCTTGCCGGCTTTGTAGTTCAGCACGGCCAGTTGTTCGCGCTCGGCGGGGTCGTGCAGCAAAGCCACGGCCGGGTTCAGCTGTTCCAGAATGGCGTACAGGTCGTCTTGCAGCTGGGTGCTGTGTGCCAGCAGGCTGCGGCCAACCTTGAGGTGTTGCTGCAGCTGGCCGGCCTCGTCGTACAGCGCGTAGGCGGCTTGCTGGATGCGGTCGTGCACAAAGCGGTAGTCGTCGTGCCCGGCGGTGTTGTCGTGGCCGCCAGGGCGTATCAGCTCGTGTGCCAGCGCGGGTTTCAGCTGCAGGCGTGCGCTGGCCAGCGGCAGTGCCGCAATGCGGGCCAGCTGGCTTAGGGTAAAACGGTTGCCCAGTGTGGCGGCCAGTTGCAGCAGTGCCTGGGTATTGGCCGGCAGGCTGCGTAGCTTGTCTACCATCAGGGCAACAACGTTGTCGGTAAAGGCGGTGTTGTCCAGGGCTTGTTGCTGCCAGCACCAGCGCGCTTCTGCCGGGTGGTAGAACAGCAGGCCGCGGTCGTATAGGCTGCGCAGGAACTGGCGCAGGAAAAACGGGTTACCCCGGGTTTTGTGCTGGCATAGCGTGGCTAGCGCGCTGATGCTGTCTACCGGGCATTGCAGCGTATCGGCCAGCCATTGGCTGATCTGCGCCTGCCCCAGCGGGGCCACTGTCAGCGTTTGTATGGCAACACCGTGCTGTAGCAGCGCCGATTGCAGGTGTACCAGCGGGTGGTCGGCGCCGGTTTCGTTGTCGCGATAAGCACCCAGCAGCAGGATGTGGCGGGCTTGCGGGCTGGCCAGCAGCTGTTCGATCAGGCCCAGGGTGGCAGGGTCAGCCCATTGCAGGTCGTCCAGAAAGATCACCAGCGGGTGGTAGGGGCTGGCGAAGGTGGTGGCCAGGGTGAGCAGTAAGCGGTGTAGCCGGTGCTGCGCTTCTTGCGGTGGCAGCGGCGGGCTGACGTGCTGGGCTGGCAGCAGCAAGGCCAGCTCCGGCAGCAGGGCGCACAGGGTGTCGGCCTGTTCGCCCAGGGCATGGCGTAGTAGCTGCGACCACTGTGCCAGCTGGCTTTGCGGCAGGGTGAGCAGCTGGCGCAGCAGGTCTTGGAACGCCTGGATAATGGCCGCATAAGGCGTATTGCGCTTGTACTGCTCGCATTTGCCCGCCACGAAAAAGCTGCCTTGCTCGTTGGCGGGCTGGCGCAGGGCTTCTGCGAGTGCCGATTTGCCCACGCCGGCGAAGCCACCCAGTAAAACCAGCTCGTTATGCGGGCCACGGCAGCGGGTAAACGCTTGCAGTAGCTGGGCAAGTTGTGGCTCACGCCCGTACAGGCTATTCGGTAGCAGCAGTTGGCCGCGCTGGCTGCCCCAGCTGGCCAGGCCGCAGAGTGGCTGGGTATCGGCCAGCAGCTGGCGGCATAGCTGCAGGTCATTTTTGAGCAGGGCGATGGTCTGGTAACGGCGGTCCGGGTGTTTTTCCAGTAGCCGCTGCACCACGGCTACCAGCTGCGGCGGCAGGCTGGCAAAGGCCGGCAGCTGGAAGTCCGGCGGGCGTGCCAGGTGGCTATGCACCAGCTCCATCGCGTCCTGGCTATCGAATGGCAGCTGGCCACTGAGCAACTGGTACAGGGTAACACCCAGCGAATAGTAGTCGGCACGGTAGCCCAGCGTATGGCTGGTACGGCCGGTGTGTTCGGGCGAGCTGTAAGCCAGTGTGCCCTCGTAGCGCTGCCCGGTGGGCGGCTCGTAGCTGGGCGGCTGGGCCAGGCCGAAGTCGATCAGCTGTAGCTGGTGCGTGTCGGCGTTCCACACCATATTGGCCGGGTTGATGTCGCGGTGCACCAGCTGTGCCTGATGGACGCAGTCCAGGGCATCGCATAGCTGCAGGCTCATTTCTAGCACCAGGCCGGGCGGCAGTGCCTGGCCGGCCTGTGCCAGTAGCTGGCTCAGCGCCACCCCGCCGCAATCTTCCAGCACCATGACCCAGTGTTGCTGGTGCTGCAGCAACGCCAGCGGCTGCACGATACCGGCGTGGGCAAAACGCTGCAGACAGGCGTACTCGGCCTGGAAACGCGCTACGTCGGCAGCTTGTGGTTGCGGCTGGCGCAACACCTTCATGATGACGGGTTGGCCGCTTTGCCGGTGCCGGCTGCGGTAGATCAGCGAGGTGCCGCTATCGTGTAGCAGGCTGCCTGGGTGGTAAGCGGGCAGTGTGATCATGGTGTGAGCCTGTGTTCCTGCGTGTGCGGCATGCCCCTGCGCTATTGCCTGCGTGCCCCGGATAGGGGCTGCCGGGCAACTGGCGGGGTATCTGCTAGCTTTTTATATAGAACATGTGCTTATTCTATGATTTTGTGTGAAATGGTGGCCGGTTTGCCACTAATTCGCTGCAATTTGTGTGGCGCTGCGCTGCGTTGTGGCATTTTATGCAGCCCCATCATGCGGCCAGGCCTAGCCGCCAGCTGGCGGCAGCGGCGGTAAATGGGCCGCTGGCAGCACCTTGGCCACGCCAGAGGCCAGCCAGCTGCCGCGCCATGCTTTCCCCGCCTTCCCCTATACGGTTAGAATCGGGCTTTGTTTTTCAATCATTCAGATTCCGCCACATGCTCACTTTCCAGGAAATCATCCTCACCCTGCAGCACTACTGGAACCGTCAGGGCTGCGCTTTGTTGCAGCCGTACGATACCGAAGTGGGCGCAGGCACCTCGCACACTGCCACCTTCCTGCGCGCCCTGGGCCCGGAACCGTGGCACGCTGCCTACGTGCAGCCTAGCCGCCGCCCCAAAGACGGCCGCTACGGCGAAAACCCGAACCGCCTGTTCCAGCATCACCAGTTCCAGGTGGTGCTGAAACCGTCCCCGCCGGATATCCAGGACCTGTACCTGGGTTCGCTGCGCGAGCTGGGCATCGACCCGGCCATCCACGATATCCGCTTTGTGGAAGACGACTGGGAAAACCCCACCCTGGGCGCCTGGGGTCTGGGCTGGGAAGTCTGGCTGAACGGCATGGAAGTGACCCAGTTCACTTACTTCCAGCAAGTCGGCGGCCTGGACTGCAAACCGGTACTGGGTGAAATCACCTACGGCCTGGAACGCCTGGCCATGTACCTGCAAGACATCGAGAACGTGTACGAGCTGGTGTGGACGCGCCTGCCGGACGGCACCGTGGTGACCTACGGCGACGTGTTCTTCCAGAACGAGGTCGAGCAATCGAAATACGCGTTCGAAGAAAGCAATGTCGAGTTGCTGTTCAAACAGTTTGCCGACTACGAAAGCGAAGCCAAGCGCCTGCTGGAAGCCGGCCTGCCGCTGCCAGGTTACGAAACCATCCTGAAAGCCGGCCACACCTTCAACCTGCTGGATGCCCGCGGTGCCATATCGGTCACCGAGCGTGCCGCCTATATCGGCCGCATCCGCAACCTGTCCCGCGGTGTGGCCCAGGCTTATTACGACGCGCGCGAAGCCCTGGGCTTCCCGATGTGCAGAAAAGACTAAGCCATGAAGACAGCGGTCGCCTTTTTCACCCTGATCGCGGTGCTGGCCGGCCTGACCTGGTATTTGGCCAGCCAGCAGGAAGCACCGCAGCAGGAAGGCAATTTCCAGGTGTACCAGAGCGGTGACGCACTGGAGCTGGCCATCGACCTGGACAGCATTGCCAATGTGAACGAAGGCCTTGTCCGCTTCATCAACCAGGAGCGTTACGCCGAGAAAAAGCAGGAAGACAGCCTGGGTATCAGCTATCAGGTACGCCGCCTCGAAGGCCGTGCCGATTGCCAGAACATGCAATACGCCTTTGTGAACACCAGTTACTGGACCAAGCGCAACAAGCATGTCTACACCCAGATGTTCCAGCTGCAGCGCTTCAACTGGACCTTCGTGCCGGTAGAGCAGGGCTCGATAGCCGAAACCATGCTGAAGATTGTCTGCCGCCTGGCACCTAACGCCCCCAGCGAAAAGATTGAATGACCATGACCCAACAAGCCACCTTGCTGATCGAGCTGCTCACCGAAGAGCTGCCGCCAAAAGCTCTGGAAAAGCTGGCTAACAGCTTTGCCGACACCATTACCGACGAGCTGAAAAAGCTGCAGTTTGCCCCAGCCGATGCTGCGGCCAACGTATACGCCAGCCCGCGCCGCCTGGCGGTGCAGATTCCGGCCGTAGCCGCCATCCAGCCCGACCAGCACATCGTGCGTCGCGGCCCGGCCGTGTCCGCCGGCATGAAAGACGGCCAGCCGTCGCCGGCACTGGCCGGTTTTGCCCGCTCCTGCGGTGTGGATGTGGCCGCGCTGACCACCGTGCACGACGGCAAGCAGGACGTATACGCCTACGAATCCACCAAAGCCGGCGAGGCGCTGTCTGCCGTGCTGTCCGGCATTGTGGCCACCGCGCTGAAAAAGCTGCCGGCACCCAAGCTGATGCGCTGGGCCGACCTGGACCTGCAATTCGTGCGCCCGGTACACGGCCTGATGATGCTGCACGGCGAGCAAGTGATTGCCGGCGAGGTGCTGGGCCTGCAAAGCCGCAACCTCACCCGTGGCCACCGCTTCCTGTCCGCCGGTGACGTCACCGTGGCCAACGCCGACGCCTACGCCCGCACCCTGGCCGAAGAAGGCAAAGTCATTGCCAGCTTCACCGCCCGCCGCGAGCTGATCCGCCACAAGCTGGCCGAAGCCGCCGCCCGCCTGAACGCCACCATCGCCGCGCCGGATGCACTGTTCGACGAAGTGACCGGCCTGGTGGAATGGCCGGTGGTGCTGGAAGCCGGCTTCGAAGCCGAGTTCCTGAATGTGCCGCAGGAATGCCTGATCCTGACCATGCAGCAGAACCAGAAGTACTTCCCGCTGCTGGACGCGGACGGCAAGCTGATGAACCGCTTCCTGCTGGTGTCCAACCTGCAGACAGAAGACCCGCGTTACATCATCGGCGGTAACGAGCGCGTGCTGCGTGCCCGCCTGTCCGACGCCAAGTTCTTCTACGAGCAAGACCAGAAACAACGCCTGGACAGCCGCCTGCCGCGCCTGGCCAATGTGGTGTACCACAACAAGATCGGCAGCCAGCTGGAACGCGTCGAGCGCCTGCAGACCATCGCTGCCGCCATCGCTGGCAAGCTGGGTGCCGATAGCGCCCTGGCTGCCCGCGCAGCCTACCTGGCCAAGGCCGACCTGGTGTCCGACATGGTGGGCGAGTTCCCCGAGCTGCAAGGCATCATGGGCCGCTACTACGCGCGCCTGGACGGTGAAGATGCCGCCGTGGCCGACGCCATCGAAGGCCACTACCACCCGCGTTTTGCCGGCGACAGCCTGCCGCAAGGCGCCATTGCCACCGCCGTAGCGCTGGCCGACAAGCTGGAAACCATCGTCGGTATCTGGGGCATCGGCCTGATTCCTACCGGCGACAAAGACCCGTTCGCGCTGCGCCGTGCCGCGCTGGGCGTGCTGCGCATGGTGCTGGAACAGCCGCTGGACCTGAAAGCGCTGATCGCCGACGCCGCAGCAGCCTTCCCGGCCGGCCTGCTGTCTGCCAGCGTGGTGGACGAGGTATACGCTTTTGCGCTGGAACGCCTGAAGAACTACCTGGCCAACGACTACAAGGCCGACGAGATCGACGCCGTACTGGCGCTGGCACCAACCCAGCTGAACGAAGTGGGCGCCGTGCTGGCTGCCGTGGCGCAGTTCAAGGCGCTGCCGGAAGCCGCCACCCTGGCTGCGGCCAACAAGCGCGTGAAAAACATCCTGAAGAAAGCCGAAGGCGACATCGGCACGGTGAACCCGGCGCTGTTTGCCGAAGACGCCGAGCGCGCGCTGTTCGACGCCATCCAGGCGCTGGCCCCGGCCGTGGAAGCGAAGTTCGCCGCCCACGACTTTGCCGGTGCGCTAACCCAGTTGGCCTCGCTGCGGGCACCGGTCGATGCGTTTTTTGACGGCGTGATGGTGATGGCCGACGACCTGGCCGTGCGTGGCAACCGCATTGCGCTGCTGGCCAGCCTGGCCGCGCTGTTCAACCGCGTAGCGGATATCTCGCTGCTGGCGGAGTAAGACCGTTTTCGCCACGGACACACACGAAAGACACAGAAGACGGTGCGCTGCCTTCCGTGTTTTCTGTGTGCTTTCGTGGCGAACCAGCATTTTTTACGTGGCCTAAAAGGACACCATGAAACTCGTCATCCTCGACCGCGACGGCGTGATCAACCAGGATCGCGACGACTTCGTCAAGAACACCATGGAATGGCAGCCGCTACCGCGCAGCCTGGAAGCCATTGCCAACCTCACGCAAGCCGGCTGGCGCGTGGTGGTGGCCACCAACCAGAGCGGCATCGGCCGTGGCCTGTTCGACATGCACGCGCTGAACGCCATGCATGAAAAAATGCACCGCCTAGTGAACCAGGCCGGCGGCCGCATTGATGCTGTGATCTTTTGCCCGCATACGGCAGACGACCAGTGCGATTGCCGCAAGCCCAAGCCCGGCATGGTGCACGAGGTGATGGAGCGCTTCAATGTGCGCGGCGACGGCCTGCCGCTGATAGGCGATAGCCTGCGCGACCTGCAAGCCGTGGCCGAGGTGGGCGGCAAGCCCTTGCTGGTGCGTACCGGCAAAGGCCTGCGCACGCTGGAAAAAGGCGGCCTGCCGCAAGGCACGCAGGTATTTGACGACCTGTTCGATGCGGCAGACTACCTGATCAATCTGGACAACTGAGTGCCATGCTGCTGATTCGTAACCTGATTTACTGGCTGCTGGTGGCCATCCTCACCCCGCTGTTCTGCGCTGTACTGTTTCTGTGTGCACCGCTGCCGCGCCGCCGCCGCCACCTGGTGGGCGAGGGCTGGGCAAGGGTGCTGACCTGGCTGCTGTGGCACGTGGTAGGCCTGCGCTACCGCGTGATTGGCGAGGAGAACATCCTGAACCAGCCGGCCATCATCTGCGCCAAGCACCAATCCGGTTGGGAAACGCTGTCCTTGCAGCAGATCTTCCCGTCGCAGGTGTTCGTGGCCAAGCGCGAGCTGCTGCTGATTCCGTTTTTCGGCTGGGGTCTGGCGCTGACCAACCCCATCACCATCAACCGTTCCGACCGTGCCAACGCCAACCGCCGCCTGCTGGAGCAGGGGCTTAACCGCAAACAGCATGGTTTCTGGATCAGCGTGTTTCCGGAAGGCACGCGTATCCGCCCCGGCCTGGCCGGCAAGTACAAGCTGGGTGCCGCACGCATGGCGGTGCAGTTCGATATGCCCATGGTGCCAGTGGCGCACAACGCCGGCGAGTTCTGGCCGCGCAACGCCTTTCTCAAGCACCCGGGCGAGATCACCGTGGTGATCGGCCCGGCGCTGTTCCCGGCCGACTACGCCGGCCCAGAAGCCATGATGAAGGCCGCCCAGGCGTGGATCGAAGCGCGTCAGCGCGAGATCGGCGGCGTTGGCCCGTTTGCCCACCCCGATGAGCGCAAAGCCCGCGCCGCTCAGCCTCGCGCTGCCTGACGGCGTGGTGGCGGTGCAGCTGACGCGCCGCCCCCGCCAGAGCGTGGCGCTGCGCATCCGCGACGGCGTGGTAGAGATGATCGCGCCGCCGGGGCTATCGTTGGCCGCACTGCAGGACATCCTGGCGCAAAAGCGCGACTGGATTGCCGGCCACCTGGCGCGGCAACGGCAGGAAGACGCGCAGCGTGAGCAAAGCCGTGGCCAGGTGATGCTGGCCGGGCAGACGCTGCGCCTGGCGGTGGAAGACGCCAGCCGGCACCGCGCCTGCATCGACGGTGAGCTGCTGCGGCTGGCCGGCCCCGGCCTGCAGCAACCGGCCAGGTTGGCCGCCGCTGTCGTGGCCTGGCTGCAAAAAGAGGCGCGCCAGCGCTTCTGTGCGCGGCTGGAAGCCTGGGAGCAACGCGCGGCGCGGCCGCTGTCCGGTTGGGCGCTGTCGTCGGCGCGTTCGCGCTGGGGCAGTTGTACCAGCCAGGGCATCATCCGGCTGAACTGGCGCCTGGTGCAGGCACCGCCGACGGTGCTGGATTACGTCATTGCCCACGAGCTGGCGCACCTGCGCCACATGAACCATTCCCCGGCGTTCTGGGCCGAAGTGGAGCGCCTGTACCCGGGCTGGCAGCCGGCGCGGCAATGGCTGAAAACCCATGGCAACAGCCTGTTCCGCTATGGTTGAACAGCCTGTTCTGGCCACCTGCCTTTAACTTTGCCTGCCCGTCCCCATCTGCCTGCTCTTGCCGCGCTGCGGCCAACCTTATTGCCGGAGAACACCATGCGCCTGCTGCATACCATGATCCGTGTCGGCCAGCTCGACCGTTCCATCGCCTTTTACACCGAAGTACTGGGCATGACCCTGCTGCGCCGTCACGACTACCCGGAAGGCCGCTTCACGCTGGCCTTTGTCGGCTACGGCGACGAAGACAGTAACAGCGTGATCGAGCTGACCCATAACTGGGACACCGACAGCTACGAGCAGGGCAACGCTTTCGGCCACCTGGCGGTGGAAGTCGCCGACGCCTACGCCGCCTGTGACGCCGTGCGCGCCAAGGGCGGCAAGGTGGTACGCGAAGCCGGCCCGATGAAGCACGGCACCACCGTGATTGCCTTCGTGGAAGATCCGGACGGTTACAAGATCGAGTTCATCCAGAAAGGCACCCGCTAAGCACCAGCCTTCCGGTTGCGGCGAGTTTGCCGCTGCCGTCTACAGCCCTTCTGCTATGCTGAAGGGCTTTTTTGCGCCTGACACGGGTCACCCGTGGGCAGTATTTTGCTTTTGCAGCAAACAGATTCAGGAATTTATCGTTTAAACTGCGGTCACAGAACATTCTGTTACAAAAAAGAGCGGTTGTGACGCCGCCAGCACAAGGAGCCCTGATGACCCGTTTTACCTCTGCATTGCTGCTGAGCCTGCTACCCGGCCTGGCCCAGGCCGCCAGCCTGGATGGTGCCACGCTATCGCTGGCGTGGGGCCTGCCGTTTGCCGGCATCCTGCTGTCGATTGCCTTGTTTCCCATTTTCGCCCCCGGTTTCTGGCACCACCATTTCGGCAAGATTACCGCCGGCTGGACATTGCTGTTCCTGCTGCCGTTTACGGCTACCTTCGGGCTTGGCACCAGCGCCGGGCTGGTGGTGCATGCGCTGATGGCCGAGTTCATACCGTTCGTGGTGTTGCTGTTTGCGCTGTACACGGTGTCCGGCGGCATTCTGGTGTGGGGCAATCTGCACGGCTCGCCGGCGCTGAATACCGGCCTGCTGGCGCTGGGCACGGTGCTGGCGTCGCTGATGGGCACCACCGGTGCCGCCATGCTGCTGATCCGCCCGCTGATCAAGGCCAACGATAACCGCCAGCACAATGTGCACGTGGTGGTGTTCTTCATCTTCCTGGTAGCCAATATCGGTGGTGGCCTCACCCCGCTGGGCGACCCGCCGCTGTTCCTGGGCTTCCTGAAAGGCGTGGACTTCTTCTGGACCGTGTCGGCCATGGCGCTGCCTGTGCTGCTGTCGGTGCTGGTGCTGCTGGCGGTGTTCTACGCTGTGGATAGTTACTACTTCCGCAAAGAAGGCGTGCTGCCGCGCGACAAGACGCCGGACGCGCCGATCAAGCTGTACGGCCTGCGCAATATCCCGCTGCTGCTGGCGATTATTGTTGCGGTATTGTTGTCGGGCTTCTGGAAGCCCGGCATCAGCTTTGACGTACTGGGTACCCCGGTAGCGCTGCAAAACCTGGTGCGCGACGGCCTGCTGCTGCTGATTGCCGCCATCTCGCTGAAGATCACCCCGCACCAGGTACGCGCCGGCAACGAGTTCAACTGGGACCCGATTCTGGAAGTGGCCAAGCTGTTTGCCGGTATCTTCATCACCATCGGCCCGGTGATCGCCGTGCTGCAGGCTGGCCAGGCCGGTGCGCTGGCGCCGCTGGTAGGCGTGGTCACTGGCCCGGATGGCGCCCCGCTGAATGCCATGTATTTCTGGATGACCGGCATCCTGTCCAGCTTCCTGGATAATGCGCCGACCTATCTGGTGTTCTTCAACCTGGCCTCGGGCGACGCGGCCACGCTGATGGGCCCGCTGTCGCAGACCTTGCTGGCCATTTCGATGGGTGCAGTATTCATGGGCGCCAACACCTATATCGGTAATGCGCCGAACTTCATGGTGAAGGCCATCGCCGAGCAGCGCGGCATCAAGATGCCGAGCTTCTTTGGCTACATGCTGTGGTCCATCGTGTTCCTGCTGCCGCTATTCGTGCTGCAAACCTGGCTGTTCTTCTGATCCAGCGCGTAAATGCCGCCGTGGCCACCAAGCCACGGCGGCTTTGCGGTATGCTTCTGCCTTTCCCGCTTTCTGTCTGCAGCACATCATGCATATCCACATTCTCGGTATTTGCGGCACCTTCATGGGTGGTATCGCCGCCATCGCCAAAGCCGCCGGCCACAAGGTGACCGGCTGCGACGCCAACGTCTACCCGCCGATGAGCACCCAGCTGGAGGCCATGGGCATCGAGCTGCTGCAAGGCTTTGGCGCCGAGCAGGCCGATATCGGCGCCGACGTGTTTGTGGTGGGCAATGTGGTGACGCGCGGCAAGCCGCTGATGGAGGCCATCCTCAACCGTGGCCTGCCGTATATCTCGGGCCCGCAATGGCTGGCCGAGAACGTGCTGCACGACAAATGGGTGCTGGCGGTAGCCGGTACCCACGGCAAGACCACCACCAGCTCGATGCTGGCGTGGATCCTGCAGGACGCCGGCCTGGCGCCGGGCTTTTTGATTGGCGGCATCCCGCAAAACTTCGGCATTTCTGCGCGCCTGCCGGGTACCCCGGCACAAGATGCTGCCAGCCAGAGCCCGTTTTTCGTGATCGAGGCGGACGAGTACGACACCGCCTTCTTCGACAAACGCAGCAAATTCGTACACTACCGCCCGCGTACCGCGGTGCTGAACAACCTGGAATACGACCACGCCGATATTTTTGCCGATCTGGCCGCCATCGAAACCCAGTTCCACCACCTGGTGCGCACCGTGCCGGGTGAAGGCCTGGTGGTGGCCAACGGCCGCGAAGCCAGCCTGCAGCGCGTGCTGGAGCGTGGCTGCTGGACGCCGGTAGAAACCTTCGGTACCGACAGCGGCTGGCAAGCCGGCGCGGCGGACGCCGACGGCAGCTTTGATGTGCTGCTGGATGGCCAGCTGCAAGGCCGCGTGGTGTGGGATGTACCGGGCGAGCACAACCGCCTCAATGCGGTGGCCGCCATTGCCGCCGCGCGCCATGTGGGCGTGACGCCGGCGGTGGCCATCGACGCGCTGTCGCGCTTTCAGAGTGTGAAGCGCCGCATGGAAGTAAAAGGCACGGTGCGCGGCATTACCGTATACGACGACTTTGCCCATCACCCCACCGCCATCACCACCACGGTAGCCGGCCTGCGCCACAAGGTTGGCCGCAATACGCGCATCCTGGCGGTGCTGGAGCCGCGTTCCAACACCATGAAGCTGGGCACCATGAAGGCCGCGCTACCGGGCTCGCTGCAGGATGCCGACGTGGTGTTCTGCTACGGTGCGGCCAACCTGGGCTGGCGCGTGGACGAGGCGCTGGCGCCACTGGGTGACAAGGCGCACTGCTTTGACGATATCGACGCACTGGTCGCTGCCATCGTGGCCAAAGCCGCAGAGGGCGACCAGATACTGGTGATGAGCAACGGCGGTTTTGGCGGCATTCACGCCAAGCTGCTGGCGGCACTGGCCTAGCCAAGGCCAGCGCCAAGACAAAAAGCGCTTCGCGGATGTCATGCCGGCCAGTTGATACTGACCGGCAATTTTCTTTGGGTCTGTGTGTACCCTGTTTTCACAACGTGTGGACAAGGCCGGCCTGCTTTGCGAGCTGGCAGCAGAAATAGCCTGAACCACTCGAATCAACGATGTGTGTACCTGCGATCAAAAGTAATTTGTAAAGGGCCTGCCAAAATGAAAAGAGCCCTGCTGCTGCAGGGCTCCAGGGTGAAACGTTACACTTGATGCCGCAGGTGTATTTTAGAACGGAATATCGTCGTCCATGTCGTCCATGCGGGCGGCAGGCTTGGGTTCCTGGCGGCGCGGGGCGGCTGGCGGGGCAGACGGTGCTTCCTGGCGGGCTGGCGGGGTGGCGCTGTAGCCGTCGTCCATTGGCGGCATATCATCGCGGCGGCCGCCTTGCAGGCTGATCTCGCTCACGCGTACGTCTGGCGACAGGCGCTTGATGCCTTCCTTGTCTTGCCATTCGCGCAGGGTCAGCTGGCCGTATACGGTGACTTGCTGGCCTTTGTTCAGGTAGTTCTTCAGCGATTCGCCACGTTTGCCCCATACCTGGCAGCTAAACCAGTTGGTGGTTTTGCGCTCGCCAAAACCGATGTCGCTGGCCACGCGGAAGCTCAGCACCGATTCGCCGCTGGGGGTGTAACGCAGCTCTGCGTCTGCGGCCAGGCGGCCGTCAAAAGTAATGCTGTTCATGGAATCCTCCGAAAAATCTGTTCAATGTGTGGGGCGATAGCGTGTACCACCCTGCAGGGCTGCGTCAGCCCTGCGTATGTTTTCAGGCCTGGGCCGGGTAAGTGCTGGCAATCAGGGCGCGGGCGCTGGCTTCGTCCCAGCCTTGCTGGGCTACTTTCAGGAAAGCTACCCGCTCGTCCAGCATGATGACCACTTCGCTGACGCCTTGTACCGCCAGCAGCTGGCGCGATAGGGTGGCCACATCGCCCTGCCAGGTGTCACCAATGTGGAACATCTGCGTTTTTACTGCCTTGGGTGGCGTCATGGTAAACGACAACCATAGCCAGCTACCCATCAGCAGGCTGGTAAAGCCGAATACGCCAGCGGCACCGTGGTGGCTGTACAGCCAGCCGCCCAGCGCGGCGCCCAGAAACAGGCCTAGCGATTGCGCCGTATTATACACGCCGATGGCGGTGCCCTTCGCGTCGGCTGGGGCGATTTTCGAGATCAGCGACGGCAGTGTCGCTTCCAGAATATTGAAAGCAATGAAATACAGCGCCAGCCAGGTGACGATCAGCCAGAAGCTGGACAGCGCCAGCGCCATGCCCAGCTGGGCGGCGGTCATCAGCGCCACGGCGGCCACGAACACCTGCTTGAGCTTGGCCTTTTTCTCGCCGTAGATAATGGCCGGCACCATCAAAAAGAAGCCGGCTACCACTACCGGCAGGTACACCTGCCAGTGTTCGGACTTATCCAGGCCGCCGGTGCTGGTGAGCGCGAAGGGGATGGTGACAAACATCGCCATCTGCGCGGCGTGCAGGGCAAAGATGCCGTAGTTCAGCCGTAGCAGCTCCGGGTGGCGCAGTACGGCGGGCAGGCGCGCGGTATTGGTGCCGGTATCGGAGTGAAAGCGCGATACGGCAGGGTCGGGGATGATCTTCCATACGCCTACCAGTGCCATCAGCGAGAGTACGCCGGTAAGGGTAAAGATGCCGTCCACGCCGATGTGCTTGGCCAGCAGCGGGCCCAGTACCAGGCTGACGGCAAAGGTGGTGCCGATGCTCATGCCTATCATGGCCATGGCGCGGGTACGGTTTTCTTCGCGGGTAAGGTCGGCCAGCAGGGCGGTAATGGCGGCCGAGATGGCACCCGCGCCCTGGATCACGCGGCCCAGCATCAGCCAGTAGATGTCGTCGGCCTGGGCGGCAATAAAGCTGCCGGCGGCAAACAGCAGCAAGCCGGCGTAGATCACTTTTTTGCGGCCAACCTTGTCCGACAGCATGCCCAGTGGCAGCTGCAGCATGGCTTGTACCAGGCCATAGCTACCCAGCGCAATGCCGATCAGCGCATGATTATCGGCGCCTTTCAGCGTGGTGGCGTACAGGGCGAATACGGGCAGAATCAAAAACATGCCCAGCATGCGCAGGGCGTAAACACCGGCCAAACCCAGGCTGGCGCGCAGTTCTAATGCAGTCATGTGTATGCGTATAGAGAGGTGGCAAACGGGCAGCTGCCGTCGTGGCAGGGCTGCCGGTGGCCAGTGTAGCGGGGTTTTCCTGCCGTGCTGTGACGGTGTGTAAACCCTGCTGGCTATGTGGCCTGCTCAGGCTGCTGGAGCCTGCTGCAATAAGTCCGGTATAGTAGCAGGTTCCCCGATTCACGGTGAGACAGGCATGGACTCCATCCGCATACGCGGTGCACGCACGCACAACCTCAAAAACGTAAACCTGGATCTGCCACGCCACCAGCTGGTGGTGATAACCGGCTTGTCCGGCTCCGGCAAGAGCTCGCTGGCGTTTGACACGCTGTACGCCGAGGGCCAGCGCCGCTATGTGGAAAGCCTGTCGGCTTACGCGCGGCAGTTTCTGCAGCTGATGGAAAAGCCCGATGTGGACCTGATCGAAGGCCTGAGCCCGGCGATTTCCATCGAGCAGAAAGCGACCAGCCACAACCCGCGCTCCACCGTGGGCACCGTTACCGAAATACACGATTACCTGCGCCTGCTGTACGCCCGCGTTGGCGACCCGCATTGCCCCGAGCACGATGTGCCGCTGGCCAGCCAGACGGTAAGCCAGATGGTGGACCACGTGCTGGCGCTGCCGGCCGAAACGCGGGTGATGATCCTGGCGCCGGTGATTGTTGGCCGCAAGGGCGAAAACCTGGACCTGTTTGAAGACCTGCGCGCGCAGGGCTTTGTGCGCGTGCGGGTAGATGGCGAGGTGTACGAGCTGGATGCCGTGCCCAAGCTGGACAAGAACAAGAAGCACACGGTCGAGGTGGTGATCGACCGCCTGAAAGTGCGCGACGACATGAAGCAGCGCCTGGCGGAGAGCTTCGAGACCGCGCTGCGCCACGCCGAAGGCCGTGCCATTGCAGTAGAGATGGATAGCGGGCAAGAGCACTGGTTCTCGGCCAAGTTTGCCTGCCCGGTGTGCAGCTACAGCCTGCCCGAGCTGGAGCCACGCCTGTTCTCGTTCAACAACCCGATGGGTGCCTGCCCCAAGTGCGACGGCCTGGGCGAGATTACCTTCTTCGACCCCAAGCGCGTGGTGGCCCACCCCGAGCTGACGCTGGCTACCGGTGCCATCAAGGGCTGGGACAAGCGCAACCAGTTCTACTTCCAAATGCTGCAGGCACTGGCCGCGCATTATGATTTTTCGCTGGAGCTGGCGTTTGAAGACCTGCCGCAGCGCGTGCAGCACGTGGTGTTGCACGGCTCGGGCAAGGATGAGATCGAATTTACCTACGTGTCCGAGCGAGGCACCAAGTTCCAGCGCGCGCACGCTTTCGAGGGCATCATCCCCAATCTGGAGCGTCGCTATCGCGAAACCGACTCCGGCACCGTGCGCGAAGAGCTGGCCAAGTACCAGAACAACCAGTGCTGCCCGTCGTGCAAAGGCTCGCGCCTGCGCCTGGAAGCGCGGCACGTATTTATCGGCCGCAAGACCCTGCACGAAGTGAACCAGCTGGCGCTGAAAGAAGCGGCCGCGTTTTTTGCCGGCCTGCAGTTTTCCGGCCAGAAGCAGGCGGTGGCCGAAAAGATCGTGAAGGAAATCAGCGATCGCGTGTCCTTCCTGAACAACGTGGGCCTGGATTACTTGTGCCTGGCGCGCTCGGCCGACACCCTGTCCGGCGGCGAGGCGCAGCGTATTCGCCTGGCCAGCCAGATCGGCAGCGGCCTCACCGGCGTGATGTACGTGCTGGACGAGCCATCCATCGGCCTGCACCAGCGCGATAACGACCGCCTGCTGGCTACGCTGGTGCGCCTGCGTGACCTGGGTAACAGCGTGATTGTGGTGGAACATGACGAAGACGCCATCCGCGCCGCCGACTACCTGGTGGACATGGGCCCTGGTGCCGGCGAGCACGGTGGCGAGGTGCTGGTAGCCGGTACCCCGGCCGAGGTGGCCGCCTGCGAGCGCTCGGTTACCGGTGATTTCCTGTCCGGCCGCCGCCTGATACCGGTGCCGGCCAGCCGCCGCGAGGTGAACCCCGAGCGCATGCTGCAGATCGAAGGTGCCAGCGGCAACAACCTGAAAGACGTGACGCTGGATCTGCCGCTGGGCATGCTGGTGTGCATTACCGGCGTGTCCGGTTCGGGTAAATCCACGCTGATCAACGACACGCTGTACAAGATCGCCGCGCGCGACCTGAACGGCGCCAGCGAAGAACCGTCGCCGTACCGCCGCATCCATGGGCTGGACCACCTGGACAAAGTGATCAACGTGGACCAGAGCCCCATCGGCCGCACGCCGCGTTCCAACCCGGCCACCTACACTGGCCTGTTCACGCCGATACGCGAGCTGTTTGCCGGCGTACCGCTGTCGCGCGAGCGCGGCTACGGCCCGGGGCGCTTCAGCTTTAACGTAAAAGGCGGCCGCTGCGAGGCGTGCCAGGGCGATGGCGTGATCAAGGTGGAAATGCACTTTCTGCCCGACGTCTACGTGCCGTGCGACGTGTGCCACGGCAAGCGCTACAACCGCGAAACACTGGAAGTGCAGTACAAGGGCAAGAGCATTACCGAAGTGCTGGAAATGACGGTAGAGCAGGCGCTGGAGTTTTTCAGTGCCGTGCCTAGCGTGGCACGCAAGCTCAAAACGCTGATGGACGTGGGCCTGGGCTATATCCGCCTGGGGCAAAGCGCCACCACGCTGTCCGGCGGCGAGGCGCAGCGCGTGAAGCTGGGGCTGGAGCTGTCCAAGCGCGACACCGGCAAAACGCTGTACATCCTGGACGAGCCCACCACCGGCCTGCACTTCCACGATATCGACCTGCTGCTGCAAGTACTGCACCGCCTGCGCGAGCACGGCAACACCGTGGTGGTGATCGAGCACAATCTGGACGTGGTCAAAACCGCCGACTGGCTGATCGACCTCGGGCCCGAGGGCGGTGCCGGCGGTGGCCAGATCATCGCCAGCGGCACGCCGGAGCAAGTGGCGGCCAACCCGGTGAGCCACACCGGCCACTACCTGGCACCATTGCTGCAGCCGCGCAGCTAAGCGACAGGCAATGGCTAAAATGCAGTTAGAATCAGCTACCGGGCTGCATCGTGGCAGCTCGCTAAAGGGGAAAGCATGTTAACGCTAGGCAAGATCGACCATATCCATATCCGCGTCAGCGACGGCGCCAAGGCCGCCGAGTGGTACGACCGCGTACTGGGCCTGGCACCGGATGCCCGCTTCAAGCACATGCAGGAAGGCCCGCACAGCGCCATGATGCTGGCCAACCCCAGCGGCACCGTGCGCCTGGCGGTAAGCGAAGAACCCGGCGCCGGCTGCCTGGCGGGTGCGGTGGCCTTTGTGGTGAGCGGGCAGGACTTTCTGGAGTGGATAGACCAGTTGGCCGGCGAGCGCGTGCTGAACCGCGACGGCCAGACCATCGCCCGCGACAGCGTGCACGACCACGGCTTTTTCTGCTCGATTTCGTTTGTGGACCCGTTTGGCAACCCGTTCGAGATTGTCAGCTACGACCACACCTGGCTATCGGGCAAGCTCAAGCTGAAACGCCAGCCGGCCTGACGGCTGGCCTGGGCTACTGTGGCCCGTTGTTGCAATCACCCGCCGCCTGACCGCGTAATGCCAGTCAGTTAACGCTGACTGGCATTTTTTGCTTAGGGATTTTAAGAGGCGTGGGTGTCCGCTATGCGGACGTTGCTTACATGCCGTTTCCGCCCGTGACCGAGCGAGGCAAGCGCAGCGTCGCGAGGGAGTAAGACGGGAAAGGGGGCGGGTTGCCGCCCCCTTTTCTATCGTGGAGCGAATCAGAGATTCGCACGCAGACCCCGCAAGCCGGGGCTGCTCGGAACACCGTCCAAAATGGCAGGCCCCAGGCGCCGCCGAACTCGCATCACTGAGCAAATCAAAGATTTGCACGTAAATCGCTAACGGCTCGGGGCTCAAGCAAATCGGCGTCTTGTGCGTGCGAATCTTCGATTCGCTCAGCACAACCCTGCGGCGCATCATTTGGGCCGGCTCGCGCCAACGGGATGGGGCGCTTCATTCACGTCCTTATACTTGAAGGCCAAGCATATTCGCCTAACTAACTGGCATTAGCTTGCCGGCAGTTTTTTCTTGCGCGCGACACCGGCATAACGATAAGTTAACGCGTCGCCCTTGCGGCCAACCTTGTTCTTTACCGGAGCCTGCCATGTCACTGGCCACCTTGCTGTTGTTCCTGCCCGCCTGCTTTGCCCTCAACCTCGCCCCCGGCCCCAATAATCTGCTGTCGATCAGCAACGCTACCCGCTACGGCTTCCGTACCGCGTGCGTGGCGGGTGTCGGCCGTTTGCTGTCGTTTGCGTTGATGATTGCGCTGGCGGCCACCGGCTTGGCCGTGGTGTTGCAGGGCTCGGTACTGCTGTTTACCGCCATCAAGCTGGCCGGTGCCGGCTACCTGTTCTGGCTGGCGTGGCAGCTGTGGCGCGCCGGCAGCCTCAGCGGCCCGGCGGATACGCGGCCGCAGCAAGGTCTGCGCGAGCTGATGCGGCAAGAGCTGTGGGTGGCCGCCGGCAACCCGAAAGCCATCCTGATCTTTACCGCCTTTTTGCCGCAGTTTGTCGATACCACCCAGCCGGTGGCGCCGCAATTTTTGCAGCTGGGCGTGGCTTTTCTGCTACTGGAGTGGGTGGCCATCGGCGTGTACGCCGCGCTGGGCGTGCAGCTCAAGCGCTGGTTTGCCACGCCGCGCGGCCAACGTGTGTTCAACCGCAGCTGCAGCGTGCTGCTGGGCGGTGCCGGCCTGGGGCTGCTACTGGCAAGGCGCTAGCTGGGTAGGGGCTATGTGTCGCCAGGTTGGCCGCATGCTTTGACGTCATGGTGGCCAGGTATGAAAAAGCCTCACCTGTTTGACGGGTGAAGCTTTTGCTTGTGCGGTGGCGCGTGGCAGGTTCAGGCTGCCTGGCGCTGGCTGGACAACAGGCTGGCCAGGCGCGCCTGGTTGCCGGCGTTCTGCACATTGGCAAAGCCGGCGCTTTGCAGCTGCTTGCAGGCCATGGCCGAGCGCATGCCGCTGGCGCAGTACAGCAGTAGCGCCGGCGGTTTTTGCTGCTTCAGCCAGTCCAGGCGGCTGGCCAGCTGGCCCAGCGGAATATTGATGGCACCGGCGGCGTGGCCGCTGGCGAATTCCCCTTGCTCGCGTACATCGATGATCAGGGCCCCTTCAGGGATGGCAGCAGCCGGTTTTGCCGGGGCGCCGAACAGTTTTTTCAACCAGTGGATCATGGTCTGTCCTTGTGTGTCCGGTGGATATTGTTATCGGGCGGCAGCGTTTCGCTGCCGCTAATGTTATCGACAGCAATAAATCATTTCTGAAGGCAGGCTGCCTGTTCGGGCAGGCCGAGCTTTTTCAGCAGCAGGGCCAGCGGGCAGAAGTTGCTCAGCGAGTACTGCAGCAGGTTGGCGCCAACAAAGGCGGTGAGCCACAGCCAGTATTTGCTGATAAACAGCGGGCTGGCGTCGGCGCCCAGCGCCAGCGACAGCAGGATCATGCAGCCGGCAAAAAAGCGGATGGCGCGTTCGATGGTCATGGCGAGGTCCTTTCATGAGCTTGGCCGCGGAAGGCCATGTAATACAGCAGCGGGATGACCACCAGTGTCAGCAGGGTGGACACGAAAATGCCGAAGATCAGCGAGATGGCCAGCCCGTTGAAAATGGGGTCGTCCAGGATAAACAGCGCGCCTATCATGGCGGCCAGGCCGGTCAGGGCGATGGGCTGGGCGCGGGTGGCGGCCGAGCGCACCACCGCGTCGGCCAGCGCGCTGCCGGCGGCCACCTCCAGCCGGATGAAGTCCACCAGCAGGATGGAGTTGCGCACGATGATGCCGGCCAGCGCGATCATGCCGATCATGCTGGTGGCGGTGAATGGCGCGCCCAGCAGCGCGTGGCCTGGCATCACGCCCACCAGCGTCAGCGGAATCGGCGCCATGATGATCAGCGGCATCAGGTAGGAGCCGAAGTGCGCCACCACCAGCAGGTAGATCAGTACCAGGCCCACGGCGTAGGCGGCACCCATGTCGCGGAAGGTTTCGTAGGTGATCTGCCATTCGCCGTCCCATTTGATGGCGTACTCGCGCTGCGCATCGGCCGGCTGGTGGATAAAGTACTCGCCCAGCGGTTGCTGGTTAGCAGTGTGGATGCCGGCCAGTTGGCCGCGCATGGCAAACATGCCGTACAGCGGGCTGTCTTCGCCGCCGGCCATGTCGCCGGTCACGTAGTCTACCGCCATGCCATCCTTGCGCAGCTGCGGGCGCTCGGTGTCGGCCGGTACGGCGCTTACCAGCTCGGACAGCGGCATGACGCTGCCGTCGCCGGCGCGTACCGGCAGCGCCAGCAGCGCGTGGGTATCGGCTTGCAGTGCTTGCGGCAGGCGCAGCTGTACCGGTACCGCGTACTTGCTGAGGTCGCGCAGCCAGGTGGCGTTATCGCCGGCCAGCCCGGCGGCCAGCGTGCTGACAATGGCCGCTTGCGGCACACCGCGCTGCATGGCTTTTTCGCGGTCGATCAGCAGGATGCTGCGCGGGCCTTGCGGCTGCACGCTGCTGTCTACGTCCACTACGTGCGGGCTGCGTTTGAATACGGCTTCCAGCTGCTGCGCCACGCTGGCGCGGCCGGCAGCGGACGGGCCGTAGACCTCGGCCACGATGGGTGCCATCACCGGCGGGCCGGGCGGCACTTCCACCAGCTTGATACGGGCGCCGTACAGGCGGGCGATCTGTTGCAGCGCCGGGCGGTAGCGCAGCGCCAGGCTGTGGCTGGATTCGTGGCGCTGGTGTTTGTCCTGCAGGTTGATCAGGATATCGCCGCTTTCAAAGCCGCTGCGCAGATAGTACTGGCGCACTAGGCCGTTGAAGTTGATCGGCGCGGCGGTGCCGGCGTAGGCCTGGTAGTTCACCACCTCGGGCTGCCAGCCCAGCCAGGTGCCCAGGCTTTGCATCACCGCCGCGGTGTCTTCCAGCGGGGCGCCTGCCGGCATGTCCACCACCAGCTGCAGCTCGGATTTGTTATCGAAAGGCAGCATTTTCAACACCACCAGCTTGGCCACCGGTAGCGCCAGCGATAGCGCCACCATGCCGGCTACGCCCAGCAGCAGCAGGCTGCGCGCGCGGCCACCGCGTTGTACGTGCAAGAAGGGGGCGAACAGTTTTGCGGCCAACGGTTGCAGGCGGGCCGACAAACCATCGTGGTGCTGGTGTTGCCGTGGCAGCCAGCGCTGCGCCAGCCACGGTGTCAGCACAAAGGCGATGGCCAGCGAGATCAGCATGCCCATCGAGGCATTGATCGGGATCGGGCTCATGTACGGGCCCATCAGGCCGGACACAAAAGCCATGGGCAGCAGGGCGGCAATCACGGTGAGCGTGGCCAGGATGGTAGGGCCGCCTACCTCGTCCACCGCACGCGGAATCAGCGCTGTCAGCGGGGCTGATGGGTCCATCTGGCGGTGGCGGTGGATGTTTTCCACCACCACGATGGCGTCGTCCACCAGGATGCCAATGGAAAAGATCAGCGCAAACAGCGACACGCGGTTCAGCGTGAAGCCCCAGGCCCACGACGCAAACAGCGTGGCTGTCAGCGTAAGAATGACGGCCACGCCGACGATGGCCGCCTCGCGCCGGCCCAGCGCCAGCATCACCAGCGCCACCACGGCGGATGTGGCAAAAGCCAGCTTCTGGATCAGCTTCTGCGCCTTGTCGTTGGCGGTGGCACCGTAGTTGCGGGTGAGCGTGACCTCCACGTTATCCGGCAGCAGCGTGCCGTGCAGCTGGTCCACGCGCTGCGCCAGCGCGTTGGCGATATCGACCGCGTTCTGCCCCGGTTTCTTGGTGATGCTGAGGGTGACGGCGGGGGCGCTGCCCTTGGCGTCGCCGTACCACACGTAGTGGCTGGCTTGCTGTGCGCCGGCGCTGACCTCGGCCACGTCACGCAGGTACACCGGCCGCCCGTTGCGTACAGCCACGATCAGGCTGGCCACTTGCTCGGCGTTTTGCAGGAACGGCCCGGCCTCTACGGTAATGGCCTGGCGGTTCACGGTTTGCCCCAGTGGCAGCGCCTGGTTGGCCGCAGCCAGCGCCTGGCGCAGGTCGTCTACGGTGAGGCCGGTGGCTTGCAGCTTTTGCGGCAGCAGGCTCACATTGATGGCCTGGCCGGGGCCGCCGATGGTGGCCACTTCGCGGGTGCCGGGCACGCGTTTGAGCTCGTTTTCCAGCGCGTGGGCGATGCGTTCCAGGTCCAGGCTGCCCAGGCTGTTGTCGCGCGCGTGCAGGGTAAAGGTGACGATGGGCACATCATCGATGCCCTTGGGCTTGATCAGCGGCTGGCCTACGCCCAGGCCCGGCGGCAGCCAGTCGGCGTGGCTGTGGATGGTGTCGTACAGGCGTACCAGCGCGTCGATGCGCGGCACGCCTACCTTGAACTGCACGGTAAGGATGGCCATGCCCGGCCGGCTGACGGCGTACAGGTGATCCACGCCGTCGATCTGGCCCAGTACCTGTTCGGCCGGCTGCGCCACCAGGCTTTCCACGCTTTCCACGCTGGCACCGGGGAAGGGGATCAGCACATTGGCCATGGTGACGTTGATCTGCGGCTCTTCTTCGCGCGGCGTCACCAGTACGGCAAACAGGCCCAGTAGCAGCGCCAGCAGGGCGATTAACGGGGTAATGCGGGCGTGCTGGAAAAACGCGGCCAACCGGCCGGCCACGCCCAGCTTGTGCGGGCTATCCATCAGCGTGCTCCTGGTGTGCGGGTCTGCGCGGCTGCCTGTTCGGCGTTGGCGGCGATGCGTTCACCGGCGCGCAGGCCGGCCAGCACCGGGAAGGTGCCGTTTTCGATACTGCCCAGCCGCACATAGCGCAGGCTGGGGCGGCCGCTGCCATCTACGGTATAAACGGCGTCAAACTCGCGCTGGCGGCTGACGGCGCCGGCAGGCACCCGCAGCTGGCTGTCGCTACCGCGCAGGGTAAAGCCGGCTTGTACCATTTCACCTACCGGCACGGCGCTGCCGGCTTGCAGGTTGACGCGCACGGTACGGGTCTGGCTATTGGCGTCGGTGGCCGGGAACCACTCGATGCGGCCAACCTTCAGCGCCTGGCCGCGCCAGTTGAGCGTGGGTGGGGTTTGCTGGTTAACGTTGGCATAAACGCTGGCCGGCAGCTGTACTTCCACGCGCAGCGCGCTGCCATCGTACAGCTCGACAATGGCCTGGCCCGGCATGGCCAGCGCGCCCAGGTCGCCGTTGACGCGTGCGATGGTGCCGGTAAACGGTGCATTCAGCTGGTACAGGCCAGCCTGGGCGCCCGCGGCGCGGGCTGCGGCGATCTGGGCGCGCGCCTGCGCTTCGGCAGTTTTGAGCTGCGCTTGCGCGCTATCCAGTGCCGAGGCGCTGATGAAGTTCTGCGCGGCCAGCTTTTGGGAGCGGGCAAACTCGCGGCGCGCTTGCTCCAGCTGCGCCTGTGCGGCGGCGATCTGCGCCTGGCTGGCGCTGGCCGACTGCTGTGCCGCCTCGCCGTCCACGCGCGCCAGTACGGCGCCGGCTTTTACCGTGTCGCCAGCGCGTGCGCTAAGCTGGGTAATGCGCCCGGATACCGGTACCGCCAGCTGCGCGCTGCGTTGCGCCTGTACCACGCCCTGGCTCTGGTAGCTGGCCTGCTGCTGCAGGTTGCCCAGTAACAAGGTAGGTAGAGGGCTAGCCAGGGCTGGGCTGGCGCTGAGGGCAATGATACTGAGTCGAAGCAGGTGCACGGTGAGCTCCCGGGGGAATTGGCTACTACAAACATAATATAAAAATTGATAATGTACAACCTCGGCATTATCATGGTTTGACGATGGCACTTGGCCGATCGCTATTTCATACGGGAGAGATCATGCTGAAACGTAACGCACACGAGCTGGTGGCTGCTGCCAAGGCAGAAATCAAGGAATGCACGCTGGAAGAGGCCAAGGCGCTGGTGGCCACCGGCAGCGTATTGCTGCTGGATGTGCGAGAGCCGGAGGAATACCACGCCGGCCATCTGGCCAGCGCGGTCAATGTACCGCGCGGCTTGCTGGAGTTCCGCTTGTCTGGTGATGCTACGCTGGGCGATACCTCGCGCGCCATCTTGTTGTACTGCAAAACCAGTGGCCGTGCGGCGCTGGCTGCCAAAGTGATGCAAGAGATGGGCTTTGGACAGGTGGTATCGATGGCGGGTGGTTTTGACGCCTGGGTGGCCGCCGGGCTGCCGATAGAAAAGCCGCAAGCACTGGGCTTCGATTAGGCCAGTGGATAAAGCAAAAAGGTTGGCCGCGGCCAACCTTTTTTATTGGGTAATGCGCGCCTAGTACAGGCCGAAGATGCCCATCAGGGTAAATACCAGCACAAAGCAGGTCACGCCGGTCAACACCAGGTTGGTCTGCTTCTCTTTGCTGAGCGAGTCTTCCAGCGAGCGCTCCTGGGTTTTGATGGCGTGCACCTGACGTTGCAGCTCGGCTTTTTCGCCATCCAGCCGTGCGATATTGTCCAGCAGGGCGCTGACAGGTACCTCGGTGATTTTCTCGGTTTCCCAGCTGCTGATCAGGCGTGAAATCTTGTCCTTGAAGTAGCGGCCGGAGCGTTGTTCGCTATCCAGAAACTCTATGTCAAAGCCCTGTGCGGCCAGGCGGGCATTGCGCTTGATGCGCGCCTCTTCGCCTTCAGCCTCCGGGTTGGGCAGGGTGGTGGGCTGCACGCTGTATTCGGAATAGTGCGCTTTCAGCCACAAAATGGCCTGGGCATAAGCGTAGCTGGTCAGGCCCAGGCCGGTTAGCTCGGCGCTGAGGTTAAAGCCGGATTTGGGGCCAAACTGCACCGTCTGGCGCGGGTGATCTACCGAAACCTGCAGGCAGTTGCGCGTATTGAGCCACTCGCTGACTTCGCCCTGGTACGGCTTCCACTGCCCGCCTTGCAGCTGGGCATACGCGGCAAACTGGATGCGGAAAAAATCGGACTGCTGGGTTTTGCCAAAACTGCGCCGCACAAACACGTAAATCGGGCTGCCACCATCCATCAGCGCCAGCAGCTGTTCACCATGCGTGGTGGACAAACCAGCCAGAAACACCTCGTTCTCGACGGGCGGCAGCGGTGGCGGCTCTGGCGGGGGGGCTGCGACAGGTGTTTTGCTGGCTCTGGTGTTCATGGTGGTGCAGGCATTAAGAAGTAGCAGATTTCAGCCTACACGATTTTACAGTAAATGGTTATAACTATAGACAGGGCGGCTATGGGTTTGTCATGAGTGATGTGGGGAAGCCACACCCCTGCTGGCAGGGGTGTGGCTGGCGGGCTTAGGCCCAGGGAACGTCAATGCTGTCAGTGTTGCCGCTCTCGGGCTGGCTGGTCGCGGTGGTTGGGGCGGGTGTGCCCGAGCCTTGCTGGCTGGCCTCCAGGCCGCCCAGCGCGGCGACCAGGTCGTTTACCAGGTCGCCCAGTTCTTCCGCCATCAGCAGGAAGGTGGCTTCAAACAGGCTGGCCAGGTCGTCGCCGGCCTGGCTGGCTTCTTCTTGCAGCACATCCAGAAACTGCAGGCGCTTGAGTTGCAGCTGGTCGGTCAGTACAAAGCGGATACGCTCGCGCCAGATCAGGCCCAGCCGTGTTACCTGCTTGCCGGTGGCAATGTGCTGGCGGATTTCATCGGCGGTGAGGTCGATGCGGGTGCAGCGCACCACGGCGCCGTTCTCGCTGCTGTCTTTCAGCTCGCACTCGGCATCCAGCTCAAAGCCAAAGCCTGCTTCGCCGGCGGCCAGCCAGTCGGTCATCAGCGCATGCGGCGATACGGCGGTGCGCGGCAGCGCAGCCGGGAACGGTGGCAGTGCCTCGCGCAGGGTAGAGACCAGGTTTTCTGCTTTGCTGGCGGTACCGCTGTCAACCATCAGCCAGCCACGCTGGCTATCGATATAGGCGGTGGTACGGCCGGAGCGGGTAAAGGCGCGTGGCAGCAGGTCGTCGGTGATCTGCTCTTTGAGCTGCAGTTTTTCCTTGCGGCCAACCTTGCGCAGCTCGGCAGCTTCGATCTCGGCCAGCTTGCTGTCCAGGTGGTCGCGGATCACGCCTGCCGGCAGGACCTTGTCTTCACGGCGCAGGGTCAGCATCTGGTAGCCACGGGCCTGGTGCAGCGGGCTATCCAGGTGGCTGGCGGGGGCTACCCAGCCTTCGCTGAACCAGTCCAGGCCACTACAGCGCTGGAAAGGGCGTTTGGCCAGCTGATCGGCCAGCTTGTCGCTGTCGATAAGGAAATTCTCGTCCAGCCGAAAGAAAGACAGTTGCTTAAACCACATAATTGATAGATAATCTTCGTCCTCTGAGATCGGCAGATTGTAACGCAAAACAGCGGCAAACTGTCAGTTTCAGGATAAATGAATGGGTCGCGGGGTGTAGCTTAGCCTGGTAGAGCGCTACGTTCGGGACGTAGAGGCCGGAGGTTCGAATCCTCTCACCCCGACCAGCATTTAGCCTGATAGATCCGTCCTTATTCGGGGTGTAGCTTAGCCTGGTAGAGCGCTACGTTCGGGACGTAGAGGCCGGAGGTTCGAATCCTCTCACCCCGACCATATTTCAAAAGCCTGCTGAAAAGCAGGCTTTTTTCATGGTTGCTGCGGTGGCATGGCAAATTCTTGCAGCTGGTATTCGGTTGTTATCTGGTGGTAGCGCCCGTTCTGGTGCAGCTTCCATAGCCCGCGGTTGAAAGCGTCACGCCAGAACGACTGCATGGCACTGGGGGCAAACCCGACAGAGACCACCTCTTTGGCCAGTACCAGTTCTCCCCAGGCCAGTTGTGGCCTGCTTGGTAGCTTGCCGGAGCGTATCAGGGTATCGCCTACTGCCTTTTCTGTCATGGCGAACTGTACGCGCCGCTGCTGGAGTTTGCGCAGATTGGTTTCATCGTCGCGCGTATCGTCCTGATTCAGCTTGAGCTTGATTATGCTTTCCGGGTAGTGGTAGCCGGCTACGGTTCCGGCCAGCCTGCTGGTCAGCCAGCCCGCTGCTAGTGGTAGCGGTGCTTTGCCTTGTACGATATAGGCACCGATCAGGCTCTGGAATACCGGATTGCCTGGCTGGAGCTGCATGCTTTTCTGGTCGCTTCGCCATAAACCGATGACGCCATCAAAGCGGCCATACTGGTTGAGTGCCACGACGCGTTGCCATGGCATGACTATCACATTCACCGGAATGTCTTCCTGGGCAAACGCTTCCCTTACGATAGATACCAAGGCGCCGCCATCGGGGCGCTGGCGTTGGCAAAACGGCGGGTATTCCAAGGTGGCGAGTGTGATGGCTGGCTGGGCTGTCGTGGCGGCAGCCCGGGCGAAAGGGGTGATGCTGGCGGATAGGGCAAGTGCCAGAAAGAGAAGCGCGGTGTTCATGGCTGGCTTGCTTGGCGATGGGCAGCTTGTCTGGGTGAGCTGGGGCAGCATAAATGGGGTACGTGGGTGGTGTCGGGTTTTGCCGGATTGTGCGCTTGGCTGAAAATCTGGATAAAACAACTATTTCTTGTTGCAGATATTTCAATAAGTTTGAATGTTGGCATTTTGACACGTAGTGCCAATTGCATAAAAACTGCTATGTAATTGCTGGTGCTCCGGCCGGGCTCGGCGCAAAAAGAAAGCCCCTCTCGCACACGGCGTAGAGGGGTTTGTCGCAAGCGGGTAGCAGCTATGGCTTAGTTGCGGATGCGGCGCAGCACTTCTTCCTTGCCGATCAAGGCCAGTACCGCGTCAACCGACGGGGTCTGGGTGGTGCCGCATACCAGCACGCGCAGCGGCATGCCCAGCTGGCCCATCTTGATACCTTCGTCGGCGCAGAACGGCTTGAACAGGCCGTGGATGCTCTCGGCGCTCCAGCTGTCCAGTGCGGCCAGGAGGTCGGCAAAGCGCTGCATGCGCGCCAGGCTGTCGGCACCCAGGTGCTTTTCCACGTCTTCGGCTTGCGGGCTGCGCTTGGCGTAGAAGTAGTCCACTTCGCGGGCCAGGGCGTTCAGCTCTTGCACACGCTCTTTCACCAGGCCAATCACGTCGGCCAGGGCCGGGCCGTGGCGGGTGTCGACGTTGGCCGCAGCCAGGCGCTCGGCGATCAGCTCGCCCAGGCGGGCATTGTCGGCAGCCTTGATGTGCTGGGCGTTCAGCCACAGGAATTTTTCGTTGTTGAAGCGGCTGGCGGACGGGCTGACCGCTTCCAGCGAGAACCACTCGACGAATTGTTCCATGCTGAAGAATTCTTCGTCACCGTGGCCCCAACCCAGGCGCGCCAGATAGTTCAGCAGCGCTTCCGGCAGGATGCCTTTGGCAGCGTAGTCCACCACGCTGACGGCGTCGCGGCGCTTGGACATCTTCTGGCCGTCCTCGTTGAGGATCATCGGCAGGTGGCCGTATACCGGCAGCGGCGCGCCCAGTGCCAGCAGGATGTTGATCTGGCGCGGGGTGTTGTTGACGTGATCGTCACCGCGGATGACGTGGGTGATGTTCATGTCCCAGTCGTCCACTACCACGCAGAAGTTATACGTAGGGCTGCCATCCGGGCGCGCGATGATCAGGTCGTCCAGCTCTTCGTTATTGATCTCGATGCGGCCTTTTACCGCGTCTTCCCACACTACCGAGCCGGTCAGCGGGGTCTTGAAGCGTACGACAGGCTGCACGTCTGCCGGTGGCTGCGGCAAGGTCTTGCCGTCTTCCGGGCGCCAGCGGCGGTCGTAGCGTGGTTTTTCGCCACGCGCTTCCTGCTCGGCGCGCAGCGTTTCCAGCTCTTCCTTGCTGCAGTAGCACAGGTAGGCGTGGCCGCTGGCCAGCAGTTGCTGGATCACTTCCTTGTAACGGTCAAAGCGCTGGGTCTGGTAGAACGGGCCTTCGTCGTAGTCCAGGCCAACCCAGTGCATGCCGTCCATGATGGCTTTTACCGATTCCGGCGTGGATCGCTCCAGGTCGGTATCTTCGATGCGCAGCACGAAGGTGCCGCCTTGCTTGCGGGCAAAGGCCCAGGAGAACAGTGCCGTGCGCACGCCGCCGATGTGCAGGAAACCGGTGGGGCTGGGGGCAAAACGGGTGCGGATCATGGTCTACGCCTGCTGTGAATCGTAAAACCGGTATTGTACGTTGCCAGCGAAAGGGCGGGCAAACCGCGCAGGCGATAAATGGCCGCCAGGCAGGGCGGCCGTAGCAGTGGCAATGCTCAGATGGGGAAGTTGGCCGCGCCCAGGCGGCCGGCGGGCAGGCTGTCCAGCAGCAGCCACAGCGCTGTGCCGGCCAGCGTCAGCGCCATGGTGCCATTGAAGCAGGCCAGACGGCGCGGGGTGTTCAGCAGCTTTTGCAGCGCCACGCCGGCGCCGGCCCACACGCTGATACACGGCATCATGGTGATGAACACCAGCAGGAAAAACAACACGGCAGCCTGGCCGGCCGGCATGTCTTGCGGCAGGAACACCATGCCCATGTTCAGGCTCATCATCCAGGTTTTCGGGTTCAGCCACTGGAACCAGATGCCACCCATAAAGCTCATCGGTTGCTGCTCTTCTGCCTGCTTGCCCAGGGTGCCGGCTTGTTTCATCTGCCAGGCCAGATACAGCAGGTAGGCGCAGCCGGCCAGGGTTAGTGCCGGTTTGAGTGCGCCCAGCAGCGGCGCCAGCTGGCTCATGAACAGGATGATGATGGCCGATTGCAGCGCGATGCCGGTGGAAATGCCCAGCAGCGACGGTACGGTGCGGCCAAACCCGTGATTCAGGCCGCTGGCGGCCAGGATCAGGTTGTTGGGGCCGGGGGTCAGCGCCATCACGGACAGGTAAATCAGCAGGGCAGCGGTATTCATCAGGTGCGGCAACAAAGTATTAAACGATGGGCTGCATGATAAGGTGCGGTGCATTACAATAACAGATTCAGAATTTTCAATTTGCAACCATCACAGTTTGGTATGCGGCCAACTGTGCTGGTGCATGAGCGGCCAAACTGTGCCGGTGGAGCTAGCGATGGCGCAAGAGACGCTTTACATGCAGCTGGTCAACGAGTGGACGGCGCTGATCCAGCGCGGCGTGCTGCGCCCGGGCGAGAAAATGCCGTCGGTGCGCAAGGCCTGCGCCCAGTACCAGGTGAGCCCGGCCACCATCCTGGCCGCCTACCGCCTGATGGAAGAGCGCGGGCTGGTAGAGGCGCGCCCGCAGTCCGGCTTTTATGTACGTACCCAGACCCGGCTGCCGTTGCCGCACATGCGCCGCCAGAGCGGCACCGTGGCCACCGGCGACGAGGTACTGGACAACATCGAGCTGGTGTTGGCCGCACAGCAGCAGCCGGGCTACCTGGACCTGTCGATGGCGTCGCCACGCGGCGGTGACTTTTACCCCACCACGCGCCTCAAGCACATCCTGCACAAGCTCAGCCGCGAACAGCCGACGCTGGCCACCGACTACAGCTACCCGCCCGGCGCGCAGTCGCTGCGCGAGCAAGTGGCGCGGCGGGCGCTGGCCTGGGGCGTGGCGCTGGCAGCCGACGACATCGTCACCACCAACGGCTGTACCGAGGCGCTGCAGCTGGCGCTGCGCACTGTCTGCAAGCACGGCGACACCATCGGTCTGGAATCGCCTACCTACTTTCTGCTGCTGCCCTTGCTGAAAAGCCTGGGCCTGAACGTGATCGAGATCCCCACCCATCCCACTACCGGCCTGTCACTGGACGCGCTGGAGCTGCTGCTGGAAGAAAAACGGCTGCAGGCCATCGTGGCGATGCCCACCGTGCACAACCCGCTAGGCGCCACCATGCCGCCGGAAAACAAGAAAAGGTTGGCCGCGCTGGTGAATGCACACCGCGTGCCGCTGATTGAGGACTGCCCGCACGCCGACCTGTTTTACGGCCAACTGACCCCGGACGCGGTGAAGGCGCACGATACCGACGGCTACGTGCTGCTGTGCGGCAGCTTCAACAAGACGCTGGCGCCCGGCTTCCGGGTGGGCTGGATTGCGCCCGGCCGCTACCGCCGCGAGCTGACGCGGCTGAAGTTTGCTTCGTCGCTGTCGCAGCCGCGCCTGCTGGAAGAAACACTGGGGGTGTATCTGCAGGACGGCGCCTACGACCAGCACCTGCGCTTTTTGCGCCGCCATTACCAGGCACAGATGGCGCGCTTGCAAGATGTGGTGGCACAGGTGTTTCCGGCCGGCACGCGCGCCACGTCGCCGACCGGAGGCTGCCTGTTGTGGGTGGAGCTGCCAGGCGAGGCTGACGCGCTGCAGCTGTCGCGCGCGGCGTATGCCGAAAAAATGCTGGTGGTGCCCGGTGCGCTGTATTCGCCGCGCGGCCGCTACCGCAACTGCATCCGCCTATCGTGCTGCTACCCGTGGAGTGATGCGTACGAGCGCGGTTTGCACCGTCTGGCCGAGCTGAGCGCCGGGCTACTGCCCTGAGTGTGGCTCAAGGGCTTGTGCTGGGTGTCGATATAGCAATGGGGTGTACTGGGTACCAAATGGCATGGCTGGTTTAAAATGAAATTGCCTTTTAACAGCTATAAGCGAATGTCGGCGATATGTTTGTATCGATAGAGCGCACTGCGGTACGCTTGGTTTTATCGCGAGTTTGGTTTTGTAAAGCGTGCGCCGTGCCACAAGTACGATGCGCTAATCTAGAAGTAGTCTCGAGCGGGGTCAGATAAGGCAGCTATGACGCAGGAACGGGGTTTTACGCTGGTAGAGCTAATCATTACGGTAGCCATCATCGCCATCGTCATGTCGTATGCCGTGCCGGCCTACTCGCGTTTTGTCGCGCAGAACAAGGTGCAATCCTTTGCTTATGCGCTGGCTTCGGATCTGAACAACGCCCGCTCCGAGGCGATACGCCGCGGGTTTGATGTCAGCGTGTGCGCGGCTTCTTCCAGCACGGCTACCAGCTGTGGTGCTGCGACAGACTGGAACAAGAACTGGATTACCATCGTCCAGGGTGGTGGGGCCAGTGGCACCGTGCTGAAGGTGCATCAGGCAGAGGCGGGGGCCAACGCATCCAGCAGTTTGGCGGGTTTGCGCTTTGCACCGAGCGGCCAGGTGAAAAGCACAGCAACGAATGCCCGCGTAGCCAACAACCAGCTCATCACCTTCAGTAATAGTGACAACACGGTGTCCGCCAATGTCACGGTGGCACCCTACGGTACGATCAGGGTGACGAACTAATGAATAATCCTGTTCGAATGCACGGTTTCGCCTTTGTCGAGCTGCTGGTGTCGGTGGTCATCATCGGTTTTGGCCTACTGGCGATTTCTGCGCTACAGACCAATGCCCTGCAGGCGACCAACGCTGCCTATTTGCGTACCGCTGCCAGTGAATACGCGGTGGCATTTTCGGAACGCATGCGCACCAATACAGCAGACAGTATTTACCGTTACGACGAAGACAATAGCGTGTATATCCTGGCGCCTGTGGTGGCCTGCTACCTTCAGCAGGCGTCGAATACCGCGCTGACCGACCGGGCGACAGAGTGCGCCAAGGTGACCAATGCCAGCCAGACAGCCATTATGAACGCTGATATAGCCTCGATGACGCAGTGGGTAACCGATGCCTCCGGCACGCTACCGCAGGGGACCTGGGCGCTGAACTTGTTACGCAACGGCGCTGTAGCCAGCGGTATCACGGCGGCCAACTGCAATTTCTCGCTGGCAACCGGCGCCGCGGCAAGCCAGCCCTGCTCTTTGCAGGTGTCGGTGACCTGGCAAGAGCTGCGCGCCTCGGCGACAGTTGCCAGTATCAGTTACACATTCCGGTGAGCACCATGAGAAACAAACAAGCCGGTTTGACCATTATCGAGCTGATGCTGTCGCTGGCACTGTCGCTCTTTCTGATTCTGGTTGCGGCCCAGTTTTTTGTGGCCAACAAAATGACCTACCGCACCCAGCAGGCTCAGGCCGATATTCAGGAGCGTGGCCGTTTTGCCAGCTCCTGGCTGGCGCAGCAGCTGCGCCAGGCAGGCTATATCGGCGCGGTGCAGGTAGCCACTACAGATTTCAACACCGTGTTCGCGTCGCAAAACGCTAGCGGTACAGCACTGGCCATGGCGGCTGGGCAAGTGTTGCTGGGCACATCCGGCACGGTGCAGGTGCGTTACCGCGGTGCCGACGATACCAGCCTGGTGAATTGCCAGGGCCAAGGGGTGGCAGCCAATACCACGGCCACGCATATGATCAATACCAGTGGTACCAGCTTGATGTGTGATGGCACCGAGGTGGTACCTGGTGTCGTGCAGTTACGGGTGCAATACGGCCAGGATAGCGTGAACCCGCTGGACCGCATTGCAGACCAGTACGTGCAAAACGCACCGGCTTCTGCCGTGTATGCGGTCAGGTTATGCTTGCTGGTACAATCGCTGGAAAACAATGTCAGCCCGGTAAGCCAGACTATTGCAGCGGACTGTGATGGTAATGCGTATACCCCTGCCAACCGCGCGATGGCGAAAGTGTTCCGGTCTTCGGTTTATCTGAGGAATATCCCATGAGCAGGGTAGCAATGCAGCAGGGGTTTTCCCTGCTGGTGGTGATGGTTTTCCTGCTGGTGCTGGGTTTACTGGGCTTTGCCGTGACCAAAAGCGCCATTGTGCAAGAGAAAATCTCGGGCAACCTGCGTGAGAAGAACGTCTCGTTTCTGGCGGCAGAGGCCGCGCTGCGCGAAGGTGAAATCTATCTGACCACCGTGGAAGACCTGGCCAGTATCACCGCTTCCAGCTCGCTTCCCGCACAGAATGTGGTTTCATCGCTAGCCGGGGCATCGGCCAGCTACACCATAGGCTGTGTCAATAACTGTACGGCGTCGGCTGGTAAAGTCTATTACCGCATCGTGGCCAATGGTACCGGTGTGCGCAATGACTCGGTCACCGCATTGGAAGCGGTTGTGTCGGTAGAAGAGTAAGCGGCCAACAGGCTTTGGCAAGCAAGGGCAGGCCAGTGTGGCTATGCCCTAATGGAGAAAAAATGAAGCAAAACCAGGGTTTTACCTTGATCGAACTGGTAATCGTGGTGGCCATTGTGGGTATCCTGTCTGCTATCGCCATGCCGATGTACCGCGATTATGTTGTGCGTTCCAACCGTACCGAGGCCAAGACGGCATTGGCTGCTGTCGCGTTGGCACAGGAGCGCTACTACTCGGTGAATAACCAGTACAGTACGACGATTGCCTCGCTGGGCACCGTGATGGGTTTGAACAGCAGCGGTGTTACCGATAACGGTTTTTACAGCATCAGCGTTACTGCGGCCAACCCGGCTGCCAGCTATACCCTGAGCGCCACTCCGCAAAGCAAAGCCGGGCAGAATACCGACAAGTGCAATATCCTGACGCTCAGTAGCACTGGCAGCAAAGGCGTCAGCACAACTTACAGCGGGTATAGTGCGGCCAACTGCTGGTAAGTGGTGTCATGCAGCTGGCGTCTGGGCGCGCGCTGCATTAAGATAGCCCCCTTTTTGCCGGATGGCGTCGCTGTCCTAGTGTCTTGTTTTTGAAAGGACTGCGCGCAAACGTGTTTTGCCCAGTGACTTGAACCATGAAGAATGCAATGAAATCCAATAATGAAACGGCACTGGGTGCCGCACTGAAGACGGCAGTACAAAGTCTGAGCAAGAAAAGCCAGACCGAAATGATTGCTGCCCATGTTTACGCCAAATACGAAGTGTTCAAGCGCTTCCTGCCGCTGGCGCTGGGTATTCACGAAACACTGATCGCTGCGCTGCCGCAGTTCGATGCACAGCTGGTTGCCCGCGTACTGGCGAACCACTGCCGCCGTCAGCGCTATATCAAGTCGCTGGCCCGTGGTGGCAAGCGCTTTGATCTGGCCATGAAACCGGTAGGTGTGGTGAGCCCGGAAGAAAAAGCTGCTGCCGAACGCATGGCGCAGCCACGCCCAGCCAAAGCAGACGCAGCCGCCCCGGTGGCAGACCTGCCTGTTGCTGCCGAGGGTGTCGCACCCGACGCAGTTGCTGCTACACCGGCCACCGAGCCTGCTGCAGAGTAAGACAGCCTTGCTGTAAACCAACCCCTCCGGCCTGTGCTAGAGGGGTTTTGTTTTTATCGGGCTACGGTGGTAGCCAGGAAAGGATGCGCATGTTGACCAGGCAGCACGATGTCACTATTGAGCTGTGGCGAGGTGATATTACCCGGCTGACGGTAGACGCCATCGTCAATGCGGCCAACCGCGGCCTGCGTGGCGGCGGCGGGGTAGACGGCGCCATACACCGTGCCGCTGGCCCGGGCATGCTGCAGGCCTGTTTGCAGCACGGGTTTTGCCCGGTGGGCGAGGTGCGGGTGACGCCCGGTTTCGCGCTGCCGGCGCGCTGGGTGTTTCATACCGTCGGCCCGGTATGGCGTGGTGGCGATGAGGGCGAGGCGGAACAGCTGGCGCAGTGTTACCGCCATTGCCTGGACGAAGCGGCCAACCGTGGCGTGCGCGAGCTGGCGTTCCCGGCCATCAGCTGCGGTGTATACGGTTACCCGGCGCTGGCAGCGATGAGCGTGGCGTGGCAGGCCATTACCCAATGGTTGGCCGCAGCGCCGGCGCATGATTTGCAGCGCATCGTGCTGGTGGCCTTCGAGGACAGCGTCTGGCAAGCCGGCTGCCGCGTCATGCCGGGCATCAGCTAGCGCCGGTTATAGGCAAGCGTTCGAAACTTAGCAAAAAACGGTATTAGTCAGCGCGGGTACGGCTGTATAGAATTGCGCAGCATAACGGCTCGCGCCGTGCGCTCAACAGGAGAATAAACAATGCGTATTGCCTCTTCCGTCACCGACCTTATCGGCAACACCCCGCTGGTACGCCTGAACCGTGTCACCGAAGGCGCCGGCGCCACTGTGGTGGCCAAACTGGAGTTCTTCAACCCGGGCCACAGCGTGAAAGACCGTATTGCCGCAGCCATGATCGAAGCCGCCGAGCAAGACGGCAAGATCGGCCCCGGCACCGTGATTGTGGAGCCGACCTCGGGCAATACCGGTATCGGCCTGGCCATGGTGTGCGCGGCGCGTGGTTACAAGCTGATCATCACCATGCCGGAAACCATGAGCCGCGAACGCCGCCAGCTGCTGCGTGCCTACGGTGCCGAACTGGTGCTGACCCCGGGCCCGGACGGCATGGGCGGCGCTATCGCCAAGGCGCGCGAGATCGTGGCGGCCAACCCCGATACCCACTACCTGCCGCAGCAGTTTGAAAACCCGGCCAACCCCGAGATCCACCGCAACACGACCGCCGAAGAAATCTGGCGCGATACCGACGGCCAGGTCGACATTCTGGTAGCGGGTGTGGGTACCGGCGGCACCATTACCGGCGTGGGCGAAGTGCTGAAAGCGCGCAAGCCGGGCGTACAGATCGTGGCAGTCGAGCCTGACGCGTCGCCGGTACTGTCCGGTGGTGCCAAGGGCCCGCACCCGATCCAGGGCATCGGCGCCGGCTTTGTGCCGCCCATCCTGAATACCGGCATCTACGACGAGATCATCCGCGTGGGCAACGACGACGCGTTCGACACCGCCCGCAATGTGGCCACCCAGGAAGGCGTGCTGGTAGGTATCTCGTCCGGCGCGGCCGTGTGGGCCGCACTGCAGCTGGCCAAGCGCCCGGAAAACGCCGGCAAGCTGATCGTGGTGGTGATTCCCTCCTTTGGCGAGCGCTACTTGTCTACCGCGCTGTTCCAGCACCTGGCCGACTGATTATCGCTAGCACCCCAGTTGCAACCCTGCCTGTGTGGCAGGGTTTTTCTTTTATGGAAGGCAAGGCCGCGCCAGCCGCTATTCGGGTTTACAATCGGTAGCATGAAACGACTGCTTCTGATTCTGTCCCTGTTGTGGCTAGCCGGTTGTGCCACCTTGCAGGAGCTGGGTGGTGGCAATGCCGCTGCCGATACGCTGATGCGCGAGGCGCAACTGCTGGCGCCGCGTGTGGGCAAAGGCGAGCTGACCCGCGTGCAGGTGGCCGACAAGCTGGACGCGCTGCGCCAGCAGCAGGTTGGCCGCAATGCGGTGGACGATGACGTGTTCCGCACTTATCGACGCATCGCCCAGCAGCGCGACGCCGGCCAGGTCGATAGCGCCCGCGCGCAAAAACAGATGGAAGACCGTCTGGAGATGTGGCAACGCCGCTGGCCCGCGCTGCAAGACAAACCCGCCAACCCGGCTTTTACCCAATTTCTGCTCAAGCTCTACAGCCTGCCACCACTGCCGCGCTGATATCCGCATCATGAAAAAAACGCCCGCCACCACCGGCTGCCATTGCGGCCAACCTTTGTCCTACGCCGCTTGCTGCGGCCGTTATCATCAAGGCGAGCAGCCCGCCCGCGCCGAGCAGCTGATGCGCTCGCGCTATAGCGCCTTCGTACTGCAGCTGGCGCCTTATCTGCTACAAAGCTGGGCCAGCGCCACGCGGCCCGCCGATCTCGACTTGAGCGCCGACGACGGCGTGAAGTGGCTGGGCCTGCAGGTGCTGGCTAGCGCACAGGGTGGCGAAGGCGATGAAACCGGTACAGTCGAGTTCGTGGCGCGCTACAAGGTGGGCGGCCGCGCTTACCGTCTGCATGAAACCAGCCGCTTCCGCCGTGAGGACGGTGCCTGGCGTTACATCGATGGCGACTTGCATGAGGGCTAGGGTGTTGACCTAAGTATTTGATAGTGATCATTTTTTATCACTATCGTGCTGGAAATGCTGGCCGCGTGTGCCATGCTGAAACGGGCGTCTGCCCGGAAAGCGGAGGTGACACGTGAACGATACATTGCATGATTTCATTGCCCAGCTGGAACGCCACCAGGCCGAAGGGCGCGACCTGGGCCAGCTGTTGTCCGTCGACCCGGTGCGCCAGCTGGCGTTACCGCTCAATCACCAGACTTGCAGCCAGCTGCGTGCCATGGCGCAGGTGTTCCAGTGCGACGAGGCCTTGCTGGCATCGGCTATTCTGGCCGGGGCGTTGCGACACATGCAGCAGCATCTGGACGAAGACCTGGACGCGCTGGCCAGGCTGGCGCGCGAGGCGCTGGACAGCCCGTGCCAGGCCGCCAGCGAAGCCATTTAGCCCGGCTTGCCCTGCAGCAGCATGGTCAGTTGCTGCAGGGTCTGGCGCAGCAGCGCCGATTCTGCCTCGCGCCCCTCTGCTCCGTAGCGGCAGCGCATGGCCTGCGGGATGGCGGCGGCCTTTTCCTCCAGCGCCTTGCCGGTGTCGCTCAGCCACACTTCTACCCGCCGTTCATCGTCGCTGGCGCGCCGCCGCCGCAGCAGGCCGGCGGCCTCCAGTCGTTTCAGTAGCGGTGTCAGCGTACCGGAATCTAGCAGCAAGCGTTCGCCCAGCTGTTTGACGCTGGCACCGTCTTGCTCCCATAGCACCAGCAGCACCAGATATTGCGGGTAGGTCAGCCCCAGCTCGCCCAGCAGCGGCTGGTAGGCCTGCGTCATGCTGCGGCTGGCCGCGTATAGCGCAAAGCACAGCTGGCGGTCCAGTTGCAGTTCCGGCGTCATAGCAGGCGCTCGATCTCGCTGCGCAGTGCTTCCGGCGTGGTGCGCGGGCCGAAGCGGCCAACCACTTGGCCCTGGCGATTCACCAGGAACTTGGTGAAATTCCACTTGATGGCACGGGTGCCCAGAATGCCGGCTTTTTGCTGTTTCAGGTATTGCCACAGCGGGTGGGCATTGGCGCCGTTAACGTCGATCTTGGCCGCCATCCTGAAGCTGACGCCGTAGTTTTTCTGGCAAAAGCTGCCAATGGCTTCGGCTGCGCCGGGTTCCTGCTTGCCAAACTGGTTGCAGGGAAAGCCGATCACGGCCAGGCCCTGGTCGCCCAGCTCACGGTGCAGTGCTTCCAGGCCTTCGTACTGGTAGGTAAAGCCGCATTCGCTGGCGGTGTTAACCAGCAGCAGCACCTTGCCCTGGTAGTCGGCCAGCTGGATATCGCCGCCTGGCAGGGCTGGGACGCGGTATTGGTAGATGGACATAGTGTTATTTCGATTTTAGGAAATTAAATTGTACACAATTAAATATGCCAAAAAAAGAGCGAAGCGGCAAGGGGGAACCACAACGCTCATAAGAAACGGCTTGCTGTGCCCAGGGCGAGCATTGATTGACGCGCCCTGATTTCATCCTAGACCAGACGCCAGAAATTGCGAGTATTGATCCAAAACAAAAAACGCGGCCGGGGCCGCGTTGTGCTGGTGTGCTGGTTGGTTCAAGGGCGGGGCAGGGTAACGCCAACCTGGCCCATGTATTTGCCGGCACGGTCTTTGTACGACACGTCGCAGATTTCGTCCGACTCGAAGAACAGCACCTGGGCCACGCCTTCGTTGGCGTAGATCTTGGCAGGCAGCGGGGTGGTGTTGGAAAACTCCAGTGTGACGTAGCCTTCCCATTCCGGCTCGAACGGGGTCACGTTCACGATAATGCCGCAACGGGCGTAGGTAGACTTGCCCAGGCACACGGTCAGTACCGAGCGCGGGATGCGGAAATACTCCACGGTACGCGCTAGCGCAAAGCTGTTGGGCGGGATGATGCAGTAGCCCTTGCCGGAGACTTCTACAAACGAATCCGGGTCGAAGTTTTTCGGGTCGACGATGGTGCTGTTGATATTGGTGAACACCTTGAACTCGTCCGCGCAGCGGATATCGTAGCCGTAGCTGGAGGTGCCGAACGAGATCACCTTTTCGCCGTTCACGTTCTTGACCTGGTCGTACACAAACGGCTCGATCATGCCGTGTTGTTCGGCCATGCGGCGAATCCACTTGTCGGATTTGATGGTCATCGTATTGTTCTCTTTCGGGCTGGCTTTCAGTTGGCTGGATTTTACTGGTACACACGCGTAGGCGCTACCTTGCCATGCCTTGGCCTGATAGTGGGTGGATGCGGCCTTGTGATGCAGTGGCTATTGTTTTAAGTGCTTTAATTTTGTCATTATTGGCATTTAATGTCTTATTGGTGCGTATGATTGGTGGCGAATTGAATATTGTTGCGAATAATTCGCAAAAATGTACCATGACAGCCTGGGCGGCCTGTACTAGAATCCGCCTATTCGAATCATGACCAAGTATTACAGGGGCAAACACCATGCAAGGCCATCCAAAGATCATCGCGCTGCTTAACGACTTGCTGGCAGAAGAGCTATCTGCTGCCGACCAGTATTTTGTTCACGCCGAGATGTATAAAGACTGGGGCCTGAACAAGCTGTTTGCCCGCATCGACCACGAACGCGAGGACGAGCTGGAACACGCCCGCACCCTGATCGCCCGCATCCTGTTCCTGGGCGGCAAACCCAACGTGGCCAAGCGTGTGCCCATCGTGATCGGTGATGACGTACCGTCGATGCTGAAAAGCGACCTGGACGTGGAATACCGCGTGGCGGCTGCACTGAAAGACGTGATCGCCGTCTGCGAGCAGGAGCGCGACTACATCACCCGCGAACAGCTGATGGTGCTGCTGGAAGAAACCGAAAACGACCACGCCCACTGGCTGGAACAGCAAATCAAGCTGATCGACCTGGTGGGCCTGGCCAACTACCAGCAATCGCAAATGGCAGGCGACATCAGCGCCAGCTAAGCCCTGGCGGCCACCGTGTGCGGCCAACCTTGCCCGATACCCTGCCTGCCACTGCACGCAGGGTTTTTCATTGCACCATGTTTGAAATAATTGAAACACACGCTGTGCCGCTTTCTGTTAAACCTGATGGCAAAAACAGGGAGACGACAATGGACGACAGGCATGCCGTGCTGATTGTGGACGACGAAGCCGACATCCGCGACTGGCTGGCCGAGCTGCTGCAGGATTGCGGCTACGCGGCGGTGGGCGCGGCCAACGGTCGCGACATGCAGGCGGCGCTGCAGCAGCACACTTTTGCGCTGGTGGTGCTGGATCTGCGGCTAAAAGGTGAAGACGGCCTGCAGCTGGCGCGCACGCTGCGAGCACAGTCGGCGGTGCCCATCATCATGATGAGTGGCAAAGGCGACGAAACCGACCGTGTGCTGGGGCTGGAGCTGGCCGCCGACGACTACCTGACCAAGCCGTTTTCCGGCCGCGAATTCCTGGCGCGGGTGCGCGCCGCGCTGCGCCGTGCCACCGAGCTGTCGCTGCCCATGCTGCGCAAGCCGGGCGAGGCGCACGAGTGCTACTGCTTTCACGACTGGATTCTGGACGCTACCGCACGCGAGCTGCGCCATAGCCGTGGCGGCGAGCCGTGCCCGCTCACCCAGGGCGAATACGCGCTGTTGGCCGCACTGGTGCGCCACCCCGGCCGGGTGTGGAGCCGCGAACAGCTGCTGGAGCAAACCCGCGGCCTGGACACCGAGGTATTCGACCGCACCATCGATGTGCTGATCCTGCGCCTGCGCCGCAAGATCGAACCCAACCCGCGCCTGCCGGCGCTGATCTGTACCGAACGCGGCGCCGGTTATGTGTTTCGCGCCAGCGTCAGCAAAACCCAGAGCACATGATTCCCACCCTGTTGCAACAGCTGCGTACCCAGCCTATCCGTGCCCGGCTGCAGGCGGCTTTTGTCTTGCTGTTCGTGCTGATGCTGGTGGTGATCGTGGTCAGCATCAGCGCCATGCGCACTACGCTGGACACCCTCACTGGCTTTCGCGAGGAAGTGATGCCCGAGCTGGCGCGGGTGCTGGAGCTGGCCGAGAAAGTATCGCAAATCGCTGCCATCGCGCCGTCGCTGGCCGATAGCTACGCGCCGGAAACACTGTCGCGTGACATCAACCGGCTGCAGGCGCTGACGCGCGAGATTCGCCAGCTATCGCAAAACCTGCCACCGGAAGCCGACCGCCAGCTGGCGGTCAGCAGCATGCTGGAAGGGGCAGAGCGCGACCTGTCGCAATTGCTGCTGCTATCGGCGCAGCGCCGCAGCAGCCAGCAAATCCTCAACATCTATATGGCGCGGCTGGACGAGCTGGGTGGCCGGCTGGCTACCCAGCACGCCGCCCAGGCGCGGCGCGCACCCACGCTGATTCCGCTATGGCAAACGCTGCTGGCGGTGCCGCTATCGCGCGACCGTGCCCGGCTGGGCGAGCTGCAAGCCAGCGCCGAGGCGCAGATGCTGGCCATGGCACGCCGTGGCGAAACAGCCCAGCTGCCAGACTGGCTGGTGGCGGAGCTGGAGGTGATGGTGCAAGCACCGCAAAACCTGTTCGAGCAGCAGCGCGAGCTGACCGAAAGCGGCGAGCGCATTGCAGTACTGCTACAGCTGTACCGCAGCAATGCCGAGCACCTTAGCCGCCGTACCGCCAGCTATGTGCAGGCCATCCGCCAGCAGGCCGACGACCGCAGTGGCCAGATGGCCACCGAAATCCGTTCCGGCAGCAGCAGCGCCTTGCTGCTGGCCGCCATCGGCGTGGCCGTGGCGATGCTGGCCGCCGCCTATGTGCGGCGCGTGGCGCAGCGCATGCAAGCCATTTCCAGTGTGATGAGCCGGCTGGCCGGCGGCGATACCGGGCAGCTGACGCCGGCCACCGAGCAGGCCGATGAAATCGGCGACCTGGCGCGCGCCTTCCAGGTATTCCGCGACAACCTGCTGGAAAAGCAGCGCCTGTCGCACGGTATCGAGGCGCAGCGCCGCCTGCTGCAGACGGTATTTCGCAGCATGCACGACGGCCTGTCGGTGTATGACGAAGACGGCAAGCTGATGGTGTGGAACCCGCAGTTCCCGGCGCAGCTGGGCATGGCGCCCGATTGCCTGCACAGTGGCATGCCGTATACCGCGCTACGCGCCGCCATGCCAGCCGGCACGCGCTGGGAGGCGGTGGCCGGCGACACCGTGGCGCAGCCGGACGGCAGCCACCGCATCGCCAGCCACGCCGAGCTGCATCTGCCCGGCGGGCGCGTGCTGGAGTTCATGAGCCACGCTATGCCGGAAGGCGGCTGGGTGGCGGTATGCCGCGACGTCTCGGCGCGCCGCGCCGCCGAGGCGCAGCTGCAGCAGATGCAGAAAATGGAAGTACTGGGCCAGCTCACCGGCGGTGTGGCGCACGACTTCAACAATATCCTGATCGCCATCCTGGGCAACCTGGAGCTGCTGGAGCAGCGCGCCGACCTGCCGGCCGAGGCGCGCCAGCGCCTGGAGCGTGCCCAGGCTGCGGCCAACAAGGCGGCGGCGCTTACCCGGCGGCTGCTGGCCTTTGCCCGCCGCCAGCCACTGTGTACCGAGCGCGTGGACGTGGGCGACATGCTGTACGAGATGCTGGATCTGGTGGAGTACAGCGTCAGCGACGGTATACGCGTTAGCGTGGACGCAGCGGAAGGCATGGTGGTGCAGGTAGACCGTGGCCAGCTGGAAAACGCCATCCTCAACCTGGCGTTGAATGCGGCGCAGGCGATGGGCGAGCACGGCAGCCTGCAGCTACGGGTGGGCCGCATCCAGCGAGATAGCCGCGACTGGGTGGCCATCAATGTGCAGGACGACGGGCCGGGCATTCCGCCCGAGGTGCTGCCGCACGTGCTGGAGCCGTTCTTCACCACCAAGGCGCAGGGCAAGGGCAGCGGGCTGGGGCTGTCCATCGTGTACGGCTTCGTGAAGCAAAGCGGTGGCGAGCTGGCCATCCACAGCCGCCAGGGCGAGGGTACCACCGTGTGCATCGAGCTGCCGGCAAGCGCTGGCCAGTGCAGCCCGCAAGCCTGCGCCAGTGCGCTGCCTGCGGTACTACCCGCCCGCCACGTGCTGTTGGTAGAGGACGACGCCGACGTGCGCGACACCGCACAGCAGCAGTTGGCCGCACTGGGCGCCCGCGTCAGCGTGTTTGCCAGCGAGGCGGCGCTGCTGGGCTGGCTAACCGCCGGTGGCGAGGCCGACCTTGTGCTGTCCGACATCATGCTGGGCGAAGGCGGCGACGGCGTGCGGCTGTACCGCACGCTGCAGGTAGCCTACCCCGCGCTGCCGGTGGTGCTGACTTCCGGCTTGCCGCCCGAGCACCACGCCCGTCGCAGCGACTGGCCAGCCGGCGTACCGTTTCTGGCCAAGCCGTACCGCCGCGACGACCTGGCCCGCCTGTTGGCCTGGCAGGCGGCGGCACCATGAGCGATGTTGCAATTGTTAATGGCATCGGCATGGCGATGAAATTGCACATTAACGTTTCCGCGTTTACATGGCAGGGCGACGGCACGCAGCCGGCCTGCCTGGCCGCTGGCGTGCGGCCAACAATACAACGAGGAGACACAAGATGAAAAAATCCAGCCTGATGCATACTGCCGTGCTGATGACCCTGGCTGCTGCTGCCCAGGCCGCGCCGCTGAAGATTTCCTGCGGTGCCGTGGGCCAGGAGCTGGAGCTGTGCAAGCAGTCGGTGGCCGAGTGGAGCAAGAAAACCGGCAACGACGTGCAGGTGGTATCCACCCCGAACGATTCCAACGAGCGCCTAGCGCTGTACCAGCAGATTCTGGGCAGCGGCTCCGACAAGATCGACGTGTTCCAGATCGACGTGGTGTGGCCCGGCATCTTGGCCAACCATCTGCTGGACCTGAAACCGTACACCAATGGCGCCGAGAAGCAGCACTTTGCCGGCATCGTCGGCAACAACACCATTGGCGGCCGCTTGCTGGCCATGCCGTGGTTTACCGACGCCGGCGTGCTGTATTACCGCAAGGACCTGCTGGAGAAATACAAGCAGCCGGTACCCAAAACCTGGGAAGAGCTGACCGCCAGCGCCAAGAAAATCCAGGACGCCGAGCGCGCGGCCGGCAATGACAAGATGTGGGGCTATGTATGGCAAGGCCGTGCCTACGAAGGCCTGAGCTGCGATGCGCTGGAATGGGTGGTGAGCTACAAGGGCGGCACCATCATTGACGCTGCCAGCGGCAAACCTACCATCAACAACCCGCAGGCGGTGAAGGCCCTGACCACCGCCGCCGGCTGGGTGGGCACCATCACGCCCAAAGCGGTGCTGAACTACGGCGAAGAAGAAGCACGCGGCGTGTTCCAGGCGGGTAATGCGGTATTCATGCGCAACTGGCCGTACGCCTGGGCGCTGGCGCAAAAACCGGATAGTGTGGTGAAAGACAAGGTCGGCGTGGTGGCGCTGCCCAAAGGCGGTGCCGACGGCCGCAACGCCGCCACGCTGGGTGGCTGGCAGCTGGCGGTGTCCAAGTACTCCAAGAACCAGAAGCTGGCGGCCGAGCTGGTGAACTATCTGACCAGCAGCAGCGTGCAGAAAATGCGTGCCATCAACGGTGCCTACAACCCTACCATCTCGGCGCTGTACCGCGACCCGGACGTGCTGAAAGCCAACCCCTTCTTTGGCGAGCTGTACAACACCTTCACCAGCGCCGTGGGCCGCCCGTCCTCGGTATCGGCCGCCCGCTACAACCAGGTGAGCAACCAGTTCTGGAATGCCACCCACGACGTGCTGTCCGGCAAGACCGACGCCCAGACCTCGCTGGCGCAGCTGGACGCCCAGCTCAAGCGCCTGGCGCCGCAAGGCTTTAGCGCCGCCAAGTAAGCCCCTGCCTGCCCTGACCGGGGCGGCACCGGCTGCGGCCAACCCTGGCCGGCGCCCGCCCCGCGGAGAACCCTATGTCTAGCCCAACCCTGACCGCCAGCTTGCCGGCGGGCGGTGCCTTGTCGTCGCTGCAGCGCAGCCGGCAGCGCATGGCCTGGCTGCTGGTGTTGCCCAGCCTGCTGGTGCTGCTGGCCATCGCCGGCCTGCCGCTGGCGCGTACTTTCTTCATGAGCCTGACCGACGCCCAGCTGTCCGACCTGTCGGCGCGGCAGTTTGTCGGCCTGGCCAACTACATCGGCGACGCCGGCGTGCTGGCCGACCCGCAATGGTGGGAGGCGGTGCGCAACACGCTATGGTTTGCGCTGCTGTCGGTATCGCTGGAAACCGTATTCGGCCTGGGCGTGGCGCTGATGCTGAACCACCCGTCGCCGCTGAAAGCGCTGCTGCGCGCCGCCGTGCTGGTGCCGTGGGCCATCCCCACCGTGGTGTCGGCCAAAATGTGGACCTGGATGCTGCACGACCAGTTTGGCGTCATCAACGCCATGCTGCTGTCGGCCGGCCTGATCGACGCGCCGCTGGCGTGGACCGCCGACCCCGACCTGGCCTTTGCCACCATCGTGCTGGTGGACGTGTGGAAAACCACGCCGTTCATGGCGCTGCTGATCCTGGCTGCGCTGCAGATGGTGCCGGGCGATTGCTACGAAGCGGCGCGTGTAGACGGCGTGCCCACCTGGTCGGTGTTCGTCAACATCACGCTGCCGCTGATCACCCCGGCGGTACTGGTAGCGATGATCTTCCGCACGCTGGACGCGCTGCGCGTGTTCGACCTGATCTACGTGATGACGTCCAACAGCCGCAGCACCAAGAGCATGTCGGTGTACGTGCGCGAGCAGCTGATCGACTTCCAGCTGGCCGGCTACGGCTCGGCCGCCGCCACGCTGCTGTTCCTGCTGATTGCGCTGATTACCCTGTGTTACATGGCGCTGGCGCGCCGCCGCATGGAGGGCCACTGAGATGCTGCCCAAACGTTTGCAGGCCACCGACCTGGCCTATTACCTGTTGCTGCCCTTGGTGCTGGCGTTTTCGCTGTACCCGTTTGCCTACGCCATCGCCAGCTCGTTCAAGCAGGGCAGTGCGCTGTTTTCCAGCGATTTCTGGCCCAAAAGCTGGAGTGCGGCCAACTACGTGGCGGTGTTCGCCGAGCAGCCCTTCGGCCAGAACCTGCTGAACTCGGTGCTGGTAGCGGGCGGCGTGGTGCTGCTGTCGCTCACCGTGTCGCTGCTGGCGGCCTACGCGCTGGGGCGGGTGCAGTTCCGTGGCCGTGGCGTGCTGATGATGACCATCCTCGGCGTATCGATGTTTCCGCAGGTGGCCATCCTGTCCGGCCTGTTCGAGCTGATCTCCTGGCTGGGCCTGTACGACAGCCTGTGGGCGCTGGTGCTGTCCGACCTGATCTTCACGCTGCCGTTTACCGTGTGGGTGCTGGTGACCTTCATGCGCGAGCTGCCGCGCGAGCTGGAAGAGGCGGCGCTGATGGACGGCGCCGGCGTGCTGACGGTGATTTTCCGCATCTTCCTGCCGCTGCTGTGGCCGGCGGTGGCGGCCACCTCGCTGCTGGCTTTCATCGCGGCGTGGAACGAGTTTCTGTTTGCGCTCACCTTCACGCTGTCCGGCGAGCAGCGCACGGTGCCGGTGGCCATCGCGCTGATCAGCGGCGCCAGTAGCTACGAGCTGCCATGGGGCAACATCATGGCCGCCTCGGTGATTGTCACTGTGCCGCTGATCGTGCTGGTGCTGATATTCCAGCGCCAGATCGTGTCGGGCCTGACCGCCGGTGCGGTAAAAGGCTGAGGTAATGTCGCTATAAAACGCCTGTGTATTTCCAGGGAAAAATACTGCCTGATCGCCGGCATGAAATAGTCTGCTGCCATATAGGCAGCACAGGATGTAAAGCCTGATGGCACAGCCGTTTTTATTTCGTGATTTTCGTGGCCAAGGAATAAAAGAATGCAAAAGAATCAACACTGGTGGCAAAACACCGTGATTTACCAGATTTACCCGCGCAGTTACCAGGACAGTAATGGCGATGGTATCGGTGATTTGCCGGGTATTACCCGCCGCCTGCCGCATATTGCGCAACTGGGCGCCGAGGCGATCTGGATTTCCCCGTTTTTTACTTCGCCGATGGCCGATTTCGGTTACGACGTTTCCGATTATTGCAACGTGGACCCGATGTTCGGCACGCTGGACGATTTTAGCGCCCTGGTTGGCCGCGCCCACGAACTGGGGCTGAAAGTACTGATCGACCTGGTGCTGAGCCATACATCGGACCAGCACCCGTGGTTTGCCGAAAGCCGCGCCAGCCGCGACAACGCCCGCGCCGACTGGTACGTGTGGGCCGACCCGCGCGCCGATGGCACACCGCCGAACAACTGGCTGAGCATCTTTGGCGGCAGCGCCTGGCAGTGGGACGCCCGCCGCGGCCAGTACTACCTGCACAACTTCCTCACCAGCCAGCCGGACCTCAACTTCCACCAGCAGGCGGTGCAGGACGCGGTGCTGGACGTGGCGCGCTTCTGGCTGCAGCTGGGGGTAGACGGCTTCCGGCTGGATACCGTCAACTTCTACACCCACGACGCGCAGCTGCGCGACAACCCGCCACAGCCGGCCGGCAGCTACGCTGGCGGCGTGCCGCGCAGCAACCCGTATGCCTTCCAGCGCCACCTGTACGACAAGACGCAGCCGGAAAACCTGGCTTTCATCCGCCGTCTGCGCCAGCTGTGCGACGCATTCGGCGCCATTACCGTGGGCGAGATCGGCGACGATTTGCAGTACCAGACGCTGCGCGACTACACCGCCGGCGACGAGCTGCTGCACATGGCCTATGTGTTCACGCTGCTCACCGACGAGTGCCACCCGCGCTACCTGCACCGCGTGCTGCAGGAGTACGTAGCCGAAGCGGGTAACGCCACAGTGTGCTGGGCACTGTCCAACCACGACAACATCCGCGTGGTCAGCCGCTGGGCGGCACTGGGCGGCAGCGAGGCGGCGCGCGCCCGTGTGTTTGCCATGCTGCTGCTGGCGCTGCCGGGGCCGGTGTGCCTGTACCAGGGCGAGGAGCTGGGCTGGCCGGAAGCCGAGATCAGCTACGAGCAGCTGCAAGACCCGTACGCCAAGGTGTTGTGGCCCGAGTTCAAGGGCCGTGACGGCTGCCGCACGCCAATGGCGTGGGATAGCAGCGCCGACGGCGGCTTCGGCAGCACGCAGCCGTGGCTGCCGCTGTGGCCGGCGCACCGTAGCGCCGCCGTAGCCCAACAGGCAGGCCAGGCTGATAGCACGCTGGCGTTCTGGCAGCTGCTGCTGGCCTGGCGCCGTGCACAGCCCGCGTTGCATGGCGGTGACTTTGTGCTGGGCGCGGCCGACGACAGCCTGCTGCGCTTTGGTCGTCGCGCGGATGGCCAGCAGCTGCAGTGCGTGTTCAACCTGGGGAGTACCGCGGCCAACTTGCCGCTACCGGCTGGTGCCAGCGTGCTGCTGCACAGCGATGGTAGCCAGGCCGCCGGAAACGTTATCGAACTGGCGCCGATGTCGGCTGCCTTCATCCAGCTGGCCGTGGAGGGCTGATCATGAGCGAAATCCGACTGCAGGGCATGCATAAGCGCTTTGGTGGCAACCCCATCCTGGCGGATATCAACCTTACCATCGCGCCGGGCGAGTTCTGCGTGTTCATCGGCCCGTCCGGCTGCGGCAAATCCACGCTGCTGCGGCTGATTGCCGGCCTGGACGACGCCAGCGGCGGCGAGCTGTACATCGATGGCCGCTGCGTGAACGACGTGCCGCCGGCGCAGCGCGACGTAGCGATGGTGTTCCAGAGCTACGCGCTGTACCCGCACATGACGGTGTACGACAACATGGCCTTCGGCCTGCGCCACCTGAAGCTGGGCAAGGCCGAGGTGGAGCGCCGCGTGCGCAGCGCCGCCGAGTCGCTGCACCTTACTGCACTGCTGGACCGCAAGCCGGGCGCGCTGTCCGGCGGCCAACGCCAGCGCGTGGCGATTGGCCGCGCCATTGTGCGCCAGCCCAAGGTGTTTCTGTTTGACGAGCCGCTGTCCAACCTGGACGCCTCGCTGCGCGTGAAAACGCGGGTGGAGATCGCCCGCCTGCACCGCGAGCTGGGCCGCGCCAGCATGGTGTACGTGACGCACGACCAGGTAGAAGCGATGACGCTGGCCGACAAGATCGTGCTGCTCAAACCGCTGGCCGGGCAGGAGGGCGTGCCCAGTATTGCGCAGGTGGGCCACCCGCTGGCGTTGTACCACCACCCGAAAAACCGCTTTGTGGCCGGTTTTATGGGCTCGCCGGGCATGAACTTTTTCCCGGCCGAGGTCAGCATGGCGCGCAGTGACGGCCTGCAGTGCCAGGCCGGTACTGCCACGCTGCTGGCGGCGGTGAACGCCGCCGGCCAGCTGGCGGGTAGTACGGTGACGCTGGGCGTACGCCCTGAGCACGTGCAGGTAGGCGAGGGTAGCCTGCTTGGCCGCATCAGCCATCTGGAACACCTGGGCGAGCACAGCTATGCCTACCTGGAAACCGACCTGTCGCCGGCACCGCTGGTGGTGAAGCTGGTTGGTGGCGGCGCAGCCATTGGTGACGGCCTGCGCTTTGCGCTGCCGGCCGAACGTGTGCACGTGTTCGACGCCGCCGACGAGGCGCTGCCCAGGTTGGCCGCCAGCCAGGCTGCTGCATGAGTGGCGCCATGCGGGCTTGAGTAAAGGCACCGCAAGGTGCCTTTATTTATTTGTGCTGTATTTCAAATGTTAATGCTGTATTTTGTTTGTGATTAATATTTTGTTGCTGATAACCAATTAATGGCAGTAAATGGCAGATTTTGTTTTGTAATTTATTGGCTACATGTCTGGCGCCGTTTTAAATAAGCAACACCGGCAAGCGCTGGAAAATAAACACAAACGGAGACAAGCATGAACCAGAAACACATTGCCCTGCTGATCGCCAGCACCCTGATGGCCGGCCACGCCTTTGCCCTGGACGGCGATATCAAATTTACCGGCAAGGCCGAAGTCGGCATGGCATCCAAAAAAGAAAACGGCATTAGCAACCGTGCGGTGGAAGACGGTGGTTCCGAATTGAATGTGGTGGGCAGTGCCGATATTGGCAATGGCCTGAAAGCGCTGCTGCAGGTAAATACCGATATCAAACTGGATAATAATAAAGGCACCGATCATTTTGCCAATGGCGATACCTTTGTCGGCCTGCAGGGTGATTTTGGTACCGTAAAAGTAGGCCGTGGCATTAATGCCTATGGTGATGGCTACTTCAAGGCCAACCTGTACGCCTACGACGTGGGCCCGGACCGTGGCGATATTGCCAGTGGCGGTGGCAGCAGCCGCGGTGCTTTCAAGTACGAAGCGCCAAACCTGAATGGCCTGGCGCTGTCGTTCAGCTACTCGCCGGGTGAGGACAAGACCACCACGCAGCCGCGCGCCACCGACGCCTGGGCCGCCAGTGGCACCTACGAGCAAGGCATGTTTGGTACCCGCCTGTCGTTTGGCCAGCAAAAAGTGGCTGCCGGCGGCACGCTGAAGGACACGCTGCTGGCTTTCAAGCTGGTGCCCGCGGCCGGCTTGACGCTGGCGACCGAGTTCAACAACTCCAAGAATGTCAGCGGCCCCACGCAGAAGAGTGTGGGCGTGTACGCCGAATACAAGCCGCAGCGCTTTGGCGTGCGGGCCGGCTATATCAATACCAAGGATTACGGCTATGTGAACAATGGCAAGCACAAGGTCAGCCTGCTGGGTGCCGACTACGATCTGTCCGGCAAGGACAGCCGTTTCCAGACCAGCTTGTTTGCCGAGTACAAGTCGGACAAGAAGAACAACGGCAAGCGTGACAGTTACCTGTTTGGCGGGGTGCACATCGGCTTCTGATGCCGCTGTGTGTGGCAGCGCAAGCTGCCGGTTCCGGATGAGGTCTTGGCCTGCCGCGTTGCGGCAGGTTTTTTTCATGCAGGAGACGCAATGACACAGCCTTTACCGGCCTTGCTCTGTTTTGGCGAGGCCTTGACCGACATGATCACCCAGCCCGACGGACGCTGGCTGTCGCGCCCCGGCGGTGCACCGTGGAATGTGGCGCGCATCCTGGCTGGCTGGGGCTTGCCGGCGGCGTTTGCCGGCGCCATCAGCCGCGACTGTTTTGGCGATGCCTTGCTGGCGGCCAGCCGCGACGCCGGGCTGGACCGGCGCTATCTGCAGCAGGTGGCTGCCTCGCCGCTATTGGCCATGGTGTACAGCACGCAGCCGCCGAAATATTTCTTTGTCGGCGACTGCAGCGCCGATTTGCATTTCGATGCGGCCAACTTGCCGCAAGGTTGGCCGCAGGCGGCGCGCTGGGCGCTGTTTGGCGGCATCAGCCTGGCGCGGCCGCCACTGGCTGGCCACCTGTTGGCACAGGCCAGGCTACTGAAGGCGGCGGGCGTGCGTATCGCCTACGACCCGAACTTCCGCGTGGCGATGGACGCCGGCTACGACGACATGCTGCGCCAGATGGTGGCACTGGCGGATGTGGTGAAAGTATCGGACGAAGACCTGGCCGGCCTGTTCCGCCACGACGATCAGGCTGCCGCGCTGGCGACCTTGCGGCAATGGAACCCGCAGGCCTGGGTGCTGTACACCCGTGGCGCGGCTGGCGCGCAGTTGTACGTGGGTGATACTGCCTGGCAGCTGGCACCGCCTGCGGTAGCGGTGGTGGATACGGTAGGGGCGGGCGACGCCAGCATGGCCGGCTTGCTGGCCAGCCTGTGGCAAGCACCGCAGGCGATGCCGGCACAGCATCTGGCGGCGGCGGTGGCCAGCGGCAGCGCCGCCTGTGGCATGGCGGGGGCGTCGATTCCCTTGCGTAGTGCGGTAGATGCCTTATGTCAGCAAGAGCTGCCGCACGTGACGGTGATGGCGTGATGCAGTAGTAAGCGCTGCCGTTTGCCCAGGCCGGCAATTGATGCGCCGAAAAGCACAAGGCCGCCTGTGGGCGGCCTTGCTGTTGCCAGTGGCGCTGCTGGCGCTTAGTCCAGCTGCGAGGTGCAGCACGGGCAGCGCGTGGCTTTCACCGGGATGCTGGACAGGCAGTAGCGGCATTCCTTGGTGGTGACCTCGGCCGGGGCATCGGCCACTTTTTCTTCGCGCTTCAGGCGGTTGATGACCTTTACCAGCATGAAGATGGCGAAGGCCACGATGGTGAAGCTGACCAGGGCATTGATGAACAGGCCGATATTCAGGGTCACGGCACCGGCTTCCTTGGCGGCAGCAACAGACGCGTACGGGGCGGCCGCCTTGGCGCCTTCCTTCAGCACGACAAACAGGTTGGCGAAGTCGACATTACCTACCAGCAAGCCGATGGGCGGCATGATCACGTCGTCTACCAGCGACTTGACGATAGCGCCGAAGGCACCACCGATCACCACACCGACCGCCAGGTCGATCACGTTGCCGCGCATGGCAAATTCGCGGAATTCTTTCAGTACGGACATGTGTGCCCCCCTTTTGATTTTGTAATGAAGATTAACAAGCCGGATAAGTATCGAACGAAAATCGGAAAAACTGAAGCTTGGTACTTGATTTGATTATGTAGCATGCAAATGCAGCTGTGACTGTTTAGATTTAGCTTAACAACGGCGCGTCAGCACAGTCAGAAATGAAAAACCCCGGCAGGGCCGGGGTCTCTGAGGCGATGTGCACCTTGTGCGGATCAGGGGTGAATTACCAGCGCGGTAAATGGCGGCAGGTAGGCCATGGCCGATACCACCAGGCCCACCAGGCAAGCCAGCGCCAGCGAGTGGAAGAACACGTAACGCAGGATCACGCCTTCCTTGCCGTAGTACTGGGTGGCGGTAGAGGCCACCACGATGGACTGGGCGTCGATCATCTTGCCCATCACGCCACCGGCCGAGTTGGCCGCGGTCATCAGTACCGGCGACAGGCCCAGCTGTTGCGCCGAGGCTTTTTGCAGGCCGCCGAACAGCACGTTGGCCGCGGTGTCGGAGCCGGTCAGCGCCACGCCCAGCCAGCCCAGCAGGGTGCCGAAGAACGGGTAGAACACGCCGGTATGCGAGAAGGCCAGGCCCAGGGTGATGTCCACGCCGGAGAAGCGGGTGACGTAGCCCAGCGCCAGCATGGCCACGATGGTGATCAGCGAGTAGCGCAGCGACCAGAAGGTCTCTTTGTACACTTTCACCATTTCGGATGGGCGGTAGCCCATGATGAAGGCCGACATCAGGCCCGCTACCAGAATGCCGGTACCGGTGGTGGACAGCAGGTTGAACTTGTAAATGGCGGCTTCCAGGTGCGGTTCGGCCACAACAGGCGGCATTTTGTAGATCAGGTTATGCAGGCCTGGCCACTGGATTTCCAGCGTGAAGATGCCGTCCAGAATCTTTTTCACTGCCGGCGAGCCGAAAGCAAACACGCAGACCGACAGGATCAGCCACGGCAGCCAGGCGCGAATCACTTCGCCGCGGCTGTAGCCATGCTTGCTGTTGGAAACCACTTCTTTGGCGCCCAGTGCCGCTTCGCCACCCATGGTGCCAGCGGTGGAGGTGTAGATCTCGGCTGGTTTCCATACTTTCAGGAAGCCTACCAGTGCCGCGATGGAGCACACCGAGGCAATAACAGCCACCAGCTCGGGGCCCATGGTGTTGGACACGATCAGCTGCGGAATGGCAAACGACAGGCCAGCTACCAGTACCGCCGGCCAGATGCGCAGGGTGTTGCGCCAGCCGCAGAAGGCAATCAGCAGCCAGAACGGCACGATAATGGCGAAGATAGTCATCTGGCGGCCAACCATGGACGAAATCTGCAGCACGTCCAGGCCGGTTACCTTGGCCAGGGTGGTAATCGGAGTACCCAGCGCGCCGTAGGCTACCGGCGCGGTATTGGCGATCAGCGACAGGCCGGACGCGGCCAGCGGCGAGAAGCCCAGGCCGATCAGCATGGCACCGGTTACCGCTACCGGGGTGCCGAAGCCGCCGGCACCTTCAAAGAAGGCACCGAAACAGAATGCGATCAGCAAGAGCTGCAGGCGACGGTCGGTAGTGATGCCGGAAATGGACTCGCGCAGCACGGCGAACTGGCCTTTGCGCTCGGTCAGCTGGTACAGGAAGATCACGTTCAGGATGATCCAGCCAATCGGCATCAGGCCGTTGGCCGCACCCAGCAGGGTGGCGCTCATCGCCATGTCGCCAGGCATGCCGAAGATGGCGACGGCCACCAGCAGCGAGGTCGCCAGGCCCAGCAGGGCGGCAATGTGTGCCTTGATATGGAAAATGCCCAGCGCGCCCAAGAGGACGATTACCGGGATGCTGGCGGCCAGCGTGGACAGCCACGGGTTGCCAAGCGGGTCATAGACGTGTGACCACATGTTTGCTCTCCTAGTTGTGTCGGGTGGCGGGCACCGGCAATAAACCCTGGGGTCCGTCCGGTTTTACCGCGTCTGGCACGCACTGTAGCGGCAGGCAAATCGTGTGTCAGTTGGGGCTGCCCCTTGCGGGAAAACCCTTGCGGGATAACCCTTGTAGCGGTTTCTTGATTGTGATGGCCGGCGTCTGTGGCGGGAAACGGGAGCGGAAAGCAGGCAGAAGCGGGGTCTGCCGGACGTGCACCGGCAGGCAAGGTTGGCCGCAGCGTGCGGCCAACCATGGCTTACAGTGACAGCGGGTGGGCGCTGAGGCCGTGTTCGTCCAGGCGCAGGTAGCCGCCGCGGCCGGCGTACCAGTCGGCGATGACCCAGCGCTGGCGGGTTTCACCGTTCAGCGCTTGCGTGTGGCAGGCAGGCCGGTGCGTGTGGCCGTGAATCAGCGTGGCGCCGGGGGAGGCGGCCAGCAGCGCTTCAATGGCGGCCGGGGTGACATCGCCCATCTCGTTCAGCCCTTCGTCCTGTTTCTTGGCCTGGCTCATACCGCGTATCTGCTGGGCGATGGCGTGGCGCTCGGCCAGTGGCTTTTGCAGGAAGGCGGCTTGCCAGGCTGGCTGGCGTACCATGGCGCGAAACTGCTGGTAGGCCGCGTCGTCGGTGCACTGGCCGTCGCCGTGCACCAGCACATAAGGTTGGCCGCAGGCCTGCAACAGATGGGGTTCGTCCAGCAGGGTGGCGCCGCTGGCGGCAGCAAAGCCGGCGCCCAGCAGAAAGTCGCGGTTGCCGCGCATCACGTAGAGCGGCGTGCGGGCGCTGAATGCCTGCATGGCGGCCAGCATGTCTTGCGCAAACGGGTCGCTGTCGTCGTCGCCTACCCAGTACTCGAACAGGTCGCCCAGGATATACAGCGCGTCGATCTGCCCGCGCCAGCTCGCCAGCGTGCGGGTAAACAGCTGCCCCAGCCAGGGCTCGCCCGGGTGCAGGTGCAGGTCGGATATGAAGTGTATGGCCATGTGTCAGTCATGAAAAAAGGCCGCACGAGGCGGCCTGTGCAGGGCGGCTTAGCCCTGGGTGATTTCTGCTTTTTCGATGATCACTGCCTCGGATGGTACGTCCTGGTGGCCACCTTTGCGGCCGGTGGCCACGGTCTTGATGCGGTCAACCACGTCCTGGCCCTGTACCACCTGGCCGAATACGCAGTAACCCCAGCCTTGCATGGTTTCGCTGCGGAAATCCAGGAAGTCGTTATCGGACACGTTGATGAAGAACTGGGCGCTGGCCGAGTGCGGGTCCGGGGTGCGGGCCATGGCAATAGTGTAGGTCTTGTTGGACAGGCCGTTGTTGGCTTCGTTTTCGATGGTGTCGCGGGTGTCTTTTTGCTGCATGTCGGCAGTAAAGCCGCCGCCCTGGATCATGAAACCGTTGATGACGCGGTGAAAGATGGTGCCATCATAGTGGCCGTCGATTACGTACTGCTCGAAGTTGGCCGCAGTTTTCGGGGCTTTGTCGGCAAACAGTTCCAGAACGATGTCACCGTGGTTGGTCGTCAGCTTGATCATGTTGTTTATCCTTGCTATCAGGGTTTATAGGTGGCTTTGGTGATAACGACAGGCTCGATAGGCACATCCTGCATGCCACCTATCATGGCGGTGCGGGCTTTGGAAATGCGGTTTACCACATCCATGCCGGCCGTTACCTTGCCAAATACGGCATAACCCCAGCCTTGCGGGGTTTTGCTGCGGTAATCGAGAAAATCATTGTTCACCAGATTGATGAAAAACTGTGCGGTGGCAGAATTCGGGTCGTTGGTGCGCGCCATGGCAATGCTGCCGATCACGTTTTTCAGGCCGTTGTCGGCTTCGTTGGCGATAGGGCTGCGGGTGGGCTTTTGCGCCAGCTCGCCATCCTTGATGGCAAAGCCGCCACCCTGGATCATGAAGCCGTCAATCACACGGTGAAACAGGGTGCCGTTGTAGTGGCCGGCTTTGACGTAGGCGACAAAGTTGTCTACCGATTTGGGCGCACGCGCGGCGTCCAGCTCGATGGTAATCAGGCCTTTGTTGGTAGCCAGTTCCACAGTAGGGGCTGCCAGTGCCGACAGCGGCAGCAGCATCAGCAGGGAGCACAGCAGTTTTTTCATGATGAACTAGAGTCCTAGAGTGCGGGCGGCTGGCAGTTTATCACGCCGGCCAGCATGCGGTAGATTGCGCAAGGTCAGGGCAGCTTTCTAAATTAAAAGTGTAAGCTGGCTCAAGATTTCTATTTGATGTCCGATAAGCCGATGTGGCTATAAAATGATTTGGATACTCGGCGGAGCGAAATAATGAAGAATATCACCCGAATGATTCCCGGCTTGCTGGCCATGACCGTGCTGTCGGCCTGCGCCTCTGCGCCTGCGGCCAACACTGCGGGTGAGGGCTGGTCTGTGGTGGCGGTAGCGCCGGCCGCTGCCGATGCGCACGGTGCGGTGACTACTGCGCCGGCGGTGGGCGGCAGCCACGAGCAGCCAGGTATTTCGCGTCAGCCGGTTATGTCTCCGGGCGGGGTAATGATGGGTGGAGCCTATGCCGGCCCGCTGGCGGACCCGCCGGTAGAGCATAAGCAAGAGGCGTTCAATGCCCTGCGCATCCGCGTGGTGGGCTATGGTGCGCCGCCAAACAGCAAAGAGCTGTCGCCGGTGCAGCGCCGTCTGCTGGCCATGCGCGCCTCGCAGCTGGATGCCTATCGTGCCGTGGCCGAGCAGGTACAGGGCTTCAAACTGTCCGGCAGCAGCTCGGTGGGTAATCTGGTCACGGTCAACGACACCTTCCGTGTGTACGTGGATGCCTATCTGCGCGGCGTGCGTTTGCTGTCTACCGAGTTCAAGGCCGATGGCAGCAGCGAAACCATTGCCGAAGTGGTACTGGATGAAGGCTTCTTCAAAGCGTATCGTACCGCTTTGGTCAGCGCGGGCGATGTGGCCGCTGCAGCGCGGGTGATGCCCGCCGCAGACGGCAGCAAGCTGGGTTGTACTGATAGTGGCTGTGTATACGGCGGGGATTTCTACGTTTCGCACTAGGACATGATGCGACCATCCATTCTGTTACGCGCCGCCTGCTGGGCGGCGTTTGTTTTCGCGCTACCGGGCGCGCAGGCCGAGGTATACCAGGCCGAGGGCGTCGCTTCGCTGGAAGCTGGCCGCGTGGCCGCGCGCGAGGCGGCCATCGGCGATGCCCTGCGCCAGATTGCCATTACCCACCGTGGCGGCATGCTGGCGTCCAGCCAGGTTGTGGCTGGCCTGCAAACGGCGGAAAGCATGATGCTGGGGCCGTTGAGCTTGCCGGGTAAAACACGCGTCTTGTCCGAGACCCTGCGCGATGGCCTGTTGCTGGTGCGGGTAGAGCACGATACCGATGCCGCCGACGGCGAGCAGAAGGCCGATGCCTGCCAGCGCGCTGCCATGCCGCCAGGGCGCTTTCTGGCGCGCCGTATCGTTACCAGCTATTTCCAGCTGGAGCGGCCGGCTGACGCCAGCGATCTGGGCAGTATTGCCACCTGGTTTCCGGGCGAGCTGGTAAGGCTGTTCAACCTGCGCCGAGAAACCCAGGCGCTCTACGCCGGTGGCATGTCTGTTTTTCCTGGCGGGCGTATGCAGGAAGCCACGGCAGCTGCCGAAACAGTGCGCGAAATCGGCCGCCGCGAGGGGGCGCAGTTTGTGCTGGCCGGGCGCATTATCGATACCGCGGTCACCCGCCGCGAGCCCCGTGTCGGCGTGTTTGGCAGTGGCGCTGCCAGCGGGCAGGGCACGTACTATACCGGGCCGCTGGCAGGCTTGCTGGGCATGTCGGTGCGCAACGTGCCGGTCGAGCGCCGTTTCGAGATCGAATACTGGCTGTACGACACCCTCAGTGGCGGTGTCTTGCTGCGCGACAGCTTGCGCCGTGTGGCGCGCGGAGACGTTCACACGCAGTCCAGCCGCGTGTTTAACGTTGATGCCATGGCGCAGTCGGAGTACGGGCAGGCCATGGGTCAGGTGCTGGAAGAAGTCGCCGCCAAGGTGTCCGGTGCGGTGCAGTGCCTGCCGTTTGCCACGCGCGTAGCCCGAGTAGAGGGCGACAAGGTGTATCTGTCCGCTGGTGCGCTGGATGGCCTGGCCGTGCGCGACCGCCTGGTAGTGTACAAACCGCGCCCGGCTACCGAGATCCGCCGTATCGATGGCGAGGTGCTGGGGGTGCCCGAACTGCAGCTGGGCGATGTGGAAATCGAGCAGGTACAACCCCGCTTTGCCGTGGCCCGTTTGCGTAACGGAAAACTGAAAGTGGACGTAGGTGATTGGGTAAGGTTCCCGGTTTTGCCTAAATAATGCTGAAATGCGAAATGGTGTTGATAATGGTTCTCTTCACTGTTTATACTCGGCCCCCATGTTGATACACCTTGCCCTTGCCGGGCAATGCACAAGGAGTGGGTCATGAAGAAACAAGTAATATTGGCTGCAGTACTGGCAGCGTTCAGTGGTGTGGCCATGGCCGAAGAAGTCACGCTGTACACCGCGCGTGCCGAGCAGCTGATCAAGCCGATTCTGGAAGCCTACGAGAAAGAAACCGGCGTGAAGGTGAATGTAGTCAGCGGCGGCGAAGGCCCGCTGATGGAACGCCTGAAAGCGGAAGGCACCAATACCCCGGCCGATATTTTCATGACTGTAGACGCCGGCAACCTGTGGCAAGCCAGCAATATGGGCCTGTTCCAGCCGGTAAAATCGGCTGCGCTGACGGCCAACATTCCGCCCAACCTGCGTGACCCGGCGGGTAACTGGTTCGGCCTGTCCGTACGTGCCCGTACCATTTTCTTCAACAAGAAAACCGTGAAGCCGGAGCAGCTGTCCAGCTACGAAGACCTGGCCGACGCCAAGTGGAAAGGCCGCCTGTGCCTGCGTACTTCCAAGAAGGTGTATAACCAGTCGCTGGTGGGTACCATGATCGCCGACAAAGGCGTGGCCGCTACCGAAAAAGTGGTCAAAGGCTGGGTAGACAACCTGGCTGCGCCGGTATTTGCGGACGACACCAAGATGCTGGAAGCCATCGACGCTGGCCAGTGTGACGTGGGCATCGCCAACACCTACTACTACGGCCGCCTGCTGAAGAAGAGCCCGAACCTGCAAGTGGGCATTTTCTGGGCCAACCAGAAGCAGAACGGCGTACACGTTAACGTGTCCGGCGCCGGTGTGACCAAGCACGCCAAGAACCCGAAAGGTGCAGTAAAGCTGCTGGAATGGCTGTCGTCCGAAAAAGCGCAGAAGCTGTACGCCGATATCGACATGGAGTTCTCGGCCAACCCGAAAGTGAAAGCCAATGCCACCGTGGCATCGTGGGGCAGCTTCAAGTCTGACCTGATCAACGTATCCGAAGCCGGCGCCAAGCAGGCTGAGGCGGTGAAGCTGATGGACCGCATGGGCTACAAGTAAGCCTGAACCTGCCGGTAGATGGCAGATAGGCGGGGGCGCTGCGGCGCCCCTGTTTTCTTGTGGTTCCCTTTTTCTGCTGCGCTGTCTTTTCTTCATGGCGCAGCTGCAACGATAATGCTTCCTTTTCTTGCCCTTTTATTGCCATGAGCCGCCTGCACACGCTTGTGATCCCTTGGCTACTGGCCTGCCTGATTGCCCTGTGCACCATCGTGCCGCTGGGCGTGGTGATGTTGTCTGCCCTGACGCCAGACCCGGCCATCTGGTCGCACCTGATCGAATTCACGCTGCCCGAGCTGTTCAAGAACACCGCCATCATGTTGCTGGGGGTGGGTGCCGGTGTGCTGTTGCTGGGCGTCAGCCTGGCCTGGCTGGTGGCGGTGTACGACTTTCCCGGCCGCCGTATCTTCAACTGGGCGCTGATGCTACCGCTGGCGATGCCGGCCTACGTGATGGCTTTTGCCCAGGTGGGGTTGCTGGAATTTACCGGCCCGGTGCAGACCTGGCTGCGGCCGCACTTCGACACGATGCGCTGGTTTCCCGAGATCCGCAGCAGCTGGGGCCTGGTGCTGGTGATGTCGCTGGCCTTTTACCCCTATGTTTACCTGCTTAGCCGCAATGCTTTTGCCACCATGGGCCGCCGTGCGCTGGAAGTGGGGCAGAGCCTGGGCTTGTCGCGCAGCCAGGGTTTCTGGCGCATCGCCCTGCCCATGGCGCGGCCGTGGATTGCCGGCGGGCTGATTCTGGTGGTGATGGAAAGCCTGGCCGACTTTGGTACCGTGGCGGTGTTCAATTACGACACCTTTACCAGTGCCATCTACAAGGCCTGGTTTGCGCTGTTTTCGCTGGATACCGCCAAGCAGATCGCCTCGTTGCTGGTGATGCTGGTGTTTGTGGTGCTGGTGCTGGAGCAGCGCAGCCGTGGCCGCCGCGCCTATGCCCAGGCCGGGCGTGCCGCACCGCAGCCCCGCTTGCCGCTGCCAGGCTGGCGCGGCTGGGTGGCCACGTTGGCCGCAGGCAGCGCGCTGCTGCTGGCTTTTGTCATTCCCATGTTGCAGCTGGTGTATTGGGCGTCGCTGGATTTTGCCAACCAGTTCAGCAGTGATTTCCTGGGCTACGCCTGGCGTTCGGTCAGCCTGTCGCTGATCGCCGCCGTGCTGGTTACCGCTATTGCGCTGGTACTGGCCTACCTGGTGCGGCGCCAGGGCAGCCAGGCCATGCGCAACCTGGCGCGGGTGGCCACCATGGGCTACGCCATCCCCGGTACCGTGCTGGCGGTGGGGGTGTTTGTGCCGGTGGCGTGGCTGGATAACCAGATCATTGCCGCCATGGGCTGGCAGGGCGAAGTGACGGCGGTGCTGAAAGGTACGCTGCTGGCCATGCTGCTGGCTTTTGTCGCGCGCTTTCTGGCGGTGGCGTACTCGTCGGTAGACACCGCCATGAACCGCATTACCCGCAGCCACGACGAGGCGGCGCGTAATCTGGGTTATTCGGGCTGGGCGCTGCTGCGCAGGGTGTATCTGCCGCTGTTGTCCGGCGGCCTGTTTACTGGCGTACTGATGGTGTTTGTCGATGTGATGAAAGAGATGCCCATCACCCTGATGACCCGGCCTTTCGGCTGGGACACCTTGTCGGTACGTGTTTACAACATGACAGCCGAGGGCATGTGGGACCAGGCAGCGCTGCCGGCCATTGCCATCGTGCTGGTGGGGCTGATTCCCACCATCCTGCTGTCGCGCCAACGGGATGTTGCCTGATGAGTGCATTGCTAGAGTTACAGTCGGTGTCGCAACGTTATGGCGACAAGGCCGTGGTCAATGACATGAGCTTTACCCTGCAGCAAGGCGAGATCGCCTGCCTGCTGGGCAGCTCCGGCTGCGGCAAGACCACTGTGCTGCGCTGTATCGCGGGTTTCGAGCCTTTGGCCGGTGGTGAGATCCAGCTGGCAGGCCGCCGTATTGCCAGCGTGGCCAGCAGCGTACCGGCGCACCTGCGCCAGATCGGCATGGTGTTTCAGGATTACGCGCTGTTTCCGCACCTGAATGTGCAGGAAAACGTGGGCTTTGGCCTGGGCAAGCTGGGCCGCAGCGAGCGCGAGGCGCGCGTGATGGCGGTGCTGGACGTGGTAGGGTTGGCCGCGTACGCGCAGGCCTTCCCGCACGAGCTGTCCGGTGGCCAGCAGCAGCGTGTGGCGCTGGCGCGGGCACTGGCGCCCAAGCCCCAGCTGCTGTTGCTGGACGAGCCGTTTTCCAACCTGGATGTCGACCTGCGCGAACGCTTGTCGCGCGAAGTACGCGAGATCCTGAAATCGCAAGGCACCACCGCCATTCTGGTTACGCACGACCAGCACGAAGCGTTTGCCATGGCCGATAAGGTGGGGGTGATGCACCAGGGCCGGCTGCAGCAGTGGGCGCCGCCGTACGAGCTGTACCATGAACCGGCCAGCCGTTACGTGGCCGACTTTATTGGCCAGGGTGCCTTTGTGCCGGGCAAGGTAACCGGCCCGCGCTGTGTCACGCTGGAGCTGGGCGAGTACTGTAGCGCCGTGCCGCGCCAGTTTGCCGACGGCGATGAGGTAGACGTACTGCTGCGCCCGGACGACGTGGTGCACGACGATGCCAGCCCGGTAACGGCCAAAGTGCTGGGCAAGGTATTTCGCGGCTCCGAGTTTCTGTACACGCTGCAGCTGGATTCCGGCCAGCAGGTGCTGGCACAGGTGCCCAGCCATCACAACCACGCCATTGGCGAGCCTATCGGTATCCGCCTGGAGCTGGATCACCTGATTGCATTCCGGCGACAGCCGGCCTGATGCACCGTTGCGGCCAACCTTGTGGTGTGAAAGGTTGGCCGCAGCGTAATGAACAAGGCCCCGCGCAACTGCGCGGGGCCTTGTGCTGGGTGGCAGAGCCTGGCTTGAATCAGCCCGACAGCCAGCTGTTAGGGTGCGCCTCCAGCCAGGTCTTGATGGACTTGGCGTCGTTCACGCGCGCGGCCGAGCCGTTGGCCGCCAGCAGTACCACGATCAGGCGCTGGCTGCCCATGGTGGTTTCCATCACCAGGCAGCGGCCGGCTTCTTCGATGTAGCCGGTTTTGGACAGGCCGATATCCCACTCGCCTTCACGTACCAGCGGGTTGCTGTTTTTGTAATGCAGCACGCGGGTGGCGCTGGGGTGGGCAATGTATTCGTGGGTGGTAGAAAACTGGCGGATCAGCGGGTACTGGTAGGCCGCTTTCACCATGCGTACCAGGTCCATGGCGGTGGCACTATTGCGCATGTCCAGGCCGGTGGCGTCATGGAACACCGCATTGCGCATGCCGATGCTGCGCGCCTTCTGGTTCATTTTGGCAATGAAAGCCGCCTTGCCGCCGGGGTAGGTGCGTGCCAGCGAGGCCGAGGCGCGGTTTTCCGACGACATCAGTGCCAGCAGCAGCATTTCGCGGCGGGTGAGGGTGGAGCCCACACTCAGGCGCGAGCTGGTGTTTTTCAGGCGGTCGACTTCGTCCTCGGTGATGGTGATGGGTTCATCCAGCGACAGGCCGGCATCCAGCAGCACCATGGCGGTCATCAGCTTGGTGATGGACGCAATGGGCTGGGTTTGTAGCGGGTTTTTTTCGTAAACCAGCTTGCCGGTTTGCGAGTCTACTACCGCTACCGACTGGGAATTCAGCCGCGGGCTACTGGTCAGTGCCTGTGTTTGCAGGTTTACAGGCTGGGCGGCATAGGCCACCATGCTGCTGGCGGCAAGGCAGCCCAGCAGTGCAAAGGTTCTGAGCATCATTCATGACTCCGATGCAGTGTTCATACGGCAGGCAAGACGCTGGCAGGGCGGTATCACACCCGGTGATGCGCAAAAGCGCCGTGTCTTGGCACGGCCTGTCAGGCTTGCCCTGTTATTGGTTTATCGAGCACTTTTATTTTAAATTGATTCCCTTGCTTTGTCCGGCTTTACTTTTAGTCAAAACACACAAGTTATGCGTTAAATGCCGGCACGAAGCGTGACAAATGAGTGAAATTCCATGGTAGTCAGCTATCCAGGCAGTGCGTTCAAGCTCCATCAGCCCTTTGCCCCTGCGGGCGATCAGCCGGCGGCCATTGCCAGCCTGGTAGAAGGCCTGTCCGACGGGCTGAGCTACCAGACCTTGCTGGGGGTGACGGGGTCGGGCAAGACCTACACCATGGCCAATGTCATTGCGCAAACCGGGCGGCCGGCCATCATCATGGCGCACAACAAGACGCTGGCGGCGCAGCTATATAGCGAGATGCGCGAGTTTTTCCCCGAAAATGCGGTGGAGTACTTCGTGTCCTACTACGACTACTACCAGCCCGAAGCCTACGTCCCCAGCCGCGACCTGTTCATCGAAAAAGACTCCAGCATCAACGAGCACATCGAGCAGATGCGTCTGTCGGCCACCAAGAGCATTCTGGAACGGCCGGATTGCGTGATCGTGGCCACGGTATCGGCCATCTACGGTATTGGTGACCCGTCCGACTACCACCAGATGATCCTGCACCTGAAAGAGGGCGAAACCACGCCGCAGAAGGATATTGTCAGCCGCCTGGTGGCCATGCAGTACGACCGTAACGACACCGACTTTGCGCGCGGCACCTTCCGCGTGCGCGGCGACGTGATCGACGTATTCCCGGCGGAAAGCAACGACACCGCCGTGCGTATCAGCCTGTTCGACGATGAAGTGGAAACGCTCACGCTGTTCGACCCGCTGACCGGCACCACCAAGCAACGGGTTGGCCGCTTTACCGTGTTTCCGTCCAGCCACTACGTCACGCCGCGCGATACCGTGCTGCGTGCCTGCGAAAAGATCAAGCTGGAGCTGGCCGACCGCGTGGCCTGGTACCTGAAAGAAGGCAAGCTGGTGGAAGCGCAGCGTATCGAGCAGCGCACGCGCTTTGACCTGGAAATGCTGTACGAAATGGGCTTTTGCAAGGGTATCGAAAACTACTCGCGCCACTTTTCCGGGCGCGAGCCCGGTGGTGCGCCACCAACGCTGATCGACTACCTGCCCAAGAATGCGCTGATGTTTATCGACGAAAGCCACGTGACCGTGCCGCAAGTGGGCGCCATGTACAAGGGCGATGCAGCGCGCAAGCAAAACCTGGTGGATTACGGTTTCCGCCTGCCGTCGGCGGTGGACAACCGCCCGCTAAAGTTTCATGAATTCGAGCAGCTGATGCCGCAAACCGTTTTTGTCTCGGCCACGCCAGCCGATTACGAAAAAGAGCACGCCGGCCAGGTGGTGGAGCAAGTGGTGCGGCCAACCGGCCTGGTAGACCCGGTGATCGAGATCCGGCCGGTCGCGACCCAGGTAGACGACCTGCTGTCGGAGATCCATTTGCGCATCGGGCGTGGCGAGCGCGTGCTGGTGACCACGCTCACCAAGCGCATGGCCGAGCAGCTGGCCGACTACTACACCGAGCACGGCATCAAGGTGCGCTACCTGCATAGCGATATCGACACCGTAGAGCGAGTGGAAATCATCCGCGACTTGCGCTTGGGCATGTTCGACGTGCTGATTGGCATCAACCTGCTGCGAGAGGGCCTGGATATCCCGGAAGTCAGCCTGGTCGCCATTCTGGATGCCGACAAGGAAGGCTTTCTGCGTAGCGAGCGCAGCCTGATCCAGACCATAGGCCGCGCCGCGCGTAACCTGCACGGTAAAGCGCTGCTGTACGCCGACCGCATTACCAACAGCATGCAGCGCGCCATCGATGAAACCGAGCGGCGCCGTAACAAGCAGATGGCTTTCAACGCCGAGCACGGCATCGTGCCGCAAGGGGTGAGCAAGAAGATCAAGGACATCATCGACGGTGTGTACCAGAACGAGCCGGTGGACAAGAAAGCACTGGCCGAAAATGCCCGCATTGCCATGCTGGATGAAAAGGCGCTGGCCAAAGAAATCAAGCGCCTGGAAAAAGACATGATGGAAGCGGCGCGCAATCTGGAGTTCGAAAAAGCCGCCAAGCTGCGCGACGAACTGAAAGCCTTCAAAGAGAAGGCCTGGATGAACGGTTTGTAAGCCGCCTGCCTGTCAAGGTTGGCCGCAAAAGGAAGGTTATGGAGAAAAAGCGCATTCTGATGGTGTGCATGGGCAATATCTGCCGCTCGCCTACGGCAGAGGGGGTGATGCGCAGCATGTTGTTAAAACATGGCTTGCAAGACCAGCTTGAAGTAGACTCCGCCGGCACGCATGCCTATCACATAGGCGAGGCGCCTGACTTACGCAGTACGCACGCTGCTTTGGCGCGCGGCTATGATTTGCGCCGGCAGCGCGCGCGCCAGGTGTGTGCCGACGATTTCGAACGCTTTGACTATATATTGGCCGCAGACCGTGCCAACCTGGCCAGCTTGCAGGCCTTGCGCCAAAAAGGCGTGACGCCGCAATTATTGTTGTCGATATTGGGTACAGAGGCCGATGTGCCGGACCCCTACTACGGTGGCCCGCAGGGTTTCGAGCAGGTGCTGGATCTGATAGAGCAGGCATGCGAGGCGTGGTGTCTGGCGTTTTGCCGCAAGGCAGGGCCGGTGTAGAGTTTGTTTGCCGCAAAATGACTAAGGGAAAGTATGGCCCTCGATAAAAAAACAGCTGCGTCCAAGCCCATAGAGGTGGCCCCCAGCCATAGTGCCGACATGATTTTGCCGCGCCAGCCGGGCAAGCTCTCGCTGGGTAGGCAAACCGTCATCGTGATCGGCTCGTCCACCGGTGGTACCGAGGCGTTGCGGGTATTGCTGACGGCCTTGCCGGCAACCATGCCGCCTATTGTCATCACCCAGCACATGCCGGAAATGTTCACCAAGTCGTTTGCTGTGCGGCTGGATGCCCTGTGCAAGCTCACTGTAAAAGAAGCCGAAGACGGCGAGCGCCTGCAGCCGGGCCATGTGTATATCGCCCCCGGTCACTCCCATTTGCTGGTCAAGCCAGCCAGTACCATAGGCTACGCCACCAGCCTGCACCACGGCGTGCCGGTGAACCGCCACAAGCCGTCGGTGGATGTGCTGTTCCGTTCTGCGGCCAACGTGATCGGCAAAAACTGTATCGGGGTGATTCTTACCGGTATGGGGCGTGATGGCGCGGCAGGTATGGCCGAGCTGAAAGAGGCCGGTGCGCACAATATCGCGCAGGACGAAGCCTCTTGTGTGGTATTCGGTATGCCCAAGGAGGCGATTGCCTGTGGTGGTGTGCACGAAATCTTGCCCCTGTCGGCGATTGCTGGCCGTCTGGTAGCGCTGTGCGCGGGCCGTGCGCACGCGGACTAAGTTTTACGGATGTAGAAACACATGAAACGATTGCCGGTACTGGTAGTAGAAGATGACGCCGACCTGCGCGAGGCGCTGGTAGATACGCTGGAGCTATCCGGCTTCAGCGTGGTAGAGGCCAGCGATGGCGAAACGGCACTGGATGTATTGCGCCGCGAGCCGGTGGGTTTGGTGGTGTCCGACGCGCAGATGCAGCCCATGGATGGCTACACGCTGTTTACCCACGTGAAAGACCGCTACCCCGGCTTGCCCTTCGTGCTGATGACCGCCTATGGTGTGATCGAGCGGGCTATCGAGTTGCTGCGTGCTGGTGCCAGCCATTACCTGCTCAAGCCGTTCGAGCCGCAGCGCCTGATCGACGAGGTCGAGCGTTTCTTGCTGGATGCGCCCGAGGTGGCTGCCGAATCCATGGTGGCCGAATCGCCAGCCATGAAGCAGATCGTATCGGTAGCCAGCCGGGTGGCACCCAGCGACGCCAGTGTGCTGATTACCGGCCCTAGCGGGGCGGGCAAAGAGGTGCTGGCCCGCTTCATGCACCAGCATTCGCGACGCAAGGACGGCCCGTTTGTGGCGGTAAATTGTGCAGCCATCCCGGACAACCTGCTGGAATCCACCCTGTTTGGCCATGAAAAAGGCGCGTTTACCGGTGCGGCCACCGCGTTGCCTGGCAAGTTCGAGCAGGCGCAGGGCGGGACGATCTTGCTGGATGAGGTCACTGAAATGCCTTTGCCTTTGCAGGCCAAGCTGTTGCGCGTGCTGCAGGAGCGCGAGGTGGAACGTGTGGGTGGCCTGAAAACCATCAAGCTGAATATCCGTGTGTTGGCCACCAGCAACCGGGATATCCAGGCTGAGGTGGCTGCAGGGCGGTTTCGTGAAGACCTGTATTTCCGCTTGAATGTCTTCCCGCTGAATCTACCCGGCCTGGCTGCCCGCCCGGAGGATATCTTGCCTTTGGCACGAAAATTGCTGCGTAAACACGGTGATGCGATGGATAAGCCGCGATTGGTGCTAGGTAGTGATGCCGAGCGAGAATTGACGGCCTATAGTTGGGGAGGTAACATCCGCGAGCTGGACAATGTAATGCAAAGAGCGGCAATTCTTGCCGCGGGCGCGGAAGTTTCTGCCGCCGACCTGATGCTGAACGTTGGCCTGTTTGCCAAAACTGTTACCGCACCAGAAGCAGCACAAGAGGCGCCGCAAGAAACCGATATGCGTTCGGTGGAGAAACGGCATATTCTGGATGCGCTGGCAGCAACCGGTGGTGCAAAAAAGCTCGCGGCCGAAAGGCTGGGTATCAGTGAGCGCACCTTGCGGTACAAACTGCAGCGCTATCGCGAAGAAGATGGAGAGTCTGTCTAGGCAGATTCTTTAACGGGTAGAGGTCAACATGTCTACGCAAGGCATCAATCAGTTGCTGGGTGAGCTTCGAGCCATGTCCGCGCTTGCCGCTGGCAAGCAGGCACCTGCGGCCGAAGAGACTCCGGAAGTTGATTTCTCTAATGTGTTGAAGTCCACGCTGGAGCAAGTCAACCAGGTGCAGCAAACATCACAAGAGCTGCAAAAGCGTTTTGAGCTGGGTGAAGAGGGGGTCGACATCCAGGATGTGATGGTGACGATGCAGAAAGCCAGTCTGAGCTTCCAGACCATGGTGCAGGCCAGGAACAAGCTGGTTTCGGCTTATCAGGAAATCATGAATACGCAAGTGTAGCGCTGCGCTGCCCCGGTTTGGCTTGCAGCGGAAGATCAATAACGAAACAACCACTGTATGGCTGATCTGGTAGACAACGCTGCGCCTGCCTGGAAAGTGCGCCTGAATGAAGTGCTAGAGCGCTTCAAGGCCCTTCCCAACAATAAAAAAATTCTCTTCTTCACCGCTGTCGCAGCGGTGTTGTCTATTGCTATTGCCCTTTTTGCGTTCAATCGCGAACCTGCTTATAAAGTCCTGTTTACCGGCTTGGCCGACCGGGATGGTGGCCAGATCACTGCATCGCTGCAGCAGATGAATGTACCGTACCAGATCAGCGACGGTGGGGTGATTTCGGTACCTAGCGACAAGGTCTACGACGTACGGCTCAAGCTGGCAAGCCAGGGCTTGCCCAAGGCCGGCGGGGTGGGCTTCGAGCTGATGGACAAGCAGAAATTCGGCATCAGCCAGTTTGCCGAGCAGGTGAACTACCAGCGTTCCATCGAGGGCGAGCTGGCCCGTACCATTGAATCCGTCGGCGTGGTGGAAACGGCTCGCGTGCATCTGGCCATGCCCAAGCAAAGCGTGTTTGTGCGTGAGCAGCAGTTGCCTACTGCCTCGGTCATGCTGAGCATGCGTGGCGGGCGCATTCTGGATGCCGGCCAGATCGCCGGTATCTTGCACCTGGTTTCCAGCTCGGTGCCCAATCTGCCGGTGCGCAATGTGTCGATTGTCGACCAGGATGGCAACCTGTTGTCCAGCCTGCCGGACCTCAATAATGCCTCTGGCCTTGATCGCCGCCAGCTTGACTACGTGCGCCAGATCGAAACCGACTACGCCAAGCGCGTCGAAGTTATTCTGGAGCCCATCTTTGGCAAGGGTAATGCCCGTGCGCAGGTCACTGCCGCGGTGGACTTTGCCGAGGTAGAGCAGACCTCGGAAACCTATCGCCCCAATTCCACGCCCAACCCATCCGCCACGCGCAGCCAGCAGATTGTCGAATCGCTGGGCAAGGACGCCAGCCTGCCTTCTGGCGTGCCGGGTGCCTTGACTAACCAGCCGCCGTCAGCGGCTTCTGCGCCGCTTACCTTGCCGCCAGGCGCCGCCCCGGGTACGGCGACACTGTCCGGCCTGCCCATGGGTACGGCATCGGGCACCACACACCGGGAAATTACCACCAACTACGAAGTCGACAAGACCATCCAGCACACCAAGATGCCCAAAGGGAACATCAAGCGTCTGACGGCTGCCGTGGTGGTGAACTACAAAATGGTGCCGGATGCCAATGGCGAAGCCAAACCGACACCGCTGACAGACAAAGAGTCCGCCCAAATCCAGAGCTTGGTACAAGAGGCCATCGGCTACAATAAAGAGCGTGGTGATTCGGTTAACGTAGTAAATGCCAGCTTTGCCGATGCTGTACCGGTCACCACGGCGAAGGATCGTGCACTGGATTTCATCAGTGCCAATGCGGGTGAGCTGATCAAGTATGGTTTGTTTGCTCTTGCCGTGTTGTATCTGCTGTTTGGTGTGGTGCGTCCTATCATGCGGGATGTGGCCAAGCCGCCTGTGCCAGACACGCCAGAGGATGCAGAAGAAGCCGCTGCGGCTGGCGGGCGTCTGCTGGCTGTGGCCGGCGAGGATGGCGAAGAGGGAGGCCAGGCCGGTGCAGAAGGCGGCGCCGGTGGCGGCGATAGTGGCGATCCGAAAGAGCAAGCCCGTCGCCAGTACGAGGCCCATCTGCAGGCTGCGCGTGATCTGGTGAAAGCTGACCCGCGCATGGCAGCGCAGATCATTAAAGAATGGATAACGTCAGATGAGTGATGCCGGTATTCGTCGCAGCTCGGTGCTGCTGTTTAGTCTGGGCCAGGCCGAGGCCATTGAGGTATTCAAGTACCTGGGGCCCAAGGAAGTACAGAAGCTCAGCCTGGCTATGGCGGGCTTGAGCAACCTGAGCCACGAGGAAGTGGAAAAGGTGGTTGGCCAGTTCCGCGAAGAGTGCGCGGCCAGGGCCAACTTCGGTGCTACTGACGAGTACCTGCGCAATGTGCTGGTAGAGGCGCTGGGGCCGGATAAAGCGGCCAACCTGCTGGACAAGATTTTGCAGGGCAACGATCACAGCGGTATCGAAAGCCTGAAGTGGATGGACCCCTCATCCGCGGCGGACCTGATTCGCAACGAGCACCCACAGATTATTGCCACCATCATGGTACATCTGGACCCCGACCTGTCCAGTGCCATCCTGGCCTACTTCCCGGAGCGCATGCGTAACGAGGTGCTGATTCGTACTGCCACGCTGGAAGGCGTACAGCCACAGGCGCTGCGCGAACTGAACGACGTGCTGACCCAGCTGCTGTCCGGCTCCGACCGCGTGAAGAAGAGCGCGGCCGGCGGTGTGGGCATGACGGCCGAGATCCTGAACTTCCTGGGCTCCAACGTGGAGGCGTCGGCGCTGTCGTATATCCGCGAGTACGACCCCGAACTGGCGCAGCGTATCCAGGACAAGATGTTCGTATTCGACAACATCCTGGAAATCGACGACCGCTCTATCCAGACTATCCTGCGCGAAGTGCAGTCTGACTCTCTGGTGGTGGCGCTGAAAGGTACCAGCCAGGAGCTCAAGGACAAGATCTTCCGCAATATGTCGTCGCGTGCGGCCGAGATGCTGCGCGACGATCTGGAGTCCAAAGGCCCGGTCAAACTCTCCGAGGTGGAAGCCGAGCAGAAAGAGATTCTCAAAATTGTGCGCAAGCTGGCAGACGAAGGCCAGATCGTGATCGCAAGCAAAGGTGGAGACGAAGGCCTTGTCGAGTAACAACATCATCCCGGCGGAGTCGCTGGGTCAGTGGCAGTCCTGGCGCTTCGGCGAGATCGGGGCGCAGCCCGTCCCGCAGCCCGAAGCCAGCATTGCCGCGACAGAAGCCCCCGCAGAGGGGGTTTCTGCTTTGGACATGGTGGAAGAGGAAGTGGTGCAGGCCGCAGAGGCGGTGCAAGAAGAGGTTTTGCCGCCACCGGCCTACCCGACGGCGGCCGAGCTGGAGGCCATTCATCAGGAAGCCTGGCAGGCCGGGTTTGAAGCAGGCAAAGAAGAAGGCCTGCAGCAGGGCCAGGCCGAGGGGGCGCAGCAGGCATTGGCCGATGCCGCCCAGCAGTTCGAGAGCTACTGGGCGCCGTTGGCCGAGCTGCAGCAGGCCATGGAAACCCAGCTGCAGCAGCTGGGGGCGGCCTTGTCTGCCGAAGTGCTGCAGCTGGCCGTCGGCTTTGCCGAGCAGATCGTCTCCAGCAAGATTGTACTGGACCGCAATGCCGTGCTGCCCGTGCTGCAAGCAGCGCTGGATGAGCTGGGTCATAGCTTGCTGCAGGCTCGCGTGCGCGCGCATCCGGAGGACATGGCCGTGATACAGGCTTTTGCGCAGGAGCGTTTTGCGGCGGTGAGCTGGCAATGGGTGGCGGATGAGGCGGTAGCGCGTGGTGGCTGCGTGGTGGATACCGGCAGCGTCAAGCTAGACCTGACGCTGCCACCAAGGTTGGCCGCATTGCGTCAGGCGCTGGGGTTGCCCGTGCATGATTGACTTGCTGCAAAGCCAGCGTAGCTACCTGGCGGCGTGCCAGCAAACCATCGCCAACACGCCGGCCTGGCTGCCGGAAGGCCAGCTGACGCGTGTTACCGGCCTGGTGATGGAGGCGGTTGGCCTGCGTTTGCCGGTGGGGAGTGCTTGCGAGGTGCAAATTGCCCAAGGCCACAAAGTTGAGGCCGAAGTGGTCGGTTTTGCTGGCGACAAGCTGTTCCTGATGCCGGTGGCCAATATTCAGGGTTTGTTGCCAGGCACGCCGGTGCGGCCATCGCGCAGCATTCAGCCGCCCGCCTACGGGCAGCAGCAGATTACTGCCGAGGTGAATGGGCCGCTGGGCCGCCAGGTGCCGGTGGGCTTGAGTCTGCTGGGCCGTGTGCTGGACTCGCTGGGCCGCCCGCTGGATGGCAAGGGGCAGATTTTTCCCGAGGCTTATTTCCCCCTGTACAGCCAGCCCTTGAACCCCTTGCAACGTACCCCGGTGCGCCACGTGCTGGATGTTGGCGTGAAGGCCATCAACGGCTTGCTGACGGTTGGCCGCGGCCAACGTCTGGGCTTGTTTGCCGGCTCGGGTGTGGGCAAGTCGGTATTGCTGGGCATGATGGCGCGCTATACCCGCGCCGATGTCGTGGTGGTGGGGCTGATTGGCGAGCGGGGGCGCGAGGTGAAGGACTTCATCGAGCACATCCTGGGTGAAGAGGGCCTGGCGCGCTCGGTAGTGGTGGCGGCGCCGGCCGACATGCCACCGCTGATGCGCTTGCACGGTGCCGCCTACGCTACGGCGCTGGCCGAGTACTACCGTGCGCAGGGGCTGGATGTGCTGCTGTTGATGGATTCCGTTACCCGCTACGCCATGGCGCAGCGTGAAATTGCCCTGGCCATCGGCGAGCCGCCGGTCAGCAAAGGCTACCCGCCGTCGGTATTTGCCAAGCTGCCGCAGCTGATCGAGCGCGCCGGTAATGGTGAGGCCGGCGGCGGCTCCATTACGGCTTTCTATACCGTGCTGTCCGAGGGGGACGACCAGCAAGACCCGATTGCCGACTCGGCACGCGCTATTCTGGATGGCCACTTTGTGCTATCGCGCGAGTTGGCCGAATCCGGCCATTACCCGGCTATCGATATCGAGCAGTCGATCTCGCGCGTGATGGTGGACGTGGTGCCGCGCGAGCATATGGATAGCGCCCGCCGTTTCAAGCAGCTGTTCTCCCGCTACCAGCGCAGCCGTGACCTGATCAGCGTGGGTGCCTATGTGCCCGGCTCGGACCCGATGCTGGATGAAGCCATCCGCTTGCATACCCGGCTCACCGGCTTTCTGACCCAGGCGCAGCATGAAAACGTGGATGCCGGCATGACCACGCTGTTGCTGAACGATGTGTTGGCTAGCTAAGGGCTAAGTCATGAGCAAATTTGCCCTGTTGGTACGCCTGGCAACCGACCGCATGGATGCGGCAGCCGAGCGTATGCGCAAGGCGCAGCAGGCGCATGCTCAGGCTGAGGGCACGCTGGAACAGATCAAGGGCTATATCGGTGATTACCAGCAACGCATGCTGGCGCTGGGGCAGACCGGTACCAGCGTGGCGCAATGGGCCGACTATCGGCTGTTTTTGCAAAAGCTGGACGATGCGCGTGAGCAGCAAAGTCGCGAGGTGGACCGCAGCTTGCAGCGCTTTCTGATGGAAAAGCAGGCTTGGCTGCAGCAGCGCAAGCAGCTGAAATCCTACGAGGTGCTGCAAGAGCGGGAAAAAGCCCGCTTGGCACTGCGCCAGCGGCGACAAGAACAAAAGGCGCTGGACGAATTTGCAGCGAGACCCAAGCCCGAATAGCGGTGCGCGCCAGGCTTGCAAGGTGTTGTACTGACTGCATATCTATTGGCATGCTTCATGCTTTAACCACCTCATTCCGTACATGGGGTGCCGGCCATGAGCTTCTCCTTGAAACCCGTATCACACAGTGCCACTGCGGCCATTGCCAGCCAGAGCGCAGCTGCGCCCGCGGCGGGAGCACCTGCGGCTACTGCAGGGGATGGTTTGTTTGCCAGCCTGTTTGCCGGCCAGCTTGGCGAAGGGGGGCAAGGCCAGCAGGCTGACCTGACCAGCCTGCTGGGGTTGCCGGTGGCGACCCCGGCTACGCTATTGCCCGCTACGCCGGGGGTGCATGACACACCGGTCACGCAGGCTGAAGCACCGTTGGCCGCACAGCCTGCCGGTGCCGATGCGGCCATGATGATGCAGATGTCCGGCTTGCTGCAGCCTCCGGCATCGCTGCCCCCGCCCGTACAAGAAAAGCAGGCTTTGCCAGCCCTGGGTGACAGCGCACAGCAGCAACAGCAAGATCAGTCCGGGCAGCCAGACCAGGCATTGCTCGCCGCACAGGCTGGCATGGCTGCTTTGCCGCTTGCCGCGCAGCAAGCTGCGGCACCCGCTAGCCAGCCCGCGCAGGCCGCCATTGTGACGGCGAAGGACGTTGCTCAGGCTGCCAGTGTGGTAGCGCAGGAAGCCACGCAGCCCGCCTTGCCGCCGGCAACACAAGCGCAGCTGCGTATTGATGCGATCGTACCCAAGCGCGATGCCGGAGTCTTGCCGCCTGCAGCTGCGCCGGAGGTGGGCAAGCTGCAGGCAGACAAGGCTGGCCAGACGACCGTGTTGCCGCCGGCACAAACCGTCCCAGTGCTGGCCCAGCAAACGGCTCAGCAAAACAGCTTTACTGCCCGTGATGACACGCCAATGCCGGCTGTTGCGGCATCGGCACGTGGCAAGGCCGACATTCTTCCTGCGGATGTGCGCCTGATGTTCCGCAAGGAAATGCAGCAGGCTGGCAGCACGGTGGCACTCGAGGCGGCAGATGTAGTGGCCGGCCAGCGGCAAATCTTGCCGCCAGCCTTGACCGCTGCCACGCCGGCCGTGGCAGCGCCAGCGTGGCGTATTGACCCGCCCATGGCGCGTACTGCCGAGTGGCAAGCGGCATTTGGCGAGAAAGTGGGCAGCATGGTGTCCATGAAACTGGATAGCGCCACAATCCAGGTTTCGCCAGAGAATCTGGGCCCGCTGGATATTTCGATTCGTTTCGATAGCCAGGAGCAGGCGACGATTTCAGTGGTGGCGGCCACCCCCGAGGCCAAGTCCATTGTAGAGAGCAGCCTGCCGCAGCTGTCGCGCATGCTGGAGCAAAGTGGCATCCAGCTGGGTAATACCCAGGTATCGACCCAGCAGCAAGCTCATCAGCAAGCCCAGCAGCAGGCGCAAGAGCACGCCCGCCAGCAGGCCGGCAGGCCGGGAGGGGGGCGCAACCACGAAACGGCCGGGGAAGCGGTATTGCCCGAGACCGAGCTGGCACGCGCTGGCGTTGCTTCACGCCAAAACGGCCTGAGTATTCACGCTTGATGCTTTAATCTGTGGAAACGCTGTTCAACTGGCTCGGAAATGGGGAAAATACGCTTTAACAATTTCCTCATGACGAGTTAAACCCAAATGGCTGAAAAAGAGAAAAAAGAAGACCCGAAAGCAGCAGCTGCAGGGGCACCGGCGCCGGCCGGCGGCAATAAAAAGCTGATGATTATCGTGATTGTTCTTTTGGTTCTGGTGTTGGCTGCCGTTGGCGGTTTGGGTGCCTATTTGTTCCTGGGTCAGAAGCACGCAGCCGAAGCGGCCGCAGCTGGCGGTGCGCATGGTGCTGCAGCGACTGACCACGAAGCCGCCCCGAAGAAAAAAGAGAAAAAAGAAGGCCCGCCGATTTTCGAAAAAGTAGAGCCATTCGTCGTAAACCTGTCTGGCGGCCCTACCGCGCCCATGCTGCAGCTGGAAATGCAGGCCGAACTGCTGGACGAGCACGCCAAGACAAACTTCAAGGCTTACATGCCCAAGATTCGTAGCGCCGTGATTCTGCTGCTGTCTTCCAAAACCGAAGAAGACGTCGCCTCCGCCGAGGGCAAGGTGAAGCTGCGCGCGCAGATCAAACGCATCATGAACGAGTCCATGGATGCCGCCGAAGAGGAGCCGGTGGACAGCGTTCTGTTTACTTCTTTCATTATCCAGCAGCAGTAATACCGTATGGCTGATGAAATCCTGTCCCAGGAAGAGGTCGACGCGCTATTACGAGGCGTCACCGGGGAAGAGGACGACGAAAGTGGTGGTGCGGACAGTGGCGCGGTCCGGTCGTATGATATCGGCCGGCAAGAGCGCATTGTCCGTGGCCGCATGCCAACGCTCGAGATCATCAACGAGCGTTTTGCGCGTAACCTGCGCATCGGTTTCTTCAACTTTATCCGCCGTAATGCCGAGATTTCGGTCGGCCCGGTACGGGTACAGAAGTACAGCGAATTCATACGTAACCTGGTGGTGCCCACCAACCTGAACCTGGTTCACATCAAGCCGCTACGCGGTACCGGCTTGCTGATTTTCGACCCGGATCTGGTGTTTCTGGTGGTGGATAACCTGTTTGGTAGCGACGGACGCTTCCACGTGCGGGTAGAGGGGCGCGACTTTACGCCTACCGAGCAACGCATCATCCAGAAAATGCTGGAAGTGGTGTTTACCGAGTACCAGAAAGCCTGGGAGCCGGTATATCCGATCGAGTTTTCCTACCTGCGTTCCGAGATGAATACCCAGTTCGCCAACATTGCCACCCCTACCGAGGTGGTGGTGGCGGTCACTTTCCATATCGAGCTGGGTGCCGGTGGCGGCGATTTTCACGTTTGCCTGCCATACTCGATGGTAGAGCCGCTGCGCGACATCCTGGCCAGTACCATGCAGGCTGACCGTACCGAGGTGGATAACCGCTGGGTCAACCTGATGCAGCGGCAGGTGCAGGCTGCAGAGGTAGAGCTGGTGGCCACGCTGGCAACGGCCAAAATCAGCCTGGGCCAGATCCTGAACCTGAAAGAAGGGGATGTGGTCATGGTGGATATACCGGAAAAAATTGTCGCAGACGTATCGGGCATCCCCGTGCTGGAGTGCAGTTATGGCACGGTTACCGGTAACTACGCACTGAAAGTAGACGCAATCCTGGCTGGCGCGCACGATCTGGCCGACCTGCCCAATGGAGAGAACGAAGATGGCTGAAGAACAAGCCTTTGACCCGGATTCTGTTGCGGGTGCTGTTGACGACAGTGGCGACGCGGGCGTGATGGACGACTGGGCAGCGGCCATGGCCGAACAGGAAGTCGCGGAAAGTGCGGCTGCTGAGGTGAAGACAGCCAGCTCGCTGTTCCAGGACTTCTCCGGCGCAGCTGGTGCACAGTCGGTACCACAGAATCTGGACATGATTCTGGATATACCGGTACAGCTCACGGTGGAGCTGGGGCGTACCAAGATCGCCATCCGTAACCTGCTGCAACTGGCGCAGGGCTCGGTGGTGGAGCTGGACGGTCTGGCCGGCGAGCCGATGGACGTGCTGGTAAACGGCTGCCTGATTGCCCAGGGCGAGGTGGTGGTGGTAAATGACCGTTTCGGTATCCGCCTCACCGATATCATTACACCTGCCGAGCGTATTCGCCGCCTGCAAAAATGAAACTGAAACCTACGCTGTGTGTTTTGCTAGCCAGCCCGGCCTGGGCGGCCCCTCCGGTAGAGGGGCCTTCGCCTTTCTGGAGCATGGTACAGATGGTGTTTGGCCTGCTACTGGTGTTGGGGCTGATTTTTGCTGCCGCCTGGCTGTTCCGCCGTTTTACCATGGGCAGCATGTTGGGGCGCTTTCAGCCTGCTCGCGTTGTGAGCGGGGTCATGGTGGGCCCGCACGAGCGCGTGGTGATTGTCGAGCTGGGGGGCGAGTGGCTGGTATTGGGCGTAACATCCCGCAGCGTCAATCTGCTGAAAACCATGGATAAACCGCCGCAGGCCGATGCGGCCAACGTGGCGGCGGCCACGCCGCCATTTGCACAATGGTTGGCCGCAGCCATAGAAAAAAGCCGTAAGCGCCAAGGGGGCGAGGGCGAATGAAAAGAAAGTTCTGGCTGGCGATGCTGCTGTCGCTGGTATTGCCGGTAAGCGCGTGGGCGGCAGGCCTGCCCATGATGAACAGCACCCCGGCACCGGGGGGTGGGCAAAACTATTCGCTTAGCCTGCAGATGCTGTTGTTCATGACGGGCCTGGGCTTTATCCCCGCCATGACGCTGATGATGACGGCGTTTACGCGCATTGTGATTGTGTTGTCGCTGCTGCGCCAGGCGCTGGGTACCATGCAGTCGCCGCCCAACCAGGTACTGATCGGCCTGGCGCTGTTTCTGACCATCTTCGTGATGACACCGACGCTCGACCAGGTCTACAACAAAGCCTGGGTGCCGCTGTCGGAAGACCGTATCAGCTTCCAGCAGGCTGCCGAAGAGGCCGCCACCCCGATGAAGGCGTTCATGCTGTCGCAGACGCGCGAGAAAGACTTGCAGTTCTTTATCGAGATATCGCAGTCACCCGCCCCGGCCAGCAAGGCCGACGTGTCACTGAAAACGCTGGTACCAGCTTTTGTGGTGAGTGAGCTGAAAACGGCCTTCCAGATCGGTTTCATGGTCTTTATTCCATTCCTGATCATCGACCTGGTGGTAGCCAGTATCCTGATGGCCATGGGCATGATGATGGTATCGCCGGTCATCATTTCCTTGCCGTTCAAGATGATGCTGTTCGTGCTGGTGGATGGCTGGGCGTTGGTAATGGGCTCGCTGGTACAGAGCTTTGCCGCCAAGTAGGAGCTGACATGACCCCTGAAACCGTCATTAACCTGGTACAGAACGCGCTGTTTGTGCTGATTCAGGTATCGGCACCGCCGCTGGCCGTGTCGCTGCTGGTGGGTTTGCTGGTCAGCATCTTGCAGGCGGCGACCCAGATCAACGAAATGACGCTGACTTTCATCCCCAAGCTGCTGGCCATGTTTCTGGTGCTGGTGCTGGCCGGGCCGTGGATGATGACCACCCTGCTGGACTACATGACGCGCCTGTTCCAGAGCATCCCCAGTGTTATCGGCTAAGGCATGATCAGTTTCAACGATGCCCAGATCAATGCGCTGCTGGCGTATTTTCTGTGGCCGTTTGCCCGTATTGTGGGCCTGATGCTGGCCGACCCGCTGCTGTCGTCCAAAAGCATACCGCGCCGCTACAAGGCGGGTTTTGGCATGTTTCTTACCATCCTGCTGGCGCCGGTATTGCCGCCCATGCCCGAGGTGTCGGTGGTATCAGCACAGGGGACGCTGATCGTGATCCAGCAACTGCTGATCGGCATCATTATCGGCACGGTGATGCGCATTGTGCTCACCGGGGTGGAAATGGCCGGTTTCCTGATGGGTAGCCAGATGGGCTTGGGCTTTGCCATGTTTTTCGACCCACAGCATTCCGCCCAGGTGCCGGCGGTATCCCGTGTGCTAAGCGTGTTTGCCACCCTGATATTTCTGACCTTTGACGGCCACCAGGTCTTGATTGCCACCCTGGCGGAAAGCTTCCGCCTGATGCCGGTGGGGGCGCCATTTCCGGCGGCATCGCTGTATAGCCTGGCGGTATGGGGGGGCAAGCTGTTCGAGTGGGGGCTGTGGCTGTCATTGCCTGTGGTCGGCACGCTCTTGGTGGTGAACCTGGCCATCGGGGTGATGACGCGCGCGGCGCCGCAGTTCAACGTGTTTTCCTTTGGCTTTCCCGTGACGCTGTTTATCGGCTTTGTAGCGCTGTACCTGTCGCTGCCACTGATGGAGCCTGCCTTGTCACAGCTGTACCGCGAGTCGTTCGACTTTATTGCAGCGTTGCTGAAGGCGCGCTAGCTTTTTGCTAGAATCCCGCACTGAAAATTTTTGCGGCTTGCCGGTGGCAGGCTGCCAACACACTGAAACCGAGGCTTTTATGGCTGGCCACAGTAAATGTCCATAGCTATTTTTCTGGCTATGTTTTTTTTGGCCTTTTGGTGGTGTAAGTTGTTGATTTTTCTAGGTTATTGTGACTATTTACTTGGTTGTATAATGACTAGAAATGGCCAGAAATTACTGCTAATGACTGTGTAACTGTGTAAAAACTGTGTAGTGTGTAGTGCTCTACAACAATACTTTAAGAAAAAGTAAAGTGTGTAAAGAGCTGGAACTGTGTAAATCTTGAGAGTGAGCAAGCTATGTTTGAAGTGATTTTGAGAGAACTACAAAAAAAATTTGGTGATAAAATTTTGCTCACTCCTGAAGATTTAGTATTGATTACTGGTATCAGTGTGGGACAACAAGCCAAGTTGAGAAGTGAAGGAAGGTTTCCAATACCTTTTGAAAAGCTTGGAGGAAGAATAAAGATAAATATTTTTCATTTAGCTGAATATTTAGCAAGTAAAGCTAATAATTATGCTAAAAGTAAAATGAAAGAAGATAAGAAAGAAAGTGGAAATCTTGTAAATAATAGACTTGTAGCAAGAAAAGATAACAAGAAAAAGAATGAAAAAGGAAGATTGAAAGATAATTGGTTTAGAGAATTTCTTGCTATGTTTTGCTCTCATTTTGAAAAAATGGAACTAAACAACATTTCAAAATCAAGAATTGGGAAAAATTTTATTAAGTTATAAATAAAAAAAGGGGCTGATTGCCCCTTTTCTTTTTTTGGTATTTCATTATGCTGCTAGTGTTTTGTATTTTTCTGTTTTCTTGATTTCTTCTTCTTTTCTATTAGCATAAGCAATATTTTCATCAGTCTTATTAATCAAAATATCTGCCAGTTTTACACCTTGAAACTTCATTGCTTTAAGCAATATTTCTGGCCTTTTGCCTCTTTCCAGATTTCCATACTTTTTGCCATTGTGTTCAAAGAAGTGTGATTTTTCAGCAGTTTCAGTCTTGACAACTACAATTCCTGCTTTAATCAAATCATCAGCAGTCAAGCTAAATTTCTGCATCACTTCTTTAACTGCTGCAATGCCTTCATCAAAACTTGCTTGTTTCCTTTGAGTAGCAAGTTTGCTCAATTCTTCAATTTGCTTTTGAATTTCTTCAAGAGACATGTTGCTGAAATCAGTCATTTTCTGCTTTCAAGGTTGTTGAGTAAGTAAAGTCATTATAGCAACAATAGCAAAGCAAGAAAAGTATTTTTTCTTTTCTAGATTTTTTCAGTTTTTTATGTTGTTTTTTTGATTTTAAGTAAGTATTTCAATAAAACCCATGAATTTTAACTTTTCAGTAGCCTTTCTTTTGAAATATTTAAGGTATTGAGAAGGCCCAAAAGGTTTTCTTGGATAATTCTTTTTAATTGTAGAGTTGTGACTAGAAAAATCAACATGAAAATCATCTTTTTCTGGTTTTTTCTTTAAAGTAAATAACTCTTTAAGAACTTTTATTCCATCAAAAGTAAAGCCTAATATTTTTTTGTAGATTGTGCCAGTAGAAGTTTTCACAATTTCAGTTTCTAGTGAAATACTATCTGCTAATTTTTGAAAACTATATAAATCATTAGTAGTAATGATGTTGCTTAAAATAACATTGTCACTCAATGATTTTTCTCTTTTATAATTTCTAGCAAAAGTTCTCCATTTTGTTATCAAACCTTTTTTCAATCCAAAAAAGCTTAATGCTCTTACTGAACAAGCTTGACGCATTGCTTGATTTTTCATAGTTGTATAGTAATCTTTGTCAATTGTTGATTTTTCAGCTACATCACTAGATAAAGTCTTTTGAATATACTTAAAGCAATATGAACTTGCTGACGCATTGCCATTATTTAGTTCAATCTTTGCTTGATTTTCATTTGAGTTAAAGTGATTTTTTACTATCTTTGTAATTTTATTAAAATTTTCAGCATCATGAAAGACTAAAGCATGAAGATGAAAGCATCCATCTTGATGAACTTCTGCAACTTTCACTCCATAAACTCTAATTTGATTATCATGCAAGTTAGTTCTAATTCTTGCCCATTTCTTTTGTAAAATTTCTACACTTTCATAAACTGGAACACCATTCCAGTGATTTGAACCTTTTGTTGGGTTTGGATGGTATTCACCATCTAATGTCATGGTGATGAAAGACCAAGTGTAATTATCTTCTTCTGCCATTTTTTCATAGCAATTCATGATTGCCAATTTTTCAGCAAACTCTTGTTCTGGTGTTCTAACAATATCTTTCAAGTTCAAAACTTTATCACTTTCTCTTGAACTTAATATTGTATTTTCAATATAGTTTTTATTTCTTAATCTTTGTTGATTGAAAAGTTCAAGTGTTTTATTAGAACAGTATTTTACTTGCTTATTAACAAGTCCAAAAATTGAGCTAAGTTGCACTACTAATCTTCTTTGAAGTTTTCTATATTTTCTTCTTAATGACTTGCTGCTATATTTTTTGTTGAAATTCTCTTCATCTTTTTTTGTCATGTCTTTTGAGTAGTGTGCTTCAAAAAATATTCTATGCATAGCATTTGCTTTTTTTACAATTTCATCATCATCAAGATTGGCAATGTTGAACTCTTCTTCAGTTATGTTTGTAAGGAATTGATAATTAGTCACAAATATAGTGTAAAGTCTATCAATTAAATCTTTATCAAGAGATTGAAAGAATGATTTTGATGCTAAAGAGAAAAAATCAATATTTGTTTTCTCAAGCAAATGCTTATCAATTATTTGTCTTACTACATTGTTGCTTGTATATGTGCTTAAGAACTCAACAAACCAATAATCTCCAAATTCTCTAAAGTTATTTTTGTCTTTGAAAAACTCTATTTGAGTGTATTTTTCTTCAATTATCTTTGTTGTTTCTAAAAAATTAAAATTATTCATAAAAAAACCCTTTAAAAGTATTGACTTTTAAAAGGTTCCACATTACTATATATTTATAACTGTCGAGGTTATTTGAATAATTGGAACCTATTCAAAGTCGTTGTTAGAAAAAAGTGGAGCTACTAACTCTGCTTTTTTTATTTGTATTTGGATAATTTACCATATTTAATTTATTTGTCAATATAAAAAGGGCTTTATGCCCTTTTTTATTACATTGATAAACCTCTTTTTATTTTCTTTTCATCAATTTTAGTTTTCTCAAAATTTTTGATTATATCAGCCAATCCTATTTTCTCCTCTCTAGCTTTTTCAATTGCAACCAATTCACTAACTTTCATATTTGTATTTTTTTCCAGTTCAAGTTTAGCATAATTAGTTAGATGTTCTTTTGCATCAATTGATAATTTTTTAAAATCCTTTGATAAGTTTCTATCATCAGTAATATTTTTGTGAGTTGCATCAGATGTATCTATAATTTTATTTAAACTTAAGTAGTCAAATAGTTTGTCATTTGATAAATAATTTGCCATTGTGTATGGTTCTTTATTATTGTTTATGAAATACTTTATTTTGTTTTTCATTTCTTCCACATAATCTTCCAGTATTTGATTATTTTTATTTTTTGTGTCATTTATGCTTTCTGTTGTTGAATATGAGTTGTTTAACAATCTTGTAATTTTTTGATTTTCATTGCTTTTTGATTTTCCAACTATTGTGTTGTTGTAAAAAAGAAAACCAAAATTATTTTTTGTTTCTATTATTTCTCCAATTTTTAAATTTAGATTTTCTCTGTTTTTGTACTGAATAACATCTTTACCATCAAGTATGTTTTTTATATTGAATAATTCTTTCACACTTTCTAAATCTTTCATTGTTGAGTTTTTTATTTTCTCATCAATCAAATTGCTAAAAGTTGAAAAATCATACTCTTTTGCTATTGCTTTATCATGAAAAATCTTAACATCAAAAACTTTATCATCAATTCTTATGTATTCTCTATCTTCTTCAATTTTGATTTTTTCAATATCTAGTTGAGAATTTCTTGAAATGTCAAGACTGAATTTGCTTAAAAAATGCTCATTACTTAATATTTTATTAAGTTCTGCATCTCTTCTTGCCTCTTCAAAGCCTTCTTTTGCTTTTGCTATTTCTTCTGCTGCTATATCTTTGAAAAAGTTGAATGTTTTGCTAATGATTGACTTGCTTGTTGTAATGGCTGATGTGAAAGTTTCTTCAACTAGATTTTTTGTTTCAATCATTTTTTGCAATTTATTGTAAGCATTTACATTGTCAGCATTTAATTCTTTTGCTTTCTCTCTTGCTTCATTGTTAAGACTTTCTAATCTTCCAGTTTCTAACATTGATATATTGTTGTCTTCTCTAAATTTTTCAATAATTTTCTTTGAGTAGTATTTTTCTATTGAAACTGGCTTTATTCCATTTTCAATGTTTTCTTTTGTTATTTCTTTTTTCTCAATATCAATTTCTCTTACTATGTCTCTAATATTGTAAGTGTCTGCTTTTGAGCCATAAATTTGCTTGAAATTATCTTTTGTCTCTTGTGTTCCATATATTTTTACTTCATTTCTATGTCTAGTTAAAGCAACATTAAGATTGTTAGCATTAGATAAAGGTGTTTTTCTTGCAATATAAAAAGTATTATCAACTGTCAAGCCTTGGCTTGCATGTATAGTGCAGCCATAACCCAATCTAAAAGGAACATTATTTTTTTCAACATCAAGAGAAAATTTAGTTTTGTCTTCTTTTTCAAGTTCAATTCTCAATTTTCCATTCACTTCTTCAATGTTCAAAACTTTTGCTTTCATATTATTGTTGTAAAGTCTTGAGTTTGTTTTTCTATCTTTTTTTGCATTTTCAGTAAATTGTATTGTATCATTTATCATTAACTTATATTCTGTTTCAGTTGTTGATTTTGTATTTTTCAAATCAAAAGAAGTTCCAAAAAGTTCTCCATTCTTTATCTTTGCTTGCTGTACTTCATTGTTTATCATTTTCAATTCTTCATTAGTAGAACACAATATAAGTTTTGTTCCACTAGTTTTCATATAGTCTTTTACTGCTTCTTTTATGTTGTCTTCAAGTTTTTCACTTACTTTGAAAATGTCTTGCTTGTTAATCAATTCAAAAGTTTTTTCAATATCTAAACTTGAAACTGCATTTGCTAACTCAAGTCCTTCTTTTGTTTTCTGTCTCATTATCATGTCAAGATAAAAAGTTTTTGCTGCTTTTTCTTCTATTAAAGTTTGAAATGGATTGCCAGCACTCACTGGTGTTAATTGTTGCGGGTCGCCAAGCAAAATCAATTTGCATTTCTTTTCATTTACTAAATCAATTATTTTTTTCATTTCTCTAACACCAATCATTCCAGCTTCATCAATGATTAAGATGCTATCTTTGTTTAGTTTGTTTTGTTCTGCTTTGCTTGATAAAAGCATGGCAATGTTTGAGCCATTAACTTCTTTATTAACTTTATTTAGTACATTAGAAAAGTCTTTTTCTAGATTGCTTTGAAGTTCTTGACTTGTAGTAGAGACAAAAATGTTTTTGTTTTTTTGTAGTGCTGCATACTGAGCAAGAGAGAAGCTCTTGCCAGTGCCTGGAAGCCCTACTACAAGCTGCACACGCTCATTACTGTTGTGCAGGTTAGTGACTAGCTCTAGCTGTGCTCTGTTGTCTTTGAAAAGCTCTGCTGTGGCTTTAGGAAGGGGTAGAGGCTTTGGTGCTGGTAAAGAACTGGCTGGTAAAGAACTGGCAAGGTTCATAGCATTGACATTGCTTACTATATCAATGTGCATGTCATGCAAATGAGCTGGTATGTAATCAATCTTATTTTCTTCATTCTTATCTATATGTTTGACAAATAATTCTGGATTGTTCAATTTTTCTTCAAGTAACTTCTCTATTTCTTCACTTGTCTTGTTGTCATGATAGATAGTAAGTAATGTTTTGTATTTTGAAATATCTAACTTAATTTGATTTTTACAAATACAATCAATCAAATCAAGCTCACTCATTTCTTTTACTTTGTTTGTGTATGTTACTTCATTTGTTTTTATGTTCTTGTTTTCATAATTTGAAAAATTAGTTTTTATTTGCTCTTTCCAGTCTTGATGAAAATCTACACTCTTTTTACTTTTTCTTGTAATTTTAAGAGTGTCAGTTTTATCATCCCAGCTTTGGGCTTTTCCTTTAGTTGCATTACTTCTTTTTGAAAAATGATTTTTTATATCTTCACCAATTCCTTTTATTTCAATATCAAATAAATCTTTCCCAACATTGTATGTTAGAGTTGTGTTGTAATTTAGTTTTGACATTTGAATTGAAAGTTCTTTTTTGTAAATGTCACCTATTCTTTTCATTAAGTCTCTGTCAGTGTAAAAGTCAATAGTGTTAAGACTTCTAACTTTGCCATCTTCACATTTCATTGAATTTGAAACATAGACATGGTTATGAAGTTGTGGGTCGCCCTCGCGACTGTCTATGTGAAGAAATGAAGCAATGATGTTTGCTTCTGCTTTTATGTAAATTTCTTCTCTTTGTTTCTTGTCTTTTCTCTCTTCTGCTGACAATTTTTTCCATTCTTTTTCAGTGTAATTTCTTCTTATTTCTCTTGATTTGAAATGTTTTTTAAGTTCTTCAAGAGCTTTCTCTACTGCTATATTTTGAGCTTTTGTGATTTCAATTTTTTCATTTTCATTGGCAAGAGCAAATGCAACTGAAACTGATTTTGGTGCTGAAAAAGTAAAATCATGCCCCAAGATTTCAGTGTTTGTATTTTTGTTTTTTATGCTTGCTTCAAATGCTTTTTTAGCATTTTCATCAAAAGTATTTGATAGATTGTATTGTTCTTTGTATTCATTTGAAGCATATATTTTTGTCAATAATTCACTTTCATTAACTTTGTCTTTATTTGAGTAGTAAGACAAGCTTTCTTTGAATTCTTCATTGCTTAAATATTTATCATAGCTGAAACTTTTTGAACCATCTTTTTTTACTTCTATAATTGTGTGACTTAACATATTTTATTCTCCTGTTTTGTTATTTTGTTGTGGAACCTTTCTTTATTTTTAAAGTTTGAAGAACTTTGAAAATCTAAACACCTTCAGGTGTAATGGTGTATTAAAAACCATCTTTTAAAAAGATAACAAATAAAAAACAAAAGTCAACTGCTTGAAAAAAATTAACTGACAATTTATTGACTGCAAATAAGCCAAAAATAAAAAACTTTTTTGTTTTTATTTTTCTTGGCTTATTCAATCTAATGTTTTGAAATTAAGTAAAGAAAAAATAAATTACTGACAAACTATTGACAAATAAAATAAATAAGTTACAGTTTAAATGTCACAAATAATAATACAGGGGGGAAGAGTAGAAAAATGAAATACAAAACAATGGAGGACTATTTTTTAATGAATAAAAAACAAAGGAAAAAGTTTTTTAGACTTAAAGAAGAGGGGAAGACTTTTAGAGAAATACAAGAAATATTGTCAGCAGATTGTCAATTTAGATGGAAACAAACAATGTTGAAAAATTACTTTTATAACTCAAAAAAGAATGAACTTAATAGAAATGAAATAAAAAGCATTAACAATAAAATGAATGAGTATTGCAAAATATTAGATGTTGATTTTCATGATTATGTAAGCAAAATGATTAAGTATCTTGCTAATAAAGTAGATGCAGCAAAAGAAAAAACAAATAAAATTAATAATGAGGAGTAAGAAAATGGATATGGATTATATAAAGATTAAAAACACACTAACAATAATGGAATTGTATTCAATGAATACTTACTTGCTTTTAGATGAAAATAGAGAGAAAAAATATGGCGTTGTGATGACAAATAGTTTTTTCTTTGATGAAGAGTTTTTTTATGATTGTGCTGAGTTTGCAAAATTATTAGAAGAAAATGGATTGATTGAGTATTTTAGTTCTTATGATGACTTTTTTCAAAATAGTAAATATAGCAATCATCTTAAAGCTGACAAAGCAGCAATAGTAATTGTTGAAAATAGTGATTACATAATAGAGAGAAGTTTTGAATTTTCAGATTTTTATAGAGAATTTAATTTGGCATTTTATAATGCAAAATGCATTGAGGAAATAATAAAAAATCAAATGAAGAATGAACTTTTAGAATTGAGAAGGATTAAAAAATATGAGGTTGATTTTTGATATTGAAATGTTGTTTATTTCATTATCAAAAAGCAATCAATATAAACTTTTATTGATAAAATTTGGCTGATAAGCAAAAGAGTGAGAATTTTCAAAAAGAAAAAACCCCCAGCATTGGGGGTTTAGTTTATTGGTTACTTCCATAATTTTTTTACAATGTCTGTTGCTCTTAAGTTTGAATATCTTTGAAGCATAGACATAGTAGCATGTCCAGATATTTCTTGTATTTCTCTATCTCTTAAATCAGTTTTAAGATATAGATTTGTGATAGCAGTGTGTCTTAAGTCATGAAATCTAATGTCTTGAATGTTAGACATATCACAAATAAGCTTAAATCTATGAGAAAGAAGATTTTTAGTTTGCCACATATGAAAAACATAGTTGCTTTCACTTGTCTTAAACTTTTTTATTTCTTCTAAAACTTCAAAAGCATTTTTACTTAATGGTACTTGTCTTTCTCTTTTTGTTTTTGTTTTGTCTTTTTCAATCAAAATTACTTTATCTTCAAAATTTACATTCTTCCACTCTAATGTGATTATCTCATTTAGTCTTAAAGCAGTTTCAATGGCAAAGTCAATGACAAGTTTCAACTCTTCTTTTTTTACTCTCAATCTTTCATCAATAGTATTAAATAGAGTTTGTTTTTCTTCTTCTGTTAAAATTCTTGTTCTTTCATCACTTTTACCTGAATATTTCACAAGTTCAAAAATATCTTGTTTATATTCATACTCTTTTGAGTGATAAGTTAGGGCATTTTTAAGTGTTATGTAGAGCCAATAAATTGTCGCTGGCTTGTTTATTTCTTCTCTTTTTTCTAGATAGTGTCTTAATCTATCAGCAGTAAAGGTTTCAATTGTGTAATTTGTATTGCTAAAATCATCAATTAACTGATTTAATCTTCTAATGTGTTTCTCTCTTTTTTCTACTTTTTTGTAACTTTCTAGAACTTCAATGAGTTTGTCTTTTCTTTTGTTCTTGAATACTTTTTTGTTGTTGTTTGATATTTCATTTTCAGTGATGAAAGCATATTTTTGTGCTTCTTTATATGCTTTTTCTTTATCTTTTTCACTTTCAAATGAGAAAGATTTTGAAATTGTGGGATGGCCTGATTTTCTAATTTGAACTTGATAAAAGCCTTTTCCAGAAGTGCTGACTCTCTCTTTAATGCTTGCCATAGCTTGTGCCCATCTATGTGAGTATTTGGGGGTATGATAAACTTTGCTATCAGTAAAGTGTGTAAAAACTGTGTAAATCAGCAGTTTTACAAGCTCCTAATCCAGCTAAGTTGTTGAAAAATATAGGTAAAGGTGATTATATGGCAGGACACAGTAAATGGGCGAATATCAAGCACAAGAAGGAACGCGCTGACGCCAAGCGCGGCAAAATCTTTACCCGTCTGATCAAGGAAATCACCGTTGCCGCCAAAATGGGCGGTGCCGATATTGATTCCAACCCGCGCCTGCGTCTGGCGGTGGACAAGGCCTGGGATGCCAACATGCCCAAGGACAACATCCAGCGCGCCATCGACCGTGGCGCCGGCACGCTGGAAGGCGTGGATTACCTGGAATGCCGTTACGAAGGCTACGGCATTGGCGGCGCTGCCGTGATGGTGGACTGCCTGACCGACAACAAAACCCGTACCGTGGCCGACGTGCGCCATGCGTTCTCCAAATACGGCGGCAATATGGGTACCGACGGCTGCGTGGCCTTCCAGTTTACCCACTGCGGCTACCTGGTATTTGCACCGGGTACCGACGAAGACGCGCTGATGGAAAAGGCACTGGAGGTTGGTGCCGACGACGTAGTCAGCAATGACGACGGTTCGCTGGAAGTGATTACCCCGCCGTACGAGTTCACCCGTATCAAGGGCGAGCTGGAGGCCGCAGGCTTCAAGTCCGAAATGGGCGAAGTGACCATGCGTCCGCAAAACGAAAGCGTGCTGGCCGGTGACGACGCTGTGCGTATGCAGAAGCTGCTGGACGCACTGGAAGACCTGGACGACGTGCAAGAGGTGTATACCTCGGCCGTGCTGGAAGATTGATGCCGGCAGTGCGTCTGGCCAAAGCCTGCTTCATAGCAGGCTTTTTCTTTTTGCTTGGCCACGCAGGGTTGGCCGCAGCCACGCCTGTGCGCATGTATTGCAGTGAGCACACCGTGCCCAAGCACTTTGCCGAGCATGGCCGCCCCGCCGGTTACGGTGTAGATCTGGGCCTGGCTATCCTGAGGCAGGCAGGTATCGAGGCCGAAGCCTATTGCATGCCGTGGGCGCGCGCCATTCAGGAAGTGGCAGCTGGTAAAGGCATCATGGCACCGGTGTTTTCCAAAACAGCGGAACGCGAGCAGCAGATGCTGTTCTCGCACAAGGTCATGGATGACCCGGTGGTGCTGGTGCAAGCCGCTGCGCGACCATTTGCCTTTCGCCACCCTACGGATCTGGCCGGGCGCAGGGTGGGTACCACCCGTGCTTCACGCTTTGCCGATGCGTTCAATGCGGCCATGCCATCCATGCTGGTCAACGAGGATGGCGGCCCGCAGCAGCGTTTGCAGATGCTGGTAGCGGGCCGGCTGGATGCTGCGGTGATTGCCGGTGGGGTGCACGCGGTGCGTTACAACGCACGTCAGGCGGGTATTGTCATCGAGCAGCTGCGTATCGTGAGCCTGCCCATCATGCTGGACCCGAACTATTTTGCGGTCTCCCGCCATTATCCAGGTGCCCGCGCAATGATCGCGCGGCTGAATGCCACCATTGCCAGGATGAGGCAGGATCGTAGCCTGAACCGCTTGCTGGCCGAGCTCCAGGCGCAGTACTAGGCCCGGCAAGGTTGGCCGCAGGCAGCGTGCTGCCGCGTTGCGGCCAACCCGGCTCAGAACACCGACTGGCCGCTACGGGTGGTAAAGCGGTCCAGCGCCTCCAGCCCGGCTAGCGAGTTGCCGCGCGCGTCCAGCCCGGGGCTCCACACGGCGATGCTCATCTTGCCCGGCAGGATGGCCAGAATGCCGCCACCGACACCGCTCTTGCACGGCAGGCCCACGCGATAAGCAAACTCGCCGGCGGCATCGTAGGTGCCGCAGGTCAGCATGATGGCGTTCACCTGCTTGGCCTGGCTGCGGCTAAGCCGCTGCTGGCCGCTGATGGGCGAGGCGCCGTGGTTGGCCAGAAACAGGCCGGCACGCGCCAGTTCGCGTACCGACATGCGCAGGCTGCAGGCGCGGAAGTAGTGCGCCAGCACCTGGTCTACCGGGTTGCCGATATTGCCGCAGCTCTTCATGAAGTGCGCCAGCGCCGCGTTGCGGTGGCCGTGTTCGGCTTCCGATGACGCAATCACATAATCGAAATCCAGCGCCTCTTCGCCGCTTTCTTCGCGCAGGAAGCTGCGTAGCGCCGCGCTGCTGTCGCCCTGCTGGCTGATGGCGATATCGGTTACCACCAGTGCACCGGCATTAATGAAAGGGTTGCGCGGAATGCCGTGCTCGTACTCCAGCTGCACCAGCGAGTTGAACGGGTTGCCGGAAGGCTCTTTGCCTACGCGCTGCCACAGGGCTTCGCCGGTTTGGGCCAGCGTTTGCGCCAGCATGAAGGCTTTGGAAATGCTCTGGATGGAAAAACGCTTGTCGGCGAGGCCGGTATGGAAGTGCTGGCCGTCCAGGGTGGAAACCGCCATGGCAAACTGTGTGGCGCTTTCCCCGGCCAGCGCCGGGATGTAGTCCGCCGGCTTGCCGGCTGACAGGTAGGGAATGATATCGCGGGCGATATCGTCTATCAGTTGCTGAATGTCCATTTTTATCACAGGTGTTGTGGTAGTAAAGGTGGCGCGGGCGGTCTTTGCCGCCCTGCTGCCGATGGCTGTGGCCAGGGTTGGCCGCAGCGTGCCGCGGGCGGGCCCGCGTGCATTCAGGGTTGCTTGCTACCCCACTCCGCCAGAAAGGTGGCACGGAATTGCATGATCCAGGCCAGGCGCTGTTCGCCCAGTGCGCGGCCTGCGTCGGTTTGCATGGTGGCCGGCAGGGTGGCCAGCTTTACGGCGATGTGGTCCAGCGCGTAGCTACGGTCATCCAGCGGGCGCTGCTGTGCCTGCGGGTCGTCCGGGTGCGCCAGCTGGCTGTCCATTTTGCCGGCGGTGTAAAACAGCCGCGCCAGGCCGACGGCGCCCAGTGCATCCAGCCGGTCGGCGTCCTGTACGATCTGCGCTTCCAGTGTTTGCGGGGAGATGGCCGCGGAAAAACTGTGCGCCTCGATGGCGTGGCCGACTGCGGCCAACTTGTCGGCAGGGAAGCCGGCCGCGGCCAGCTCGCTGCAGGCCAGCGCGGCAGCCTGGCGCGAGGCCAGGTGGCGTTCCGGGTGGTTTTTGGGCAGGTTCACCAGGTCGTGCAGGTAGCAGGCTGCCATTATCACCAGCGCATCAGCTTGCGGGTAGCTGTGCAGCAGCTGGCTGGCGCTTTGCCATACGCGCTGCAAGTGGGCCAGGTCGTGGGCGCCGTCGTTGCCGGCGTGGCGCGCGGCCAGGTCGCGGCAGATGGCCTGCCAGTGGGGTAGAGCGTGCGTCATGGTGTGGCTTTCCGGTAAGGGCCGCCCATTTAAAAAGCCGGCGGGCAGCCTGTCAATGTGCTGCCTGCCAAAAAAACAAAAGCGCCCCGCAGGGCGCTTTTATCGGCATGAAGCAGGTTATTTCTTGCCTTTGATGCTTTCTTCCAGCTCCTGGAAGGTGGGGCGCTCGGTGGAGTACAGCACCTTGCGGCCAAACTCCACCGCAGTTTGCGGGGCATAGCCCTGCATGCTGGCCAGTAGCACGGTCTTGATGCACTGGAACTCTTTCGAGCTTTCATCCAGCTTTTGCTCCAGCAAGGTACCCAGCGGCGCCACGATACCGTAAGCCAGCAAAATACCCAGGAAGGTACCCACCAGTGCCGAGCCGATCATGCCGCCCAGTACCGCAGGTGGCTGGCCTACCGAGCCCATGGTGTTCACCACACCCAGCACCGCTGCCACGATACCGAAGGCCGGCAGGGCGTCACCCAGGCGGGTAATCGCCGCGGCGGGGGAGTGGCCTTCGTGGTGATGGGTTTCGATTTCGATATCCATCAGGTTTTCGATTTCCATGGCGTTCAGGTTGCCGGATACCATGATGCGCAGGTAGTCGGTGATGAAATCCATCACGTGATGGTCGTGAGCAATCGCTTCGTACTTGGAAAATACCGCGCTGCTATGCGGGTCTTCGATGTCTTTTTCCACCGACATCAGGCCTTCTTTGCGGATCTTGACCAGAATCTCGAACAGCATGCCCAGCAAGTCCATATAACGGGCCTTGGTGTAGGGCGAGCCTTTGAACAGGGTGGGCAGGGCGGCTTTCACCGCCTTGAGTGTTTTGCCCTGGTTGGATACCACAAAGGCACCAATGGCACCGCCCAGAATGGCCATCAGTTCGGTAGGCAGTGCATGGACAATCACCATGATGTCGCCGCCGTGAATGATGTAGGCGCCAAAAATACAAATCAGCGCAATTGCGTAACCGATACCAACGTTCATGAGCCTGCGTTCCCCTAAGTGTGCAAGGCGTGGATGTGAGTGAATTTAAGGACAGATACGGCCGGAATACCAGCCGCAGTGCAACATGTCAGTAGTCTACTTTCCCGCGCATGGCCTTGATGCTACCGCGATTGCATTTACCTGCCAACCGGCGCTGCTGGCTGCCCCAGGTGGGTTTGGTGGCTTTGCGGGCTTTTATCGTGATGTTGGCCGCATCAAGCATGGCCTGCAGACGTTGCAGTGCGTCATGACGGTTTTGTTCCTGGGTGCGGTATTGCTGCGCTTTGATGATGATGACGCCGTCTTTGTTGATGCGCTGGTCACTACTGGCCAATAGCTTCTCTTTCAGGCTGTCAGGCAGGCGCGAGGCGCGAATGTCAAAGCGCAAATGGATGGCGGACGATACTTTGTTCACGTTCTGCCCACCCGCGCCCTGGGCGCGTATGGCAGTAAAAGTCACGTCATCCGGGTGGAGCTGGGCCAAGTCATTCTTCCTGCGGCAAAAGTCTGGCGGCAGTGTAGTGCCTGCCGTGTCTGGCGGCTAGCGCTATGTGCGCTGCTGCCGCCGCTCGGCAAAGGGTCGCTGTCCGTCGCAGCTGCGTTCGCGCTTTTTCAGGTACATGGCGTTATCTGCCTGCTCGATCAGCGCTTCCAGCTGGCTATGGGCGGTGACCGGGCAGTAACCGATGCTCGCGCTAACCGATACGATAGCGCCGGATGGCAAGGCGATAGGGCGGCTTAGCGCATAGTCCAGCTCGTCTATGGTGCGGCGTATCGCCTGGCTGCTGTCCCGGCACAGCGCCACAATGAATTCATCGCCACCAAAACGGCAGCACACGTCTTGCACCTGCAGGGTGGTAAGCAGGCGTTCTGCCGTGATTTGCAGCACCATATCGCCCGCTTTGTGGCCGTGCTGATCGTTGATGGGCTTGAAGCGGTCCAGGTCGATTTCCAGCAAAGCCTTGTCGCCAGGCCCGGCTGCCTGCTCCAGCATCTGGCTGATATGGCGTATGCCCGCGCGCCGGTTGTACAGCCCGGTAAGCAGGTCACGGTCTGCCATGTGTTGCATCTCGCGGTGGCTGCTGGCGAGCTGGCGCATGGCTTGCTCGGTGCGTTGCCGTGACTTTTTCAGCAAGTGCAGATTGTTATCGTGCCGCCTGGCCTGCTTGCACATGATGCGGCCTATGGCCAGGCACAGCAGCAGGCTGATGGTGGCGTTTTCTGCCACGGTGGCTACGGCAAAGGTGGGCAGATTGAACAGCTGCAGCGAAGCAATGGCGATCAGCCAGTTACAGAGCGATGCCACACAAAGCAGGCTAAAGCGCGACGTGGTGGCAACCAGCATCAAGTCGACAATCGCAAAACCCTGGGTCATGGACAAATAGCCGATGCCGATGCCGATGCGATCCAGCTCATAGCCGAACCACACCACGGTGGCAGGGTAGAGCAGGCCGCCACCTACATGGAACACATTGCCCCACCGCCTGGCGTTGCGGCCGTGCATCAGCATGAGTGCACCAAAAGCCCAGCAGATACCGGCGACACGCGGCAGCAGGATGCTTTGCCAGTGAGCCTGGTTCTGTACGTACTCCATGCACAGCATCAGCGTAAAGATGCTGCCTACCAGCAGCGCGGCGGTGCGTCTGGCCGGCAGGGCGTGCAGGTCTTGCCGTGCGTGGTAATACGCCATGCGGGAGGGCTTGTCCGGCGATAGCATGCTAGTAGCTGAAGATCTTTCCCGGGTTCAGCAACTGCGCCGGGTCTAGCGCCAGCTTGATGGCGCGCATCATGGCGATGCCGTGGGTGCCGGCTTCCGCCGCCAGATACGGCTGTTTGCCAATGCCGATGCCGTGCTCGCCGGTACAGGTGCCTTCCATGCCCTGCGCGCGTTGTATCAGGCGGTGATTGACAGCCTTGGCCTGTGCCATGGCGGCTTCGTCGCCGGGCTGTACCAGCAGCATCAGGTGGAAGTTGCCGTCGCCAACGTGGCCGAACAGCGGCGCTTGCATGCCTTCGTGCCGCAGGTCGGCGTAGGTAGCTTCAATGCACTCGCTCAGGCGCGATATCGGTACGCATACGTCGGTGGCCACGCAGCGGCTGCCTGGCTGCAGCTGCAAGCCGGCAAAGTAGGCGTTATGGCGCGCCTGCCACAGCTTGTTGCGCTCTTCGTCGCGCGTGGCCCAGGCAAAGCCGCCGCCACCGTTGGCCGCGGCCAGCTCGCCCACCATGGCGGCTTGTTCGGCCACGCTGTCGGCGGTGCCGTGGAACTCCAGAAACAGCGTAGGGCGCTCGGGGTAGTCGGTGCGGCTGTGGCGGTTCACCGCCTGCATGGTCAGCGCGTCCAGCATCTCGGCGCGGGCCAGCGGGATGCCGCACTGTATGCTCTGGATCACGGTATCCACCGCGCCGGTAACGCTGTCGAAATTCACTACCGCCGCCGACATGGCATCCGGCATGCCGTACAGGCGCACGGTGACTTCGGTAATGATCGCCAGCGTGCCTTCCGAACCCACCAGCAGGCGGGTCAGGTCGTAGCCGGCAGACGACTTGCGTGCCCGCGTACCGGTGTGGACCACCTCGCCGCTGGCCAGCACGGCGGTGAGTGCCAGTACGTTTTCGCGCATGGTGCCGTAGCGCACGGCGTTGGTACCACTGGCGCGCGTCGCGCTCATGCCGCCCAGTGTGGCGTCGGCGCCAGGGTCGATCGGAAAGAACAGCCCGCTGTGGCGTAGCTCCCGGTTGAGCTGCATGCGTGTCACGCCGGCTTCTACCGTGGCGGTGAGGTCGGCTTCGTGAATGGCCACGATGCGGTTCATCTGCGACAAGTCGATGCAGATGCCACCGTGTATGGCCAGCGTGTGGCCTTCCACCGAGCTGCCGGCACCATAAGGCACCATGGGCACGCCGTGCTGGCTGCACAGACAGGCAATCGCGCTGACCTCGGCCGTGCTGTGTGGCCACACCACGGCATCGGGCAGGGCGTCCGCGTGGCAGGACTCATCGTGGCCGTGGTGGGCACGCATGGCCTCGCTGGTGGACATGCGTTCGCCTAGCAGAGCGTGCAGTGCTGCCAGTAGTGGCTCGCATGGGGAAGCGGTTGTCATGGGTGTCTCAAGATGGGCGGATGCGGAATTATCACCCAAAATGAATAATGTGACAGTATTTATATATAGCGCTTACGTAACAACGCGAGTCGCTGTGGTGAAACCCGCAAGCCGCCCCGCGGTGGGACGGCTTGCGTCGCCGTGCCAGGGCTATTGCAGCAGCCAGCGCCCTTCGCCCTCTAGCTGCAGCTGGTGGCTATGGTGTACCAGCAGGGTGCTACGGTGCCCTACGCTGACCAGTACCGTGTCCGGCAGCTGGCTGCGCACCAGCCGGTATAGTGCGTCTTCCAGGCCTTCATCCATGGCCGAGGTGGCCTCATCCAGGAATGCCACTTTCGGTGCGGCCAACAGCAGGCGGCCAAATGCCAGGCGTTGCTGCTCGCCCAGCGACAGGATGCGGCTCCAGTCTGCCTCTTCGTCCAGCCGGCTGGCCAGGTGCCCCAGCTGTACCGCTTGCAAGGTGCGCTGGATACGGTCGGTGTCGGCAATGGCGGCCTGCGGGTAGCTCAGTGCATCGCGCAGGCTGCCTAGTGGCAGGTAGGGCTTTTGCGACAGGAACAGCACGCTGTCCAGCGGGTAGCCGATATTGCCCTGGCAATACGGCCACAGGCCGGCGATGGCGCGCAGCAAGGTGGTTTTGCCACTGCCGGACGGGCCGCGTATCAGCAGCGCATTACCCGCTGCCAGGCTCAGGCTCAGGCCGCTCAGCAGGGGGCGGCCATCCGGGGTAGTGACGTCCAGCTGGCCAAGCTGCAGGCCGCTGCTTTGCTGTTGCGTATGGGCACAGGGCAGGGCGTCGCTGGCTTCGGCGGCTTCCAGAAAGCCGGTAAGACGATCCAGCACCGCTTTGTATTGGGCAAAGTCGTCATAAGCACGGCGGAAGAAAGACAGATTGTCTTGCAGTTGCCCGAAAGCCTGTGCGGTTTGCACCATGTCGCCCAGCGAGATCTGTTTGGAGAAAAACCGTGGTGCCTGGATGATGAACGGGAACACGGCAGCGGTCTGGCTGACAACAAAGTTGAAACCGGTGAATTTCAGGTTACGGAACAGGATGGCCCAGCTGTTATCGATAAGTCGGCCGAAGCGCTGGCGTAGCTGCGCGCCTTCGACAAGGTGGCCACGGTAGAAGGCAATGCTCTCGCTGTACTCGCGTAGCCGCACCAGTGCGTAGCGGTAGTCCGCACCCAGTTTTTCGTTAAGGAAATTCAGGCGGATCAGCGGGCGGCCAATGCCAAAGGCAAACACCGTGGCCACGATCACGTACAGGTATACGGCAAACACCATGCCGCGCGGAATCTCCAGCCCGAATACCGCCAGCACGCCGGACAGACCCCACAGGATCAGGGTGAACTCGAAGGTGGATACCAGGGCATCGATCACGCCCATCGACAGCGCCAGGCTGCTGCTGACAAAACTGGCGATATCCTGCTGGATGCGCTGGTCCGGGTTGTCTACCGGGTCGGCCAGGTGCTGGGTGCGGTAAAACGTCTGCCCCTGCAGCCAGCGTGACAACATGCGCTCGTTCAGCCACTCGCGCCAGCGGATAACAAAAGCCTGCTGGATGTATACCTCGAACAGGCTGCGGCCAACGTGCACGCTGGCCAACACGGCAAAAATCAGCATGGATGCCCAGAACAGCTTGGCATCCAGCTTTTGCAGCGAGGCGTACATTTCGTTGTACCAGTTGGAAAACAGCACATTTACCCGCACCCCGGCCAGCGTTACCAGCAGCACCAGCAGGATGGTCAGCAATGGCCGCCAGCCGTTACTGGCCGGGCGGAAAAAGTCACCGGCCAGGCGCAGGAACTGGCGCCCCCAGCGGCTGAAACGGGTGGTGAGCCAGATGGCCATGCTGCTGATCAGCACCGTAATCAGCATGGCCTTGCCCAGCCAGATGCCGCTGGCCAATAGTTCGTTTCCCCAGTTCATGTTCTACGGCTCCTGTTGTCATTTTATTTGTGAAACAAAGCATGCTGCCGGGTGTGAAAGCGGCCTGCTAGGGGCTTGACGGCTTTGCTACAATAGCGGTTCGTTACTTAACCGATACAGGCCAAGTTGTCATGCTCAAGCTCTACAACACACTGACCCGCCAGAAAGAAGAATTCAAACCGCTCGTACCCGGCCAGGTAAAGATGTACGTGTGTGGCATGACTGTCTATGACCTGTGCCATATCGGCCACGCCCGTATGCTCACTGCCTTCGACGTGATCTACCGCTGGTTTGCCGCCAGCAACTACGACGTGACCTATGTGCGCAATATTACCGATATTGACGACAAGATCATCAAGCGTTCTGCCGAGCGTGGCATTACTGCCGATGCGCTGGTGGAAGAAACCATCGCCGACATGCACGCCGATACCGAAGCGCTGGGCCTGCTGCGGCCAACCTTCGAGCCGCGTGCCACCCAGCATATTGGCGGCATGCAGGACATCATCAGCAAGCTGATCCACCGTGGCAAGGCCTATCCGGCACCGAATGGCGACGTGTACTACGCGGTGCGCGAGTTCGACGGCTACGGCAAGCTGTCCGGCAAGACGCTGGAAAGCCTGCGCGCCGGCGAGCGTATCGACGTAGACCCGAACAAGCGCGACCCGTTCGACTTTGTGTTGTGGAAAGCCGCCAAGCCGGGCGAGCCGCAGTGGCAAAGCCCGTGGGGCGCCGGCCGCCCTGGCTGGCACATCGAGTGCTCGGCCATGAGCTGCCACCACCTGGGCGAGCATTTCGATATTCACGGCGGCGGCGAAGACCTGCAGTTCCCGCACCACGAGAACGAAATCGCGCAGAGCGAAGGCGCACACGGCCACCAGTACGTGAACTACTGGATGCACAACGGCTTTATCAACGTGGATGGCACCAAGATGTCCAAGAGCCTGGGCAACTTCTTTACCATCCGCGATGTGCTGGGCCATTTTGATGGCGAAGTGATCCGCTTCTTCATCGTGCGCAGCCACTACCGCAGCCCGGTGAACTTTACCGATGGCATCCTGAACGATGCCAAGCAGGGCCTGACCCGTTTGTACACCGCACTGCGTGGCCTGGACCTGCCAGCCAGCAGCGGCATTGACTGGGCCAACCCGTACGCGGCGCGCTTCAAGGCGGCGATGGACGATGACTTCGGCACCTCCGAAGCCGTATCGGTACTGTTCGAGCTGGCTGGCGAGGTGAACAAGAGCAAGGACCTGGCACTGGCGCGCCTGCTGAAAGACCTGGGCGGCGTGCTGGGCCTGTTGCAGCGCGACCCGGAAGCCTTCCTGCAAGGCGATAGCGCCGAGGGTGGCCTGAGCGCAGAACAGGTCGAGGCGCTGATCCAGGCGCGCAAGGACGCACGCGCCGCCAAAAACTGGGCCGAGTCCGACCGCATTCGCGACGAACTCACCGCCGCCGGCATCGTGCTGGAAGACAGCGCCGGTGCCACGACCTGGCGCCGTGCCTGAGTTGAAACCGCGCTGCCCATAGCAGGAAAGGTTGGCCGCGGCCAGCTTTTCCTTGCCAATGGCCGTTTTAGTCTGGATAATCACGCGTTTTGAAGAAGTACAGGCAAAACCCCTGTACCCGAGTTAAAAGGAAAAGCCATGCAAGCCGATATTCAGCCGAACTACAAAGAAGTAGCCGTTACCTGCTCCTGCGGTAACCAGTTCACCACCAAGTCCACCATGGCTAAAGACGCCTTCCACATTGAAGTGTGCTCCCAGTGCCACCCGTTCTACACCGGTAAACAGAAGATCGTTGATACCGCTGGTCGCGTTGATCGCTTCAACCAGAAGTTCGGCAGCTTCTTCAAGCGCTAATTACCGCTTGCAAGATGGACATAAAGGCAGCTTCGGCTGCCTTTTTTCATGCCTGTCGTGCCGCCATGGCGCGGTGCAGGCCGGCCTTGGCTGAAATGTCAGCTACAGCGCGTGGTCATATCGTCTACACTATGCCGGTTTACGTTTTCGAGCCTGTTAGATGATGCCCGTCAATATCGTGTACCTGTCGCACGGCAGCCGCAAATACCACGACCAGACCCGCTTTTCGGTGCTGACCCTGCTGCATCTGCTGTTGCAGCAGCAGCGCGATGATATCCGTATCGTGGTGTACACCGACGATGCCCGCGAAGTACCGCAGCACCCGTTGATCCGGGCCATTGTCCTGCAGCGCGCCGAGTTGGCCGCATTCCGTGGCCCGTTTGACTACGTGCATCGCATCAAGCTCAATGTATTGCGCCGTGCCAGCGCCGAGCTGGACGGCCCGCTGCTGTATGTAGACTGCGACACCCGTTGGCTGCATCTGCCCGACGGCATTTTCAGCCGCCTGCGCGGAGACGGCGGCCAGGCGCCGTTGTGCTGCATGCATGTGGCAGAGGGCGCGTTCTCGCCAGCGTTCTTCCCGGATTACCACCGTTATGTGCAGCAAAAGCAGGCGCAGCTGCAGCGGCTGGGCATTACCGATACCTCGCGGCTGTTGATGTGGAACGCCGGTGCCATTGGTGTACCGGCGGGCAGTACTGCCTTCTTTGATGACGTGATTGGTGTCAGCGATTATCTGTTTACCCGTGTGGTGCCGCGTAACTGGGTAGAGCAGTTTGCCCTGTCGCTGGTGGCTTGCAGCCGCTACGAAATGGTGGCACTGGATGCAGCCTTGCACCACTACTGGAACTACAGCTACGAAGCGCCGCTATATCTGGCCAGTTTTTTTGCCGCCCAGCCGCCGGGCTTGTCGGTACCGCAGCTGGCAGCCGCGTGCGCCCGGCACGACTGGCGCGAGGACGAGCTCAAGCGCCTGCAAGCGGCGCCAGAGCACAAACGCCAGCGCCGCCGTAACAAGCTGCGCAACTCGCTGCAAAAGCGCCGTATCGACCTGAAAATCGCCATCGCCCGCCTGGGTTTGCGCCTGCGTGGACAGCTAGGCTAGCCCGCAAGCCGTTTGTCCGCCCGCGCCACGCCGCTTGCCGCGTGGCGTTTGTTTTGCCTGCTAGGTGCAGGCGACGATTATCACTACAATGTCGGCTTACTCTCTTTTGGTCATTTCCGCGCATGCTGACTTATTCCGCGCAAAGCCAGGTGGCCGCCCGGCCTACCGAAAAACCCTGGGTACTGTTGCTGCTGTGTTTTGTCTGGCTATGGCCAGGTATTCTGGGGCATACCCCGTGGAAACCGGACGAGCCTTACGTCACTGCCGTGGTGCAGAGCTTTGTTGCGGGTGGCCACTGGCTGCTGCCCGCCATCGACGGCCAACCCTATCTGGAAAACTCGCCGTTGTACTACTGGGTCGCCGCCGGCCTGGCGCGTTTGCTGTCCCCGTGGTGGCTGCCGCTGCACGATGCGGCGCGGCTGGCGACGCCACTGTTCATGGCAGTGGCGCTGGCGTTTGCCGGGGGCATAGGGCGCGAGCTGATCGGCCGCCGCCACGGCCGCAGTGTGGTGATGATCCTGATCGGTTGTCTGGGGCTGATCGTTACCGGGCATGAAATGAACCCGATCGTGGCGGGCTTTGCCGGTTTCTCGGCGGCTTTGTACGCCATGGTGCTCAGCCGCCGTGCCCCGGCGCTGGCCGGTGCGCTGCTGGGCGCAGCTAGTGTGGTGGTATTCCTGTCTACCAACCTGCTGCAGCTCATGCTGGTGTGGAGTGTGGCGCTGCTGTTGCCGGCCTTCGCCAGCTGGCGTAACAAGCGCTACGCCATCACCCTGGCTATGGCGCTGTTGTTTGCCTTGCCTTTGCTCATGGTGTGGCCGTGGGCACTGTATAAAAACTACCCGCTGGTATTCCAGCAGTGGTGGCAGGCTTACGCGCTGGGGCCGCTGCACGGTTTTGGCGGTATCGGCCTGTTTCATGAGCTGGGCTACTACCCCAAGCTGGTGTTGTGGTACGCCTGGCCAGCTTGGCCGCTAGCGGCGTGGGCACTGTGGAAAAACCGCCGTTACGAACTGCCCATGCTGCAGCTGCCCTTGCTGAGCTTTGCGGTGTTGTTGCTGTTGCTGACCTTTTCCAATAACAGCCACACCGAAGAGGCCATGCCGCTGCTATTGCCGCTGGCGGTGCTGGCTGCGGTGGAGCTCGACAGCCTGCGTCGTGGCGCGGCAGCTTTCCTGAACTGGTTTGGCCTGATGGCCTTTGGCTTCTTTGCCTTGCTGGTGTGGCTGGGTTGGGCGGCCATGAACTTTGGCTGGCCGGCCAGGTTGGCCGCACGCGCCGAGTATTTCAGCCCTTACTACACGCCGCAGGTATCGCTGCTGGCTGTGCTGCTGGCGCTGCTGGCGACGGCGGTGTGGGTGTGGGCCGTTACGCGGCGCCATTTGCGTGGCCGCCAGGCCATTACCAACTGGGCCGCCGGCTTGTCGCTGCTGTGGGGTTTGCTGCTAACGCTGTGGCTACCGTTTCTGGACGCAGCCAAAAGCTACCAGCCGGTGGTGGCAGGCATGATGAAAGCCATGCCGGCAGGGGATAAATGCGTGGCGATAGACGAGCGCCAGATGATGGCGCGGGTAAGCTGGCAATATTACGCGCAGCTGCGCCTGAAGCCGGTGGCGGCAGGGCAAGCCGCGCCGTGCACGCTACAGCTGGTGGTGGGGGAGAAGGACCAGCCACCCCATTACGATGGCTGGCAGCTGCGCTGGCAGGGTAGCCGCCCGCGTGACAAGCACGAGGTGTACTACCTGCTGCAGCGCCTGCCGGCAGCGCATTAAGTTTGTGCTTGGATACTGCCAGTAAAAGCCAAGGCCACCGCATGCGGTGGCCTTGGCTTTTGGCGCGATTGCGGCCAACTTGGGTTGGCCGCAGGCTACGTGCTAGCTTTGTAGCTGTGGCAGCCGGGCAAACAGCTGCAGCGCTTCCGGGTTGGCCAGCGCGCTCAGGTTGTTCACCGGTTCGTCGTGAATCACGTTTTTCACTGCCAGCTCCACGATCTTGCCGCTGATGGTTTTGGGGATGTCGGCCACGGCAATGATCTTGGCCGGTACGTGGCGCGGGCTGGCGCCGTTCTTGATCCTGTCCTTGATGGCCGCCACCAGCTCGCTATCCAGCGCCTGGCCGTCGCGCAGTTTCACAAACAGTACCACGCGCTCGTCGTCCTGCCAGCGTTGGCCTACCACGATGCTTTCCAGTACCTGCGGGAAGGTTTCTACCTGGCGGTAGATTTCGGCGGTGCCGATGCGCACACCGCCCGGGTTCAGTACCGCGTCGGAGCGGCCGTAGATCACCATGCCGCCGTGTGCGGTGAGCTCGGCGTAGTCGCCGTGACACCACACGTCGGCAAAGCGGTCAAAGTAGGCCTTGCGGTATTTTTCGCCGTTGTCATCGCCCCAGAAGCCGATAGGCATGGACGGGAAGGGTTTGGTGCATACCAGCTCGCCTTTTTCGCCCTGTACCGGTTTGCCATGGTCGTTGCGTATTTCTACCGCCATGCCCAGGCCACGGCATTGCAGCTCGCCACGGTATACCGGCAAGGCGGCGCAGCCTAGTGCAAAGCAGGACACGATATCGGTGCCGCCGGAGATGGACGCCAGGTTCATGTCGGCCTTGATGGCCTGGTAGGCCCAGTCGAAGCTTTCTGCCACCAGCGGCGATCCGGTAGAGAACACGGCGCGCAGGCTGGACAGGTCGTAGTGCTGGCGTGGCTGCAGGTCGATTTTCTTCAGGCCGTCGATGTACTTGGCCGAGGTGCCAAAATGGCTGCAGCGGTAAGCCTGGGCGTACTCCCACAGGATATGGCCGCCCTTGGCAAACGGCGAGCCGTCGTACAGCATCAGCGTGGCACCGCTACCCAGGCCGGACACCAGCCAGTTCCACATCATCCAGCCGCAGGTGGTGAAGTAGAACAGGCGGTCGCCCGCGTGGATATCGGCGTGCAGCTGGTGTTCTTTCAGATGCTGCAGCAAAGTGCCGCCGTGGCCATGCACGATGCACTTGGGTTTGCCAGTGGTGCCGCTGGAATACAGGATGAACAAGGGGTGATTGAAGGGCACGCGCACAAAAGCCAGCTCGCGTGCCACAAAGCCCTGCATGAAGCCATCCAGCGTGCTGGCCTGCGGCAGGCTGGCCGCAAAAGCGTCAGCCTCGCCCAGGTAGGGCACCACCACGATTTTTTCTACCGATGGCAAGCCGGCAGCGATAACACGCATCTTGTCCAGGATCTGCACCTGCTTGCCGTTGTACCAGTAGCCATCGGGGCAGAACAGGATGCGCGGCGCGGTCTGGCCAAAGCGGTCGATGGCACCGTCGGTGCCGAAGTCCGGCGAGCAGCTGGTCCATACCGCGCCCAGGCTGGTGGCGGCCAGCATGGCGGCCAGCGTTTCCGGCATATTGGGCATATAGCCGGCAATGCGGTCACCACACTGTATGCCGTGTTCTTTCATGGCCTGCTGCAGGCGTGATACCAGATCGTTCAGCTCCCACCAGCTCAGCTCGCGTTTTACCTTGTCTTCGCCCCAGAATGTTACTGCCAGCGCATCGTCTTTGCGCCGCAACATGTTTTCGGCGTAGTTCAGCGCGGCTTCGGGAAAAAAGCGCGCCTCGCGCATGCCACCCGGCTGCTGCAGCACGATCCCGCCCTTGCTGCCCAGCACGCCGCTGTAATCCCACACCTGGTTCCAGAACCGGTCTGGCCGGTCTACGCTGGCCTGCCACAGGCTGTCGTAGTCGGCATAGCCGCTGCCGTCCAGCGTGGACATCAGTTTGCTGAAGGCTGCCAGGTGGGTGGCGGCAGCGCGGCCCGGGGCGGGCTGCCAGATAGGGGTATCCGGTGCGTGCATGGGTGGGTCTCCTCTGTGTCGTGTTATTCCGGCGGTATGGCTAGTGTACGACGACTTACGTTAACGTAACAGGCTCAGTCTTCCTGATAGCTGCCGTCGTGCATCCAGCGGGCGTGTTGTGGCGCTTTACGCGTGGCCGCCCACTCGTTGAGCATGTCCCATTTCACTTCGTCCAGCAGCTGCATCATTTTGGGCGTGCCGGTATTGCAGGCTAGCTCCAGGCGGTGGCCGTTGGGGTCGAAGAAATAAATGCTGTGGAAAATGGTGTGGTTGGTGGGGCCGATCACCTTGATGCCCGCCGCCTCCAGCCGTGCCTTGGTGGCTAGCAGGGTGTCCATGCTATCTACCTGTAACGCCAGGTGCTGCACCCAGGCCGGGGTGTTGGTATCGCGGCCCATTTCCGGGCTGTTTGGCAGCTCGAAGAATGCCAGGATATTGCCCTGGCCGGCGTCCAGAAACACGTGCATGTACGGGTCTGGCTGCTTGGTGGATGGCACTTCGTTTTCGGCAATAGCCAGCACAAACTTCATGTCGAGGTGTTTTACATACCACTCGACGGTTTCTTTGGCGTCTTTGCAGCGGTAGGCCACGTGGTGGATTTTCTGGATCAGCATGGTGTTGTCTCCGTGGGCAGGGCAGCGATGGCTGCATGGGCTGAACCATACTGCATTGTTAGATATTGCTCAATAGATTCTATATTAACAAACATTCGCACCGCGGCAGCAATGCTACACTGCGGCCAACCTCACTCGCTTATATCGTTATGGACGCAGAAAAAGACGCCCGCCGCGGCATTCAATCTATTGAAGTGGGCGGCACCCTGTTGCAAGCGCTGGTACGTGCCGGCGCACCGATGATGCTGAAAGACCTGGCGCGCGACGCGGGCATGCCGCCAGCCAAGGCGCACCCTTATCTGGTGAGCTTTGGCAAACTGGGTCTGGTAGAGCAGGACACGGTGACCGGCCAGTACCGGCTGGGCAGCTTTGCCCTGCAGATGGGCCTGACCGCGCTGCACGAGCTGGATGCAGTGAAGATTGCCAGCGACGCTGCCACCCGGCTGGCGCTGGACATTAACCAGAACGTGGCGCTGGCGGTGTGGGGCAACCACGGGCCTACCGTGGTACGCATCGTGGAGTGCAACCGCATCGTGCACATCAATATGCGCGCCGGCAGCGTGATGTCGGTGCTGGATTCGGCCACCGGCCGCGTGTTTGCCGCCTGGCTGCCGGCCGAGCTGACGCGTGCCGTGATAGAAAGCGAGCTGGCGCACAAGCCGTCCGGGCAGCAGCCCGGGCTGGCGGCTACGCTGGCCGAGGTGCGCGAGCACGGCATGGCCCGCGCAGTGGGCTATCCGCTGCCAGGCATCAATGCACTGTCGGCACCGGTGTTCGACAGCAGCGGCCAACTGGCACTGGCCATTACCACGCTAGGCCCCGCTGCAGATTTTGACCCCGCCTGGGGCGGCGAGCTGGCCCGCAAGCTGGCTGCTTGCGCTGCAGCCATATCGTATAGCCTGGGTTTTAATGCAGCAGCGGGGGGCTAAGCTTTCTGCTGTGGTGCAGCATCAACACCTAATCGAAACAAGCTGGCTATAAATTGGCCATCAATTTTAAATATTAATTTTAATAACGTATGCTGTCATAGCCACCTTGGGTGGCTATATTTTTTTTAAATCAGCTACTTAAGGCGATGTGCACTGCTGCGGTGCACGTTATCCTATAAGAATGCGTGTAAAAAAAACCGGTTGGCATTAATGAAATTTGTACGATTGTTGTAAAATATAGGTGAAAGAATGGCAGTGTGAACAGCAATGCTATTTATCGAAATACCGTGCCGCGTCATCCCACTGCGGCGGTATGCTTACTGCAGGAAGTACACCATGAAAACCGGCCGCCTCAAGCAAGGCTCTGCCATAGTCAGCAATATCATCTTGTTACTGGATGCCCTTACCGTGTGGCAGGCCGCCGAGCTGGCGACCTGGCTGCGTTTTGGCGGCAGTAGCACCCTGCCACTGGGCTACGACAGCCTGATTGTAGCCACCAGCCTGTTAGCCATGCTGTGCTCGTCGCTGGTGTACCAGTCTTTCCGTGGCGGCTCGTGGCAGGCCATGTACGGGCGTGTAGTACTGGCGTGGGTCATCACAATAGGCTTGTTGTTGTCCTGGCTGTTTTTCAGCAAAAGCTCTGAAGCGTATTCGCGCCTGTTTGTGGGCACCTGGATAGCCAGCATGCTGCCGCTGCTGCTGCTGCAGCGTACCCTGGTGATGCAGGCCCTGCGCTGGCTGCACCGCCGTGGCGTAAACACCCGCGAAGTGCTGCTGATAGGCAAGGGCCCCATGAGCAACGACCTGGCCAAGCGCGCCCGTGAGGCATCGTGGAGCGGCTTTAAAGTCACGCGCCAGGTCAGTGCCAACGACCTGGCACGCATTACCCAGCTAGCCAGTGACGCCACCTACGACGAAGTGTGGATCAACCTGCCCGCGCACGAAGCTTCCAGCATCCCTGCTGTGCTAGATGCGCTAAAACACAGCGCTGCCGATATCCGCGTGGTGCCAGATCTGCTGACCTACCGTATGATCAACCACGGCGTAACCTTCATCATGGGCGTGCCTATGCTGGATATCAGCGGTAGCGCACTGGGTGGCATAAACCGACTGATCAAGCAGATAGAAGACTACGTACTGGCCAGCATCATCCTGCTTATGATCAGCCCGCTGATGCTGGGTATTGCCGCCGCCGTGAAGCTGACATCGCCCGGCCCTGTGATCTTTCGCCAGAAGCGCCACGGCTGGGGCGGTGAAGAGATTGTGGTGTACAAGTTTCGCAGTATGGCCGTGCACCAGGAGCACGACAAAGTGACCCAGGCCACCAAAAACGACGCCCGCATTACCCCGCTGGGGGCGTTTTTGCGCCGCACCAGCCTGGACGAGCTGCCGCAGTTCATCAATGTACTGCAAGGCCGCATGAGCATAGTAGGCCCGCGCCCGCACGCCGTGCAGCATAACCACTACTATAAAGAGCTGATCCCCAACTACATGCTGCGGCACAAGATGAAGCCCGGCATAACCGGCTGGGCCCAGGTAAACGGCCTGCGCGGCGAAACCGACACCATAGACAAAATGAAATGGCGTGTGGAATACGACCTGCACTACCTGGAGCATTGGTCGGTATGGCTGGATCTGCGCATTGTGTTCCTGACGGTATTCAAGGGCTTTGTGAACAAAAACGCTTATTAACACTGGATATGATATGACCATCAAAGTTTTGACTGTTTTTGGCACACGCCCCGAGGCTATCAAAATGGCCCCGCTGGTACACGCGCTGGCCGAAGCCGATGGTATCGATAGCAAGGTATGCGTGACAGCCCAGCACCGCGAAATGCTGGATCAAGTACTGGCGCTATTTGAAATAAAGCCAGATTACGACCTGAATATCATGAAGCCAGGCCAAAGCCTGTCTCAGATAACCAGCACCATACTGCAAGGCATGGAGCCAGTGCTGGCAGACTTCAAACCGGATATCGTGCTTGTACACGGTGATACCAGCACCACGCTGGCCGCTAGCCTGGCCGCATTTTATGCCCGCATCAAAGTAGGCCACGTAGAGGCTGGTTTGCGTACTGGCAACCTGTATTCACCATGGCCAGAAGAAGCCAACCGTAAACTGACCGGTGCATTGGCCGAATGGCACTTTGCCCCTACCGATACCAGTAGCCAAAACCTGGCAAAAGAAAATATACCTGCCAGCCAGGTAGCCATTACCGGCAATACCGTCATTGACGCGCTGCTATGGGTAAAAGCCAAACTGGATAGCAACGTCAAATTTGCAGAGCAGTTTAGCCAGCAGTTTGCTTTCCTGGACAGTAGCAAGCGCATGGTTCTGGTTACAGGGCACCGCCGCGAAAGCTTTGGCAGCGGCTTTGAAAATATTTGCAGTGCGCTGGCACAGTTGGCCGCAGATTACCCGGATGTACAGATTGTTTACCCCGTGCACCTTAACCCCAACGTACGTGAGCCGGTAAACCGCATACTGTCTGGCGTGGACAATGTGTACCTTATCGAGCCACAAGATTACCTGCCATTTGTCTACCTGATGGATAAAGCCCATATCATTCTGACGGATTCGGGTGGTATTCAGGAAGAGGCACCATCGCTGGGTAAGCCAGTACTGGTAATGCGCGATACCACCGAGCGGCCAGAAGCAGTAGCTGCCGGCACAGTAAAACTGGTAGGCACCGACCAGTCAAACATCATTAGCACCGTTAAACAGCTACTGGACAATCAGCAAGCTTATCTAAGCATGTCCAAAGCGCACAACCCTTATGGCGATGGCAAAGCATGCCAGCGCATTGTAGAAATCATTAAAACTTCACAAGGGAAATAGTATGTCTTTCAGCAAAATCTCTGTTATTGGCCTGGGCTATATCGGTTTGCCTACCGCGGCTGTCATTGCATCGCGTGGTATCGAGGTAATTGGTGTTGACGTTAACCAGCACGCAGTAGATACCATCAACCAAGGCAATATCCATATTGTAGAGCCGGATCTGGACATAGTCGTACGCAGCACGGTAATGACCGGCAAGCTGCGCGCCACCACCAAGCCAGAAGCAGCAGAGGCATTTGTTGTGGCCGTGCCCACTCCGTTTAAAGGTGAAAACCACGAGCCGGATTTGAGCTATATCGAATCTGCGGCCAACGCTATCGCCCCGGTGCTGGAAAAAGGTAATCTGGTGATTCTGGAAAGCACCTCGCCAGTAGGTGCCACCGAGCAGATGGCCGCCTGGTTGGCCGCAGCTCGCCCGGATCTGACCTTTCCACAGCAAAAAGGCGAAGCCGCCGATATCCGTGTAGCACACTGCCCGGAACGCGTACTGCCCGGCTATGTGTTGCAAGAGCTGGTAAGCAACGACCGCGTTATTGGCGGCATGTCGGCAGCCTGCAGCGCACGCGCAGTTGAGCTGTACAAGACCTTCGTACGTGGCGAGTGCATTATTACCAATGCCCGAACTGCCGAAATGGCCAAGCTGACAGAAAACAGCTTCCGCGACGTAAACATTGCTTTTGCCAACGAGCTATCGCTAATCTGCGACAAGCTGAAAATCAATGTATGGGAGCTGATCAAGCTGGCAAACCGCCACCCACGTGTAAATATCCTGAATCCCGGCCCAGGGGTAGGCGGGCACTGCATTGCCGTAGACCCGTGGTTTATCGTAAACAGCTGCCCGGATGAGGCAAAGCTGATTCGCCAGGCCCGCGAGGTGAATGACTACAAGCCGCAGTATGTGATTGAAAAGATTGCCGCCGCTGCGGATCAATTTAAAAAGCCAGTCATTGCCTGCTTTGGTTTGGCATTTAAGGCTGATATTGATGACCTACGTGAAAGCCCTGCTTTGGAAATCGTTAAATCATTAGCAGAAAAAGAAATCGGCAAAGTAATCGCTGTAGAGCCAAATATTGATACTTTGCCAAGTAAGTTAAAAGATGCAGGTATTGAATTGAGCGATGTTGAGTCAGCTTTAAATTTTGCAAATATCATTGTGATTTTAGTAGATCATAAGGAATTTAAAGTGATCGATAAGAGTAGCTTTGCAACTAAAATTGCAATTGACACACGCGGCATTATTTAGTATTAAATTTTTTTAAATCACACTAAGTAGTTTTAGTAACTAAATGAAAGTTATTCTATTGTTGCTGTGGGGCTGTCGCTTGTTGATTCATTTGGCGCGACACGGTCTAGATTTTTTCATCAAGTTACAAGGGGTTACTTAGTCGCTGTCTTCAATTATGGCTTTAGAATATCTAGTGTTCTTTATTTTTGACCTAGTCGTGAGTCGTTCTGTAGTTTTGTGCATACGATCTATTTGATGGTTGTTTTAGAGGTAGAGTTTAGCAATTCATCTCTCGCTAAAAATGTATTGCACAAGTTTTTTATGGAAGTGGAGTGTGAATTGATAATGAAATATTTTCGAATGGCCATGTACTTCTTGTATATGGCAATTTTTAGGCACACCCCCGAGCCATATAGGCCATATTCATTCTTTCTTCCAAAGGTACGTGTTTTCTTAGTAAGAAATTTCTTAACTGAGTGCGGCGATGGTTTGGTTGTTGGTTCTAATGCGGATATATCTTATGATATTAAAATTGGATCAAATAGTGGGATTGGCACTAGATCGGTTATACAAAGGAAAGTGACGATAGGTAGTGGTGTGATGATGGGGCCTGATGTAAAAATCTATAGTACAACGCATGGGCACTCCAAATTAGATGAATTCATGTATTTACAGCCAATAACAATTGTTCCTACAAGTATTGGCAATGATGTCTGGATCGGCGCAAATTCAATAATTTTGCCCGGGAAAAAAATAGGCAATCATGTCATCATTGGTGCAGGATCCGTTGTTACGAAAGATATACCCGATTGGGCTATTGTAGGGGGTAATCCTGCAAGAGTCATTAGGTTCCGCAAAGAGGTTATATAAAAGTCATTATTAATGTTTCCGTGTATATAGGAGTGGCTTGTGCTATCAAGTGCAAAAAGATTAATTGAGCAGGTTGCTTTTTCCGGTGCGAACTTATTTGTTGGCGTTGCAATTGCACATAACTTTACTTCAGATGGCCTGACGAATTTTAGTGTGGCTATAATCGTTGCCACACTTGGCGTTACATTAATTCGAGCAATGATTCTCGATCCTGTTAGTTTAAGATTTATTAAAATTAGTGATGTGAGAATTAATGGTTTTTATCTTTTTTTGGTGCCGCTTCTTATTTTGTTCCCATTTGTGTTCGTGTGGGAACCTGTTGGTGTTTTGTCTTTATTTATCTATTTGTTTGCGACATACTGTGGTGTTGAATTCTCTAGAGTAAAGAAAAATAATCACAATGAAAGCTTGGTTTTATCATTGCTCTTTTTGATCGGCGCTGTAATTATATTTGTTTTTTGTAAACAAGGGGCGGGTAATTGGGTTCTTTTTCTTGTTATGTGCTTTCCAGCTGTTTATCCACTGAGATTTTATCGATTACTTATTAAAATAAGGGTGAATTGTGTTTTGTTTCGTTTAGTATATTGCAAGGTCTTGAGAGCTAATGCGCTCCCTGTAATTGTTAATCAGATGATATTGAATCTACCATTTTTATTGGTTGCATTTGTTGATAAAGCACTTGTCGAGGTTCTATATATTGTACGATCTGTTTTTCAGCCAATTAATGTTGTGCTTAGATCGATGGAGGTTGTACACAAGCGGCAGATAGGTCGTAGTGAAAATAAAATAAACACTGCTGTAAAAAGCGTCTGTCTAGCTACATTAATACTAGTGCTCTATTTTATATTGGCTTTCTTTTTTGCAGATCAGGTTGTCTATTTGTTGTATAAAAGAATTTTTGATTATTTAAATTGGTGTATTTTTCTATTTTGGGTTTATCTTACAATTTTATGGTTTAACGTCTATATCGAATCACTTCTGGTGATCGAATCGAAGCTAAGCACAACACTTGGTCCGCGTATTTTAATCATGTTTTTAGGTGGTGGACTATTTGTTGCTGCCTATTTGCACCAGAGCCTGACCTCTATGATCGTGCTAGTAGTGAGTATTTTTCAAATAGGAATGCTAGCCTTAATGAACTTCAAAGTAATCAATTCAATTGTTAGGTGGAAACCATTTTTTTGAGGATAATGTATGCTAAAAAATAGTTTTTCAGGCCAAGAATTTAGAAAGATATGTGGAGTGATTCTGCTGCTTTCAGTTTTTCTATTAGATGCGGTTTTTCGCGTCCGTGAATATAGTGATAAAGGAGTTGATTTTCAGGTTGTAATTAAATTGTTGATTTATTTAGCAGCTATCTGTGTGCCATTCGTTGGTTTTTTGATTAGCCGTTCTGATGTGCGAGCTGCTTACAGTGGTGCAAACAAGTGCTTACTGTTATTGATCCTTGTTTTTGGATTTGGCGCGGTGTTCTCAATAAATTCAGAATATGCCTTAGTGTCGGTTTTTTCTTTGTTAGCTTTTTTTTTGCTGATTAATTTTCTGATTGATAAGTACGGTACTGAATGGGTAGTTAATTTAATTGGATACTCTCTATTTCTTTTTCTAATTGCTTCTCTATTGGTCTATATTGTTTTTCCATCACTTGGAAGGATATCATATTGGGAATATGGTGTTTTCATTGATGGTGGTAGAATGAGTGGTATTGCTGGTAGCGCAAATAACTTGGGGCGAGTCGCATCGCTAGGTTTTATTTTTGGTATTTATCTATTTTTTTCTGGAAATAAGACTATTTCAATTTGGTTGATTCCTATATCCATAATATGCTTGCTGTTGTCAATGAATAGATCAAGTGCATTGGTTGCACTTATTGGGTATCTGATACTAACTTATAAAAAAAAATACCATTTAATCTATACACTGTTTTTTGCTTTTGGGTTATATTTGCTACTTTGGGTGGCTCTTAATCTTGATTTTGTTCTTCCTCTAATATCTCGGTCAGGTGAGGTAGTAGAGGTATTAACTTTTACTGGGCGTACATATATTTGGGATGTAACCATAGATTTAATCAAAAGAAATCTTTTTTTTGGCTCGGGATATGGTAGCAGCATGTTTTTGTTGCCTCAGTATGAATCCGAAATTGGGTTCACTGCATCACATACGCACAACATATTGCTTCAGATATTGTTATATTCTGGAATAATTGGATTGTCTTTATTTTTTATATCTGTGATAGCTTTTTTTCGTGAGCATCCAAGTCGGCTCCAATACTGCCTCTTTTTCTTCACTGTAGCTAATGGATTGTTGGAATCTGGACCATTCAATGGCCTTGCAAACATTACCACGTTAACTCTATTTCTTGCATACTCTAATATTAGCTCGAGTTTTAAATTATGACCAAAATTTTGCATGTAACGGCAGATTTTCCTGATGTCTTTGTAAAAAACAAAACTACAGCTGTAAAAAATCTAGTAAATGGATGCGTCTTTGAATCATTCGTTGTTTCAATTAATAGGAAAAATATCCCTGGCAAGACAGAATTTGTCCGCGACGGGAATGTTTTGTCTGTGAAGTATTTTAGCCCTCCTTTAGGAATACTTAATATATTTTTTTTGAGAAAATTGGCGGGCGAGATTTGTAACTTCATAGATTGCCGTTCTTTTGATATTGTCCATGCACACAAATTATGTGTTGAAGGTGTTATTGCCGATGTGATCTGTGAAAATTCTAAAGCTAAACTAGTATGTAGTTTATGGGGATCTACGGATCATAAATTTCTATCGAAGCTAAAATGGAATAGGCCCGTTTACCGTCGTTTAATTGAGAAAGCTGCTTTGGTTTTACCAGCTTCTCCATGGATATCGGAATATGCCTATAATATTTTTGGCTTGAAAATGCGTAATGTTCATCTACTCCCAATTGTTACGGAAAATATAAAGCACACATTTTCAAGTGATTGCAACGATCGAATGGTTACAGTTTTTAATTTGGATTTGTTCGAACTTAAAGGTTTGGAAAATTTATTGCGTGCAATTAAGTTATTTGGTGACGAATCCCCCGCGTTGGATATTTTTGGCGGCGGGACAGAGGATAGTGTAAATAAGATTTCGCGATTGATCCATTCTCTAGAATTGGAAGATAAAGTTTTTCTGAAAGGGCGAGTTGAGAATGCAGATATTGTAGAAATCCTTTCACAATATTTATTCTTTGTTATGCCTACTCGCAGTGAAACATTTGGAATGGTGTATATAGAGGCTTTATTTGCGAATATACCAATTGTATATTCGCGAGATAGGGGGGTATCGGGTTATTTTGATGAAGTTCTTGTTGGGTCGAGTTGCGACCCTTTGTCGATTGAATCAATTCGTGATGCATTATCATTTTGTATGAAGAATAATAGCAGGATACGATTCGATATTAACCGGTTGCATCTAGATGGCTTTTTTTCTAAATTTACACGTGATTCTATTTTGTATGGGTACAATTCGCTTTTGGGGGCTTTATGAAATTATTTAAATCCTTTGTATTTTCTATTCGCAATTTTCTCATATTAGTCAGGGTTTGGTTTTTTAATTTTTTTGGTGCGAAAATTAGTTACAAAGCGAGAATTTCCCTTTCTGCGAATTTGGATAAGACGAATCTTAGGGGTGTTGTAATTAAAGATGGCAGTTATGTTGCATTTGATGCTGTCATTCTAACGCATGATTTTACGCGAGGTTTTCATGCTGAAACTCAGATTCTTGAAAATTGCTTTATAGGTGCTAGGTCAATAGTTCTTCCTGGCTTGAAAGTAGGGCCTGGTTCAATTGTTGCCGCTGGTGCGGTTGTTACGAAAGATGTTCCTCCTAGCGTGATTGTTGCTGGGAATCCAGCTCGAATAATTCGTGAAAATATTCTGACTGGTCAATACGGTAAATTATTAGATCATGCTAAATCACAGTATTAGCAAAATTACATTTTATTTATTTCTGATTTTTACAGTTCCAATTGTCTTCGCAGCAGACGAGCTTACTTTTGCAGGGTATGGCTGGATAACAAGGAATGGTAATGGTCAACCAGGCCCCAATAATTTTAGTTCATCCCGTGTTCGTGTCGAAAATGACAGTTTAATCATGTCGATGAGTAAGGATAAAGTGGTTGGCTGGTTATGTTCAGAAATCATAAGCACTAGCTATTTTCATTTTGGCGAGTTTATTTTTGAGCTCGAAGCACTTCCTACTTTTGATAAAAAGCTAGTGTTTGGTATTTTCACATTTCCAGATAAAAGTGATGAGGATGGTACAAACGAAATTGATATTGAGTTTAGTCATTGGGGGAGCCTTGCTATACCACGTGGGAATTTCGGTCTTTTTCGCAAAGATAAAGATTTACGAGGCAAGCCAGTGAGGTTCAGATTCGACGTTCCCGAGATGACAGAACGGGTTGTAGTGAAAATTTTATGGCTACCACACTCCATTAAATATAGTGTTAAATCACCACATATCAATGTGGAGTGGGTTTACTCACCACAAAATTATAAGGATTCCATACCGAACTTGCCACAGCGTTTACATCTAAATTACTGGAAAATGCCTGGTGATATTTTAATGTCACCTCCCGATGTTAAAGTAACCAGTTTTAAATATTTTCCATTAGATAAGGATTAAGTCATATGCCTAGGATTACTTTACTAAATTGTCCTGTTGATGTAATGACAATAGAAGAGTCTGTTTGTTTGATCGGTGAGCGTATCAAGGCTAATTTATTTACGCAGCATGTAGTTGTTAATGTTGCGAAATTGGTTCATATGCTAGAAGACCAATCCTTAGCTGACTCTGTGAAGTCTTGTGATATTATTAATATCGATGGCATGGGCGTTGTATATGGTGCGCGATTTCTTGGTTACCACATTCCAGAAAGGGTAGCAGGAATTGATCTGTTCCATAAATTGCTCGAGCATTCAGTGATCTGTGATTTACCGATTTTTTTATTGGGTGCTACTGAGGAGGTAGTATCAAAAACGGAAGAAGTAGTCAGGAATAAATATCCTGGCTTAAAAGTTGCTGGATTTCACCATGGCTATTTTTGGGATGACGAAGAGGCAATTGTTGATCAAATCGCTGCGTCTGGCGCACAATTGTTGTTTGTGGCTATTACTTCCCCAAAGAAAGAGAATTTTATTAATCGATGGCGTGATCGTTTAGGAGTTACGTTTGTGATGGGGGTTGGTGGTACTTTTGATGTTGTTGCTGGCAAAGTAAAGCGTGCGCCGCTATGGATGCAGAATGCGGGTTTGGAGTGGTTTTACCGTGTCTTGCAAGAGCCTGGCCGCATGTGGAAGCGCTACGCGGTTACCAATAGTAAGTATGCTTTTTTATTGTTAAAAGAAATCTGGCATGTGCGTATTTTAGGTAAGCACAAATAGGAGCATGTTTAACTTAAGGGTTGTTATATTCCTGGGTTTGTTTTTTTTTCGTAATATTATTGTTCTGGGGCTTTGTTGCATAACTCCACAGAGCGGCGGGCTTGACAGTGCTGGCATGCTGTAAGGATGAAACCACCAAAACCGCGTTACCACACCACCAACTGGCCCGAATACAACCGCAGCCTGCAAGCCCGCGGTGATCTGACGATCTGGTTTTCCCCCGAACTAGCCTGGCACGCCAATGAGCGAGCGGGCCAAACCGGACGTCCAACCCGCTACAGCGATCAGGCCATCCAGATCATGCTGCCGTTGAAGGTGCTATTCCAGCAGGGCTTGCGTCAGATGCGGGGGCTGGTTTCAAGTCTGGTGCGCATGCTGGGTTTGGACTGGAAGGTGCCGTGTTACAGCACGGTCAGCCGACGACAAGCCACCCTGACCGTACAGATTCCAGTCCGGCGCAGCCGGGAACCGCTGCACCTGCTGGTGGATAGCACCGGCATCAAGATTCACGGCGAAGGCGAGTGGAAGGTCAAAAGACACGGGCCAGAGTACCGACGTGGCTGGCGCAAGGTGTACTTGGCCATTAGTCGGGATACACAGGAAATCCATGCGGTGGAAATGACCGATCAACGTCAGGCCGATGGTTCGCAAGTGGAAGCATTACTGTCGCAACTGCCGACTGAAACCGTTCTGGGGAGCCTCGGCGGAGATGGTGCCTATGACAGCCGCCGGGTGTATCGGGTTGTGCATGGCTATGGTGCGGAGTTGATCGTACCGCCACGCAAGAATGGCAAACCGTGGCAGGACAAAGCCGCGTGGGCGGTCGGCCGCAATGACAAGTTGGCGGCGATAGGCCGTGTGGGGCGGTCGATCTGGAAACGCTGGAGCGGTTACCATCGGCGCAGTCTGGTGGAAACCGCGATGCATCGTTTCAAGCGGCTGGGCGACAGGCTGCTCGCACGGAAGCCGGAGCGGCAAGTGGCCGAGGTGCATGTACGCTGCGTGATCCTGAACCGGTTCGCGCATTTTGGCATGCCGAAAACGGTTGCTCACGCCTGAAATCCGTCTGGGGAAAGGGGGCGTTCGACCGGTGAATAGGTTATGCAACAAAGCCCTTAGGGACTGGCAGCAGGCGCTCTTCGATTAGTCGGTTAATTACTAGAAGATTGAAAAAGGAATCTCATGAGTTTAGTGCCGATAATTCTCTGCGGTGGTAGTGGTACCCGTATGTGGCCGCTATCGCGTTCGACTTACCCTAAGCAGTATCTGGCCTTGCACGGCGAGCAGATGTTGGTGCAGCAAGCCGCTGCCCGGCTGGATGGCCTGGCCAATGTGGCAGCTCCCATCATCATTACCAATAACGAACAGCGTTTTCTGGTAGCCGAGCAGATGTTGGCCGCAGGCTATGTTGCTGGAGCCGGTGGGCCGTAATACGGCGCCTGCAGTGGCGGTAGCGGCGTGGCAGGCGCTGCAGCACGATGCCAATGCGGTGTTGCTGGTGCTGCCATCAGATCATGTCATTCGTCATGAAGATGTATTCCGTGCGCTTGTTTTAAAAGCATTGCCAGCTGCGCAGCTGGTTACTTTCGGTATTGCTCCTGATACTCCGCATACTGGCTATGGCTATATCCGTAGCGGCCAACCTTCGGCTGATGTTGATGGCTTGTATGAAGTCGAGGCTTTTGTCGAAAAGCCGGATCTGGCGCGCGCGCAGGCCTTTGTGGCCGATGGTAGCTATTACTGGAACAGCGGCATGTTCCTGTTCCGTGCCGATGCCTACCTGCACGAGCTGGAGCAGCTGCAGCCAGCCATGCACCAATACAGCCAGCAGGCCTTTGCCCAGGCGCAGCGCGATCTGGATTTTGTCCGACTGGATGCGCAGGCCTTTGCTGCTTGCCCGTCGGACAGTATCGACTACGCAGTCATGGAGAAAACCGCCAAAGCCGCAGTGGTACCGGCGGCAGGCTTGGGCTGGAGCGATATCGGCTTGTGGGGCGCACTGGCTGATATCAGCGCGCAAGACCAGCACGGCAATGCCCTGCAGGGCGATGTGCTGCAGCATGCCACCCACGGCTGCTATGTGCGTGCCGAAAGCCGCCTGGTGGCCACCGTAGGGGTGCAAGATCTGGTGGTAGTAGAAACGGGCGATGCCGTGTTGGTAGCGCACAAAGATCAAGTGCAAGACGTGAAAAAGATTGTGGAACAGTTGGCCGCCGCCGGCCGTAGCGAGGCGGTGCTCCACCAGCGCCTCAACCGCCCGTGGGGCTGGTACGAGGGTCTGGCTATGTGCGAGCGCTTTCAGGTTAAGCGCATTCAGGTCAAGCCGGGCAGTTCGCTTAGCCTGCAGCTGCACCACCACCGTGCTGAAAAAGGCACAGCACCCATTACCAATGGCGATAGCGAGCTACTGCTTAGCGAAAACCAGTCCACTTACATACCCTTGGGTACCGTGCACCGCCTGGTGAACCCGGGGCGTATTCCGCTGGAGATTGTCGAGGTACAGTCGGGTAGCTACTTAAGCGAAGACGATATCGTGAGCCTGGAAGACGTGTATGGCAGGGCGCCGGCATGAGCCAGCAGCCCTTGCCGTTTGGCCAGTTCATGGCCGTGGTAGAGCACGCGCCGCTGGTTTCCATCGATCTCTTGGTATTTAACCCGCAGGGCCAGGTGCTGCTGGGCTGGCGCAACAACCGCCCGGCCAGTGGCCACTGGTTTGTACCCGGCGGGCGTGTGCTGAAAGAAGAACGGCTGGACGACGCTTTCATGCGCCTTACCAATGTAGAGCTGGGCATAGCCTTGACGCGACAGCAGGCGCAATGGCAGGGTGTGTACGAACACTTTTACTCCGACAACGCGGGCGATATGCCGGGCTTTGGCACCCACTATGTGGTGCTGGCTTACCGCTTGCAGCTGGATGAAACGCAGCTGGCTGCATTGCCCCTCGGTCAGCAGCATGCCCGCTACTGCTGGCTGACACCTGCCGAGGCTGCACAGCACCCGCAGGTGCACCAACACAGCAGGGACTACTTCGTATCGGCCAACTGATGGCGTGGCGTTTGGCGGTGTTGCTATTACTGTCGTCGCTGGTGGCGCTGTTGTTCTGGTTTCAGCACCAGCTATGGCTGCCCACGGTCAACCCGCCGTACGACAAGCTGGTACACGCGGTAGCTTACGGTTCGGCCTTGTTGCTGGCTGGCTGGGCTTTGCGGCCAACCTTTTGGCGCTGCCTGGTGCTGGCGCTGCTGGGCATGGCGGTGGGGGCAGGGCAGGAGTGGCACCAGGCGTGGTTGCCGGGGCGGGTAGCGTCGGTAGAAGACTGGCTGGCCGATGTGGCCGGTTTGCTGGTGGGGCTGCTGCTGTGCTGGCTGCTGTCTTGCTGGCAGCGGCGGCGCCCAACCCCGCCAGCGGCTAGCTAGGCTGCCTGGGTGCACGGGTGGCTTGCTTGTGCTTGGGGCGAGCTGCAGCTGGCTGCCGCACGCTCAACATAAAACGCACCAATGTTAAAACCCCCGCTGGCTTGACTGGCGGGGGTTTTGCGTTATGGGTTCAGGGCTGGCGTAGCTGGCTGGCGGTGGGGCCGGGTATCTGCTTTAGCAGGTGCTGTAGCTGCTTTTGCGCCGGCTCGCTCTGCTGCGCGTACACCTGGCGTGCAAACGCCAGGGTGGCGGGCGGCAGCTTGTCTTCAAACGGCAGCGTGGCCAGCAGCAGGCTGCGGCCTACGCTGTAGTCGCTGGGCGCCTGGCGCAGGGCGGTGGTCAGTGCTTGCTGGTATACCGCGCCCTGGTCGCCGGTAAGGATACGCAGCAGCGCAATATTGGCCCAAGCGCGGCCGTTTACCGGGCGCAGCGCCAGAGACTGGCGGTAGTAGTTTTCTGCCCGTTCGGCCATATAGGCTTGCACGCTGGCTACGCGCCCGGCACGCAGGGTGCGCAGGGTGTACAGCGTAGCCAGGTTGTCCAGTATCTGGTGGTGTGGAGGCTGCCTGTCCAGGCTGGCCTGGGTGAGCTGGCGCTCTATCGCTACGGCTTCTTCCAGTAGCAGAGGGGTTTGCTGGTCGGCGGTGGCGCGTTCCAGTGTGGCGCGGGGTTTGGCCAGTGCCAGGTCTTGCCAGGCGGTGCGCAGGGCGCCGGGTAACACCAGGGCAGCACAGCCTGCCATGGCCAGGGCCAATGCGTACGGTGTGGCGGCTTTCATAGTGTGTCTTCCTGGGTGGGTATGCTGGCGGGGGTGCTGTGGTACAGCAGGCCGGGGTGCTCGGTAGTCAGCATGTCGGCGTAGCCGCTATCAAAGCGGCGGCTTAGCCACTGGTGGGCCTGGGCCATATTGGGCTGCCGGGCTTTCAGGTTGTGGGTGTCGGTGGCTACCAGGTACACCAAGTCTTCTTCCAGCAGCTGTTCGGCGGTGGCCTGGGCGCGGGTGCCAAAGCTGCCTAGCAGGGCGCCGGTGGTCACCTGCAGCCAGCAGCCGGCGCGGTGCAGGCGGCTGGCCTGGCCGGGGTCGGCCATCACGGCTTTGTTGCGCTCGGGGTGGGCGATCAGCGGGCGTACCCTGTGCCGCATTAGCCAGGGTATCAGCTGCCACAGGCCGGCGGGTATCTGTTGGTCTGGCATTTCCAGCAGCAGGATATCGTAGCCGTTTACGTGCCCCAGCATGGGGATGCGCCCGGCTTGTATCAACTGCGGTAGTTCGTCGCACACTCGCACCTCGGCCCCCAGCTTGATGTCCAGTGCCAGGTTGGCCGCAGCCATTGCCTGGCGTAGCAGGTCTAGTGCGGGCTGCAGGTTGGCGTAGCCATTGTCCCAGCGGCCGGGGTAGATGTGCGGGGTGCATATGGCCTGGCGTATGCCGTTGCTGGTGCTGGCTTTTACCAGCGCCAGGGCGGCGGCCAGGTCTGCCGGGCCGTCATCTACGCCCGGCAGCAGGTGGCAGTGTACGTCTATCACGCGGGGCCTTACTTTTTGGCGGGGGCGCCATAGTTGCCGTAGTACTGGCCATTGGTGCCGTAGTCGCCATAGCGTTCTGCCTGTTTCAGGTCTACACCATTCAGCACAATACCCAGCAGGTGGCCACCGGCGCGTTGCAGGCGGCGGGTACCTTTTACTACCAGCGGGGCGGCGGTTTCACCGGCACGCACTACGTAAATCAGGCCAGTGGCTTTCGGTGCCAGGGCTACCGCATCGCTCACCATTTCACACGGTGTGCTGTCGATAATGATCATTTCGTACTGCTGCTGCAGCGTGGCCAGCAGCTCGTCAAAACGGCGCGATAGCAGCAGGTCCAGCGGGTTGGGCGGCAGTGTGCCGGCGCTGATCAGGTCTACCTGGCTGCCCGGCAGGCGTTGCAGTACGTCGGCCAGCTGCTTGGTTCCGGCTATCAGGTCGGACAGGCCGGCGGCGTGCGGGTCCAGCCCCAGTGACGCAGCTACCGACGGGCGGCGCATGTCGGCGTCTATCAGCAGGGTACGCTTGTTTTGTGATAGCGACAGCGCCAGGTTGCAAGATGTGGTGGTCTTGCCTTCGCCGGCTACGCTGGACGTTACCAGCAGCACGCGGCGTTCCTGGTCGATATCCGACAGCAGCACGCCGGTTTTGGCGGTGCGCACCGCCTCGGCAAACGGGGTGTGCGGGTCTTGCTGGCTCAGTACGGCAGCTTGCTGGCGCTGTTTTTTGTCTAGCAGGGGCAGGGTTGACAGCAGCGGCTGCTTTACCTTGCGTTCCACGTCGGCTGGCAGCTTCAGCGTGTTGTCCAGGCGTGCGCGCAGCAGGGCGGTGGCGGCACCCAGCAGCAGGGCCAGCACAAAGGCCATCAGGGTCACCTGGGCTTTTTTCGGCGCTACCGGTTTTTCGGGTACTTCGGCGCTGTCCACAATGCGGCCTACGCTGCTCTGCAGGTCTTGCGAGGCGGCGGTTTCTTTGGCGCGGGTCACAAACATGTCGTACAGCTGGCGGTTAGACGCTACTTCGCGTTCCAGCACGGCTAGCTCGAAGTTTTTGCGGTTGTCGGTTTGCGCGCCGCCACGTGCCTGGCCCAGGGTGCCTTCCAGGCTGCGCTCGGTGGCGCGGGCTACTTCGTACTCGTTGGTGACGCTGGCCACAATGCTGTTGATCTGGCGCTTGGCGCTATCCCGCGCCGACTGCAGCTCGGCTTCTGCCTGCACCATGCGCGGGTGTTCCGGGCCATAGCGCTGCGACATTTCGGCGTGTTTGCGCTCGGCGTCGGCCAGCTGTTTCTTGGCTTCGGCTACCAGCGGGTTGCGAATCACGGCAGGCAGCGAGCCCAGGTCTTGCACTTTGCCGCCACGTATCTGGTTGTAGGCGTTTTCGGCTTCGGCACGGCGCATGCGGGCTTCTACCAGGCGCTGGGTTACTTCTTCAATCAGCTTGCCGGTACCAAACTGGTTGCTGGCGTCTACGGTAATCACACCGGCGCGCTCGCGGTAGCCTTGCAGTTTGCGCTCGGAGGTTTCCAGGGCTTCGCGCAGGCTCTTGGTGCGGTTTTGCAGCCAGTCGCTGGCTTGCTGGGTCATCTTGAAGCGTGCTTCGCGGTCGTTCTCTATGTAGGCTTCACCCACGGCGTTGGCAAAGTCGGCTGCCACTTTGGCATCGGTAGAGTCAAACGACACGTTTACCAGCTGGCTCAGGCGTACCAGCTCGATATTGAGCTCTTTGTTGATACGTTGGTAGACGGCAGCGGCCAGCAGCTCGTCGTTCCACTGCGGCTGCGGTTTGCGTTCCATGCCCAGCATGTCCAGCAGCGGTTGGTGTACCGGCGGTTTTTGCAGGCGCGGGTTGTAGTCCGGGTGCTCCCACAGCTTCAGTTTCTTGATGGCGCGCAGGGCTACCTCGCGCGATTTCATGATTTCAGCCTGGGTCTGGAAGTATTCACGGTTGCTGCCTACGCCGCCGTATACCTCGTCAATAGACAGTACTTTGGCTTTGTTGGCTTCTATCAGTACTTCGGCGGTGGCGCGGTAGGTGGGCCGCATGGCCTGGGTGGTGATCAGGGCTACAGCACCTACAGCGACACCCAGCGCCAGAATGCCCCATTTTTTGGCATTGACTATGTGCCAGTACTCCAATATGAGGGAGGTGTGCTGTTGGTCGTTGTCCTGCAACAGCAGCGCAGGTTTGGCAGCCTGGGCTTGGGGTTTGGTTTCTTCACCAAAAAGCGACATTCGGTATCTCCGCGCGGTTTAGCGCACTATCAGCATTTCGATCAGAAAAAGCTTTGTTCCACAATAACCGTATCGCCCGGGTAGATGGGCGTGTTCATATCGGCTTTGATGGCTTCCTGGTTTTTGTCGTTGGCACGAATCACATACACCTTGTCTACCGACGCGCGTATCTTCAGGCCGCCCGCAATGGAGGCGGCTTTGCGCACGGTTAGCGCAGGCTGGTAGGGGTAGCTGCCCGGTTTTTCTACCAGGCCATTTACGTAAAACGGCCGGTATTCGTCCATCTGCACCGATACCTGCGGGTTTTTCAGGTAGCGGCCGCGCAGGCCGTCGGTGATGATTTTTTCCAGCTCGCCTACGGTCAGGCCTAGCAGGCGTATTTCACCCAGCACCGGGTAAGACAGCGTACCGGCGTCGGTCAGGCGGATTTTTTCCAGTGTCAGTTCCGGCTCGCCCAGCACGCGTATGGTCAGCATGTCACCCGCACCCAGCTGGTAGGTGGAAAACAGGCTGGCAGCATCGGCAGGCACTTGCAGGGTGGTCTGGGCACTGGCTGCCAAAGGCTGCATGCTTGCTACAGCGAGCAGGCATGCAGACAGCCAGCATTTCAGCGTAGAGCTACGTTGAAAAGCATTCAGGGCCATGAATTACAGTCCAATCAGGGTATTGAGCATGATCACGTTACGTTTGTAGCTGCTGGCTTGCACGGTGGAGTTATTGTCGGTGGTGGTCCACTCAAGCGATACTTTCATCCAGCGGCGGGCATCGTAGGCAACGCCGGCTTTGTAGCTCTTCTTTTTGTCTTGGCGAGTAGCACCTACGTAGTTGGAATCGGTGTAGGTGTAGCCCAGTACGGAGGAGAACAGGTCGGTCAGCTTGTGGTTCCACTGCAGGCCGTAGCTGCTGCGCTTGATGTAGTCACCGGTACCGCTGGAATCATCGGTGGAGCGGCGGGTGTTCAGGTCTACTACCGAGTATTCCAGTGGCGACCAGCGTACGGCACCTTCCCAGGTCAGGCCGCTAAAGTCGCGGCGGCTGGCTTGGGCAAAGTCTTTTTTCAGGTTACCGGCTTTCACTGTGCCCTGGGTGGCGGCAGTGGCTTCCCAGGTGTAGCCCAGCAGCAGGCGCTGTTCAGTGCTGTCCTGGTTCGGGCTGGCCAGCTTGTAGTCGTAGTCGGTGTAGCGGCCTTCTACAAATACTTTGCTGTTGGGTGCTACACGGTAGTAAAAGCGGCCGGCGGTATCCAGCGCAGCAAAATCACCGTCTGCAGTGGTGGCGCGGTTATTGGTGTAGCGCTTGTCGTTGTAGTTGATTTCTGCTTCCAGGCGGCCTTGGGCTTCAGGCGCGCCGTAGCCTACCAGGTAGCCAGCGTAGCTATTGCGGAACTCGTCCGGCTTGCTGGCGGTGGCGCGGTCGGTGGTTTCGCGCGGGTCGGCGCTTAGCAGTACACCGGCGCGGAATAGGGTATTCAGGCGGTCGTCGTACTGCACGGCAGCTTGACCCTGGAATTCGTGCAGATCGGTATTGTCGTTGCTGCTATTGGTGTACTGGGTAAACGAGCCGCTGTAGCTCAGGGTGTAGCGGTCGCCACCGTTGGTGTGTTCCAGCAGGGCGGCGGGGCTCAGGTTCCATACCGCAGACGATACTTTGTTGCTGTTTACTGCAGTCACGTTGTCGTCGTGGCCTACGCTTACGCCTACACGTGGGTACAGGTAAAAGCCGCCCACGCGGATAGCGCCATCTGGGTCGGCCTGTTCGTTAGGCTTGTAGGTGTCAAACGCTTTATAAATATCGTGTTGTTGCGGAATGGCAGCATTGGGGGCAGATTGCGCCACAGCATAACCACTCAGCAGCGACAGTGCCAGCGCCAGGGGGGTGAGTTTGTACATGGTGGAGCTCCACATTATTCTATAAAAATTCAGCTATTAAAGCTGCCGGGCAGGCCGCTCGATGAATCCGGCACACCAGCCCAAGCCTAAAATGCAGGTAAACAGCATGGCATTGGTGGGCACCTGCAGGTTGAAATCCACCAGGCTGTGCAACAGTGCAGCGCAGCATGCCATCATCGTAGAGAAAGCCAAGCCTTTGGCTAGCGCAGATTTTCTGTTTCTCAGTACCACAATTGTACGTGCTAAGACACACAGAACAAGTGCGGCGAACAATGAAATGCCGATAAATCCATGATCTGTAAGTAACTCTACATAATCGTTGTGGGCGTGATCGTAGTAGTTGTTTACAGTGGCTGGTTTGTATGTCGGGAATATTGTATAGAATGTGCCGGCACCCGTGCCGGTGAGCGGGTAGTCTTTGATGATGTTTGCTGCGTAATCGGCAGGCAGCATGCGTGCCTCTACCGATTCGTCGCGTGGCCATTCCGGGCTGTTTTCCTGGCCGCGTATCATGGCACTAAGCGTGGCGCTGTTTTTGCTCAGCGCGGTATTGCCTATGCGCTCGGCTACCTTGTCTAGCCCTACCCAGCTACCCAGTACCACGATATCGATAATCACCACGCTGGCTACCAGCCACAGCAGGTTTTTGTTACGCGGTTTTACCAGTGCCAGGTACACGGCCATGCTGGCCAGCAGGGCGGTAAAAAAGGCGGCGTTGCCCATGCGCGATTTGGTGAGTACCAGTGCAATCACAATCACAATCAGCCCCAGGCGCAGCAGCATCTTGCGGCTTTCCACAAAGGCCAGCAGCTTGTTGAGCTGCTGCTTCCAGCCACCGTTTTGCTGGGCGGCGGGCTCCGCCATGATCAGCCCTAGCCCGAGGCACAGCGTCATTACCAGGTAAAAGGCGTAGTGGTTGTGGTAGGTAAAAGTGCCAATGGTGCGCACATGGTGCAGGGCAAAGTAGAACAGGGTGTAGTCTGCATTAACCGAGTACAGGTAGATGCCGGCTACGGCCTGAAAAATGCCGGCCAGCACCAGTACCAGCAATAGCTGCTTTATCAGCCGGGCGGACTGCAGGGCAAAGTACTGGATAAACACAAAGGCGGATGCATAGCACAGGGTCAGCGTGGCATAGAGCTGGGTGTTGAAACGGTCTAGCGACAGGCTGCCCTGGCCCTGCCAGATGGTGGCCAGCCCGGGCGACAGAGTGGCCAGCCAGCTGGCAGGCAGGGTAAGGGTTTGTATGGTTTGCAGTAGGCCAATGCCTGCCAGGCAGGCCAGGGGGAGCTTGCTGTGGCTGATAGCCTGGCCTAGCTGCTGGCGGCTGCTGTCACTGGTTAGCAGCAGGCCCCATATGGCCAGCAGGCCGGGGGCGATAATCAGCAGCACCCATGATCGGTTGCCACCTAGCGGCAGTGGCATCAGTACCAAGGTAAGGCAAAACAGCCACCAGGCCAGATTGGGCAGGTGCGGTATCCGCAGCATGCGGTTTCTCCATCAGCAATCGGCAATAAAAAACCGAACTTGCGTTCGGTTTTTTGTGTAGCACCGTCGGTTCAGGCTTAGCTGCGGCTTACGCTGCTACCGCCGCCACCGCCCAGAGTCGGGCTGGAAGGGAAGGACAGGGCAGGATTATTGCCAAACGTACCGATACCGTTAGCCTGAGCCTGAGCCTGGGCCGGGCCGGCAGCGGTAGGCGATACTACGGTGTTCAGGTCCACGTTTTGTGCCAGTGCTACTTGTACCAATGTTGCAGCGTCGGCACCAGCGGCTTGCAAGCTTGCGATGGCTACTTGGGGTGTAACACCTGCAGCAACTAATGCACTTGCAATTGTTTGCGCATCAACACCTGCTTGCATCATTGCTTTGGCAATGTCTGCAGGGCTTGCGCCAGCTGTAACTGCAGCAGCAGCTACCACTGAACTGTCAAGCTTTGCAGCTATAGCTTGAGTAATCAGTTCACTTACCGACTCGCCTTTCGCTACCGCTTCAGCAATCTGTGCCTGTACTTGAGCCGGAGCCATGTCGGCAGTAAAAGTGGCTGCAAACGACACCGATGCCACCAAGGCTGCAGCAAGAATGAATTTCTTGGTCATGGTTGAATCTCCTGCTCACTAGAGCATGAACTTATCTATATGCTTGCATGATACGGTGGCAAAACCGAATTGGCAAGGCAGGATGGCAATAAATTTCCCCTGCGCGCACCGGTTAAAAGCTTGTTTACATTAATATTTTTTATATTAAATTGTTGCTGCAAAGTGACGGGGTTTTTTATTAAGCAGTTGTGTGTTGATGCGCTGTCATTACGGGTGTTTAGCCCTGCCAGGCGTGTGCTAGCCGTGAACCCGGGGCCCGGCCCAGCGCGGCAGCAATATAGTGCGAGGCAGCCACCAGCCGGCCCATGTCCACACCGGTGTGGTAACCCAGGCCGTGTAGCAGATATACCACATCTTCGGTGGCCACATTGCCCGACGCGCCCTTGGCGTACGGGCAGCCGCCCAGGCCGGACACCGAGCTGTCAAAGGTGCGTACGCCGGCTTGCAGCGCAGTGTGGATGTTGGCGATGGCCATGCCGTAGGTGTCGTGGAAGTGGCCGGCCAGCTTGGCTACCGGCACTTGTTCGCTCACCGCGTCCAGCATGGCGGTCACTTTATCCGGCGTGCCCACACCGATGGTGTCGCCCAGCGAAATCTCGTAACAGCCCATGTCGTACAGCGCGCTGGCCACCTCGGCCACCTTGCGCGGCGCGATGGCGCCTTCGTACGGGCAGCCCACCACGCACGATACATAGCCGCGTACGCGAATGTTGGCCGCTACCGCGCGCTTCATCACCAACTCGAAGCGCTGCAGGCTCTCGGCGATGCTGGCGTTGATGTTTTTCTGGCTAAAGGCCTCGCTGGCGGCGCCAAACACGGCAATTTCGCGCACGCCGGCTGCCAGTGCCGCATCCAGGCCCTTGTCGTTGGGCACCAGTACCGGGTAGTTCACCGTGCCATCCAGCTGCAGCGCCTGCAGCACCTCGGCGCTATCGGCCATCTGCGGCACCCACTTGGGCGACACAAATGCGCCGGCTTCGATGTTCAGCAGGCCGCTGGCGGCCAACCTTTGGATCAGCTCGATCTTTACCGCTAGCGGGACGGTCTGTTTTTCGTTCTGCAGCCCGTCGCGCGGGCCTACTTCCACGATTTTTACGTGTGTCATGTCGGTTTTCCTCACGCGCCCGCTGCTGACGGGCGCAGATCATTCAATAGCGGCTGCGGTAGCCAAAACGCGCCAGCCACAAGCCGGCCGCGATCCAGCCCGCGCGCACAAGCAGCCGCGCCAAGCCGGGCGGGGTGACCCAGCACATCAGATGGATAAAGCTGCCGAGTGCACCTAGTCGCCTCGGCCACGCCGGGTCGGGTGGCAGCAGCTGCAACCACGCCCACAGCCCGGAGTTTGGTGGCCTGGCATCCCAGACCTGCCATAACGCAAACAGGTGGTACGCCGCTAAAGCCAGGCCGGCCAAGGTAACTAGCCAGCCAAAGGTGTATCGATTCATTTAGTAGGGGCAACACGATGACGATGATCACCATGTTAGCCCAATGGCATTAGTCCGCCTCGAAATCAACCAGCTCGTCGCCGTCACCGACCTGTTCGCCAGCGGCAAAGTAGAACGCCTTCACCACACCGTCGGCCGGGGCGTTGATGGTGTGTTCCATCTTCATCGCTTCCAGGATCAGCAGCGGCTCGCCCTTGGCGATGCGGGCACCGGCTTCGGCTACCAGCGCGACCACACGGCCTGGCATCGGTGCCTTGAGGTGGGTTTCACCGTGTACGCCGCCTTCGGTAAAGGCGTACGGGTCCACGTAGTCCACTGCCACGCGTTCGCCATCGGCAAACAGCACGCGCTGGCGGGCGTGGCGTACCACCGTGGCTGCCAGCTGCTTGCCGTCCAGCGTCACGCGCAGTGTGTGGCCGTGCAGGCTGGCCTGGGCTTGCAGCGTGCTGCCTGCAGCATTGATGCGGTAGCCGTTGCTACTGTGCTGTAGCGTCACGCTGTGGCGGGTATCCCCCAGCTCGAAACTGACGCTGCGGTCGTGGCTGCCGTTCAGGCGCCAGCCGGCAAGCGTGGCAAAGGCATCATCGCCACCGGCTTGGCTGGCCAGCACTTCGGCCAGCGCCAGCAGGGCGAGCTGTGCCGCGCTTGGTGCGGCAGGCACGGGCAGCAGGCTGTCGTGGTGGCGGGCGATCAGGCCGGTGTCTACGTTGCCGCTGGCAAAGTCCACGTTGGCCGCAATGCGGCGCAGGAAACGGATATTGGTGGTGACGCCTACTACCTGGTAGGCAGCCAGCGCCGCGTCCAGCTGCTGTAGTGCGGCTTCGCGGTTTTCGCCCCACACGATCAGTTTGGCGATCATCGGGTCGTAGAACGGGCTGATGCTATCGCCCTGCAGCACGCCGGTATCCACGCGTACGCTGTCGCTTTCCGGTGGCGGCACCAGGTGCACCAGCGTGCCGGTGGCCGGCAGGAATCCTTTGTCCGGGTCTTCGGCGTAGATGCGCGCCTCGATGCTGTGGCCGTGAATCTGCAGCTGGTTTTGTGCCAGCGGCAAAGCTTGGCCGCTGGCCACTTTCAGCTGCCACGCTACCAGGTCCTGGCCGGTGATCATCTCGGTGACCGGGTGTTCTACCTGCAGGCGGGTGTTCATTTCCATGAAGTAGAACTGGCCGCTGTCGACATCCATGATGAACTCGACGGTGCCGGCGCCCACGTAGCCGACGGCGCGGGCGGCGGCCACGGCGGCCTCGCCCATGGCGCGGCGGGTGTCGGCCGGCAAGTGCGGGGCCGGCGCTTCTTCCAGCACTTTCTGGTGGCGGCGCTGTACCGAGCAGTCGCGTTCGAACAGGTACACGCAGCCGCCCAGGCTATCGGCAAACACCTGGATTTCCACGTGGCGCGGGCGGGTCAGGTATTTCTCTACCAGTACCTTGTCGTCGCCAAAGCTGGCGCGCGCCTCGCGCTGGCAGCTGGCTAGCGCGGCCTCGAAGTCGGCGCTTTTCTCCACGATGCGCATGCCTTTGCCGCCACCGCCGGCGCTGGCCTTGATCAGCACCGGGTAGCCCATGGCGTCGGCCTGCGCCTGCAGGAAGGCGGGGGCCTGTTCGTCGCCGTGGTAGCCGGGCACCAGCGGCACGCCGGCTTTTTCCATCAGTGCCTTGGCGGCCGACTTGCTGCCCATGGCGGCAATGGCGCTGGCCGGCGGGCCGATGAAGGCGATGCCGGCGGCTTCGCACGCGGCGGCGAAGTTTTCGTTTTCCGACAAAAAGCCGTAGCCGGGGTGCACGGCCTGGGCACCGCTCTGGCGCGCAATGTCCAGGATCAGCTCGGCCTTCAGGTAAGACTCTGCCGCCGGGGCCGGGCCCAGGCGCCAGGCTTCGTCGGCCAGCTTCACAAAGCGGGCGCCTGCATCGGCGTCGGAGTACACCGCCACAGTACGGATACCCATGGCGCGGGCGGTCTTGATGACGCGGCAGGCAATTTCGCCGCGGTTGGCTATGAGGATCTTGCTGAACATAGGGCGGTTTACCTCGGGGGCGGCCGGCGCAGGGTTGGCCGCAACGCGGCTGGCGCATGGGGTAGGGTAGGCGTGCATGATGTGTCCTGTCTGGCCACGAAGCCCACGCAAGTCACGGCAGGCGGGTGCCACGCGCACCTGTCAGGCTGCGCGTTCTGCGCTGCGCTGGCGCGCTTGTCCGTGTCTTGCGTGTGTTTTCGTGGCAAAAATCATTGCCAGCTCGGCGGGCGCTTTTCGAAGAAGGCGGCCAGGCCTTCGCGGGCTTCGTCAGTAATGCGGATGGCGGCAATGCGGTGCGCGGTGTCCGACAGCAGCTCGTCATCCAGCGGCGAGCTGTCGTGCAGGCAGCCCAGCAGGTCTTTGGCGGCGGCCAGTGCGTGCGGTGCGCCTTTGCATAGCTCGGCGGCGATCTCGGCGATGCGGCTATCCAGCGCGTCCTCGGCCACCACTTCGTGCACCAGGCCGATGCGCAGCGCGGTGGCGGCGTCGATGCGCTCTGCGCTCAGGAAGTAACGCCGTGCCTGGCGCCAGCCGATGGCATCGGCCACGTAGGGGCCGATGGTGGCCGGAATCAGGCCCAGCCGCACTTCGGTGAGCGCAAAGCGGGCGGCGTCGGTGGCCACGGCGATGTCGCATACGGCGGTGAGGCCGGTACCGCCGGCCAGCGCGGCGCCATGAATGCGGGCGATCACCGGTTTCTTGCTGCGGTAGATGCCCTTCAGCATGGCGGCCAGCTTGTTGGCGTCTTCCAGGTTCTGCGCCTCGGTGTAGCCGGCGGCGCGGCGCATCCAGTCCAGGTCGGCGCCGGCCGAGAAGCTCTTGCCGTAGCCGGCCAGTACGATCACGCGCACGGCGTCGTCACGGTTCAGCTCGCGGAAGGCGGCGCTCAGGTCGGCGATGAGGTGTTCGTTCATCGCGTTGTGCAGCTCGGGGCGGTTCATCCAGACGGTGGCCACCTGGCCGCTGCGGGTGATTTCCAAAGTGCTGTAGTTCATTTGAAAACCCTCTCATTTTTTGCCACGGAACCACACGGAGAGCACGGAAAAAGGCGAATGCAGCTTCGAGCCGGTCTTACGGGTTCGGGTTTGCTTCTGTGCCTTCCGTGTGTTTCCGTGGCTAAATAAAAATTACATGCGGAACACGCCGAAACGCGTGCTTTCTACCGGTGCCGACAGGCTGGCTTCCAGCGCCAGGCTCAGTACCTCGCGCGTTTGTGCCGGGTCGATCACGCCGTCGTCCCACAGACGGGCGCTGGCGTAGTAGGGGTGGCCCTGTGCTTCGTACTGTTCGCGTACCGGTGCTTTCAGGGCTTCTTCCTGCTCGGCGGTAAACGCATCGCCCAGCTGCTCTTTCTTTACCTGTGCCAGTACGCCAGCGGCTTGCTCGCCGCCCATTACCGAAATGCGGCTGTTGGGCCACATCCACAAAAAGCGCGGGCTGTAGGCGCGGCCGCACATGCCGTAGTTGCCGGCGCCGAAGCTGCCGCCAATCAGTACGGTGAACTTGGGCACGCTGGCGCAGGCCACGGCGGTGACCAGCTTGGCGCCGTCCTTGGCAATGCCGCCGTTTTCGTATTTCTTGCCCACCATGAAACCGGTGATGTTCTGCAGGAAGACCAGCGGAATGCCGCGCTGGCAGCACAGTTCGACAAAGTGCGCGCCCTTCAGCGCGGACTCGGAAAACAGGATGCCGTTGTTGGCGATGATGCCGACGCGGTAGCCGTTGAGGCGGGCAAAGCCGGTAACCAGCGTGGTGCCATAGTTTTGCTTGAATTCGTCGAAGTCGGAGTCGTCCACCAGGCGGGCGATAATCTCGCGCACGTCGAACGGTTTTTTGCTGTCGGCGGGGATGACGCCGTACAGCTCCTCGGCCGGGTAGCGTGGTGGCAGCGGTGCGGCGCGGTCCAGCCGGCCCTGCTTTTGCCAGTTCAGGTCGGCTACGATGCGTCGGGCAATGGCCAGCGCGTGGGCGTCGCTTTGCGCCAGGTGGTCAGCCACGCCACTGATGCGGGTGTGCACGTCACCACCGCCCAGCTCTTCGGCGGAGACCACTTCGCCGGTGGCGGCTTTTACCAGAGGCGGCCCGCCCAGGAAGATGGTGCCTTGTTCTTTGACGATGACGGTTTCGTCGCTCATCGCCGGCACGTAGGCGCCACCGGCGGTGCAGCTGCCCATCACTACCGCAATCTGCGGAATGCCGGCGGCCGACAGGTTGGCCTGGTTGTAGAAGATGCGGCCGAAGTGTTCGCGGTCGGGGAAGACTTCGTCCTGCAGCGGCAGGAAGGCGCCACCGGAATCCACCAGATAAACGCAGGGCAGGCGGTTTTCGCGGGCGATTTCCTGCGCGCGCAGGTGCTTTTTCACCGTCATCGGGTAGTAGGTGCCGCCTTTGACGGTGGCGTCGTTGGCCACGATCAGGCAGTCGATGCCGCTGATGCGGCCAACCCCGGTGATGACGCCGGCACCCGGTGCATCGTCGTTATACATGCCGAAGGCGGCCAGCTGCGACAGCTCCAGAAACGGCGAGCCGGCATCCAGCAGCAGGTCGATGCGTTCGCGCGGTAGCAGTTTGCCTTTGGCTACGTGCTTGTCGCGTGCCTTGTCGCCGCCACCCAGCGCGGCGCGGGCCACTTTGGCTTTCAGGTCGGCGACGATGCTGCGCATTTTGTCGGCGTTGGCCTGGAAATCGGCCGCGCGCGGGGACAGTTTGGATTCGATGATGGGCATGTTGTAGACCCTGTTATTTTTGCCACGGAATCACACGTAAAACACGGACTGAAAGGCCCGGACTGATGCAGACGCTAGCTAATCACTGCGCTGGGGGCGTGCTTTGCTTTCCGTGTTTTTTCGTGTGCTTTCGTGGCTGAAGAATAGTCTTTGAAGGCTTAGCGGGTTTCGGCCATCAGCTCGCGGCCGATCAGCCAGCGGCGGATCTCGCTGGTGCCGGCGCCGATCTCGTACAGCTTGGCGTCGCGCAGCAGGCGGCCGGTGGGGTATTCGTTGATGTAGCCGTTACCGCCCAGGCACTGGATGGCGTCCAGCGCCATCTGGGTAGCGCCTTCGGCGGCGTACAGGATGGCGCCGGCGGCGTCTTTGCGCGTCTGGCGGCCCGATTCGCCACGGTCCAGCGCCTGGCCCACGGCGTACACGTAGGCACGGCTAGCCGACAGCTTGACGTACATATCGGCCAGTTTGCCCTGCATCAGCTGGAAGTCGCCGATGGCCTGGCCAAACTGCTTGCGGTCGTTCAGGTAAGGCACCACCACGTCCATGCAGCCTTGCATGATGCCCAGCGGGCCGGCGGCCAGTACGGCGCGTTCGAAGTCCAGGCCGCTCATCAGCACTTTCACGCCGTTACCTTCGCCGCCCAATACGTTGGCCGAAGGCACGAAGCAATCATCAAAGAAAATGGGGTAGGTGTTGGAGCCGCGCATGCCCAGCTTGTCCAGCTTGCTGCCGTGGCTGAAGCCGGCAAAGCCTTTTTCCACGATAAAGGCGGTAATGCCTTTCGGGCCGGCGTTGATGTCGGTTTTGGCGTACACCACCAGGGTGTCGGCGTCGCCGCCGTTGGTGATCCACATCTTGCTGCCGTTGAGCTTGTAGCCGCCGTCCACCTTGTCGGCGCGCAGTTTCATGCTGACCACGTCGGAGCCGGCGTTGGGTTCGGACATCGCCAGCGCGCCGATATGGTCGCCGCTGATCAGCTTGGGCAGGTATTTCTGGCGCTGTTCGTCGTTACCGTTTTTGAAGATCTGGTTCACGCACAGGTTGGAGTGGGCGCCGTAGGACAGCGCCACCGAGGCGCTGGCGCGGCTGATTTCTTCCATGGCGATCATGTGCGCCAGGTAGCCCATATTGGCGCCGCCGTATTGCTCGGAGACAGTAATGCCCAGCAGACCCAGGTCGCCGAACTTCTTCCACAGGTCGGCCGGGAACAGGTTGTCGCGGTCGATCTCGGCGGCGCGCGGTGCGATCTCGCTGGCGGCGAACTCGCGCACTGCTTCACGCAGCATGTCGTAGGTTTCGCCAAAGTCAAAGCGCAGGCTGCTGTACATGTTTTCTCCTCCGTGCCCGGGCGGGCGGCTGTCTCGGTGTGCCTCTCGTGCTGTGTGCCGAGTGACCCTTGTATTGATAGGCGGTTTTCCGCCTGGGTATGGTTTTATGTTGACTTACGCTTACGTTAACGTCAATACAAAATGACAGGACCATCCCGCAGGATGGCAAAAAATGGCTCAGCTTGTGGCTTCTCTGCCAGTGACGGTGTCGATTACCTGGCGGCAATGGCCCTCCAGGGTGACGATTTCGGCTAGTACGGCATCAATATCGTGGCGCTGTTCTTCCAGCTGCTTCTTGCGCTCGGACAGGAGTTGCAGCAGCTTTAGCGACTGGCTGGCTTCGTCGCGTGCCAGCTCGTACAGGTCGAGGATCTCGCGGATCTCGGACAGCGCCAGGCCAATGCGCTTGCCGCGCAGGATCAGCTTGAGCCGGGCGCGGTCGCGGTGGGTAAACAGCCGCTGGCGTCCTTCGCGCTGCGGTTCGATCAAACCCTGTTCTTCGTAAAAGCGGATGGTGCGCAATGTGATGTCGAAATCGCGTGCCAGGTCGGAAATGGTAAAGAGGCGGTCGTCGCTCATGATGGTTCCTGTTGTTCTGCCGCGATTGTAGCGTTTTTTGCTCACCTTGCCCGTGGCGTGCTTGAGTTTACGTTAACGTAATAGTAAGTTTCACGCACAAAGACAACAGCATTCACCGGAGACTACGCCATGACCCGCTCGCCCAGCTACGTGCACGGCACCAGTGCCACCCCGCTTATCGGCCAGACTATCGGCCAGTATTTCGACGATGCCTGCCGGCAGTATGCCGCGCGCGACGCGCTGATCGTGCGTCAGCAGAATGTGCGCTGGACCTACGCCGAGTTTGGCGAGCAGGTTACGCGGCTGGCCTGCGGCCTGCGCCGGCTGGGCTTGCAGCCGGGCGAGCGGGTAGGGATCTGGTCGCAGAACAATGTGGAATGGGTGCTGATGCAGTTTGCTACCGCCAAGGCGGGGCTGGTGCTGGTCAACATCAACCCGGCCTACCGCCGCAGCGAGCTGGAGTACGCGCTGAACAAGGTAGGCTGCCGCGCGCTGGTGCTGTCGCCCAGCTTCAAGGGTAGCGACTACCTGGCCATGGTGGCCGACCTGGCGCCGGAGCTGGCCGCCAGTGCGCCGGGCCAGCTGCACGCCGCGCGCTTGCCCGAGCTGCGCTGGGTGGTGCGCATGGGCGACGATGCCACGCCGGGCATGCTGAACTTTGCCAGCCTGCTGGCGGATGCCAGCACTGAAGAGCGCGCAGGGTTGGCCGCTACCGCCGCCACGCTGCAGTTTGACGACGCCATCAATATCCAGTTTACCTCCGGCACCACCGGCAGCCCCAAGGGCGCCACGTTGACGCATCACAACATCCTCAACAACGGCTTTTTCGTCGGCGAGGCCATGCGCCTGGGCCCGGACGACCGCCTGTGCATCCCGGTGCCGCTGTACCACTGCTTCGGCATGGTGCTGGGCGTGCTGGCCTGCGTCACCCACGGCGCGGCCATGGTATTCCCTAGCGAAGCGTTCGAGCCGCTGGCGGTGCTGGAAGCGGTGCAGGCGGAGCGCTGTACCGCGCTGCACGGCGTGCCCACCATGTTTATCGCGGTGCTGGACCACCCGCGCTTTGCCGAGTTCGACCTGGCTACGCTGCGGACCGGCATTATGGCCGGTAGCCCGTGCCCGATCGAGGTGATGAAGCGGGTGGTGGCGCAGATGCACATGGCCGAGGTCACCATCGCCTACGGTATGACCGAAACCAGCCCGGTAAGCTTCCAGAGCCATACCGACACGCCGCTGGAGAAAAAAGTGGCCACCGTTGGCCGCATCCACCCGCACGTGGAAGTGAAGATCGTGGATACCAACGGCCGCATCGTGCCGCGCGGCGACACCGGCGAGTTGCTGACGCGTGGCTATTCGGTGATGTTGGGCTACTGGGGCGACCCGGCCAAAACCCGCGAAGCCATCGACGACGCCGGCTGGATGCATACCGGCGACCTGGCGGTAATGGACGATGGCGGCTACTGCAATATCGTCGGCCGCGTGAAAGACATGGTGATCCGCGGTGGCGAAAACATCTACCCGCGCGAGATCGAGGAATTCCTCTACCGCCACCCCAAGGTGCAGGACGTGCAAGTCATCGGCGTGCCGGATGCCAAATACGGTGAGGAGCTGTGCGCGTGGATACGCCTGCGCGAAGGCGAAAGCTGCAGCGCCGAGGATATTCGCGCCTTCTGCGACGGGCAGATTGCCTACTACAAGATTCCGCGCTACATAGAGTTTGTCGACAGCTTCCCCATGACCATCACCGGCAAGATCCAGAAATTCGTGATGCGCCAGCAAATGAAAGAAAAACTGGGGCTGGACGAAGCCAGAACCGCCTGATGCCGTGCGGCCAACCCCGCCCGAGACGGTAATGCCAGTCAGTTAGCCGAATATCTTTGGTTTTCAAGTAGAAGGACGTGGGTGAGGCGCCCCATCCCGTTGGCGCAAGCCGGTCTAAATGGTGCGCCCCAGGGTTGTGCTGAACGAATCGAAGATTCGCACGCGCAAGACGCCGATTTGTTTGAGCTCCGAGCCGTTAGCGATCTGCGTGCAAATCTTTGATTTGCTCCGCGATGCGAGTTCGGCGGCGCCTGGGGTGTGCCAATTTGATCGGGGTTTCGAGCAGCCCTGGGTTGCGGGGTCTGCGTGCGAATCTTTGATTCGCTCAGCGATAGAAAAGGGGGCGGCAATCCGCCCCCTTTCCCGTCCTATTCCCTCGCGACGCTGCGCTTGCCTCGCTCGGTCACGGGCGGAACCGGCATCTAGTCATCGTCCGCATCGCGGACACAAAAGCACTACTGAACGCAGCAAACGCCTAGCCAAGAAGACGCCAGTCCGCGTTAACTGAACAGCATTGCGCCCGAGGCGGGGTTTTTTGTGCTGTCACAATTCTGTGGCAGCGTGGATACGCTACAATGCGCGCCATACTTTTGGAGATTGCATCATGACCGTATTCAACGACGCCGACCTGACCCGTCTGGAAACCCTGCTGACCCCGCTGTCGCAAGCTGGCACCACCATGCGCCCCGATGAAGTGCAGGGTTTCTTTACCGCGCTGGCCTGTGGCCCGGATCGCCTGGGTGTGGACGAGTGGCTGGATGATGTATTGGGTGATGCGCCAGCATTTGAAAGCGCCGAGACCGAAGCCGAAATCCGCGCGCTGCTGCAAAAATTCTACGATAGCGTGGCCGCAGCGCTGGCCGAAGGCGAGCTGCCGGAACTGGTGCTGTATAGCGCCGACGACAGTGACGAGCCGGACTTCCGCCCATGGTGCAATGCCTACATGTACGCGCTGGACGTGGTGCCGACCGACTGGTTTGAAGCGGCCGATGACGAAGGCTTCGAAGAGCTGCTGATGCCGGTGATGGCACTGGGTGGCATGTTCGATGCCGAAGAAGGCGAAGCGCCGCTGATGCAGTTCAGCGCCAGCGAGCTGGAAAGCTTCAAGGGCGAGCTGGACGACGCCGTAGTGGCAGTGCACAACTACTGGCGCGCCAAAGAAGCGGCGCCGGTTACCGTGCGTAACGATGGCAAGGTTGGCCGCAATGACCCGTGCACCTGCGGTAGCGGCAAGAAATACAAAGCCTGCTGCGGCCGCAACTAAGCGCCGCAACCGTACCTGAAAGCCCCGCGTAATGCGGGGCTTTTTGTTTGTGGCGTGGGCTAGACTGCAGTATCACCTGTTGTGGAGTCTGGCCATGAAACTGGGGCTGGAAGAAGTGTTGACCCTGCTGGCTGCCATCGAGCAGGACTACCCATGGCTGACGGAAGAGTTGCCGTTTGACGAGAATGCCCTGCGCCGGCTGGTAGTGGCCGACTTGCTGGAGCGCGATGCCATGCTGCAACAGCAAGGCGTAAGTGCAGAAGACCGGCAGCTGGTGTACCTGGTGTCGACGGCGCGCCTGGTGCTGGATAATCTGCTGCTGTATTTGCGCTTGATGCGCCATGAAACGTTGCCGGACGAGCAGCTGGCCGAAGTGCGCCAGCTGATGCAGCGCCTGGCGCGTGGCGAGGGGCGGCTGTAGCACGCCCAAAAGCAACAAACCCCGCCTGTTGCCAGTGCGGGGTTGTGTAGTCAGCGGCTGAATCAATGAGCCAGGCTGATGTAGGCGTCGCCTTGATAGCTGGCGCTGGCAATGCCCAGCGCGGAGCGGAAAGTTACCAGAAAACGGCGGCCGATCTGGCGGATGGCAACAACTTCAAAAGCAACAGTACTGTTATCAAGCTCTTGGGTGACACAGTCACCCGGTTTCAATTCATTAATTTTCATTGGATTCCTATAAGACACAGCCGGAACCCGGTTGTGTCTTTTTCAATAGCGGCGTTTGGCAGGCGGCAAGCCTTCCATCTTCGCCGTTGGATGGCGGAAGTTAATGCGGCCTTTGGTCAGATCGTAAGGCGACATTTCTACGGTAACGCGATCACCCACCAGCACGCGAATACGGTGCATTTTCATTTTGCCGGAGCCATAGGCAAGGATTTCCACATTGTTATCGAGCCGAACGCGATAGCGCGATTCCGGCAGCATCTCGATGACAACACCTTGCAGTTCGATCATGTCTTCTTTAGACACAGTGTCTCCTTCCGGATGAGGGGTGAGCCCGGTCAAATCACGCAAAGCACAAAGTCTTGCGCCGCCGGGCGGCGGTTTGCATCGTTTAAACCTTAAGCGGGAAATTGCTGTGCGGAGTGGTAACAGCAGTTAAAGCAAGGCAGGTTTGGTGATGTGCGCCAAACCAGAAAATGAGGCAAAAATCAGTGTAAGGGTAAATGCATGATTTGTCTAGAAAAACTTTTACTACCATTCATGGTGGCCGCGCTGGCCGGTGTGCAGCCCACCCATTATACCGTTTGTCAGACAGAAAGCTCAGGGCGCGCCAGCTCAAAGCGCTGGCGGGTGGTGCAGTAGCTGTCTCCCCCCATTTTTCCTATTACATCAAGCTGTTCCGCCGAGAGTTGGCCGTGTTGCAGCAGCGCATCGTCTACGGCAATGCCCAGTACATCCAGTAGTACGATCGTGCCGCCTTGTGCTTCGGTGCTGATGTGGAGCTGCTGGCGCAGGCGGCACGCCAGCTGTACCGGGGCACCGGCTACCCCCGGGGTGGCCAGCCAGGGCAGGAAGCTGCCTTCCAGGCCGGCCGCGGCGAGCTCGCTGACTTCGTACGGGTAGGGCGCGCAGCTTTGGTTCATGGCGTCGGCCTGGGCGTGGCTAACAACATTGACCACGCATTCGCCATTGGCTTGCAGGTTGCGCAGGGTATCCTTGATCTGGCCGTCCCGCGGGTTGACCTGGGTAAAAAGTAACACCGGCGGCTTGATGCTGGCCACGGTAAAAAAGGAAAACGGCGCCAGGTTGATAACGCCTGCCGGGCTGCGTGTGCTGATCCAGGCAATAGGGCGTGGGCTAACCGCGTGTGTGAGCAGCTGATAGACAGTTCGGGTGTCCAGTGTGGCGGTATCAAATAACATGGCAGCGTGTCCGTGGCCGGGTAGGCCATGATTCTATCAGCCCATGCTCTTGCTACCGGCCTTGCTTTGGCGGAGCAGACCGTGAATAACGATAAAAACATCCTTATCGAGCCCGGCATGAGTGACCCCCTGACGATTGTGCAAGCCAATATCACTGTCTGCTGGGTGGCAGCCAGTGGCTGGGCTGTGGCTGGCATGGTGCTGAAAATGGCGCCTACCGTGGCTCGCCGTTTTTTCCTGTGCGATTTTCTGATGGGCCTTAGCCTGCTCTTGACGCTGCAGCGTGACGGCATGGCACCCGTGTGGCTGGCTTACCCGTTTGCCGATGTTTTGGGGCTGCTGGCGCTGTGTAGCCTGCGCTTGGGTATCCGCTATTTTGTACGCCGTGATGGTAGCGGGGTAGCAGAAAGCCTGGGTGTGGTTGTGCTGGGTGGGATTTTGTTGCTTAGCCAGCCATACGGGCGCATGCCGGGCTTTCATGCGGTGGTGTATTCCTTCACTGCCGCATGGCTATTGTTGCGCGCCACCCAGGATGCCTTGTCGCACGAGCAACAGCACTTTACCCCCGGCGCGCGGGCGCTGGTGGTCAGCCCGCTGGCGGCGGTGGGGGGCTTGTTTGTACTGCGCGCACTGATGGTGTTGGGGGGCAATGTGGCTACCGCGTCGGTTGCGTCAACCGAGCCTTTCAATGTGGTGTTCCTGCTGGTGGGGCTGGTGCTGAATCTGGCAGTGAACATCGCCATGGCCGGCGTCGTCACCATGCGCCTGATCGGCAAGCTGGAATACCTGTCGATGACCGACCCGATGACCGGTGCGCTGAACCGGCGCGCTTTCAGTATCAGCCTGAAGCAGCAGCACAGCGTGGCGCAGCGTGGCATGCCGTATTCGCTCTGTGTGCTGGATGTCGATCACTTCAAGCATATCAATGACCAACTGGGCCACGCTGCCGGCGATGCGGCCATTGTGCACTTGGTGACGGTATTGCGTAGTGTGTTGCGCGAGCAGGACTTGCTATGCCGCGCAGGCGGCGAGGAGTTTTGCATACTGCTGCCGGATACCAGTGAGCAAGGTGCAACCGCGGCGGCTAACCGGCTGCGCATCGCGCTGGAGCAAACGCCTTTTGTGTGGGCCGAGACACGTTGGCCGCTTACCGCCAGCTTTGGCCTGGCAGTGTTCGCGCCTGGCAAGGATGACCCTGAAACCCTGCTGCAGCGCGCCGACCGTGCGGTCTACCGCGCCAAGGAACGCGGGCGAAACCAGGTGGTATTGCTGTAGTGGCCGGCGTGGCCGCATGAAAAAGCCCCCGGCTAGCGGGGGCTGTGTGGTTTTGGTGTGCCGGTTTAGAAGGCAAACTGCCCGTCTTCCAGCGACATCAATGGCTTGGCACCGCCCTTGATGGTGGCTTTCAGGCTTTCCACCTCGGGCAGCAGCTTGGCAAAGTAGAAGCGCGCTGTAGCGATCTTGGCTTTGTAGAAGTCGTCGCTGGCACTGTCCAGCTTGGTGTAAGCCACTTCGGCCATGCGCGCCCACAGCCAGGCATAGGTCAGGTGGCCCACCAGGCGCAGATAGTCGGTGGCGGCGGCGCCGGCTTCGTCACGGTCTTTCATGGCCGCCATGCCGATGCCCATGGTGACATCGCCTACATCTTTCAGCAGCTTGGCCAGTGGGCCTACGAACTCGGCCAGCTGGGCATTGCCTTCGTTCGCCTGGCAGAACTTGTGGATCTGCTTGGTGAATTTGCGCAGCTTCTGGCCTTGGTCCATCAGCACTTTGCGGCCCAGCAGGTCGATGGCCTGGATACCGTTAGTGCCCTCGTAGATTTGCGAGATGCGGCAGTCGCGTACCAGCTGCTCCATACCCCATTCGCGGATAAAACCGTGGCCACCGAATACCTGCATGCCCAGGTTGGCCGCAGTGTAGCCGTTGTCGGTCATGAAGGCTTTGGCTACCGGGGTCAGCAGGGCTACCAGGTCGGCGGCTTCGGCGCGGGCGTCGGCGTCCGGGTGTTTCTCTTCGATATCCAGCTGCAGCGCCAGCAGGGCGGCCAGGGCGCGGCCGGCTTCGGTGTAGGCTTTTTGCGTCAGCAGCATGCGGCGTACATCCGGGTGCACGATGATGGGGTCGGCGGCTTTTTCCGGGAACTTGGCACCGGCCATGGCACGCATTTGCAGGCGGTCGCGGGCGTAGGTCAGCGCACCCTGGAACGAGGCTTCACCAATACCCAGGCCTTGCATGCCGCAACCCAGGCGGGCGGCGTTCATCATGGTAAACATGCAGGCCAGGCCTTTGTTCGGCTCGCCAATCAGGTAGCCTTTGGCGTCGTCCAGGTTGATCACGGCTGTCGCGTTGGCCTTGATACCCATTTTGTGTTCCAGGCTGCCGCAGTACACGGTGTTACGGCTGCCGTCGGCGTGGAATTTGGGCACGATAAACAGCGAGATGCCTTTGACGTCTTTAGGGGCATCAGGCAGGCGCGCCAGTACCAGGTGGATGATGTTGTCGGCCATGTCATGCTCGCCGGCCGAGATGAAGATCTTGGTGCCGGTGATGCTGTAGCTGCCATCGCCATTAGGCTCTGCCTTGGTTTTCAGCAAGCCCAGATCGGTGCCGCAGTGCGGCTCGGTCAGGCACATGGTGCCGGTCCAGCTACCGTCCACCAGGTGCGGCAGATAGGTCGCTTTCTGTTCATCGGTACCGTGGGCGTGGATGGCGGAATACGCACCATGCGACAGGCCCGGGTACATCGACCAGGCGACGTTGGCCGAACATTGCATTTCGATGATGGGGAAAGACAGTGTTTTGGGCATGCCCTGGCCACCGTAGGCCGGGTCACAGTCCAGTGCGGTAAAGCCCAGCTCGCAGAACTGCTTGTACGCTTCCTTGAAGCCTACCGGGGTGGTAACCGACTTGGTCGCCGGGTCGAAGTTGCAGCCTTCTTCATCGGCCTGGCGGTTCAGTGGTGCCAGCTCGTTTTCGCAGAATTGTGCGGCGGCTTCCAGGTAGGAGCTGAAGATATCCTGGGTGGCTTCTTCGTAGCCAGGCAGGCCGGGCAACACTTCCTGAACTTTGATCAGCTCGTTCAGGACAAAGTCGAAATCGCGCAGGGGAGCTTTGTAGCTAGGCATGTCGTATCTCCAGTGTTGTCGCAGCCCGCTGGCGGTGCTGCATCCTCGTGTTGGCCGCTTGTGGCCTGTTGGTGTTGTACTGCCGCGTTCGGGCAAGTGAGGGTGATTATAGAAGCAGTTCAAACGCTTGTTTTAATTTTTTCAGACTTTTTTATTACACTAGGAAAAAACATGAAAACAGATAAGCCATGTCAAAACTGAAACGCTGGGTGCGCGGCAAGATGCAGCACATTCACGGCTGGGTGCAGCAGCCCGGTATGGCGTGGCTGAAGCCTTATCTGGACAGGGATGAGCTGTGGTACGTACAGCGGCGCAAGGTGGCGGGGGCGGTGGCCGTGGGGATGTTTGCCGGCCTGATGCCGGGGCCCACCCAGATGTTAGCCGCCGGCATGCTGGCGTTGTATTTTCGCACCAATCTGCCTGTGGCCTTGTTGTGTACCCTTTATACCAACCCCTTGACCTATCTGCCGCTTTACTTCGTGGCCTACCGTCTGGGCAAGCTCTTACTCGGGCAGAGCGACACCGTTACAATGCCTGCCATACCGGATGGGTCGTGGCATGACATCACGGCCTGGGGGCCGCAGCTGCAGGCCTGGCTGGCGGATTATGGCCAGCCCTTGTTGCTGGGCGTGCCGGCGCTGGGTTTGCTGCTGGCGGCCTGCGGCTATGTGCTGGTAATGGTGCTGTGGCGTGCCGCCGTGGCGAGGCAATGGCGTAACAGAAAGAAAAACAGTGGATCTCACCGAAAAGCAGCTCGCTAGCGAACAGGTTTTTGAAGGGCGCTTCCTGAAGGTACGGCGCGACACGGTAAGCCTGCCGGACGGCAAGCAAGCGTATCGCGAGTTTATCCGCCACCCGGGGGCGGTGGCGGTGCTGGCGCTAAGTGACAATGGCGAGCTGGTGCTGGAGCGCCAGTTCCGCTACCCGGCAGGGCAGGATTTTATCGAGATACCTGCCGGTAAAATCGACCCGCAGGAAGACCCGGCGGATACCGCCAAGCGCGAACTGTGGGAAGAAACCGGTTTTATCGCAACGCAATGGCGTTATCTTGGCAAAGCCTACCCGTGTATCGGTTATGCTGACGAGGTGATTCATTACTATCTGGCCACCGGGTTGACGCAAACCCCCCGCCAGCTGGACGAAGGCGAGTTTCTGGAAGTGATGCTGCTGCCAGCCAAAGAAGCGCAAGCCATGTCGCTGGATGGCCGTATTACCGATAGCAAGACGCTGGTCGGCCTGCACTGGTTGGCCGCATGGCAACAAGGAACCCTGTCAGGTGAAGCCATTTGACACCCACTATCACGACCGCCGCGTAGGCAGGCGCCTGCGCATGGGCTGCCGTGCCAAGATGAAATCGCTGCATACCGGTGAAACGCACTATGGCGAGTGTGTGGACTTGTCGGTAGACGGCATGGCCATACGCTGCATGTATGTCCCGCAACATGGCGAGCGGCTGGAGGTGGTCGTGATTGTGCCGGGTGTGGGCAATATGCCGATGAAGCCACTGGAGGCGGTGGTAGAAGTGCGGCGCTGTAACGAAGTAGAGCGTGGTAGATTGTACGAGATTGGCACGCGCATTCTGGATCGCAAGCCATGACAAAATAATTTTGCAGTAAAAAGCACAAGGCCGGCAGCATGCCGGCCTTGTGCTTTTGCAGATGCCAGACATACCAGTACGCAGTGAATGAATATTTAAGTGTTTGAAAAATAATGGGATGCTGTTTTTTTGATATTTGCTGTGAAGAAGCCATTACTGGGTAATGGCTTTTTTATATCCTGTTTTGCATAACGATAGCTTTAGATTTTGTACTTGCCTTTTTTTTGCTGTGCTATACCCAAACCAAGAACAGGTTTTCCGCGTCAGCAGACTAATAGGCAAGGGGAAGCAGGGTGCTCCGCACCATGGCGACTTGCTTGCCTCTAACAGGAGGGTCACGCCATGAGCCCGGACATCTTCAGCCACTACGCATCCCGCTACGATCGCACCCGCGAAGAAGAATTCACCATCCAGGAGTACCTGGATATCTGCAAGCGCGAGCCACTGGCCTACGCCAGCGCGGCGGAACGCATGCTGATGGCCATCGGCGAGCCGGAGGTCATCGACACCCGCCACGATACCCGCCTGTCGCGCATCTTCAGTAACAAGATGATCCGCGTCTACCCGGCGTTCCGCGAGTTTTACGGCATGGAAGAGGTCATCGAGCAGGTGGTGGCCTACTTCCGCCATGCCGCACAGGGCCTGGAAGAGAAGAAACAGATTCTCTACCTGCTGGGCCCGGTGGGCGGCGGCAAATCGTCGATTGCCGAAAAGCTCAAGGAGCTTACCGAGCGCGTGCCGTTCTACGCCATCAAGGGCAGCCCGGTAAACGAGTCGCCGCTGGGCCTGTTCAACTTTGAAGAAGACGGCGCCATCCTGGAAGACCAATACGGCATTCCGCGCCGCTACCTGCGCGCCATTCCCAGCCCATGGGCAGTCAAGCGCCTGCACGAGTTCAATGGCGATATCAGCCAGTTCCGTGTGGTGAAACGCTACCCGTCGGTACTGAAGCAAGTGGGCGTAGCCAAGACCGAGCCAGGCGACGAAAACAACCAGGACATCTCCAGCCTGGTAGGCAAGGTGGACATCCGCAAGCTGGAAAGCTACGCCCAGGACGACCCGGACGCCTACAGCTATAGCGGCGGCCTGTGCCTGGCCAACCAGGGCCTGCTGGAATTCGTGGAAATGTTCAAGGCGCCGATCAAAGTGTTGCACCCGCTGCTGACCGCCACCCAGGAAGGCAACTTCAAGGGTACCGAGGGTTTTGGCGCCATTCCGTTCGACGGCATTGTGCTGGCGCACAGCAACGAGAGCGAATGGAAGCAGTTCCGCAACAACAAGAACAACGAAGCCTTCCTCGACCGTATCTACATCGTGAAGGTGCCGTACTGCCTGCGCGTGTCGGACGAGATCAAGATTTACGACAAACTGGTGCGCAACTCCTCGCTGGGCGGTGCGCCGTGCGCGCCGGGTACGCTGAAGATGATGGCGCAGTTTGCCGTGCTGTCGCGGCTGAAAGACCCGGAAAACTCCAGCCTGTACAGCAAGATGCTGGTGTACGACGGTGACAACCTGAAAGACACCGATCCGAAGGCCAAATCGCACCAGGAATACCGCGACTTTGCCGGCGTGGACGAGGGCATGAACGGCCTGTCTACCCGCTTTGCCTACAAGATCCTGTCCAAGGTGTTCAACTTCGACCACACCGAAGTCGCGGCCAACCCGGTACACCTGATGTACGTGCTGGAACAGCAAGTAGAGCGCGAACAGTTTCCGGCAGAGCAGGAGCAGAAATACCTGACCTTCCTGAAAGAGTACCTGGCGCCCAAGTACGTGGAGTTCATCGGCAAGGAGATCCAGACCGCCTACCTGGAAAGCTATAGCGAATACGGCCAGAACATTTTTGATCGCTACGTGACCTTTGCCGACTTCTGGATCCAGGACCAGGAATACCGCGACCCGGACACCGGCGAGAACTTCGACCGTACCTCGCTGAACGCAGAACTGGAAAAAATCGAGAAGCCGGCAGGCATCTCCAACCCGAAAGACTTCCGCAACGAGATCGTCAACTTCGTGCTGCGCGCCCGCGCCAACAACGCCGGCAACAACCCGGCCTGGACCAGCTACGAGAAGCTGCGCACCGTGATCGAGAAGAAAATGTTCTCGAACACCGAAGAGCTGCTGCCGGTGATCAGCTTCAACGCCAAAGCCAGCGCCGACGAGGCCAAAAAGCACGAAGACTTTGTCAACCGCATGGTGACCAAGGGTTACACGCCCAAGCAGGTGCGCCTGCTGTGCGAATGGTATCTGCGGGTGCGCAAGTCATCCTGAGCAGTACGCGGCACCAGGTTGGCCGCAGCGATGCGGCCAACCTGTCACCGTGACCACACGGCTAGGAGGCAAGCATGTCGCACATTATCGACAGAAGACTGAACGGCAAGAACAAATCCGCCGTCAACCGCGAGCGCTTTTTGCGCCGTTTCAAAGCCCAGATCAAGGAAGCCGTCGGCAAGGCCATCAAGGGGCGCAGCATCACCGACATTGAAAGTGGCGAGAACGTATCCATCCCGGTGAAGGACATCTCGGAACCGTCGTTCCACCACGGCCGTGGCGGCGTGGGCGAACACGTGCACCCTGGCAACGAGGAGTTCGTGCAGGGCGACCGTATCAAGCGGCCGCAGGGCGGCGGAGGTGGCGGCGGTGGTGGCAAAGCCAGTAACGAAGGCGAGGGCGAAGACGATTTTGCCTTCCAGCTGTCGCGCGAAGAATTCATGAACGTGTTTTTCGAAGACCTGGCGCTGCCCAACCTGGTGAAAACCCAGCTGATGGGCATCGAGGAAATGAAACCGGTGCGCGCCGGCTACACCAACGACGGCACGCCGGCCAATATCAGCATCGTGCGCAGCCTGCGCGGCGCCTTGGCGCGGCGCGTGGCCATGGCGGCGCCCACGCTGGCGCGCCTGCGCGAAGCCGAAGAAGACCTGGACACGCTGCTGGAGTCGGACGACGACAACGGCCTTGAGGTGCGCGAGCGCCGCCGCCAGATTCATGCGCTGCGCGAAAAGATCAACCACATCCCGTTCATCGACCCGTTCGACCTGCGCTACAACAACCGCGTCAAGCAGCCCAAACCCACCAGCAAGGCGGTGATGTTCTGCCTGATGGACGTGTCCGGCTCCATGGACGAGGGCAAGAAGGATATGGCCAAGCGCTTTTTCATCCTGTTGTACCTGTTCTTGCAGCGCAATTACGAGAAGATCGAAGTGGTGTTCATCCGCCACCACACCAGCGCGGTAGAAGTGAACGAGCACGACTTCTTCCACTCGCGCGAGTCGGGTGGCACCGTGGTGTCGTCGGCGTTGAACCTGATGGCCGATATCGTGAAGAAACGCTATGCCAACAGCGAATGGAACATCTATTCCGCCCAGGCGTCCGACGGGGATAACTGGGACAGTGATTCGGCCAACTGCGGCAAGATCCTGCAGGAAAACATCCTGCCGTGGTGCCAGTACTACGCGTACATCGAAATCACCGAGGGCGAGCCGCAAAACCTGTGGTACGAGTACCTGCGCGTGGCCGAGCAGCACAAGCACTTTGCCATGCAGAAAATCCGCTCGCCGGCTGATATCTATCCGGTTTTCCGCGAACTGTTCAAGCGGCAGCCGGCCACCCGCTAGGGTTGGCCGCAGGCACAGCAGCAGGAGGGCAGCATCATGACAGCTATCTCCACCGGGTCCGAATGGACCTTCGACCTGATTGACGAATACGACAAAGCCATCCGCGATATCGCGGTGAACGAGTTCCAGCTGGACTGCTACCCCAACCAGCTGGAGGTGATCACCGCCGAGCAGATGATGGACGCCTACTCGTCGGTAGGCATGCCGGTGAACTACCACCACTGGAGCTTCGGCAAGCACTTTGTCAGCACCGAAAAGAGCTACAAGCGCGGCCAGATGGGGCTGGCGTATGAAATCGTGATCAACTCCAACCCCTGCATCGCCTACCTGATGGAAGAAAACTCCATGACGATGCAGGCGCTGGTGATCGCGCATGCCGCCTACGGCCACAACAGCTTCTTCAAGGGCAACTACCTGTTCCGCACCTGGACCGACGCCAGCGCCATCATCGATTACCTGGTGTTTGCCCGGCAGTACATCAGCCGCTGCGAAGAGCGCTACGGCATTGATGCAGTGGAAGAGCTGCTGGACAGCTGCCATGCGCTGATGAACTACGGCGTGGACCGCTACAAGCGGCCGCAAAAGCTGTCGCTGGCGGAAGAGCAAGCCCGCCTGCACGAGCGCGAAGCCTACCTGCAGACGCAGGTCAACGACCTGTGGCGTACCATCCCGCGCCGCGAGCGCGACGACAGCGCCAAGGCCGCGCCGCGCTTTCCGGCCGAGCCGCAGGAAAACCTGCTGTACTTCATCGAAAAGTCGGCGCCGCTGCTGGAGCCGTGGCAGCGCGAGATCATCCGCATCGTGCGCAAGGTGGCGCAGTACTTCTACCCGCAGCGCCAGACCCAGGTGATGAACGAGGGCTGGGCTACCTTCTGGCACTACACCTTGCTGAACCGGCTGTACGAGAAGGGCATGGTGACCGACGGCTTCATGATGGAGTTCCTGCAAAGCCACACCAATGTGGTGTACCAGCCGCCGGTTACCGCGCGCTGGTACAACGGCATCAACCCGTACGCGCTGGGTTTTGCCATGTACCAGGACATCAAGCGCATCTGCGAGGCACCTACCGACGAAGACCGCGAGTGGTTCCCCGATATCGCCGGCACGCCATGGCGCCCGGTGCTGGAGTTTGCGATGAAGAACTTCAAGGACGAAAGCTTCATTTCGCAATACCTGTCGCCCAAGCTGATCCGCGATTTCCGTCTGTTTGCCATCCGTGACGACGACCGTGACGACAAGCTGGAAGTGGCCGCCATCCACGACGAGCGCGGTTACCGCCGCATCCGCCAGATGCTGTCCGAGCAGTACAACCTGGGCTCGCGCGAGCCGAACATCCAGGTATGGAACGTGAACCTGCGTGGCGACCGCAGCCTCACGCTGCGCCACAGCATGCACAACCGCAAGCCGCTGGAAGGCCAGAGCGCGCAGGAGGTGCTCAAGCACGTGAGCCGGCTATGGGGCTTTGACGTGAAGCTGGAGAGCGTGGACGCCGACGGCAGCGTGACCCAGACCTTCAGCTGCAAACCGGATGTGTCGGCCATGGCCTGAACCTGTTGGCTGCAGGGTTGGCCGCAAGCAGGTAGCTGGCGCAAGCGCACCGTGAATGGTGCGCTTTTTTTGTCACGTTTTTAAAATCCGCGTCGCGCCACCGGCTTGGCCTGCTTCTTGCCAGTAAACAGGCATGACCACGCATACCGATGCCACCCACACCCCGCCGCAAGCCGTGGTGACTGTCCGCCGCGACTATAACCGCTGGGTGGCCAGCGAAACCCTGGAGGACTACGCGCTGCGCTTTACCCCGCAGCGTTTCCGGCGCTGGTCGGCGTGGCGGGTGGCCCACACCGCTGCGGGTGGTGCGGCGTCGTTTCTGGTGCTGGAGGCGGTGGGGGCCACCATGATGGTGGAAGCGGGTTTCCTGAACGCGTTCCTGGCTATTCTGGCTACCGGCCTGATTATCTTTCTGGCCGGCCTGCCCATCAGCCTGTACGCCGCGCGCTATGGCGTGGATATGGATTTGCTGACCCGTGGTGCCGGCTTTGGCTATATCGGCTCTACCATCACCTCGCTGATTTACGCCTCGTTCACCTTTATCTTTTTTGCGCTGGAAGCCGCCATCATGGCCTATGCGCTGGAGCTGGGCTTTGGTATTCCGCCGCAGTGGGGCTACCTGCTATGCGCGCTGGTGGTGCTGCCACTGGTCACGCACGGGGTCACCGCCATCAGCCGCTTGCAGGTATGGACGCAGCCACTGTGGCTGTGTTTGCTGGTATTGCCCTATGTTTTTGTGCTGTGGCACGAGCCGCAGGCGCTGGCCGGGCTGTGGCGCTACGCCGGTGCAAGCCATGCACCGCAGGCGTTTGACCTGCATCGGTTTGGTGCGGCGCTGACGGTGGGCATCGCACTGATTACCCAGATGGGCGAGCAGGCCGACTACTTGCGCTTCATGCCGCCACGCAGCGCGGCCAACCATAGGCAGTGGCTGCTGGCGGTCATGGTAGGCGGGCCGGGCTGGGTGTTGCCTGGCGTACTGAAAATGCTGGGCGGCGCGCTGCTGGCCTGGCTGGCGCTGCGCAACGGCGTGGCGGCCGAGCGTGCGGTCGACCCGAACCAGATGTATCTGATCGGCTTTGCCCACGTATTCGACAACACCACGCTGGCCGTAGCCGCCACCACGCTGTTCGTGCTGGTGTCGCAGCTGAAAATCAACGTTACCAATGCCTACGCCGGCTCGCTGGCGTGGTCCAACTTCTTTTCGCGCCTGACCCACAGCCACCCTGGCCGCGTGGTGTGGGTAGTGTTCAACCTGGCCATTGCCCTGCTGCTGATGGAGCTGGAAGTGTTCCACGCGCTGGGGCAGGTGCTGGGGCTGTATGCCAACATTGCCATCTCGTGGATCATGGCCGTGGTGGCAGACTTGGTCGTGAGCAAGCCGCTGGGCTTGAGCCCCAAGGGCATCGAGTTCAAGCGCAGCTATCTGTACGACATCAACCCGGTGGGCGTCGGGGCCATGGCGCTGGCGTCTTTGCTGTCCATTGCCACCCATGTCGGCGTGTTTGGCGAGCACTGGCAGCCGCTGGCCCCCTTTGTGGCCATGAGCGTGGCGTTTGTCAGCGCCCCGCTGATTGCCTGGCTCACCGGTGGGCGCTACTACAGCGCGCGGCCAACCTTGGTCGCCAGCGCCAGCCAGTACCGCTGCGTGGTATGCGAGCGAGATTACGAAGCGGAAGACATGGCGCCGTGCCCGGTCTACCAGGGCATGATCTGCTCGCTGTGCTGCACGCTGGACGTGCGCTGTGGCGATGCCTGCAAGCCGCAGGCAAGGTTGGCCGCACAGTGGTCGGCACTATTGCATTACCTGTTGCCGCGTGCCTTGCAGCCGTATCTGGCGTACGGGCTGGGGCATTATCTGCTGCTGATGACCTGCATAGGCAGCGTGCTGCTGCTGATACTGGGCTTGCTGTACTACATCGAATGGCAGGGCGCGCTGCAAGGCGGCTATGCAGTCTGGCTGCCACAGCTGTTCTGGCGGCTGTTTGCCGTGCTGCTGCTGGTGAGCGGTGTGGTGGCGTGGTGGATGGTACTCACTGCCCAAAGCCGCGAGGTGGCGCAGCTGGAGTCCAACCGCCAGACGGCGCGCTTGCTGGCCGAAATCGAGTCGCACCGGCTTACCGACGAGCAGCTCAAGCGCGCGCGCGAGGCGGCCGAGCAAGCCAACCAGGCCAAGAGCCGCTACGTGTCGGCCATCAGCCACGAGCTGCGCACCCCGTTGAACAGCATTCTGGGCTATGCGCAGATTCTGGATGGCGACGCCGAGATCCCGCCGTCGCGCCGCCAGGCCATCGAGGTGATACGCCGCAGCGGCGACCACCTGCTATCGGTGATCGAAGGCAGCATGGATATTGCCCGTATCGAAAGCGGCAAGCTGCAGCTGGCCACCCGCGCCATGGATTTCGATGCGTTTCTCAGCCAGCTGGTGGCCATGTTCGAGCTGCAAGCGCGTAACAAGGGGCTGGATTTTCATTATGAACCCGCCGCCCACCTGCCACAGGTGGTGCGCGCCGATGAAAAACGCCTACGCCAGATCCTCATCAACCTGCTGGGTAATGCGGTGAAGTTTACCCGCCGTGGCAGCGTGCGCTTTGCCCTGCAATACCGTGGCGAAATGGCCACTTTCGAGGTGATTGACAGCGGGCCGGGTATTGCCGAGGGGGAACTGCTGCGCATTTTCGAGCCGTTCGAGCGGGGTAGCAGCAGCGGCGCCGGCGGTAACGGCCTGGGGCTGACTATCAGCAAGATGCTCACCGACCTGATGGGCGGCGAGCTTACCGTGCGCAGCACGCCGGGGCAGGGCAGCCACTTCACCGTGCGCCTGTTTTTGCCGTACGTGCACGCGGTGCTGGCCGAGCGCGAGCTGCCGCGGCGCAACCGGGTGGGGTACGTGGGCGTGCGCCAGCGCATCCTGCTGGTGGACAACGAAGCCATCGACCGTGAAATGCTGGCCAGCGTGCTGGAGGGGCTGGGCTTTGAGGTGGCACAGGCAGCCAGCGGCTACGACTGCCTGGCCATGGTTGGCCGCTTCCAGCCGCATCTGGTGTTCATGGACCTGGCCATGCCGGGCATAGACGGCTGGGAAACGCTGCGTCGCCTGCGCCAGAGCGGCTGTACCGCACAGTTGGCCGTGATTTCTGCCAATGCTTTTGACAAGGGGCAGGACAACGACGCCGGCATTGCCAGCGAAGATTTCATCCTTAAACCGATACGCGTGGAAGAGCTGCTGGACTGGATAGGGCACAAGCTGGGGCTGGCGTGGGTCATTGGCCAGCCCGCCGCCGCGCCGGCGGTGCCGCCGCCTGCCGTACACGAGCTGGTGTTGCCCCCGGCCGCCGAGCTGGCCGGCCTGCTGGAGGCAGTAGAGCTGGGCTATGTGCGTGGCTTGCGTAGCGAGCTGGCCAGGTTGGCCGCACTGGACACCGCGTATACCGAGTTTGCCCGTGTGGCCGGCGAGCACGTGCGCCAGTTCCAGTTTGAAGCCCTGCGCGAGCTGCTGCACCACGGTTTGCAGCCGGAGAATAAAGCATGACGACCCCGCATATGCAGCACGTGGTGCTGATCGTAGACGACCAGCCGGACAACCTCACCCTGCTGCACGACGCCCTGGACGACGCCGGCTACACCGTACTGGTGGCTACCGATGGCGAGGCTGCCTTGCAGCGTGCGCGGCTGTCCTTGCCCGATGTCATCCTGCTGGACGCCGTGATGCCGGGGCTGGATGGTTTCGAGGTAGCTCGCCGGCTGAAAGCTGCCTTTGCCACCCGTGCCATCCCCATTGTGTTCATGACCGGGCTGACCGAAAGCGAGCACGTGGTGGCCGCCTTTGCCGCCGGCGGCGCCGACTATGTCACCAAGCCGCTGCGCCCGCCCGAGGTGCTGGTGCGCATCGCCGCCCATATCCAGAACGCACGCCAGATGACGCAGGCCAGCAGCGCACTGGATGCCTTTGGCCAGGCCACGGTGGCTATTGCCGCGCGTAGTGGCAGGCTGGTGTGGCAAACCGCACTGGCCCGGCGCTTGATCGAGCATTATTTTGGCGCGGGCGACCAGGCCCCGCCGGCGTTACTGGCCTGGACCCAGGCGGCGCAGGCCGCCAGGCTGGCCGGCACCGAGCAGCCGGCCCTGTTGCTGGCACAGCAAGGGCGGCGGCTGCTGGCCAGCTTTCACGACCAGACCGGCGACGAAGAGTGGCTGGTGGTGCTGCGCGAAGAAAACGACGAAGCCAGCATCCAGACGCTGATGGGGGCATTTCGCCTGACCCAGCGCGAGGCCGAGGTGTTGCACTGGCTTAGCCTGGGCAAGACCAACCGCGATATCGCCGATATCCTGGATATGAGCCCGCGCACGGTAAACAAACACCTGGAGCACGTATTCGACAAGCTGGCGGTAGAAACGCGCACCGCTGCGGCCAGCCTGGCGCTGGGCAAGCTGCGCGGCAGTGCGGCTTAGCATGGTGCTGCAGCCTGCGTGCACGCATTTGCCGTGTGCCATGCCGTGTTTTGTACCCCCTGGCAGGCATGAACTCAGGCACCTTCATTGCTGAAATGCAAGGTGACGGGCTAGCCGCAGGCACACGTTGCCTTGGGGAGGCCGCTGATCGCTGCCTGTGCCTGCCAGCAGGGCTATCTTGCCCGGCGAGGGAGTGTGGTGAAACAGCCTCTTTCCGTTCCTGTGGCAATAAGCCGTATGACTTTGTTCTTTAAACACCAGCTGCGCTTTCGCCCACACTGGCTATTTATTGCTGACCGCGGTGGGAGGTGATGTGAAAGCGATACGCTTCTTTACGTATGGTGGCCCCGAGGTCATGCAGCTGGACGACGTCCCCATACCGGACTGTGGCCCCGGCGACCTGCTGGTCCGCGTGGTGGCTGCCGGCATCAACCCGCTGGACTGGAAGCTGCGCGCCGGTGCCATAGCCGGTACGCGCGCGCTGCTTTTGCCCGGTACTCCGGGGCGGGATGCTGCCGGTATCGTGATCGCGCTAGGCGGCGGGGTGCAGGGTTTCGTGCTGGAAGACCGTGTGTGTTTTTACGCCGAACCGGCCCGGTACGGCACCTACGCCGAATATGTGGCGCTACCTGCCACACAGGCAGCGCGTATTCCGCCCGGGCTATCGTTTGTCGATGCCGCTGCGCTGCCTACCCCCGGGCAGGCAGCCTGGACCGCGCTGGTGGATATGGCACAGCTGCAGCCCGGCAACCGTGTCCTGATACACGGTGCTGCGGGGGCGGTGGGCGGGGTGGCGGTGCAGCTGGCCAAGCAGCTGGGTGCCTATGTCGTGGCGATGGCCAGTGCAAACCGCGCCGCACGTGTACAGGCTTTGGGGGCCGATGAGGTGCTGGATTATCGCGATGGCTGTTCCGGCCTGCCATGGCGCGGCATGGACGTGGTGCTGGATACCATAGGTGGCGAGGTACAGGACGCCTCCTGGTGCACCCTGCGGGCTGGCGGGGTGTTGCTGGCTACCAGTACGGTGCCTTCGCCGGCGCGTGCGCAGCAGGCCGGGGTGCGTGCCGGCTTTGTCTGCACCCGGCCGCGCGGCAGTGTACTGGCCTGGCTGCTGGCACGTCAGCTCAGGGTAGAAGTAGCCCGTACCTTGCCCATGGCCGATGCGGCAGCGGCGCATCGTCTTGGCGAGCGCAGGCAGGCAGGCAGGCGGCAAAATGGTGTTGCTGATGCCGCCGCGGGTATTGTGAAAGCGCTTGCCCCACTGCCCCAGGGTGGGCCGCCATGTCACCGTCTGGCCAGCCTATCCGGCTACCAAAGCAAAGCCCCCTCAGTAGCAGGGGGCTTTTGCTTGGCCAACTAAGCTGTGCGAGGGGTGTCCGGTTCACTGTGCATGGCGGCTCAGTAACGCAGCTGGCGCCATAGTGCCAGCGCCAGCAGGGCGGGCACGGTAAAAACCAGCAGGAAAATGGGTAGCTCCGCCATCACGCTGTAGCCGGCGCTCTGTACCCCCGCCCACATATTGCTGGCAGCGATCAGTAGCCATAGCGGCACAAAATACAAGGCCGCTTGCGCCTGGCTGGTAATACCGGTAAAGCGGGCCAGTAGTTGGCCGCACAGTAGTAAAACCACACCGCCTGCTATCACCAAAATGGTATGCATGATGTCCCCTTTATGCCTGTCTGCAGTCGCATTTCTGTTGGATGATGCAGTGTTGGATAGTTTCTTTAAAAACAAATATTTATAGATTTTCTGGCGGGTTGGTGCCATGTGGCGCACACGTGACAGCCCGGTGGTCATGGTTTCATGCTGCATTGCAGCGTGTACGCTATTTGACGTATTCCTGCTTAACGGGTGGCACCGTAATCTGGCCCTGCACTGCAACAAAACCAACTGTCCATCAGGGAGCTTTGCCATGACCACTCGCCGTCTCGTTCTGAAGTCTTCTGTCATTACCCTGTCGCTGCTGGCGGCCGGTTTCAGCGCCCAGGCCCATGCTGCCGACACCATCAAGGTGGGGGTGCTGCACTCACTGTCCGGCACCATGGCCATTTCGGAAACCTCGCTCAAGGACATGGCACTGTTTGCCATCGACGAAATCAACGCCAAGGGCGGCGTGCTGGGCAAGAAGCTGGAGCCGGTGGTGGTAGACCCGGCGTCCAACTGGCCGCTGTTTGCCGAAAAAGCGCGCCAGCTGCTGACCCGCGACAAGGTGGCCGTCACCTTCGGCTGTTGGACCTCGGTATCGCGCAAGTCGGTACTGCCGGTATACGAAGAGCTGAACGGCCTGCTGTTCTACCCGGTGCAGTACGAGGGTGAAGAGCTGTCGCCCAATGTGTTCTACACCGGTGCCGCGCCGAACCAGCAAGCCATCCCGGCGGTGGAATACCTGATGAGCAAGGAAGGCGGCGCGGCCAAGCGCTATTTCCTGCTGGGTACCGACTACGTTTATCCGCGTACCACCAACAAGATCCTGCGGGCTTTCCTGAAATCCAAAGGCGTGAAGGATAGCGACATCCAGGAGGTGTACACCCCGTTCGGCCACAGCGATTACCAGACCATCGTCGGCAACATCAAGAAGTTTGCCGCCGGCGGCAAGACGGCCGTTATCTCCACCATCAACGGCGACTCCAACGTGCCGTTCTACAAAGAGCTGGGCAACCAGGGCCTGAAAGCCACCGACGTACCGGTGGTGGCGTTCTCGGTGGGTGAAGAAGAGCTGAAAGGCATCGACACCAAGCCACTGCTGGGCCACCTGGCCGCCTGGAACTACTTCATGAGCGTGAAGAACCCGGTCAACAGCCAGTGGATCGCCGCCTACAAGACCTGGGCCGCCAAGAAAGGCATGAGCGGCGCCGACAAGCTGGTGACCAACGACCCGATGGAAGCCACCTACGTGGGCATCAATATGTGGGCCGAGGCGGTGAAGAAAGCCGGCACCACGGATGTGGCCGCCGTCAGCAAGGCCATGGCCGGCATCAGCTTCAAGGCGCCGTCCGGCTACACGCTGAAGATGGACGAGAAAAACCACCACCTGCACAAGCCGGTGATGATCGGCGAAGTACAGCCGAACGGCCAATTCTCGGTGGTGTGGAAAACCAAAGGCCCGATCCGCGCCCAGCCGTGGAGCCCGTATATCCCTGGCAACGACAAGAAGCCGGACACCCCGGTGAAAACCAAGTCCTGATCGCCGCCGGCGCTGCCCGGTCGCCGCTGCGGCGGCCGCTAGCAAGCCAGCGGTATTTCCCGGGCTGCCCTGAGCAGCCCGTTTTTTTGCAAGGACCCCACCATGAACAAGCTCAAGCACCTGATCGCCATACTGGCATGCAGCCTGCTGTGGGCACCGGCTTTTGCCGCCAGCCCCGCTGCCGAGCTGGCCGCGGCCGACCCGGCCACCCGCGCGGAGCTGATTGCCGGCTGGGCAGCCAAGCCGGATGCCGCCCGTAGCGCCGCGGTGGCCGCGCTGGAAGAAGGCCGCCTGCTGGCCGACCCGGACGCTACCCGCTTCTTTGTGCAGCAAGGCGCGCTATGGCTGGACGCCGATAGCGGCCAGCCGGTAGACAGCGTGCCCGATGGCACCGACAGCGTGCCGCTGAATAACAGCGTGCGCAGCGCGCTGCAAACCTTCCACGCCGCTAGCGGGCTGAACGCGCTGGATAGCGGCGGCCGGCTGAATGCCGTCAAGGCCATACAGGATGCGGCCAACCCTGCGCTGTTGCCGCTGCTGCAAAAGCGGCTGCAAGTCGAACCGGACGACAGCGTGCGCGACGCGCTGCGCCTGGCTGCCGCCACGCTACAGCTGGCCGGGCCGTCTACTACCGACAAGCTGGCCGCCATCGCCGTGCTGGGCGAAGCCAGCGATCCCGGCCTGTTGACCCTGCTGCAACCGCTGGCGGACAACCCGCAAGAAAATGCCGACATACGCCGCGCTGCCGACGAAGCCATCGCCAGCATCAAGGCCACGCAGTTTGGCTACAACCTCGTCGGCCACCTGTTCAGCGGTATCAGCCTGGGCTCCATCCTGCTGTTGGCCGCATTGGGTCTGGCCATTACCTACGGCCTGCTGGGTGTCATCAATATGGCGCACGGCGAAATGCTGATGCTGGGTGCCTACACCACCTGGCTGATACAGAACCTGTTCCGCAGCCAGTGGCCTGCCGCGTTCGATTACTACCTGCTGGCTGCGCTGCCGGCAGCGTTTGTGGTCACCGCCATCATCGGCATGGCGCTGGAGCGGCTGGTGATCCGCCACCTGTACGGCCGCCCGCTGGAAACGCTGCTCGCCACCTGGGGTATCAGCCTGATGCTGATGCAGGCGGTACGCGTGGCCTTTGGCGCGCAAAACGTGGAGGTGGCCAACCCGGCGTGGCTGTCCGGCGGCATTGCGCTGTCCACCACGCTGACGCTGCCGTACAACCGGCTGGCCATCATCGCCTTTGTCGGCGCGGTACTGGTGCTGACCTGGCTGCTGCTCAATCGCACCCGGCTGGGCCTGTTCGTGCGCGCCGTTACCCAGAACCGCCGCATGGCCGACAGCGTGGGCGTGCCCACCGGCCGCGTGGACATGCTGGCCTTTGGCCTGGGTTCCGGCATTGCCGGGCTGGGCGGCGTGGCGCTAAGCCAGATCGGTAACGTGGGGCCGGACCTGGGCCAGGGTTACATCATCGACAGCTTCATGGTGGTGGTGCTGGGTGGGGTAGGGCAGCTGGCCGGTACCGTGGCCGGTGCGCTGGGTCTGGGCATGCTGGCCAAGGTGATCGAGCCGTCGCTGGGTGCCGTGCTGGCCAAGATCCTGATCCTGGTGTTCATCATCCTGTTTATCCAGAAGCGTCCGCAGGGCTTGTTTGCCCTGAAGGGCCGCGTGCTCGACTGAGGCCTGCCATGTCACAACCTTACTCTCTCAAGTTGGCCGCAGCGGCCGGGCCGCGAGCCACCACGCTGGGCCTGGGCCTGTTGCTGGCCCTGCTGATGCTGCTACCGCTGGGGCACTGGGCGCTGCCGGAGGGCCACGCGCTGCACGTGTCGGCGTACACGCTCACCCTTACCGGCAAGATCCTGTGCTACGCCATCGTGGCGCTGGCGATGGACCTGGTGTGGGGCTATACCGGCCTGCTCAGCCTGGGCCATGGACTGTTCTTTGCGCTGGGCGGCTACGGCATGGGCATGTACCTGATGCGCCAGATCGGCCGCGACGGCAATTACCAGAGCGACCTGCCCGATTTCATGGTGTTTCTGGACTGGAAAACCCTGCCGTGGTTCTGGCAAGGCAGCGAGCATTTTGCCTGGGCGCTGCTGGTGATCGTGCTGGTGCCGGGCCTGCTGGCGCTGGTATTCGGCTGGCTGGCGTTCCGCTCGCGCATCAAGGGCGTGTACTTCTCCATCATGACCCAGGCGCTGACCTTTGCCGCCATGTTGCTGTTCTTCCGCAACGAAACCGGCTTTGGCGGCAACAACGGCTTTACCGACTTCAAGCGCATCCTCGGTTTCGGCATTGCCGAGCCGGCCACCCGCGCTGTGCTGTTTGCCGCCACCGTGCTGTTGCTGGCGCTGGCCTTGTGGGGCGCGTTCTGGCTGGTGCACAGCAAGTTCGGCCGCATCCTCACCGCCATCCGCGACGCCGAAAGCCGGCTGATGTTCTGCGGCTACAACCCGCTGTACTACAAGCTGGCGATCTGGGTGCTGTCGGCGGTGCTGTGCGCGCTGGCCGGTGCCTTGTACGTGCCGCAGGTGGGCATCATCAACCCCAGCGAAATGTCGCCGGGCAACTCCATCGAAATCGCCATCTGGGTGGCGCTGGGCGGCCGCGGCACGCTGATCGGCCCGGTGCTGGGCGCCGCCATCGTCAACGGTGCCAAGAGCTGGTTCACGGTGGCGTTTCCCGAATACTGGCTGTTTTTCCTGGGCTTCCTGTTTATCGCCGCCACGCTGCTGCTGCCCAACGGCGTGCTGGGCCTGCTGCGCAAGAAAGGGGACCGCTAATGTCGGCCGCATCCACTACCCAAAGCCAGCGTGAAAACTGGGAAGGCGAGGCCCGTGGCCTGGCGCACCCGGTGGACGGCAAGCTGGATACCCGCCACGGCGCCATCCTGTACCTGGACGACGTCACCGTCAGCTTTGACGGCTTCCGCGCGCTGAACAAACTGACGCTGGACATCGGCGTGGGCGAGCTGCGCTGCATCATCGGCCCCAACGGCGCCGGCAAGACCACCATGATGGACGTCATCACCGGCAAGACCCGCCCCGATAGCGGCAGCGTGTTCTTTGGCCAGACCATCGACCTCACCCGCCATACCGAGCCGGAAATCGCCCAGCTGGGCATCGGTCGCAAGTTCCAGAAGCCCACCGTGTTCGAGGCGATGAGCGTGCACGACAACCTGGCGCTGGCGCTGGCCGGCAACAAGTCGGTGTGGGCCAGCCTGCGCTCGCGGCTCACCGGTGCGCAGCGCGACCGCATCGGCGAGCTGCTGGCCACCATCCGCCTCACCGAGCAGCACCAGCGCCAGGCCGGCCTGCTGTCGCACGGCCAGAAGCAGTGGCTGGAAATCGGCATGCTGCTGGCGCAGGAGCCGCAACTGTTGCTGTTGGACGAGCCGGTAGCCGGCATGACCGACGCCGAAACCGAAAAAACCGCCGAGCTGCTGCTGACGCTGAAAGGCAAGCACTCGTTGATGGTGGTGGAGCACGACATGGACTTTGTCGGCAGCATTGCGCAGAAGGTGACGGTACTGGCCGAAGGCAGCGTGCTGGCCGAGGGCAGCCTGGCGCAGGTGCAGGCCGACGAGCGGGTAATCGAAGTGTATCTGGGGCGCTGAATCATGCTGAAAGTGGACAAACTCAACCAGTTTTACGGCGGTAGCCACATCCTGCGCGACGTGGCGTTCGAGGCGCCGGTGGGCGAGGTGACCTGCATCCTGGGCCGCAATGGCGTGGGCAAGAGCACGCTGCTGCGCTGCCTGATGGGGCAGATCGCCGCCAAGAGCGGCGCGGTAGCGTGGCAGGGCGAGGACATCCAGCGCCTGGCCCCGCACCAGCGCGTGGCGCGCGGCATGGCCTACGTGCCGCAGGGGCGCGAGATCTTTGCCCGGCTGACGGTGGAAGAAAACCTGAAGATGGGGCTGGCGCGCTTTGGCGGCCGCCAGGGGCGCGAGATTCCGGCCAGCGTGTACGAGATGTTTCCGGTGCTGCACGACATGAAACACCGCCGCGGCGGCGACCTGTCCGGCGGCCAGCAGCAACAGCTGGCCATCGGCCGCGCGCTGGTTAGCCAGCCCAGCCTGCTGATCCTGGACGAGCCGACCGAGGGCATCCAGCCGTCCATCATCAAGGACATCGGCGCCGTGATCAAAAGGTTGGCCGCACGCGGCGACATGGCCATCTTGCTGGTAGAGCAGTACTACGACTTTGCTGAAGCGCTGGCCGACCGCTACGTGGTGATGTCGCGCGGCGAGGTGATCAAGGCCGGGCAGGGCAAGGCCATGCCGCAGGACGGCGTGCGCGAATTACTGGCGATCTAGCCGCACTGCTGGCCTAAGCGGCCCCGTGTCATGCACTGGCACGGGGCTTGCAATACCGCTATCGAACCGACTTTCCCCCTGCCTGCCCGATGAAACCCGACGCTGTTGCCGCTCTGCTTCCCCCGTCCCTGCTGCAAGGCTGGCCTGCCAGCCTGCAGCTGGCTTACGCCCGCGACGGCGCCCGCACCGTTCCGGTGCTGCGCCGCCACAGCGGCCCGTTACGGGTGCAGAAGCACTTTATCGGTGCCGACGGCAGCTGCGAGCACATCATCGTGCACCCGCCGGGCGGCGTGGCCGGCGGCGATAGCCTGACGCTGGACATCGCGCTGCAGGCCGGCAGCGAGGTACTGCTCACCAGCCCCGGCGCCGCCAAGTGGTACGACGGCTTTGGCCGCCAGGCGCGGCAGCACATCAGCATCCGCCAGGCTGCCGGCAGCGTACTGGCGTGGCTGCCGCAGGAAACCATCCTGTTCGATGGCGCCGACGTGCGCTTTGCCAGCTGCGCCCAGCTGGCCGGCGACGCCCGCCTGCTGTGGGGCGACGTGGTGTGCCTGGGCCGCCCTGCGGCCAACCTTTTGTACCGCCGTGGCTGCTGGCGGCAGCAGGCCGACATCTACCGCGACGGCCGCTTGATCTACAGCGAGCGCACCGTGCTGCCGGCCGACAGCCACCTGCTGCAGTCGCCGGTGGGCCTGGGCGGCCACAGCGTGGTGGCCACGCTGCTGTGGGCCGGGCCGGCGCTGCCGCCCGCGCTGCACGACGCGGTACTGGCGCTGCCAGTGGCCGGCTGCGCCGCCGCCAGCCAGCTGGACGACATCTGGCTGGCGCGTTTTGTCGGCGACGGTGCCGAGGCGGCGCTGGCCTGGCTGCGCGCCGCCCGCCACCTGATCCACCCCTTTACCCACGGCCGCCCGGCGCACGCACCGCGCATCTGGGCTACCTGATACCGAGGCAATACAACCATGGAACTGACCCCCCGCGAGAAGGACAAGCTGCTGATCTTTACCGCCGCCTTGCTGGCCGAACGCCGCCGTGCGCGCGGCCTGAAGCTGAACTACCCCGAGGCGGTAGCCTTCATCAGCGCCGCCATCATGGAAGGGGCGCGCGACGGCCAGAGCGTGGCCGCGCTGATGCACTACGGCACCACGCTGCTGACCCGCCACGACGTGATGGACGGCGTGGCAGAGATGATTCCGGATATCCAGGTAGAAGCCACCTTTCCCGACGGCACCAAGCTGGTGACCGTGCATCAACCCATCGTTTAGGAGCCGCCATGATTCCAGGGGAAACACTCGCCGCCGACGGCGAGATCGAACTCAACGTTGGCCGCGCCACGCTGACGCTGCCGGTTTCCAATAGTGGCGACCGCCCGGTACAGGTGGGCTCGCACTACCACTTTGCCGAGGTCAATAACGCGCTGCTGTTCGACCGCGATGTGGCGCGCGGCTTCCGGCTGAACATCGCGGCCGGCACCGCCGTGCGTTTCGAGCCGGGCCAGACGCGCACCGTCGAGCTGGTGGCGCTGGCGGGGTTGCGCCGCGTGTACGGCTTTCAGGGCAAGGTGATGGGGGCATTATGAAAATCAGCAGACAGGCATACGCCGAGATGTTCGGCCCCACCACCGGCGACCGCGTGCGGCTGGCCGACACCGGCTTGCTGGCCGAGGTGGAGCGCGATTACACCGTGTACGGAGAAGAGGTGAAATTCGGCGGCGGCAAGGTTATCCGCGACGGCATGGGCCAGAGCCAGGCGCTGGCGGCCGAGGTGGCCGACACGGTGCTGACCAACGCGCTGATCCTGGATCACTGGGGCATTGTGAAGGCCGATATTGCGCTGAAAAACGGCCGCATCGCCGCCATCGGCAAGGCCGGCAACCCCGACATCCAGCCCGGTGTGGACATCGTGATCGGCGCATCCACCGAGATCATCGCCGCCGAAGGCATGATCGTCACCGCCGGCGGCATCGACACCCATATCCACTTCATCTGCCCGCAGCAGATCGACGAAGCGCTGATGTCCGGCGTCACCACCATGATAGGCGGCGGCACCGGCCCGGCCACCGGCACCAACGCCACCACCTGCACGCCGGGGCCGTGGCATATGGCGCAGATGCTGAAAGCCGCCGAGGCGTTTCCGATGAACCTGGGCTTTACCGGCAAGGGCAACGCCAGCCTGCCGGAGCCGCTGCGCGAACAGGTACGCGCTGGCGCCATCGGCCTGAAGCTGCACGAAGACTGGGGTACCACACCGGCCGCCATCGACAACTGCCTGAGCGTGGCCGACGAGATGGACGTGCAGGTGGCCATCCACACCGACACGCTGAACGAAGGCGGCTTTATCGAGGCTACGTTGGCCGCGTTCAAGGGCCGCACCATCCACACCTACCATACCGAAGGCGCCGGCGGCGGCCACGCGCCGGACATCATCAAGGCCTGCGGCCAACGTAACGTACTGCCCAGCTCCACCAACCCGACGCGGCCGTTTACCGTCAACACCATCGACGAGCACCTGGACATGCTGATGGTGTGCCATCACCTGGACCCGGCCATCGCCGAAGACGTGGCCTTTGCCGAAAGCCGCATCCGCCGCGAAACCATCGCCGCCGAGGACATCCTGCACGACCTGGGCGCCTTCGCCATGATGTCGTCCGACAGCCAGGCCATGGGCCGCGTGGGCGAAACCATCCTGCGCTGCTGGCAAACCGCCGACAAAATGAAGCAGCAACGCGGCCCGTTGCCGGGTGACGGCCTCGGCAACGACAACGCCCGCATCAAGCGCTACCTGGCCAAGTACACCATCAACCCGGCCATCACCCACGGCATTGCCCACGAGGTGGGCAGTGTGGAGGTGGGCAAGCTGGCCGACCTGGTGATCTGGCGGCCGGCGTTCTTTGGCGTGAAGCCCAGCCTGATCCTGAAGGGCGGCATCATCGCCGCCGCCGCGATGGGCGACGCCAACGCCAGCATCCCCACGCCGCAGCCGGTGCATTACCGGCCGATGTTCGGCGCCTACGGCGGCGCCATTGCCGCCGGCAGCGTTACTTTTGTGTCGCAGGCGGCGCTGGCCGCCGGCGTGGGCGAGGCGCTGGGGCTGAAGAAGCGGCTGGTGGCGGTGCAAGGTTGCCGCAGCGTGCAGAAAACCGACCTGATCCACAACGATTACCTGCCGGTGATCGAGGTGGACCCGCAAAACTACCAGGTACGAGCCGACGGCGAACTGCTGTGGTGCGAGCCGGCCAGTGTGCTGCCGATGGCGCAGCGCTACTTTCTTTTCTAGGAGCCCAGCATGCTGGTATTGCGACAACACGCCAGCGGCGGCCAGCCAGCCGATGAGCTGGTGCTGGATTTCGACCGCCGCTGCAAGACGCGGCTGCTTACCCGCAGCGCCGCCGGCGAAGAGGTGGGCGTGATGCTGCCGCCGGGCAGCCCGCCGCTGCGCGATGGCGACCTGCTGCAGGCCGACGACGGCCGCTGCGTGCGCGTGGTAGCCGCCGCCGAGCCGCTGCTGCACGTGGCCTGCCCCGACGCGGTAACGCTGGCGCGCGCGGCCTACCACCTGGGTAACCGCCACGTGAAAGTGGAAGTCGGCGCCGGCTGGCTGCGCCTGCTGCAGGACGAGGTGCTGGCCGACATGCTGCAGCAGATGGGCCTGCAGGTGGAAAGGTTGGCCGCAGGCTTCTCGCCGGAGCACGGCGCCTACGGTGGCGGCCATCACCATTCGCACGGCCAGGAAGCGGCGTTCCACTACGCGCCGAAAATCCACCAGTTCGGGGGCCAGCCATGAGCGGCACCGCCACCCGCCTGCAACTGCTGCGCCTGGCCAGCCCCGGCTTGCCCATTGGCGGCTACAGCTACTCGCAGGGTATGGAAACCGCGCTCGACCTGGGCCTGGTACACGACGAAGCCACGGCGCGGCACTGGCTGGCCGACCTGCTGGCCGGCCCGATGGCGCAGTTTGACGGCGCGGTGCTGGCTGCCTGCTGCCGCGCGGCAGCAAGCGGCGACGTGGCCGCGTTGCAGCGCCTTAACGCGCAGCTGCTGGCTAGCCGCGATAGCCGCGAGCAGGTACTGGAAAGCACGCAGATGGGCTACTCGCTACGCCAGCTGCTGCTGGGCCTGCCCGAAGGCGGCGACGCTGCGCTGTGGCCGGCCGGCGAGGCGCTGAGCCTGCCGGTAGCCTGGGCGCTGGCCGCCCGCTGCCTGCAATTGCCGGGAGAGCAGGCGCTGGAAGCCTGGCTGTGGGGCTGGCTGGAAAACCAGATCATGGTGCTGATGAAAGCCATGCCGATGGGGCAGAGCGCCGGCCAGCGCCTGATCTCCAGCCTGCTGCCCGAGCTGGCTACCGCCGCCGCCCGTGCCTGGCAGCTGCCGGAAGACGACATCAGCAATTTCGCCCCCCTGTACGCCTGGGTGGCGCAGAAACACGAAACCCAATACAGCCGGTTGTTCCGGTCTTGATCAAAAGAGGACACAGCATGAAACAGGCAGCATTACGCGTCGGCATCGGCGGCCCGGTGGGCTCCGGCAAGACCCACCTTACCTGGGCGCTGTGCACGGCGCTGCGCGACAAATACAACGTGGCCGCGGTCACCAACGACATCTACACCCAGGAAGACGCCCAGTTTCTGGTGCGCAACGAAGCGCTGGCGCCAGACCGCATCATCGGCGTGGAAACCGGCGGCTGCCCGCACACCGCCATCCGCGAAGACGCCTCCATCAACCTGGAAGCCGTGGCGCGGCTGAATGCCCGCCACCCCGGCCTCGACGTCATCTTCATCGAAAGCGGCGGCGACAACCTGGCCGCTACCTTCAGCCCCGAGCTATCCGACCTGACGCTGTACGTAATCGACGTGTCCGCCGGCGACAAAATCCCGCGCAAAGGCGGCCCTGGCATCTGCAAAAGCGACCTGCTGGTGATCAACAAGATCGACCTGGCGCCGCTGGTAGGCGCCTCGCTGGAGGTGATGGATCGCGACGCCAGCAAGATGCGCGGCGAGCGGCCGTTCATTTTCTCCAACCTCAAAAGCGGCCACGGCCTGGCCGACATCATCCGTTTCATCGAAGAAAAAGGCATGCTCACCCTGAATGCCGAAGGAGCTCACCATGCGTAAACCCCTGCTATTTATCCTGCTGGCCGCGGCGGCCAACCTGGCGCAGGCCCACACCGGTCACGGTGCCGACGGTTTTGCCCACGGCTTTGGCCACCCGTTCTCCGGCCTGGACCACCTGCTGGCCATGTTCGCCGTCGGCCTGTGGTCGGCGCAGCTGGGCGGCCACGCGCGCTGGCAAGGCCCGGTGCTGTTCGTGCTGATGCTGGCCGCCGGCGCGGCGCTGGGCGTAGCCGGCGTGGCGCTGCCGTGGCTGGAAAGCGGCATCGCACTATCGGTATTGCTTAGCGGCCTGCTGGTGGCCGCGCTGGCCCGCCCGCCACGCCTGTTGGCCATGGCCGCCATCGCTGCCTTTGCGCTGTACCACGGCGTGGCCCACGGCCAGGAAATGCGGGCCGACGCCAGCGGCGCCGCCTACGCCGCCGGCTTCATGCTGGCCAGCGCGCTGCTGCACATTGCTGGGGTGGCAGTCGGCCAGGGCACGCTGCGCAGCGCCATGCTGCTGCGCGCGCTAGGCGCCGCCATCGCCGCCTCGGGCGCACTGCTGCTGGTGGGCACGCTGTAACGGGCCTGCGGCCAACGTTGGCGTGGTAGGGTGGGCAAAGGCCAACGGCCGTGCCCACCAGCGTGCCGTCGCGACAGCGTTGGCCGCCATATCGGCTGCACGGCAGCTGTGCAGTGGTAACAAGAAGGGCAAGCCTGCGGACTTGCCCTTTTGTCATGGTGCGGCGGTATGATGTGGGGGTAGGTGGCAAGGCACCAGGCTGCGTCCACCAAGGTTTTAACCGCGTGTAGCTCGGATAAGCCAGCGGCGCATCCGGGGCGGGTGGGGTATCTCGACCAGGTTAGGTTAATGCTCGAGATAACCCCGGATGCGGCTGTGCCTTATCCGGGCTACCTGCGGCATACTTATTTAGGTTCGGCGAAAGCTAGAGATGTCTTTGTTCGGGATAGTCATTTTGGGTTGGTAAATTTATGAAGTATTCTATTGTTTCTGTGTCGAAGTATCTGGGTTGCAAATCATCTGCTATTCTTGCTGATGATTTTTGTAAAGACTGGAGATTTAGGAAGGTTGAGAGGCGTGGCAGTGATTCGTATCGGAATGACTATATTTTCTCGAGGCGGGGCCTGTCATTTGCTTCGGATGGTGATGATGTTGTTGTGGCAATATTCTTGTCTTTCAAGGCGAGTCCGCCATTTGATAGTGGCTTCGATGATTTGCCATTCTCATTTGGGCGCCTTGAGGTGAGGAATAGATTTGGTGAGCCGTCAGGCAGTAGAGAAAAATTTCATGATCCAATCCTGGGTGAGTATGGTGGGTGGGATTGTTTCAATTTTCCCAATCATGTTCTTCACGTGCAATACTCCTCAGAAAGGGATGGTATTGAGTTGATAACGCTGATGACACCTGATATGGCTTCCTAACATGGGCTTGTATGGCGAAATGAATAGTCGGATCAGCATGTAGCCCGGATCAGCCAATGGCGCATCCGGGAATCCGGTGGTGCAACGTGATGGGGTGATATTGCCACAGGGTATTGTATCGGATGCAGCTATGCCTCACCCGGGCTGCACACTATGACTTATTTGCGTTGCGGGTCCAGATCAACGCTGGTAAGCGACAGGTAATGGATAGTTTGTTGAAATCGTCGAGATGACATTTCTCTGATAGGGCTGGAAAGATAATTTAACGTATTTGAAAATTATCCCAAAGGTGAGGTTTATGATTTTATTGGTTGTTCTGTTTGTGTTGTCTATAGTTGCTGCTAACTTTCTTGCATATTTTGTTTTTAAGAAAATGGGTGGCGGTAGGCAGTTTAGATGGTATAAGGAGTGTGAGGTTGCGCGTGATCTTGTATGGATGGTTAGAATTTACAGGGGTCTCTTGTCTCTAGCCATGCTTTTATTTATTGCTATTCTGGTTGCAAGATGATCACGAGAAATGTCAGCGCGTAGCTGTCGCATCCCTGACGATCATATAAGCAATCAGCTACTCAAACTGAACACAGCACGAGAAGTCATGGGTATCCTGCTACAACTCTCTCGAGCGCCCAACCCATGATCGTCAAACTACACAAACAAGCCCGCACCACCCCCGCCATTCGCGAGGAAATCAAACACGCCGTCGGCACGCTTGCCGAGTTGGCCGCACGCTTCAATGTCAGCATCCACACCATCCGCAAGTGGAAGCAGCGCGACAGCGTGTTGGACCAGCCCCATACCGCCCACCGCCTGCAGACTACCCTCAGCCCGGCGCAAGAAATCGTGGCGGTTGAGCTGCGAAAGCTTTGCCGTCTGGGCCTGGACGATCT
>NZ_JAQQLF010000004.1 GCF_028548455.1 Vogesella aquatica
CGCATGGAGGCGAACCGGGAGAACTGAAACATCTAAGTACCCCGAGGAAAAGAAATCAACCGAGATTCCGTAAGTAGTGGCGAGCGAACGCGGAAGAGCCTGTATGTGTTATGGATTGAGTTAGTGGAACGCTCTGGAAAGTGCGGCCATAGTGGGTGATAGCCCCGTACACGAAAACCCATTCCAAGAACTAAGCATACGACAAGTAGGGCGGGACACGCGAAATCCTGTCTGAATATGGGGGGACCATCCTCCAAGGCTAAATACTCGTGATCGACCGATAGTGAACCAGTACCGTGAGGGAAAGGCGAAAAGAACCCCGGGAGGGGAGTGAAATAGAACCTGAAACCGGATGCATACAAACAGTGGGAGCCTGGAAACGGGTGACTGCGTACCTTTTGTATAATGGGTCAGCGACTTACATTCAGTGGCAAGCTTAACCGCATAGGGGAGGCGTAGGGAAACCGAGTCCGAATAGGGCGAATCAGTCGCTGGGTGTAGACCCGAAACCGAGTGATCTATCCATGGCCAGGATGAAGGTGCGGTAACACGCACTGGAGGTCCGAACCCACTAGTGTTGCAAAACTAGGGGATGAGCTGTGGATAGGGGTGAAAGGCTAAACAAACTCGGAGATAGCTGGTTCTCCCCGAAAACTATTTAGGTAGTGCCTCATGTATCACTTCCGGGGGTAAAGCACTGTTATGGCTAGGGGGTCATTGCGATTTACCAAACCATGGCAAACTCTGAATACCGGAAAGTGCAAGCATGGGAGACAGACGGTGGGTGCTAACGTCCATCGTCAAGAGGGAAACAACCCAGACCGCCAGCTAAGGTCCCAAATGATCAGTTAAGTGGTAAACGAGGTGGGAAGGCCTAGACAGCCAGGATGTTGGCTTAGAAGCAGCCATCATTTAAAGAAAGCGTAATAGCTCACTGGTCGAGTCGTCCTGCGCGGAAGATGTAACGGGGCTCAAACTGATAACCGAAGCTGCGGATGGGCACATTAATGTGTCCGTGGTAGGGGAGCGTTCTGTAGGTCTGTGAAGGTGGTGGTGTAAACCCTGCTGGAGATATCAGAAGTGCGAATGCTGACATGAGTAGCGATAAAGCGGGTGAAAAGCCCGCTCGCCGAAAGCCCAAGGTTTCCTACGCAACGTTCATCGGCGTAGGGTGAGTCGGCCCCTAAGGCGAGGCTGAAAAGCGTAGTCGATGGGAAACGGGTTAATATTCCCGTACTTTTATGCAGTGCGATGTGGGGACGGAGAAGGTTAGGTTAGCGGCCTGTTGGAATAGGTCGTTTAAGCCGGTAGGCTGGTGCGGTAGGCAAATCCGCTGCACCTTAAGGCCGAGAGGTGATGACGAGGGTCTACGGACCTGAAGTAACTGATACCACGCTTCCAGGAAAAGCCACTAAGCTTCAGCTGCATAAGAACCGTACCGCAAACCGACACAGGTGGGCAGGATGAGAATTCTAAGGCGCTTGAGAGAACTCAGGAGAAGGAACTCGGCAAATTGACACCGTAACTTCGGGAGAAGGTGTGCCTCTGTTGGTGTAGGACTTCGCGTCCGAAGCTAGTAGAGGTCGCAGAGAATAGGTGGCTGCGACTGTTTAACAAAAACACAGCTCTGTGCCAACACGAAAGTGGACGTATACGGAGTGACGCCTGCCCGGTGCTGGAAGATTAAATGATGGGGTGCAAGCTCTTGATTGAAGTCCCAGTAAACGGCGGCCGTAACTATAACGGTCCTAAGGTAGCGAAATTCCTTGTCGGGTAAGTTCCGACCCGCACGAATGGCGTAACGATGGCCACACTGTCTCCTCCTGAGACTCAGCGAAGTTGAAATGTTTGTGAAGATGCAATCTACCCGCTGCTAGACGGAAAGACCCCGTGAACCTTTACTGTAGCTTTGCATTGGACTTTGAACAGACTTGTGTAGGATAGGTGGGAGGCTATGAAGCTGGAACGCTAGTTTCAGTGGAGCCGTCCTTGAAATACCACCCTGGTGTGTTTGAGGTTCTAACCTTGGTCCGTGATCCGGATCGGGGACAGTGCATGGTAGGCAGTTTGACTGGGGCGGTCTCCTCCCAAAGTGTAACGGAGGAGTTCGAAGGTTACCTAGGTACGGTCGGAAATCGTGCTGATAGTGCAATGGCAAAAGGTAGCTTAACTGCGAGACCGACAAGTCGAGCAGGTGCGAAAGCAGGACATAGTGATCCGGTGGTTCTGAATGGAAGGGCCATCGCTCAACGGATAAAAGGTACTCCGGGGATAACAGGCTGATTCCGCCCAAGAGTTCACATCGACGGCGGAGTTTGGCACCTCGATGTCGGCTCATCACATCCTGGGGCTGTAGCCGGTCCCAAGGGTATGGCTGTTCGCCATTTAAAGTGGTACGTGAGCTGGGTTCAAAACGTCGTGAGACAGTTTGGTCCCTATCTGCAGTGGGCGTTGGAAGTTTGACGGGGGCTGCTCCTAGTACGAGAGGACCGGAGTGGACGAACCTCTGGTGTACCGGTTGTGACGCCAGTCGCATCGCCGGGTAGCTAAGTTCGGAAGAGATAACCGCTGAAAGCATCTAAGCGGGAAACTTGCCTGAAGATGAGACTTCCCTGGAGGCTTGACCTCCCTGAAGAGTCGTTCGAGACCAGGACGTTGATAGGTCGGGTGTGGAAGCGCTGTGAGGCGTTAAGCTAACCGATACTAATTGCTCGTGAGGCTTGATCCTATCATTTGAGTTGCTTTGTTGATGACGAAGCGCTGGTTGATACAAGAAAATTCTACCGGCTGGAGAGCAAATCCAGCCTGGCTTCTTCAAGTTTGTGACAGTTTATGTCTGGTGGCCATAGCGAGGTGGTCCCACGCCTTCCCATTCCGAACAGGACCGTGAAACGCCTCAGCGCCGATGATAGTGCAGATACCTGTGTGAAAGTAGGACACCGCCAGACGCCCGATACAGACGCCCAGACCACCGGTCTGGGCGTTGGTTTACCCAGCAAGGTAGACAAACAGTTTTTCTGGTGACCATAGCAGAGTGGTCCCACGCCTTCCCATTCCGAACAGGACCGTGAAACACTCTAGCGCCGATGATAGTGCCGATTGCCGGTGTGAAAGTAGGACATTGCCAGAACCCCATTACGAAGCCCGGACCCCATGGTCCGGGCTTTTTGCATTTGGGATGCGGGCAGTGCGATGGTATCCTTGCGCCGTTGCAATCAAAGAGACATATGCGCAGGCACTGCCCTGGCACAGGAAGGATGAGCATGAGCTACCCCGCACCGGATTTCGAAAACAAGATCTGCCCGCCCGAGGTGCTGGCCGAGAAGCTGGCGGCTTTGCCGCGCCCTATCGTGTTTACCAATGGCTGTTTCGATATCCTGCACCGCGGCCATGTGACCTATCTGGCACAAGCGCGGGCGCTGGGTGCCAGCCTGGTACTGGGCTTGAATACCGATGCCTCGGTCAAACGCCTGGGTAAAGGGGATGATCGCCCTATCAATAACGAGCTGAACCGTGCTGCGGTACTGGCTGCCTTGCAAAGCGTAGATCTGGTGACCTGGTTTGATAGCGATACCCCGGCCGAGTTGATCGAACGGGTAAAGCCGGATGTGCTGGTAAAGGGTGGCGATTGGGCGCCGGACAAGATCGTTGGTAGTGCCGAAACGCTGGCACGTGGTGGTAGCGTGCATTCCATTCCGTTTTTGTTTGCTACCTCTACTACCGAAACCATCAAGAAAATCCGCACCGTGGACGGCCAATGAGCGACCTGGCTTTTGCGGTGTTGCGCACGCTGGCGAATGGCAAGTTCCACTCCGGTGAGGCTATGGCGCAGCAGCTGGGCTGTTCGCGCACATTGGTCTGGCAAGCGGTACACCATCTGGAAAGCGAGTTCGGCCTGACGGTATTCAGCGTGCGTGGCCAGGGGTACCGTTTGCCACAGCCCTTTGCCTTGCTGGATGTAGCCAGCATCCGTGCTACGCTGGATGAGTATGCGGCCAACGTGTTTACCCTGGCGTTGGCCGAGCAGATCGACTCCTCCAACACCCAGCTGATGACCCGTGCCGCGCAAGGGGCGCCGCATGGTTTGGTGCTGGCTGCCGAACGGCAGACGGCTGGCCGTGGCCGGCTGGGGCGGCGCTGGCAGATGCGCCTGGGCGCAGGCTTGACGTTCTCTTTGCTATGGCGTTTCGAGCGCGGTTTGTCCGGTTTGGCCGGCTTGTCGCTGGCGGTAGGGATTGCCATGGTGCGTGCTCTGCGCGAGTTTGGCGCCCCGGTCAGCCTGAAGTGGCCTAATGATGTATTGCTGGATGGCCGCAAACTGGCGGGTATCCTGATCGAATTGTCTGGCGATGCCCTGGGCCCGGCGGCCGTGGTGATTGGTATCGGCCTGAATGTGGCCAACCCGGGTGAGGTTGACCAGCCGGTAGCCAACCTGGCGGATGCCGGCATCAAGGTTGGCCGCAATGAACTGATGGCGGCGTTATTGAACCAGCTGGCGCAAGTATTGAGTCAGTTTGACCGCGAAGGTTTTATCGCTTTCCGAGAAGAGTGGCTGGGTTTGGCCGCTTACCTGCAGCAGCCGGTACGGCTGGCTTTCAGCCACGGGCAGCCGGTGGACGGTATGGCTACCGGGGTGGATGAGAGCGGTGCCTTGTTGGTGGACACCGCCGATGGGCCACGTGTGTTCCACGTGGGTGAAGTCAGCCTGAGGCCGCAGCCATGAAGCTGCTGATCGACGCCGGCAACAGCCGGGTCAAGTGGGCGCTATGGGATGGCGAAAGCTTGTCCCCGGTACAGGCCTTGCCGCATGCAGATCTGGGCCAGCTGGCCGCGCATTGGCAGAGCCTGGCAGTCGATGCTGTGCTGGCAGCCAATGTGGCCAGCAGCAGCGTGCGTGCCGCCATTACCAACGCGGCACCCTGTCCCGTGCAATGGCAGCACGCACAGCCTGCCGCACTGGGTGTGCGCAATCACTACCGGCAAGTGGCCGAGCAGGGGGCCGATCGCTGGCTGGCCGTGCTGGGCGCGCGGCAGCTCTGTGCGGATGATGTCGTGATTGCCAGTGCTGGCACCGCGCTGACGATTGAAGTGCTGACCGCCGGTGGCAACTATCTGGGCGGTGACATCCTGCCGGGCTACCGCCTGATGCTGCAGGCACTGGCGCACAATACAGCGCAGCTGGATCGTGCTGCAGGGCAGGTGTGTGATTTTCCACAGGGTACGGAAGACGCATTGGCTACCGGGGTGGTCGATGCCTTGTGCGGCGCGATAGAGCGTGTGGTACGCAGGTTGGCCGCACAGCAGGGGCGGGTGCCGCAGGTGCTGCTCACTGGCGGGGACGCGGCTTTGTTGCGGCCACACCTCCCGTTTGATGCCCGTATCGTGGATAATCTTGTCATCTATGGTTTAGCAAACGTGGCGAACGGCTCATGAAGTGGTTTATTGGAACGCTGGTAGTGGTCAACCTGTTGGCCGCGCTGTATGGCGCGCTGAAACAAAAGCCCGAAGTGGATATTCACGCGCAGGAAGTCAATGCAGCACAGCTGAAAATGCTGCCGGCTAACTGGAAACCGTCGCTAGCCAGTGCGCCAGAAGCCAGCGCGCCGGCGACCGATATCGCCAGCAGCATGCCGCAGGCCGAGAGCATGCCGGCGGTACCCGCCGTGACCAGTGCCACCGCAACGGTAGCGGCGCCGAAAGAGACCAAGCCCGCCGTGCTGGCCGCCAAGCCCGAAGCCAAAGTGCAGGAAGCGAAAGCAGAGGACAAGGCCGTGAAACCGGCCGAGACCAAAGTCGCCGATGCCAAACCGGCCGCCGCGACACTGTGCTACAGCTGGGGTGGGCTCGACCCGCAACAGTTGGCGCGGGTACAAGGTGGTGTGCCTTTGCTGAAGTTGTCCAGCCCGCCACAAGCCAGTGTCGAAGACCAGCGCCGAGGTTCGGGCAAGACCTGGGTGTTCTATCCGCCGCTAGCTACACAGGCGGAGACCCAGACGCTGGTTGCCGAGCTCAAAGCCAAAGGTTTTGACAGCTATATCGTGCAGACCGCGGGCGAGTTCAAGGGCCATTTGTCGCTGGGCCTGTTTGGCCGTGAAGAGGGCGCGCAGGCACTGGTGAAACGGCTGAAGGCCGCCGGTTACGACAAGGCAAAAGTGGATAGCCGCGGTGATGTGGTGAAAGTCACCACACTGAGCTTCCGCCAGCTGGATGAGGCCACCGCCAGCAAACTCAAAGCGCTACAAAAGCGGCTGCTACCAGGCATACCGGTACAGGCGTGCCGCTAGGCGGGATACCAAGGCAGACGAGAGTCTGCCTTTTTTATTGCGGCCAACCATGACGTGTCATGTTATGGACATATTGCCTTGATCGTACTGTCACAAAGATACCTTAAGGTTGCAACGTTCATTTCAACGCTTGCAGCAATGGGGTCCCACATGTCAGACGGCTACAAAATCAAACACCATGGTGTGAATGACACCGCCAATACCTGTAATAACCCGGCACTGTCCGACGTGCTGGAAGCGCGCCTGTCGCGCCGCGGCCTGTTGCAAGGTACCGGCGCATTGGGTATGGCCGGCTTGTTTACCGGCACATTTACCACGCTGGCCGAAGCGGCGCAGGGTGTCGGTACCCTGGCGGCACCCAAGCTGGGTTTCGCACCCGTGCCATTCGGTTTTGAAGACAAGGTAGTCGTACCGGCAGGCTACACCGCCGAAGTGCTGTACGCCTGGGGCGACCCGGTGGGCATCCCCGGCAATATGCCGGCGTTCAAACAAGACGCGTCCAATACCGCTGCCGAACAGGAAGCCCAGGCCGGCATGCACCACGACGGCATGCACTACTACCCGCTGCCACTGGGTGCCACCGGCTCCAAGCACGGCCTGCTGGCGATTAACCACGAATACACCGACGACGGCCTGCTGCACGTAAACGGCATGAACGGCTGGAACGGCGATAAAGTGAAGAAAGCCCAGGCAGCGGTTGGGGTTTCCATTGTGGAAGTGGAAGCTACCGGCAAAGGCTGGCAAGTCGTGCGTCCGTCCAAGTACGCCCGCCGCATTACCGCCAATACCCCTATCGCCATTGGCGGCCCGGCACGTGGCCACGACCTGATGAAAACCGAAGCCGACCCGCAAGCAGTAGAAATTCTGGGTACCTTCCAGAACTGCGCCAGCGGCCCGACCCCGTGGGGCACCTACCTTACCTGCGAAGAAAACTTCGACGGCGTATTTGCCAACGAGTCCGGCAACCTGACCGACCTGGAAAAGCGCTACGGCATTTCCCCTACCGGTGCCGGCTACAAGTGGGCGTGGGAAGACTTCCGCTTTGACCTGCAGCTGAACCCCAACGAAGCCAACCGCTTTGGCTGGGTGGTAGAAATCGACCCGTTCGACCCGAAAGCCAAGCCGGTGAAGCGCACCGCACTGGGCCGCATCAAGCACGAAGGCGCCACCACTACCATCGCGGCCAACGGCCATGTGGTGGTGTACATGGGCGACGACCAGCGCTTCGAATACATCTACAAGTTTGTTTCCAAGAACAAGTACGACCCGAAAAACCGCAAGGCCAATATGCAGCTGCTGGAAGAAGGCACGCTGTACGTGGCGCGCTTCGATGCGGACGGCAGCGGTAGCTGGCTGCCGCTGGTGGCCGGCCAGAACGGCCTGACCGCCGACAAGGGCTTTGCCAACCAGGGTGACGTGGTGATCAAGGCCCGTATGGCTGCCGACATTGCCGGCGCCACCAAGATGGACCGCCCGGAATGGATCGCCGTTAACCCGCGCAAAGCGGGCGAGGTGTACTGCACACTGACCAACAACAGCGATCGCGGCAAGGAAGGCAAGCCGGGTGCCGATGCGGCCAACCCGCGCAACGCCAACCTGTTCGGTCACATCATCCGCTGGCAAGAAAATGCGGGCGACGCCACCAGCACCGGCTTCAAGTGGGATATCTTCGCACTGGCCGGCCGCCCGGACGCAGCCAAGCAAGAACACGTGGGCAATATCAAGGGCGACGCCTTCGGTAGCCCGGACGGCCTGAAGTTCGACCAGCTGGGCGTGCTGTGGGTACAGACCGACGTGTCGACGTCCACCGTCAACATGAAAGAGTACAAGGACATGGGCAACAACCAGATGTTGGCCGTGGTGCCGGAAACCGGCGAATTCCGCCGCTTCCTTACCGGGCCGAATGGTTGTGAAATCACCGGTCTGGCCTTTACCCCGGATAACAAGACCATGTTCGTCAACATCCAGCACCCGGGCGAACCGGCTGACGAGCGCAATGACCCGGCCAAGCCGCTGGCCATTTCCAGCTGGCCGGATGGCCCGAAAGCCGGCCGTCCACGCGCTGCCACCGTGGTGGTGCGCAAGCTGGATGGCGGCGTGATCGGCAGCTAAGCCTGCCGTAGCGCAAAGGCAAGCCGCCCCGAGCGATCGGGGCGGCTTTTTCATGGCCGCGTGCCAGCGTCAGGGCAGGCCTCGCATGGCCATCGCCCGGGGTGTGTCTGCCATCAACAGGCCAGGGCGGATGTTGTGGCGGTCGTGGTGATAAAACTTGCCGTGTGGCGCCGCTGGCGTCACACTTCGCGCTGCGTGCCGCGGGGTGCGCCAGCCTCAAACCGTCGGCTGTACAGATGGACGGTAATCGCCGTGGCGTCACTACGGCGTGCTCTTTTTGTGGAGCGAACATGTCTGACGATCAAATCCGTGGCGACGGTGCCATCCGCCGCCAAAGCCTGTACGGCTCTTCCATCGAAAACACCTACGCCGGCGTACTGTCCTTCATGCGCCGCAACTACACGCGCAACCTGGAAGGCGTGGACGTGGTGGTATCCGGCATTCCGCTGGACCTGTCGGTGACCTTCCGCAGCGGTGCGCGCATGGGCCCGCAGGCCATCCGCGCTGCCAGCGTGCAGCTGGCCGAGCTCAAGCCCTACCCGTGGGGCTTCGACCCGTTTGAAGACCTGGCCGTGGTGGATTACGGCGATTGCTGGTTCGACGCGCACAACCCGCTCACCATCAAGCCGTCCATCATCGAACACGCCCGCACCATCCTGGCCAGCGGCGCCAAGATGCTGACCTTCGGCGGCGACCACTTCGTCACCTACCCCTTGCTGATTGCACACGCCGAAAAGTACGGCAAGCCGCTGGCGCTGCTGCATTTCGATGCGCACTGTGACACCTGGCCGGACGACGAGCCGGACAGCCTGAACCACGGCACCATGTTCTACAAGGCGGTGAAAGAAGGCCTGATCGACCCGGCCAAATCGGTACAGGTGGGCATCCGCACCTGGAACGACGACTTCATGGGCCTGAACGTGCTGGGCGCACCGTGGGTACACGATAACGGCGTGGACGCTACCATCGCCGAGATCAAGAAAACCATCGGCGATGCGCCGGTGTACGTCACCTTCGATATCGACTGCCTGGACCCGTCCGCCGCGCCGGGCACCGGCACGCCGGTACCGGGTGGCCTGACCACCGCGCAGGCGCTGAAGATCATCCGCAATCTGGGCGACCTCAACATCGTCGGTATGGATGTCGTGGAAGTGGCCCCCAGCTACGACCAGAGCGAAATCACCGCCATTGCGGCGGCGCACATCGCCTGTGACATGCTGTGCCTGATGCGCAACAAGAAGGTGGCAGGTACGCTGTAAGCCAGCTGTTGCGGCCAACCTTGGCCGTACTGCCCGCACCGCGCTCGGCAGCCTGCCCGGCGCGGTTTTTCATGCCAGACCGCTATGGGCTGCCACCACCAGCGCCAGCAGCAGCAGGCTCTCGCACACCTCGATGCCGGCCCCCAGGCAGTCGCCGGTCATGCCGCCCAGTTTGCGCTTCAGGTAGACCCACCAGCACAGCCCGGCCAGCGGCGCCAGCAGCAACACCGGCGCCAGCCAGGCGCTGGCGGCGGCCAGCAGCAGGCCGCACAGCCAGAAGCTGGGCCAGTGCGGGCGCCAGGCAAAGCGTTCGCCGCTGCCGGCGGCCAGGCTGGGTAGCGTGGCCGACCACGCCACGGTAAACAGCCGCGCCCAGGCTGGCACCAACACCAAGCCACCCAGCGTTGCGGCCAACCCTGCCAGCGCGGTGATGCCGGTGCTGCTGTGGTCACCCCGATAAGCCGCAGGTGCATCCGGGGCAAGCGGCGCTAAGCTCAGCTTCACCAGCAGCATCAGTAGTACCAGCTTCACGATCAGCTGCGTGGCCAGGCTCAGCACGCCAAAGCTGCCCAGATGCGGGTCTTTCAGCACCTCAAGAAAGCGCTCGCGCGAGCGGTGCGCCGCGCCCTGCGCGTCGGCCAGGTCGGCCAGGCCGTCGATATGCAGGCCGCCGGTGACCCACAGCCAGGCCAGCAGGCCGGCCAGTGCGGCCAACCAGGGGTCCACCAGGCTACCGGCCAGCACCGCCAGCCACACGATGGCGCCTACCAGCACGCCCACCGGGGCAAACCAGCGCGCGGCGTCGGCCAGCCACGCCGGGTCGAAGGTTTTCAGCTGCGGCGTGGGCAGGCGGGTAAGAAACTGGATCGCCAGAATGAGGGTGCGCATGGGCAATAAGCTGTGGATAAGGTTGTGGGTAAGCAGTGGGCTGCCCGTGGGTAGCCTGTGCGTTGCTTGTGGGCTAGCCCGCTGGCTGCGGCGATTCCAGCCGCGTCAGGTAAGCCGGGTGGCCATCCAGAATCGACAGCTGGGCAAAGCCGCCGCGCTGTACCGCCATCAGCCGGGCCACGTTGAACTCGGTGCCCAGCAGCTCGGCCAGTAGCACGTTGATCACGCCGCCGTGGCTGACCAGTACGCGGTGGCTGCCACGCGCCTGCTGCATCCACTCGGCAAAGCCGGTGAGCACGCGGGTACGGAAAGCATCGAAGCTTTCCCCGCCTTCCGGCGTGAGCAGGCCGCGCGCCAGCAGCGTTTGCCAGTCTGGCGTGGTGGCGCTGATATCGGCCAGCGGGCGGTTTTCCCAGGCGCCAAAGTGGCACTCGGCCAAGGCCGGGGCCACGTGCAAGGGCACGCGGCTGGCCAGCGCCTGCTGCACGGCAAACTCGCGGCAACGCAGCAGCGGCGAAGTGGCCATGCAGCTGACCGGCGCCAACTGCACGATGCGCTGCCAGCTGGCAGCCATATCGGCGCGGCCGCGTTCGGTCAGCGGCAGGTCGGTGTGGCCGATCAGCCGCCCCTGGTGGTCGATGTCGCCGTGGCGCAGCAGGGTGAGGGTGTAGGGGTTCATGCAGCAAGCCTCCTGGCCACGAAAGCAGAGGGGAAACACGAGACCCGCTGCCGGTTGTGGCTGGCCGGCAGCGGACGCCTGGCAAGGATACCCGTCACCGGCTAGCCCTGCGATGGCTTCAATGTGGCAATCAGGCGCTTTTGCCGGCCACGCCTGCTTCGGCAAAGGTGGCCATGCCGGCGTGCAGTGCGATGGCTTGCTGCAGCAGTGGCAGCGCGGCGGCGGCACCGCTGCCCTCGCCCAGGCGGAAGCCCAGGTCGATCAGCGGGCTCAGACCCAGCGCCTGTAGCGCCAGCGCATGGCCGGTTTCCTGCGAGCAATGGCTGGCCAGCAGCCACGGGGCAATGTCGGCATCGATGGCATGGGCGGCCAGCGCGGCGGCAGTGCTGATGAAACCATCCAGCAACAGCGGTACGCCCTGGCGTGCGCCTTCCAGATAAAAACCGGCCATGGCGGCGATTTCCAGCCCGCCCAGCTCGGCCAGCACGCCGTGGCCGTCCAGCGTTTGCCCGGCCAAGCGTGCCAGCGCGTCGGCTACTACCTGGCGTTTTACTGCCAGGCCGGCATCGCTGACGCCGGTGCCGCGGCCAACGATGGCCTCCACGCCGTGGCCGGTGAGGCGGCAAATCAGCGCGGCAGACGGCGTGGTGTTGCCAATGCCCATGTCGCCGGCGATCAGCAGCGTGGCGCCGTCGGCTATGGCACGGCGGGCGGCGTCGCGGCCAACCTCCAGCGCGGCTTCGGCCTGCTGGCGGGTCATCGCGGCTTCATGGCGCAGGTTGCCGCTGCCGGCACGCACCTTGGCGTGCACGATGGGCAGGGTGGACAGGTCGCTGGCCACGCCGGCGTCCACCACTTCCAGCCGCGCCTGGTTGGCACGCGCCAGTACGCTGATGGCGGCGCCGCCGTGGACGAAGTTGGCCACCATGGCGCCGGTGACTTCTGGCGGGAAAGCCGATACGCCCTCGGCGCAGACGCCGTGGTCGCCGGCAAACACGGTAATGGCCGGCGATAGCGGTAGCGGGATGTCGCGCCCCTGCAGCCCGGCCAGGGTGACGGCCAGCTGCTCCAGTTTGCCCAGGCTGCCGGCGGGTTTGGTCAGCTGCTGCTGGCGGGCTTCGGCGGCTTGGCGGGTAGACAGATTGGGGGCGGGGATACGTGGCATGTGGGGTCCTTGCATGATTTTCTGGCCTGCAGGGCAGGCGAACGGGCAGACCATACGACAGCACGGCGCAGCTGGCAATGGGCGCTTCATGCAGATGGTTTAATTTCCCGCGCTGGCGTTCTGCGGCGCAGCATCCCGTTATAATAGCGGCTTGCAGGTGCCTGCCACACCCGAACGGTGTGGGCAGGTGAAACGGGAAGCCGGTGAAAGACCGGCGCTGCCCCCGCAACGGTAAGGCCTGAGCGTACGCGCTCCAGGCATCGTACAAGCCACTGCCCCGCAGGGTGGGAAGGCACGATGCCGCATGGCCCAGCCCGGAGACCGGCCTGCAATAGACGCGGCGGAATCGCGTCTTGCTGGAGTATCGCGGGGAGGCGATAAGACAGCCTGCTGCCGGTGCCTGCCGGCAGTGCGCTTGTGTCCTTTTATTTCTCCGCACTCCCTTTTTGTCCTTACGGAGTGTGTCTACATGTCTTTCAGCAACAAACCCCTGGCCACGCTGGTAGCGCTGGCCTGTGCCCAGGCCGCCATGGCCAACCAGCCTGTCACCCTGGATGAAGTGGTCGTAACCGCCACGCGTACCACCACCCCGGTGGCCAAAGTGCTATCCGATATCACCGTGCTGGGGCGCGAGGAAATCGCCCAGTCCGGCAACCTTACCGTCGCCGAGCTGCTCAGCCGCGAAGCGGGCGTGGAGTTTTACAGCAACGGTGGCGAAGGCAAGAGCAGTAACCTGATGCTGCGCGGCGCTACGGCCAAACAGACCGTGGTGCTGATTGACGGCGTGCGCGTCGTCTCGGCTACCTCGGGGGTAACCTCGCTGGAATACCTGAACCCGGACGCCATCGAGCGCATCGAGATCCTGCGCGGTCCGGCTTCCAGCCTGTACGGTGCCGACGCCATCGGCGGCGTAGTGCAGATCTTTACCAAGCGTGGCAGCGGCGCGCCAGCGCTGTCGGCCAATGTGGGCGTGGGTGCCGAAGGCAAGCGTGTGGTGGGTGCCGGTATCTCCGGCAAGGTAGACCGCACCGCGTTCAACCTGGCCTTCAGCCATAACCGTACCGACGGTATTTCGGCACGCAGCAACCGTCTGTCTACTTATAACCCGGACCGCGACGGCTACGAGAACACCACCTATACCGCCAGCGTGCAGCACCAGCTGGCCCCCGGCCACAGCTTGAACCTGACAGCGTTCCAGTCGGAAAGCCTCAACGAATACGACTCTTCGGCCAAGGCGCAGGATGAAGCCGACTCCCGGCTGGTAGGCCAGAGCCTGGAGCTGAAAAACCGCCTGGGCGAGCGCTGGAACAGCAGCTTGCGCTACAGCTATAGCGCCGATAAATCGCTGAACTACACCAACGGCAACTTCGCCAAGGCCAGCAGCTTATTTGACACCCGCCAGAACGAATGGCAGTGGCAGAATGATCTGGACCTGGGCAGTGCGGGCCAGCTGGCGCTGGGTTTGGTGAATACCGAACAGCACGTACTCAGCAGCACGGCTTTCACCCAGACCCGCCGCAGCGTGAATGCCGCGTTTGCTGGCTACCAGGGCGAGTTTGGCGCTCACCGCCTGCAAGGTAGCGTGCGTTATGACGATAACTCGCAGTTTGGCGGCCATCGTACTGGCCAGATCGGCTACGGCTTTGTTCCTGCTGCCGGCTGGCTGCTGCGCGTGGGTTACGGCACGGCGTTCAAGGCACCAACCTTTAACGACCTGTACTGGCCGCTGGCATTCGGCTACCAAGGCAACCCCAAGCTGAAACCGGAAGAGGCGCGCAACCGCGAGCTATCCGCCCAGTGGCGCCAGGGTGGCAGCAACGTGAAGCTCACCGCTTTCGATAACCATATCGATAACCTGATCGTCGGCAATGCTAACTTCTCCAGCGTGGACAATATCGACCAGGCCCGCATCATCGGCCAGACGCTGGAAGGCAGCACCGTGATTGCTGGTGTCAACCTGTCGGCCAACGTTACCTCGCAGCGCGCCCGCGACGAAAAAACCGGCAAGACACTGCAGTACCGCAGCAAGTTGCACGGTGGCGTTACCGCCAGCCTGGGGCTGGACCGTGCCACGCTGAGCGCCGAGCTGCGTGCTGCCGGCAAGCGCCCGACCAGTGCGGCAAACACCGAGTACCTGCGCGGCTATGGCGTAGTGAACCTGGGTGCCGACTACCAGCTGGACAAGCAGTGGACGCTGAACACCAAGCTGACCAATGTGGGTGACAAGCGTTACGAAACGGTAAAAGACTACAATCAGCCAGGCCGTGGCTGGTTCGTCGGCGTACGCTACGCCCAGTAAGCCTGCTGCCGGCACCCCGCTGGCGCGGGGTCTTGCCTGCTGGCCGCCCGTGTGCGGCCAACCCCGCCCCGCTTGCCTTGGCAGCGGGGTTTGTCTTACCTTGCCCGCCCCGAGCCGGTTTTGACAGGAATACACACCATGACCACTACCCACCTGATCAGCGGCGGCGCCCGCAGCGGCAAGAGCCGCTACGCCGAAAGCCTGGCGCTGCAGCACGGCGGCGCCGTGTGCTACGTGGCCACCGCCGAGCGCCGCAGCGATGCGGCCTTTGCCGAGCGCATCGCCCACCATCGGGCGCGACGCCCGGCGCACTGGAGCCTGGCCGAGGTTGGCCGCAATCTGGGTGAGGCGCTGCTGCAGGCTGCGCCGGGTAGCCTGGTACTGGTGGATTGCCTGGGCATGTGGCTGATGCGTTTTTTTGACGAGGATGGCCAGTTCGACGCCGGTGCCTGGCAGCAGCAACGCAGCAGCTTGCTGGCGGTGTTGGCCGCGCCGCCGGCGCAAATCGTGCTGGTAAGCAACGAGGTGGGCTGGGGCGTGGTGCCGCTGGGGGCGGAAACCCGCCATTTTGTCGACGAGCTGGGGCGGCTGAACCAGGACGTGGCAGCGGTATGCCAGCGCGTCACGCTGGTGGCCTGCGGCCAACCTTTGGTCTTGAAAGGCGCGGCATGAGGTGGCGGCTATGGGCGGCTGCGCTATGGCTGGCTGCGCCGGCCATAGCGGCGGTATCGGTGCGCGATGCGCAGGGGAATAGTGTGGTGCTGCCCGCACCGGCGCGCCGTGTGGTGGCGCTGGTGCCGCACGCGGTGGAAAACCTGTACGCCATTGGCGCGGGTAGCCAGCTGGTGGCGGCGGTGGATTACAGCGATTACCCACCCGCCGCGCGCCAGCTGCCGCGTGTCGGCGGCTATAGCGGCCTGAGCATCGAAGCCATCCTGCAACAACAGCCGGATCTGATCGTGGCCTGGCGCGATGGCGGCAACCCGCGCACCGTACAAAAGCTGCGCGACATGGGCGTGCCGGTGTATATCAGCGCCCCGCTGCAGCTGGCTGACATTCCGCGCGAGATGCGCGATCTGGGCCAGCTGACCGGCCACGCCGCCCAGGCCGATGCGCAGGCCACGGCGTTCGAGCGCCGCATCGCCAGCCTGCAGCAGCGCTACCGCCGCAGCGCGCCGGTGTCGGTATTTATGCAAATAGGCGACAACCCCGTGTTTACCGTGAGCAAGCACAGCTTTCTGGGCTCGCTCATCACCCTGTGTGGTGGCCACAATGTGTTTGCCGGGGCCGCCCTGCCTGCGCCACAGGTCAGTATCGAGGCCGTTGTGCTGGCGCGCCCGCAGGTCATGCTGGCGTTTAATGCGGCCAACCACGCCCGCTGGCAACGTTGGCCGCAGCTGCCCGCCGTAGCGCAAGGCTTGCAACTTACCCTGGATCAGGACACGATAAGCCGTCCCGGCCCGCGTCTGGCCGGGGCTGCCGAACAACTGTGTAGCACTCTGGATCATGCCAGGCGCAAGCTGGGTTTGACGCCCCCGTAGCGCTTGGCTATTCTCGCCGCCATGGAACACGAACTCGAATATCTGGAAGGCCGTGTCGCTGCGCTGATTGCGCGCATTCACGAGCTGGAAACCCAAAATAGCCGCTTTGCCTCGGCGCTGGCCGAAGCCATGCGTGAAAACGCCGAGATGAAGTTCAATCTGGAAGAAACGCGCCACCGCGTGACCCTGCTGATTGACCGCTTGCCGAAGGAGGAAGAAGCATGAGCGACGTGGTTCAGGTGGATGTCACCCTGCTGGGCCGCCATTTTTCCATTGGCACCCCGGCAGAGGAGCGCGAAACGCTGGAGCAGGCCGTGCGTCTGCTGGGCGAAAAAATCGATAGTATTCAAGCCACTGGCCGCGTAATGGATACTGACAAGGTCGCCATCATGGCTGCGCTGAACATTGCACACGATCTGTTGAAAGTGAAAGTAGGCGATGGTGGCTTGGAGATGGCCGCAATCCAGCGTAAAATACGCAGTATGAGCGAGGCAGCAGACCAGGCGCTAAGCGCTGGCCAGCAAGGCTTGCTCTCGTAGTACAGAACATCCGTCTACCCCCTGCGGTGTTCGAGAAGGCTCCCAAATTCCTTTGTACCAATGCGTTCGCTACGGTTGCTAGCCATGGTTGCAGGTGTGCCGCGTCCCTTAGCCGGATGTGCCCGAAGCAACGGGCGGGCGACCACCCTGGAAACAGGGTACAAGCGAATTTTGCCGGATCGACACTCGCGGGGGACTCCCCCCCGTTTTCCCCCTTGATACCCGATGACAGCCGCCGACCCGCTTAGCGCCAAGGCACAGCTGCGCAAAACGCTGCGCCGCGCCCGCATGGCCTTGCCGCGCGCCTATCGCCAGCAAGCCGCCCGCGCCATTGCCCGCCATGCCTCGCGCTTGTTGCGCCGTGGCAAGCACCTGGGTGCCTATATCGCCGCCGGTAGCGAGCTGGATATGGCGCCGCTGATGGCCGCCGCGCGCGGCCGTGGTGCGGCGCTGTACCTGCCGGTGATCCCGCAGCGCGGGCGCCGGCTGTGGTTCGCCCGCCTGGGTGCGGCCAACCTTTGGTATACCCACCCGCGCTACGGCATTGCCGAGTACGCCGGCCCGCAGCTGCGCGCCGAGCGGCTGGACGTGCTGTTTGTGCCCTTGCTGGGTATCGATGCCGACGGCTACCGCATGGGGCAGGGCGGCGGTTTCTACGACAGCACGCTGGCGTTCCGCCGCCGCCACCCGCGCTACGGCAAGCCGCTTTTGGTGGGCGTGGCTTACGACTGCCAGCGCGTGGCCCGTGTGCCGCGCGAGCCGTGGGACGTGCGCCTCGACTACCTGCTGACCGAAAGCGGCCTGCATCGTTTTGCCTGAGCGCATGATGCGCGCGAAAGGACCCCCATGGCCTACTGGCTGATGAAATCCGAGCCCGACGATGTGGGCATCGACCACCTGCAAGCCGCCCCGCAGCGCCACTTTGTGTGGACCGGTGTGCGTAACTATCAGGCGCGCAACTTCATGCGCGACCAGATGCAGCCGGGTGATTTGCTGCTGTTCTGGCACTCGTCCTGCCCAGAGCCGGGCATTGCCGGTATTGCCGAGGTGGTGGCAGCGGCACACGACGACCCCAGCCAGTTTGACCCGGCCAGCCCTTATTTCGACCCCAAATCCCACCCCGACAAGCCACGCTGGCAATGCGTGGACGTACGCTTTGTTCGCAAGACGCGGCTGGTGTCGCCGGCAGAATTGCGCCAGCATGACGCTTTGCAGGACATGACGGTGCTGGCGCGCGGCAACCGTTTGTCCATCACCCCCGTCACGCCCGAACAGTGGGCCTATCTGCAGGAGCACGTTTTCTGATGTTGTCTTTAGCGATGTTTGCCGTACTGCTGGGTTTTGGTGCTATTGCCGGCTTTCTGGCCGGTTTGCTGGGTGTGGGTGGTGGTCTGGTGATTGTGCCGGTGGTGGTCGGCGTGTTGGAGGCCGCAGGCTTGGGTGGCAATCATGTACAGCACCTGGCAGTAGGCACCTCGCTGGCGGTAATGGTGTTTACCAGCTTTGCCAGCGTACGCGAGCACCACAAGAAGGGCGCGGTAAGCTGGGCCATCGTGCGCGGTATGGTACCGGCCATGGTACTGGGCACCTTTGCCGGTAGCCTGTTGGCCGGAGATATCCCCAGTAATGGCCTGAAGTGGTTCTTCGTGGTGTATGCCTACGCTATTGGTGCACAGATGTTTTTCGGCGCCAAGCCGCCCGCCAGCCGCGATATGCCTGGCCTGGTGGGTAAAGGCGCCGCCGGTGGTGTCATCGGTATGGTGTCCAGCTGGGTGGGTATCGGCGGTGGCTCCATGAGCGTACCGTTCATGAGCTGGTGTAATGTGCCGGTGCATACCGCCATTGCCACCAGCGCTGCGCTGGGCTGGCCGATTGCGGTATCCGGTGCGCTGGGCTACCTGTCCAGCGGCTGGGGGGTGGCCGGTTTGCCGTGGGGCAGTGCCGGGTTCATTTATTTGCCGGCCATGCTGGCCTTGATGTTGATGACCGTGCTGTGCGCCCCGCTGGGTGCCCGTGCCGCGCATACCTTGCCGGTGGCAAAACTGAAAAAGGCCTTCGCCGTGCTGATGGTGGTGATGGCCAGCGAAATGTTGTGGACGCTGCTGCGCCACGGCTGAAAGGACACACCATGAAGCGCATGTTGACCGCGTGCTTGCTGGCCGGGTTGGCCGCAGGCACCGCCCAGGCCGATAGCGGGCCGCTCTATACCGGCCAGCCGGGCGAGCTGCCGGTACAGGTGGCGCTGGCCTACCTGGCGCCGGATATGGGCCGCGATGGCCAGTTCGAGTATGCCCGCCTGCGCATCAGCCAGCGCAGCCAGCCGGAATCGTTCGACCGCGTTAGCGTGAGCATCCAGCAAGATGGCTTGCTGGACGACAGCGTGCGCGCGCGGCGCTGGTCGCTGCAGCTGATCCGCGGTGGCGACAGCCGCTGGTATATCACCCGCCAGCTGGCCGAGCAGCGCTGCTACCGCGGCCCGCAGGGCTGGCAGCGCAAACCCTGCCCCTGAGCGCCGGCCGGCTATGGTCTTTTTCGCCAGGCTGCCAGCTGCCGTGTAGGCACTGGCAGCCTGCGTCGTTATAATGTCCCGATTGAATTTTCACGCTTTTTTGCGCCAAGAGATCCCCATGCAAGAACAATACAGCCCGCGCGAGCTTGAAGCCGCCGCCCAGCAGAAATGGCAAAAAACCGCGGCCTTCAAGGCCGTGGAAGACAGCACCCGCCCCAAGTACTACGCCTTGTCGATGTTCCCGTACCCGTCCGGCAAGCTGCACATGGGCCATGTGCGTAACTACACCATTACCGACGTGCTGGCCCGCTTCAAGCGCGCGCAAGGCTTTAATGTGCTGCAGCCCATGGGCTGGGATGCTTTTGGCCTGCCGGCAGAGAACGCCGCCATGAAAAACGGTGGTGCACCGGCCGCATGGACCTACGCCAACATCGAATACATGAAAAAGCAGCTGGACAGCCTGGGCTTTGCCCTGGACTGGGAGCGCGAGCTGGCTACCTGCAAGCCCGACTACTACCGCTGGGAACAGTGGCTGTTCACCCGCCTGTTCGAGAAGGGCATCATCTACAAGAAAAACGGCGTGGTGAACTGGGACCCGGTAGACCAGACCGTACTGGCTAACGAACAAGTAGTGGATGGCCGCGGCTGGCGCTCTGGCGCGCTGGTGGAAAAGCGCGAAATCCCGATGTATTACTTCGCCATTACCAAGTACGCCGACGAGCTGCTGAACGACCTGGACAAACTGGACGGCTGGCCGGAGCAGGTGAAAACCATGCAGCGCAACTGGATCGGCAAGAGCTTTGGCTCCGACGTGTCCTTTGCCTACGACGTAGACAGCATCGGCCACGCTGGCGAAATGAAGGTGTACACCACCCGTCCGGATACCCTGATGGGCGCCACCTACGTGGCCGTGGCTGCCGAGCACCCGCTGGCTACCCAGGCTGCTGCGGCCAACCCTGCGCTGCAGGCATTTATTGCCGAATGCAAAGCCGGCTCCGTGGCCGAGGCTGACGTGGCCAAGATGGAAAAGAAAGGCGTGGACACCGGCCTGTTCGTGATCCACCCGCTGACCGGTGCCAAGCTGCCGGTATGGATTGCCAACTACGTGTTGTGGGGCTACGGCGAAGGCGCAGTGATGGCCGTGCCGGCGCACGACGAGCGCGACTTCGAGTTTGCCAACAAGTACAGCCTGCCGATTACCCAGGTGTACGCCCCGGCTAGCGGCGAAGACAACTTCGACGCCACTATCTGGCAAGACTGGTACGGCGCCAAGGAAGGCCTGATCACCCGCAACAGCGGCAAGTACGACGGCCTGGCCTTTGCCGCCGCCTTCGACGCCATCGTGGCCGACCTGGAAGCCAAAGCCGCCGGCGCCAAGAAAACCCAGTACCGCCTGCGCGACTGGGGTATCAGCCGCCAGCGCTACTGGGGCTGCCCGATTCCTGTCATCCACTGCCCGTGCTGCGGCGACGTGCCGGTGCCGGAAAAAGACCTGCCGGTAGTACTGCCGGAAGACGTGATTCCCGACGGCGCCGGTAGCCCGCTGGCCAAGATGCCGGCCTTCTACGAAACCATCTGCCCCAAGTGTGGTGGCGAAGCCCGTCGCGAAACCGACACCATGGACACCTTCGTGGAGTCCAGCTGGTACTACGCCCGCTACGCCAGCCCGCAGTGCGACACTGCCATGCTGGACAAGGCTGCGGCCAACTACTGGCTGCAGGTAGACCAGTACGTGGGCGGTATCGAACACGCCATCCTGCACCTGCTGTACGCGCGCTTCTTCCACAAGCTGATGCGCGACGAAGGCCTGGTAGACAGCGACGAGCCGTTCAAAAGCCTGCTGACCCAGGGCATGGTGATCTGCGAAACCTTCTACCGCGACCTGCCTAACGGCAGCAAGGACTGGATCGCGCCGCAAGACGTGGTACTGGAACGCGACGCCAAGGGCAAGATCATCGGCGCGACCCACCGCGTAGACGGCCTGCCGGTAGTGGTGGGCGGCGTAGAGAAAATGTCCAAGTCCAAGAACAACGGCGTGGACCCGCAGGAATTCATCGAAAACTACGGTGCCGACACCGCGCGCCTGTTCATGATGTTTGCCGCCCCGCCAGAGCAGAGCCTGGAATGGTCCGACGCCGGTGTGGAAGGCGCGTTCCGCTTCCTGAAACGCCTGTGGAAGCTGAGCCGCGAACACGTGGCTGCCGGCATCGCCGCGCCGTACAGCGCGGGCGAGCTGAACGCCAGCCAGAAAGAGCTGCGCTTCAAGCTGCACAGCACCATCCAGAAAGTGGCCGACGATTACGGCCGCCGCCTGCAATTCAACACCGCCATCGCCGCGGTGATGGAGCTGCTGAACACCTACGACAAGGCCGATACCAGCGGTGACGTTGGCCGCGCCGTGGCGCAGGAAGTGCTGGAAGCCGCCACTATCCTGCTGTCGCCTATCGTGCCGCACATTACCGACGCCATCTGGCGTGCCCTGAAACCGGGTACCGAGCTGCTGGCCCAAGCCTGGCCGCAGGTAGACGAGAGTGCGCTGGTGAAGAGCGAGATCGAACTGATGGTGCAGGTGTGCGGCAAGCTGCGTGGCAGCGTAACCGTGGCTGCCGACGCCGGCAAGGACGTGATCGAAGCCGCTGCGCTGGCGCACGAAAACGTGATCAAGTTCATGGAAGGCAAGCCGGCCAAGAAGATCATCGTGGTGCCCGGCCGCCTGGTCAATATCGTGGTTTAAACCCGTACCCGGGCCCTGGCGCACGTAGCCGGGGCGGGTGCACGGCGCGGCCTGGCCCGCGCCGTTTTCATCGGTAACACGCCATGAAGCGAACTTTGCATTGTGCTGTTCTGGCCGTGGGTATCAGCCTGCTGGCGGGCTGCGGCTTTCATCTGCGCGGCATGTCTGCACCGCTGGGGCCGCTGTCGTTCAGCAGCCTGAGCCTGCAAAACACCGGCTCGCTGGATGAAGCCTTGCGCGCAGCGCTGCAACGCGATGGCCGCCTGACCCTGCAAACGGGTACGGCTCAGGCCACGCTGCGGGTGGTAGACGAAGAAAGCCGCAAGGACATCCTCACCATCAACCGTGGTGGCAAGGTCAACGAGTACCTGCTGATCTACCGTGTGAGTGCCACTGTACAGCGCCTGACTGACAGCGCGCCTGTGCCCATGTCGGTGGTGGTGCGCCGCGAGATGAGCTACAGCGACGCCGCCGTACTGGGCAAAGAGCGCGAAGAAGCCCTGTTGTGGGCCGATATGCGCCGCGACGCCGCCGAGCAGCTGGTGCGCCGCCTGTCTTATCTGCCGGCGGTGACGCCTGCCAAGCCTGCCAATGCCAGCACTCAGCCCTGACGCCCTGAAAGAGCAGCTGGCGCGCAGCCCGCTGGCACCGCTTTATGTGGTGTACGGCGAGGAGGCGTTGCTGGCGCTGGAGGCAGCAGATACCCTGCGTGCCAGCGCCCGCCAGGCCGGCTATCTGGAGCGCGAGGTACTGACGGTAGAGGGCGGCCATTTTGACTGGTCTCGCCTGCGTGATGCCATGAGCAGCGTGTCGCTGTTTGCCAGCCTCAAGCTGCTGGAAATCCGCATCCCCGGTGGCAAGCCGGGCGTCGACGGTGCCGAGGCGCTGCAGCAGTTGGCCGCGCAGCCGCCGCAGGACACCATCACGCTGATCCAGCTGCCGCGTCTGGACAAAGCCCAGCAAAAAGCCAAATGGTTTGCTGCGCTGGAAAAGCACGCGGTGCTGGTAGAGGCCCGCCCGGTTGGCCGCAGCGAGCTGCCGGCCTGGATCAGCCGCCGGCTGAAGGCACAGGGGCAGAGCGTGGCGCACGACAGCGCTGCGTTCTTTGCCGACCGCGTAGAAGGCAACTTGCTGGCCGCCAAGCAGGAAATCGACAAGCTGGCGCTGCTATACCCCAAAGGCGAGCTGAGCCTGGCCGATATCCGCGATGCGGTGGCCAATGTGGCGCGCTTTGACGTATTCCACCTGTCCGAGAGCTGGCTGGCGGGCGATGCCGCCCGTGCTACCCGCATGCTGGACGGGCTGGAAGCCGAGGGCGAAGCGCCGGTGCTGGTGTTGTGGTCGTTCACCGAAGACGTGCGCATGCTGATCAAGCTGGGCCGTGGCCTGAAGGATGGCCGTCAGGTGCGCGACATGGCGGGCGAACTGCGTTTGTGGGGCGACAAGCAAAAGCTGGCCGCGCCGGCGGTGCAGCGTATCGGGCCGCGCCGTCTGACCGATGCGCTGGCTACCTGTGCGCGCATCGACCGCCAGATCAAGGGGGTAGAGCAAGGCGATGCCTGGCATAGCCTGAAAAGGTTGGCCGCCAGCCTGGCGGCACGCTAGCGCGAGCAAATAAAAAGGCCGGATCGAAAGATCCGGCCTTTTTGTTGCGCAGGGCGCCAGCTGGCTTACAGCGGTGTATCCGCCGGGAAGGTTACGCGTACCCGGCCGCCTACGGTGGCGGTAGCGGTGCTTGCAAGCAGCAGGCTCTGGCCTGTGCGCTTCTCGTAGGAAGCCAGTACCTTGGCCACGTACATCCGGGTTTCCGGGTAGGGCGGGATACTGTTGCGGTACTTGCTGACACTGCCCTCGCCAGCATTGTAGGCGGCGATCACCAGGGGCATATCGTGCTTGAACGCCGTCAGCAGGAAGCGCACATAGCGCGCACCGGCTCGCAGATTGTCCAGCGGGTCTGCCGGGTTGCTGGCACCGAAGCGGGCAGCCGTTTGCGGCATCAGCTGCATCAGCCCTTGCGCCCCTTTGGGCGATAAGGCTTCCGGGTCGTAGCCCGATTCCACCGCAATGATGGCGTGCAGCAGCTGGGGATCGACTTTTTGCTCGCGGGCAACTTTTGCGATCAGTTTGTTGAAAGTGGCTGCCTGGCGCGCATCGACAGATGGCGCTTTGACTACCGGGATATCGAGCGCTTTGATGGCTTTGACGGCCGGGGGCTTACGGAAAGGCGGTACTGCCTCCGGGTTCAGCTTGGTACCCAAGCCCGGCGCAATGGCGTCATCCAGCTCGCGGTAAAGGCCTAAAGCGTGATCGGTTTGGATATCACTCCAGCTGTCGGCCCAAGCCGCAGGCAGGGTGGCAAAGGCGATCAGCCCGGCCAGTATCGGTCGTATAGTCATGAGTAAAGAACCAATGCCCTTGCGGGCGGAACATGCATGTTACTGATTATCTTGGTAAATTTCCAGTTTTTGGGCGATTTTGTAAAAACGGGTGTGCTGGCGCAGGGGCATTCTTATGGCTTAAAGCCAGCTATAGCTGGCTTTGCGGGGTGTTGCCGAGGCAGAATTTTTTTGCCTAAAAAAAAGGCAAAAGGGTACCGAAGCACCCTTTTTTGACCGGGTCAGGCTGGTTTAGTGGCTATGTGCCGGGCTGGCTGGCGGGGTCAGTTTTACCCCGGCCGCGGGTTTGGCCAGTGCTTTGCCATCGGCAGGCATCTCATCCCAGCGCGTCTCGCCCTTCGTGCATTTTTGTACCACTTTAAACCAGGCGGTTTCACCTGCCCTTGCCGGCAGCGTGCCGCGGAAAACAAATTCGTCGTAGAAATCGTCGGGCAGATTGCCGCCACGCCATTCGATTTCACTCACATCTTCACGCACGGTAGTGCCGTGGTTGTCGAACGGTTCCACGGCTTTGTAGACCGTAACCAGCTGCCAGCCCGCCTTGGGCATGGGTTTGGCCAAGCGGAAGCCTTCCGGCAGCAGCACGCGGATACTGGTGGTGGGGCTGCCATCGCAGCCATGTGGTACGCGCAGTACCGTTTTGCGCCGCTGCCGGCAGGGTGCAGAGTGCCCGTGTGGCGCCAAGCAGCAGGTTATTCATGACTCATGCACCACACAGAATGAAGTGGGGCAATAGTCGATGAGGCCTGTGCCGGGCTATTGCGGCGCGGTGGCCTGCTATTCGCGGTGGTAAGGGTGGTTATTCAGGATGGAGTACGCGCGGTACAGCTGTTCGGCCAGCAGCACACGCACCATGCCGTGTGGCAGGGTCATGGCAGACAGCTGCAGCATGATATCGGCGCGGGCTTTCAGCGGCTGCGACAGGCCGTCGGCCCCGCCGATGACGATGCAGATATCGTCGCCGCCGGCCATCCACTCCTTCATGGCGCCCGCCAGCTGTACCGAGGTCCAGTTTTTGCCGCGTTCGTCCAGGATGACCAGCTTGCTGCGCGGCGGAATGGCGGCCACGATGCGTTCGTGTTCGGCGGCAATGCCTTTTTCGGCGGTGACGCCGCCGCCGCGTTTTTCCGGCTTGATTTCTTTGAGCTCGAACTGGATATCGCGGCCAAAGCGCTTGGCGTAGTCGCCAAAGGCATCGTCTACCCAGCGTGGCATCTTGCTGCCCACGGCAAGCAGGGTGATTTTCATGGGTGCATCCCCAAAAAGGTTGGCCGCAGCACCTTGCGGGGCTGCGGCCAACGGGTTACTGCATGGGCTTAGCTTAGACTGCAGCGTTCCACGGGCGGCCGCCTACCGGCACGAAGGATGGCTTTTCGCCGCCCCACAGTGCTTCGATATCGTAGTAGTCGCGCACGGCCGGCAGCATCACGTGGATGACCACGTCGCCGGCGTCTACCAGTACCCATTCGCCGCTTTCGTGGCCTTCGGTACCTACCAGGTCGATACCTTTTTCTTTCAGGGTCACGGCAACGTTATTGGCCAGGGCTTTGACCTGACGGTTGGAGTCGCCGGTGCACACGATCAGGCGTGCAAACAGCGAGGTCAGCTGGGTGGTGTCCAGCTCGACGATATCTTTGCCTTTTACGTCTTCCAGGGCTTCTACAGCCAGCTTGGCGATGTCTTGAACTTGCATGGTATTCCTTGAGTAGTGTGTCGGGGACGTAATGTCACGTCAGCGTCCGGTGCCAACAGAGGTCCCGTAAAGAGCAAACGGCCGCGGGACGGCGGCACGTGCAATCAATAGCCTGCCACCGTCTACCGGTATAGCTGGTGCTGGCGGATATAGGCCAGTACCGGCTTGGCAATCAGCCCGCTGCAGTCGCTGCCACTGGCGAGGCGGGCTCGCAGTTCGGTGGCAGAGAGGGGGACGGGTGGCAAGGTCAGGGCGCGGATTGTACCGGAAGGCGCGCTGTTTGAAAAATCAGATACTTGCGCGGCCTGCCAGCGGCTGGCGATATCGGGGTGCAGGCGGGTGGGGTCGAACCCCGGCCGGATGGCTACGGCCAGGTTGGCGGTGTCCAGCAGGTGGTGCCAGCGGTGCCAGGTATGCAGGTTTTCCAGCGAGTCGCCGCCCACCAGAAACCACAGTGTGCAGCCCGGGGGCAGCTCGGCGCGGATTTCTTCCAGCGTTTCAATGGTATAGGCGTGGTGGCCGCGTTGTACTTCGCGCCCGTCAGCCAGCCAGCCGGGCCGGCCTGCTATGGCTTGCTGCACCATGGCCAGGCGCTGTGTGGCGCTGGCGGCGGGGCCTTGCTGGCGGTGGTAGGGTTGGCCGGCTGGGATCAGGTGCAGGCGCGTGAGCGCGCATTGCTGCCAGAACGCGTCGGCCATGCGCAGGTGCGCGGCGTGGATGGGGTCGAAGGTGCCGCCAAACACGCCCACGCAGCAGGGTGCGTGCTCAGCTGGCGTAGCCATCCAGGATCAGGTCGAGCTGGCCGGTGGCCGGGTGAATCACCAGGCCGTGTACCGGGATGTCTTTGGGCATCAGCGGGTGGTTGCGGATGGTATGCACGGTGTGGCGTACGCTGTCTTGCACATTGTCAAAACCCTTCAGCCAGGCGTCCAGGTCGATACCGGCACCGCGCAGGGTGGTGATGGTGTCGGCGCTGACGCCGCGCTCTTGCGCATTGGCCAGAATGCGGGCCGGGTCGATGGCGCGCATGCCACAGTCGTGGTGGGCGACGACGCAGATTTCTTCTGCGCGCAGCTCGTATACCGCTACCAGCAGGCTGCGCATGACCGAACCCCATTGGTGGGTCACCAGTGCGCCTGCGTTTTTGATGAGCTTGGCGTCGCCGTTTTTCAGGCCCATGGCCTTGGGCAGCAGCTCTACCAGCCGTGCGTCCATGCAGGCCAGGACAGCCAGGTTTTTGTCGGGGAATTTGTCGGTTTCGAATTGTTCGTACTCGCGCGCTTCAACGAAGGCACGGTTGTGCTCCAGCAGGCTATTCAGCAGTCCCATCGGGGGTCTCCAGTGTGACAGCCACCGGGGCAGGCGGCGCCGGGTGGCTGGCTTGGTTCACGCCACGGCAGCCAGGTGGGGTGCCGTGTCGCAGCTCGTGGCAGGCCGCGGATGGCGGCTGCCGCTACGGGATGTTGGTATGTTTGCTCTATATCTGGCGGGCGCCATGCTACCACGGGCAGGGTGTTTTATGGTGTCAGCCGCTTGCGCAGGCATAGCTGGCGTTTGGCCACGTGGTAGCCCTGGTTCTGGTAGAAGCGGTGCGCGCCGGTACGCTGTTCGTGGCAGCGCACGGTTAGCTGTGTCACGCCTTGCTGGCGGGCCCAGCTTTCGGCCGCGGTAAGCAGCAGGGCGCCAATGCCCTGGCCGCGTGCGCGCTCAGCCACCACCAGCCCGCCGATTTCCAGTGCCGGGTCTGATTCCAGCAGCGGGCGGATGTAGCCGTGTATCCAGCCGCACAGGCCGCTAGCGTTTTCGGCCACCAGTAGCAGGTGGGTGGCCGGCTGGGCGAGTAATGCGGCCAACCTGGGGGCCAGCTGCCCGGCGCTGGCCGGGTAGCCCAGCTCACCGCATAGCGGGGCGAGGGCGGCGATATCGTCAGGGTGGGCGGGGCGCAGCTTTACCATTTGGCGTAGTGGTCTTCGGTAACACCCACCAGCTGGCTTACCGTATGGGCACGGCCGCTGTCGGGGTGGATGAGGGTACCTGTAAAGGTACCGATGGGCTGGATATAGCGGCTGGCGGCGATGAACAGGTCTTTGTTTTCGCCACGCGCGCCCTCGGGGTAAAACTGCAGGTCTACCGCGCCATCATCGGTATGGATGTGCCATGGTGCCAGCGGCTTGGCCGCGTCGTAGCGAAAGTGGGCAGGGCCGACCGCCAGTAGCTCACCATCCAGCCAGATGGCGTTTTCCGCGTCACCCATATAGCCGGCTTGCAGGTTGAAGCCTAGTGCCGGGCTGTGCGCGCTGGCCCAGCGCCAGCTGGTTTCACGCGCCAGCAGGCCGTTCGAGGCATCCAGGCTGGCGATGGCACCATCCAGCGACAAGCGCTGGCCGGCGCACTCGGCAAAGCCGCTTACCGCCAGGGCGCTGCTTTTGTGGGTGGCGTGGGCTTGCCAGTTGGCGGGGGCGATCACCGCCAGGGTTTGCTCTGGCATGGGCAGGGCAAGATGTGCGGCCAACTTGAGCGCATCGGTATTGATGGTGAGCTCGAGGCGGTTATCGGCGCGGCGAAAGGCAATGCGCTGCTTGCCGCGCTGGAAAGTGGCGTCGCCAAAGGCGCGGTTTTCCATCCGGGTGGCCAGCAATGGCAGGCCATCGGCACTAAAACTGGCCAGCAGCGTGCGCTGGCGGCGGTCAAACAGGTAGGCAAAAGCGCTGCTGACCCAGCCCGCGTCCACCACCGCCACGCCGATAAAGTAATGCTCGTGTGCCAGCGCGGCGTACTGCCAGCGCTTGTGGTGCAAGGGGCGTAGCAGCTGTCTGGCGGGCGGCATGCGCAAAGCCTGCCAGTCAAGCCGGGTAACGATACCTTGGTAAGTACCAAAAGCCGGTATGCCGCGTTCGTGTACCAGGCGCGCCGGCGCCGGGGGGAGTGAGCTGCTTGCCATCAGGCCGGGGCGGACTGCCGCCTATGTGTAAAAGGACTCCCGAGTCTAGCGCACATTGCACCTGTTGCGCGCGATGCCGGCATGTTGGCCGCCAAAGCGCGCAAGATAACGGCAGTAGCGCTCGTCCGGGCGCGGGATGTGTTGCCCGCTTGCGACACGATGCCTGACCGCCGGCGCAGGTGACAGGCCGTGTTGTGCGCATGTCAGGTGTGGCGCTTTGCCATAATTTGTTACATTGTGGCCAACTCTGCTGCTGCAGTACCGCGCGGCCAGGTGCGCCAGCAGGTGATAGTGTTGGCAAGGGGCTGTTTTTACACTATCAATAAATACATAATATTTGTATTCCGCCAGAACGACAAAAAACAGACATGAGAGGGTCATCACATGGATTTGACTGTGTTGCACGATAACGCAAACCGTGCCGCCAGCCTGCTAAAGAGCCTGGCAAACCAGGACCGGCTGCTGTTGTTGTGCCAGCTGGTAGCCGGCGAGCGCACGGTGTCCGAGCTGGAAAAGCTCACCGGCATCCGCCAGCCTACCCTGTCCCAGCAGCTGGGCGTGTTGCGCAACGAAGCGCTGGTCAGCACGCGGCGTGATGGCAAATGGATTTATTACCGCGTGGCCAGCCAGGAAGCCATGGCGATCCTGGAAACACTCTACGGCTTGTATTGTGGTGCCCAGCAGGACACCCCGGTCTGCGAGCTGCCCCCCTCCGCGGCCTAGCCGCCAGGTAAAGCAGGCCTGGCACGCTGCCTATGCCCTCTGTACGCCAGCCTTGCCCGGGCTGGCGTTTTGCTTGCGCTGCGTCGTCGGGCAGTTGATCTTGCGTGCAACTTTTGCCGCAGGGGCCCTATCATAGCGGCATGACCTTGCGCCCCCGTCTTGTCGCCCTGGCGACCTCGCTGGCTCTGATCTGGCCAGCCGCCCCCAGTACCGCCCACGACCTGCCCAATCTGGGGACGGTTGCCGAATCTGCCTTGCCCCAGGCCGAAGAAAACCGTATCGGCCGCGATATCCTGCGTAGTCTGCGTGACGATGGCGACGTGATCGACGATGCCGAAGTCGGTGACTACCTGGCCGACCTGGGCGGCAGCCTGGCCGCTACGGCGCAGGCACCCCTGTTGACCTTCCGTTTTTTTACCGTGAACGACCGCAGCATCAACGCCTTTGCCCTGCCTGGCGGGGTGATCGGCGTACACAGCGGCCTGCTGATGGTGGCGCAAAGCGAGGGCGAGGTGGCCTCGGTGCTAGCGCATGAAATTGCCCACGTTACCCAGCGCCATCTGGCGCGCATGCAGGAAAACCAGGGCAAGAACCAGCTTTGGTTGCTGGCGGCTGTGCTGGCCGGCGCGTTGGCGGCCTCGCGCAGCAGTAATGGTGATGCCACCTTTGGCGCGCTGAACGCCGGTGTGGGCCTGTCTATTAGCCAGCAGCTGGCCTATAGCCGCGATTTCGAACGCGAAGCCGACCGGCTGGGCATGCAGTATCTGGCGGCAGCCGGTTTCGACCCCCGCGCCATGCCGGCGTTCTTTGAGCGCCTGCAGCAGGAGCAGCGCCATAACGACAATAACGCGCTGGGCTTTTTGCGTACGCACCCTTTAACCGTGGAACGCATCAGCGAGGGCCAGGGCCGTGCACAAAGCTACCCGGTGAAGATGCGCGCCAACAGTACCGACTTTGTCCTGATGCGCGAAAAGCTGCGCATCGCTACGCTAGGTGCGCAGGACGCCCTGGCGTACTACCAGACCGCGTTGGCTAGCGGGCGTTACCTGAACCGTGGCGCGGCACTGTACGGGCAGGCGCGTGCCTTGCTGGCGCAGGGCGAAACGGCCGCTGCCCAGGCCTTGTTGCCTGCGGTGCGTCAACAGCTTGGCAGCCACCCGTCTGTCTTGCTGCTGGAAGGCGATATCCAGCGTGCTGCGGCCAACCTGCCCGCCGCCATCCAGACCTACCATCAGGCCCTGCAAACCTGGCCGGCCCGCCGTGCCTTGCGGCTGGCCGAGATCGACACCCTGCTGCAAGCCGGTCGCAGTAGCGACGCGCGGCAGGCCATAGACGCGGCGCTGCTGCGCTACGGCGACGACGCCCAGCTGTGGCGGCTGTCGGCGCGCAGCTACGGCGAGGCCGACGCCTTGCGCTACCACGCCGCACTGGGAAATGCGTTCTTTTTCGAACAAAAGTTCGATTCCGCACGCGTACAGTACCAGCTGGCCAGCCGCGCACGCGGGGACGACTTTTATTTGCGCTCGTCTATCGAAGCGCGGCTGCGCGAGCTCGATGCCCTGCTGAAAACCGGGCCTTGAGCACATCGCCATACCGTCTTTTCCCTGCCATTCGGGTGCAAGGTGCGCGATACCGGGTAAAAGCCCGCCAGCTGTGCCGGGCGTAGTGTTATGACAACATGACGCTGGCACGCGGCAATCGCAAAAATACAACATGATGCGGCGCAATATCCCTGATTTTAAAGCTGGTTTTGAGTGAAAACCCCAATAGCCTATTCCGCCCGATCACAGGCAGGATTTACACTCTGCACCGTGTAAGAAAGTTTTCGTTTCCGCAAATTTTATTTGCGAAAATGTTCGCTTATAATCCGTGTTGACCTGAAGCGGCCTCTACCCGGGGCTGAAACGACATGCAGGGCGTCGCCACAAGATGCCCCTAACAATAATGTGAGGATGTGAGATGGCAGCAATCTACCCTGACGATATCGACCCGATTGAAACCCATGAGTGGACCGATGCGCTGGAGTCCGTACTGGACAGCGATGGCGCTGAACGCGCCCATTTCCTGCTGGAAAAAATGGTTGAGCGCACCCGTCGTCGCGGCGCCCACCTGCCATTCGAAGCCACCACGGCTTATCAGAACACCATCCCGGTAGGCAAAGAGCAAAAGTCGCCGGGCAACCACGAGATGGAGCACCGCATCCGCTCGATCAACCGCTGGAACGCCATGGCCCTGGTGCTGCGTGCCGGCAAGAAAGACCTGGAGCTGGGTGGCCACATTGCCTCCTTCCAGTCGTCCGCCACCCTGTACGACGTCGGTTTCAACCACTTCTGGCGCGCCCATAACGACGAGCAAGAAGGCGATCTGGTGTACTTCCAGGGCCATATTTCCCCAGGCGTGTATGCCCGTGCCTACCTGGAAGGCCGCCTGAACGAAGAACAGCTGGACAGCTTCCGCCAGGAAGTGGACGGCGGTGGCCTGTCGTCCTACCCGCACCCGTGGCTGATGGAAGACTTCTGGCAGTTCCCTACCGTATCCATGGGCCTGGGCCCGTTGATGGCCATCTACCAGGCACGCTTCCTGAAGTACCTGGAAAGCCGCGGTCTGGCCAAGACCCCTGGCCGTAAAGTGTGGTGCTTCTGCGGCGACGGCGAGATGGACGAGCCGGAATCCCTGGGCGCGATCGCCCTGGCCGCCCGCGAAGGCCTGGACAACCTGGTATTCGTGATCAACTGCAACCTGCAGCGTCTGGACGGCCCGGTACGCGGTAACGGCAAGATCATCCAGGAACTGGAAGGCGACTTCCGCGGTTCCGGCTGGAACGTGCTGAAAGTGATCTGGGGCTCGCGTTGGGACCCGCTGCTGGCCATGGATACCAAAGGCCTGCTGAAAAAGCGCATGGACGAGTGCGTGGATGGCGATTACCAGACCTTCAAGTCCAAAGACGGCGCCTACGTTCGCGAACACTTCTTCGGTAAACACCCGGAGCTGCGCGAGATGGTGGCCAATATGTCCGACGACGAGATCTGGGCACTGAACCGTGGTGGCCACGACCCGCACAAAGTGTACGCGGCGTACCACGAAGCGACCCACAATGCCAATGGCCGCCCGACCGTGATCCTGGCCAAGACCATCAAAGGTTACGGCATGGGCTCCAGCGGCGAAGCGCAAAACGTGGCGCACCAGGCCAAGAAAATGGCGCTGGAAAACCTGCGCAAGTTCCGCGACCGCTTTGCCATTCCGGTGTCCGACGAAGATCTGGAAAAAGTACCGTACTACAAGCCGGCCGAAGACAGCCCGGAAATGCAGTACATGCGCGAGCGCCGCGCGGCGCTGGGTGGCTACCTGCCAGCCCGCAAACCGGTGAAAACCCCGCTGGCCGTACCTGGCCTGCACGTGTTCGACAGCCAGTTCAGCGATTCCGGCGAGCGCGAGTTCTCCACCACCATGGCTTTCGTACGTCAGCTGGGCATCCTGCTGAAAGACAAGAACATCGGTAAGCAGATCGTACCTATCGTGCCGGACGAGTCCCGCACCTTCGGTATGGAAGGCATGTTCCGCCAGTACGGCATCTGGTCTACCCAAGGCCAGAACTACGTACCGCAGGACGCCGACCAGCTGATGTTCTACAAGGAATCCAAAGACGGCCAGATGCTGCAGGAAGGCATCAACGAGCCGGGCGCGATGTCCTCGTGGATTGCGGCAGCCACCAGCTACGCCAACCACGGCATCCCGATGATTCCGTTCTACATCTACTACTCGATGTTCGGCTTCCAGCGCATTGGCGATCTGGCCTGGGCAGCGGGCGACATGCGCGCACGCGGCTTCATGCTGGGCGGCACCGCCGGCCGTACCACCCTGAACGGTGAAGGCCTGCAGCACGAAGACGGCCACAGCCACATCCAGGCCGGCCTGATCCCGAACTGCATCAGCTACGACCCGACCTTCGCCTACGAGCTGGCCGTGATCCTGCAAGACGGCCTGCGCCGCATGTATGTAGAACAGCAAGACGTGTTCTATTACATCACCCTGATGAACGAGAACTACACCCACCCGGCCATGCCGCAGGGCGCCGAAGAAGGCATCCTGAAGGGGATGTACCTGTTCAAGGACGGTGGCGACGCCGAGGTGAAAGTGCAGCTGATGGGCTCCGGCACCATCCTGCGCGAAGTGATTGCCGCGGCCGACCTGCTGCGCAATGACTTCGGTATCGCGTCCGATATCTGGAGCGTGACCTCGTTCAACGAGCTGCGTCGCGACGGCATGGAAACCGCCCGCCACAACCTGCTGAACCCGCTGGGCGAACAGCGCCTGTCCTACGTAGAACAGCAGCTGGCAGGCCGTACCGGCCCGGTAGTGGCTTCTACCGACTACATCCGCAACTACGCCGACCAGATCCGCGAATACGTACCAGGCCGCTACGTGGTACTGGGTACCGACGGTTATGGCCGCTCCGACAGCCGCGCCAAGCTGCGCGAGTTCTTCGAAGTGAACCGTTACTACGTGGTGGTAGCCGCCCTGTCGGCGCTGGCACGCGAAGGCAAGATCGACGCCGCCCGCGTACAGGAATCCATCACCAAGTACGGCATCAACGTGAACAAGCTGCCAAGCTGGAAGGTTTAAGCCGCCTGCGGCCAACCTTGGGGAAGGGCGCGCCGCACGGCGCGCCCTGCACAAGCCGAATAGTGGCAGCCGGCGTTTACCCGCCTGCTGCCCCACGATGTGGATAAAGCCATGAGCAATCTGATCGAACTGAAAGTGCCCGACATTGGCGGGCACAGCAATGTAGACGTGATCGAAGTATTCATCCAGCCGGGCCAGACCGTTGCCGTAGACGACAGCCTGATCACGCTGGAAACCGATAAAGCCACCATGGAAGTACCGGCCGAAGCCGCCGGCGTGGTGAAAGAAGTGCGCGCCGTACTGGGTGGCAAGATCTCCGAAGGCGACGTGATCGCCATTATCGAAGTGGGTGCCAGCGCCGCTGCCCCGGCGCCGGCTGCTGCCGTGGCGGCCCCCGTTGCTGCTGCGCCGGCCCCGGTAGCCGCACCTGCACCTGCTGCAGCCCCGGCCGCTGCGGCCAACGTTGGCCGCAGCGAGATCCGCATTCCGGATATCGGCGGCCACAGCGGTGTGGACGTGATCGAGGTATCGGTAAAAGTGGGTGACGAGATCAAGGTGGACGACAGCCTGATCACCCTGGAAACCGACAAGGCCACCATGGAAGTGCCGGCTACCGCCGCAGGCCGTGTGGTAGAGGTGAAAGTAAAAGTAGGCGACAAGGCCAGCGAAGGCGACCTGATCGTGGTGGTAGAGGGTGCCGGCGCTGCTGCTGCACCGGCCGCTGCCGCACCGGTGGCTGCCCCGGCACCCGCTGCCGCGCCAGCTGCCGTAGCCGCACCTGCTGCTGTCCCTGTGGTCGCCCCGGTAGCCGCTGCCGTGGCTGCTGCGTTCAACGAAGCCGGCTTTGCCAAGTCGCACGCTGGCCCGTCGGTACGCAAGCTGGCGCGCGAGCTGGGCGTGGACCTGTCCAAGGTGAAGGGTTCCGGCCGCAAGGGCCGTATCGTCGAAGACGATGTGAAGGGCTTCGTGAAAGCCGTGCTGCAGAACCCGGCTGCGCTGGCACCGGCTGCCGCCGCACCGGCAGGCAGCGGCGTGGGTCTGGACCTGCTGCCGTGGCCGAAGGTGGACTTCGCCAAGTTCGGCCCGATCGAAACCAAGCCGCTGTCGCGCATCCAGAAGATTTCTGGCGCCAACCTCAGCCGCAACTGGGTGATGATCCCGCACGTCACGTTCAACGACGAGTGCGACATCACCGAGCTGGAAGACTTCCGCAAGACCATCGGCAAAGAGTGGGAAAAGTCCGGCCTGAAGATCAGCCCGCTGGCCTTCATCATCAAGGCCGCCGCCGAAGCGCTGAAGGCGTTCCCCACCTTCAACAGCTCGCTGGACGGTGACAACCTGGTGCTCAAGCAGTACTACCATATCGGCTTTGCTGCCGACACGCCGAACGGCCTGGTGGTACCGGTGATCAAGAACGTGGACCAGAAGGGCATCAAGCAGATTGCCAAGGAACTCACCGACCTGTCCGCGCTGGCGCGCGACGGCAAGCTGAAGCCGACCGACATGCAGGGTGCGACCTTCACCATCTCCAGCCTGGGCGGTATTGGCGGCACCAGCTTCACCCCGATCGTGAATGCGCCGGAAGTGGCCATCCTGGGCGTGTGCAAATCGCAGATCAAGCCGGTATGGAACGGTAAAGAGTTCGCACCGCGCCTGATGTGCCCGCTCTCGCTGTCCTTCGACCACCGCGTGATCGACGGCGCCGCTGCGGCCCGCTTCACCGTGTACCTGGGCAAGCTGCTGTCCGACGTACGTCGCCTGATCCTGTAATCATGCCTGGCGCAGGTTGGCCGCGGCCAGCCTGCCCGCCATTGCGGATGGAAAACCATGAGCAATCTGATTGAACTGAAAGTGCCGGACATCGGCGGCCACAGCAATGTGGACGTGATCGACGTGTTCGTGAAAGTAGGCGACACCGTTGCCAAAGACGACAGCCTGATCACGCTGGAAACCGACAAAGCCACCATGGAAGTGCCGGCCGAACAAGCCGGCGTGGTGAAAGAAGTGCGTACCGCTGTGGGCGGCAAAATCTCCGAAGGTGACGTAATCGTCATTATCGAAGCTGCCGGTGCTGCCGCTGCGGCCAACCCCGCGCCAGCAGCTGCCCCGGCCGCTGCTGCACCCGCCGCAGCCCCTGCAGCTGCCCCGGTGGCTGGCAGCCACGCAGGTGCTGCCGACATCGAGTGCGACGTGCTGGTACTGGGCGCCGGCCCTGGCGGCTACTCCGCCGCCTTCCGCGCGGCCGACCTGGGCCTGAAAGTGGTACTGGTCGAGCGTTACGCCACCCTGGGCGGCGTGTGCCTGAACGTGGGCTGCATCCCGTCCAAGGCGCTGCTGCACAACGCGGCGGTGATCGACGAGGTGAAACACCTGGCTGCCAACGGCATCAAGTTTGCCGCGCCGGAAATCGACATCGACATGCTGCGTGGCTACAAGGAAAAAGTCATCGGCAAACTCACCGGTGGTCTGGCCGGCATGGCCAAGGCACGCAAGGTGCAAGTGGTGCGCGGTGTCGGCCAGTTCCTGGACCCGTACCACCTGCAGGTGGAAACCACCGAAGGCAGCGGCCAGGACAAGACCGGTGCCAAGCAGGTGATCAAGTTCAAGAACGCCATCATCGCTGCCGGTAGCCGCGTGGTGAACCTGCCGTTCATCCCGCAAGACCCGCGCATCGTGGATTCCACCGGCGCGCTGGAGCTGAAAACCGTGCCCGGCAAGATGCTGGTGATCGGTGGCGGCATTATCGGCCTGGAAATGGGCACCGTGTACTCCACGCTGGGCGCACGCCTGGACGTGGTGGAAATGATGGACGGCCTGATGCAAGGCCCGGACCGTGATCTGGTGAAGGTATGGGAAAAGTACAACGCCCATCGCTTCGACAACATCATGACCGGCACCAAAACCGTGGCGGTAGAAGCCCGTGAAGACGGCATCTACGTGAGCTTTGAAGGTGCCAAGGCTCCGAAAGAGCCGCAGCGTTACGACCTGGTACTGGTCGCCGCCGGCCGCGCGCCGAACGGCAAGCTGATCGGCGCCGAAAACGCCGGTATTGCCGTGAGCGACCGTGGCTTTATCGAAGTGGACAAGCAGCAGCGCACCAACGTGCCGCACATCTACGCCATCGGCGATATCGTTGGCCAGCCTATGCTGGCGCACAAGGCGGTGCACGAGGCGCACGTGGCAGCGGAAAACTGCGCCGGCCACAAAGCCTACTTCGACGCCCGCGTGATTCCGGGTGTGGCCTACACCGACCCGGAAGTAGCGTGGGTAGGCGTGACCGAAGAGAGCGCCAAGCGTGACGGCATCAAGATCGAAAAAGCGGTGTTCCCGTGGGCTGCCTCCGGCCGCGCCATCGCTAACGGTCGTGACGAAGGCTTCACCAAGCTGATTTTCGACGCCGAGACCCATCAGGTGATCGGCGGCGCCATCGTGGGTACCCACGCCGGCGACATGCTGGGCGAAATCTGCCTGGCCATCGAAATGGGCTGCGACGCCACCGACATCGGCAAGACCATCCATGCGCACCCGACCCTGGGCGAGAGCATCGGCATGGCCGCCGAAGTGGCACACGGCAGCTGCACCGACCTGCCGCCGCAACGCAAGAAGTAAACCCGCGCCTGCGGCCAACCTTGGCCGCACGGCCAGGCAACAAGGGCAAGCCCACGGGCTTGCCCTTTTTCATTGATGTGGCGCGGCCTGCGCTGGCTTTGCCAAGGCCGACAGGCCGCTTGCGGGCCTGTCACGATTACCTGGCTGTGCCCTGGCTTTGCCGCAGTGCGCCCGTTACCCAGCGCTGGATGTTGGCCGCATCCATCGCGCCGGCCTGGCGTTGTACTTCCTGGCCGTTCACAAACAGGATCAGCGTGGGGATGCTGCGGATATTGAAACGCTGCCCCAGCGTGGTTTCGCCCTGGGTGTCGATCTTGGCAAAGCGTAGCTGCGGCATGGCGGCGGCGGCCTGGGCGAAGGCCGGGCCCATCATCTGGCAGGGGCCGCACCACGGGGCCCAGAAGTCCACCACTACCGGAATGTCGTTGCGGCTAAGGTGGCGTTCGGCGTTATCCACCGTGAGCTTGACCGGTTTGCCGTGCAGCAGTGGCTGGTGGCACTGGCCGCAATTGGGCTGGTCGTTGAGGCGCGCGGCGGGCAGGCGGTTGATGGCGTCGCAGTGCGGGCACACCAGGTGGCGGGCGTCGTGGCTGGTCATCGGCGTTCTCCTCGAAGTGACGCGAAGCAGATGGTGGTGGCGGGCAATACTTTCAAGTGATTGATAGTGTTACCGCGGCGGTAGCCATTTCGGCACCCGTGCCAGCAGCCGGTCAACTAGCGCCGGGTCCATGTAGCGGTAGTTGTCGGGTATGTCGAGGCAGACGATGCGCGCGTGGCGCAGGTGGGCGCGGAACTGGCGTGACAGCTTGCGCTGGTGGGCGCTTTCCATCACGAAGATCAGCTCGGCCCAGGCCAGCAGCTCGGGCGTGACCGGGTTTTCTGCTTCGTTGAGCAGGCCGGCCGACGCGGTTTCCACGCCGGGCCAGTCGGCAAACACCTGCTCGGCGGTGGGGCTGCGCAGCCGGTTCTGGCTACAAATGAATAACACCCGCTTCATGGCTCGCCCTGTGCGGCCACGCCCGCCAGGGCATTATCCAGTAGCAGCCGCAGCTCTTCCGCCACCTCGTCCAGCGCTGTGGTGTTGCCTTGCGCCCGGCATAGCAGGATGGCGCCTTCCACCGCAGCGATCAACAAAGTTGCCAGCCGGGCGGCCCGCGCTGCCGGCAAGCCTGCTGTGACAAGGCTGTCGCCCAGCGGCTGTTGCCAGGCGCGGATGGCAGCTGCCACCGCGGCCAACATTGGCGCGTCGTCGTCGGCTGCGCTGTCATCGGCGGCTACGGCCATCACCGGGCAGCCGGCGCGGCAGGCTTTGTCTTGCAACAGCTGCCGCCACAGCGCGACAAACGCCAGCAGCCCGTCGCGCGGGCCGGCGGCGAAGGTGCGTGTCAGGTAGCGGGCGACCTGTTCGCCGCTCAGTTGTACCGCTTCGCTGATCAGCTGCGGCTTGCCGCCAGGGAAGTAGTGGTAAGTAGAGCCCAGCGGCGCCTGCGCCAGCTTGGCCACTTCGCGCACGCTGGTGGCGTTCAGGCCGCGCTGGCGCAGCATGTCGGCGGCGGCCAGCACCAGGCGTTGACGTGGATCGACAGCGGAATCATTCATCGGCATGGTCTTGCTATAACAGTCGTCATAGTCTAGCATCGAAATCATTATAACGACTGTCATAGATCAAGCATGACAACTCACGAGAGGCCTATCATGACCCTACCCGAGACGGCAGCGGGCACGGTGCACGCGTTTATCTTGCCGGCGCGCGACGGCTACCCCTTGGCCGCAACGTTGTTCCAGGCCGCCGGCCAGCCGCGTGGCGGCATCATCTTGGCCGGTGCCACCGGTGTACCGCAGCGCTTCTACCGCCGTTTTGCCGAGCACGCGCAGCAAGGCGGCTTTACCGTACTGACGCTGGACTATCGCGGGATCGGCCGGTCGCGGCCGCCCAGCCTGCGCGGCTTTGACATGCAGTACACCGACTGGGGCAAGCTGGACCTGGCCGCCGCGGTGGATGCGATGGCGGACGCGCCGGTGCCGCTGTACTGGGTGGGCCATTCGTACGGTGGCCACGCGCTGGGCATGCTGCCCAATCACCAGCGGGTAACAGCCGCGTACGCGCTGGGGGTAGGTGCGGGATGGCATGGCTGGATGCCGTGGTACGAAAGCCTGCGCGTGCGCTTCATGTGGGCCACGGTGCTGCCGTGGCTGACGCGCTGCAAGGGCTATTCGCCGTGGGCGATGCTGGGAATCGGCGAAGACCTGCCGGCTGGTGTGTTCTGGCAATGGCGGCACTGGTGCCGATTTCCGCGCTATTTCTTTGACGACCCGGCCAGTGCCTGGGTACACGACGCCTTTGCCAGCGTACGTACTCCGCTCGTGGCGGCTACCGCGCTGGACGACCTGTGGGCCATGCCGCGTTCGCGCGACGCTTTTTTCGATGGTTACCGCCAGGCGCCGCAACAGCGCCGTGACCTGGACCCGGCGCAGTACGGCAAGCTGGGGCATATGGGCTATTTCCGTGCCCACGCGCAGCCCTTGTGGCAGGAGGTGCTGGACTGGTTCGATACGCAGGGCCAGTGCAGTACCGTGGCGTAGCCTGTGTGAAGGCGACGGTGTATCGCAACTGCGCTACGATGATGCATTATCGATAATGCACAGTGCAGCAAAAGGTGACCTCATGGCAATCGACGAGCAGGCCAGTTTTCTGGCACCGGCCTACCTGGCTGACTTTGCCTGTAACGGGCCGGTGTGCCCCGATACCTGCTGTACCACCAGCTGGGCTATCGAGCTGGACCAGCCCACCTATGCCCGTTACCAGGCCTGTACCGATGACCAGCTGCAGCCCTTGTTCCGGCAGCATTTGCAGCGCTTGCCGGCGAGCCCGCGCACGCTGGCGTATGGCCGCATTGCCGCGGCTGGCCACAGCGGCGATTGCCCGATGCTGGATGCCAGCCGGCTGTGCCGCATCCAGTCGCGGCTAGGCGAAGCGGCCTTGTCTCATACCTGTTTTGCCTACCCGCGGCACCACTACCAGCTGAACGGCGTATTGCATCAGGTAGCCTCGCTGTCGTGCCCGGAAACCGCCCGTCTGGCGCTGGCCAGCCCGGACGCCATGACGTTTACCGAATTGCAGCGCCCGCTGCGGCCCGAGGTGTTGCATCAACCGCAAGCGGCACAAGCAGATGCGGCCCAGCAGGCCGCGCAAGAGCTGCATTACCTGTGCCTGCAGCTGCTCGCCGAGCCGGCATTGGCGCTGTGGCAAGCACTGGCGGTGTGCGGCGTTGTCTGCCAGTGCCTGCAGGACCTGCCGGCCGCTCACGATCCGGCCAGGCTGCTGGCCTTGCTGGACGATATCCGTACGTCACTGGCCGCGACAGACGGGCTGTTAACCGATCTGGCCGCCGTGCGCCCGGACTACGAAGGCCAGGCCCGGCTGCTGTACCTGTTCACCAGCATGCCGCGCACGCAGGCCCGGGCGGCAGCGCAGCCGCGCTTTGGCACCGTTGTGCAGCGAGTGCAGCGGGTGATGGGTGATAGCGCCGAACAGTACACCCGCAGCTACCCGGCTTTGCTGGCAGCATGGCAGATGCGGCTGGAAGACCTGGAGCTGGACTACGTGCTGCGCAATTACCTGTTGAACCTGATGCAGGTACGCACCTTTCCGCTGGATGAGGGCATGGCACCAGCGCAAGCGTACGCTTCGCTGGTGGTGGCATATCTATGGGTGCGCGGTTTCTGTGCGGCGCTGGCGGCCGAGCGCGGCAGCGTGACGCTAGACGACATGGTGCTGGTGATCCAGACGCTGGAGCGCACCTGCGAGCACGACCGCAGCTTCCTGCTGGCCATGGCAGGTGGCTTGCAGCGCAGCGGCCTGACCCGGTTGGAAGCGCTGTTGCCGCTATTGCCCTGAGCTTGCCGGCGGCAGCCGCTGCAGCAAGTCCCAGCGGTTGCCGTACAAATCCTCGAACACCACCACCCAGCCGTAGTCCTCGTGGCGCGGGCTCTCGCAAAAGTGTACGCCGGCGGCCAGCATGCGCTGGTAGTCGGTGTGGAAGTCGTCACTTTCCAGAAACAGCCACACCCGCCCGCCGGCCTGGTGGCCGATAAAGCCGGCCTGCAAGGGGTTGGCCGCACGCGCCAGCAATAGCGCACAGCTACCGCCGGGCGGGGCCACCACCACCCAGCGCTTGTCGCCTTGCGGGGTGTCTTCCAGCAGGCTAAAGCCCAGTTTGCCGGTAAACCAGGCAATGGCTTCGTCGTAGTCGCGCACCACCAGGGCCACGCGTGAAAGCAGGGTAGACATCAGGCTCCTTTGCCATGCTCAGAGGGGTTTTGTCGCCAACAGCGAAGTTTATCGCTGAAAAGCTAATTGCTAATTATCGAAAATTGCCAGAATGGCAATTCTGCCAGCTTGTTGGTTTTGCATTAACAGCTATCTGCTCTAACATGGAGCGTCCTGCTTACCCCGTCTGTCATCATGCGCCGCGCCCTGCTATTGCTTGCCCTGTGTTCCCCGTCTGCCTGGTCCGCACTGGACTACCAGGTAGAGATCGTTGCGCCTGACAGCCTGAAAACCCTGCTGCAAAACAACCTCGACCTGACGCAATTGCGCGAGGACGAGGCGCTGCGCGAAAGTGACCTGCAGGCCATGATGGCCAGCACGCCGGACGAAGTGAAAAAGCTGCTGGAAACCGAAGGCTATTTTGCGGCCAACGTTACCGTGCAGCGCGAGGGTAATACCGTGCGCGTGCAGCTGGACCCGGGCGAGCCGGTGATGGTGTACGACGTCAACGTCAGCCTGCAAGGGGCGGTACGGCAGGAGGCGGATTTCGGGCGTTTCATCAGTACCGCACTGGCCGAGTGGGTGCTGCCCATTGGCGGCCAGTTCCGCCAGGACGACTGGGATAGCAGCAAGAAAGGCGTGCTGCGCCCGTTGTTGCTGGAGCGTTTTCCGCTGGCAAAGATTACCGAGGCCCGGGCGGATATCGACCCTGCCAGGCATAGCGCCGAGCTGAACGTGGTGATCGATAGCGGCCCGCGCATCAGCTATGGCCCGCTGCAGATAGAAGGCGCACAGCGCTACCCGGAACAAGTGATACGCGGCCAGGCCAATTTTCGCGAAGGCGGCCCCTACAAGCAGGCCGATATGCTGGACTACCAGGCCAGCCTGGAGCGCGACAGCCACTACACCAATGTGGTGGTGGCGCCGCTGTGGGAAGAGCGCCAGGATGACCGCGTGCCTATCCAGGTCAAGGTCACCGAGATGCAGCGGCAAAAGCTGGATACCGGCCTGAACTACAGTACCGGCGACGGCGCCGGTATCCGCCTGGGCTACGAGCACTACAACATCTTCAAGCGCGGCTACACCGGCTCGGTGGTGTACGACTGGAAGAAATCGCGCCAGCAGCTGGACCTGGGCCTGGGCTTTCCGCGTACCGCTAGCGGCTACTCCCACGCCATCGGCCTGAAGCAGCGTCATACCGAAGCCGACAACACCGTGACCGACGCCAGCGAGGCCGGCATTTTCCGTATCCGCCAGGTCGGCAATATCGAGTCGCGGCTGGGGTTGGAGTATCTGGTGGAAAAAGAAGCCCTGGCCCAGACGCTGACCCGCGACAACCGCGCCATCCTGGTGTCCTATGGCTGGACGCAGCGCGCCATCGACAACGCGCTGCGCCCCGGCCGCGGCTACCTGATCGAAGCGCAGGCAGCCACCACGGTTGGGAATGTGGCCAGCGATACGCGCTTTAGCCGCGGCTACCTGCGCCTGTCCAATTACTGGACGCCGGGCTTTCTGCCGCGCAGCACACTGGTCACCCGCGTGGAAGCCGGCCAGGTCTGGGCGCAAGACAGCACGGAAGTGCCGGTTTCGCGCCTGTTCAAGGCCGGTGGCGTCAACAGCGTGCGTGGCTACAACTACCAGAGCCTGGGCGTTTCCGACAGCAATGGCACCATTACCGGCGGGCGCGTGCTGGCCACGGCCAGCGTGGAATACCAGTACGCCGTCACGCGCGACTGGCGGGCCGCGCTGTTTTACGACGCCGGTGATGCGGCCAACAGCTGGCAGGACGTGCGCGTCGCCAAGGGCTGGGGTGCCGGTGCGCGCTGGCTTACCCCTATTGCGCCACTGGCGTTTGATATTGCCCGCGGCGAGCGCGACCACCGCTGGCGCTGGAACCTGAACCTGGGATTGGCATTTTGAACCCGCAACACCCCACCCCCGATACGCCGCCGGAAGACACCATGCCGGCGCTACCGCGCCGCCGCCTGCTGGGGCGCCTGTTCTGGCTGCTGTGCTTGTTGCCAGTCTTGCTGCTGGGTGCCAGCGGCTGGTGGCTTACCGCCACCCCTGCCGGCTTTGCCACCCTGTGGCGCTGGGCCAGCCAGCTAAGCGCCGGCCAGCTACAGCTTGGCCACGTGCAAGGCACGCTGTGGCAGGGCTTTACCCTGCAAGACCTGCGCTGGAAAACACCGGATAGCCAGCTGGGCATCAGCCGGCTGACGCTGGACTGGCAGCCGCAAGCTTTGTGGCAGCGCCAGCTGCACATCCGCCAGCTGGCGCTAGGCACGGTCAGCTGGCAAAGCCGGCCGGACCCGCAGCCCAAACCGGCGCAGCCGCCGGCTGACCTGAGCCTGCCGCTGGCCATACGCCTCGATAGCCTGAGCCTGGCGCAGCTGCAGCTGCCGGCACAAAAGCTGCAACTGCAAAATCTGCAGGCCAGCTACCGCTACCAGGCAGCGCAGCACCAGCTGCAGCTGTCGCAGCTGGGCACCCCGTGGGGCGCGCTGGGCGGGCAGCTGGCATTGGGCGACGCCTCGCCCTTTGCCCTGCAAGGCAGGGTACATTACCAAGGCCGGCTGGACGATGTGGCCACACAGGGCCAGCTGGGCATGAGCGGCAGTCTGCTGCTGCCGCAGCTGCAGGGCGAGGTCAACGCGCGCGGGCTCTTGATTGCGCTGAACGGCAAGCTTGCCCCGTTTGACGTGACCCCGCTGCGCCGCCTGCGCCAGCTGGACTTGCGCGTGGGTGGCATCAACCCGCAAGCCTTCCAGCCCGACTGGCCGCAGGCGGCACTGGCGTTGTCGGTACAGCTGAAGCCGCAAGACGCCGACACGGTTGCCGGTGGCCTTAGCCTGGTAAACAGCCAGCCGGGTGCCCTATCAGCCAAGCGCCTGCCGTTGTCGCTGCTGTGGGGCGATTTCCGTATTCATCAAGACACCTTGCAGCTGCCCGGCCTGACGGCGCAGCTGGCCGGTGGCCAGCTCACCCTGCGTGGCCAGGCCAGCGCCAGTGCGCTGGCGCTGCAGCTGGGCCTGGCCGGGCTGGATAGCCAGGCGGTAGATAGCAGCCTGCCGGCGCATAAGGTGTCCGGCACCGTGGCGGTGAGCGGCAGCCCGCAGCTGCCGGCCTTGGCGCTGAAACTGGCCAGCGGCAAGCTGGCGGTGGAAAGCCGCGTTGCCCTGGCCGAGAAACCGCGCCGGGTAAAACTGGACGACCTGCTGCTACGCACCGGGCTGGGCCGTTTCCAGGGCAAGGGGCAGTACCTGATCGACGACAAGGCGCTGGGGTTTGACGGCCGCTTTATCAGCTTCGACCCCGGCCTGCTGGATGCCCGCCTGCCACGGGGTAATGTCAACGGCCAACTCTTGGCCAGCGCCCGCCTGGCCAGCCAGCCGCAGGGCGATGTATCGCTCAAGTTTGCCCCCAGCCAGCTCGGTGGTGCCGAGCTCGCTGGCCAGCTGGCGCTGAAATGGCAAACGCAGCGTATCAGCGCGGTCAACGCCGACCTGAGCCTGGGCCGCAACCGCCTGCAGGCGCAAGGTGCTTACGGCGTGGCGGGCGATACCCTCAAACTGCAGTTGGCCGCACCCGACCTCAGCCCGCTGGGGCCCGCTTTCTCCGGCGAGCTCAACGCCCGGCTGGCGCTGGCCGGCACCCCGGCGCGGCCGGATATCAGCGCGCAAGTGCAAGCCAGCCGCCTGGCGCTGCCCGGTGGGGTACAGCTGGCCAGCCTGGACGCCGACGGCCGCAGCGGTACCGCAGAGGACAGCCCCTTCCAGCTGACGCTGCAAGGGCGCGGCCTGCAGGCCGGCGGCCAGCGCCTGGACGACATCACACTTAACAGCAGCGGTGTACGCGCCGCGCACCAGCTGAGCCTGGCTTTGCGTGGCCAGCTGCAAGGCAAGCCGCAAACGCTGAGCCTGGCGTTGCAAGGCGGGCTGGATACCCACACCCTGCGCTGGCGCGGTACGCTGGCCAGCCTGCAGGCAGACGGTGCCGTGCCACTGCGGCTGGCTGCCCCGGCTGCGCTGCAGCTGGCACAAGACAGTGTGACGCTGGCGCCTAGCCGCTGGCAGGCACTGGGCAGCAGCTGGCAGCTGGGCGATACCAGTTGGCAGCAGGCAGCGGGCTGGCGTAGCCAGGGCCAGGTCAATGCCCTGGCGCTTTCGGCGCTGGCGCCGTGGTGGACACCGCCGCTGCCGCAAGACCTGGTACTGGCCGGGCAGTGGTCGCTGGCTGGCCAGCACGGCCTGCCACAGGGCAAGATCGCGCTGCAGCGCCTCAGTGGCGACCTCACCCTGCCGGCGCAGGGCAGCCACCCGGCGCAAAGCCTGGGACTAAGCCGCGCCATGCTGCAGCTGGGTCTGGGGGAAAACGCCCCCTTCAGCCTGCAGCTGGATACCCGTTTTGGCCGTGTCGGCGGCGAAGGCAGCATCAACCTGCCGGCCGGCAGCACCAGCCTGGACGCTGCCAGCATCAATGGCCGCCTGACTGCCGCCGTGCCCGCGCTGGCGATATTGCAAAGCCGCATGCCGGCCGGTACCGAGCTGGATGGCAGCCTGGCGGCCAACCTCACGCTGGCCGGCCCGCTACTGGCGCCACAGCTGGGCGGTACGCTCAGCGGGCAGGGCTTGCGCTTTGTGGAGCGCAAGAACGGCATCCGGCTGGAAGAAGGCGTGCTGGCGGCGCGGCTGCAAAACCGCAGCCTGCTGATCGACACCCTGCAGTTTGGCCGCGCCGCCGAGCTGTCGGCCAGCGGCGAGCTGGCGCTGGATGGCAGTACCCCTATGGCCGCCGTCACCCTGAAACTGAACCGCTTTGCCGTGCTGGACCGCCCGGGGCGGCGCCTGCTGGTGTCGGGTAGCAGCAAGATCGGCATCGAGCAGGGCCGCGCCATGGTGCGCGGCAACTTTACCGTAGACCACGGCCGCTTCGACCTGCCCAAGCTGGGTGGCCCGCAGCTGTCGTCCGATGTGTACGTAGTGGGGCGCACGGTAGACGAAGGCGGCAAGGCATTGCCATTGGGGCTGGATCTCACGGTGACACTGTCGGACGACGTGCGCTTTGCCGGTAATGGCCTGGACGCCTGGCTGGGGGGTGATATCCGCCTGCTGGCCCAGCCTGGCGGCCAGCTGCAGGCGCGCGGCCAGATCCGTGTGGACAAGGGCCGTTTCAAGGCCTACGGCCAGGATCTGGACATCAACCGTGGCGTGGTGAGTTTTACCGGCGCGCTGGATAACCCGTCGCTGGATATCCGCGCCAAGCGGCGCATGTCGCAGGTCGGTGCCGGGGTGGAAATCACCGGTTCGGTGCTGACGCCCACGGTAAAACTGGTGGCCGACGAGGCCATGTCGGAAAAAGACAAGTTGTCCTGGCTGATCCTGAACCGTGCCGCCACCAGCGGCGAGCGTGACAGCGATATTGCCGGCGCCTCGGCCGGTGGCCTGCTGGCCGGTATGGTGAATGATAAAGTCGGCTTGTTCGACGATGTGGGCGTGCAGTCGCGTGCCGAAAGCACCAGCGCCACCGGCACGGTCAGCCCGGCCGAGCAGGTGGTGGTGCTGGGCAAGCAGCTGACGCGCGAGCTGTACGTGGGCTACGAGTACGGCCTGCGTAGCGCGGAGCAAGCCATCCGCCTGAACTATCAGCTGTCGCAAAAGCTGTCGCTGGTTGGCCGCATGGGCTACGAGGTGTCGTCGGAGCTGCGCTACACGCTGCGCTTTGACTAGCCGCCGCCACCCTGCCGTGCCAGGCCGCTGTAGCCTGGCACGGCAGGGCCGGGCGTGTCAGGGCCGGGCGGTAGCCGCTACCAGCCCGGCGGCGCTATCCAGCGCCAATGGCCGGCCGGTCAGGTAGCCTTGTACGGCTTCGCAGCCCAGCTGCGCCAATGCGGCCAACTCTTCTTCGGTTTCCACCCCTTCGGCCAGTGCTTCCATCTTCAGGCTCTTGGCCAGCGTGATGATGGCCAGCACGATGGCGGCGTTGTCGTGGCGGTTTTGCAGGTCGGTGACAAAGCAGCGGTCGATTTTGACCGTATCGGGCGCAAAGTCTTTCAGATAGGCCAGGCTGGAATAGCCGGTGCCGAAGTCATCCACTGCCAGCCGTACGCCTAGCGCTTTCAAGCCGTCCAGTGCGGCTTTCACATTGCCGGTGCGTTCCAGCAGGGCGCTTTCGGTGACCTCGATTTCCAGCTGCGCTGCCGCCAGGCCGGTATCGCGCAGGATGCTGGCCACCAGCTCGGCAAAGCCCGGCTGCGCCAGCTGGCGCGGCGACACATTCACGGCCATGGTCAGCGCCGGGCCACTGGCCGGGGCGGGCCAGGCGGCGGCCAGCTGGCACGCCTGGCGCAGCACCCAGCTGCCGATTTCGATAATCAGGCCGGACTCTTCCGCCACCGGGATGAACTCGGCCGGCGAGGTGGCTACGCCATCGCAGTCGGTCCAGCGCAGCAGTGCCTCGAAGCCGGACAGGCGGCGGTCGGCTACCCAGAACTTGGGCTGCAGCATCAGGTGCAGCTCCTGGCGGGCCAGTGCGCCGCGCAGACGGTTTTCCATCAGCAGGCGCTGGCGCACCTCGGCGGTCATGCGCTCGGTAAAGAAGCGGTAGTTGTTGCGCCCCTGCGCCTTGGCCTCGTACATGGCCATGTCGGCATTTTTCAGCAACAGCTGGGCGTCCTTGCCATCGTCCGGGCTGATGGAAATGCCGATGCTGGCGGTAATCACCAGCTGGTGGCCATCCAGCACAAAGGGCTGGCGCAGGGTGTCCAGTACGCGCTCGGCAATCAGCGCGGCCTGGGCGTTGTCGGCCAGCTCGGGCAGGATCATCACGAACTCGTCGCCGCCGGTGCGGCCAACGGTGTCCATTTCGCGCACCACGGCGCGGGTGCGGCGTGCCACTTCCTGCAGCAGGGTATCGCCGGTGGCGTGGCCCAGGGTGTCGTTGATGTTCTTGAAGCGGTCCAGGTCCATGAACAGCACGGCCACCTTGTGGCGGCTGCGCTCGGCCACGCGCAGCGATTGCTGCAGGCGGTCCATCAGTAGCAGGCGGTTGGGCAGGTCGGTCAGGTAGTCGTACTCGGCCAGGTGCTGTACGCGGGCTTCGGCTTCCTTGCGCTCGCTGATGTCGGAGAACAGCGCGATATAGTTGGTAAGCGTGCCGTGGCTATCGCGCAGGGCGTTGATGCTGAGCCACTCGGGGTAGACTTCGCCACTTTTGCGCCGGTTCCAGATCTCGCCGGCCCATTGGCCGCGCGCCGTCAGGTGGTTCCACAGGTCGTGGAAGAAGTCGGCGTCGTGCTTGCCCGAGCTGAGCAGGGCAGGGGTCTGGCCCAGCGCCTCGGCCTCGCTATAGCCGGTGATGGCGGTAAAGGCCTGGTTCACCGCCACGATGCGGCTGGCGGCGTCGGTAATCACGATGGCTTCGGTGCTGGCTTCAAATACCTTGGAGGCCAGGCGCAGCTCGCGTTCCTGTTCGATACGGGCGCCAATATCGCGGGCGGTGGCGCAGCGGTATTGCTCGCCCTGGTAGTCCACGGTGCTGAGTTTGACTTCCAGCGTCACCGGCCCGTGGCAGCACGTCAGCTGCAGCTCGGCGCTGTCGCCGTCCGGCAGGGTGCTGGCAAACAGTTGCTGCAGGGTGTCTTCGTGGCAGCCGTCAAAACACTCGCGCGCGCGCTGGTTGCGGTAGGCCACCTGGCCTTGCGCATCCAGCAGCACGATGATGTCGGCGGCGCTGTCGCTCATGTAGCGGGTCAGCTCGATTTCGCGCGCATTTTGTTCCAGCGCGTTCTGCCGGCTTTCTATCTGCTGGCGGTAGCCGTCGGCCAGCTGGCGCATCCAGCGCGAGAAAAACAGCGAGAACAGCACCGCCAGCAGCAGGGCCGCGACAAAGATACCCAGTGTGGCCAGTACGCGGGCCCGGGTCTGCTCGCCCAGGCGCTGTTGCAGCTGGTCGTCATGCCCCTGCAGCATGCTGCTGGGCGCCACGGCAATCACGCGCCAGCCCCAGGCGGCCATGCGGCCAACGTAGGCGGTGTACTGCACGCCCTGCAGGTTAAAGTCGATAAAGCTGCCCAGTGGCGCAGCTTGCAGGCGTTGCTGCAGGCGGGCGTCAAGCGTGGTCTTGCCCGGCAGAAAGTCTTGCAGCGGCTGGCCTTGCCGGTCCAGTACGATAAAGCCGCCGCGCTGGCCGGTACGCATTTGCGCCAGCAGCGCCAGGCCCTGCTTTTGCAGGTCCATGGCCACATTGTCTACGTACTCGCCGCCACCGATCAGCCAGCCCAGGGGCTCGAAGCGCCGCGCGTAGGCTACTTTTTCCGCCATGCGCTTTTCGCCGGGGCGGTACCAGCGGTAGCTGGCAAAGCCTGCGCCCTCGGCATTTTGCGTGGCGGCAATGAGGCTGCGCATGATGTAGGTGCCGGCGTCGTCACGGTTGTTCAGCAGCGACGTGCCCTCCAGTGCCGGGCTGGTGGGCAGCAGTACGCAGTCGCCCTGCAGTGTGTCGATAAAAAAGTAACCGCGGCCATGGAAGTAGCGCAGCGGGCGCAGTGCCTCGACGATTTCGCGCCGCGAGCGGCTGGTAGGCTGGCTGGAGTGCGCATGGGTCTGGTACAGCGCGGTAGCCAGCGCGTGCGCCTGGTCCACTTGTTCCTGGATACGCTGGCGTAGCAAGGAGTGTGTCTGGTGGTCCAGCGTGTCCAGCGTAATGATGGCGTCGTCGCCCCAGGTGCGCAGGAAGGTCTGCCCGTGCTGCAGCGTTTGCTGTTGCACGGCTTGGCGGTTGCTCTGGTAGTCCTGCCATTGCTGGTAGAAGAAGTAGCTGGCCAGCAAGACCACCACGGTAATTACCAGGCTCAGCATGCCCGCCAGTTGCAGGCGGGCGAGACGGGTCTGGTCGGGCAAACGTGACACGGCAGTACCTGGTACGAATAGGGGGAGGGTGCATTATAGAAACGCAGGCCGGCCAGGTATTGATATTTGTCAGTGCGTGCGGCGTTATGCCACGGTTTGCGGTACAATCCGCGCCGGGAAGTTGGACAGACAGTCGCCGCGTGCTTGCACGGGGAGGAAAGTCCGGGCTCCGCAGGGCAGGATGCTGGCTAACGGCCAGGCGCCGCGAGGCGACGGAAAGTGGAACAGAGAGCTGAACCGCCGATGGCTGCAGTACCCGCAAGGGTGCTGCAGCACAGGCAAGGGTGAAAAGGTGCGGTAAGAGCGCACCGCGGACGCAGCAATGCGCACGGCAGGCTAAACCCCATCCGGAGCAAGACCAAATAGGGGTACATTGGCGTGGCCCGCGCTGTACCCGGGTAGGTTGCTTGAGCTTGTCGGTAACGGCAAGACTAGAGGAATGACTGTCCAACGACAAAACCCGGCTTATCGGCCAACTTCCCGCCCCCCATTCCTGTCGCCCGCCACACGCTGGTGCGGCTCCGCCCTTTGCACCGCAGTCGGGCATTTCTTCCTGCTATTGTCATTGCTCAAAAAATAGGCAAAAAGCTTTTTACCCGCCGCGTAAAAGGCAGTACAATGGCGACCCTTTTCACCCCATGTCCTTCTTTTTGCGATGCAAATCGGCCCTTACGTTCTGAAAAACCGTCTGATCGTCGCCCCCATGGCGGGCGTGACAGACCGGCCGTTCCGCATGCTGTGCAAAAAGCTGGGCGCGGGCATGGCGGTATCGGAAATGATTACCGCCAACAAGGCGCTGTGGACCACCCCCAAGACACTGCGCCGCGCCAACCACGAAGGCGAAGTGGAGCCCATCGTGGTGCAGATCGCCGGTGGCGACGCGCAGATGCTGGCCGATGCCGCCCGCCTGAACGTGGAGCACGGCGCGCAGATCATAGACATCAATATGGGCTGCCCCGCCAAGAAGGTGTGCAATGTGGCCGCCGGTAGCGCCTTGCTGCGCGACCTGGGCAACGTTGGCCGCATCCTGGAGGCGGTGGTGAAGGCGGTGGACGTGCCGGTGACGCTGAAAACCCGCACCGGCTGGAGCCAGGACGTGAAAACCGCGCTGCAGGTAGCGCGCATGGCCGAGGATGCCGGCATTGCCGCCCTGGCCCTGCACGGGCGCACGCGCGAGGACATGTACCGCGGCGCGGCCGAGTACGACACCATCGCCGCGGTCAAGCAGGCCGTGCGCATGCCGGTGATCGCCAACGGCGATATCGACAGCCCGCAGAAGGCCAAATACGTGCTGGATTACACCGGCGCCGACGCCATCATGATCGGCCGTGCGGCGCAGGGGCGGCCGTGGATCTTTCGCGAGATCCAGCATTATCTGGACACCGGCGAGCTATTACCGCCGCCGCGTATCGCCGAGATCAGCGCCATCATGCAGGCGCACCTGGCCGAGCTGTACGATTTTTACGGCGAATACAGCGGCAGCCGTATCGCGCGCAAGCATATTGCCTGGTACACCAAGGGGCTGCGCGGCAGTAACGAATTCCGCCAGGCGATGTACCAGCTGGAAACCACAGCCGAGCAGCAGCAAGCGGTAGCGCATTATTTTGACAGCCTGGCCCGGCATTCGGACCGGCTGCAATACGTAGCAGACAGCAGCACCAGCGCCGAAGCCGACGCGCTGGCATAACCACCAAGACAACAATAACATCATGCAAAACAACGACGACATTTCCCTTAGCGTGCGCCTGGCCATGGAGCAGTACTTTCGCGACCTGGACGGCGAAGCGCCTGCTGCCATTTACGATATGGTGCTGGCCTGTGTGGAAAAACCGCTTTTGGAAGTCGTGCTGAACCATACCCAGGGTAACCAGACGCGGGCTGCCGAGCTACTCGGCCTGAACCGCAATACCCTGCGCAAAAAGATGAAGGCCTACGACCTGATCTGACAGCCAAGCCACCCGTGTAAGCGGGTGGCTTTTGTTTTGCCTGAAGCCAGCCGCCCCGCGCGGCAGGCACTATAAAACCATGTGGCAGTGCGTTGGCGCTGCCGCTAACTCCCCTGCAAGGCAGGGGCGGGGGACGGGATCATTCAGCCAGGCCGTTGCGGCCGGTGCGGGCAGAGGCCGGCACAGCAGCACGGCCAGTATTTATCACGGCAAGGCAGTAGCCTGGCCACTGTTTTTTAGACTAGCGGTAGAGAATCATGACCAAGATCGAACGTGCGCTGATCAGCGTTTCCGACAAAACCGGTGTACTGGAATTTGCCCGTGCCCTGGCGGGTTTCGGTGTAGAAATCCTGTCCACAGGCGGTACTTCCAAACTGCTGCGCGATGCCGGCGTGCCGGTAATTGACGTATCCGACTACACCGGCTTCCCGGAAATGCTGGATGGCCGTGTGAAAACCCTGCACCCTAAAGTACACGGCGGCATTCTGGGCCGTCGCGACCTGCCGGAACACGTAGCCACCATGCAAGAGCACGGTATCGGCAACATCGACCTGGTGTGCGTGAACCTCTACCCGTTTGAAGCCACCATCGCCAAGACCGACTGCCCGCTGGAAGACGCCATCGAGAACATCGATATCGGCGGCCCTACCATGGTGCGCTCCGCCGCCAAAAACTGGCAGCACGTGGCCATCGTCACCGACGCGGCAGACTACAGCGCGCTGGTCGCCGAAATGCAGGCCAACGCCGGCCAGCTGTCCAAGCTGACCCGCCTGAGCCTGTGCAAGAAAGCCTTTACCCACACCGCCGCCTACGATGGCGCCATCTCCAACTACCTGACCAGCCTGGCCGAAGGCGTAGACGCCGGCGTGCCGGACCGCGCCGCCTTCCCGGACCGTCTGAACGTGCAGTTCGTCAAAGTGCAGGACATGCGCTACGGTGAAAACCCGCACCAGTCCGCCGCGTTCTACCGCGACCTGGACCCGGCCGCCGGTACCATTGCCGGTTATCGCCAGCTGCAGGGTAAAGAGCTGTCGTACAACAACATCGCCGACGCCGACGCCGCCTGGGAAGCCGTGAAAACCTTCGACGCCCCGGCCTGTGTCATCGTGAAGCACGCCAACCCGTGCGGCGTGGCCATTGCTGCCGACACGCTTACCGCCTACCGTCTGGCGTTTGCTACCGATACCACCAGCGCTTTTGGCGGCATCATTGCCTTCAACCGCCCGGTAGATGCTGAAACCGTGGAAGCGGTAACCGGCCAGTTCCTGGAAGTGCTGATGGCACCGTCGTTTACCGACGAAGCCAAAGCCATCATCGCCGCCAAGAAAAACGTACGCGTGCTGGAAGTACCGCTGCACGACGGCGCCAACCGCTTCGAACTGAAGCGCGTAGGCGGTGGTGTGCTGGTGCAGACCCCGGATATCCGCAACGTGGGCCTGGACGAGCTGCGCGTGGTGACCAAGCGTGCCCCGACCGAACAGGAAATGGCCGACCTGCTGTTTGCCTGGCGCGTGGCCAAGTACGTGAAGTCCAACGCCATCGTGTTCTGCAAGAACGGCCAGACCGCCGGTATCGGCGCCGGCCAGATGAGCCGCGTGGATTCCACCCGCATTGCCGCGCGCAAGGCACAAGACGCCGGCCTGGCGCTGCAAGGTGCCGTGGCCTCCAGTGATGCCTTCTTCCCGTTCCGTGACGGTATCGATGTGATCGCCGAGCAAGGCATCAAGGCCATCATCCAGCCGGGTGGCTCCATGCGTGACGACGAAGTGTTCGCCGCCGCCGACGAGCACGGCATTGCCATGGTGCTCACCGGCGTACGTCACTTCCGCCATTAAGCTTTTCTGCCGCAAGGTTGGCCGCCTTCCTTGCGGCCAACCTGTTAAAGGCATCAGTTTTGATAAAAAAGAGTTTTGTATTGAGCAGCCTGCTGCTGGTGGCAGCATCGGCACAGGCGCTGGAATGCGGTAACAGTGACAGCTGGCTGGACAAAGGCTGTCGCCGCACGACCCAGGTGCTGAACGAGGGCGAAACCGATATCTACGCTACCGGTTACGCCTACCATCTGCGCAGCATGTATAGCGCCGAGAAGATCAAGTCGTTCAACGAGCGCGCCTGGGGCGGCGGTGTGGGCAAAAGCCTGTACGACGAAGACGGCGACTGGCACGGCGTATACGCCATGGCGTTTCTGGACTCGCATAAAGACGTGGAGCCCACTGCCGGCTACGGCTACCAGAAAATGGTGCCCATAGCGGGCGAGTGGAAGGTGGGGGCCGGTTTTACCGCCTTTCTCACCAGCCGCACCGACACCCTGAAAGGCGTGCCGGTACCGGTGGTGCTGCCGCTGGCGTCCTTGCAGTACCGCAAGAGTGCGCTGATGGCGTCGTTCATGCCGGGGCCCAAAGGCAACGGTAATGTGTTTTTCCTGTTTGGCCGCATTCACTACTAACCCTGCGCGCTGCCACCGGCAGCCGCACGACGACACCCATGTTTGAGGAAAGCAGATGAAAATCCTGGTAATCGGCTCTGGTGGCCGCGAACACGCACTGGCCTGGCGCATTGCCCAATCCCGCCGCGTGTCCAAAGTGTATGTGGCACCGGGTAATGCGGGTACCGAGCTGGACCCGAATCTGAGCAATGTGGCCATTACTGCCATCCCCGAGCTGGTAGCGTTTGCCCGTGACGAAAAAATCGAGCTGACGGTAGTCGGCCCCGAAGCCCCGCTGGCCGCCGGCGTGGTAGACGCCTTCCGTGCCGCCGGCCTGAAGATCTTCGGCCCCACCCAGTACGCCGCGCAGCTGGAAAGCTCCAAAGACTTTGCCAAAGCCTTCATGCAGCGCCACGGCATCCCGACTGCCGGCTACGAAACCTTCAGCGACGCCGCTGCCGCCCACGACTACGTTGGCCGCAAGGGCGCGCCTATCGTGATCAAGGCCGACGGCCTGGCCGCTGGCAAGGGCGTGGTGGTAGCGATGACGCTGGACGAAGCGCACGCCGCCATCGACGACATGCTGGTGGGCAACAAGATGGGCGACGCCGGTGCCCGCGTGGTGATCGAGGACTTCCTGCAGGGCGAGGAAGCCAGTTTTATCGTGATGGTAGACGGCGACAACGTGCTGGCCATGGCCACCAGCCAGGACCACAAGCGCCTGCTGGACGGCGACAAGGGCCCCAACACCGGCGGCATGGGTGCCTACAGCCCGGCACCGGTGGTCACCCCGGAAATCCATGCCCGCGTGATGCGTGAAATCATCATGCCTACCGTGCGTGGCATGAAGGCCGACGGCCACACCTACACCGGTTTCCTGTACGCCGGCCTGATGATAGACGCCGATGGCAACCCGTTCACCATCGAGTTCAACTGCCGCTTTGGCGACCCGGAAACCCAGCCCATCATGGCGCGTTTGAAGTCCGACTTCACCGTACTGCTGGAAGCCGGCGTCAACGGCAAGCTGGACACGGTAGAAGCCGACTGGGACCGCCGTGTGGCACTGGGCGTGGTACTGGCGGCCGATGGCTACCCGGAAGCGCCGCGCAAGGGCGACCTGATCAGCGGCATTCCGGCGCACACCGAAGACACCATGACCTTCCACGCCGGCAGCACCTTCAATGCCGACAAGCAGCTGGTCACCAATGGTGGCCGCGTGCTGTGTGTCGTGGGCCTGGGCGACAACGTGAAGCTGGCGCAGCAGAAAGCCTACGCCGTGGCAGACCAGATCCAGTTCGCAGGCAAGCAGTTGCGCCGCGATATCGGCGGCAAGGCGCTGAACCGCGCCAAGTAAGCATCGCCAGTCACATCGCCAACGGCACCGTAAGGTGCCGTTTTTTTATGCCTGTTTGACCGTGCACCAGCTGTATTTGTCGCGCTTTTGTTACCCCGCCCGCTAGATTGCCCTTATCGCATCCTGTGAAAGGCAAAACATGCAAAGTACCGCCCCAAGCCGCTGGTGGGCACGCTGGCGGCGATACTGGCGCCGCGAAAAGCGCAGCTGGTGCCGGGTAGCCTACTGGCTGCGCCAGCCCCCGCGCTATGACCGCTGCTGTGCCTGGCAGCGCAGCCCGCCGAGCAGGCAAGAAAAATCGCAACTTGGCCTGCCGCCCGGGCAGAAGCGCCTACACTGGTAACAGGATGTTTGTTTCGGGAGCGTGCGCCATGAAGCAATTTCTATCGGCAAGCCTGTTCAGCGCTTGCCTCAGTCTGACGCCGGCGCAGGCTGCCGACCCGGCGCACCTGAAGCTGCTGACCGAAGACTACCCGCCGTTCAATATGTCGGACGTCAGTGGCCACATCACCGGTTTGTCCACCGATATCGTGCACCAGCTGCTGCAGCGTGCCGGTATCAGCCACGACATCGAGCTGCTGCCGTGGGTGCGAGCCTTCAATCGCGCCGTGCTGGAGCCTGGCTCCTGCGTATACTCCACGACGCGTACCGAGCAGCGCGAGCATCAGCTCAAATGGATAGGCCCCATCGTAGAGAACCCCTGGGTGCTGTACGCCCGTAGCGATAACAAGACCGTGGTCACCACGCTGGAATCCGTGCGCCCCTACCGGCTGGGCGGTTACAGTGGCGATGCCACCGCCCAGTACCTGATCAGCAAGAATTTCGAGGTAGATCTGGCGAGCACCGACGTACAAAACGTGCGCAAGCTGGTGGCCGGGCGTATCGACTTCTGGGCTACCGGCAAATACAGTGGGGCTATGCTGGCTACCCGCGAAAAGGCGGCCAACATCCGCCCGGTGCTTACCTTCAACACCACCTTCATGTACCTGGCCTGCCACCCGCGCATGGACGACCGCACGGTAGCCCTGCTCAACAACACGCTAGACCGGATGCGCAAAGACGGTACAGTGGCTAAAATCACTGCCCGATACCATCAGGACTAGACGGAACCAAGCCACAGCGCGGCCGGTCTGTCCCTTTACCGAATTCCATAGCGCTGACCGTGAAAAAACCGTTTCCCCGCCTGCCGGCGCAGGCCCAGATCGACGCCGCCCGTGGCCGCTTTCGTGAAGGTGGCGTATTGGCTTACGCCACCGAATCCTGCTTTGGTCTGGGCTGTGACCCGTTCAATGTGCGCGCCATCCGCCGTATCCTGGCGATCAAGGCGCGCCCCACGCACAAAGGCCTGATCGTGATTGCGGCCAACCTGCAGCAGCTGCGCCCGCTGATCCGCCCGCTCACGCCGGCGCAGCTGGCCACCGTGCAGCGCTACTGGCCCGGCCCGTACACTTTTTTATTGCCGGCATCGCGCCGCGTGCCCACGCTGCTACGCGGGCGGCATGATAAAATTGCCGTCCGCATCAGCGCCCACGGCGAAGCCGCCGCGCTATGCCAGGCTTTGGGTTCGCCGCTGGTGTCTACCTCGGCCAACCGGGCCGGGCAAAAGTCGCTGAAAACCGCGCGTGCCTGCCGCCAGGCATTTGGCCGCGAACAGGTGCTGACGCTCAAAGGCCGTATCGGCAAGCGCCGCAAGCCTTCCACCATTATCGATCTCGACAGCGGGCGCGTACTGCGCTAGCGCTGCAAGGAGCCACGAGTGCAGGAAATTTCCATCCTTAGCCTGATCATGCACGCCAGCCTGCCGGTGCAGCTGGTGATGGCCGGCCTGGTGCTGCTGTCCCTGATGTCCTGGGGCATCATCTTCAACAAGATTGCCGTGCTGGGCCGCGCCCGCCGCGCCACGCAAGATTTCGAGCAGCAGTTCTGGAGCGGTACCGACCTGAACAGCCTGTTCGAGAAAAACCGCGCCAACGGCGACGCCGTGGCCACCGAAAAGCTGTTCCAGGCCGGCTTTGCCGAGTTCCTGAAGCTGCGCCGCCAGCCTGGCGTGGATAGCTCCGACCAGCTGGACGGCGCCCGCCGCGCCATGCGCGCCGCCGCCCAGCGCGAGCTGGACGCGCTGGACCACCACAACAGCTTTCTGGCCACCGTCGGCTCGGTCAGCCCCTATATCGGCTTGTTTGGCACCGTGTGGGGCATCATGCACGCCTTTATCGGCCTGGGTAACGCCGGCCAGGCCACACTGGCTACCGTGGCGCCAGGCATTGCCGAAGCGCTGATCGCCACCGCCATCGGCCTGTTTGCCGCCATCCCCGCCGTGGTGGCCTACAACCGCTTTGCTGCCGATGTCGACCGCCTGGCCGGCCGTTTTGACTCGTTCATGGAAGAGTTTTCCAACATCCTGCAGCGCCTGGCCGCCAAATAACGCGCCAGATAAGCCGGGCAGTCACCACGCAAAAGCCGCTATCTACAGATAGCGGCTTTTTGTTTGCCAGGCGGCACAAGCTTGGCCGCAAGCGCTGCTCAGGCCGCCTGCAGCTGGTCGATCAGCCGGTGCAGCGCGTCGGTTAGCGCGCGTATCGAGCCGGGCAGGTCCCAGTTGTCGTCGCCCGGCTGCACCACGTTGGAGATGGCGCGCAGCTGCAGAAAGCGCTGCCCTTCTTGCAGGCAGACGTGGAAGAACGCCGCGCCCTCCATGTTTTCGATGTCCACCGCGCTGCTATCGATAAACGGCGCCATCGCCACGTTCAACGACGCGCTGCGCGCCGTGCGCCAGCCGCCCTCTGCCGGCAGGTGCGGGCAGGCCAGCGTGTGGCGGCGCTCGAAATCCATGTCCAGCGGCAGGTGCGCCAGGTGCACAAAGCCGTCCGGCGTGTGAAAGCCCAAATCGGCCTCTACTTCGCTTTCCACCAGTACCACGTCGCCGATGGCGAGGTCGGCGTGCGGGTAGTAGCCGGCCACCCCGGCCAGAATCAGCCAGTGCGGCCGCCCGGCGTGCAGCGTTTTCAGTGTCTGGTAGGCGGTGGCGGTCAGCCCCACGCCGCTCACCAGCGTAGTAACGCCGTCGCGCTGGAACAGGCTGGCTTCGGTGGCAGTGGGAAACAAGACGGTGATTTGCATACAGGTTGGCCGCAATAAAAGGGGATAGGCGATTCTAGCGCCCCCGCGCTGCGGCCAACAGCCACCGCCGCGCTACAATGCCGCATGGCAGACATCAAATACCTGGCGGGCTACCCGCCGCACCTCATCGAACAAGTGGCCGGCCTGCTGCAGGCCGGCAAGCTGGGCGCCTGGGTGGCCAACCGCTACCCCGGCAGCCACGACATCCAGACCGACCGTGCGCTGTACGACTATGTATCCGAGCTGAAGCAGCGCTACATGAAAAACGCCGGCGCGCTGGCCAAGGTGGTGTACGACAACAACCTGCACCCGATGCGCGGCACGCTGGGCACCAACGCCTTTGTGTCGCGGGTGCAGGGCGGCAAGCTCAAAAGCAAGAATGAAATCCGCATCGGCAGCCTGTTCCGCGACGCACCGGAAGCCTTCCTGCGCATGATCGTGGTACACGAGCTGGCCCACCTGAAGGTAAAAGACCACGACAAGGCGTTCTACCAGCTGTGCTGCCACATGGAGCCGCACTACCACCAGCTGGAATTCGACATGCGGCTATGGCTGCTGGCGCGCGAGGCGGAGGCGTAGGGTGGGCAAAGCGTAGCGTGCCCACCACGACGTCTGGCTGGTGGGCACGTACTTGCTTGCTCATCCAGCCTGAAACACACCGCGCACCGCCCACAGCATACCTGCTGCTACCGCCCACAACAGCAGTGCACTGGCTCGATGCAACAGAGGCAGCTGGCGCTGAAACCAGGCCAGAGACGTTGGCCGCGCCAGCGCCCAGCATACCAGCGCATCCCAGCCCAGCACCGCCACAAACAGCCACACACCGGCGGCGCTGCGTTGCCACACTGTGCTCTCCTTGCCGGCCAGCAAGGCAAACAGGGTCAGATAAAACAGCGCATTCTTTGGGTTGAGCAAGCCGGACAACAAACCACGCCACCAGAAAGCAGTTTGTCTGGCCGCTAGCCCGGCGGATGGTGCGCCACCTCCGTGCAGGCCGGCTGCTTGCCAGAACTGCCAACCCAGCCACAACAAGTAATTGCAACCAGCAACATAGACCAGCCAATACGCCACCGGGCTGTCCTGCAGCCAACTGACACCGGCCACAGCTGCCACGATAAATATGCCGTTGGCGCAGGCAATACCCAGCGCCGTCAGCAAGCCGGCACGCAAGCCATAGGCAACGGTGTGATTGAGTAGCAGGAAAAAGTCCGGCCCCGGGCTAAGTAGCGCCAGAAAATGGGCGCCGGCCAGCAATATGAAATGATGCCAAGTCATGGATACCTCCCTGTTGAAGAGAGGCCAGCTTGGCAGCCTGCAGGCCGAGGGTATTGCAGAAAAGTGCTACGCCTTGCCAATGCCGCGCTGGTATTCGCCCGGAGTGACAGCTACACGCTCACGGAAAGCATGCTGGAAATGGCTTTGGTCGCTAAAGCCCAAGCGATAGGCCAGGTCGGCCAGTGCCTCGCCTTGGCGCAGCCATTGCCTGGCGCGCTGGATGCGGCAATCCAGCAGGTAGGCATGGGGTGTCGTGCCACAGTGCTGCCGGAACAAGCGGATAAAGTGGTAGCGGCTCAAGCCCACCGATGCGGCCAGGCTGGCAACTGGCCAGGCTTGTTCGCATTGCTCACGTAGCTGCCTGCATAGCGGGGGTAACCACCCTGGTGGTTTGCCAGCAGCTTGCTCGGCTGGCAGTATCAACTCGCTGACAAAGGCAATCAGCGACTCCTCCTTCACGCCGGCTGGCGACGGTGAAAACAGTACCTGATTTAGCAGGCAGAATGCTGCATACCTCGCTGGGTCACGCCAGTGGCTGGTATGGGCGGTACCCAGGGTAAAAGCCTGGCCATGTGCTTCGTGCCACAGTGCATCGAGCCATGCGGTATCGAGATGCAGCATCTGGTAACTCCACGCGCCGCCGGGCTGTGGGTTGCAGGCGTGCATGCAGTTGGCCGGTATCACCACCACATCCCCCGCCTGCAATGGCTGCTCCGCTCTGCCGGCCACCTGTAGCAAAGACGCGCCAGCATCCACCGCACCGATAGACAGTGTTGAATGGCTGTGGGCACGGTAACAAGCCCGGCTTTGCTGGGCACGCCTGCTTTCGATATAGGGCATGGCGTCGTCGCGCCAGAACTGCTGTGTGGTCATGGTTGTGTGAAACCGATGCGTACTGGCAGGATTTTGACACGTTTTTCCTACTAGAGTAGGTACGACCTGGGGCCTTGGTCCGAAAGCTCTAAATAAGATCGCTCGGTTGGTTGGAGGGAGGTCACCGCCAAAACAAAAAACGCCCCGTGTCGACGGGGCGTTTTGCTGTGGCAGGGCCAGGTTGGCCGCAGGCTTACTGGCCGGCGTTGGCGCGGCGGTAGCGTTCGATCAGCGCGGTGGTGGAGCTGTCGTGCGGCGCGCTCTTGAGCTTGCCGGCCAGCTCGGCGTGGATGGTTTTGGCCAGCTGTTTGCCCAGCTCCACGCCCCACTGGTCGAAGCTGTTGATGCCCCAGATCACGCCTTGCACGAAGATCTTGTGCTCGTACAGCGCAATCAGGCTGCCCAGGTTGCGCGGGTCCAGGCGGTCCATCAGCAGGGTGTTGGTGGGGCGGTTGCCGCCAAACACCTTGTGCGGCACCAGCGCTTCCAGCGCGTCGCCTTTCAGGCCCTGTGCGGCCAGCTCTTCGCGTACTTCTTCGGCAGTTTTGCCGCGCATGAAGGCTTCGGCCTGGGCAAACACGTTGGCCAGCAGGATTTCGTGGTGGCCCGGCAGGCTGGAGCTGTTCTGCAGCGAGCAGATCAGGTCGATAGGCGAGATGTGGGTGCCCTGGTGCAGCAGCTGGAAGAAGGCGTGCTGGCCGTTGATGCCGGTTTCTCCCCAGATGATGGGCGCGGTTTCAAAGTCGACCGGGCTGCCGTCCAGACAGGTTTGCTTGCCGTTGGATTCCATGTCCAGCTGCTGGATGAAGGCGGGCAGGCGGTGCAGGTACTGGTCGTACGGGGCGATGACGTGGCTGCCGCCGCCGTAGTAGTTGATGTACCAGATGCCGATCATGGCCAGCAGCACCGGCATGTTCTGCTCGAACGAGGCGTTGGCGAAGTGCTGGTCCATGATGTGGGCGCCGTTCAGCAGCTCGGTGAAGTTTTCTTCGCCCAGGTACAGCATGATGGGCAGGCCGATGGCCGACCACAGGCTGTAGCGGCCGCCGACCCAGTCCCAGAATTCGAACATATTGGCCGGGTCGATGCCGAATTCGGCCACGGCTTTCTTGTTGGTGGATACCGCCACAAAGTGCTTGGCCACCGCTTTTTCGTCGCGCGCGCGCGCCACGAACCACTCGCGGGCGGTCAGTGCGTTGGTCAGCGTTTCCTGGGTGGTGAAGGTTTTGGATTCCACGATGAACAGGGTGGTTTCCGGGTGTACTTTCTTCAGCGTTTCCTTCAGCTGCGCGCCGTCCACGTTGGACACGAAGTGCATGTTCATGCGCGGGTGGCCAAACGGCTTGAGCGCGCTGCATACCATCAGCGGGCCCAGGTCGCTGCCGCCGATGCCGATGCTGACCACGTCGGTAATAGGCTGGTGGGTGTAGCCCAGCCATTCGCCGCTGCGGATGGCGTGGCAGAACTTGCCCATGCGCGCCAGTACCGAGTTTACCTTGGGCATCACATCTTCGCCGTCTACCAGAATCGGCGAATTGGTGCGGTTGCGCAGCGCCACGTGCAGCACGGCGCGGTTCTCGGTGCTGTTGATCTTTTCGCCCTTGAACATGGCCTTGAGCTTGGCCGGCAGGCCGGCTTCGCGCGCCAGCTGCATCAGGCCGCGCAGGGTGTCGTCGGTAATGCGGTTTTTGGAGTAGTCCAGGAACAGGCCGCCCACTTCCAGCGCGTAGCGTTCGGCACGCTGCGGGTCGCTGGCAAACAGGTCACGCATATGGTGATGCTTGGCGTCGGCAAAGTGGTCCCACAGGGCTTGCCAGGCGGGGAGCTGGGTGAGGGCGCTCATGTTTTCTCCAGGTTCTGTGTGTCTGCGGCCAACGTGGGGCGCAGCTTATTCGTCGTCGTTGTCGTTGCGCAGCCGTTTTTGCCTCAGGCTGCGTTTGGCTTTTTCCAGTTGCGTGGCCAGGCCAGGGCCGCGTTTTAGCGCCACGCCCACGGTCAGGATGTCGATCAGCACCAGGTGCAGGATGCGGCTGAGCATGGGGCTGTAGGTTTCGTTGTCTTCCGGCGAGTCTACTTCCAGCGTCACGGTGGCGCGTTCGGCCAGCGGCGTGCCCGGCACGGTGATGGCAATGACCTTGGCGCCGCTTTCCAGCGCGGCGTTCACCGCGTCCATCAGCTCGCGCGAGCGGCCGGAGCTGGAGATGGCCACCAGCACGTCGTCCGGTGTCAGCAGCGTGGCGGCCATGATCTGGATGTGGCTGTCGGCGTAGGCCACGGTGGGGATGCCGAAGCGGAAGAACTTGTGCTGGGCGTCGGCGGCGATGATGCCGGAGTTGCCCAGGCCGTAAAACTCGATACGGCGGGCGTGCGACAGCAGGTCTACTGCGGCATCGACTGCCAGCGGGTTCACATCGTTGCGGCACTTCAGCAGCGCGGTGACGGTGTTGTCGAACACCTTGGCGGTGATTTCCGACACCGGGTCTTCCGGGCGCACGCTGGAGTGCACGAAGGGCACGCCACCTACCAGGGTGCCGGCCAGCTTGAGCTTGAAGTCGGACAGGCCGGAAAACCCCATGCTGCGGCAAAAGCGGATCACCGTGGGCTGGCTGACGCCGGCGCTGGCGGCAATATCGGATACCGCCGACTGCATCACGGTATACGGCTGCGCCAGCACTTGTTCGGCTACCCGGCGTTCGGCACCGGACAGTTTATCCAGGTCGCTGCGGATTTTCTCAAGCATCGTGCTCTCCCAGGTGGCTGCGCAGCGCGGCGCGCACGCCGGTTAGCGCGGGGTAGGGGCTGTGGATCACGTACACCGGCATGGCGCCGGTGTAGGCGGCAAAGCGGCCGGTGGCCTCGAAGCGGGTGCGGAATTCGGAGCGGGTAAAGAACTCGCCCAGGCGCGGTACTACGCCACCGCCGATGTACACACCGCCCACGGCGCCCAGCGTCAGTGCCAGGTTGGCCGCAGCGCTGCCCAGCATGGCGCAGAACAGCTCCAGCACGCGCACGCAGCGCGCATCGCGGCCGGCCAGGCCGCGTTCGCTGATCTGCGCGGCCGACAGCTGGCCGGCGGCTTCACCCGCCTGCACGCAGAGCGCGTCGTGAATCAGCTCCAGGCCGGGGCCGGACAAAAAGCGCTCGGCGGAAACGTGCTCGCCAAAGCGGGTCTGCGCGTAGCGCAGCAGCGCGGCTTCGTCGTCGTTCAGCGGCGAAAACGCCACGTGGCCGCCTTCGCCGGCAATCGCCACCCAGTCGCCGCCGGCCGGCAGCAGGCCGGATACGCCCAGGCCGGTGCCGGCGCCGATCAGCGCCTTGGCACCGGGTTTGGCCTCGCCGCCGCCTACCTGTACCAGCTCGTCGGCCGGCAGGTGCGGCAGCGACAGCGCCAGCGCGGTGAAGTCGTTCAGTACCAGCAGGGTGTGCAGGCCCAGCGCCTGGCGGGTTTCCTCGATGGAAAACGACCAGTGGTGGTTGGTCATCTGCACGCGGTCACCGTTTACCGGGTTGGCAATGCCGATGGCAGCGTGGTGCACGGCGCGGGTATGGGCGCCTTCCAGATAGCTGCGCATGGCGTCGGCCAGCGTGGCGTAGCTGTTGCACGGCAGTACGTCGATATCTTCAATCACGCCGGGGCCGGTTTCCAGCGCAAAGCGGGCGTTGGTGCCGCCGATGTCGGCCAGCAGGCGCGGATAGGGATTAGGCTGCCCAGTAGACATGAAGCGGTTTCTCCGAAGGCTGCAGCAGGTAGCTGATGGGGTAGGTGTCGTTCACGCCTTGCAGGGCGGTGTCGAGCACGGCGCGTTTGTTGGCACCGGCAATGGCCAGGTACAGCTTGCCGCTGCGGCGCAGCTCGGCCAGCGTCATGCTGATGCGGGTATGCGGCGCGGCGGGGGGCACCACGGTGAGCAGGGCGTGCGGGTTGGCCGCATCCAGCCCGGCGGCCAGCTGTGCGGCGGCGGGAAACAGCGAGGCGGTGTGGCCGTCGTCGCCCATGCCCAGCACTACCACGTCCGGCGTTTGCCACAGCGTTTGCGCGGTGGCCAGCTCTTGCTCGGGGTTGGCCGCGGTGTTCACCAGCGGCAGGAAGGCGGCCACGGCAGCCTGGCCTTGCAGCAGGTACTGGCGCACCAGGCCGGCGTTGCTGTCGGCGTGGCCAGGTGGTACCACGCGTTCGTCTACCAGCGTGATGGTGACGCGCGGCCAGTCCAGCGCAGCTTGTGCCAGCGCCTGGAAAAACGGCACCGGCGAGCGGCCGCCGGACACCGCCAGCGTGGCGCGGCCACGGGTTTCGATGGCGGCAGCCAGGTCGGCGGCTACCGCCTGGGCCAGGGCCGCGCTCGCGTCGGCAGCCTGGGGAAATTCATTCAGATGCATCTCTGTATCGTCCATGCAGGGGTCGTCTTGCGGCGACCTGGTCGGCCCGGTGGTCCGGGCTCGAAAGCTATGCTGGCGGCGCTCATGCGTGTCGGAGTGGGGCATGAGCGCCGCCGGTTTTTTTAGCCGGCTGTGCCGGGGGGCAAGGTTGGCCGCAGCGCGCTGGCCGGGCCGGTCTTGCTGCTTGTTAGGATTCTTCGTGCCAGCTGATACCGTCACGGCTCAGTAGCGCGCTGGAGGCTGCAGGGCCCCAGGTGCCGGCGGTGTACTGCTTGGGCGGCATGGTGCTGCGCGCCCAGTTGTCCATGATGGGCTCTACCCAGCGCCAGGCTTCCACCAGCTCGTCACGGCGCATGAATAGCGCCAGCTTGCCGCGGATCACGTCCAGCAACAGGCGCTCGTAGGCGTCGGCGCGGCGCGCCTTGAACGACTCGTGGAAGTCCAGGTTCAGGTGTACCGGCTGCAGGCGCTGCGTGTCGCCCGGCTCCTTGGACAGGAAGTACAGGCGGATGCTTTCTTCCGGCTGCAGGCGGATGACCAGACGGTTGGCGGTGTTCTGGCCGGTAGGGCTGGCAAACAGGTGGTGCGGTACGTCGCGGAAGTTGATCACGATCTCGGCCAGGCGTTCCTGCATGCGCTTGCCGGTGCGCAGGAAGAACGGCACGCCGGCCCAGCGCCAGTTGTCGATTTCGGCCTTGATGGCGACGAAGGTTTCGGTCTGGCTGCCGGCGGGGATGCCTTGCTCTTGCAGATAGCCGGTCACCGGCTGGCCGGCCACGGCACCGGCTTTGTACTGGCCGCGCACGGTTTTGCCGGCTACGTCTTGCTCGGTAAACGGGCGCAGCGCTTTCAGCACTTTCAGTTTTTCGTCGCGTACGGCGTCGGCACCCAGGTTGGCCGGCGGCTCCATGGTGACGATGCACAGCAGTTGCAGCAGGTGGTTTTGCACCATGTCGCGCAGCGCACCGGTGTCGTCGTAAAAGTCGCCACGCGTACCTACGCCCAGGTCTTCGGCAATGGTGATCTGTACATCGTGAATCCACTCGCGGCGCCATAGCGGCTCGAACAGTGCGTTGGCAAAGCGGATGGCCAGCAGGTTCTGTACCGATTCTTTACCCAGATAGTGGTCGATACGGTACAGCTGCTCTTCCTTGAAGTGGCGTGCTACCGCTTCGTTGATCTCGTTGGACGATTCCAGGTCGTGGCCCAGCGGTTTTTCCAGTACCACGCGTACCTGGTCGTGGTTTAGCCCGACGGCGGCCAGGTTGTCGCAGATGCCTTCAAACAGGTCGGGCGCGGTGGCCAGGTAGCACACGGTCACGCGGTCGCCTCCGGCTTTTACCGCCTCGGCCAGCGCCGGGTAGTGTTCCGGTGTGGCAGCGTCTACCTTCAGGTACTGCACGCGGGCGAGGAAACTGTCCCAGGCTTGAGTGGAGAAGTGCTCTTTCACATGCACGCGCGCGCTCTTTTCGACCATGGCCAGGTAGTCGTCACGGCTCATGTCGCGGCGGCCCAGCGCCAGGATACGGCCGGCTTCGTGCAGCAGGCCGGCAGCGTGCGCCTGGTAAAGCGACGGTAGCAGCTTGCGCATCACCAAGTCGCCAGTGCCCCCGAATAGCACCATATCGAATGCCGGGGTGTGCAGGTTTGCGTTCTCCATCCTGATTATTCTCGCCCAAGGTTGTGATGTAGTTATATTACCAAACACTGCCCGCTTGTCTACGTCGATTGTGCGCACGGCTGCGCTACGGTTTTTATTGTTGCTGCTGGCCAACACTGCAATAACATGATGAAATTTAATGATTAAATGGCAATTTTGCCAAAATAAGCCGGCTTTTTATCGTGTAGCGCCTTGCAAACAGACTGTAGTAAAACTACCATTCAAGCACCTTCATCAGGGCCGATACCAATGAGTCTGCATCCCGTTCTGCACGCTGTTACCCAGCGCATCATCGAACGCAGCCGCGATACCCGCGCTGCCTACCTGGCCGGTAGCCAAGCCGCCATGCGCCAGGGCAAGGTCGAGCGTTCCCAGCTGTCCTGTACCAACCTGGCGCACGCCTTTGCCGCCATGCCGGACGGGATCAAGATTCATCTGAAAGAAGCGGCCCGCCCCAACCTGGCCATCGTGTCGGCTTATAACGACATGCTGTCGGCGCACCAGCCGCTGGAAACCTTCCCCACCATTATCAAGGCCGAAGCGCTGAAAGTGGGCGCTACCGCCCAGTTTGCCGGTGGTGTACCGGCGATGTGCGATGGTGTGACCCAGGGCTTCGAGGGCATGGAGCTGAGTTTGTTCTCGCGCGACGTGATTGCCATGAGCACCGCCATCGCGCTGAGCCACCAGATGTTCGACGCCGCGCTGTACCTGGGCGTGTGCGACAAGATCGTGCCGGGCCTGCTGATCGGCGCGCTGGCCTTTGGCCACCTGCCGGCGGTGTTTGTGCCGGCCGGCCCGATGACTACCGGCATCGCCAACGACGACAAAGCCAAGGTGCGCCAGCTGTACGCCGAGGGCAAGGTTGGCCGCGACGCGCTGCTGGAATCCGAAATGGCGTCCTACCACGGCCCGGGTACCTGCACCTTCTACGGCACCGCCAACAGTAACCAGATGCTGATGGAAGTGATGGGCCTGCACCTGCCGGGCGCCGCCTTCGTCAACCCGAATACCCCGCTGCGTGACGCGCTGACGCGCCGCGCCGCCCGTGTGGCCGCCGAGATTTCGGCCCAGGGCAGCCGCTTCACCCCGATTTGCGAGGTGATCGACGAGAAAGCCATCGTCAACGGTATCGTTGGCCTGCTGGCCACCGGCGGCTCCACCAACCACACCCTGCACATCAATGCCATCGCCCGTGCGGCCGGCATCAACGTGAACTGGGACGATTTCGACGAACTGTCGGCTGTGGTGCCGCTGATCGTGCGCGCCTACCCCAACGGCAAAGCCGACGTGAACCACTTCCACGCCGCTGGCGGCATGGGTTTCGTGATTCGCGAACTGCTGGACGCCGGCCTGCTGCACGACGACGTGACCACCATCATGGGCCGTGGCCTGCGCGCCCACAGCCAGGAAGCCTGGCTGCAAGACGGCGAAGCCGCGTTCCGCGACGCGCCGGCGGTCTCTGGCGACGACGGTGTGCTGCGCCCGGCGGCCAACCCGTTCTCGGCCGACGGCGGCCTGAAAGTGCTGACCGGCAATATCGGCCGCGCCGTGATCAAGGTGTCGGCGGTGAAGACCGAGCACCGCGTGGTGGAAGCACCCGCCGTGGTATTCCACGACCAGAACGAACTGCTGGCGGCGTTCAAGCGCGGCGAGCTGGAAAAAGACTTTGTGGCGGTGATCCGCTTCCAGGGGCCGCGCGCCAACGGCATGCCGGAGCTGCACAAGCTGACGCCGCCGCTGGGCGTGCTGCAGGAGCGTGGCTTCAAGGTGGCGCTGGTCACCGACGGCCGCATGTCCGGCGCGTCCGGCAAAGTGCCGGCCGCCATCCACGTGTCGCCGGAAGCACTGCTGGGTGGCGACATCGGCAAGGTGCGCAATGGTGACCTGGTACGCCTGGACGCTAATACCGGCGAGCTGGGCATCCTGGTAGACGCGGCCGAATGGGCAGCGCGCGAGCACGTACAGATTGACCTCAGCGCTAACCAGCACGGTGTGGGCCGCGACCTGTTTGCCGGTTTCCGCCAGCTGGCCACCGCCGCCGAAGACGGCGCGATGAGCTTTGCCCACCCGCTGTGGGCGGGCCGCTAAGCGCCTGAGCCCGCTGCCGTGTGGCGGTGGGCTATAAACACTGCATCGATCATTTACCGGGTTGGCCGCGGCCAACCCTAGCAAAGGACACACCATGGACGCACTGTCTCTGCTTCGCCAAGGCCCGGTGGTACCGGTTATCGTGGTCAACGACGCCGCCGTAGCGGTAGACCTGGCGCACGCGCTGGTTGCCGGCGGCATCCGCACCCTGGAAATCACGCTGCGCACCAAGGCCGCGCTGGCTGCCATGCGCCGCATCCGCGACGAAGTACCCGACGCGCTGGTGGGCGCCGGTACCGTGCGTACCCGTGCCCATCTGGAAGCGGCGCTGGACGCCGGTGCCCAGTTCGGCATCAGCCCGGGCCTGACCGCCGAGCTGGCTGCTGCTGCCCGCGCCTCGGGCGTGCCCTTCATCCCCGGCATCGCCACCCCGTCCGAAGCCATGCACGCGCAAGACGAGGGTTTCAATATCCTGAAGCTGTTCCCGGCCGAGGCCGTGGGCGGCGTGAAGCTGCTGAAATCGCTGGCCGGCCCGTTGCCGGAGCTGCGTTTCTGCCCCACCGGCGGTATCGACGTGAACAGCGCGCCAAGCTACCTGGCGCTGCCTAATGTGCTGGCCGTGGGTGGCAGCTGGCTGACCCCGGACGACGCCATCGCGGCGCAGGACTGGGACCGTATCACTGCACTGGCCCGTGCGGCCAGCGCGCTGGCGGTACGCTAGGCATAGCCAGGCGCTGCTGCACTGTGGCCGGAGCTGCCTGGGGGTAGCCTGTGGCGGCCAATGTGCAGGGCACATCGCCTGTTTGTGTCCGCTTGCCCCGTGATTCCTGTTGGCTGTAGCGACATGGCTTACAGGCTTTGAAGTTCGTTTTGTTGCATTCTCTTCTGGCTCTGCCGACTCTCCCCGGCAGAGCCTTTTTTTATCTGTTTGACGTAGCGTGGTACTGAAACGGCGGCAGAGCAGCTAACATGCAGCATTATCTTTCCTGTACGGCAAGGGCTGGGCATGGCGATCTTGGTAACCGGCGGTGCCGGCTTTATTGGTGGCAACTTTGTGCTGGACTGGTTGGCCGCACACGATGAAACCGTGGTCAATCTGGACAAGCTGACTTACGCCGGTAATCTGCAGACGCTGGCCAGCCTGCAGGGCAACCCGCGGCACGTATTTGTGCAGGGTGATATCGGCGACCGCGAGCTGGTGGCCGGTTTGCTGGCGCAATACCAGCCGCGTGCCGTGCTGAACTTTGCCGCCGAAAGCCACGTGGATCGTTCCATTCATGGCCCGGGTGATTTCATCCACACCAATGTGCTGGGCACGTTCAACTTGCTGGAATCGGTACGCGCCTACTGGGGTGAACTGCCAGCTGCGGAAAAGCAGGCGTTCCGTTTCCTGCACGTGTCCACCGACGAGGTGTACGGTACGCTGTCGCCGCAAGACCCGCCGTTTGCCGAACACAACCGCTACGAGCCCAACAGCCCTTATTCGGCCAGCAAGGCAGCCAGCGACCATCTGGTACGCGCCTGGCACCATACCTACGGCCTGCCGGTGCTGACCACCAATTGCAGCAACAACTACGGCCCTTATCACTTTCCCGAAAAACTGATTCCGCTGGTCATCCTCAATGCCCTGGCCGGCAAGCCGCTGCCTATCTACGGCGACGGCCAGCAGGTGCGCGACTGGCTGTACGTGAAGGACCACTGCAGCGCCATCCGCCGCGTGCTGGCAGCAGGCAAACTGGGCGAAACCTATAACGTGGGTGGCTGGAACGAAAAAACCAACCTGGGCGTGGTACGCAGCATTTGTGGCCTGCTGGACGAGCTGCGCCCGCGCACCGACGGCCAGCCCTACGCCAGCCAGATTACCTATGTGCAAGACCGCCCCGGTCACGATCGCCGCTACGCCATCGACGCCCGCAAACTGGAGCGCGAGCTGGGCTGGCTGCCGGCAGAAACTTTCGATAGCGGCATCCGCAAGACGGTGCAGTGGTATCTGGACAATCAGCACTGGGTGGCCGGCGTGACCAGCGGCAGCTACCGCGACTGGCTGAGCCAGCAGTACGGCGCCTAAGCATGACAACACGCATCCTGATTACCGGCAGTAGCGGCCAGGTAGGCTTCGAGCTGAAGCGGGCGCTGGCGCTGCAAGGCGAGCTGATCTGCCCGCCACGGCAGGCGTTTGACCTTGCACAGCCTGCCAGCCTGGCCGCTGCGTTAGATAGCTGGCAGCCCGACATCATCGTCAACCCGGCGGCCTACACGGCTGTAGATCGGGCAGAAGACGAGCCGGCGCTGGCGCAGGCCATCAATGCCGACGCGGTGGCGGTGATGGCGCAGTGGGCGGCGGCGCACCACGCGTTGCTGCTGCATTACTCCACCGATTACGTGTTTGACGGTGATAAAACGGGTGCCTGGCGCGAAGACGATGCGGCCAAGCCGCAGTCGGTGTACGGCAGCAGCAAATGGCAGGGCGAGCAGGCGGTGCGTGCCAGCGGCTGCCGCCATTTCATCCTGCGTACCTCGTGGGTGGCCGGTATCTATGGCCAGAACTTCCTGAAGACCATGCTGCGCCTGGCTGCGAGCCGCGACAGCCTGTCGGTGGTGGCCGACCAGTTCGGTGCGCCCACGCCAGCCAGCCTGCTGGCCGACGTGGCGGCCAACCTGGTGCAGCGTACCCGCAGTACACAGGGTCAGCCTTACGGCACCTACCACGTGGCGGCACAAGGGCGCACCAGCTGGCACGAGTACGCCAGCTATGTGATCGCGCTGGCACGTGAGGCCGGCTGGCCACTACAGTTGGCCGCGGCACCACAGGCCATCCCCGGCAGTGCCTACCCGCAAAAGGCCCGCCGCCCAGCCAATTCGCAGCTGGATTGCAGCAAGCTGATGCAGGCTTTTGACCTGCAATTGCCGCACTGGCAGCCGGCGGTGAAACAGATCTTCGATACGCTGGATAATCTCAAATGAGCACAAAAGCACGCAAAGGCATCATCCTGGCCGGTGGTTCCGGCACCCGGTTGTACCCGGCTACCTTGGCGGTGAGCAAGCAGCTACTGCCGATCTACGACAAGCCGATGATCTATTACCCGCTCAGCACGCTGATGCTGGCGGGTATCCGCGAGATTCTGGTCATTTCCACGCCGCAGGACACACCGCGTTTCCAGCAGCTGCTGGGTGACGGCAGCCAGTGGGGCATCCGCCTTGAGTACACCGTGCAGCCTAGCCCGGATGGCCTGGCGCAGGCATTTATCCTGGGCGAGTCGTTTCTGGATGGCGCGCCGTCGGCGCTGGTGCTGGGGGACAATATTTTTTATGGGAATGATTTCCAGAAGCTGCTGCGCCGCGCCAGCAGCCAGACCCACGGCGCCACCGTGTTTGCCTACCATGTCAACGACCCGGAACGTTACGGCGTGGTGGCCTTCGATAGCGATGGTCACGCCGTGAGCATCGAGGAAAAACCAGTGCAACCGAAGTCGAACTACGCGGTTACCGGTCTGTATTTTTACGATGAGCAGGTAGTGGATATTGCCAAGTCCATCAAACCCTCGCACCGTGGCGAGCTGGAAATCACCGATGTCAATGCCACCTACCTGCAGCAGGGCAAGCTGGATGTGCAGACCATGGGCCGTGGCTATGCCTGGCTGGATACCGGTACCCACGAGTCCATGCTGGAAGCCAGCCAGTTCATCGCCACGGTGGAAAATCGCCAGGGCCTGAAAGTGGCGTGTCTGGAAGAAATCGCCTTCGCGGCCGGCTGGATCGATGCGACCCAGGTTGAAAGGTTGGCCGCACCGCTCAAGAAGAACGCCTACGGCCAGTATTTGCTGGGCATGCTGCGTCAGGTGCAACGTTAAGCGGTTTTACCTACTTATTAGGCTGCGGCGAAAGTCGCAGCCTGTTTCCTCGGTTGTCATATGAACATCATCGATACCATTATTCCCGACGTCAAAATCATTGAACCCAAGGTCTTTGGCGATGAGCGTGGCTATTTCTACGAAAGCTTCAGCCAGCGTCTGTTCGACGAAGCAGTAGGGCATCACGTTGACTTCGTACAGGACAACCACAGCCGTTCGGCGCGCGGTGTGCTGCGCGGCCTGCATTACCAGCTGCCCCCGTTTGCGCAGGGCAAGCTGGTGCGTTGCACTGTGGGCGAGGTGTTTGATGTGGCGGTGGATATCCGCCGCAGTTCGCCCACCTTCGGCCACTGGCTAGGCGTACACCTGTCGGCCGAAAACAAGCGCCAGCTGTGGATTCCTGCGGGGTTTGCCCACGGTTTTGTCACCCTTAGCGAACACGCCGAGTTTCTGTACAAGACCACGCAGTACTACGCGCCCAGCCACGACCGCGGTATCTTGTGGAATGATCCGGCCATTGGTATTGCCTGGCCGGATGCCGGCGCGCTGCAGCTATCCGGCAAAGACCAGATACAGCCTTTACTGGCAGCGGCCGAGCTGTTTGATTAAGCGCGGCTAAATAGCGCGCCTGCTCCTGCGCTGCCCGGTTTTGCTCGCGGTGCCGCTGCAAATCCTCCTCATGGTGACCGTTTGGCGCTATCGTTACGCCTTGCATTGCTCTCGCAAGGATTTTCCATGAAGCTTCTGATTGCCGAAGACGACGCCGTGCTGGCCGACGCGCTGTTGACGCGGCTGGACCGGCTGGGCTTTAGCACCACCCACGCTGCCGATGGCCTGCTGGCGCAGCAGCTGTTGCTGGCCGAGGCGTTTGACGCCGTGATTCTGGATATCGGCCTGCCCGGCCTGGACGGCTTGCAGGTATTGCGTAATGTGCGTGTGCATAAACCGGCCTTGCCCATTCTCATTCTCACCGCGCTGGACAGCATGGAAGACCGTGTGGCCGGGCTGGACGCAGGGGCTGATGATTATCTGGTCAAGCCGTTCGAGTTTCCCGAGCTGGAAGCACGCATCCGCGCCTTGCTGCGCCGCCACCGTGTGGTGGAGGCCGTACGCGACGAGCTGTATTTTGCCGGCCTGCGCCTGGACCGTGCCGGCCAGCGCGTCTGGGCCGGCGAGCAGGCGCTGGACTTGTCGGCGCGCGAGCTGCAGCTGATGGACATCCTGATGACCAACGGCGAGCGGGTGGTGACCAAAGAGCAGATTGCCGGCGAGTTGGCCGCAGACGGCGAAGAGGTCGGCGTGAACGCGGTAGAAGTCTACGTGCACCGCCTGCGCAAAAAGCTGGATGGTTGCGGTGTGGGTATCCGGGCGGTACGCGGCCTGGGTTATCTGCTGGCGGCCACCGACGACGCCTGACCCTGGCTGCGGCCAACCCTGGAGCTGCCATGTCCCGCCCCCGCGAGCTTTCCCTGCGCCGCCAGCTACTGATGTGGCTACTGCTGCCCCAGCTGGTCTTGTGGCTGTCGGCCGCATTTCTGGCCTACAACATGGCGCTGGTGTACACCAGTGAAGTCATCGATCGTACGCTGGCCAAGTCCAGCAGCGCACTGGCGCGCCAGGTCAAACCGTTTGGTGGCGGTTTCTATGTGGATTTCCCGCGCGCGGCGCGCGATATTCTGGAGCAAGACCCGGATGACCGCGTGCACTATATGGTGAGCTCGCCACCCGAGGCGTTCTTGCTGGGCGAGCCTGCCATGCCGCGCCCGCCTGCTGGTGTGGCTGCTAAAGCTGGAGACAGCTTTTTTTACAACGCCCGCATGAAAGGCATGGAGGTGCGCGTTGCGGCGCAGTACTTGCTGGCCGGTACCGAAGAGCGGCCGCAGCTGATGCTGGTACAGGTTGCCAAAAGCCGTGCACTGAATGCCGAGCTGGCGCGCAAGATTCTGGTAGACATGGGTCTGCCACTATTGGGCCTGATGCTGCTGACCAGCGTGCTGGTATGGGGTGGCATCAGCCGTGGCCTGTCACCGCTACGCAGCCTGCGTCGCCGCGTGGAAGACTGCAGCGCCCGTGACCTGGCCCCCATCGAGATAGAAAACGCCCCCAACGAAGTGCGTTCGCTGACTACCGCCATCAACAGCCTGCTGGACGAGGTGCACGGCCAGGTAGCACAGCAGCGGCGCTTTATTGCTGATGCCGCGCACCAGCTGCGCACGCCGCTGGCGGGCCTGAAGTCGCAAACCGAGCTGGTGCGTGCCGAGCTGCGCGAGGCTCAGCCAGATCTGCCACTGCTGAGCCGCCAGCTGGCGCAGGTAGAAACCAGCGTGGCGCGCTCCATCCGGCTGGTAAACCAGCTATTGGCGCTGGCACGCGCCGAGCCCGAGGCGGGTCTGACGCTGCAAACGCTGGATTTGGCCCAGTTGGTGCGCGAGGTGACGACAGAGGCGGTACCCCGCGCGCTGAGCGCCCGGATCGACCTGGGTCTGGAAGCCGAAGCAGGCAGCATGATGATCCGCGGTCATGCCGGTTTGCTGCGCGAGCTGCTGGCCAACCTGCTGGATAACGCCGTGCAGTACACCGGCCCCGGTGGCGAGGTAACGGTGTTGCTGCAGCGTCGTGGCCACAGTGTGTACCTGGCGGTGCAAGATAATGGCCCCGGCATCCCCCTGGCCGAGCGCGAACGCGTGTTCGAGCGCTTCTATCGTGGCAGTGCCGAGGGCAAGGGCAAGGGTTGCGGCCTGGGCCTGGCCATCGTGCAGGAGATTGCGCGCCGTCACGGCAGTCAGCTTCTGCTAGGCGATACGCCCGGTGGCGGGCTGAGTGCCAGCCTGCAGCTGGCGCTTGTGCCGGCCTAGCGGCGATGGCGCGGTGCCTGGTCTGCACTGTAGTCGTGTAGTTGACACACTAGATGTCCCCCTTATGGTGCGCTGCAATAGCTGCGCCATGCCCCGTATCTGCTTGATTTGCCTGAATGTCATGCTGCCCTGCGTACCGGCCTGGTGCAAAACTTACATCTTTCGCACTCAAAACTTACACAATACTTACGGCTTGCGGCTATAGTTCAGCCAACTGCCAAGGCGCTGAGGAGAACAGCGCCTGCGGTTAAGCCAATAATCCGCCGCCAGGCATGGCCGGCAAGGCGGAAAGACGCATCACAATCATGGAGATGAACATGAAGCTGAAAAGCCTGACCCTGGCCGTAATGGCCGCTACCCTGTTGCCCGCTGCTGCTTTTGCCGGTGATGTGGAAGTACTGCACTGGTGGACTTCCGGTGGCGAAGCCAAATCGGCTGCCGAGCTGAAAAAAATGATGACCGCCAAAGGTCACGCCTGGAAAGATTTCGCTGTCGCCGGTGGTGGTGGTGACAACGCCATGACCGCACTGAAAACCCGCGTGGTATCCGGCAACCCGCCAACCGCCGCCCAGATCAAGGGCCCGGCCATCCAGGAATGGGGTGCTGAAGGCGTGCTGGCTGACATCGATGCTGTGGCTAAAGCCGGCAACTGGGACAAGCAGCTGCCAGTGGTAGTCAGCAATGTGATGAAGTACAAAGGCAAATACGTCGCCGCTCCGGTCAACGTACACCGTGTGAACTGGCTGTGGGTGAACCCGGAAGCCTTCAAGAAAGCCGGTGCGACCGTACCGAAAACCTGGCCGGAATTCTTTGCAGCTGCCGACAAGCTGCAAAAAGCCGGTATCCAGCCGGTGGCCCATGGCGGCCAACCTTGGCAGGACGCCACCCTGTTTGAATCGGTAGCCCTGGGTGTGGGTGGTGCCGATTACTACAACAAGGCTTTTGTCAAACTGGACAAAGCCACGCTGGCCGGCCCGACTACCGTGAAGGTGTTCGAGACCATGGCCAAGATCAAGACCTATATCGATAAAGGTGCTGCCGGCCGCGACTGGAACCTGGCGACTGCCATGGTGATCAACGGCAAGGCCGGTATGCAGTTCATGGGTGACTGGGCCAAAGGCGAATTCACCGCCGCCGGCAAAGTACCGGGCAAAGACTTCATCTGTACCGATGCCCCGGGTACCCAGAACGCCTTTACCTTCAACATCGACTCCATGGCCATGTTCCAGCAGAAATCGCCTGCTGCGGTGAAAGCCCAGGCTGACCTGGCTGCCACCATCATGAGCCCGGCCTTCCAGGAAGTGTTCAACCTGAACAAGGGTTCCATCCCGGCCCGCCTGGATACCCCGATGGGCAAGTTTGACGACTGCGCCAAGAAGTCCAGCTTCGACATGAACGCGGCAGCCAAGAGCAACAAGCTGGTACCAAGCTTTGCGCACAAGATGGCCATGCCTTCCGCTACCGAAGGTGCCATGGTGGACGTGATCTCGCAGTTCATGAACTCGAGCATGACCCCGGCGCAAGCTACCGAGCGTCTGGCCAAGGCCGGCGCCGTACGCTAAGCACCGCCGCCCTGCTGCCAGCAGCAGGGCGGTTGCCTGATGTTGCGCACAGGCCGGCGTGCCCGGCCTGTTCCTGCCCCCCTATCCGTCTAGCCACCATGCTGCGCCCCGCGGCAGGGTAGCTTGCGGCCAACTGCCGGGCAGAGCGCGTGTTTACCGACCGAGACAGCAAGGAATACACATGTCTGCCTCCCCCTCTCAAGGCCGCCTCAGCGCACTGGCCGACCGCTGGCTACCCAAGCTGGTGCTGTCGCCTACGCTGGCCGCCAGCCTGATCTTCGTCTACGGCTTCATTGCCTGGACGGGGTGGCTATCTTTTACCGAATCCCGCCTGATGCCGCGTTACGACTGGGCAGGCCTGCTGCAATACCAAGCCTTGTTTGAAAACGAGCGCTGGTGGACCGCTGCGGCCAACCTGGGCATTTTTGGCAGCCTGTTCATTCTGTTCTGTCTGCTGGTGGGCCTGCTGATGGCCGTGCTGCTGGACCAGAAAATCCGCGCCGAAGGTGCGTTGCGCACCATCTACCTGTACCCGATGGCATTGTCCTTCGTGGTAACGGGTACCGCGTGGAAATGGATGCTGAACCCGGACATGGGCCTGCAAAAGGTGATGAACGACCTGGGTTTTGCCAACTTTACTTTCGACTGGCTGGTGAACCCGGACATGTCCATCTACACCGTGGTGATTGCCGGTGTGTGGCAAAGCTCGGGCTTCGTGATGGCGCTGTTCCTGGCCGGCCTGCGCGGCATTGACGATTCCATCATCAAGGCTGCCCAGGTAGACGGCGCCAGCCTGCCTACCATCTATCGCCGTATCCTGATCCCCAGCCTGCGCCCGGTGTTCTTCAGCGTGCTGCTGATCCTGTCGCACATTGCCATCAAGAGCTTCGACCTGGTGATGGCGCTGACCGGCGGCGGCCCCGGTACCTCGTCCGACGTACCCGCCATCTTCATGTACCAGTTTGCCTTTACCCGTGGCCAGCTGGGCCAGGGTGCCGCTTCGGCCATGATGATGCTGTTCACCATCGTCGCCGTCCTCGTCCCGCTGATGTATATGGAAACAAGGAGTGCCAAACGTGTTTAATTCTGCAAAAAACACGGCTGTGCAGCCCGATAGCGGCGTTGCGCGCTGCTCGGGGTCTCGCCGTACTCCATGTACTGTCTCGACCCCTGCGCTGCGGGCGCCTGGCTCTCGAACCGCACAGGCCGGTTTTGTCCTGTTACCCAACCTCACCGTTGGCCGCGCGCTGGTGTACGCCGCGCTGCTCCTGATGGCCATTTACTACCTGCTGCCGCTGTACGTGATGCTGACCACCTCGTTCAAGAGCCTGGACGACATCCGCGCCGGCAATATGCTGTCGCTGCCGCAAGCCTGGCAGGGCGGGGCGTGGGTGAAAGCCTGGGCCGAGGCTTGCACCGGGGTGGAATGCAACGGCATGCAGGGCTTCTTCTGGAACTCCATCAAGATGACGCTGCCGGCCGTCGCCATCTCCACCATCCTGGGGGCGGTAAACGGCTACGTGGTATCGATGTGGCGTTTCCGTGGCTCCGACGCGCTGTTCACCATGCTGCTGGTGGGCTGCTTCATCCCGTTCCAGGTGGTACTGCTGCCGATGGCGCAGGTGCTGGGCATGCTGGGTATCGCCAATACCACCACCGGCCTGGTGCTGGTGCACGTGGTGTACGGCACCGCGTTTACCACGCTGTTCTTCCGTAACTTTTACATCACCGTACCGGACGAGCTGGTGAAAGCCGCCCGTATCGACGGCGCCGGCTTCTGGACGATTTTCCTGCGCATCCTGTTGCCGATCTCCGGCCCGATCTTCGTGGTGTGCATCATCTGGCAGTTCACCCAGATCTGGAACGACTTCCTGTTCGGCGTGGTATTCGCCAGCGGCGAAGCCCAGCCCATTACGGTGGCGCTGAACAACCTGGTGAACACCTCTACCGGGGTGAAGGAATACAACGTGGACATGGCCGCAGCCATTATTGCTGCGCTGCCGACTCTGTTTGTTTACATGGTTGCTGGCCGCTACTTCGTGCGTGGCCTGACAGCCGGTGCTGTGAAAGGTTAATGCGATGGCCGCTCTTTCCATCAACAATGTGTACAAGACTTACGCCAACGGCACCGACGTGCTCAAGGGCATCGATATCGCCATCGAAGATGGCCAGTTCCTGATTCTGGTGGGCCCATCCGGCTGCGGTAAATCCACGCTGCTGAACATGATTGCCGGCCTGGACGACATCAGCAGTGGCGACATCGAAATCGGTGGCAAACGTGTGAATGACCTGTCGCCCAAAGACCGCGACATCGCCATGGTGTTCCAGAGCTACGCGCTGTACCCGTCGATGACCGTGCGCCAGAACATCAGCTTTGGCCTGGAAATCCGCAAGGTAGCGCAGGCCGAGATCGACGCCACGGTAAACCGCGTGGCCGAGATGCTGCAGATCACCCACCTGCTGGACCGCAAGCCGGGGCAGATGTCCGGCGGCCAGCGTCAGCGCGTGGCCATGGGCCGTGCGCTGGCCCGCAACCCGTCCATCTTCCTGTTTGACGAGCCGCTGTCCAACCTGGACGCCAAGCTGCGCGTGGAGATGCGCACCGAAATCAAGCTGATGCACCAGCGCCTGAAGTCCACCATCGTGTACGTGACCCACGACCAGATCGAGGCCATGACGCTGGGTGACAAGATCGCGGTGATGAAGGACGGCATCGTGCAGCAGTTCGGCAGCCCGCAAGACATCTACGACAACCCGGCCAACCTGTTTGTGGCCAGCTTCATCGGCTCGCCGTCGATGAACTTCATCCCGGCTACCGTAGTGCAAACCGGCAGCGATATCGGCGTGAAGATCTGCGACGACAAAGGCTGTGTGGTGCTGCCGCTGCCGCACGACAAGGCCAAGCTGGCCAGTTTTGTTGGCCAGGAAGTGATCTTCGGCATTCGCCCGGAACAGATCACCGATGCGCGTACCGCGTACCGCGAAGGTCTGCCGGTGATGAGCTGCCACATCGACGTGATCGAGCCTACCGGCCCGGACACCCTGGTATTCGTATCGCTGAACAACACCAAGGTGTGCTGCCGTACCCACCCCACCGAAGCCAAACACCCGGGGCACAGTATGGAGCTGGTGTTCGACGTGTCCAAGGCGGTGCTGTTCGACCCGAAAACCGAAGCCCGGATCGTGTAACGGCGGCGCTGGCCCTGCACAGGTTGGCCGCAGCAGGCCATGGCACTGCGTAAACAAAATCCCATCTATCCCGCTGTCAGCGGGAGCGACTCTCCTTTGGCGGCCTGCGGGCCGCTTTTTCTTTGCCAGGCAGCGTAGTGTGGCGACTGGAAATCGGTGAAACGTGGTGCTCGACAGCCGATTTCGAATTTCCTGCGGTTTAAAAGCGAGCAGCTGAATAATCTGCAAAAGTCGCGCCGTCACAAGACCGACTTTGCAATAAGTCACCGTATAGCCGGTGCTAAGCTTTCTGCAGTAATTCAGCTGCGAGGCCCGCCATGCTTTACGACATCAGCCCCGCCCTGACTACCGGCATGCCGGTATGGCCGGGCGACACCCCATACCAGTCCAGCCCCAACTGGGTGCTCGAAGGTGGCTGCCCGGTCAATGTGGCTTGCCTGACGCTTTCGCCCCATAGCGGCGCCCACGCCGATGCACCGCTGCATTACCAGGCCGAAGGGGCCCCGATTGGCGCGGTAGCGCTCACCCCCTATCTCGGCCCCTGTCGCGTGGTGCACTGCCTGGCACCGGGGCGCTTGCTGACGCTGGCGCAACTGCAGGCGGCACTGGCACTAGCCGGTAGTGGCCCGCTGCCGCAACGCGTGCTGCTACGCATGTACTCCCGTTTTCCACACCACACCTGGGACCCACACTTTCCCGGTATCGATCCCGCCGTCATCGACTGGCTGGGCGAGCAGGGCATGCTGCTGATCGGCGTCGACACCGCCTCGCTAGACCCGGCCGACAGCAAGGATATGCATGCCCACCTAGCGGTGGCGCGCCAAGGCATGGCGATTCTGGAAAACCTGGTGCTGGACGATGTCCCTCCGGGTGATTACGAGCTGATCGCCTTGCCGCTGAAGCTGATGAGCACCGACGCCAGTCCGGTGCGCGCCGTCCTTCGCAGCCTGGCATAGCGGCCCACTCCATAGCGCACTCCCGGCGCAGCGTTCTGCACGCTGTGCTGGATTCGTGTGCCTGCGCTCAGGCGGCAGGCACTTCCACAGGCCTGACAGCGGCTGCACAGACAGCACGGGGCTGGACACATCTGGAGTATTACGGAGCACAACATGAGTAAAAGTTTTCAGAAAATAAAAGACCGGGAGCAGGGGCTGCAGCGCCGTCTGAGCTCGGGGCAGATGAGCATGATCGCCATTGGCGGTGCCATCGGTACTGGCCTGTTTCTGGGTAGCAAGTTTGCTATCGGTTTTGCCGGCCCCAGCGTGCTGCTTAGCTACGCGATTGGCGGGCTGATTACCCTGTTGCTGATGGGTTGCCTGGCGGAGATGACGGTAGCGCACGCTACCTCGGGCTCGTTTGGTGCGTACGCTGAGCATTACATCAGCCCGCTCGCGGGCTTTCTGGTGCGTTATGCCTATTGGTCGGCCATTGTACTGGCGGTGGGTACCGAGGTAACCGCCATTGCCGACTATATGGCTTACTGGTTTCCGGCGGTGCCATCATGGTGGTGGATATCGCTGTTTTCCGGGCTGTTGATCCTGGTAAATGCCAGCAGCGTCAAGGCTTTTGGCGCGGTAGAGTACGGCTTTTCCAGTATCAAGATTGCCGCGATCCTGGGGTTTATCCTGCTGGGTAGCGTGGTGGTGTGGGGGGGCAACCGGCCCGAGTTCGGCGTGCATCTGTATACCGCCGGCAGTGGTTTCCTGCCGCATGGCTGGTGGGGGATGTGGGTGGCGGTGATCATTTCCATCTTCAGCTATTTAAGTGTGGAAATGATTGCGGTGGCTGCCGGCGAGGCTGAAGACCCCGAGCGGGCAGTCAAGCAGGCTTTCCGCGCCACCATTGTGCGTTTGCTGGTGTTTTATCTGCTATCGCTGGCGCTGATTCTGGCCATTGTGCCGTGGGAGCGGATAGGCGAGGGTAGCAGCCCCTTTGTAACCGTCATGCAGGTGCTGGGCATTCCCTACGCGGCCGACATTTTGAATTTTGTGGTTATCGTGGCGGCGCTATCTGCCATGAACAGCCAGCTTTACATTACCACGCGCATGATGTTTAGCCTGGCACGGGGTGGTGATGCACCGAAGATGCTAGGCCAGGTCAACAGCAAAGGCGTGCCGCTGAACGCACTGATGCTGTCGTCCATCGGTATTGCCGTGGCCACTTTGCTGTACGTGCTCTATCCGCAAGATGCCTTCATCCTGATGATTTCCCTGTCGATGTTTGGCGCCATGTTTACGTGGATGATGATCTTTCTTACCCACCTGTTCTTCCGCCGCAAATACGAGGCCGCGGGCAACCCGCCACTGGCCTTCCGCATGAAATTCTATCCGTTTGTCAGCCTGCTGGGTTTGGTACTGATGCTGGCCACCATGGTGACCACGCTGTTTACCGATGAATTCAACATGACGTTGAAATTCGGCCTGCCGTTTCTGCTGGTGCTGGTATTCCTGTATAAATTCGTGCGCCCGCCGCATGCTACCTACGACGATGCGATGTAGCACGATACAAGTTTTTTGTGTCGAAAGTCTTGCCCTTTTGAAGCGGGGGGCGGGCCATTGACCACCCCCCGATTACTCGGGGGTTTATTTTTTTTCAGGCCGCAAATCTGCTCGGCTGCTGCCAAGCGGCCCTGATGATGACACTGTTGGCCGCTCGGTACGGCAAACCGGGCCGGGTCGGGAAGGCCTTGGCCGATGGCAGGGGAAAGCAATAGTCCGCTTGCGCGGTGACTGTCCGCGATGCCTGTTGCGCCATGATGGCCACGGCCCGGGCAGCTTTCTTTGGCCACTGGCGTAACTGGCTGGACAGCTACCATGCCAGCCGCTTACGATGGCTTATCCCCTGTGTCGGGGGAGCGTCGCTCGGACGGTTCCGGGCGCTTACGTTGAAAGGTTTCCCATGTCGTCTACCGGCAAGCGCCGCTTTGCGCGCATCGATCGTCTCCCTCCTTACGTTTTCAACATCACCGCCGAACGCAAAATGGCCGCCCGCCGCCGTGGCGACGATATCGTCGACATGAGCATGGGCAACCCGGACGGGGCCACGCCGCCGCATATCGTGGCCAAGCTCACCGAAGCCGCGCAACGGCCCGATACCCACGGTTATTCGGCGTCCAAGGGCATTCCGCGCCTGCGCCGCGCCATTGCGCGCTGGTACCAGCAGCGCTACGCGGTGGATATCGACCCGGATAGCGAGGCCATCGTCACCATCGGCTCCAAAGAAGGCCTGGCGCACCTGATGCTGGCCACGCTGGATCGTGGCGACACCGTGCTGGTGCCGGACCCGAGCTACCCCATCCACATTTACGGCGCGGTGATCGCCGGTGCCGACATCCGCAGCGTGCCGATGGCGCCGGACGTGGACTTCTTTGCCGAGCTGGAAAAAACCATTCGCGGCAGCTACCCCAAGCCCAAGATGATCGTCATCGGCTTTCCGTCCAACCCCACCGCGCAGTGCGTGGAGCTGGACTTCTTCGAGCGCGTGATCGCGCTGGCCAAGAAGCACGACATCTTCGTGGTTCACGACCTGGCGTACGCCGACATCGTGTTCGACGGCTGGAAAGCGCCGTCCATCATGCAGGTGCCGGGCGCCAAGGACATTGCGGTGGAGTTTTTCACCCTGTCCAAGAGCTACAACATGGCCGGCTGGCGTATCGGCTTCATGGTGGGCAACCCCGACCTGGTGGCCGCGCTGGCACGCATCAAGAGCTACCACGACTACGGCACCTTCACCCCGCTGCAGATTGCCGCCATCGCCGCGCTGGAAGGCGACCAGCAATGCGTGCGCGACATTGCCGCCACCTACCAGAAGCGCCGCGACGTGCTGTACAAGGGGCTGATGGAGGCGGGCTGGCAGGTGGACCTGCCCAAGGCATCGATGTATATCTGGGCGCGCATCCCCGCGCACTACCGCGCGCTGGGCTCGCTGGCGTTTGCCAACCTGCTGCTGGACAAGGCCAAGGTGTCGGTGTCGCCGGGCGTGGGCTTTGGCGACTACGGCGACGAGTACGTGCGCTTTGCACTGATCGAGAACGAAAGCCGCATCCGCCAGGCTATCCGCGGCATCAAGACCATGTTCCGTGCCGACGGGCTGCTGCCGCCGGCTTGACCGAGTGCGTGCCCGGCCGCGTCCGGGTGAGAGCAGCAGGCAAAACGTCACCTATAGGTAAATGCCAGTCAGTTTGTGCTGACTGGCATTTCTTACTGTTCGATTATTGTGGTGGTGAATGCTGTTGTGTCCGCTACGCGGACGATGTTTCGATGCCGGTTCCGCCCGTGACCGAGCGAGGCAAGCGCAGCGTCGCGAGGGAATAGGACGAGAAAGGGGGCGGATTGCCGCCCCCTTTTCTATCGCTGAGCGAATCAAAGATTCGCACGCAGACCCCGCAACCCGGGGCTGCTCGAAACCCCGTTCAAAATGGCACACCCCAGGCGCCGCCGAACTCGCATCGCTGAGCAAATCAAAGATTTGCACGCAGATCGCTAACGGCTCGGGGCTCAAACAAATCGGCGTCTTGCGCGTGCGAATCTTCGATTCGCTCAGCACAACCCTGGGGCGCACCATTTTGACCGGCTCGCGCCAACGGGATGGGGCGCTTCACTCATGCCCTCCTATCTGATAGCCATCTACATTCGCCTCACCGCACGGTATTAGCCCTTCTGGGCGGCGTTGTCACGTGCGGCCAACGTTGGCCGCAGGGCTAGCCCTGGCGGTCGGCCGGGTGGTTGACGCCGTCGTTTACCGGGATATTGCCCAGCAGATAGGGGTTGACGCCGTCCAGGCAGCCGACGTTGTAGCCGTATTCGTCCGGGTGCGAGCGGCGCTGGTGGTGGGTGTAGATGCCGCATACCGAGCAGAAGTAGTGTTTGGCGGTGTGGGTGTTGAACTGGTACAGCTGCAGCAGCTCGGCACCTTGCTCGATGCGGATACCGTCCAGCTTCACCGACGCCACGATGGCGCCTTTGCGGCGGCAGATCGAGCAATCGCAGCGGCGCGGGCGGTCTATGCCGTTGGGTAGCGTTAGCGCCAGCACCACGCCGCCGCAGTGGCAGCGTGCGGTATGCACCGGCTGGATCAGGGTGTCGCCTACTTGCTTGATCATGGGGTGTGCTCCGGCAGCGAAAGCACCAGTATCGGCTGCGGCCAACGCTTTGTCATGCGCCCGGCGGCCAAGGTTGGCCGCCAGCTCAGAACAGCTGCGGCTGGGTGTCGCCAAAGCGGCTGCGTTGCTCGTGCGCCAGCAGCCAGGCCTTGCGCTGCAGGCCGCCGCCGTAGCCGGTAAGGCTGCCGTCTTTGCCGATGACGCGGTGGCAGGGCACGATAATGGCGACGCGGTTGGCACCGTTGGCACCGGCCACGGCGCGGATGGCGGCCGGTTTGCCCAGGTGGTCGGCCTGCTGCTGGTAGCTGGTGGTATCGCCGTAGGGAATGTTTTGCAGCGCTTGCCACACCTGCTGCTGGAAGGCCGTGCCGGGCAGGTGTAGCGCTACGTCGAAGCGCTGGCGGCTGCCGGCAAAATACTCGCCGATTTCGCGCTCGGCCTGGCGCGTGTGCTCGTTCTCGCCGGCCAGAATGCGGCAGCCCAGCAGCCGTTGCAGGTCGGCAAACTCGCGTTCGTTACGCTGGCTGACGGCAAACTCCAGCAGGCAGACGCCCTGTTCGCTGGCGCAGACGAACATCGGCCCCAGCGGGCTGTGAAACCGGTGTAACAGCAGGGCAGGTGGGGTCATGGTGTGGCAGTCTGAGTCGGGCAGGCGGCCAGTGTAACGCAGTGGCCGCCTGCTGTAGCCTGCCGTTTTGGCGGGCGTTTACTTCAGCCGGCGCGGGTTGCTGTTGCCCCATACCGTGTACAGGTCGGCCAGCAGTGCGCCGTTGATGTCTTCCATTTCGGTTTGGGTAATGTCAGCGTTGCCCTGCTTGCCGAACAGCACCACTTCGTCACCCGGTTTCACGCCGGGGATGTCGGTGACGTCCACCATGGTGGTGTTCATCGACACCTTGCCCACCACCGGCGCGCGCTGGCCGTTGACCAACACATAACCCTTGTTGGTGAATACGCGGCGGTAGCCGTCGGAATAGCCCAGTGGCAGGTTGGCCAGCAGGCTGTCACGCTTGAGGGTGTAGGTGCGGTCGTAGCCCACGGTATTGCCGGCCGGGTAGGCGTTGACGGCGGCAACACGAGTCTTGAATGCCATCACGCGGCGGTATTCGGTGTAGCTGGGGATGGTGTCACCGTAGATCAGGCCGCCGGGGCGCACCATGTCGAGGTGGCTTTCCGGTACTTCCAGCGTGGCGAACGAGTTGGCCGCGTGCAGCGTCAGCTTGCTGCGGTCCAGGCCGGCGGTATCGATCAGCCACTGGCTTTGTTCCTTGAATGCGGCCAAGCCTTTGCGTACGTCGTCGGCGTCCTCCACGGCAAAGTGGGTCATGATGCCTACCAGTTTCAGGCCGGGCTGTTTCACCAGCGCCAGCGCGTCCTGACGGCCCTGTTCTGTGCCCATTTCCAGCCCGTTGCGGCTCATGCCCGACGAGTTCAGGCCCAGGTGGATGCGCAGGGTGCGGCCTTGTTGTTGCGCCAGTTGGCCGGCGGCGCGGGCGTGCGCCAGGTTGCCTACCAGCTCTTCCATGTTGTAACGCAGTGCGCCACGGATTTCGGCCAGCGTGGCGGTGCGCACGCGCATCAGGCGGCCTTTGAAGCCTTTTTCGCGTACCACGCGGGCTTCTTCGTTGCTGGCAACGCCGATACAGGGTACGCCGGTGGCGATGATGGACGGTACCAGCAGCGCGATGCCGTGGCCGTAGGCATCGGCTTTCATCACGGCGCAGATTTGCGACTTGCCCGCCAGGCGGGTTTGCAGCTGGCGGATATTGTGTTCGAAGGCGGCCTTGTCGATTTCCACCCAGGCGTTGCTGGCGGGGGCCGCGGCTTCACTGCGTGCCGGGGCCGCGGCGTCCAGTAGCGGGGCGGACAGGGCGGGCTGGCTGCCCAGCAGGGTGGCCAGGCTCAGGGCGAGCAGAGTACGGTGAAACGGCATGTTTTCTCCTTTGTGGCGTCGCCGGCGCTTGTTTTGTGTGCGGCTGTCACAGCACTGTCATATTGGCGAGTTGCCATGCTATGCCATTTATGTTTGATGTGTGCATTATTGATGCGACATGGATTTATAGAAAATGACAGGTTTTGTGTCTGTACGTATACCGTTCCGATACAAACTGACAGCATTTGGCGGCACTGCCTGCGCTAGCCTTGTGCTGCCGGTACACGGTGTGCCGGTATGGCCAGGAGGTGCACGCTATGAGTATTTCAGGCATTTCTGCAGCCGGCTCTACCATCTACGGCGGTGTCAGTGCCGTGGGCAGCGGGGCGGGCAAAATTGCGTCGGGGGTGAGTGATATCGCCAGCGGCGTGGTCTCGGTAGCCACTGGCGTTGCCAGCGGTGTGGAAGAAGCTGGCGATGCGGTAATGGAAGGTATTTCTCTCGGTGGTGAGGCCATTGCCAAAGCAATAGGCGGCACTATCGACACACTGGTGTAAGGCGCGGGCCGGGCCCGAGCCTGCCCGGCCCGTGGTAGTAGAGCAGCAGGCTGTGCTGAGTTGTTATGTACTTGGGCCGGTATGGGCCCGGCAGCAAAGGATGGGGCGGGCCCGGATAGGCACTGGCCATGTTCACGACATTTTTTGCCGCCGCGAAAATACCGGCTGTTTTTTTATCGATCCTTGCCTAAGCTCACTCTATGCGCCAGCGCACACGACAAGGAGACCGACTATGCAAGTGGCAGAGCTATTCGACAAAGCATCCGGCAAATTACCGATGGTGCCCAAGGTGGTCCAGGAGCTGATTGCCAGCTTCAACGACAAAAACATCAATATGGACGACGTGGCCAACAAGGTGGCGCACGACCAGGTACTGAGCGCGCGCGTACTGCGCCTGGCCAATACCGCGCGTTTTGGTGGCAGCCGCAAGATCGGCTCGCTGGAAGACGCGGTGGTGATGCTGGGGTTCGATAACCTGCGCGTGCTGGTGATTGCTTCCGGTGTCAGCGGTGCCACGGCCAATATCCCCGGTTTCGACATGAAAAGCTTCTGGGGGCGCAGCTTCGAGATGGCCAATACCAGCAAGGCGCTGGCCAAACTGGCGGGGCTGGACACCCAACTGGGCTATACCTGCGGCCTGATGTCCAATATCGGCGAGCTGGTACTGCACGTGGCCGAGCCGGAAAAAGCGGTGCAGATCGACCGCGTGGTGGATGGCGGGGCCGACCGCCTGGCTACCGAGCGCATGGTGCTGGGCATGGACCTGACCGAAGTGGGCGCCGAGCTGGCGCGGCGCTGGAATTTCCCCGACGCCATCCAGGACGCCATCCGCAACCAGCACAATCTGGTGCCGCCGGCCGACGCGTCGCCGTATGCGCTGCTGATCGGCCTGGCGTCGTATATTGTGGCGGGTTTCAATCGTGGCATGAGCGAGCAGGACATGCTGGAAACGGTACCGCAGCGCGTGGTGTCGGCGCTGAATATCAGTGCCGAGCTGCTGGAGGGGGCGATTGGCCACCTGAAAGAGATGAGTACCCAGATCGACAGCCTGTTGTAGGTGTTGTCTGGCAGTACAAAGCACAAGGCCCCGCGCTGCGGGGCCTTGTGCTTTAGCGGCCTCAGGCCGGCTGTTCGGCAGCGTCTGCCGGCGGGGTCTTGCGCGAGATCACCGAGACAAAGCGGCATTCCAGCTCTTGCATCAGCTCGTCGATGCGGATGATCTGCAGCTGGATGCGGTCGCCGTTTTCCAGCTCTGGCAGGCCAGGGATGCGCAGGCGTACCGGTACGCCGTCGATGCGCACCAGGTCTTCCTTGATGAACGTCGCTGTCGGCTCGCTGATGCCTTCCTGGCTGAACCAGCGCAGGCACCAGAAGTACTCCATCTTGTCCTGGAAGCCCAGGTAGGCGCTGTAGGCGGCGTCGAAGTCGCGCAGCAGGGCAAACAGCATGGCGTCGCCTTGCGGGTACTGCGGCTCGTCGCCACGGATCATCGCCACCAGCTGGCGCTGGTTCACAAAGTCGGATGCGCGGCGCAGCGGCGAGGTGCTCCACGCGTACTGCGCTACGCCCAGGCCGATGTGCGGCTCGGGGCGGGTGGTCATGCGCACCTTGCCCATGCTTTGCGCACGGTACATGGCCGGGATGTCGGCCTCGGCCAGCATGCGGCCCCACTCGCTGTTGGCCAGGATCATCAGCTCGGAAACCAGCTTGTCCATGGGCGAGCCGCGCTTGCGGATGGTGATGCGCACCTTGCCGTCTTCCACGGCAAAGTTGTAGTCCACCTGCGGCGGGCGGTTCGGGTCCGGCGTCTTGCCGCGGAAGGCTTCGCGGGCGTTGGCAAACTGCCACAGCCAGACCAGCTCGCGCTTGAAGGCGTAGTCGGGGCCAAAGCCGGGTGCGGCCAACGTTTCTTCGTTGAATACCTGTTCCAGCTGGTCGTGGCGCAGGTTGGCCGCAATGTGTACGCGCTCCACGCGGTTTTCAAAGTCCACCAGCTCGAACGAGGGGGTCACGTCCACGTACAGGCTCAGTGCCGGGCACGCCTGGCCTTCCTGCAGGGTGAACTGTGCTACCACGTCGTCCGGCAGCATGGTGATCTTGTTGCCGGGGAAATACACGGTAGACAAGCGCTGGTGCACGATTTTTTCCAGGTCGCTGTCCGGCGCAATACCCAGCGTGGGGGCGGCAATGTGGATGCCGACGCGGATATGGCCGTTGGCCAGCCACTGTACCGACAGCGCATCGTCGATCTCGGTGGTGGCGGCATCGTCGATGGAGAACGCCTGCACCTCGGCCAGCGGCAGCTCGTCCGGCAGGGTGGCCGGCGCGTACTGGCCAAAGCCCAGGCCTTTGGGAAAGTGCTCCATCTGGAAGCCGGCCATCATGTAGTCCGGCACCGACGGAATGCCGCCTACCTTGTCGGCCAGGCGCAGCGGCGGCAGGCTGGTGGCGCGGCTGGCCTGGTCGAAGGCCTTGAATTCCAGCGTGTTCTTGTCCGGGCGGTACAAAATGGCCATCAAGTGGCTGCGGATGGCGTCCGGCAGGGTGCCGGCGGCCAGCTGCACGGCCCAGGCGTCGATCTGCTCTTGTTCGCGCTTCTTGCGCTCGATGCCGGCCAGTGCGGCTTTCAGGGTTTCTTCCGGTGCCGCCTTGAAGCGGCCCTTGGCCTTTTTGTAGAAGTACATCGGCGCGGCGTACAGGCGCAGCAGGATGGCTGCGTTTTCCAGCGCGCTGGGTGCGTGGCCAAAGTAGTCGGCGGCCAGTACTTCAAAGCCGAATTCGTCGTCGCCGCAGCATTCCCACAGGAAGTCCACGTCAATATCGGCAGCAATCGCCTCGGCGGCGGGCAGAAAGTCTGGCAGCGCGCTGCCGAACTCCAGAAACACGTTGGCCGCTTTCAGTTTGGTGCGCTTGCCGTGCTGGGTGTCGATTTGCAGACTGGCGTCAGCGCGGGACACCACGCTGCCTACCTTGAAGCTGCCGCTTTCTTCGTAAAAGACGTTCATACTGCCTCTGGCGGGACCTAGTCTGCCCCGTGCTATGAATGAAACGGAAGATTATAGCAGCAGGCTGCGTCACACCGCTTTACTGCCGGTATACTGCGCTTCTTTGTATAAATGTTTGTTTAATTTAGCCATGTCAGCGCAGAGCATTCCTCAAACACTGCTGGGCCTTTCCCAGGAAATGGACCATGTTGGCCGCCAACTGCTGGATCGTTGGGACCCCGAGCTTGCCCGGCGCTTTACTGCGCTAAGCCAGTGTTTGCAGGGCGTAGCCGAGCAAGGCGGGGCCGACGAGCTGCTGCGTGCCAATGACGAGCTGGCCGCCCAGCTGCGTGCATGGCTGAAACGGCGCCGCGCGCCAGACGATATCCTGGGCCTGCGCCAGCAGCTCTCGCTGGTCACCCAGCTGGCCAGCATGCCGGCGCCGGTAAAGCAGACGGCCAGCGCCGTGACCCTGCGCCAGAACCACCGCCTGTTCCTGTGGGCGGGCGAGCGTGAAGTAGACCACTATCTTGTAGAGCAGCTGGCGTGCTTTGGCTACCAGATGGACGTGTTCCGCGATGCTTTGCTGCTGCAGCAGGCGCTGCGCCAGCACACGCCCGGTGCGCTGGTGGTGTATAGCGATTTTATGGGAGAGGCCAGCCTGTTCCCGCCCGGGATGCCCATGCCGTGCCCGGTGTTGTACGCCAGCCCGCGTCGCGACTTCGAAGCCAGACTCAAGGCTGTACGCAGTGGCGGCCAGGGCTTTCTGGCCTGGCCCATGCAGGTGCGCGAGCTGCTGGACGCGCTGGTGCTCCCGCAGCAGCAAGACCGCCGCAACCCGCTGCGTGTGCTGCTGATCGAGGATATGGGTTCGCTGGCCGGCCTGTATTCGGCAGTGCTGAACCAGCACGGCATCCTGACCGAAGAAGTCACCCGCCCCAGCCGTGCGCTGGAAGCGATCGAGCGTTTCCGCCCCGACCTGATCCTGATGGACATGTATATGCCGGAGTGCGACGGCAAGGAGCTGGCACGCATCATCCGCCAGCAGGGGCTGATGGATGGTATTCCCATTATTTTCCTGTCGATGGAAAAGCGGCAGGACATCCAGCTCGACACCCTGGCGCTGGGGGTGGACGGCTACCTGACCAAGCCGGTATCCAGCGACGAGCTGGTGGTTACCGTGACCACCCGCGCCCGCCGCTACCGCAAGCTGCGCTCCTATATCAGCACCGACAGCCTCACCGGCCTGCTGAACCACACCCACCTGTTTGCGCGGCTGGAGTACGAGTTTGCCCGTGCCCAGCGTGAGCGTGTACCGCTGGTGATGGTGATGCTGGACCTGGACCACTTCAAGCGTATCAATGATAACTACGGTCACCAGGCCGGTGACGAAGTGCTGGTGAATCTGGCGCGCTTCCTGCGCGAGCGCCTGCGCCGCAGCGACCTGATCGGCCGTTACGGTGGCGAGGAGTTTGCGCTGGTGTTGCCGGGTATGACGGTAGATCAGGCGTACCGCTTGCTGGAGGCGATTCGTGGCGATTTCGAGCTGCTGGACCAGCAGTCGCCGCGCGGGCGTTTCCGCCAGACCTTCAGTGCCGGCCTGTGTGGTGCCGAGGGTGTCACCGACGTGGTGGCACTGGTGCAGCGCGCCGATGCCATGCTGTACCGCGCCAAGGAGCTGGGGCGTAACCTGGTGGTGGCGTGGAGTGCCGACGCCGGGGCGTATTTGCCGCCGCAGCCCTAATCTGCCAAACGAACAAGGGCGCCTGCGGCGCCCTTGTGCTGTGTACTGCGGCCAACCTTATACCGGGTCGGCCAGGTACATGCGGACGTTGTGGTCGTCCAGCAGCTTTTTCAGGCTTTCCGGCGGCATGGCGTCGGTGAAAATGGCGTTGAACTCGCTGATATGGCCCATGCGTACCAGCGCGTTACGGCCGAACTTGCTGTGGTCTGCCGCCAGGAAGCGGTGGCGGGCGTTGTTCATCATGGCCTGCGCCACGCGTACTTCGCGGTAGTCGAAATCCAGCAGCGAGCCGTCGGTCTCTATCCCCGACACACCGATCACGGCGTAGTCCACCTTGAACTGGTTGATGAAATCCAGCGTGGCCACGCCGGTAATGCCACCGTCGGAGGCGCGTACCACGCCCGAGGTAATCATCACGGTAAAGTCGGGGTTGGCCGACATGATGGACGCCACGTGGATGTTGTTGGTGATCACGCGCAAGCCCTTGTGGCTGGCGGTCAGCGCCTGGGCTACCGCCTCGATGGTGGTGCCGATGCTCATGAACAGCGAGGCATGGTCGGGGATGTTTTCCGCGATCATGTCTGCAATATGCGCTTTTTCGCTTTGCAGCTTGCCCTTGCGCGAGAAGTAGTCTTCGTTTTCGACGCTGTTCCCCAGCGCCGCTCCGCCGTGGTAGCGGCGCAGCAGATTGGCTTCGCACAGCTGGTTGATGTCGCGACGGATGGTCTGTGGCGTCACGTCCAGAATGCGTGCCAGCTCTTCGATAGGCATGAAGCCATTCTCGCGTACCAGCTGCAGGATTTTGTCGTGTCTTGGTGATCGGCTCATGGGGTGGCAAGTTCGGAATCGAAAATTACCCTGAGTCTTTAACATATTTCCGGCGGCTGCGGCAACTTCACCTTGTCATAAGCGAATGTTTGATGATGAAAAAACGCCAGTGTGGGCGCACTGGCGTTGGATATTGTTGACAAATGGCAGGCTGCAAGGCAGTGCGGCCATCGGCCAGCGTACGTTCTGTTACGGCACTGCCGCTGCCCGTCAGGCGGCCAGCCAGCCGGTAGCGCACGGACGCTGCACCGCTGGCTGCCAGCCCGGCGCGGCAGGCGGTACGCGTATCAGAAGTTGTACTTGATGGTGGTGATCAGGGCGCGCTGGTAGGTAGCGGAGCCCAGTTTCTGGTCGGCGTAGCGGTAGGTCAGGCCACCGGTCACGCTCTTGGTGGCGTTCCACCACAGCGATACGGCGCCGTTATTGGCCAGTTTGCGGCCGTTGACTACTTTGCCGTCCTTACCCATGGCCAGGTAGCGGTTTTCACGGTCGAATTCGATCTCGTGCCACTGGGTCACCATCAGGTCCTGACCGGCGGCCTTGAACGGGAAGCCCAGCACCCAGCCGGCCATCATGCCGTTGCGGTGTGCGCCTACACCTTGTTTGAATTCCTGATGCGCGCCCAGGAACGGTTTTACCCACAGGCTGCCGGCGGAGAAGCTGGTGCCCAGGCCCAGAACGCGGTTCTGGTCGTAGAACTTGCCTTCACGGAAGTCGTACACGTGGGCGTAAGCCTGTACCGGCAGGTTGCCGATTTGCGCCACGTTCACGCGGGCTACTACCTTGGTGGCGTAGCGACGGTTCTGGCCGCCGTTTTCGCGGGTGTTCTGGTCGGCGTTTTCTACGTCGGCAAAGCCGTACAGGTCGCCCCAGTTACCGCCCATGCCGCCTTCGGCTTCCAGGTAGGCAAAGTCTGCCTTGCCGCCGAACGGGCCTTTATTGGTACGGTCCTGGGTATTGGACGACCAGTCCAGCCAGTTGGCGCTTACGTTGGAGAAGGTGTAGTCGGCGTGGGCAAAGCCGGCACAGGAGGCCAGTGCCAGAGCGATCAGGGTAGTGCGAGTTTTCATGAGTGATTCTGCTGCGTGCGTTAAAAAAACACCCGCTTGCCTAGCATGGCGACACCATGCCGGAAAACGGGGACGCGGAGAATAGCAGAAATAGCGATAAATGCGCAGTCAAACGGTTGTTTAGCATAAATGCTGTGTTATTCCTGCACGTTTGCCGTCATAAGATGACGATGGCGCATGATTAACGCATGAAGTCGGCAGGCCAGCCGTAGCGGCGCAAGTCGATGCGGCCGTTGCGGCCAAGCTCGATACCGTCTTCTTCCAGCAGCAGGCGCTGGTAATCCGCCTGCGGGGTGCCGGGGCGGGCAATGTGCCCGCTGCCGCTGACCACGCGGAACCACGGCCAGCCCGCGCCTTCGGGCGCACTGGCCAGCAGCTTGCCCACGTGGCGGGCGTGGCGCGGGTAGCCCGCCAGCGCGGCCAGCACACCGTAGCTGCTGACGCGCCCCGGCGGAATGGCCAGCAGCTGCGCCAGTACGGCGCGTTCGAAAGCGGCGTCCATCAGCCGTAGCGGCGGTCGGCCACGAAGGGGTTGCTGCGGCGCTCGTTGCCAATGGTGGTGAACGGGCCGTGGCCGGGTACCACCGTCATGTCATCCGGCAGGGCGAACAGCTTGCTGCGGATGGCATCGATCAGCTGCTCGTGATTGCCCATCGGAAAGTCGGTACGGCCGATACTGCCCTGGAACAGCACGTCGCCGACGATACAGACGTTGGCCGCACGGCTGACAAACACCACGTGGCCCGGGGTGTGGCCGGGGCAGTGCAGCACGTCCAGCAGCTGATTGCCCACGCCGACGCTGTCGCCTTCGTGCAGCCAGCGTTCCGGCGTGAGCGGCTCGGCGCGGGGAAAACCGAACATGGTGCCCTGGCTGGGTAGCTGGTCCAGCCAGAAGCTTTCGGCCGGGTGCGGCCCTTCGATCGCCACGCCTAACGCATCTGCCAGCTCGCGCGCTCCGCCTGCGTGATCGATATGGCCGTGGGTGAGCAGCAGTTTCACGACTGTCAGCCCCTGTGCGTCGAGAAAGGCGCGAATACGGCCGATATCGCCACCGGCATCCACCACGGCAGCCTGGGCTGTTTCATCGCACCAGATCACCGAGCAGTTCTGCTGGAACGGGGTAACGGGAATGACCTTTAGCTGTAAAGACATGGCTATAGAATCCTACGGTTAATTTAATTGTTTCAATTTTGACAGCCCAGTAGCGCTGCTAAAAGTACTTTTGCTGCTTGCCGGCCTGCGCAGAAACGGCGATGCTACCACCCAGCAAACCCTGCTTTTGTCACTATCATGCCTGAATTCCCCGCCAAAAAGCCTTATCTGCGCCAACATCGTCGACGTTTCATGCTGTGTTTGGCCGCCTTGCTGTTACTCGAGATCGCCTTCCACCTGCTTTGGCTGCCAGCCTTGCCGGAAATCTGGTTATTCAGCGTGGGCGGGATCGCCGAGCTGACCGTGTTGCTGATCATTATGGTCATGTTATGGGGGGTACAGCGTAATGAGCTATCAGCTACCTCTTATAACTGGCTGACCAGCGGGCTGAGCTTGTGGCTGGTGAGTGCGGTGGCCGATGTGATGGACGAGGTGGTGCGGCAGCCGCGCTGGCTGTCGGCGTTTGGCGAAGACCTGATGCGGGTATTCGGCATGGCACTGGTAGCCTGTGGCGTGTTCAGCCTGATGCGCCATGCCCGCCGCGTGCATCAGCAATTGAATAGCCTGGCCAATACCGACGAGCTGACCGGCTTGTGTAACCGCCGCCATTTCAACCTGCTGGGTGCCGACATGCAGCCTGCCGGCATAGGCCTGCTGCTGCTGGATCTGGATCATTTCAAGTCGGTGAATGACACCTACGGCCATAGCGTGGGCGACGCGGCATTGCGCGAGCTGGGGCGCATCCTGGCGCTGCAGTGCCCACCCGAGGGCGTGGCGGCAAGGCTGGGCGGCGAGGAGTTTGCCGTGCTGTTGCCCGACATGCCGGATGGCCGCTTGCAGGATCTTGCCGAGCAGATCCGCCTGGCCGTAGCCGCCATGCGTGTGAACGGCAGCCTGCAGCTGACCACCAGTGTTGGCGTTGGCAGGCTGCGGCTGGGCGAAACGCTGGAGCAGCTGCAGCAACGTACCGACCGCGCACTGTACCGCGCCAAGGAGATGGGGCGTAATCGTAGCGAGTGGGCAGATTGACGGCACTGCTACAATAACGGCAACCCAATCTGCGGAGGCCGTCATGAGCCTGATCCCCGAAATCAAACCGCAGCAGTCCATCGAACTGCTGAAAGAGCTGCACATCCTTACCCGCGACGGCAAGATCAACCAGGATACCCGCCGCAAACTGAAGCAGGTGTATCACCTGTACCAGTTCATCGAGCCGCTGATGGCCGACGTGCTGGCGCAAAAGGGCAGCCTGAGCCTGGCCGACCACGGTGCCGGCAAGTCCTACCTGGGTTTCATCCTGTACGACTTGTTCCTGAAGGACAAAGCCGACGCTACCGTTTACGGCGTGGAAACACGGCAGGACCTGGTGGACAAGTCGGTGGAGCTGGCCACGCGTCTGGGCTTTGCCGGCATGCAGTTCCTCAACCTGAGCGTCGAGCAGTCCATCACCTCCGACGCCTTGCCGGCCCAGGTCGACATCATCACCGCACTGCACGCCTGCAATACCGCTACCGACGACGCCATCCGCTTCGCGCTGGCCAAGGACGCCCGCTACATCGTGCTGGTGCCGTGCTGCCAGGCCGAGGTGGCCTCGGTATTGCGCCAGAAAAAGAACGAGACTTTCGGCAAGACGCCGCTGTCCGAGCTGTGGCGTCACCCCATCCATACCCGCGAATTCGGCAGCCAGCTCACCAACGTACTGCGTTGCCTGCAGCTGGAGGCGCGCGGTTACCAGGTGACCGTTACCGAGCTGGTGGGCTGGGAACACTCGATGAAAAACGAGCTGATCATTGCCAAGAAGGTGGGCGGCGGCAAGAAGAGCGCCCGCGAACGCCAGGAAGCCATCCTGCGCGAGCTGAACCTGGAAGCGCTGCGCGAACGCTTCGCCTACTGAGCCCGCCACCATGTTGCCGCGCCGCCTCGACGCCAGCCTGCTGGCCGACCTGTGGTTTTTCCACGCCGTGGCTGCTGCCGGCGGCTTTCGCCGGGCGGCTGCGGTACTGGCCATCACGCCGGGTGCCGTCAGCCAGCGCATGCAGCGGCTGGAAGCACGGCTGGGCCTGGTGCTGATGCAGCGCGGCCCGCGCGGTTTCGTGCTGACCCAGGCCGGTCAGCAGTTGTACCTGGCTGCGCAGCAGGGTTTTGCCGCGCTGGGTGATGGCTTGGCCGCTTTGCAGCCACACGGCGCTAGTGTCCGGCTGGTGGCACCACCATCGCTGGCGCTGGGCTGGCTACTGCCGCGGCTGGGCCGCTTTGCACGCTTGCATCCCGATATCGTGGTTGATCTGCAGGCCGATACCGTGCCACCGCAACGGCCGGCGGCCCCGTCGCACTTGCACCTGTGCTATTTGCCGCAGCCGCCGCAGGGCGCCGTGCCGTACTGGCCCGAATACGGCATGCCGGTGCGTTCGCCTACGGCGCCGGCGCTTGAGGCAGGTTGGCCGCTGCTGCACGACGATAGCCCGTGGAGTGTGCCGTCGGCACCGGGCAGCGAGTGGACACGCTGGCTGGCGGTGCACGGTCGCCCGGCCGGTTGCGGGCTGGCCGAGCGCCATTTCAACCAGGCGCAGCTGGCGTATCGCAGTGCAGAGGCCGGCGAGGGCGTGGCGCTGGGGCGCTGGCGGCTGGTGGCGCCGGCCTTGCAGGCTGGCAGCCTGTGCCGGCTGGACGCCACGCCGCCACTGTTGCTGGGCTGTTATGCGCTGTACGGTGGCGAGCGCAGCGCCGCAGTGGCCACGCTGGCCGGCTGGCTGGGCGACGAGTTGGCCGCCGACGCCGCCGGTATCTGACTCAGCCGGCCAGTAGCGGCAGAAACACCTCATCCGGCAGACCGTTACCACCGGTAGTCCATACTACCGGAATCACGTCCTGCGCCCAGCTGCTGGCGGCCAGCTGGTGGGCCACAAAGCCGGCTGCGGCCGACGGCTCCAGCCGCAGCGCGTGCTGCTGCCATTGCCGGCGCACTTCGGCCAGCAGGCTGTCGTCGCTGACCGTGACTACGGCATCTACCAGGTGTTGCACGAGGCCGGCCACAGTGGCCGACGCACGGGGTACGGCCAAACCGTCGGCCAGTGTGCGGTTATCCAGGCCGATATCGTAAACCGATAGCGCGTCGTCGCCGCTGGCCAGCCGTAGCAGAAAGCACGGCGACGCCACCGGTTCCACGAACACGATCTGCACCGCGTCGCCGTACAGGCACTTCAGCCCGAAAGCCACCCCGCCAGGCGCCCCGCCGACGCCGCAGGGCAGGTAGACACGCAGCGGCCGCGCCGGCGTCGGCCGCTGGCCGGCGGCGTCCAGCTGGGCCTTCAGGTCGTGGGCGGCGGCGGCGTAGCCGAAAAACAGCAACAGCGAGCTCTCGTCGTCGATGAAATAAGCCAGTGGGTCGCTTGCGGCCAAGGTGCGGGCGCTGGACACGGCGCTGGCATAGTCGCCGGCGTGTTCCACCACGCGGGCCCCCAGTGCGCGCAGGCGGTCTTTCTTCCAGGCCTTGGCATCGCTGGACATGTGGACTTCCACCTGCAGCCCCAGCGCGCGCGCCATCACACCCACGCTGTAACCCAGGTTGCCGGTGCTGCCCACCAGAATGGTGTGGCGGGCAAACAGGGCTCGGGCCGCGTCGCCAGCCAGGACCTCGTAGCCCGTACCGGCAGGCAGCAGGCCGGCGGCCAAGGCCAGCGCTTCGGCCTGGCACAGCACCTCGTACACGCCACCGCGTGCCTTGATGCAGGCGGTGACCGGCAGCGCGTGGTCGGCCTTGACCAGCACTCCGCCATCCTGCTGCAACAAGGGCGAGTCGATACGGCCATCGGCCGCCACGCTGTCTGCAAAGCAGTGCGCCAGCAGCGGGGCAAAGCGCTGCCAGCGGGCGATGGCGGCGTCGATGTCGGCCTTACCGTAAGGCAGGGCGCGCAGGGCGGCGGCGGAGGCCTGGCAGGCCGGGTTGTGCCATAGAAACGGTACGGCAGCGGCCAGTTGTGGCGGCAGGGCGGGGTGGGGCATGGCAGTCTCCTGTAAAGTGGATGACGCCAGTGTGCTTGGCCTGCATGGCGGCAACAAGCCAGCATTGCTGCTACAGCTGTTAAGTATGGCTAAACACTAACAGCGCATGTTGTCGCGCAGGCTTTTATAGCGCTACCGGGTGGCTCGCTATGCTGACAGCTATTGCTACCCTGTGATGTTGCCGCCATGAGCTCCCCCGACCTGCATGCCTTGTTTCTGTCTTCATTACCCAGCCTGCCGCTGTTTGCCCTGCAGGCGGCCGCAGCCATCGGCATGATCAGCACCGTACTGGTGCTTACCCGGCAGCGCGGCCTGGCCATCCGCCAGCGCAGCTGGTACCTGGGCCTGGGGATGGGGCTTACCCTCTACCTGATTGCCTGGTTCGTGTCAGACGCGATGAAGGGCCCGGTCAAGCTCAACCTCAGCACCGACCTGCTACTGCTCAGTGGCTTGCTCGGTGGCGTGCCCGGTGGTGCCGCCTGTTTTTTACTGAGCACGCTGGCGCGTTTGCAGTTTGCCGGCAGCGACCGCCTGCTTGCCAGCATGCTGGATACGGCCATGCCAGTGCTGCTGGGTTGCCTGCTGCATGGCCGCTTGTTTCCCGCCATCCGGCAAGCCTTCGCCTTGCGTACGGTGTTGCTGGTGTGGGGCGCGCGCATCGTGGCCACCTACGCCGGTTTTGCGCTGGGTCTGAGTGTGCTGCAGCTACCGTCTTCGCTGATTGCCCAGCTGCTCATGCTGCGCCTGCTGGTGCTGCCTTTGTCGTTCTGCATCCTGTACCTGGCTTTGCACATGGTGCACATGGACGCACAAATCGACGTGCAGCACCGGCGCGAGCACCAGCTGGCCCGCACCGATGCCATCAGCGGCCTGCCGAATCGCCTGGCACTGGAAGAATGCCTGGTGGCCTTGTCGCCACGTGCCGGCTGCCTGCTGGTACTGGAATTGTACAAACTGCGGGACTTCCTGCTGCATTACGGCCCGCAGTACGGCAGCCGCCTGTGGCAGGAGCTGGACGACGTGCGTCAGGCACCTCCGCTCTGGCAGACGCTACAGCCGTTCCGGCCGCAGGTGTTCCAGTATGGTGATTTCGCCCTGGCCGTGGTGCTGCACGACGCGCGCCTGCCGGCGCTGGAGGCATCGGGGGCGGTGGACGCGTTTCTGGATGGCCTGGCGGTACGCATTGCCACTGCGTGGCCGCACTATGTCCCAGTGTTCCGCTGTGCCGTGGTGGAGCTGGACGCGCAGCTGCCAGGGCTGGAACCGGCATACCGCAACATTACGCTGGCACTGAATGCGCGCGACAGCGGCATTGCCTATTTCAACGATATCCTGCGCCACGATACCGGCCTCGATAGCGAGATCGAGTCGGCATTCGACAGCTGGCGGCTGGCACCGCACCTGGTGCCCATGCATCTGCAGCCCAAGGTGCGTATCAGCGATGGCGCCTTGCTGGGGGCCGAAGCGCTGTTGCGCATGCCGCATGCCAGCGGCCAGGCGGTACCTGCCATGCGTGTGATCAGCCTGCTGCGCCAGCGCGGCCGGCTGGCCGAGTTCGAGTGGGTGTCGCTGCAAGCGGTGGTGGCCATGCTGCCGCGCTTGCGCGCGCGGTTTCCCGCACTCTGCGTGGCGGTGAATGTGTCTACCGAATCGTTGTGCCGGCCAGACTTTGCCAGCGGCCTGTGTCAGCTGATGGCCAGGCACGGCATGCCGGGGAGTGCCTTGCGGCTGGAGGTGGTGGAATGGAGCGACGTGCTGCAGCTGCCGCAGGTGGCGCGCAATATGCAGTGCCTGGCCGAGGACGGTTTCAGCCTGTCGCTGGACGACTTCGGCGCCGGTTACTCTACGCTGATGCTGCTGACGCGGTTTGCGTTTTCCGAGGTGAAGCTGGAGCAGTCGCTGGTAGCCGATCTCGATAACCAGAAAGCCTGCAATGTGGTGATGCTGGCGGTAGAGGCCGCCCACCGCAGCGGTGCGCAGGTGGTGGCCGAAGGCACCGAAACCGCCGATATGCTGGCGCGGGTACGCAGCCTGGGGGTAGACGTGGCGCAGGGCTACCTGTTTGCCCCCGCGCTCGATTTGCCCAGCTTCCTGCAGCTACCGGCCTATTTGCCGTTGCCCGCGGGCCTGGCGGCTGCCGGGGCCTGAGCCGCCAGCCAGGCGCGCTTTTGCGCGGCGCCCATCGCCTTTACCGCGTGTTCTGCGGCCAGCGCTTCCCCCTTGCTGGCAAACTGCAGCACGAGCGCAATGCCCAGTGGTGGAAAGCTGCGCGTATAGCGCGCGCCTTTGCCGGCGGCGTGCGCGGCGTAGCGTTGGTCTACATCGGTGGTAATGCCGGTGTACAGGCTGCCGCCACGGCAGTGCAGCACATACATAAACCACGGGCGGCCAGGGTTGGCCGCAAGCGCCGCCTCGCTCACGCCAGCGCCTGTGCCAGGTCGGCAATCAGGTCGCGCACGTCTTCTATGCCCACCGAACAGCGTACCAGCCCGCCCGGAATGCCCAGCGCCACGCGCTCGGCCTCGCTGCATTCCACGTGGCTGGTGGTGCTGGGGATGCCCAGCAGCGTATCTACCGAGCCCAGCGTGGCGGCGCGGATCAGCAGCTGGCAGCGCGGCAGCATGGCCTGCACTGCGGCAAAGCCGCCGGCCAGCTCAAAGCTCAGCACACCGCCAAAGCCCTGCATCTGGCTGGCGGCCAGCGCGTGCTGCGGGTGATCCGGCAGGCCGGGGTAATTGACCCGTGCCACGGCCGGGTGGGCTTGCAGCCATTGCGCCAGTGCCAGCGCGTTGGCGTTGTGCTGGCGCATGCGCAGCGCCAGCGTCTTGATACCGCGCAGGATCAGGAAGGCGCTCATCGGGTCCAGGCAGGCGCCGTGGATTTCGCGGTAGTGGCGCAGCTGGTCGGTGAGTGCGCGGCTGCCGCAGGCGATACCGCCCATGGCGTCGGCGTGGCCGCCCAGAAACTTGGTGGCGCTGTGCAGCACCAGGTCGGCCCCCAGTGCCAGCGGCTGCTGGTTCACCGGCGTGGCGAAAGTATTGTCGATCACCACCCATGCCCCCGCCGCGTGGCCGGCAGCCGCCAGACGGTGGATATCCTGCACCTTCAGCATCGGGTTGGTGGGCGATTCCAGGTACAACAGGTCGCAGCCCTGCGCCATGGCGGCGGCAAAGGCGCCGGCGTCGGTGGTATCGCACAATGTGACCTGCACGCCCCAGTGCGGCAGCGTGTGCTGGAACAGATAGTGGCTACCGCCGTAGGTATCTTTGCCGGCTACCACGCGGGCGCCGGGGCGCAGTAGCGCCATCAGTGTGCTGCTGATGGCCGCCATGCCGCTGCTGAAGGCCACCGCAGCCTCCGCGCCTTCCAGTGCGGCCAACCTGGCTTCCAGCGCCAGCGTGGCCGGCTGTGCGGTGTTGCGGCTGTACAGCGGGCCGGGTGCATCGCCGCGGGCCACTTGCTCCCAGCTGGCTACATCGGGGTAGCCGTGGGCAATGGCAAACTCTACCGGTACGGCCAGCGCATCGTGCGGGCGGAACGGGTCTTCACCGGCGCGGACGGCCAGCGTATCGGGGTGCAGGGTGGGGCGGGTCATGGCAGCTCCGGGCGCAAACATGCGGCATGCTGCGTGGCCGGTAGCGGCACTGTCAAGCCCACCCCCCGTGCTTAGCGCTGGTAGGTAGCTGTCAGGCTGGCCTTGCCCAGGCTATTGGCGTTGAGCATATAGCCCACCAGTGCCGGCATGGCTTTGCTGTCCAGCGCCAGCTTGCTCACCTTCAAGGCATGCACGGTGAAGATGTAGCGGTGCGGTTTGTCGCCTTGTGGTGGACAGGCACCGCCGAAGCCGGGGCCGCCGAAGTCGGTCAGGCTCTGGATGCTGCCGGCCGGGCGTTTGCCTTTGGCGTTGCCGGCACCGGCTGGCAGACCGTTACTGCTGGCGGGCAAGTCGAACAGCACCCAGTGCCACCAGCCGCTGCCAGTCGGGGCATCCGGGTCGTACACGGTAATGGCAAAGCTTTTGGTGCCGGCCGGCGCGTTTTGCCAGCTCAGGGCCGGCGACACGTTGCTGCCGTTGCAGCCGAAGCTGTTGAATTCTTGTGCTTTGGCTAACGCTTGGCCGTCTTGTACATCGGGGCTGCTCAGTTCAAAGGCGGTGGCAGGTATGGCCAGGGCGGCCAGCAAGCTGGCCAGGGCGAGACGGGACATGGTGTGCTCCGTTGCGGTGGATGATGCATACATCATCGCTCATCCGGTGGTTGCTTGCGCGCCACCAGGCGACAAGTACTATGCCGAAACGCTCAGCTTGCTCAGGCCGCCACATCACGCTGCTGGCGCAGCTGGCTGGGCGTGACGCCAAAGCGCTGGCGGAAGGCGGCGGTAAAGCGCGACGGCGACAGGTAGCCGCAGGCGGCGGCCACGTCGCTCAGCGGCTGGTTGCCGCTGTTCACCAGGCCCAGCGCACGCTCCATGCGCACCTCACCCAGCAGGGTGGAGAAGGAGGTGTGCTCTGCGGCCAACCTGCGCCGCAACGTGGCCGGGCTCATGGCCAGGTGGCGGGCGATATCGGTGGCTTGCCAGTCGCGTGCCGGGTCGAAGGCCAGCAGGCTCTGGATTTGTGCCCGCACGTCCTGTCGTGGCTGGCGGAACAGATCGGCGCCCTGTCGTGCGGCGGCCAGCGCCAGCATCAGCCCCTGCCAGGCGTGCTCGGCGCGTGCCTCGCCCAGCGTGCCGGCCTCGGCCTGCGGCAGCAGCATTTGCAGCTGTTGCAGGGCGGCGACGGCGTCGGCGTGGGGGAGGAACACGGGGGCGCTTTCCTGCCACGGTGGCGCCGGCAGCTGGCTGCCGTACTGGGCCAGCAGCCGTTGCAGCCAGTGTTGTGGTTGCACCAGCGTCCAGGCGCGGTAACCGTGGCGGCCGGGCTGATTGATGATGTCCACTTCCTGCCCGCCGGGAATCACCAGCCAGCTGCCGGGCGGGCAGTGCCAGCTACCGTGGCGGGTAAGCAGCTGTTTTTCACCGTGCTCCACCGCCACCAGCAGGGTGGACAGCACCGGTACGCGCGCCAGGCGCTGGCGTTGCAGGCTACGAAAGATGTACAGCGGCAGGGTGGACATGGCGGGCTCCTGGCAGGTTGGCCGCATCATGCCGCAGCCCAGGCGTGCTGACGAGGGGGGTGAGCGGCCAGGGCCAACGCTTGCGCGGTGCGGGCGGGTGTCAGCCTGGCGTGGCCAGCCACGCGCTGACGCTGGCCTGCCAGCCTTCGGGTTCGCCGGCTGCTAGCGTGTATTCGCCGTCGGCCAGCTGCAAGCGTGCCTGGCTGGTGTCGAAGCGCAGCTCGCCCTGGGCAAAGCGGCGGTACTGTGCCGGCTCGGTCTGCATGGCCACGAAGTCCAGCCGCTGCCAGCCGTGGCTGCCGGCAGGGCCGTGGAAGGCAAACAGGCAGCGCAGTGGCAGTATCATGCCCCCGTTTTGTGTGCCATGTCCGGGCGGTGCTTCATCGCCAGGCCCTTGAGCAGGTAGCGCAGGAACTGGTCGCCGCAGACGCGGTAGTTTTTGTGGCCGGGTTTGCGGAACAGCGCGCCGACTTCGGCGCTGGACACGCTGAAACCGGTGCGCGCGATCAGTGCTTCGATGTCTTCCTGCTTCAGCTCGAACGCCACGCGCAGCTTTTTCAGGATGTCGTTATTGTTCAGGCGCAGCGCCGGCGGCGGCAGCGGGGCGTCGTCGCGGCGGCCGCGGCGCTCGATGATCAGGCCGTCCAGGAAGGACGACAGCAGCTCGTCGCTGCAAGCGGCAAAGCCGTCTTCTTCGTCTTTTTTCAGCAGCGCGGCAAAGTCATCGTCGGCGTAGGGCTCCACGTGCTGCAGGATGGCCAGCATGCGCTTGTCGCTGATGTTCAGGATAAAGCGCACGCTGCGCAGGATGTCGTTGTTAAGCATGGTGGTATCGCAAGCAAGGTTGGCCGCAGGGGGCGGCCAACGGGTGGTTTCAGGGGGCCAGGCGGCTGCGGGCCCAGCTGGCGTCGGCAGCCAGCGTGTACAGCACGCGGTCGTGCAGGCGGCTGGGGCGGCCTTGCCAGAATTCGATACGGTCCGGCACGATGGCGTAGCCGCCCCAGTGCGGCGGGCGCGGTACCGACAGCGGGTGCTTCAGGCCAAAGCCGGCGGCACGGGTTACCAGCACGGTCTTGCTGTCGATCTCGGTACTCTGCTCGCTGGCCCAGGCGCCGATGCGGCTGGTGTAGGGGCGGCTGGCGAAGTAGGCGTCCGATACCTCGGGCGCCACTTGTGCCACGCGGCCTTCGATGCGTACCTGGCGTTCCAGCTCCGGCCAGAAGAAGGTCACCGCCACATAGGGGTTGGCCGCCAGCTGGCGGCCCTTGCGGCTAAGGTAGTTGGTGTAGAACACCAGTTGGCCGTTTTCCACGCCCTTGAGCAGCACGATGCGTGCCGACGGGCGGCCGCTGTCATCTACCGTGGCGATGTGCATGGCGGTGGGTTCGTGCACCTGCGAGGCGATGGCTTCGTTCAGCCACACTTCAAACTGGGCTACCGCGTCCGGCAGGCAGTCGTCGGGCGACAGTTCTTTCTTGCTGTATTCGAGGCGGATATCGGCGAGGTTCAGCGACATGGTCGGGCTCCACAGGCAGTAGGGCGGCGTCGGCGCCGCACGAAATCGACAACCCGCCCGCTTTGCAGCGCAAACCGGGTGGGTCTTGCAAACAGCAAGGCTGCGGACGCCAGAACGGTGGGTGGCGGCGGGCCGTTATCTGCCTGCCGCGGTCTGGCCCTGCAGCCTGGTGCGGCGCAGGCGCCGCACGGGTTGGCCGCCATCATACGCCGGTGGCTGCCGGCTGGCCCAGCTTATCGGCCAGGAAATCCACCAGCATGCGGATCTTGGGCGACAGCTGGCGCTTGTGCGGGTACAGCGCCCAGATGCCTTCTTCCGGTGGCTGCCAGGCGGTGAGCAGCGGCTGCAGCGCGCCGCTGGCCAGGTGCGCGGCCACGTAGTAGTCGGGCAGCTGCACGATGCCGTGGCCGGCCAGCGCGGCCTGGGTCAGCGCGTGGCCACTGTTGCAGCGCAGGCGGCCGTGTACGCGCAGCGGGCGGCGTTTGCCGTGTTCGCCGATGAACCAGTGCTCGTGGCTGCCCAGCAGGCAGTTGTGCTGCTCCAGCGCGGCCAGGGTGTGCGGCGTGCCGTGCGCGGCCAGGTAGGCCGGCGCGGCGCAGATGTGCAGGTGGCGGCCGGCCAGCCGGCGCGCGATCAGGCTGGAATCGGGCAGCTGGCCGATGCGGATGGCCAGGTCGTAGCCATCATGTACCAGGTCCAGCAGCTCGTTACTGAGCTGCAGCTTGATGTCCAGCGCCGGGTAGCGCTGGCCGAACTGCAGCAGCAGCGGCGCGATATGGCTTTCGCCGTAGGCCAGCGGCGCGGTGACTTTCAGGCTGCCCTGTGGCGTGGATAGGTGCTGCGACACCGCGCGCTCGGCCTCGCCCAGCGAGTCCAGCAGCTGGCGGCAGTGCTGCAGGTAGAGCTGGCCGGTGTCGGTGAGCGTCACATGGCGGGTGGTGCGGTACAGCAGCTGGGTGCCCAGCCGCGCTTCCAGCCGCGTCAGCTGGCGGCTCACCTGTGATACCGACAGCCCCAGCGCCTGCGCGGCGCGGGTAAAGCTGCCGTGTTCCGCCACGGCGGCAAATTCGCACACCCCTTCCCATGCCAGCATTATTGCGCCCTGTAAAAAATCATTTGCCGATAGCGTGGATTATCCCGCAATAAAAGCCTAATACAATGCGGCCAACCTTTTTACTGACGGAAATCACCATGACTGCCACCACCATTACCTGTAAAGCCGCCGTTGCCTGGGCCGCCGGCCAGCCGCTGACTATCGAAGACGTGCAGGTGATGCCGCCGCAAGCCGGCGAGGTGCGCGTCAAGCTGGTGGCCACCGGCGTGTGCCATACCGACGCCTTTACGCTGTCCGGCGACGACCCGGAAGGCATCTTCCCCTGCATCCTGGGCCACGAAGGCGCGGGTATTGTGGAATCGGTGGGCGAGGGCGTTACCAGCGTGGCGGTGGGCGACCACGTGATTCCGCTGTACACGCCGGAATGCGGCGAGTGCAAGTTCTGCAAGTCGGGCAAGACCAACCTGTGCCAGAAGATTCGCGCTACCCAGGGCAAGGGCCTGATGCCGGACGGCACCACGCGCTTTTCCAAAGACGGCCAGCCGATTTACCACTATATGGGCACCTCCACTTTTGCCGAGTACACCGTGCTGCCGGAAATCTCGCTGGCCAAGGTGAACCCGACGGCACCGCTGGAAGAAGTGTGCCTGCTGGGCTGCGGCGTCACCACCGGCATGGGCGCGGTGATGAACACTGCCAAAGTGAAGGCCGGCGACACTGTGGCCATTTTCGGCCTGGGCGGCATCGGCCTGTCGGCCATCATCGGTGCGCGCATGGCCGGTGCCAGCCGCATCATCGGCATCGATATCAACGAGAGCAAGTTCGCGCTGGCGCAGAAACTGGGCGCCACCGACGTGATTAACCCGCAGCACTTTGCCAAGCCTATCCAGGACGTGATCGTGGAGATGACCGACGGCGGCGTGGACTTCTCGTTCGAGTGCATCGGTAACGTGAACGTGATGCGCTCGGCGCTGGAATGCTGCCACAAGGGCTGGGGCGAGTCGGTGATCATCGGCGTGGCCGGTGCCGGCCAGGAAGTCAGCACTCGCCCGTTCCAGCTGGTGACCGGCCGCGTGTGGCGCGGCTCGGCCTTTGGCGGCGTGCGTGGCCGCTCCGAGCTGCCGCACTTCGTGGAACGCTACCTGAAAGGCGAGTTCCGCCTGGACGACTTCATTACCCACACCATGGCGCTGGACGACATCAATACCGCCTTCGACCTGATGCACGAAGGCAAGAGCATCCGCAGCGTAGTGCACTACCAGTAAACCACCGCCTTGCGGCCAACCTAGGGTTGGCCGCAGCCAGGAAACCACCATGACGCTGGAACAGATCAGCTGCAACCGCAGCTTTGGCGGCGAGCACCGCCAGTACACCCACGCCTCGGCCGTGCTCGGCTGCAGCATGCGCTTTGCCGTCTACCTGCCGCCGGCGGCCCTGGCCGGCGCACGCGTGCCGCTGCTGTACTGGCTGTCCGGCCTGACCTGCAGCGACGAAAACTTCATGCAGAAAGCCGGCGCCCAGCGCGTGGCGGCCGAGCTGGGCATCGCCATTGTGGCGCCGGATACCAGCCCGCGTGGCGCGGCGGTGGCCGACGACCCGGCCTACGACCTGGGGCAGGGCGCGGGCTTTTACCTGAACGCCACCCAGGCGCCGTGGGCGGCGCACTACCGCATGTACGACTACGTCAGCCAGGAGCTGCCGGCCTTGCTGGCGGCCCACTTTGATTTTGGCCCCGCGGCCATTGCCGGCCACAGCATGGGCGGCCACGGCGCGCTGCTGTGCGCGCTGAAACGGCCGCAGGATTACGTATCGGTATCGGCGTTCAGCCCGATTGCCCACCCGGTAAACGTGCCGTGGGGGCAGAAGGCGTTTGCCGCCTACCTGGGCGACGACCCCGCCGCCTGGCCGGCGTGGGACGCCAGCGTGCTGATGGCGGCGGCCAACCCTGCCACCGCGCTGCCGTGCCGGGTAGACGTGGGGCTGGCCGATGGCTTTCTCGATAGCCAGCTGCAGCCGCAGGCGCTGGAAGCGGCCGCGGCCAGCAGCGGCTACCCGCTGCAGCTGCACCGCCACGAGGGCTACGACCACAGCTACTACTTTGTGGCCAGCTTTATCGAGGCGCAGCTGCGCTTTCATGCAGCCTATCTGGCGCGTGCCTGAGTTTTCCTGCCATGTTTTGGCCACGATCAACGCTGATCGTGGCCAGCCGCGCTGCCCCGCGCCAGGTTTTCGGCTAGAATAGCCCGTTTCCCAAAGCGGATTTTCCTTCGCCACCATGCAGCTGGTAGCCATCGGACTCAACCACCATACCGCGCCCTTGTCGATACGCGAGCGGCTGGCCTTTCCTGCAGAAACCCTGCCGGACGCGCTGGCGCAGCTGGTGGATTCGCACGCCGCGCGGGAAGCCACCATTGTGTCCACCTGTAACCGCACCGAGCTGTACTGTGCCACGCAGCGCCCGGAAGACGCCCTGCGCTGGCTGGCCGGCTACCACGGGCTGACGCTGGACGAGGTACGCCCCTACCTGTACCTGCTGGACGCGCCGGAAACCGCGCGCCATGCCTTCCGCGTGGCCTCGGGTCTGGATTCCATGGTGCTGGGCGAAACGCAGATCCTGGGCCAGATCAAGGACGCGGTGCGTACCGCCGAGCGCGCCGGCACCCTGGGCAGCCTGCTCAACGGTTTGTTTCAGAAAACCTTTTCGGTGGCGAAAGATGTACGCAGCCAGACGGCGGTAGGCGCCAGCTCGGTGTCCATGGCCGCAGCCGGGGTGAAGCTGGCCGAGCAGATTTTTGCCAGCGTCGGCGGGCTGAACGTGCTGTTCATCGGTGCCGGCGAGATGATCGAGCTGGTGGCTACCCACTTTGCCGCGCGCCAGCCGGCGCTAATCACCGTGGCCAACCGCACGCTGGAACGCGGCCAACGTCTGGCCGAACAGTTTGGCGGCAACGCCATTACCCTGTCCGAGCTGCCAGACCAGCTGCAGCGCTACGATGTGGTGGTGAGCTCCACCGCCAGCCAGCTGCCGATTATCGGCAAGGGCATGGTAGAGCGTGCCATCAAGGCGCGCCGCCACCGCCCCATGTTCATGCTGGACCTGGCCGTGCCGCGCGACATCGAGGCCGAGGTTGGCCGCATGGACGACGTCTACCTGTACACGGTAGACGACATCGCCGGCATTGTAGAGGTAGGCCACCAGGCGCGTAACCAGGCGGCAGAAGAGGCCGAGCTGATTATCGGCCACCGCGTGGCCGAGTTTACCGACTGGCTCAAGCGCCGCGAGTCGGTGCCGCTGATCCGCGCCCTGCGCGACGAAAGCGAACGTGTCCGCCGCCACGCACTGGAAGCGGCCATGAAGCAGCTGGCCCGTGGTGACAACCCCGAAAAAGTGCTGGAGGCGTTGTCCGTCCAGCTCACCAACAAACTGATGCACCCGCCGACGCAGGCGCTGTCTAGCGGCAGCGGCGCGGCGCACGACGCGCAGGTCGAGCTGATCGCGCGTTTGTATCGCTTATACCCGGAGCAGTAATGAAACCGTCGATCGCGGCCAAACTCGCCCAGCTGGTAGAACGGCTGGAAGAGGTTACCCACCTGCTGGCAGCAGAAAACGCCACCGCCAATATGGACGCCTTCCGCAAGCTGACGCGCGAGCACGCCGAGCTGACCCCGGTGGTCGAAGCGTTCAACGCCTACCGCCAGTGCGAGGCCGACGTGGCCACCGCCAGCGAGCTGCTGGACGACCCGGACATGAAAGAGTTCGCCCTGGAAGAAATCGCCGCCGCCAAAGACAAGCTGGCCGCGCTGGACGTGGAGCTGCAAAAGCTGCTGCTGCCCAAAGACCCGAACGACGACAAGAACATCTTCCTGGAGATTCGCGCCGGTACCGGTGGCGACGAGGCCGCGCTGTTTGCCGGCGACCTGCTGCGCATGTACACCCGCTTTGCCGAGCGTAACCGCTGGCAGGCCGAGATTGTGTCCGCCAGCGAGTCTGACCTGGGCGGCTACAAAGAGGTCATCGTGCGCCTGATCGGCCAGGGTGCGTACTCGCGCCTGAAGTTCGAGTCCGGCGGCCACCGCGTGCAGCGCGTGCCAGCCACCGAAACCCAGGGCCGCATCCACACCAGTGCCTGCACCGTGGCGGTGATGCCGGAAGCCGACGAAATTGCCGAGGTGGTGCTGAACCCGGCCGACCTGCGTATCGATACCTACCGTGCCAGCGGCGCGGGTGGCCAGCACATCAACAAAACCGACTCGGCGGTGCGCATTACCCACCTGCCTACCGGCATTGTGGCCGAGTGCCAGGACGGCCGCTCGCAGCACGCCAACAAGGCCAGCGCCATGCAGGTGTTGGCCGCACGTATCTACGATATCCAGCTGCGCGAGAAAAACCAGAAAGAAGCGGCCGAGCGCAAGAGCCTGATCGGCTCCGGCGACCGTTCCGAGCGCATCCGCACCTACAACTACCCGCAAGGCCGCATTACCGACCACCGCATCAACCTGACGCTGTACAAGCTGGACTACGCCATGGACGGCGACCTGTACGAGCTGACCGATGCGCTGGTGGCCGAGCAACAGGCCGAGCTGCTGGCCCAGCTGGCCGAGTAAGACCGCGCGGCCAACAGGCTGCCGCGATAAAAAACACCCCTTTGCGCCCGGCACACAGGGGTGTTTTGCATGGGGCACGCGGTGTGGACGCGATGTGGCGGGCAGGGCACACCGCAGCGGTTTTATGCGGTGCTAGTCCATCCGATATTGTTTTTCAATATATTTAATAATATATTGAAAGGGTATCTCATCAAAAGGTGGCCATCATGTTCCAACGCAATATTGGTAGTACCGAGCGTGTCATCCGTATCGTCGCCGGGCTGGCTATTACCGCCCTGGCCTTTGTCGGCCCGCAAACGCCGTGGGCACTGCTGGGCCTGGTGCCGCTGGCTACCGGCCTGATGGGCTGGTGCCCGCCGTATGCCATTTTTGGCATCAACACCTGCAAGCTGCCACCCAAGCAAGACTAAGCCTGGGTAGATAAGCCCGGGTAGCAATGAAAAACGCGAGGCAGATGCCTCGCGTTTTGTTTTGGCCTGCGCACAGGCTAACGGGTGATCACCGGTGGCACATCCAGCGCCAGCGCGGCCTGGATGGCATCGTCGTCTTCATGGAAGGGGCCGATGCGGACACGGTACAGACCCTGCTGGTTCACTATGGCCAGCTTGTCGTTATAACTGCTGGCTTCCTCGCGCATCAGCTGCTTGAGCTGTGCTTCGGCAGTGGCCAGGCGGTCGTAAGCACCCAGCTGCAGGAAGTAGGGCTCGCCGTTGTTATCCGGCTTTTGCAGTGCGGCCGGCTTGGTGGCAATGCGGTCACTGCCTTCCACCGGAAACACGCGCTCTACCACGACGCTGCCAGAACCGCTGCGCACGATATTCAGCTTGTGGGCTGCGGCGTAGCTCAGGTCCATCAGGCGGCTTCTATGAAACGGGCCGCGGTCGTTAATGCGCACAATGACGGATTCGCCATTCTTCACATTGGTTACCCGGGCATAGCTCGGGATGGGTAGCGTCGGGTGCGCCGCCGTCATGGCGAACATGTCGTAGCGCTCGCCAGAGCTGGTCTTGCGACCGTGAAACTGCTTGCCGTACCACGAGGCCTTGCCAGTCTGGCGATAAGGCTTCTCGGAGGGGTCCGGGCGGAAACTCATGCCCAGTGCCGAGTACGGTTTGTTGGCCGAAGCAATCAGTGGTTCCGATTGCGGGATGGCATCTGGCACCAGGTCCAGATTGACCGGAATCCGGTCTGCCGGGCCGTCGTTCTGGAAAAAAGCCCCAGTATTACTGCCCGGTTTCTTCACATTGGCCTTGGCAGACTGCGTCGCAGTTGCCGGCCTGACAGTGGTACAAGCTACCAGAAAAATGCTGGCACACACGAGCCACAGCCATCGGTAAAAAGGTTTCATGACCTCTCCTTATGCTGTTGTGCCAACCGTGAATTGCTAAATCCCTCCGGCAAAACCATGCTGGCGCCAGGCTTCGAATACGAGCACGGCGACGGCGTTGGAGAGATTCAAGCTGCGCGATTCGGGCTGCATGGGCAGCCTAACCCGCTGTTCCGTCGGCAGGGTTGCCACAATATCTGCTGGCAAGCCGCGGGATTCGGGGCCGAAAAGCAATACATCGCCGGGTTGGAAGGCGATGTGGTCGTGCCGCGTGGCACCTTTGGTGGTGGCTGCAAAGATTCTGCGGCCAGCCAGGTGGGCCAGACAGGCTTCCCAGTTCTCGTGAACCACCATGCGCGCGTACTCGTGATAATCGAGCCCGGCACGCTTCAGTTTGGCGTCCTCAAGCGGAAAACCCAGCGGTTTGACCAAGTGCAATTCACAGCCGGTGTTGGCACAGAGTCGAATAATATTGCCTGTATTAGGCGGTATTTCCGGCTGGTAGAGAACAACGGTAAACATCGTTGCGGGTCGAATATTCCAATGAATCAACAGGTTGGTCAAGCTTGACGAGCAATGGCCCTGGCCAGCACCCAGGCATCTACCTGTTTTGCCCCTGATTTTCTCAGGGTTTTGGCCAGGGAATGCAGGGTGGCGCCGGTACTGGCGACATCGTCCACAATGGCGATATGAAGCCCGTCACAGCGGCGTTTTACGCCGAAGGCATCGCGTACGTTTTTCAGCCTTTCGCGGCGGTTCAGGGCGGCTTGGCTGTCCGTGTTGCGTTTGCGCCAACACAGCTGGTCGTCAAATCGGACGCGCATTGTATCAGCCAGCGCGTGCGCCAGGGCATCTGGCAAGTTAAAGCCCCGTTGGCGCAGCCGCGCCTCAGCCAGCGGCACGGGGACGACCAGGTCGGGCTGGTAGTAGCCGGCACTGCCTTGTGCGTGCTGCAGTGCTTGCGGCATCAGGCTGGCCAGCACGCCTTGCAGTGCGGGTGACGGGGCGTACTTGCAGCGTGTGATCAGGCCTTCCAGCGGGTAGTCGTAATCGTAGGCACTGTACAGGTGGCTAAAGGCGGGGTGCTTGCCCTGGCAGTCGCCGCAGGGGGCCTGGGCACTGGCAGCGGGGGCCTGGCATATCGGGCAGCGATGGCCCGGGCGCCATGGCAGCTGCTGGCGGCAGGGCTGGCATAAGCCGTGACGGGTGGCACGTTGGCCGCACAATTGGCAGTGCTGTTCAAATAATGGGCAGCTGTCAATTATGTGTCTGCACAGGTTTGACAGCATCGGTCGGCTCCCGCAAGATTCGTTTCATGTTTTTACTCTAATGACGAGCGATTGCCCACCATGAACCAGGCCACCATCCAATTTACCCGCCCTGCTACGCCGCACGCGGAAACCACGCTGTGGTCACAGGCCGAGATCGAGGCACTGTACGACCTGCCGTTCATGGAGCTGGTATTCCGCGCCGCCGAGGTACACCGCCAGCATTTCGACCCCAGCCGCGTGCAGCTGTCCACGCTGGTTTCCATCAAGACCGGCGGCTGTCCGGAGGACTGCGGCTACTGCCCGCAGTCGGTGCACCACGATACCCCGGTAGAAAACCAGCCGATGATGACGGTGGACGAGGTGGTGGAAGCCGCGCGCAACGCCAAGGCCAACGGTGCAGGCCGCTTCTGCATGGGCGCCGCCTGGCGTGGCCCGAAAGATGCCGACCTGGAAAAAACCCTGGACATGGTGCAGCAAGTCAAAGCGCTGGGCCTGCAGACCTGCGCCACCTTTGGCTTGCTGAAAGACGGCCAGGCGGAAAAGCTGAAAGACGCCGGCCTGGACTTCTACAACCACAACCTGGATACCGCACCGGACAAGTACGCCGACATCATCCAGACCCGCGAGTACGAAGACCGCCTGGACACGCTGGGCAAGGTGCGCGGTGCTGGCTTGTCGGTATGCTGTGGCGGCATTGTGGGCCTGAACGAAACCCGCGAGCAGCGCGCCGGGCTGATTTTGCAGCTGGCCAACCTGGAACCGCAGCCGGAATCGGTGCCGGTCAATAACCTGGTGAAAGTCAGCGGCACGCCGCTGGACGATGCCGACGCGCTGGACTGGACCGAATTCGTGCGCACCATCGCCGTGGCGCGCCTGACCATGCCCAAGAGCTATGTCCGCCTGTCGGCCGGCCGCCGCGAGATGCTGGAAGCCATGCAGGCGCTGTGCTTCCTGGCCGGTGCCAACTCCATTTTCTACGGCGACAAGCTGCTCACCACCGGCAACCCGGATGTGGACGCCGACCGCGCGCTGATGGACAAGCTGGGGCTGCAGCCTTTATAAGCAGGGCCTTGTCCCGAACAATGTTCCGAGCACCTGCTTTGCCCAGGTGCTTTTTTTATGTACTGCCAGAAAGGTTGGCCGCATGCACCCGGATCAGCTAGAACCCGCCCTGGCCGCGCTGGCGGCCGAGCACCGCCTGCGCCAGCGCCACGCGCTGCACAGCCCGCAAGGCCCACGCGTCAATATTGATGGCCGCGACTACCTGGCCTTTGCCAGCAACGATTACCTGGGCCTGGCCAACCACCCGGCACTGAAGCGCGCCATGCAGCAGGCTATTGAGCAGTGGGGCGTGGGCGCGGGTGCTTCCGAGCTGGTGGCCGGCCACTTTGCTATCCAGCAGCAGGCCGAAGCCGCCCTGGCCGACTGGGTAGGCTGCGAGGCTGCGCTGGTGTTCGGCTCTGGCTATGCGGCCAACCTGGGGGTGATTACCAGCCTGGTGGGTCGCGGCGACGCGGTGTTTGCCGACAAGCTCAACCATGCCTCGCTGAACGATGCTTGCGTGCTGTCGCGCGCCGATTTCCAGCGCTTTCGCCATAGCGACCTGGCGCATCTGGAAGCACTGTTGCAAAAAACCCCAGCCCGGACGCGGCTAATTGCCGTGGACGCGGTGTACAGCATGGATGGCGACGAGGCGCCATTGCGCGAGCTGCTGGCGCTGGCCGAGCGCTACGATGCCTGGCTTTATCTGGACGATGCCCACGGTTTCGGCCTGCTGGGCGAAGGGCGCGGTGCGTTGGTGGAATACGCCTTGCATCACCCGCGCGTGGTGTACATGGCCACGCTGGGCAAGGCTGCCGGGGTCGCCGGCGCCTTTGTGGCGGGGAGCCATGCTTTGGTGCAGTGGCTGGTTAATACCGCCAGGACGTATATTTTCACCACCGCGCATCCCCCGGCGCAGGCGGCGGCCATTCTGGCCAGCCTGCAGGTGATGCAGCAGGAGGGCTGGCGACGGGAGCAAGTGCAGCAGCATATTTTGACATTACGACAATTTATGCAGGATAAATCTTTGCGATTGCTCTCTTCCCGTTCGCCAATTCAAGCGATTATTATTGGCACCAACGAGGCTGCGGTAGGAATGGCTGCCGCCCTGCGCGAGCGGGGTGTGTGGATACCAGCCATTCGGCCTCCCACGGTACCGGCAGGAACGGCTAGATTGCGCGTTTCCTTGTCGGCGGGTCATACCGCAGGTGATCTGGCGGCGCTGTTGGCTGCGCTACAGCAGGTAGCGCGATAAAGCGGCCGCCCGAAACGCCAAGCAGTAAGACCACACGAGAATAATAGCCACCGCGCGCTAATGATGACGAGTGGGTCAATAAAGACTGTATGAACAGTACGGCTGATTTTCTGTTTACACCAGAAGAAGCTGCCGAAGCGGCACTGGATTTTTTGTTCCGCTTGCAGGCTCCTGAAGGTGCAGCAGTTTGGGGGAAACCGGGAACCGTCTGGCAATGCCTTGCCAGCCGGGGAGATTGCACTGGCTTGCCAGTGCCTACCGCACTGTCGGGCGAGCTGTCCTGGCAGGCACCGGTGCAGTGCCACCCCCTGGGTAGCCCGGGCCAGCCGCTAGGCTGGCTGTTGTGGCATGGTGCGCGCCAGGCCGACGAGCTGACCCGGCGCCTGGCGGTATTGCTGTCCGGCCACCTGGTGGCAGGCAGCGTGCAGGGCGAGCTGGCCGTGGCCCGTACTACCCACGAAGCCCTGCTGGAAATCAGCCGCCTGGCCAACCACGCCGACAGCGTGGACGACTTTTTGCCGCGCATGCACCGCGCCGTCAGCCGCCTGATGCCGGCAGACAATTTCTATATCGCCCTGTTTGACGAAGAAGCCGGGCAGATCCGCTTCCCCTATTTTGTTGACCAGCATGAGCCCGCGCCGCCAGACGTTGGCCGCGCCTACCCGCTGCGCGGGCCCAGTGCCTCGCTGACAGCGTGGTTAATCCGCGAAAACCACTTCTTGCTGCTCAAGGGCGACGAAATCCGCGTGCTGTGCCAGCGCGAGCGCATCCGCTTCATGGGCGTGCCGCCGCACTGGTGGATGGGCATGCCACTGGTCAGCGGGGCGGGCAAGGTGATGGGCGCGGTGGTGGTACAGGGCTACGACAGCGGCTACACGCCCGTACTGGCGGACGAATCCACCTTTTTGTACGTGGGCCACCATATTTCCTGCGCGCTGGACCGCCTGCTGTATCGCGCGCACCTGGAGCAACAGGTGTGGCAGCGTACCAGCGAGCTCGAAGGCATCAACGCGCGCCTGCGTGCCGAAGTCGTCGAGCGCCAGCGCAGCGAGCAGCTGCAGCACATGCTGTTCCGCATTGCCGAGCTGTCCAATACCAGCCTGTCGATGGAAGCCTTCTTTGTCGGCCTGCACCGTTTGTTGTCCGAATTCATCGATGCCAGCAACTGCATGGTGGCGCTGTACGACCAGAGCCGCGACGAGCTGAGCTTCCCGTATTGCTCCGACCTGCGCCTGGCCGAGCTGTCGCCGCGCGCGCCGGGCCGCGGCCCGGTAGAGCAGGTGCTGCATAGCGGCCGCCCGCTGCTGCTGGCCGACATGCACAGCCACCCGCTATTCGGCCTGCAGAACGATAACGGCACGCCGCCGCATAGCTGGCTGGGCGTGCCCTTGTACAGCGGCAATATGCTGCGTGGTGTGCTGTCGGTGCAGAGCTACCAGGACAACACGCGCTACAGCTGGCGCGACCAGGAAATCCTGGAGTTTGTGGCCAACCATATCGGCAGTGCGTTGGCGCGCGTGCAGGCGCTGGATGACCTGCAGCGGGCCTACGTCGACCTGGAGCAGCGTGTACGCGAGCGCAGCGACGCACTGGATGCGGCCAACGCCCAGCTGCAGCACGACAGCCTGCACGACCCGGTGACCAAGCTGCCCAACCGCAACCATTTCTCGCGCGTGCTCAAGCGCAGCTGGGACCACTTCCAGCTGGCGCCCGAGCAGCGCTTTGCCGTCTTGCTGATCGACCTGGACCGCTTCAAGCTGGTCAACGATACGCTGGGCCACCTGATTGGTGACCAGCTGCTGGTAGAAGCCGGCCAGCGCATCCGCCAGAGCCTGCGCTTTGGTGACTTCATGGCGCGCCTGGGCGGCGACGAATACGCCGTACTGCTGGCCTCGGTAGACGATATGGCCGAGTGCGAACAGGTCGCCCGTGACCTGGTGGCCGCCTTCGAGCGCCCTTTTGTATTGTCAGGCCGCGAGGTGTTTTCCACCGTCAGCGTGGGCGTGGTACTGGCCAGCAAAGAGCACTACAGCCGCGCTGAAGACCTGCTGCGCGACGCCGACCACGCCATGTACCGCACCAAACAGAATGGCCGCCACGGCTATACCCTGTTCAACCACGCCCTGCGCTGCAACCAGGCCGACCAGCTGGCGCTGGAAGCCGAGCTGCGCCATGCGTTGTCCAACGGCGGCGAGCTGGTGCCGTACTACCAGGCCATTGTGGATAGCCACAGCGGCCGCCTGGCCGGTTTCGAGACGCTGGTGCGCTGGCATCACCCCGAGCTGGGCATGATCGCGCCGGGTGTGTTCCTGCCCATGGCCGAGGAAAGCGGGCTGATCCTCAAACTGGACCGCTACATGATAGAGCGTGCCTGCGCCCAGCTGGCCCAGTGGTACGCCGACGGCACCATTACCCACGAAGTGTGCCTGCACATCAACCTGTCCAGCGCCCACTTCCACGACACCAAGCTGGTGGACTGGATGCTGCGCCTGATTCAGCAGCATCAGCTGCCGCCGGGCACCCTGCACCTGGAAGTGACCGAGAGCGCGCTGATCGACGTGCCCGACGTGGCCATCGAAGTGATGCGCCAGCTCAAGACCCACGGCATTTGCCTGGCGCTGGACGACTTCGGCACCGGCTACTCGGCGCTGTCCTACCTGCACCGCTACCATTTCGACGTGCTCAAGATCGACCAGGCCTTCGTGCGCGAGGTGCATTGCCAGGAGGAGTCCATCGCCATCGTGCGTGCCATCGTGGCCTTGGCCGAGGCGCTGGGTATGGACGTGGTGGCCGAGGGCGTGGAAACCGAGGTACAAGTGCGTGCACTGCGCGAGCTGGGTTGCCCGCGCCTGCAAGGCTACTACTTTGCCCGCCCGGCTCCGGCCGCCGAGCTGGACTGGCTGCGCCTGGCCGGCATGCCGGCCGAGCTGGCGCGCAGCGCCTGATCCCGACGCCCCTGTCTGGCTGCCTGCCGGGCAGGGCGGTATCTTTCCGCCGCCTTTATTGCGAAAATGCCGCTTTGCCCCCATATGGCTGTTCCATGAGCCTTTTCATTGAAACCCACGGTCGCGGCCCGGATGTGGTGCTACTGCACGGCTGGGGCCTGCACGGAGGCGTGTTCGACCGCGTAGCGGCCAACCTGGCCGCTGACTTCTGTGTGCATCGCGTCGACCTGCCCGGCCACGGCGCCAGTGCCGCTGTCGACATTTTCCATCCCGACCCGATCGCCGCCACGCTGGCCGAACGCTTTCCCCTGCCGGTGCACGTGGTAGGCTGGTCGCTGGGTGGCCTCATTGCCCAGCACTGGGCAGCGCGCTACCCGTCGCTGGTGAAGAGCCTGGCGCTGATTGCCACCAGCCCGCGCTTTGTGCGCGACGACAGTTGGCCGCACGCGCAGCAGCGCAGCGCCATCGAGGGCGTGGGCGCCAGCCTGGACAGCCAGTTCGAGCTCACGCTGGAGCGGTTCCTGGCCTTACAGATGCTGGGTGCCCCGGCGGCGCGGCAAACGCTGGCCGACCTCAAGGCGCAGCTGTTTTCGCACGGCCGCCCGCAAGGGCTATTGCCGGCGCTGGAATGCCTGCTGGCTGCCGACGCGCGGGAACTTGCCGCCGATATCCATTGTCCTGTAGGGCTGTTCTTCGGTGCGCGTGACGCGATTACGCCGATAGGCGCTGGCCGCTGGCTGGCCGATGCCCTGCCGGATGCTACCCTGTACGAATTTGCCCAGGCTTCGCATGCGCCGTTCTTGTCACACGAGAACGTGTTTATCGACCACCTGCGCCACCACCTGGAACAACACGCATGAGCGAAGCGTTTTACACCGACAAATCCCGCGTCCGCGCCTCGTTCGAGCGCGCTGCCGCCAGCTACGATTCGGCCGCCGTGCTGCAACGCGAAGTGTGCGACCGCATGGCCGAGCGCCTGGACTACATCAAGCTGCAACCGCAAGTGATCCTGGACGCCGGCAGCGGCACCGGTTACGGCAGCGCCGCCTTGCGCCAGCGCTACCCGGACGCGCGCGTAGTGGAGCTGGACCTGGCGCACGCCATGCTGGCCGCCTCGCGCGAAAAACAGCGCGCCGGGCAGGGCATGCTGTCGCGGCTGTTCAAGCCGCAGCAGCCGTGGCAGCTGTGTGCCGACGTCGAGCGCCTGCCGCTGGCCGACAACAGCGTGGACATGATCTGGTCCAGCCTCACCATCCAGTGGGTGAACGTGCCGGACCAGGTGTTTGCCGAGTTCCAGCGCGTGCTCAAGCCAGGCGGCATGCTGATGTTCGCTACCCTGGGGCCGGACACGCTGTTCGAGCTGCGCGAAGCCTTTGGCCACGCCGACGGCGCCACCCACGTGAACCAGTTCATCGACATGCACGACCTGGGCGACGCGCTGATGGCGGCGCAGTTCAGCGAGCCGGTGATGGACATGGAAAAAATCGTGCTCACCTACGAGCACGCCCGTGAAGTGATGCAGGACCTGAAAGCCATCGGTGCCCATAACGCCACCGCCGGCCGTGGCCGCGGCCTGATGGGCAAGCACGCCTGGCAACGCGTGGTGGATGCCTACGAGCAGCGCCGCCATAACGGCCAGCTGCCCGCCAGCTACGAAGTGCTGTACGGCCACGCCTGGAAGGGCGAGCCGAAGAAAAAACCGACCATCCTGCCCGACGGCAGGCAGGTTATCGAATTTACCCGTAACGCGCCCAAGCGCTGAGAAAAGCCTTTATGTTGTCTGTTCGCCGTTTTGTTGCCCTGTCCCTGCTGGCAGGCCTGGCCGCCTGCACCACCCCCACCTCTGCCCCGGTAGTGCAGCAGCCGCTGCCCAAGCCCAAGCTGGCTTTTGCCCTGGGGGGCGGTGCCGCCAAGGGCTTTGCCCACGTGGGGGTGATTCGCGTGCTGGAGCAAAACGGCATCAAGGCCGACATCGTCACCGGCACCAGCGCCGGCAGCATTGTCGGTGCCATCTACGCCAGCGGCGTGGACGGCGAAGCGCTGCGCTACCGCGCCATGCGCATCAACGAAGACGACCTGAAAGACTTCACCTTTTCCACCAGCGGCTTTCTGAAGGGCGAGAAGCTGGCCGCGCTGGTGAACCAGCAGGTGGACGGCAAGCGCATCGAACAGCTGCCGCGCAAATTCGGCGCAGTGGTCACCGATCTGGATAGCGGCGCCCGTGTGGTGCTGAAAAGCGGCGACACCGGCACCGCTGCCCGTGCTTCGGCCGCCATCCCCAATGTGTTCCAGCCGGTTACCATCAATGGCCGCCGCTACGTGGACGGTGGCCTGGTGAGCCCGGTACCGGTGATGGCCGCCCGCGAAATGGGCGCCGACATCGTGATCGCCGTGGACATCTCGGCCAAGCCCACCGGCAAGGCCAGCAGCGGTTTTCTGAGCCTGCTGGACCGCAGCCTGAACATCATGAACCTGACTGCGCTGAATCTGGAGCTGAAGCAGGCCGACGTGGTGCTGCGCCCTGCCGTGCTGCACATCGGCGCGGCCGACTTTGACGAGCGCGCCAGCGCCATCGCCGAAGGCGAGAAAGTGGCCAAAGCGATGCTGCCGCAAGTAAAAGCCGCCATCGATAACTGGGTGAAGCGCAAACGTGCCGCCTAAGCCGCTACCGCGCAGCCTGCGCGCCCTCGCCCCGCTGCTGTTGGCCGCGTGTAGCAGCGTCACGCCGCCAGCCCAGCCACCTGCGGTAACGCTGCCCGCTACCCCGGCCAGCGCGCCAGTGGCCGAGGCACCGGTGCCCGTTGCGTCGCCGCCGGCCAAACCCGCTGCGGCCAACCCTGCACCGGCCAAGCCGGCCACGCCAAAAGTCGTGCGCCAGCCGCGTATCGCGCTGGCGCTGGGCGGTGGCGCCGCCAAGGGCTTTGCCCACGTGGGCGTGATCCGTGTGCTGGAGCAGCAGGGCATCGTGCCAGACATCATCACCGGTACCAGCGCCGGCAGCGTGGTGGGGGCTATCTACGCCACGGGTATGAGCGCCGACAAGCTGCGCCGCCGCGCGCTGGCGCTGAACGAAGACGAGCTGAAAGACTTCAGCCTGTCCGGCGGCGGCTTCCTGAAAGGCGACAAACTGGCGGCGATGGTGAACCGCGAGGTTGGCCGCAAGCGTATCGAACAGCTGCCGCGCACCTTTGCCGCCGTGGCCACCGACTTTGACAGCGGCGCGCGCGTGGTCTTCCGCAGTGGCGACACCGGCACCGCGGTGCGCGCCTCGGCCGCCATCCCCAATGTGTTCCAGCCGGTCACCATCCGTGGCCGCCGCTACGTGGACGGCGGCCTGGTCAGCCCGGTGCCGGTCAGCGCCGCGCGCGAGCTGGGCGCCGATATTGTCATCGCAGTCGATATCACCGCCAAGCCGGCGCAGCGCAAAAGCGGCGTGCTGGGCACCTTCGACCAGAGCTTGTCCATCATGACCCAGGCCGCGCTGGCCAACGAGCTGAAAGGCGCCGACGTCATCCTGCGCCCGCAGGTGCTGGGCCTGGGCGCCGCCGACTTCGACCAGCGCAGCCGCGCCATCCGCGAAGGCGAACGCGTCGGCAAACAGGGCATCCCCGCCATCCGCCGCATCATCGCCGCCTGGCAGCAGCGGCAGCGTTAAGGCGCGGGCTTTACGGCGGCAGCGTGCTCGGGCAAGCTGCCGTTTTCCTTGCCGCATGCCGTTTCCATGTCTGCTTACCGCATCCTGCTGGCCGAAGACGAGCCGGCCATCGCCGATACTTTGCTGTATGCCCTGCAACGCGAGGGCTGGCAGGTGCGGCACTGCACGCTGGCGCGCGATGCCGAAGCCGCGCTGGCGGCCGAGCCGCCGCAGCTGCTGATCCTGGATATCGGCCTGCCGGACGATAGCGGCCTGGCGCTGCTGGGCCGTTTGCGCCGCTACAGCGAGCTGCCGGTGATGCTGCTGACCGCCCGTGCCGACGAGGTGGACCGCGTGCTGGGGCTGGAGCTGGGCGCCGACGACTACGTGGTGAAACCATTCAGCCCGCGCGAGGTGGTGGCGCGGGTGCGTGCCATCCTCAAACGCAGCCAGCCCGCGGCGGCGGCGGCCAACCCTGGCGGCCTGTTCTGCCACGAGGCGGCGGCGCGGCGCATCCGCTTTGCCGGCCAGGCGCTGGCGTTGACGCCGTCCGAATACCGCGTGCTGGCCACGCTGCTGGCACGGCCGGGGCAGGTGTTCAGCCGCAGCCAGCTGCTGGACGCGCTGGGCGAGGCAGCCGAGGACAGCTTCGAGCGTACCATCGATAGCCATATCAAGAGCCTGCGCGCCAAGCTGCGCCAGGTGCGCGCCGACCTCGACCCCATCGTCACCCATCGTGGCTTCGGCTACGCGCTGGAGCAGGGCTGATGCGCTTTTCCTGGCGTATTTTTGCGGGCTACTTCCTGCTGCTGGGGCTGTTGGCCGCCTACGTGGTGAGTGTGGTGCGCGACGAGATCAAACCGGCGATGCGGCGCTCGGCCGAAGCGGTACTGCTGGACACCGCCAACCTGCTGGCCGAGATGGTGCAGCCGGACATGGTGGCCGGCCGGCTGGACGATGGCCGCCTGGCGGCCACGCTGCAGCGCTTTGCCGCGCGCCAGCCGCAGGCCGAGGTGTGGGGCGTACGCCAGGATCATACCCAGCTGCGCGTCTACCTTACCGACGCCCGTGGCGTGGTGTTGCTGGATTCCGCCGGCCAGGCGGTGGGCCAGGACTACAGCCGCTGGCGCGACGTGGCGCTGACGCTGCGCGGCCAGTACGGCGCGCGCAGCACGCTGGCCGATGCGGCCAACCCCTTGTCTACCGTGATGTACGTGGCGGCGCCGGTGCGCGATGGCCAGCGCATTATCGGCGTGCTCACCGTCAGCCGGCCCAATCTGGCGATGCAGCCGCATATCGAACGCAGCGAGGCCAAGCTGGGGCGGCTGATCGGCGTGGTGCTGTTGGCCGCGCTGCTGCTGGGGGCGCTGTTTTCGTGGTGGCTCAGCCGCGGCATTACCCGCCTGACGCGCTTTGCCGACAGCGTCAGCGCCGGGGGCAGCGCACCGGTGCCGCATTTCGCCGCCAACCGCGAGCTGGACACGCTGGCGCAAGCGCTGGGCCGCATGCGCAGCGAGCTGGACGGCAAGGCTTACGTGGAACACTACGTGCACGACCTGACCCACGAGCTGAAGTCGCCGCTGGCCGGCCTGCGCGCGTCGGCCGAGCTGCTGCAGGACGACCTGCCGCCGGCCGAGCGCGCGCGATTTTTGCAGCACATCGACAGCGAAAGCGTGCGTTTGCAGCAGATTGTCGACCACCTGCTGCAGCTAGCGTCGCTGGAGGCCACCGGCCGCCTGAAGCAGCCGCAGCCGTTGCCGCTTACCGAGCTGCTGGCCGGCGAACTGCAGGCGCTGGCGCCGCAGCTGGGCGCGCGCCGCGTCACGCCGGTGGCCACGCTGCCGCAGGCCATGGTGGCGGGCGATGCCTTCCTGCTGCGCCAGGCGCTGCGCAACATCCTGCAAAACGCCATCGACTTTACCGCCGACGAGGGCTGCATCAGCCTGCAATTGCTGCCGGTAGCCAAGGGCTGGCAGCTGCAGATCGCCAACGACGGGCCACCGGTGCCGGACTACGCGCTGGGGCGGCTGTTCGACCGTTTCTACTCGCTGCCGCGCCCGCACGGGCCGAAGAGCAGCGGCCTGGGCCTGGCGCTGACGCGCACCATCGTGCAGCTGCACGGCGGCGATATCACGCTGACCAACCAGCCACCGGGCGTGTGCGTCACGCTGCGGCTGCCCGCCAGCGATGCGGCCAACCCGCTGGCGCGGGTGCTGGCCTGACACCGTCTCCACACAATCTCCACATAGCGTCCACGTTCCCTCCATACGGCGGCGGCAAGCTGCCGGCATCGCCAATCACGGAGGGAGAGCATGATGAAAATGGGATGGAAAGCGCTGGCACTGGCCGGCATCGCCTTGTTGATGCTGCTGGCACTGGGCCTGGTGCGCAGCCTGCTGGACGAACGCCAGCAGCGCGCCGAGGCGGTACAACACGAGATTGCGCAGTTCAGCGCCGGCGAGCAGGCGCTGGGCGGCCCCTATCTGGTGCTGCCCTACACCGTGACGGTGGGCAAGTGGCAGCCGGCCGACAGCGGCAAGGGTGGGCGCTGGGTGGAAAGCCAGCAGAGCAAGCAGCTGTTGCTTAGCCCGGCGCAGTTGACGGTAGACGGCAAGCTGGCGGTGGAGCTGCTCAAACGCGGCCTGTTCGAGGCGCCGGTGTACCGTAGCCAGCTGCAGCTGGCCGGGCAGTTTCGCATCCCCGCACTGGCGGCTTACGAAGAGAAAGCCGGCAGCGACAGCGAGCGGCGCAGCACGCGCTGGGGCACACCGTATCTGGCGCTGGGGGTGGACGACGTGCGCGGCATCCAGCAGCTGCAAGGCCAGGCCGGCAAGCAGACGCTGACTTTCGTGCCGGGGGCACGGCTGGCGCACAACCCGCGTGGTGTGCACGCGCCGCTGGCACTGGCGGCGGCCGAGCCGTTACTGAGCCAGGGTCAGGTGCTGGGCTTCCGCCTGGGGCTGCAGCTGGCCGGCAGCAGTGCGCTGCTGGTGGAGCCTGCCGGCGACAGCACCACCGTCAACCTGGCGGGTAACTGGCCGCACCCGAGCTTTGCCGGCAATTTTGCGCCGCAAAGCCGCAGCGTGGACGCGCAGGGCTTTCGCGCCCGCTGGCAGACTACCGAGCTGGCCACCGGCGGTAACGCCTGCCTGCAGGCCAAGAGCGGCTGCGAGCCCAATCGCGTTGGCCTGCGCCTGCTGGACCCGGTAGACCGCTATGTGCTGAACGAGCGCACCATGAAGTACGCCGAGCTGTTTGTGTTGCTGATGATGGGCGGCGTGTTCCTGCTGGAGGTGATGCACCGCGTATCGGTGCACCCGGTGCAGTACACCTTGCTGATGCTGGGCCTGGCGCTGTTCTTCCTGCTGACATTGTCGCTATCCGAGCATCTGGGTTTCAACGCGGCCTACTGGCTGGCGGCGCTGGCGTCGGTAGCCATGCTGGGCAGCTACGGCAGCAGCGTGCTGGCTAGCTGGCGCGGTGGCGGGGTATTTGCCGCCATGCTGGGGGCGCTGTATGGCCTGATGTTCATGATCTTGCAGTCGGAAGACATGGCCTTGCTGATGGGCAGCCTCAGCCTGTTCGGCCTGCTGGCGCTCACCATGTATTTCACCCGCGGTATTGACTGGAGCAGCCTGGGCGGCGGTAACCAGCCCGATACCTTGGCTGTTGCAGCTGGCGATGGCGATGGCGATGCGGCCAACCCGCCACCAGCAGCGTAGCGCCCGCCGTCAGCCCGGGGGCTGGCGGTATTGCAGCGGCAGCTCCAGCTGCTGCATGGCGGGGTCGGTTTCCTGCAGCCGTACCCCTACGCCCAGCAGGCGCACCGCCTTGCCGCCACGGGCGTAGCCGGTGTGCAGCAGCTGGCAGTAGTTGGCCGCATCCAGGCTGTGGCCGCTGCATTCCACCGTGGTCTGGGTGAAGTCGGCAAATTTGATCTTGACGGTGAGCCCGCGAAAACGCGGGCTGCCGGTGCGTTCCAGCCGCTGCGCCAGCGTGGCCAGCAGGCCGGGCAGCTCGGCTTCGCAGCTGGCCAGGTCGGGCAGGTCGCGGGTGTAGGTTTCTTCCACGCTTACCGATTTGCGCTCGCGTTCCGGCTCTACCGCGCGGCTGTCCTGGCCGCGTGACAGCTCGTACAGCGTTTTGCCCAGCTTGCCAAAGCGGCGCAGCATGTCGGCCAGCGGCAGCTGTTGCAGGTCACCGCAGGTGTAAAAGCCCTGATGGCGCAGCTTGCTGGCGGTGACTTCGCCTACGCCCCATATTTTTTCTACCGGTAACACGCGCACAAATTCGGCCACCTCATCCGGCCGCACCAGAAACTGCCCGTCCGGCTTGCGCCAGTCGCTGGCGATCTTGGCCAGGAATTTGTTGGGGGCGATGCCGGCCGAGGCGGTAATGCCCACCTCGCTACGGATGGCGTCGCGGATAGCCTGCGCCATCAGGCTGGCGCTGCCCTGGCAGTGCGGTTGGCCGCTCACGTCCAGGTAGGCTTCGTCCAGCGACAGCGGCTCGATCAGCGCGGTATAGCGCTGGTAGATGGCGTGTACCGCCAGGCTGGCGTCGCGGTAGCGGGCAAAGTCCGGCGGCACGATCAGCAGCTGCGGGCACTGCCGCAGCGCCAGCGACGACGGCATGGCGCTGCGCACGCCGAAACGGCGCGCTTCGTAGTTGCAGGTGGCGATCACGCCGCGCTGGCCGGGCTGGCCGCCCACCGCCAGCGGGATGCCGCGCCACTCGGGGCGGTCGCGCATTTCCACCGCGGCAAAAAAGCAGTCGCAGTCGATGTGGATGATCTTGCGTTGTACGCTCAAGGCGCCGCCTTACTGCCCGCTATCGGCGGCGCTGTGGTCGCTGTGGCCCAGGTGGCGCTCGGGGGCGATGCGGTCGCGCACGCGCTGTTTCAGCAGCTTGATGTCGGGGAAACCACCATCGGCGGCACGATCCCAGATCTGCACGCCATCGACGTGCACGGTAAATACGCCGCCGCTGCCGGGCTGCAGCGCCACTTCGCCCACGTCTTTTTCAAAGGTGGTGAGCAGCTCTTGCGCCATCCAGGCGGCACGCAGCATCCAGCGGCAGCCGGTGCAATAGCGAATGGCAATACGGGGCAGGGCAGGGGGTGTCATGAAGGTTGGCCGCAGGAGTAAAGAGGGCCATGGTAATGCCGACGCGAGGGCTTGCAAACTGCAGGGTGGGGGACGTTGCACCGCCGCCTTGATCCGCTACTTTCTGTGTTGTATGTGTTGTGGCTCCTGTGGAGCTCGTCTCTCCTCCATCACCCGGTCTTCTTTGGAAACCTGGCGCAATGCTTTGGGAGGCAGGGTGCAACGTGGGGGCCAGTGTGCATCAAGTTGGCATGTCAGGCCAGCACAGTGCTTGCTTGTCAGACAATATTGCGCTGCAGCATGTTACATCCAAGCAACGTTTGGTTTGCTATTGCTTGCAATTCAGTTTCAATAAGCTCTGTTTATGACAAAGGCGATGCACTTACCGTATCGGCAGCGGCTGGGCATCAGCCAGGAAGCGCTCCAGTGCGCCGGCCGGTAGTGGCTTGCTGATCAGGTAGCCCTGGGCGTAGTCGCAGCCATGACGCGCAAGGAAGCGTGCCTGCTCTATGTTTTCGATGCCTTCTCCGGTGACAGACGCGCCCAGGGTGTGGCCCATCGCCACAATCATGCGCACCAGGTTGCTGCCGGCTTCGCTGTCGGGCACGCGGTCCAGGAATAGCTTGTCGATTTTCAGTTTTTCCACCGGAAAACGGCGCAGGTAGCTGAACGAGGCGTAGCCGGTACCGAAGTCGTCAATGGCGATGGCAATGCCCTGTGCGCGCAGCTTGTGCAGATTGCTGTCGATCTCCGGGGTGTTGCGCAGTGCCAGGCCTTCGGTCACCTCCAGCTCCAGCGCTTCGCCCGGCAGGTGGTGGGTGGCCAGCAGGGCGGTCACACTTTCGGCAAAATGCGGGTCTTCCAGCTGTAGCAGCGAGATGTTGATGGAAATGGTGAAGTGTTCCAGAAAGCGCAAGCGCCAGCTGGCCGCGTGACGGATGCCTTCTTCCAGCACCCAGGCACCAATGGCGTGGATGGCACCGGTTTCTTCGGCCATGGGGATAAAGTCGGCAGGGGATATCAGCCCCATTTCGCTGTGCTGCCAGCGCACCAGCGCTTCGGCACCGGCGATGCTGCCGTTTTTCAGCGACACGTACGGTTGATAGTTCAGTAGCAGCTCATTGCGGGTAATCGCCTGGCGCAGTTCGGTCTGCAGGCGGTTGCGCCGCCGCCAGTTGCTATTGATGTCGGGGTGGAAGCGTACCCAGTCGCCCGGGCCTTCGCGTGACATCTGCAGTGCCATCTCGGCGTGTTCCAGCAGTGATTCGGCGTCGTTGGTGTCGTGCGGGTAGAGCGCCAGGCCGATGCTCAGGCGGATGTACAGCTGCTGCCCCTGGATGTCCAGCGGCCGCGCCAGCAGGGTGCTCAGGTGGTCTACGCGCTGGCACAGGCTGTCTTCCTCTGGGCTGAGGATGAGCAGGGCAAAGCGGTTATCGGCATTGCGTGCCACCATTTCGCCATGCCCGATGACGCTTTCCAGCCGTTTGCCCAGTTCGCGGATAACGTGGTCGCCGTTATCGCGGCCGTATAGCTCGTTGATATTGGTGAGGCCTTCTACCGCCAGCATCAGGCAGCCTAGCGGCTCGCAGTTCTGCGGGCTCTGGCTTTCTTTCTGCTGGATCAGCTCGTCCAGTTGCATCAGCAGCCGGCTGCGGTTGGGCAGGCCGGTAAAACGGTCGTAGTAGAACTGGCGGTATAGCTCGCCCTCGGCGTGCAGGCGCGCGCGCGACTCCATCACCAGCGCCAGGATGTCGGCGGCGGAACAGACAAAGTTGATCTCGTCCTGCTGCCATTGACGGTGCGGCGTTTGCGACTCGGCACACAAAATGCCCTGGTGCAGCCCGCCTACCACAATGGCAGCGTCCAGCATGGCGCTGACATCACGCGCTACCAGATAGGTACGCAGTGAAGCCAGGCGCTCGTCCAGCTGTGCCTGGTGGCTGGCCAGATAGCGGTGCTGGCGCATGGCCTGGAAATAGTCTGCGTGGCTGCTTTGTTCCAGCTGTTCACCGTGGCTGAATTGCCCGCTGATGGCGTTCAGGCTGGCCAGGCAGAGCAGCTCTTTGCCGTCAGGGCTGAATTGCCACACGCTGATACGGTTTACTTTCAGGGTCTGGCTCAGTAGCGGTATGACTTCTTCCAGGTATTCGCGCAGCTCTTGCTGGTCGTCGCGGCGGCTGGTCACCAGGTTTTGCAGGGCCTCGCCTTGCTGCTGCAGTCGCTCGGCCTGCCGCAGGCTATGGCGCTGCCAACGCTCTGCCATGCGCACGATGGCGGCACCCAGCAGCAGGATCACGCACAGCAGCAGCAGGCTTTGCGGCAGGATGCGCTCCAGCATGTTGTTGCCGGGGGTGCGGCTTGGCCACGCCAGCCAGGCCAGCGTCTGGCCGTTGTTATCCTGCAGTGGCAAGGCAGTCAGCTCCGGCGGGCTTTGCGGGGTGAAGTACAGGCGCATCTGCGGAATCAGAAAGTCGGCACTGAGCTGCTGCAGGCTTGGTTGGTCCATATAGCGTGCAAACACCAGATAGCGCTGCTGCGGGCTGCGCGGTGTCTTGCTCAGCTCTGGTGTAATGCGCTGGATGGACAGCATCAGGATGCGTGGTTCGGGGTGGCCGGTGAGCGGGTTGACCGTATCGAGGCGCAGGAGCTGGCTGGGCATGGCGCCCGCGCTGGCCTGGCTGTAGCGGTCGGTATGGCGCAGCAGGGCCAGCCATTGATGGTCGGGCAGGGGCAGCGCGCGTTCTGGCGGGTTCACCAGTATGCCGTTCTGCCGTGCCTGCAGCACGCCCGCGCTGGCATCGACCAGCAGGGCCAGATGCACGTTCAGGTTGTGGTACACCGAGGCGGTAAGGTTGTCATTCAGCCACGCCAGGTCAGGTTGGGCGCGGTTGATCTTGTCGTTCATCTCGTCCCAGTTGGCGTAGTCCTGCAGCGCATTGGCCAGCTGGCGGCGCTCACGAGCCATCTCCTGGCTCAGCGCCAGCTGGCTGATGCGCCGGGCCTCGTCGTCCACATCGCTGGCGGCAGACGCAGCCAGCCACCAGATGCCCAGGGTGCCGGACAGGAAAATCAGCACCAGCAGCAGGGCAGGGCGAAAGGGTTTATGCAGGAACGGGCTCATGGCGGCAGACAGCATCGGACAGGTACAAAGCATAGCAGTTTGCACCCCGCCCCTGCAGGCAAAGGCGCCGCCTTGTCAAAAAAGCATCATATGCGTGTGACAGACTGGCGGCTTTCATCGACACGTGTATTACTCAGGGGGTAGCAATGAACAACAAGATCATTATCGCCATGGCAGTGTCCGCTACGTTGGCCGCACCGGCCTGGGCGGCAGAGAAACCGGTTTTCCCGACACTGACTGGCAAGGCACCCTTGGTGATTGCCCACCGTGGCGCGTCCGGCTATATGCCCGACCACACGCTGGAAGGCTACGCCAAGGCCATCGAGCTGGGGGCTGATTTTATCGAGCCGGACCTGGTGGCCACCAAGGATGGCGTATTGATTGCCCGCCACGAGCCGAACCTGAAAGACACCACCGACGTGGCCAAGCGCCCCGAGTTTGCCAGCCGCAAGCGCACCATGAAGGTAGACGGCAACGATGAAGAGGGCTGGTTTGCCAGCGACTTTACCCTGGCCGAGATCAAGACCCTGCGCGCCATCCAGCCGCGCGGCGACCGCAGCAAGGTCTTTGACGGCCAGTTCCAGGTGCCGACTTTCGAAGAAGTGCTGGCGCTGCGTGAAGCCAAATCGAAGGAAACCGGCCGCCAGATCGGCGTTTATCCGGAAACCAAGCACCCGACCTACCACCAGCAACTGGGCCTGGGCCTGGAAAAACCGTTGGTGGCGCTGCTGCAGCAATACAAGCTGAACCGCAAGGATGCACCGGTGTTCATCCAGTCGTTCGAAGCGGCCAACCTGAAACAGTTGCGCAAGCTCACTGCCAACAAGCTGGTGTACCTGCTGGACGCCAACGATGTCCGCCCGGACGGCAGCATTGACGCCAACGTACCGTACGACCACGTGGTGGCCGGCGACAAGCGCACCTACGCCGACATGCTGACCCCGGCGGGCCTGAAAGAGATCAAATCGTTTGCCGACGGTATCGGCCCGTGGAAACCGTACCTGCTCAGCTGGCAGGCGATGGTAGACCCGAAAACCGGCAAGGCTGCCGACGTGGATGGTGACAAGGTAGTCGACCAGCGCGATATGACGCTGACCGAGCCAAGCGACGTGGTGAAAAACGCGCACAAACTGGGCCTGCTGGTGCACCCGTACACCTTCCGCAACGAGTCCAAGCACCTGGCGGCCAACTTCCAGGACAGCCCGCTGGAAGAATACCGTGCCTACTTTGCGCTGGGCGTGGATGGTGTGTTTACCGACTACACCGACACCGCCGTAGCCGCGCGTCGCCTGTTGCAAAAATAAGCAGTTGTTGCTGACAAAAAAGGCTGCCTTCGGGCAGCCTTTTTCATTGATCGTGCGATAGCGCAGCCGCTTAGTGGGCGTGGGCAGCCGGCGCGCCGTCTTCCACTTTCACGTCTACCTTCACTTCACCGGCTTTCTCGAACTTCAGTACCAGCGGGAATTTGTCGCCCACCTTGGCTTGTTGCTTGATGTCGAACAGCATCACGTGCAGGCCGCCCGGGGCCAGTTTGGTGGCTTCGCCAGCCGGTACGGCGATGCCGCCCGCTACTTCGCGCATGCGCATCACGCCGTTGTCGTTAACGTGAGTGTGCATCTCGATCTTGCCAGCTTGCGGGCTGGTGGCCGAAATCAGCTTGTCGGCGTCCTTGCCGGTGTTGTTGATGGTCATGAACACGCCGGCAGTCGGGCTGGTGGCCGGCATGGCACGGCTCCACGGGTGGCCGATTTTCAGCGCGCCGGCGGTGTATTCGTGTGCCAGGGCAGGCAGGGACAGCAGGGAGGCCAGGGCCAGGACGGCGAGTTTGCGCATGGGAGATTCCTTTGCAGAAGTAAATGACATCAAGGTTGGCCGCAAGGCTACCACTGCCGCGCCTGCGGCACATTGCCCTGCGACAAAATGCCGCACCCGCAATGCCTGTACCTGCGGCAGACATGTGCGTCATGTCGGGCTCGCGCCGCAATTTTATTGTCTTTGGCCGTGACGGCGTGCAGGGCGGTGCCAGCTGGCTACAATGGCGGCCAACCCATCCGTGAAGTGCATCATGATCAAGGCGCTGTATCTGCAGTTTTTCTTTGGCGGGCTGGTGAGCCTGCTGGTGATTACCAACCCGCTATCCAAGATTCCGCTGTTCGTCAGCCTGACGCAGGGCATGAGCGAGCTGCGCCGTGCGCACCAGGCGCGCATGGCCTGCGTGTACGCGGCGGCCATCATGCTGGTATCACTGCTGGCCGGTAACGTCATCCTGGGTGCGTTCGGCATTAGCTATGGTGCGTTGCGTATTGCCGGCGGTTTCGTGGTGGCCACACTGGGTTACCGCATGCTGTTTCTGTCGCAAGACCCCGGCATGACGCCCAGCACCAAGCGGCGCGAGGATTACTCGTTCTTTCCGCTGGCGATGCCGGGTATCAGCGGGCCAGGCACCATCGCGGTGGTGATCGGCATGGCCACCGAAATCGCCGAGCTGGATAACCATACCGCGCGCCTGCTGGCCTTGGGTATGACTACGCTGGCCATCTTTGCCACCTGCGCCGGTATCTTCCTGCTGCTGCGTTCGGCCGGCTGGATCGCGCAGCGCATCGGCCGCGCCGGTACCGAGGTGCTGGGGCGGCTGATGGGCTTTTTGCTGATCTGTGTCGGCGTGCAGTTTATTGGCTCCGGCATCCGCACCTTCATGGCCGGTTCCTGACAAGATCGTTCAAAACGGCGTGGTGGCCTTGTGCCAGAATGCAGCATGACTGCCGCCCGCCCCGAACACGCCCGCTTCTTCCGCGCCGACGACATCGCGCCGCTGGAGCTGCTGGACGCCTTCTACACCCGCCAGGTGTTTGCCCCGCACTTCCATGAGGAGTACGTGGTGAACACCCTGCACTGGGGCGCGCAGTCGTATCACTGGCGTGGCGGTACCCACGTGGCCGGGCCGGGGGCGCTGATCCTGATCAACCCCGGCGAGGTGCACACCGGCCGCTCGGCGCACGACGCCGGCTGGGGCTACCACGGCTACTACCCGTCGGCGCAGCTGATACAGGGCCTGGCTAGCCAGATGGCGGGCAGGCCGGTGTCCCCTTTTTTCCGCGACACCGTGGTGTACGACCCCGAGCTGTGGCAGCGGCTGTGGCAGCTGCAGCCCTTGCTGCGCGACAGCCACGACCGCTTGCTGCGCGAAAGCGTGCAGCAGGGCATCTTTGCCGACGTATTGACCCGTCACATGGGCGTGCGCGAGGCGGCCTTGCCCGACGCCGCGCCGGCGCTGCAGCGGGTACGCAGCCTGCTGGCCGACCGGCTGGCCGATAACCTGTCGCTGCAGCTGCTGGCCGACGAAGCCGGGCTGTCGCCGTGGCACCTCAATCGCCGCTTCCGCCAGCAATTCGGCTTGCCGCCGGTGGCGTGGCGCAACCAGCTGCGCGTGGCGCGTGCCCGCAGCCTGTTGGCGCAAGGTATGGCACCGGCGCAGGTGGCGGCGCAGCTGGGTTTTGCCGACCAGCCGCAGCTGACGCGTGCTTTTCGCGCCGCACTGGGCATCACCCCTGGCGCCTACCAGCGTACGGTAAGGGGCCGCTAGCCGCCCGGCGCAAGATCGTTCAAGCCACTACCGCGCGGCTGCTGCAAAGTGTAATGAATCAGCCGGCGCTATCGCAGCGATACTGCGGCCAACCTTCAACCTGTGGAGTCTTGCATGAACCCTACCCGTTCCGCCTTGCTGGCGGGCGTACGCGACACGGTGCCGATGCTGGTGGGCGCGGCACCGTTTGGCGTGATCTTTGGCACGCTGGCCATCGCCAGCGGCATCCCCGCCTGGGCGGTGCTGGCGCTATCGGCGCTGGTGTTTGCCGGCTCGTCGCAGTTTGTGGCTGTCAGCCTGATTGGCGGCGGTGCGGCGCTGCCGGTGATCTGGCTCACCACCTTTGTGGTGAACCTGCGCCACGCGCTATACAGCGCCAGCCTGCTGCCCTACGTGCGCGATTTGCCGGCGCGCTGGCGCTGGCCGCTGGCGTTCTGGCTGACCGATGAAACCTACGCCGTGGTGGAGCACCACCTGCGCGCGCACGGTACGGCGCAAGGCGGGGTGTGGTACTGGCTGGGCTCGTCGCTGGCGATGTACCTGAACTGGCAGCTGTGGACGGTAGCTGGCGTGCTACTGGGGCAAAGCGTGCCGGGCCTGGCTAGCCTGGGGCTGGACTTTGCCATGGTGGCCACCTTTGCCGCCATCGTGGCGCCGCAGCTGCGGCAATACCCGGTGCTGGCCGCCGCGCTCGCGGCGGGTGCGGTGGCGCTGCTGGCGCGCCATCTGCCCTACAAGCTGGGGCTGATGCTGGCGGCGCTGGCCGGGGTCGGGGCCGGGATGTTGGCCGAAAGGTTGGCCGCAGGTCGTACACAGGAGGAACAAGCATGACGCAGCCATTGTGGTTGGCCATCCTGGGGATGGTGGTAGTGACCTACGGTATCCGGCTGAGTTTTCTGGTATTCGGCCACCGGCTGGCGTTTCCGCCGGCCTTGCAGCGGGCGCTGCGCTACGTACCGGCGGCGGTGCTGACCGCGCTGATCGTGCCGATGGCGCTGGCGCCGCAGGGCGACATCGACTTGAGCCTGGCCAATGCCTACCTGCCGGGTACGCTGGTGGCCGGGGCGGTAGCGTTTTACAGCCGGCAGACGCTGCCGGCCATCGTGCTGGGTTTTATCGCCTACGGCGTGTGGCGCTGGCTGTTTTGAGCTAGCTGCCCGGCAATGCGCTCGGCGGCTTCGGGCGGGCCAAAGAGCAGTGTCAGCCGCTGGCGCCAGCTGCGTGCGGCCAAGGCTTCGCGCAGCATGTCGCGCCACTCCACCACGCTGACCCACAGCGGGTTGTGGCTGTTGACCGGCTTGATGGTGCCGTAGTCGCACGGCGTATCGTCGCGCTCGGCCACGTAGCTGCCGAACAGGCGGTCCCAGATCACCAGCACGCCGGCGTAGTTACGGTCGACATAGCAGGGGTTGCGTGCGTGGTGGCTGCGGTGGATGGACGGCGTGTTGAATACGTATTCCAGCCACCCCAGCTTGGGGATAGCCTGGGTATGCACAAAAAACTGGAACGCCAGGTTCAGCAGCACCACGCCCACCACCAGCGGCGGGGCAAAACCCAGCCACGCCAGCGGCAGCCAGAATGCCCACATGCCGGCCAGCGGGTACATCAGGCTCTGGCGGAATGCAGTAGAGAAGTTCATGCGGGTGGAGCTGTGGTGCACGCTGTGCGCCGCCCACAGCCAGCGCACGCGGTGGCTGGCGCGGTGGAACCCGTAATACAGAAAGTCTTGCGCCAGAAACAGCAGCACAAAATGGCCCCAGCTGTGGCCCAGATCGAACAGCCGGTGCTGCTGGTATACGTACTGGTACAGCGGTATCACCGCCAGCCAGGCCAGTTTGTCGGCGCCCTGGTGCAGCAGCGCCAGCGCCGCGTTGCAAAGGGTGTCGCGCCAGCTGTAGATGTCGTGGCGGCCGCGCCTGGCCCAGTACCATGCCTCCCATGCCACGCAGCCCAGAAAGACGGGGGCCAGTGCCAGTAGCAGCAGCTCGATATTGAAACCCATCATGCCTCCTCGTGTTGTGGCCGCGCCGTCGTGGCGGTGCGGTCCGTATAGCGGCCTTGTCTAGAGTCGCAGCTCTATATTGCGGAGGGTGAGGTGGTTTTGCAACGATCGTTTGAATGAAGGTGGTATCAAACCAGCCCGATGTACCCAAAGTACCACGCATAAAAATGCGGCCAACCCCGGGCAGGGTTGGCCGCAATGTGGCACGGGCCAGGCGTGTTCAGCGTTTGGTGTTGCCGATACTCATCAGCATGCCCAGCGCCACCGCCAGCGACACCGTGGCGGTGCCGCCGTAGGACATGAACGGCAGCGGTACGCCTACCACCGGCAGGATACCGGCCACCATGCCCATATTGACGAACACGTAGACGAAGAACGACAGCGTGATGGCACCGGCCAGCAGGCGGCCGTACAGGGTTTGTGCGCGGGCGGTAATCAGCATGCCGCGGGTAATCACCCCCAGATACAGCGCCAGTAGCAGCAGGTTGCCGGCCAGGCCGAACTCTTCCGAGTACACGGCAAAGATGAAGTCGGTAGTGCGCTCGGGGATGTAGTCCAGGTGCGTCTGGCTGCCATTGAGCCAGCCTTTACCCCACGGCCCGCCCGAGCCGATGGCGATCATGGACTGGATAATGTGGTAGCCGTCGCCCAGCGGGTCTTGCATGGGGTCGATCAGCGTCAGTACGCGGCGGCGCTGGTAGTCGTGCAGCAGGTTCCACACCACCGGCAGGCTGGCGAGGAAGGCTACCAGGCCGCCGATGATGATCTTCCACGACAGGCCGGCAAAAAACAGCACAAAGAAGCCGGCACCCATGATGAGCACGGCGGTTCCCAAATCCGGCTGCTTCAGCACCAGCGCGCCAGGTACGGCAATCAGCGCTACTGCCACCAGATAGTGCCGCCAGTTCAGCGTGCTTTCATACTTCTGGAAATACCAGGCCACCATCATCGGCAGCGCGGTTTTCATGATCTCGGATGGCTGGATGCGCACAATGCCCAGGTTCAGCCAGCGGGTGGAGCCGTTGACCGTAACGCCGAACAGCTCTACGCCGACCAATAGCAGCACGCCGGCCGCGTATAGCGGCGGGGCAAAGTTCATCACCGTTTGCGGGCGGGCATTGGCCATGATCCACATCACGGTAAGGGCCATCACGGTGTAAACCAGCTTGTTGTCTATCTTGTGCCAGCTCTGGTTGGACGCCGAGAACAGCACCAGCATGCTCATCACGAAAATGCCGGCCAGGAACGCCATCAGCCAGCCGTCAAACGGGGCGGCAATGGCATCCCAGATTCGTTTAGCGAGCGGCGCTTGCATCTTGCTTGTCTCCTGCCTGTGCCGGCTGCGGCATGGTAATCAGTTTGCCTTGCAGCTCGGCCGGTACTTTACCGGTGAGGGCAAAGTCGCTGACCGCACGGGCAATCGGCGCGGCGCTGGCGGCACCGAAACCGGCGTTTTCCACAATCACGGCAATGGCAATGCGTGGCGCTTCCACCGGTGCAAAGGCAATAAACCACGAGTGGTCGCGGTACTGCTCTGCCAGTGCCGCCGCGTTGTACTTGGCGCCTTGCTTGATCTGTACCACCTGGGCAGTACCGGTTTTGCCAGCCATGGTATAGGTCAGCCCTGCGGCCAACCTGGCGGCGGTACCACCGGGGCGCATCACGGCAACCATGCCGTCTTTCACGTGCGCGTACAGCTCGGGGCGGAAGGCCAGTGTGCGAACCGGCTTGGGCTCCACCAGCCGCACCTTGCCGCTGCCGGCCTGGGTAATTTCCTGCACCAGGTGCGGTTTGAACACCTTGCCGTCGGCCGCCAGGATGGCGGTGGCGTTGGCCATTTGCAGCGGGGTATAGGCGTTAAAGCCTTGGCCGATGCCCACGCTGACCACGTCGGCCGGGTACCAGCGGCGAACCTCGGGCTTGAAGCGGGCAAAGCGTTTTTCTTTCCACTCTTTCGAGGGCAGCACGCCGCTGGCTTCGCCGTCCAGGTCGATGCCGGTTTTTTGCCCCAGGCCAAACTGCCCCACCAGCGGGTGGATGCGGTCTATGCCCATATCCCAGGCCACGCGGTAAAAGAAAGTGTCACTGGAAACGGCAATGGCCTTGCTGATGTTGACCATACCGTTGCCGCGCGGGTTGGAGTCGCGGAACTGGTGGCTGGAGCCGGGCAGGGTAAAGAAGCCTGGCGCCGGGCGCAGATCGTAGGGGCCGATGGCGCCAGACTGCAGCGCAGCCATGGCCATGAACGGCTTGAAGGTGGAGCCCGGCGGGTACAGGCCGCGCACGGCGCGGTTGACCAGCGGTTTTTGCCAGTCTTCGTTCAGGCTTTTCCAGGTGGCACTGTCGATGCCATCGATAAACAGGTTGGGGTCGAAGCCTGGTTTGGATACAAAAGCCAGCACGCCGCCGGTTTGCGGGTCGATGGCCACCAGCGCGCCACGGCGCTGGCCAAACAGTTTGTCGGCTACCTCTTGCAGGCGGATATCCAGCGCCAGCTTCAGGTTGTTGCCGTGTAGCGGCGGTGTGCGGCGCAGGCTGCGCACGGCGCGGCCGCCGGCATCGGTTTCTACCTCTTCAAAGCCGTTGGTGCCGTGCAGCTCGGCCTCGTACACCGCCTCCAGCCCCAGCTTGCCGATATGGGTGGCACCACGATAGTTGGCCAGCTTGTCGTCTTCTTCCAGCTTTTGCTGGTCGCGCTGGTTGATGCGGCCGATATAGCCCAGCACATGGCTGGTGAGCTCTTTGTACGGGTAATCGCGGAATAGCCTGGCTTTCACTTCTACCCCGGGAAAACGCCAGGCGTTGGCCGCAATGCGCGCCGCTTCTTCTTCGGAGAGCTTCAGTTTGAGCGGTACCGGCTCGAACTCCTTGCTTTCGGCGAGAAACTTGCGGAAACGGCGATCATCGCGCGGCGTGATCTCTACCAGGCTGCCCAGCGCCTTGATGGTAGCTTCCATGTCGTCCATTTTGGCCGGGGTGATTTCCAGCGTATAGGCAGCGTGGTTCTGCGCCAGTACCACGCCGTTGCGGTCCATGATCAGGCCACGGTTGGGCTGTACCGGCACCAGCGAAATACTGTTGTTCTGCGCCAGCGTGGCAAAGTGCTCGTACTGCATGACCTGCAGCCAGATAAAGCGTGCGGCCAGGGTCAGCAGCATCAGCACCATGAAGCCGTAAGCAATCACCAGGCGCAGCTGGAACTGGCTTTCTTCGGCCTGCGCGTCTTTCAATCGGGTAGGGCGGTGCATGCTTATAGGGTGTGGTGACGGTAGGGCAGCAGCAGCAGCTTGGTCAGCAGCGGCCACAGCAGTGCGCCCATCAGCGGGGGCAGGAAGTAGCCGGCGCCGACAAAGGCCGAGCCCAGCGCCAGGCGTGCCAGCGCCATGATCAGCTGGTTGGCCAGCATCAGGGTCAGCACGACCAGTGCTTGCTGGCCCAGGTTGAACATCACCAGCTGGCGCTGGCGCAACATCACCAGATAGGTGGTGACCGAGTAGGCCAGCGCGTGCTGGCCAAACAGGCTGTTGGTGCTGACGTCAACTACCAGCCCGATCAGGAAACCCATGCCGATGCCGATACGGCGCGGCTGGTTGATGGCCCAGTACAAGATAAGCAGGCCGACAAAATCCGGCAGCCAGCGGGTAGAGCCTACCGGCAGCGGTAGCAGCTCCATCATCAGTGCCAGGGCGAAGGTCAGGGTGATGAAGCGGCGCTTCACCGGCTTGAGCAGCTCTTGCGGGCGGTCGTAGCTCATGAATCAGCCTTCATCCTCGGTGTCTTTTTTCTTTTTTGGCTTGGCAGGCTGCGGCGCTGGCGCCGGGCGTGGCGGCATGGCGGCACGTGGTGGCAGCACCAGCATGTAGCGGCTGGACTGCACACCGGCAATGCTCTGGCACAGCACACGGGCAAACGAGGCCCCTGCCGGGCGGTCTACCCGGGTAACGCGTGCTACGGGGATGCCTTCGCTGTACAGGCCGTCAATGCCCGATGTTACCAGCAGGTCTCCCTGCTGGATGTCGGCGGCTGCCGGCAGGTAGCGTACTTCTACACCGCCGCCATAGCCGTATAGCAGCGAGCGCTGGCCGGTACGCTGGTTGACTACCGGCACCATCTGGTTTTTGTCGATAATCAGCGTGACTTCGGCGGTAAGCGGTTGCACACGGGTGACCTGGCCTACCAGGCCACGCTCGTCCACTACCGGCAGGCCTGCGGCCAACCCTGCGTCCAGCCCCTTGTCGATGATGATTTTGTAGGAGAACGGGTCGCGCGCAGTGTATAGCACCTCGCCCAGCTGCCCGGCTCGCAGGCTGTCGGTGCGCAGGCTGTTCAGTGCCTTGAGCTGCTGCACTTCCTGCTCCAGCGAGGTCAGCCGCGCCAGCCTGGCGGACTGCGCCAGCTCGCGGCTGCGCAGGGCAGCGTTTTCCTGCTTGAGCGCAGTCTGGGTAATGAAAAATTCGCCAATATGCGCTGCGGCCGCCATGGGCATGTTTACGGCACGCTGTATCGGGTAAAGCACCACCGACAGGGCATCACGGGTGCGATCCATCAGGCCGAACTGGCTGTCTCCCACCAGCAAGGCCAGCGAGGTGAGCGTGCACAGCAGCAACTGCGAGCCGGGGCGCAGGCCCTGGTTGGAAAATCTGGGGGTATTGGCGAAGTTCATGCAGCCGTGCGCCACCCTTTGCAGAGTGGCGCCTGAAGAAGCGGTAAATTACGGTACGTTGGTGAAGATGGTGCCAGTCTTGTCCATCTTGTCCAGCGCCTTGCCGGAGCCGCGTACTACGCAGGTCAGCGGCTCTTCGGCCACGAATACCGGCAGGCCGGTTTCTTCGGCCAGCAAGCGGTCGATGTCCTTCAGCAGCGCGCCGCCACCGGTCAGCACCATGCCCTTGTCGGCAATATCGGCACCCAGCTCTGGCGGGGTTTGTTCCAGCGCGATTTTCACCGCAGACACGATCTGGTTCAGCGGCTCGGTCAGCGCTTCCAGGATTTCGTTGCTGGACACGGTAAAGGCACGCGGAATGCCTTCGGCCAGGTTGCGGCCTTTCACTTCCATTTCGCGCACCTCGGCCCCCGGGAAGGCGGAGCCGATGGTCTTCTTGATCTCTTCGGCGGTGGTTTCGCCGATCAGCATGCCGTAGTTGCGGCGGATATAGTTGATGATGGCTTCGTCAAACTTGTCACCACCAACGCGTACCGAGTTGGAGTACACCACGCCACCCAGCGAGATCACGCCTACTTCGGTGGTGCCGCCACCGATATCCACCACCATGGAACCGGTGGGCTCCTCTACCGGCAGACCGGCACCGATGGCGGCTGCCATCGGCTCTTCGATCAGCTCGACACGGCGGGCACCGGCAGCCAGAGCCGAATCCTTGATCGCACGGCGCTCTACCTGGGTAGAGCCGCACGGTACGCAAATCACGATGCGCGGGCTGGCCGAGAAGAAACGGCTGGGGGTGACTTTCTTGATGAACTGCTTCAGCATCTGCTCGGTCACGGTGAAGTCGGCGATCACGCCGTCTTTCATCGGGCGGATGGCCTGGATGCTGCCCGGCGTGCGGCCCAGCATTTTTTTGGCTTCCAGACCTACGGCCAGGATGGATTTCTTGTTGGTTGGCGCATCGCTGTGGATGGCTACTACCGAAGGCTCGTCCAGGACGATGCCCTTGCCGCGCATGTAAATCAGGGTGTTGGCCGTGCCAAGGTCGATGGCCAGATCATTGGAAAAGTAGCCGGTGAGCGAGCGAAACATATGGCAGTCCTGAGAATGGTATTTGTGCGGCGGCATGAGTTTACCGCATCGCAATGGTGGCGGTTTTGGACACCGCGCCGGCAAAAGGTTCACTATTTTTTTCAGTAAAACCGCTGGCATTTTTATAGCGCGATGCCCTTGTATTCTTGGGCGAAACAAACCAGTTATGATACCCTACAACGCTTGAATTATTAAAGGTTTTGACGAGGACGCCATGTCGCTGACCCATCAGGATGTTGCGCGGATTGCGCGACTCTCCCGCATCGCCGTGACCGACGCCGAAATCGAGGCGGTCGGCAGCCAGCTCAATAATATTCTTGGCCTGATCGAACAGATGCAGGCAGTGAATACCGACGGAATAGAACCGATGGCGCACCCGCAGGATGTTTCCCTGCGCCTGCGCGAGGACGCGGTGACCGAGCCCAACCGCCGCGACGCCTGCCAGGCGGTGGCGCCGCAAGTGGAAAAAGGTCTGTTCCTGGTTCCCAAGGTCATCGAATAACGCGGCCAACCCTGGCCGCAGGCTGCCCCGCATGGGCAGGCCATTCTGGACGAACATCAAGACAAGATGATTAACGCCACGCTCAAACAATTATCGCAACAGCTCGCCACCGGCCAGGTATCGGCCGTGGAGCTGGCCAATGCCTATCTGGGCCGCATCGAGGCGCTGAACCCGGCGCTGAATGCCTTCATCACCGTAGACCGTGAAAAGACCCTGGCCGAGGCACTGGCAGCCGATGCGCGCCGCGCCGCTGGCCAGGCCGGCCTGCTGACCGGCGTGCCCATCGCGCACAAGGACATTTTCTGCCAGCAGGGCTGGAAGACCAGCTGCGGCTCGAAGATGCTGGATAACTTCATCTCGCCATACAGTGCGCACGTCATCGAGCAGTGCCAGGCCGCCGGCCTGGTGACGCTGGGCCGCGCCAATATGGACGAGTTTGCCATGGGCTCGTCCAACGAGAACAGCTTCTACGGCGCGGTGAAAAACCCGTGGGATGTCAACGCCATTCCGGGCGGCTCGTCCGGTGGTTCTGCTGCTGCCGTGGCTGCGCGCCTGGCGCCGGTGGCTACCGCTACCGATACCGGCGGCTCCATCCGCCAGCCGGCCAGCCACTGCGGCGTGACCGGCATCAAGCCGACTTATGGCGTGGTATCGCGCTTCGGCATGGTGGCTTACGCCAGCTCGCTGGATCAGGGTGGCGTGATGGCGCAGACTGCCGAAGACTGCGCGCTGATGCTGAACGTGATGGCCGGTTTTGACGAGCGCGACTCCACCAGCCTGGAGCGCGCCCGCGAAGACTACGCCCGCGACCTGGCGCAGCCACTGGCCGGCCTGCGTGTGGGCCTGCCGCGCGAGTACTTTGCCGATGGCCTGGCGGCAGACGTTGGCCGCATCATCGACAACGCCGTGTCCGAGCTGAAAAAGCTGGGTGCCGAGGTGGTGGAGGTGAGCCTGCCCAATACCCAGCTGTCCATTCCGGCTTATTACGTGATTGCCCCGGCAGAAGCGTCGGCCAACCTGTCGCGCTTTGACGGCGTGCGCTACGGCCACCGCGCCGACGAGTACAAAGACCTGGTGGACATGTACGAAAAATCGCGCGCCGAAGGCTTTGGCAGCGAAGTGAAGCGCCGCATCATGGTGGGTACCTATGTGCTCAGCCATGGTTACTACGATGCCTACTACATCAAGGCGCAGAAAATCCGCCGCCTGATCGCCAATGATTTTGCCGCCGCCTTTGCCGGCTGCGACGTGATTCTGGGGCCGGTAGCGCCGACTGCCGCGTTCAATCTGGGCGAAAAATCCGGCGACCCGGTGCAGATGTACCTGTCCGATATCTACACGCTGTCGGTTAACCTGGCTGGCTTGCCGGCCATGAGCGTGCCGGCCGGTTTTGCCGACAATGGCCGCCCGGTAGGCCTGCAGATCATCGGCAACTACTTTGGCGAAGCCAAAATGCTGAACGTGGCGCACCAGTTCCAGCAGGTCACCGACTGGCACAGCAAGGCGCCGGCGCTGTAAACATTTTTTCGCCACGGAACCACGCGGAAAGCACGGAATGCAGTCTGGGAGCGGTATGTTGTTTTTGACAAAGCTGTCTGCTGAGCAGGCGTTCCAGTTTCTTCTGTGTTTTTGGTGTGTTTCCGTGGCAAAACCAGCTTTTAGAGGATTTTCCAAATGAAATGGGAAGTCGTAATCGGTCTTGAGGTGCACGTGCAGCTCAACACCGTCTCCAAGATTTTCTCCGGCGCCAGTACCGCTTTTGGCGCCGAGCCCAACACCCAGGCCTCGCTAGTCGAGCTGGCGCTGCCGGGCGTATTGCCGGTGATGAACAAGGCCGTGGTGGATAAATCCATCCGCCTGGGCCTGGCGCTGGATGCCACCATCAACCAGAAGAACATTTTTGCCCGTAAAAACTACTTCTACCCCGACTTGCCCAAGGGCTACCAGATCAGCCAGATGGAGCTGCCCATCATCGAGCATGGCAAGCTGAGCATTCTGGTGGGGGAAGAAGAAAAGGTCATTCGCGTTACCCGCGCGCATATGGAAGAAGATGCCGGCAAATCGCTGCACGAAGACTTTCATGGCCTGTCCGGTATCGATCTGAACCGTGCCGGTACGCCGCTGCTGGAAGTGGTGTCCGAGCCGGATATGCGCTCGCCGGAAGAAGCGGTTGCCTACGCCAAAGCATTGCACACGCTGGTGACCTGGCTGGGCATCTGCGACGGTAATATGCAGGAAGGCAGCTTCCGTGTGGACGCCAACGTATCGGTACGCCCGTTTGGCCAGGCCGAGTTTGGCACCCGCCGCGAGATCAAGAACCTGAACTCGTTCCGTTTCCTGGAGCAGGCGATCAAGTACGAGATCCAGTGGCAGATCGACACCATCGAAGATGGCGGCAAGATCCAGCAAGCTACCGTACTGTTCGACCCCGATAGCGGCGAAACCCGCATGATGCGCAGCAAGGAAGACGCGCACGATTACCGCTACTTCCCCGACCCGGACTTGCTGCCGGTGCGCATCAGCCAGGCGCAGATCGATGCTACCCGCGCCGACATGCCGGAGCTGCCGGGCCAGATGAAGGCCCGCTTCGTCGAAGCCTTCGGCGTGTCGGCCTACGACGCGGCGCTGCTGACCAGCAGCCTGGCGCAGGCGCAGTACTTCGAAGCCGTGGCTGCGGCGACAGGCCAAGGCAAGCTGGCGGCCAACTGGGTAAATGGCGAAATCGCCGCCCGCCTGAATCGTGACGGTCTGGATATTGCTGGCTGCCCTATCGGTACCGGGCGTCTGGCCGGCCTGATCGTGCGCATTGCCGACGGTACGCTGTCCAACAAGCTGGCCAAGCAGGTGTTCGATGCGCTGTGGGAGTCCGAGCTGGGTGCTGACGCCATCATCGAGCGTGACGGCCTGAAGCAGGTGTCCGACGTGGGTGCCATCGAGAAAATGGTGGAAGAAGCCATTGCGGCCAACCCCAAGGCGGTGGAAGAGTTCCGTGCCGGTAAGGAAAAGGCGTTGAATGCACTGGCGGGCCAAGTGATGAAGGCGTCCAAAGGTAAAGCCAATCCGGCCCAGGTGCAGGATATCCTGAAGCAGAAGCTTGCTCAGGCATAGTTTCGATAAATACTGCTAAGAGCGGCGCGCCGGTGGCGCGCCGCTGTTTTTTTCTGTCGCGAAAAGCGGGCATTAACCACAGTTCACACCCTTTCTGCAGATCATTTTGTAAGCCGCTGATTTCCCTTGCTTTCTGCTTTGTTGCATTCCGGTAAGTCTTTGTCGGCAAAGGCGAATTGCCTCATGGCGATGTTGACCGAGTAGAGCCGATTCCCTATAGTGGCGAAAAGTGGGGTGAAGTGGGTAATTGTGGGGCGACGGCTCCTAATTCCAGTGCGGTGAAATAGCCAAAATGTTCGGCGGCGTAAGTCATATCTCTCTCGATGCCAAAGGGCGTCTGGCCATCCCGGCCAGGCACCGCGAGAGCCTGTTGTCTGCGTTTGGCCACCGCCTGGTCGTTACGCTCGAATCCCCTGATCACCTGCTGATTTACCCCGAACCCAACTGGAAACCTGTCGAGCAGCGTTTACTGGCACTGCCCACTGGCAACCCCACGCTAAAACGCTATCAGCGCTTGGTGCTGGGCCATGCGGAAACGCTGGAAATGGACGGCGCCGGCCGCATTTTGCTGCCTGCCAGGCTACGTGAGCTGACTGGCCTGGATAAAGAGGTAGCGCTGGTGGGGATAGGGAACCGCTTTGAACTGTGGGATGCCCCTGAGTGGGACGCCCAAACGAATACCGCACTGGATATTGATCCTGCTGAGCTGGCTCAGCACCTTGGAGATTTCACACTTTGACCGACGCAGTATTTGCTCACCGCACGGTGTTGCTCGACGAGGCCGTTGCGGCACTGGCCGTTCAGCCTGATGGCGTATACGTCGACTGCACGTTTGGCCGCGGTGGCCACAGCCGGTTGATTTTGCAGCAGCTGGGCCCGCAGGGTCGGCTGATTGCCTTTGATAAAGACCCGGAAGCCATTGCAGTAGCCACTGCACTGGCGGCAGAAGACCCGCGTTTCAGTATCGTGCATAACGGTTTTGCGCATTTTGCCAGCGAGCTGGACGCCTTGGGCGTGCAGCAAATCAATGGCGTACTGATGGATCTGGGGATTTCGTCCCCGCAAATTGATGACGGTCGCCGCGGTTTCAGCTTCCGTTTTGACGCGCCGCTAGACATGCGCATGGACACCACCCGCGGCCAGACAGCAGCGCAGTGGCTGGCCAGTGCAGATGAAGCGGACATAGCAGAGGTTATCAAGACATATGGTGAAGAGCGGTTTGCTCGCAAGATTGCAGCAGCCATTGTTGCGCAAAGGCTTGAACAGCCCCTCGAAACGACGCGTGAGCTCGCTGTCCTCGTTGGGAAAAACGTCCGTACTCGCGAACAAGGTCAAGACCCCGCGACGCGAACCTTCCAGGCGATAAGGATCTTCATCAATCGCGAGCTGGACGAGCTGAAAGACGTGCTGCCGCAAACCATCTCGCGTCTGACGCAAGGTGGCCGCTTGGCAGTGATCAGCTTCCACTCGCTGGAAGACCGTATTGTGAAGAATTTTGTGCGCGACGCCAGCACGACCGACACGCTACCGTCCTGGGTGCCGGTGCGGGCGTGTGATATTGCCGAAGCGGCAGTCAAGCCGGTGGGCAAGGCGGTGCGGGCAAGCGAAGCCGAAGTGTCGGCTAACCCGCGTGCCCGTAGCGCCATCATGCGTATCGCCGAGCGTACCGGCGGGCAGTGGCAGGGGGGCGTGTGAGCCTTAACAAGCTCAATGCAGTGCTGCTGCTGGGGGTGATCGGCTGTGCGATGTCGGTAGTGACTTCGCAGCACGTTTCGCGCCGATTGTACGGCGAGCTGGAAAAAGAACAGAAGCTTCAGCGCCAGCTCAACGTGGAATACGGCCAGCTGACCCTGGAGCAAAGTACTTGGGGTGCCCACGCCTTGATCGAAAAATCGGCGGTGGCACGTATGGATATGCTGACGCCAACACAACGTCAGGTGCACGTGATTACACCGGAGGGGGTGCGATGAGCCGTGTCTACACCCCGCCGATGCGCCAGCATCTGAAGCAGCCGATGCGCCTGGCACCAGGCCGGGTCACCATGGTACTGGTGTTACTGGGCGGCTTGTTGCTGGCCTTGCTGGCGCGTGCGGTTTACCTGCAGGTGGTGCAGCAGGACTTTTTGCAGAATCAGGGCGATGCGCGTTTTCGCCGCACACTGCTGCTGGAGGCTAACCGTGGCGTGATTGCCGACCGTAACGGCGAGCCATTGGCGATCAGCACACCGGTGCAATCCATCTGGGCCAGCCCGGAAGACATGAGCCCGGTGCCGGCGGCCAAGCTGGCCGCTTTGTCCCGTTTGCTGGAAATGCCGGTGGCGGAGCTGCAAGAGAAGTTTGCCGACAAGAAGCGCGAGTTTGTCTACCTGAAACGCCAGATCAGCCCGCAATTGGCGCAGCAAGTCATGGCGCTGGAGATTCCGGGGGTGGCCAAGCAGCAAGAGTACCGCCGCTACTACCCGGCGGGCGAGATGCTGTCGCATGTGATCGGTTTTACCGGGGTGGATGGCAAAGGCCAGGAAGGCCTGGAGCTGACCCGCGAAAAGATGCTGGCTGGCAAGCACGGCAGCCGGACGGTGCTGAAAGACCGCCGCGGCCATATTGTGGAAGACCTGGCGGTAATCGAGCCACCGCGCGATGGCCAGACGCTGACGCTGTCCATCGACAAGCGTATCCAGTACCTGGCCTATCGCGAGCTCAGCGCGGCGATGGTGGCCAATAAAGCCAAGGCGGGCGGTGTGGTGGTGCTGGACGCGCAAACCGGCGAGGTGCTGGCCCTGGCCAATACACCATCGTACAACCCGAACAACCGGGCGGTGCTGGAGCCGGAAATGCGCCGTAACCGTGCGGTGGTGGATATGTTCGAACCGGGTTCGACCATGAAGCCGTTCCCGGTTTCGATGGTGCTGGATGCGGGCAGGATTACGCCGAATACGGTGTTCGATACCCGGCCTTATACCATTGGCCCGGCTAGCGTACGCGATACCCACCCGAACCCGTCGCTGACGGTGACGGGCATTATCCAGAAGTCGTCCAACGTGGGCTCGTCGAAGATTGCGGCGATGTTTTCACCGGAGGACATGTGGACGTTTTATCGCAAGTCGGGTTTTGGGCAGAGCCCGCAGTCCGGCTTTCCGGGCGAAAGCGCTGGCCGGCTGCGTGACTGGCAAGGTTGGCGGCCTATTGAACAAGCCACCATGTCTTTTGGTTATGGTGTGACGGTAAGCCTGGTGCAGCTGGCCCGGGCTTATACCATTTTTACCCACGATGGTGCCTTGTTGCCGCTGTCGTTTACCAAGTTGGCCGCGGCCAACCCTGGCCGCCCGGTGATTCGCCCGGAAACAGCCAAGAAAATGCGCGACATGATGATAACCGTCACCGAAGAGGGCGGTACCGCAGTACGCGCGCAGGTGCTGGGTTACCACGTAGGTGGCAAGTCGGGTACGGCTCGCAAGCTGGTCGGCGGGCGTTATGCCGCCGACAAGCATATCGGTTTGTTTGTCGGCTTTGCGCCGGCGACTAACCCGCGGCTGATTGTGGCGGTAATGATTGACGAGCCGGGCGCCGGTTTTTACTACGGCGGCACGGTAGCAGGCCCTGCCTTCTCCAACATCATGGCGGGCAGTTTACGCATTCTGGGGGTCGAGCCGGACGCTCCCTCCAATAACACTCTGATTCCGGAACACAAGATTTCGGATGTGCGGGAAGAAACATGAAGACCAGTTTGATCGATCTGCCGGATTGGGACCCCGCCGCCTTGGCGGGTCTTGGCGTTTCCGTGGCACGTGTAGAGGCGGATAGCCGCCGCGTGTTTCCCGGAGACGTGTTTTTGGCATGTCGTGGCGAATACACGGATGGCCGCGATTTTATTGCGGCGGCCATCGAAAAAGGGGCTGCAGCGGTGGTGTGGGACCAGGATGATGCGTTCCAATGGCAGCCGGGCTGGACCGTGCCGAACCTGCCGGTAGCTCGCTTGCGCGAGCGCGCCGGTATTGTGGCCGCGCACGTGTACGCCTACCCCAGCCGTGACATGCAGGTGGTCGGCATTACCGGCACCAACGGCAAAACCTCCATTTCGCACTGGCTGGCGCAAGCCTACGCATTGCTGGGCGAGAAAGCTGCGCTGATCGGCACCGTCGGCAACGGCTTTTACGGCCACCTGACCGAAACCACCCACACCACGCCCGACCCGATTACCGTACAGCAGAAGCTGGCGGAGTACCGTCGCCAAGGCGCCAGCGTGGTGAGCATGGAAGTGTCCAGCCACGGCCTGGACCAGTTCCGCGTCAACGGCGTGGAATTCACTACTGCGGTATTCACCAACCTCACCCGTGACCACTTGGACTACCACGGCAGCATGGAAGAGTACGGCGCGTCCAAGGCCAAACTGTTCCACTGGGACGGGCTGAAGCACGCTGTCATCAATGCCGACGACGCCTTCGGTCGCCAGCTGGCTGCCGGTATCGACGCCAGCCGCACCCGTATCATTACTTACGGCCTGGAGCAGGGTGATGTGCGCCCGCTCAGCCTGGCGGCCAACCTGGACGGCCTGCAGCTGAGCGTCACTACCCCATGGGGCGACGCCGACATCAAGAGCCCGCTGCTGGGGCGCTTCAATGCGGCCAACATGCTGGCCTGCCTGGCGGTAATGTGCGCCGGTGGTGTACCGCTGGCCGACGCCGTACGCGTACTGGGCAAAATCCAGCCGGCGCGCGGCCGTATGCAGCGCATCGGCAACGGCCTAGAGCCGCTGGTGGTGGTGGATTACGCCCACACGCCGGACGCGCTGGAAAAAGCCTTGGCCACGCTGGCCGAGATCCGCCCTCAGGGCAGCAAGCTGTTTTGCGTGTTCGGCTGCGGTGGCAACCGCGACAAAGGTAAGCGCCCGCTGATGGGTGGCATCGCCGAGAAGATTGCCGACATAGCGGTAGTGACCAGCGACAACCCGCGCCTGGAAGACCCGCAAGCCATTCTGGATGACATCCTGGCCGGCATGCAGCAGCCCGGCCACGTGGAAATCAGCCGCGAGGCCGCCATCCACTGGGCAGTGCTGCAAGCCCGCATGGGCGATGTGGTGCTGATCGCCGGCAAGGGCCACGAGGAGTACCAGGACATCGGCGGCGTGAAGCAGCCGTTCTCCGACTTCCGCGTAGCCGAAGACGCACTGACACTGTGGGGGGCTGCGCATGCTGATGCTCTCTGATGCCGCCCGTGTGCTAAGTGGCCAGCTGATCGGCAGCGACGCCCGCTTTCAGCGTGTGGTGACCGATAGCCGCATCGTGCAAGCCGGCGACCTGTTTGTGGCGCTGGTGGGCGAGAAATTCGACGCCCACGACTTCGTGCCCGATGTGCTGGCCAAAGGCGCCTACGCATTGGTAAGCCGCGATGTGGCAGGGCAGGGCAGTGTGATTCGCGTAGCCGATACCCGTCTGGCACTGGGTACCTTGGCCGCAGACTGGTGCGCGCGCCTGGACGTGAAGCGCATCGGCATTACCGGCTCCAACGGCAAGACCACGGTGAAGGAAATGGTGGCGGCTATTCTGCGCACGCACGCCGGCGACGCTGCCGTGCACGCTACCGCTGGCAACTTCAATAACGACATCGGCCTGCCGCTGACGCTGCTGGGCCTGAGCGCCGTACATCGCTACGCGGTGATCGAAATGGGCATGAACCACCATGGCGAGATCCGCTACCTCACCGGGCTGGCCCGGCCGCAGGTGGCGCTGGTCAACAATGCCCTGCGTGCCCACGCCGGCCACTTCAGCGGCACCGACGACATCGCCCGTGCCAAGAGCGAAATCTTTGAAGGGTTGGCCGCAGATGGCGTGGCGGTACTGAACGCTGACGATGCGCAACTGGCGGTGTTCGATGCTGCCGCCCAAGGCCACGCGCAGCTGCGCTTTGGTTTGAGCGCTGCGGCCAACGTGACCGCCCGTGATATCGCGCTGGGTGTGGGCGAGTGCCGCTTTGTACTGGTTTGCCCGCAAGGCGAGCAGGCCATCCGCCTGCCTGCTGCCGGCGAACACAATGTGCGCAATGCCTTGGCCGCCGCCGCCGTGGCGCTGGCGCTGCACGTGCCGCTGACGGCCATTGCTGTCGGCCTTGCGGCCTTTGGCGGCGTCAAAGGCCGCCAGCAGCTGAAGCGCGCTGCGTGTGGCGCCACCGTGATCGATGACACCTATAACGCCAACCCGGACTCGATGAAAGCCGGTATCGACGTGCTGGCCGCTTATCCGGCGCCGCGCGTGTTCGTGATGGGCCAGATCGGCGAGCTGGGCGATACCGCCCCGCAGCTGCACGCCGAGGTTGGGGCCCACGCCCGCGCGCGTGGCATAGAGCACCTGCTGTGCCACGGCGAGCTGGCGCGCCACGCTGCCGCCGCTTATGGCGAGGGTGGCGAGTATTTTGACGATTTCGATGCTTTGCTGGCGCGGCTGGGCGGTGTGGTATCGCCAGCCAGCACCGTGCTGGTGAAAGGGTCGCGCTTCATGCAGATGGAGCGTGTGGTTGCCGCACTGGTAACACCTCAACAACAAGAACAAGGAAAGGGCTGACCGGTGCTGCTGCTACTGGCTGATCTGCTGCGCGAACATATCCGCGCTTTTAATGTACTGAACTACGTGACCCTGCGTGCGGTGATGGCTGCGCTCACCTCGCTGACCATCTCGCTGTGGATGGGCCCGTGGGTAATCAGCAAGCTGACCGAGCTGAAGGTAGGCCAGGCCGTGCGTAAAGACGGCCCGCAAACCCATCTGGTGAAAACCGGCACCCCGACCATGGGCGGCACGCTGATCCTGCTGGCCATGACCGTGACCACGCTGCTGTGGGCCGACCTGTCCAACCAGTACGTGTGGCTGCTGTTGGCCGTGACCCTGGGTACCGGCGCACTGGGCTTTTACGACGACTGGCGCAAGGTGGTGTACAAAGACCCGAACGGCGTGTCCGCCCGTTTCAAGATGGTGTGGCAATCCACTATCGCCATCGCGGCAGGCGTGTTCCTGATTACTACCGCCAAGCTGCCGGCTTCTACCGAATTCATCGTGCCGTTCTTCAAGAATGTGATCTACCCGCTGGGTGGTATCGGTTTTTGCGTACTGACCTACTTCGTGATCGTGGGTACGTCCAACTCGGTCAACCTCACCGATGGCCTGGACGGCCTGGCCGCACTGCCGGTGGTGCTGGTGGCAGCCGGCTTGTCGATTTTTGCCTACGTAGCCGGCCACGCGGTGTTTTCCAAGTATCTGGGCATGCCCTTTGTACCGGGTGCGCACGAGGTGGTGGTGTTCTGCGCCGCTATCTGCGGTGCCTGCCTGGGCTTCTTGTGGTTCAACGCCTATCCGGCACAAGTGTTTATGGGTGACGTCGGCGCGCTGGCGCTGGGTGCCGCGCTGGGTACCGTAGCCGTGATCGTGCGCCAGGAAATCGTGCTGTTGATCATGGGCGGCCTGTTCGTGATGGAAGCGCTGTCGGTGATGATCCAGGTGGCGTCGTTCAAGCTTACCGGCAAGCGCGTGTTCCGCATGGCACCGTTGCACCATCACTACGAGCTCAAAGGCTGGAAGGAAACCCAGGTTGTGGTGCGCTTCTGGATTGTCACCATGATGCTGGTGCTGGCCGGCCTGGCCACCCTGAAACTGCGTTAAGGAAACCACGTGATGCGATTCGACAACCGCCACATCATCGTTATCGGCCTGGGCGACACCGGCGTTTCTGCCGCGCGCTGGCTGCTGGCGCATGGCGCGCGCGTCACCATTGCCGATAGCCGCGACAACCCCGCCAATGCGGCCAACGTGGCCGCCGAGCTGGGCGTGACCCTGCGCCTCGGGGCGTTTGATGCGCAGACCTTTGCCGACGCCGACATGCTGATGGTCAGCCCCGGTGTCAGCATCCGTACCCCGGCCATTGCCGAGTTCGCCCGCCGTGGCGGCGAGGTAGTGGGGGATGTAGAGCTGTGGGCGCGCGCCATCACCGGCAGCGGTGCCAAGGTTATCGCCATTACCGGCTCCAACGGCAAGAGCACCGTCACCAGCCTGGTAGGCCACCTGTGCGAGGCCGCCGGCCAGGACACCGTGGTGTGCGGCAATATCGGCCTGCCGGTATTGTCTGCGCTGGCCGAACGTGAAGCGGCCGGCAAGCAGCCCGACGTGTGGGTGGTAGAGCTATCCAGCTTCCAGCTGGAAACCACCACCAGCCTGCGCGCCGACGCGGCGACGGTACTGAATATTTCCGAAGACCATCTGGATCGTTATCACGACCTGCTGGATTACGCGCACAGCAAGACCGCCATTTTTGCCGGTAGCGGTGTACAGGTGTTGAACCGCGACGATGTGTTCTGCCGCGCCATGGTGCGCGCCGGCCGCCGTGTGGCCTGGTTCTCGCTGCGCGAGACAGCAGATTACGCACTGCAACAGACGGATGGCCGCTATCTGCTTACTATCGCCGGCTCGCCGGTGTTCGACAGCGCCGACATGCAGCTGCAAGGCTTGCACAATGCGGCCAACGCGCTGGCGGCGCTGGCGCTGACCGAAGCCATCGGCCTGCCGCGCGAGGCTTTGTTGGCCGCATTGCGCAGTTTCTGTGGCTTGGCGCACCGTGTGGAATACGTGGACGAGTTCGCTGGCGTGATGTTCATCGACGACTCCAAAGGCACCAATGTGGGCGCCACCGAGGCGGCCTTGAACGGCATGACCCGGCCAGTGGTACTGATTGCCGGTGGCGATGGCAAGGGCCAGGATTTTGCGCCGCTGGCGCCGGCCTGCCAGCGCATTGCCCGCGCCGTGGTGCTGATCGGCCGTGACGCGCCGGCCATCCAGGCCGCGCTGGCTGGCTGCCGCGTGCCGCTGCACAGCTGCAGCACACTGGAGGAAGCAACCCGTCTGGCGGCTAGCCTGGCACAAAGCGGCGACGTGGTGTTGCTGTCGCCGGCCTGCGCCAGCCTGGATATGTTCAAGAACTATGCACACCGTGCCCAGGTATTTGTCGATACGGTGGCAGCGGTCAAGGCGGGGATGACAGCCTGATGAGCAGCGTTAGCCGGCGTCATCACCATGCAGCCCCCGTCACTGTGCTGGACGAAGCGCTGATGTGGGCCATCGCCCTGTTGCTGTCCATCAGCCTGGTGATGGTGTATTCGGCATCGATTGCGTATGCCGAAGCGGATGCCGCCACCAATAACCGCTATTTCTACCTGTTCCGCCACATGATCTTCATGACCATTGGCCTGGCAGGGGCGGCGATTACCTTTCAGGTGCCTACCAGCATCTGGCAGAAATACGCGGGCAAGTTCTTCCTGCTTGCCGGCTTCCTGTTGGTGCTGGTGCTGATACCGGGTATTGGCAAGGTGGTAAACGGCTCGCGGCGCTGGATCAATCTGGTGGTGCTGAACCTGCAGCCTTCCGAGGTGATGAAGTTGGCTGCCGCGATCTATGCCGCTGACTACACGGTGCGCAAGGCAGCCAAGCTGCATAGTGTGCGCGAAGGTTTCCTGCCCATCCTGGCCGCCATTGTGGTGGTGGCCTTGCTGTTGTTGCTGGAGCCGGACTTTGGCGCGCTGATGGTGGTGATGAGCATCACCATGGGCATCGTGTTTCTGGGCGGTATCAACCTGCGCATTTTTGCCGGTCTGGCGGTGATGGCGGTGTTTGCGGTGGTCCTGCTGATCATCACCTCGCCTTATCGCCTCAAGCGGGTGCTGGGTTTTCTGGACCCGTGGGACGATCCCTACGGCAAAGGTTACCAGCTGAGCCACTCGCTGATAGCCATTGGCCGCGGTGAGTGGTTTGGCGTGGGGCTGGGCGGCAGTGTGGAGAAGCTGTTTTACCTGCCGGAGGCGCATACCGACTTCATCATGGCAGTGATTTCGGAAGAGTTCGGTTTTGCCGGTATTTGTGCGGTGCTGGGCCTGTATGCCTGGATTGTGCGACGTGCTTTCCATATCGGTACCGAATCCAAGCAGCTGGAGCGCTATTACCAGTCGCTGGTGGCGCAAGGCATAGGCATTTGGCTGGGGGTGCAGACTTTCTTCAATGTGGGCGTGAACATGGGTTTGCTGCCGACCAAGGGGCTGACGCTGCCGCTGATGTCGTTTGGTGGCTCGGCCATGTTGTGCAACCTGGCCTCGCTGGCGGTGTTGCTGCGTGTGGATTATGAAAATCGCCGGCTGATGCGCGGCTTTAAGGTGTAAGCCGGGGTATCCGCTGCCCTCGGGCAGCACGCTGCGCTGCAGCGTAGCCGGTGTAGCAGCCCGAGCCGTCACGCGGCGAAGGAAAAATCGCCGGCTGATGCGTGGCTTTAGGGTGTAACGCCAGGTGGCCAGGGTTGGCCGCTAGGCAAAGTAAATGGGCTGCAGCCCGGTAACAAGAGAAGTGGAATGATGGCAAAGCGTACGGTGATGGTGATGGCAGCAGGTACCGGTGGGCACATTGTCCCGGGCATCGCCGTGGCACGCGAACTGGAAAACCGTGGCTGGAAAGTACTGTGGGTAGGTACCGAGCGCGGCATGGAAAACAAGCTGGTACCGCCAACCGGCTTCGAGCTGATTCGCCTGGCTTTCCACGGTATTCGTGGCAAAGGGGCGCTGGGCTCGGTGAAGGGGGTGTTCCAGCTGCTGGCGGCATTTGTGCGCAGCCTGGTGTTGATGTTCCAGCATCGCCCGGACGTGGTGCTGGGCATGGGCGGCTATGTCTGCCTGCCTACCGGTTTGGCTGCCGCACTGCTGTGGAAGCCGTTGGTAATGGTGAATGCCGATGCTGGCTTGTTGTTAAGCAATAAAGCCTTGCTGCCTTTCGCGGATCATCTGGCTTGTGGCTTTGATGGTGAAGCCGCGCGTAGCGTGAAGAAATCGGTGGTCACCGGCAACCCGGTGCGCCGCGAAATCGAGGCTTTGCCGGAGCCTGCCGTGCGTTTTGCCGGTCGCAGCGGGCCGCTGCAAGTGCTGGTGGTAGGTGGCAGCCTCGGTGCCAAGGTACTGAATGACACCCTGCCCGCCGCGCTGGCCTTGCTGCCGGCTGATCAGCGCCCGCAGCTGGTGCACCAGACCGGCGACAAGAATTTTGCCGCGGTACAGGCTGCTTACCAGGCCGCCGGGCTGCAAGTTGGCCGCGACGTGACGCTGCTGCCGTTTATCGATGACATGCCGGCGCGCTTGGCAGCTTGTGACGTGATCGTGTGCCGTGCCGGTGCCATCACCGTCAGCGAGCTGTGTGCTGCCGGTGTGGCCAGCGTACTGGTGCCGCTGGTGGTATCGACCACTTCGCACCAGCGCGACAACGCCGCCTGGATGGCGGCCGCCGGGGCAGCGATTCACCTGCCACAGCAAGACATGAGCCCGACCCAGCTGGCAGCACTGCTGGGCGGTTTGCAGCGCAGCCAGCTACAGCAGCTGGCCGAGCGTGCCAAGGGGCTGGCCAAGCCCGGGGCGGCGGGTGCCGTCGCCGATTTGTGCCAGGCCCTGGCTGATCAGGATTAAGTAACTGCCGCCGTGTGGCGGGCAGTGGGTGAGAAGAACGATGAAACATAGAGTCAAACACATTCATTTTGTCGGTATCGGCGGCGTGGGCATGTGCGGTATCGCCGAGGTGTTGCTGAACCTGGGCTATACCGTGTCCGGCTCTGACATGGCCGACAACGCGGCCACCAAACGCCTGGCCGAGCAGGGCGCGCATATCTACTTTGGCCACGATGCGACCTATATCAAGGGCGCCGATGTGGTGGTGACCTCTACGGCGGTAAAAGCAGACAACCCGGAAGTGCGTGAAGCGCAGCAAAACCACATCCCGGTCATTCCGCGCGCCATGATGCTGGCCGAGCTGATGCGCTTCAAACAGGGCATTGCCATTGCCGGTACCCACGGCAAGACCACAACCACCAGCCTCACCGCATCGGTGCTGGGCGCCGCTGGTCTGGACCCGACCTTCGTGATTGGCGGCAAGCTGACCGCCGCCGGCACTAACGCCCGCCTGGGTAGTGGCGAGTACCTGGTGGCCGAAGCCGACGAATCGGACGCTTCTTTCCTGTACCTGCAGCCGGTGATGTCGGTGGTGACCAATATCGACGCCGACCACATGGACACCTACGACCACAGCTTTGACAAGCTCAAGCAGGCGTTTGTGGACTTCATCCACCACCTGCCGTTCTACGGCCGTGCCGTGCTGTGCGTGGACGACGAGCACGTGCGCAGTATTGTGCCGCAGCTGAAAAAACCGGTAACCACCTACGGCCTGGACGACAGCGCCGACGTGTATGCGGCCAACCTGGTGGCCGATGCCGGCCAGATGCACTTTGACGTGGTGGTAAAAGCAGAAGGCCTGCGCTTCCCGGTCACCCTGAATATGCCCGGTCGCCACAACGTACTGAACGCGCTGGCCGCCACCGTCATCGGCCTGGAGTGCGGTGCCGAGATCGACGCCATCCAGAAAGGCCTGGCCGAGTTTGCCGGTGTGGGCCGCCGTTTCCAGCGTTACGGCGAGCTGCCGGCCAAGGATGGCGGCAGCTACACCTTGATCGACGACTACGGCCACCACCCGGTGGAAATGGCCGCAACGTTGGCCGCAGTGCGTGGTGCTTTCCCGGAAAAACGCCTGGTGCTGGCTTTCCAGCCGCACCGCTACAGCCGCACGCGCGACCTGTTCGAAGACTTTGTGAAAGTGCTGGGCCGCGTGGATGCCCTGCTGCTGGCCGAGGTGTACGCCGCTGGCGAAGCACCGATCGTGGCCGCCGATGGCCGCGCGCTGGCGCGTGCCGTGCGGGTAGGCGGCAAGGTAGAGCCGCTGTTCGTGGAGCAGATTACCGATATGCAGCAAGCCATTACCGATATGGCGCGTGACGGCGACGTGGTGATCACCATGGGTGCCGGGTCGATTGGTGGTATCCCCGCCAAACTGGTAGCGGCCGCCAAGGCCTGACAGATAGCATTCCGCCACCACACGGTGCGGTAGTGAGGACAGCATGAAGCAGTTTGGCAAAGTAGCAGTAATGATGGGTGGCAGCTCCGCCGAGCGTGAGGTCTCGCTGATGAGCGGTAGCGGCGTGCTGGCCGCCCTGCAAAGCAAGGGCGTGGACGCACATGCGTTCGACCCTGCAGAAAAACCGCTGTCGGCACTGAAGGAAGAGGGCTTTGCCCGCGTCTTCAACATCCTGCACGGCCCGTTTGGCGAAGACGGCACCCTGCAGGGCGCACTGGAAGCGCTGGGCCTGCCGTATACCGGCTGCGGCGTGATGGCCTCGGCCATCTGCATGGACAAGTGGCGTACCAAGCTGCTGTGGAAAGGCGCCGGCTTGCCGATCCCCGCCTTTGAGCTGCTGAGCGATGACAGTGATTTCGACGCCATCGAGCAGGCGCTGGGGCTGCCGATTTTCGTGAAGCCATCCACCGAGGGCTCCAGTATCGGCGTGACCAAGGTGAAAACCCATGGTGGCCTGAAAGCCGCCTACGAAGAAGCGCGCCAGTACGACAGCATCGTGATCGCCGAGCAGTTTATCGGTGGTGGCGAGTACACCTGTGCCGTGATTGATGGCCAGGCCTACCCCACCATCAAGATCGAGCCGGCTACCGAGTACTACGACTACCAGGCCAAGTATTTCCGTGACGACACGGTATACCGCTGCCCAAGTGGCCTGGCGCCCGAAGTGGAGGCGCGTGCCCGTGAACTGGCACTGCAGGCATTCAGGGTGCTGGGTTGCCAGGGCTGGGCGCGGATTGACTTCCTGATGGACGAACAGAACGGCATTTACCTGCTGGAAGCCAATACCAACCCGGGCATGACCAGCCACAGCCTGGTGCCGATGGCGGCGCGGGTAGAAGGCCTGAGCTACGAGGACCTGTGCGTCAAGGTGCTGGCAGCGGCTCATGTGGGATAACCATGCGGTATTGCGGGCAGTGGCCAACTTGCTGCTGACCGCCTCGTTATTGATGTTGTTGTATGCCGGGGGCTACTGGCTGACGCACTCGCCCTTGTTCCCGGTAAAGCGGATTCACATTGCTGGCCAGGTGGCCAAGGTGACACCGGTGCAGCTGAAGTACATTGCGCAGAACGAACTGACCGGCACGTTTTTTACGCTGGACATCAACAAGACGCGCCATGCCTTCGAAAAGCTGCCCTGGGTAAGCCAGGTACAGGTAAGACGAGCCTGGCCTGACCGGCTGGACATTACCGTCAGTGAGCACGTGGCACTGGCGCGCTGGGGGGATCAGGGGCTGATCAGTACCGAAGGGCGCTGGTTTGATGCCGCCAGCGACCAGCCGCTGCCGGTGATGTACGGCCCGGCGGCGAGTGAGAAAGAAATGATGCAAGCCCTGCAGCAGTTCCGGCAGCGCTTGCAGCCGGCCCGCTTGCAGCCACTGCGGTTGTGGCTGTCAGAGCGCAGGGCCTGGCGGATGGAACTGGACAACGGTGTAACGCTGGAACTGGGGCGTGGCCCGGTGGCTGAACGGTTGACGCGTTTTGTCGACCACTGGCCGCACAGCCTGGCCACGTTGCCTTACCGCATTACGTATGTGGACTTGCGTTATCCCAATGGATTCGCTGTGCGGATGCCCGATTACAAGGCACCGCCTACGACAACAAACAAGCTTTAAGCGTTGGAGCGACAGGTGAGCAAACCTAAGGAAAGCAAAAACATGCTGGTGGGCCTGGATATCGGCACCTCGAAGATCGTCGCGATCGTCGCCGAAGTGCTGGAAGAAGGCCAGATCAACATCGTGGGCATGGGGCAAGTACCCTCGCGCGGCCTCAAGCGCGGCATGGTGGTGAATATCGAATCCACGGTGCAGGCCATCCAGCGCGCGCTGGAAGAGGCCGAGCTGATGGCCGATTGCAAGATCAATGAGGTGTACACCGGCATCGCCGGTAGCCACATCAAGGGTGTGAATTCGCACGGCATGGTGGCCATCAAGGACCGTGAAGTGACGCAGATGGACATCGACCGCGTGATTGAAACCGCGCGTGCGGTGTCGATCCCGCCCGATCACCAGGTACTGCACATCCTCACGCAGGAGTACAGCATCGATGGTCAGGAAGGAGTGCGCGAGCCGCTGGGCATGAGTGGTGTGCGCCTGGAAGCCAAGGTACACATTGTGACCGGTGCCATTTCTGCCGCGCAAAATGTGGCGAAGTGCGTGCGTCGCTGTGGCCTGGAAGTCACCGACCTGGTACTGCAGCCGATGGCCAGCGCCAACGCGGTACTGTCCGAGGACGAAAAAGAACTGGGCGTGTGCCTGATCGACATTGGTGGTGGTACCACCGACATTGCGGTGCTGGTGAGCGGGGCTATCCGCCATACCGCGGTGATTCCGATTGCGGGTGACCAGATAACCAACGACATCGCCATGGCGCTGCGTACGCCGACCAAGGAAGCCGAAGACATCAAGATCCAGCATGGCGTGGCCTTGGTCGGCCTGGCCGATGCCGCCCAGATGATCGAGGTACCAGGCGTAGGCGAACGTGGCCCGCGTCAGATGTCGCGCGCCACCTTGGCCGAGGTGATCGAGCCGCGCGTGGAAGAGCTGTTCCAGCTGGTGCAGCAAGAGCTGCGTCGTAGCGGCTTTGAAGAAATGTCTACCGGTATTGTCATTACCGGTGGCGCCAGCCTGATGCCGGGCATGGTGGAGTTGGCCGAAGAGGTCTTCCATCTGCCGGTGCGCATCGGTGTACCCAAGTATGTAGGTGGCTTGTCCGAGGTAGTAAAAAACCCGCGCTTCTCGACTGGCGTCGGTTTGCTGCTGTATGGCAAGGACCAGATGCATCCCCGTGTTGGCCCGAAAAGCGAAAGCGCCGGCGTGGGGCAAGTGTTCCAGCGTATGAAGGCTTGGTTTGCCGGTAATTTCTAAGGCAAAACGGAATATTCCGACAATAGCTCATCTTTTTACAGGAGAGGAAAAATGAGCGGCATGGTATTCGAAGTAATGCAGGAGACTGCTACCGAGGCAGTCATCAAGGTGATCGGTGTAGGCGGTGGCGGCTGCAACGCTATCGACAACATGATCAGTAACCAGGTGCAAGGCGTGGAGTTCATCTGCGCCAATACGGATGCCCAGGCGCTCAAGCGCAACAAGGCACCGCAGAAACTGCAGCTGGGCAATAATCTGACCAAGGGCCTGGGTGCAGGTGCCAACCCCGATACTGGCCGTAATGCCGCGCTGGAAGACCGTGAGCGCATTGCTGAAATGTTGCGCGGTGCCAATATGGTGTTTGTGACCGCAGGCATGGGTGGTGGTACCGGTACCGGTGCCGCACCGGTGGTGGCCGAAGTGGCCAAGGAGCTGGGTATCCTGACTGTGGGCGTGGTAACCCGCCCGTTCGAATACGAAGGCAAGCGCTTGCGTGTGGCCAACGATGGTATCGAGCTGCTGAAGAAGCACGTCGATTCCCTGATCGTGATCCCGAACGAAAAACTGATGGCCGTACTGGGCGAAGATGTCACCATGCGCGAAGCTTTCCGCGCCGCCGATGACGTGCTCAAAGGCGCGGTAGCCGGTATTTCCGAAGTGATTACCTGCCCGGGCCTGATTAACGTCGACTTTGCCGACGTGCGCGCGGTGATGAGCGAAATGGGCCTGGCCATGATGGGTTCTGCCTTTGCTTCCGGTATCGATCGTGCGCGTGTGGCTGCCGAGCAGGCCGTAGCTAGCCCGCTGCTGGACAACATCACACTGGAAGGCGCCCGCGGTGTGCTGGTGAACATTTCTACCGCACCAGGCTGCCTGAGGATGAGCGAGTACCGCGAGATCATGGGCATTATCCGTCAGTACACTGACGAAGACGCCCAGGTGAAGTTCGGTACTGCCGAAGTGGAAGACATGCCGGAAGACACCATCCGCGTGACCTTGATCGCGACCGGTCTGGGCCAGAAACCCGCCAGCAACCGCGACGAGCGCCCGGATTACATCAAGATCGTCAAAACCGGTACCGATAATGTTGCCATGGAAATGGATTTCAACGACCTGAATACGCCGGCCGTGATGCGCAACCGTGGTCGTCGGGCACCGATTTCCACTGACTTTTCGGACCCGGAAGTAAGCGAGTCTTACGATATTCCGGCTTTCCTGCGTAAACAGGCTGATTGATAGTTTAGGGCAATTGATTGTTCGATAGTAATCAATTAGCCGCATGGCGCGGCTATGCTAAACTGTCGACAATCGCTATGCCCGAAAGCCCGTCATGATCCTGCAACGCACGCTGAAACAGGCCATCAGCGCCACTGGCGTTGGGCTGCATTCCGGCGAGCGGGTCAAACTGACCCTGCACCCGGCTGCACCCGATACCGGTATTGTGTTCCGCCGCACCGACCTGCCTGCGCAGGACGAGGTGGCGGTACGGCCTGCGCTCGTGAACGACACGCGCCTCTCCTCGACACTGGTCACCGAGACCGGTGTGCGTGTCGGCACGATTGAACATCTGATGTCTGCCTTTGCAGGGCTGGGCATCGATAATGTGATAGTCGATGTAACAGGCGCCGAGATGCCCATCATGGATGGCTCGTCGGCGCCGTTCATCTTTCTGCTGCAAACAGCGGGAATCGAGGAGCAGCCAGCGGCCAAGAAGTTCATCCGCGTCAGGCAGACGATAGAGGTGATCGAGGGCGACAAGTGGGTAAAACTTGTGCCTCACGATGGCTTTAGTGTGCAGCTGTCTATCGAGTTTAACCATCCGGCGTTCAATCGTGCGCCGCAGATGGTAAGCGTGGACTTTGCCAGCCATTCCTATATCGAAGAGATCAGCCGCGCCCGTACTTTCGGTTTCATGCACGAAGTCGAGTACATGCGCAGCCACGGGCTGGGGCGGGGGGGCAATCTTAACAACGCCATCGTGATCGACGACGAGTATGTATTGAATCCGGAGGGGCTACGTTTTCCGGACGAATTTGTGCGGCACAAGATTCTGGATGCCATCGGTGACTTGTATATCGTAGGCCACCCGCTGATTGCTGCATTCAGCGGCCATAAATCCGGCCACGCCATGAACAACAAGCTGCTGCGGGTGATGCTGGAAACGCCTGGTGCATGGGAGTTTGTGACGTTCGACAACCCGGAGGATGCGCCAGGCAGCTTTCACCCCTTGCCGGAAGTAGCCTGAAGTCTAGACATGAAAAAACCGTGCTTCTGCACGGTTTTTTGTTTGGCATTTATTTGCGGATAGGGTCTATTTTTGTGGGCCCGGCCATGGTGCTTGCCTTTGCCAGGTTGCTGCTCAATTCTGTCGCATTGAGTGGTGGCGTGTTGTCTGGGCAAAGTGCCTGTATTACAGTTTTCATGGCCAGATTGTTGGGGTCCAGCTTGCGCCACTCTTTGCGTATGGATTCAAACCAGCGCTTATTGACGCTGTCACCATAGGCATAACTGCGTTGGGTGCGCTCGCCACAATGCACGCCTTCGTGGCTGATGTTCTCAATGCCACCACTACTTAACTGTAGCAGGGTAAAACGTATGGTACGGTCATCGGCCAATAGCAGAGTTTTGCTATCGATGAATAATTGTCCCTTGAGCGAAGCTGGCTTCACCAGCTCTACCCACTCCATCCCCCCATAGCTTGGCAGCGCTAAGACTTGCTCTTGCCAGGGGCCTTCATCCACGTAATTGCCAGTTTTTTTTTCTCTGCCTTTGCCGGATAGGTCGGCATGGGCAAGGTTGGCCGCACATAGCATGCCTAGTATGATAAGACGGGTTTTCACAGTGTTTTCCTGAGTTGTCCAATACGAAGCTGGTGGCGGCGGCGTCCGCTTTCGCGCCCACCGATACCGTAGCTTACCTCGGTAAAGCTGACATCGCCGCGAGCGGAAACGTTCACAATGCTACTGCAGCGGGTACCGTAGTCGCGGCCAACGATAAACACCGGCGACAGCATTTTTTCCAGCGCGGAGCCTATGCCGGTATTGGGTAGCTGTTCTGGCGGAGCGCTTTCCGGGTTCATTAGCCAAGGGAGAACTTCGCTGTCAGCGGGTGGCCGCTTCAAGGTTGTCATCTTCTGGCGTAGCTGCTCAGCCTTGAACCAGCGCGTATCCATGTCGGCATTCGAGAGCACATGGATACCTGGCGCGATGCGGTTGAGTGACTTTGTCCTGCTGTTGAAATGCAGCAGATCATTAACCTGCCCAAACACCAGATTAAACGGGCCGTAGTCGCCGGTGTGCGCCTTGAGCCAGGCCGCGTACGCCAGGGCACTGTCGTCACCACTGACAAAGCGTTGCACCAGCTCGCCACGCGACCGTGCCGCGGCGACCGCGCGCCCTTCGCGGATGTGCGTGACTGCGGCAAAACGGCCGCGCGTATCGATCGCCATCCAGCTACCGCCTGCCTGCACATCTCGGCCACCCAGTATTTGCGGATAGTCGGTCCAGAAATCCAGGGGCAGGGCAGGCCGCGTGTAGTATTCGTCACGGTTGGCCAGTAAAACCAGCGGCCCGAGCGCCGGTGTCTTGTAGGCAAGGGCAATGATGCACATGGTGGCTGTCCTTGGGCATTTTGCCGAAGGCCTTTAAAATAACGTTTTGATTGTAACCGCTCTACGCCTGGAGGAAGTGTGTATGCAGCCAGATCTTGCGCTGGACTTGTCGGGGCTAAACTGCCCCTTGCCCATCCTGCGAGCCAAAAAAGCACTGGCGACCATGGAAAGTGGCAAGGTGCTGTCCGTTTTGGCGACCGATCCCGGGGCACCCAAGGATTTTGAGGCATTTTGCCGCCAGACAGGCAATGTATTGCTGACTTCCACCGTTCTGCAAGACGGGCGCTTTTCCCTGTCGATTCGCCGTAAGTGATAAAGGACGCCATATGGCGCCTTTCTTTATATTGATGATTGCATAAGGTTGCTACATGAAACTGACCATTACCCGCCCTGATGACTGGCACTTGCACGTACGCGACGGTGTTGCGCTGGCTGCCGTGCTACCTGATACCTGTCGCCAGATGGGCCGCGCCATCATCATGCCTAATCTCAAACCGCCGGTAACCACGGTGGAAATGGCTGCCGCCTATCGTGAGCGCATTCTGGCCGCGCGCCCGGCAGGCAGCAATTTTGAGCCGTTGATGACACTGTATCTCACCGAGACCACTACAGCCGAGGAAGTGCGCAAGGCCAAGGCCAGCGGTTTTGTACACGGCATCAAGCTGTACCCGGCGGGTGCCACCACCAATTCGGATGCCGGTGTACGTGACGTGAATAACGCCATGGTGGCACTGGAAGCCATGGCCGAAGTCGGCATGCCACTACTGGTGCACGGTGAAGTCACCGACCCGGCGGTTGATGTGTTTGACCGTGAGGCGGTGTTCATCGACACCGTGTTCGAGCCGCTGCGCAAGCGCCTGCCCGGTTTGCGCGTGGTGTTCGAGCACATTACTACCCGTCAGGCTGCCGAGTACGTGGCCAGTGCCGGCGACAATATTGCCGCCACCATCACGGCCCACCACCTGTTGATGAACCGTAATGCGCTGTTTACCGGCGGTATCCGCCCGCATCACTACTGCCTGCCGGTACTCAAGCGCGAAACGCACCGCGAAGCCCTGCTGGCTGCGGCGACCAGTGGCAGCAAGAAATTCTTCTTGGGTACCGACAGCGCACCGCATGCGCGCCATACCAAGGAAAACGCGTGCGGCTGTGCCGGCATGTACACCGCCAATGCGGCCATCGAGCTGTACGCCGAAGCATTTGATGCGGCTGGCGCACTGGACAAGCTGGAAGCCTTCGCCAGTTTCAACGGACCTGATTTTTATCAACTGCCGCGCAATACAGACACCCTAAGCTTGGTACGCGAAGCATGGCAGGTACCGGCTACCTTGTCTTATGGAAATGACGAGCTGGTTCCCCTGCGTGCAGGGGAGTATGTGCAATGGCGATGCGTACCATGAGTAATGCTCATGTAACTAGTCCAAAATTGCTTAGCCGAAAGGAATAAGTGCAGGAAATGCTACGCATCACAGGCATTGTGATGCTGAAGTGACGATTCGGGGCTTGTAGTAGCCATGTGTGCTGTGCATAATTGCCTCGCCTTTGCGTACTGTATACACACAGTTTGTTTTTCTCGGGGGGCCCGCACCAAGACGGGCCACCTCTGTTCAAGGAGAGCAGGAGAATATGAAAAAGAATATGTCTTTCAGCGTGTTGGCCGCATCTGTTGTGCTGGCCATGGGTGCCAATGCTGCCTTTGCTGCCAAAGTGCCCGCCGGCGTACAACTGGCTGCCAAACAAGAGCTGACCCGTAACAACGGTTCCGAGCCGGAATCCCTGGATCCGGCTCTGGCTGAGTCGGTAGGTGCCAACAATATTGCCCGTGACCTGTTCGAAGCGCTGACCGCTGCTGACAACGATGGCCGCATCGTGCCGGGCCTGGCCGAGTCCTGGAAACAGACCGACCCGACGACCTGGGTATTCACGCTGCGCAAGAACGCCAAATGGTCTGATGGCGTACAAGTGACCGCCGACGATGTGGTTTATGGCATCCGCCGTTTCCTGGATCCGAAAACAGCTTCTCCGTACGCATCGACTTACGGCGCCTTCCTGCTGAACGGTGTTGAAGCCGCAGAAGGCAAAAAAGCGCTGACCGACATTGGCATCAAAGCCGTCGACAAGCTCACCGTAGAAGTAAAAACCCCGTACCCGGTAGCGTTCCTGCCGGAAGTCATGTCCAACAACCAGCTGGGCCCCGCTCCGCGCCACGCTATCGAAAAGCATGGCAAAGACTGGACCAAGCCGGGCAAGTTGGTGGGCAACGGTGCGTTTGTGCTGAAAGACTGGGCAGTTAACAGCAAGATCGTTATCGAGAAAAACCCGCAGTACTGGGACGCCAAGGCCGTCGTACTGAGCAAAGTGACCTACTTGCCGATCGAAGATGGTTTTGCTGACGTAAAACTGTACCAATCCGGCGAGAACGACTGGGTGTACCAGCTGCCCCCAGGCACCTACGAAAAATACAAGGCCGAGCTGCCCAAGGATGTACGCAACTCGCCTATGCTGGGCCTGCGTTATTACAGCCTGAACGCCAAAGACCCGGTGATGAAAGACAAACGCGTTCGTCAGGCGCTGTCCATGGTGATCGACCGTGACATCCTGGCCGCCAAGATCACTGCCGACGGCCAGTCGCCAGCCTACAGCGTGGTGGTGAAGGGTACTGCCGGTGCCGATGCTACTACCTACGACTGGGCCAAATGGCCGATGGAACAGCGCGTGGCCGAAGCCAAGAAGCTGCTGGCCGCCGCAGGCCTGCAGGCTGGCAGCAAGATCAAGTTCACTTACAACACCAGTGAATACCATAAGAAAATGGCGATTTTTGCCGCTTCCGAGTGGAAAACCAAGCTGGGCCTGAACACCGAGCTGGAAAACATGGAGTTCAAGGTTCTGCTGAAAAAACGTCACGATGGTGAATACCAGATCGCCCGTAACGGCTGGGTAGCTGACTACAACGACGCCACCACCTTCCTGACCCTGGTGCAGTGCGGCTCCGACCAGAACGACAACGGCAACTGCAACCCGAAAGCAGAAGAGTTGATCAAGCAGGGTAACCAGGCTAAAGACGCGGCCAAGCGCAAGCAGCTGCTGACCCAGGCTACCAAGATGATCATGGATGACTACCCGATCATCCCGCTGCTGTCCTACACCACGCCACGCTTGGTAAAACCTTATGTGGGCGGCTATACCGGCAAGAACTCGCTGGACCGCTACCGCAACAAGGACCTGTACATCATCAAGCACTAAGTTGATGTCGCCAGCCTGAAGGATTTTCCTTCGTAACGAAGACCGGGTGCATCCTCTACAGGGTCACCCGGTCTGATTTGGAAGTGGTAGTTGCAGCATGTCCCGTGCCATGGCACAGGGGGCGACCCTGCCTGTGCGTGCCGTATGCTGCTACCGACCTGGAGTACTCCCATGTGGTCTTACGCTTTTCGACGCGTATTGATGACGATCCCCACCCTGTTGCTCGTCATCACTGTCTGTTATCTAATGTTGCATGCCACCCCGGGTGGCCCGTTTGATTCCGAACGCAAAATTTCTGCTGCTGTCATGGCTAACCTGCAGGCCAAGTATCATCTGGACCTGCCGTTGTGGCAGCAATACCTGTATTACCTCAAGAGCCTGCTGCAAGGCGATCTTGGCGCCTCTTTCCGTTACGCGGACTGGAGCGTGAACGACCTGGTGGCCAATGCGCTGCCCATTTCCGCCCTGATCGGTGGTACCGCGCTGCTGCTGTCGGTGGTGATCGGCATTGTGCTGGGTACCATTGCCGCGCTGCGCCAGAACAGCCTGATTGACTACTTTGTGATGCTGATCGGCAACTTGGGTAGTGCTTTCCCCTCGTTTGTGATCGGCCCGGTACTGATCCTGGTGTTTGCCATCTGGCTGGCTTGGCTGCCGGCGGGCGGCTGGAACGACTACCAGGTTCATTACATGGTGCTGCCTATCGCGCTGCTGACCTTCATCAACGTGTCCACCATCGGCCGTGTGATGCGTGGCAGCCTGATTGAAGTGATGAACTCCAACTTCATCCGTACGGCCAAGGCAAAAGGCCTGCCGATGCGTACCATCGTGATGCGTCATGCGCTGAAACCCGCCCTGATGCCGGTGATTTCCGTGGTAGGCCCGATTGCCATTTCCACCATTACCGGTGCCGTGGTTACCGAATCGGTCTTTTCCCTGCCGGGGCTGGGCAAGCTGATTATCAACGGTGCATCCAACCGTGATTACACCCTGGTACTGGGCCTGGTGGTACTGGTAACCGTGGTGGCGGTGCTGATCAACCTGCTGGTTGACCTGTGTTATGCATTGCTTGACCCGAAGATTCGCTACTAAGCGCAGTCTTGGATAAGTCTACCAGCGAGGATAGTCATACATGTTTTCCCGAAGCAAACAAAGCGATCTGGCCGGGGCCATCGAGGCCAATATCAATGCGGCCGCTATTGAAGGTCGCAGCCCGTGGCGCGATGCCCGCGAGCGTTTTTTCCGTAACAAGGCTGCGGTTGTCAGCCTGGTCATCCTCACCATCATTGCAGTGGCCTGCATTTTTGGCCCCATGGTGCTGCCGTACTCGTACGAAGACACCGACTGGAACGCCATGAGCCTGCCGCCGGGCATGGAAGGTGCGCACTATTTCGGTACCGACGAACTGGGGCGTGACCTGCTGGTGCGCTGCCTGATAGGTGGCCGTATCTCCCTGATGGTGGGCCTGCTGGCGACCATCGCCTCGGTGACCATCGGTATCGTATGGGGGGCGACCGCCGGCTTCATGGGCGGCAAGGTGGATACCATCATGATGCGTATCGTGGACATGATGTACGCCGTGCCCTACCTGCTGATCGCCATCCTGATGGTGACCCTGCTGGGCCGCGAGTTCTACCTGGTGGTGCTGACCATTACCGTGTTCTCCTGGATGGACATGGCGCGCGTGGTACGCGGCCAGACACTGTCCATCAAATCTAAGGAGTTTGTGGAAGCCGCGCACGCTATCGGTGTGTCCACCCCCAACATCATCTTCCGTCACATTGTGCCCAACCTGCTGGGTATCGTGGTGATCTACACCACCGTTACCGTGCCAGGCGTGATTCTGACCGAGTCGGTGCTGTCCTTCCTGGGTCTGGGTGTGCAAGAGCCGATGACCAGCTGGGGCGTGCTGATCGAAGACGGTACCGGTGTCATGGAAACCACGCCGTGGATCCTGCTGTTCCCGGCTGCCATGCTGTCCATCACCCTGTACTGTGCCAACTATATTGGTGACGGCCTGCGCGACGCGCTGGACCCGAAAGACCGCTAAGGAATACGCCATGAGTCTTCTGAAAGTTAATAATCTTGGCGTGCAGTTCCAGACACCGGACGGCATGGTCAATGCAGTAAACGGCGTCAGCTTCGAGCTGGATGCCGGCCAGACGCTGGGTATTGTCGGCGAGTCCGGCTCCGGCAAGAGCCAGTCGGTACTGGCCATGATGGGCCTGCTGGCCAAGAACGGCCGCCCCACGGGCGAGGCCTTGTACAAAGGCCAGAACCTGCTGACCATGAGCCCGAAACAGCTCAACGGTATTCGTGGCGACCGTATCTCCATGATCTTCCAGGACCCGATGACCTCGCTGAACCCCTACCTGACGGTAGAGCGCCAGATGACCGAGGTGCTGGAGCTGCACAAGGGCATGACCCGCAAGCAGGCCAAAAAGCGCGCCATCGAGCTGCTGGAAGCGGTACGCATCCCCGAGGCTGCTCGCCGTATCGATATGTACCCGCACGAGTTCTCCGGCGGTATGCGCCAGCGCGTGATGATCGCCATGGCCCTACTGTGCGAGCCGGAAGTGCTGATCGCCGATGAGCCCACCACCGCGCTGGACGTGACCGTACAGGCGCAGATCCTCACTTTGCTGAAAGAGCTGCAGCGCGATTTTGGTACCGCCATCGTGATGATCACCCACGATCTGGGTGTGGTCGCCGGCCTGTGTGAAAAAGTGATGGTGATGTACGGTGGCCGCGTGATGGAGTACGGCACAGCCAACGACATTTTCTACCAGCCGTCCCACCCATATACCATAGGCCTGCTGGGCGCGTTGCCGCGTCTGGATCACGATGGCGATGCACTGGTCAGCATTCCGGGCAACCCGCCGAACATGGCGAACATGCCTAAAGGCTGTCCGTTTACCGAGCGTTGTGCCCATGCCTCGGCACAGTGCGCAGACGTCCTGCCGGGCCTGCTGCCATCTGCGGCCAACCCGGCCGTATTGCGTGCTTGCCACAAGCCAGTGGCTGAACTGAAACTGGAGCTGAGCCATGGCTGAGAAGAAACTGCTGCTATCGGTGCGCGATGTCAAAGTGCACTTCAAGGTAAAAGGGAATAACGACTGGCCATGGACGCCAAAACGGACGCTCAAAGCGGTAGACGGTGTCAGCTTCGATCTGTACGAAGGTGAAACCCTGGGCGTGGTGGGTGAGTCCGGTTGCGGCAAGTCCACGCTGAGCCGCGCCATCCTCAACCTGATTCCCGCCACCGATGGCGAAATCCTGTGGATGGGCAAAGACCTGCGCAAGGGCAGCGATAAAGACTGGCTGCATGTTCGCAAGGATATCCAGATGATCTTCCAGGACCCGCTGGCGTCGCTGAACCCGCGCATGACCATTGCCCAGATCATTGGCGAGCCGTTGCGCGTACACCGCCCGGAGCTGTCGCCGGACGAGATCATGAAGCGTGTACGCGCCATGATGGTGAAAGTCGGTCTGCGCGAGCAGATGATCAACCGCTACCCGCACGAGTTCTCCGGTGGCCAGTGCCAGCGTATCGGTATTGCCCGCGCGCTGATCCTGGAACCCAAGCTGATTATCTGCGACGAGCCGGTATCGGCGCTGGACGTGTCCATTCAGGCGCAGATCATCAACTTGCTGAAAGAGCTGCAGCGCGAAATGGGCCTGTCGCTGATCTTCATTGCGCACGATTTGGCGGTGGTGAAGCACATTTCCGACCGCATCCTGGTGATGTATCTGGGTCGTGAAATGGAGCTGGCAGAGAAGTACGCGCTGTACGACAAACCAGCCCACCCGTACACCCAGGCGCTGTTGTCGGCGATTCCTATCCCCGACCCGAAGCTGGAGCGCAACAAGACCATCCAGATCCTGCAGGGCGATTTGCCTAGCCCGATCAACCCGCCGTCCGGCTGCGTGTTCCGTACCCGCTGCCCGAAAGCGGTAGAGCGTTGCGCGAAAGAAGAGATCAAGCTGCACGCGGTCACCGCCGCCACGCAGACCTCCTGCTTGCTGGCATAAGCGCCCGGGTTGGCCGCATGCGGCCAACCTTGAGCACAAGAAAGCCCGGACACGTCCGGGCTTTTTCTTATCCAATAACCCGGTTGCTGCTTCACTTCACGTGCTTGTGTGCTCTGGCTTTGTTGGTGCCCACTGGCCCGGTGCGTTCCTTGTCTTGGGCAGGGCTTCCTTACGCTTATTGCGATGCTGGCCGTGGCAGGCAGACGTAAAAAAACCGGCGCATAATGCGCCGGTTTTTGCAGGGCAGGGTGGCGATCAGGCCAGCTTGCCGTGGCATTGTTTGTAACGTTGGCCGCTGCCGCACGGGCAAGGGTCGTTGCGGCCAACGCGCAGGCCTTGCGAGGCCAGGGCTTCCGGCGAGAACGGGTTGCCCTCGGTGGCGCTTGGCGCGTCGTCGTGGTGCATTTCCATGCCCGCTACTTCGTGCGGCGCGACGGCCTCCATGTCTTCCTCGCTGCGTACCTGCACGGTCATCAGTACGCTGACCACACCGCGTTTCACACGTTCCAGCATGTCGGAGAACAGCTCGAAGGCTTCGCGCTTGTATTCCTGCTTCGGGTTCTTCTGCGCGTAGCCGCGCAGGTGGATGCCCTGACGCAGGTGGTCCATGGCAGCCAGATGCTCGCGCCAGTGGTTGTCCAGCATCTGCAGTACCAGGCCGTGTTCGAACTGGCGCATGGATTCCTCGTTGGCCAGCGCCACTTTCTCGGCGTAGCTGGCCGCGGCCAGGTCCAGGATGCGCTGCTTGATGTCCGGGATATCCAGCGTCTGCTCGGCTTGCATCCACTGGGCTACCGGGGCCTGCAGCTGGAATTCGCTTTCCAGTGTGCGCTCCAGGCCCGGCAGGTCCCACTGTTCTTCCATGGAGTCCGGCGGCATGTGCAGGTCGACCACGTCGCTGAGCACGCCTTCGCGCATGTGGGTGATGATGGCGGCCACGTCCTGGTCTTCCAGGATTTCGTTACGCTGCTGGTAGATCACTTTGCGCTGGTCGTTGGCCACGTCATCGTATTCCAGCAGCTGTTTGCGGATGTCGAAGTTGCGGCCTTCTACCTTGCGCTGGGCGTTTTCGATGGAGCGCGATACCCACGGGTGTTCGATGGCTTCACCGTCCGGCATCTTCAGCTTGTCCATGATCATGGCCACGCGGTCGCCGGCGAAAATACGCAGCAGCGGGTCTTCCAGGCTCAGGTAGAAGCGGCTGGCACCGGCATCACCCTGGCGGCCGGAACGGCCACGCAGCTGGTTGTCGATACGGCGCGATTCGTGGCGCTCGGTACCGATGATGTACAGGCCGCCGGCAGCCAGTACTGCGTCGTGGCGCACTTGCCATTCGGCACGGATGGCGGCGATGCGGCTGTCTTTTTCGGCGTCGGACAGGCTTTCATCGGCCTGGATGGCCTTGATTTCCGGCTCGGGGTTACCACCCAGCACGATATCGGTACCTCGGCCGGCCATGTTGGTGGCCACGGTCACAATGCCGGGGCGGCCGGCTTGTACCACAATGTCGGCTTCGCGCGCGTGTTCCTTGGCGTTCAGCACGTTGTGGGCGATGTCGGCCTGGGTCAGCAGCTGCGACATCAGCTCGGAGTTTTCAATGCTGGTGGTACCTACCAGCACAGGTTGGCCGCGGCTGACGCAGTCTTTGATATCGCCGATGATGGCGTTGTACTTCTCGCGCGCCGAGCGGTAGATCTTGTCCTGGTGGTCCTGGCGGATCATCGGGCGGTTGGTCGGGATGACCACGGTTTCCAGCGCGTAGATGTTCTGGAACTCGTAGGCCTCGGTATCGGCGGTACCGGTCATGCCGGCCAGCTTGCCGTACAGGCGGAAGTAGTTCTGGAAGGTGATCGATGCCAGGGTCTGGTTTTCGCGGTTGATCTGCACGCCTTCCTTGGCTTCTACCGCCTGGTGCAGGCCGTCGGACCAGCGGCGGCCGGCCATCAGGCGGCCGGTGAATTCGTCCACGATCACCACTTCGCCGTCCTGTACCACGTAGTGCTGGTCCAGGTGGAACAGCGCGTGCGCTTTCAGCGCGGCGTTCAGGTGGTGCATCAGGGTGATGTTGGCCGCAGAGTACAGGCTATCGCCCTCTGCCAGCAGGCCCATCTGGGTAAGGATGGCTTCGGCGTGCTCGTGGCCGGCTTCGGACAGCAGCACGCTGTGCGCTTTCTCATCTACCCAGTAGTCGCCTTCGCCATCTTCGGCTTCCTGCTTTTTCAGCAGCGGCGGTACGGCGTTCATGGCGCGGTACATGTCCACGTTGTCTTCGGCCGGGCCGGAGATGATCAGCGGGGTACGCGCTTCGTCGATCAGGATGGAATCCACTTCGTCCACCACGGCAAAGTTCAGCTCGCGCTGCACTTTCTCGTGCAGGCTGAACACCATGTTGTCGCGCAGGTAGTCGAAGCCGAATTCGTTGTTGGTGCCGTAGGTAATGTCGCAGGCGTAGGCCATTTTTTTATGGTCGTGCTGCATTTGCGACAGGTTCACGCCGACGCTCAGGCCCAGGAAATTGTACAGCTTTTGCATGATGCCGGCGTCACGGCTGGCCAGGTAGTCGTTCACGGTAATCACGTGCACGCCCTTGCCGGCGATGGCGTTCAGGTACACCGGCAGGGTGCCGACCAGGGTTTTGCCCTCGCCGGTACGCATCTCGGCAATCTTGCCATGGTGCAACACCATGCCGCCGATCAGCTGCACGTCGAAGTGGCGCATGTTCAGCACACGGCGCGAGGCCTCGCGGCACACGGCAAACGCTTCAGGCAGCAGGGCATCCAGGCTTTCGCCTTTGGCGTGACGCTCTTTGAATTCGGTGGTTTTGGCCGCCAGCTGTTCGTCCGACAGTGCCTTCATGGCGTCTTCCATACCGTTGATACGGTTGGCGACCTGGCGATATTGCTTGAGCAGTCGTTCATTGCGGCTGCCGAATACTTTCTTGAGAAGCGTCGAAATCATCGTGTGGACATCCAGCGGCCAGCGGGCCGATAAAAATGGCTAAAAGTGTAGCACAGGCAGACCCTCTTTTAATGGGGGCATTGCTGACCGGTATCAAGAGCCTGTGCATTGGAACAGTGTTGACGCCTGATTCGCGGTGTTAGGTTATTTGCTCTAAACAAACGTATGAGCGTAAACGCCATGTCATGCAGCAAGGGTAGCCTGTTTGGCATCGCCCTGTTGTAACGACAGATAACAACACTCACGAGAAGAAACACATGGATCGCAGACAATTCCTGAAAGCAGGCAGTTTCCTGACCGCCTCTGCCGCCACCCTGGGCCTGACCGGCTGTTTTGGCAGCGGTGGCGGCGGTAGCAGCGAACCTGCCCGCAGCTACAGTTTTCCGCAGGGCGTGGCCTCGGGCGACCCGCAGCCGGCCAGCCTGGTGCTGTGGACTCGCCTGGGCGATGCCGCGGCCGACACCCCGGTGACCATCGAAATCGCCACCAGCCAGAACTTTGCCACCGTATTGCATAGCGTGACGGTAACGGCGCAGGCGCAGTGGGACTACACCGTGCGCCATAAGGTCACCGCGCTGCAGCCGGGCACCACGTACTACTACCGCTTCCGTGCCGGCAGCAACGTGAGCCAGGTTGGCCGCAGCAAGACTGCCCCCGCCGCCGGTACGCCGGTATCGCAGCTGAAATTTGCTTTTATCTCTTGCCAGGACTGGAGCGTGAACCACTGGGCGGCGTTTGACGAGCTGCTGCAGCAAGACCTGGATTTTGTCGTGCACCTGGGCGATTACATCTACGAAACCGTGGGCGCAGCGTTCCAGACCGGCAAGGTGGAAAACCGCCACAGCCAGATCAAGCTGCCAGACGGCATCAAGCGCAGCGATGGTGCCACCTACGCCAATACGCTGGCCGACTACCGCACGCTGTACAAAACCTACCGCAGCGACAGCCGGCTGCAGGCGCTACACGCGGCATTCCCCATCATTGCGGTATGGGACGACCACGAGTTTAGCGACGACGCCTGGCAAGACCGCCAGAACTACGCCACCGGTGAAGATGCCGCCAAAGTGACCAGCCGCCGCCGCGATGCCAACCAGGCCTGGTTCGAGTACATGCCGGCCGATGTCAGCCTGGATGCGGCCAACCCGTCGTTCCAGAACATCCGGATTTACCGCCAGTTCAGCTTTGGCAACCTGGCTACGCTGGTGATGACCGACCAGCGCCTGTACCGCGCCGACCACGTGATCCCCGAAGTGGGCGCCGGTAGCGAGATCGGCAGCCGTTACTTTGTGCCCAAGTCCACGCTGGCCACGGTAGAGAGCCAGAAAATGAGCGCGGCCAGCGGCAGCCTGGACCCGGTATCCATTCTGGGCAGCACCCAGCGCCAGTGGTGGAAAGACCAGATGAGCGCGGCCAACACCACCTGGAAGCTGTGGGGCAATGAGGTATCGCTGTTGCGCATGCAGGTAAACGGTACCCAGGCGGTAGCCGGCCTGATGGTGCAGAGCCTGATTGCGGCCAACGGCGGGTTGGCCGCACTGCAAGGCGCGTTGATGACGGCGCTGGTGGCCGACCTCACTACCGCCGCTGCGGCGGTGCCCACCGCCAACAAGGCCACCCAGGTGCCCGCACCGGCCTATACCCAGACCAAGGTGGTGCTGGGGGGCGCAGGGCTTAGCGGCCCGGTATTCGACGCCGGTATCAAGCCGCAGCTGGACGCCGCGCTGCCGGCCGCCCAGTTCTTTGACGTGTTCCTGTTGAACGCCGACCAGTGGGATGGCTATAACGCCGAGCGCAAGGCGCTGATGAAGCACCTCAAAGACAATGCCATCGCCAACGTGGTGGCGCTGACCGGTGACATCCACGCCTTCTTTGCCGGCAGCGTGATGGACGACTACGACGCCGCCAGCCCGGTGCCAGTGATGGTGGACCTGGTGACCGCCGGTATTTCCAGCAACTCTTTCTATAGCTATTTCGAGAGCGTGGTAGACAGCAGCGCCAGCTTTGGCAAAACCAAGCCGCTGATCTACACCGAGCAGGGCGGGGTGCGCACCAATACCTTCAACAGCACGCTGACCACGTTCAATAGCTGGCTGAAGGTGGCCCATACCGACGCCCAGGGCTACGCCTTGGTGACGCTCACGCCGGCCAAGCTCAGCTGCAGCTTCCATACGCTGAAGACGCTTAGCGCCGGTGCGGCGCCTGCACTGCCAGCCACCCATAGCATCACCAAGCTGGAGGTCGCCGCCGGCAGCCCGTCGGTAACCGTCCTGCCCTAAGCAAACCGCCATGCGCTGCCGCCAGCCAGCCCGAACGGGCTGGCTGTTTTTTCGGCCGCCGCCTGCTGGCAGATAGGCTACACTCGGCATCCATTCTTTTTTGCCTTTGCCCTTTTGCCATGAGCAGCCAGCCACTGAGCCAGTTCAGCAAGCGCGACGCGCGCCTGGCTGACCTTACCGCCGCCGCGCAAGCCATCTTGCAGCTAGACCGTGCCTTCAAGCGCCTGCTGCCCGGCATGCTGGGCCAGCATTGCCAGGTAGCGTGCTTTCGCGATGGCGAGCTGGTGGTGTATGCGCACAACAGTACGGTAGCGGCCCGCCTGCGCATGTTGGGTAATAGCGTGGTAGCGCCGCTTACCCGCCAGGGCTACCCGGTGCAGACCCTGCGCGTGAAGGTGCTGCCCACCCCGCCCAAGCCGGTGCGTGGCAAATCGTTCCAGCTATCGGATGCCGGGCTGGACGCCTTTGCCCGTGCGGCTGGCGAGATCCGCAACCCGGTGGTGAAAGAAGCGCTGGGCAAGCTGCTGCGCCACCATCGCGGCAGCGACAACGAGCGCTAGCCCGCCCGCGGCCAACCTGCGTACTGCTACGCCTGCCATGCTGGCGTGATCCTTGCATGGTATAGCCGCGGGCAGCGCCGCATTGTGCGGCCTGGCTAGCCCGCCAGCGTGGCAGCAGGTAAGCTGCCTTGCAGAAGCCGTAGAGCTTCGCAATCAGGGATTCCACAAACAGATGATCACGCTCAATACGCACCCTCTTCGCCGCAGCCTGAACGACGAGGCGCACGCGCGCCCGCCGATCGCCATACCGTCACCGGCACGGCTGACCACACTCACGCTTTTTTTCGATGAAGCCGAAGCGCCGCAGCGCAGTGCCTTGCAGGATTTGCTGCAGCGCATGGGCCTGCCGCTGCCGGACGATGGCCAGATGCACTACACCGGCGTGGCCGGTGACCTCACTATCCGCTGGGCCTTGCATACCGAATTTGCCCGCTACACCTTTGTGCTGGGTGGCGACTTTGTCGAGCCGTTCGAGCGCACCGCGCTGGACCGGCTGCCGGCAGACTGGCTGGGCAGCCTGCCCGGCGCCATCATGGTAGCCATGCACGCCGTGCTGCTGCCGGCGTCGCAAGAGGCACCGGCGCCGGAGATTGCCCAGCGCTGGTTTGGCGGCCAGGAGCTGATCGGTGCCGAAATCGGTGATGGCAACGGTGTGGCCTACACCGACCTGCGCCTGCACCCGGACCCGCGGCTGGCAGAAGGCTTTAGCCGCTATGTCGTGATCGACCGCGCCATGGGGCCGTCGCAGTCCGGCCGCATGATGCAGCGCCTGTTCGAAATGGAAACCTACCGCCTGCTGGCCCTGCTGGCGCTACCCGAGGCCAAACGCCAGATGCGCGAGCTAGACCGCCTCGGTACCCGGCTGCGCAGCGTCACCCTGCATATGGCAGAGCAAAGTGCACACGACGCCGCCATGCTGGACGAGCTCACCGACCTGTCCGCCCAGGGCGAGCAGCTGATTGCGCAAAGCCAGTACCGCTTTGCTGCTGCCCGTGCCTACTACAAGCTGGTAGCCCGGCGCATTGCCGAGTTGCGCGAAACACGGTTATCCGGCCTGCAGCCGTTTTACGAGTTCATGGAGCGCCGCCTGGCCCCGGCCATGGAAACCTGTGAAACCGCCGCACAGCGGCAAGAGCGGCTGATGGCGCGGCTGCAGCGTAGCACCGCCCTGCTGCGTACCCGGGTAGAGGTGGTACACGAGGCGCAAAACCGTGCCTTGCTGGCCAGTATGGACCGCCGTGCCGAGCTGCAGCTGCGGCTGCAGGAAACGGTAGAGGGCTTGTCTGTCGGCGTGCTGACTTACTATGCCGTGGGCTTGCTGGGCTATCTGTTCAAGGCGGGCAAAGCGATGGGCTTGCACCTGAACGTCGAGCTGCTGACCGGCTTGGCCATTCCGCTGGTGGCTTTGCTGGTGTGGCTGGGCATGCGTCGTGTAAAAAAGACATTGCAGCACGGCTAGCCCGCGGCTGATACCAAGGTGCTGGTTCGTTGTCATTAGCGTGTGCCAGCACCCCGATTTCTGGCATGACATGCCTGCTCAAGGTTAATGGCCGGTGCAATCTGCTGCTACTGCCCTCCTGCTGGCTGGTGCGGCAGCCTCAGGCCATTTACAGAATTTGGCTGTAGATCAAATCGCTGCCTGATAGCGCAAGCCAGACCAGGTAAAAACCTTCAGAATAGCTGCATCAATTTTCTGCAAGCTTCGTCAATGTCCATTTCCTCCTCGCGCAAACTGCGCCCGCTGCTGATCAGCTTCGTTGTCGTTACCGTGCTGCTGGCGATTGCCCAGACGGCTATCGTGACCGTCGATCTGAATAAAATCATGGCCAATAGCCGCTACGAGCATCAGGTGGCAGACGGCCTGGCCGACCGCATGGCCGACCTGCGCTTCCACGTAGTACAGATCCAGCAGTTTCTGACCGATGCCAGCGCTACCGGCGACCGTGACGGTTTTGGCGATGCCAAAGAGCACTACCAGGCGGCCGTCAAGCAACTGGACGAGCTCAAGCAGCTGGATGCAGCCTATGGCGACGACGCCCAGGCGACGCGCCAGCTGCTGGATACCTTTTACCAGGTAGGCCAGCAAATGGCCGACGCCTACATCAGCCAAGGCCGCGAGGCGGGTAATGCGCTGATGAAGGCACCGGGTACCGGTTTTGACGAGCGGGCCGAGGCGCTGACCAAGAAGCTGGAAGCGCTGCAGCAGCGCGTAGAACAGGCTATGCAGCAGGTGGTGAGCGATAGCGAAGCGCAGATCGCCTCGGCGCAAACCAGCTTGCTGCTCAGTGGTGGCCTGCTGATCCTATTGGTAGCGGCTGGGGGCGTGCTGCAGTACCGTCGCGTGTTCCGTAGCCTGGGCGGCGAGCCGGTAGAAGCCATGCGCCAGACGCGCTATATCGCGGCGGGTGACCTGAGCCATGTGTTGAGGGTTCCGGCAGGGCGCGAAAACAGCCTGATGGGTGCGCTGTCGGATATGCAGGACAAGCTGCGTGACATCACCGGGCGCATCCGCGACCTGGCTGGCCAGGTACAAGGCAATGCCGGCGATCTGTCGCGCTCGGCGCGCGATGTTCAGCATGCCTCGCACGCGCAAAGTGAAGCATCGCGGGCGATTGCCGTATCGGTAGAAGAAGTATTGCAAAGCATCAGCCAGCTGGCCGAACAGATCCGCTACGTAGAGCAGGAGGCGCATGACGCCGATACGGCGGTAGGCGAATGTGCCGGCCTGATACGCCAGTCGGCCGACGATATCCGCGGAATTGCCGGCCATATTTCCGGTGCGGCCGAGGCACTGGATGGCTTGAGTACGCAGACACGCACCATTGCCACCATTACCCAGACCATTCACGACATTGCCGACCAGACCAACCTGCTGGCACTGAATGCGGCGATTGAAGCTGCCCGCGCCGGCGAAAGCGGCCGCGGTTTTGCCGTGGTGGCGGACGAGGTGCGTAAGCTGGCCGAGCGTACCAGCCAGGCTACGGTGGATATCAGCCGCCAGATTGATAACCTCAGCCATGGCATGCACGATGTGGTGGGCACCATGCAGGGCAGCGTCACGGCCACGCAGGACGGCGTAGAGCAAAGCCGTAAGGCGAGCGAAGCGATAGAAGGCATTCGCGACAATGCGGCCAACATCAGCCGCCATATCGAGTCGGTAGCGCTGGCGCTGGGCGAACAGCAGCTGGCGGTGCGCGATATCGCCCAGCGTGCCGAAGTGATTTCGGCCATGACCGAAACCAACCAGGGCACGGTAGACCGGACTGCCACGGCAGCAGGCCAGCTGAGCGTACACGCCCAGGACCTGGGCGCGGTGGTGGCCACGTTCAAGATGTAAGGCGTGGGCGTATTTGCTACGACAACACCCGGCCACGGCCGGGTGTTTGCCTATCCGGTTATAAAAAAGACTCCCGCTGCCTCGACACAGGGGGAGCCAAAGGGAGCCGGCGGCATGGGCCGCCCGTGCTATTACTGCTGGATGATCTGGCGGATCTGCTCGATACCTGCCGGGTCGTCCAGCGTGGTGAGGTCGCCCGGGTCGCGGCCTTCAGCCAGCGCCTGGATGGAACGGCGCAGCACCTTGCCGGAGCGGGTCTTGGGCAGCTGGTTCACAAAGTACACCCGTGCCGGGTTGGCGATGGCGCCCAGCTGCGCCGCCACGCGTGCGATCACTTCTTTTTCCAGTGCGGCACGGCTGGCCGGGTCGTCCAGCAGGGCAGGGTTTTTCACCACGGCAAACGCCTTGGGCACCTGGCCTTTCAGGCTGTCTTCCACGCCCACTACAGCGACTTCGGCAATGGCGCTGTGGCTGCTGACGGCTTCTTCGATTTCACGCGTGCCCAGGCGGTGGCCAGCCACGTTGATCACATCGTCGGTGCGGCCAAGGATGGTGTAGTAGCCGTCGTCGTCCTTGATGCCCCAGTCAAAGCTGGAGTACACCAGTTTGTCCTTGAACAGGCTGAAGTAGGTATCGACAAAGCGCTGGTCCTGGCCCCACACCGTGCTCATACAGCCTGGTGGCAGCGGCGGAATCACGCCGATCACGCCTTTCTCGCCGGGGCCTACCTCCTGGCCGGTGCTTTCGTTGAACAGTTTCACGTTGAAGCCGTATACCGGCAGGCCGGGGCTGCCGAATTTGACGTCTTTCTTTTCCACGCCGTTGCACAGCGTCAGCATCGGCCAGCCGGTTTCGGTTTGCCAGTAGTTGTCCAGCACCGGGATATTCAGCTCACCGGCAATCCAGGTAGCGGTGGGTTCGTCCAGCGGTTCGCCGGCGAGGAACAGCGCGCGCAGGCTGGACAGGTCGTGTTTGTGCAGCCACGCCGGGTCTTGCTTTTTCAGCACACGGATGGCGGTGGGGGCGGAGAACATCACGCTGACGCGGTATTTCTCCACCAGCTGCCACCAGATGCCGGCGTCGGGGCGCACCGGCAGGCCTTCGTAGACCAGCGTGGTCATGCCGTTGATCAGCGGGCCGTACACGATGTACGAGTGGCCCACTACCCAACCGATGTCCGAGGTGGAAAAGTAGCACTCGCCCGGCTTGCCGCCGTAGATGTAATCCATGCTGGCGGCCAGCGCCACGGCGTAGCCGCCGGTATCGCGCTGTACACCCTTGGGCTTTCCGGTAGTGCCAGAGGTGTACAGGATGTAGCTGGGGTGGCTCGACTCGACCCACGTTACGTCGGCGCGGTCGTGCAGGTGGGCGTCGCGCAGCGTGTCGTAGTCCAGGTCGCGCCCCGGTTTCATCATCGGTGCTTCGGCCAGGCCGCGGTTCACCACAATCACTTTGGCCGGTGCGCTGGCGCCGGCGTAGCCCAGTGCCTCGTCCACCAGCGGTTTGTAGGGGATGACTTTGCCGCCGCGCATGCCGGCATCGGCGGTCACCAGTACTGTCGGGCTGGCATCCTCGATGCGGGTGGCCAGGCTGGCCGGGGCAAAGCCGCCGAATACCACAGAGTGAATAGCCCCCAGCCGCACGGTGGCCAGCATGGCGAAAATGGCTTCCGGAATCATCGGCATGTAAATCAGCACACGGTCACCCTTGGCCACCCCCTGCGCCTGCAGGATGGCGGCAAAGCGGGCTACTTCGGCGTGCAGCTCGCGGAAGGTGTAGCCGGTTTCGATGCCGGTTTCGCTGGAGACATAGGCCAGCGCGGTTTGCTCGGCGCGCTCGGCCAGATGGCGGTCCACCGCGTTGTAGCAGAGGTTGGTGAGGCCGCCGGCAAACCACTCGCGGAACGGGGGGTTATCGTAGGCCAGTACCTTGTCGAATGGCTTGTGCCAGTGAATGCGCGCGGCTTCTCTTCCCCAGAACGTTTCGGGCTCGTTGATGGATTGCTGGTAAAACGTCTGGTACGAGGTCATGCCGGTCTCCTGATAGTCTTGCGCATCTGTCAAGCGGTTGCTTGTCGGACAAAGTAAGGAGTAATGGCTGTGGTGGTCAATCTTGCAGTGCATCATCGGCTGGCAGGGCATGGGTTAGCGTTGCATAAATACCGATAAAACCAAGGCTTGCTATAAAGCTATATGCGCGTAGTGCGGCTTGGGTTTGATATGAACACTGGCCGAATCCCCCTGCTTTGCAGTACTCTGAAAGCTAGGGACACCATATGTATTTCAGGACAAGACCATGGACGTTAAGCATTATATGAATGTCGTTGGCCAAGCTGCCCGCAAGGCCAGCCGCGCCATAGCCCGTGCCGATACCAACCAGAAGAATAGGGCCTTGCACGCCATGGCCGATGCCATCGAGCGCGATCTGGAGCGCTTGGTAACGGCCAATATGCTGGACCTGGAGGCGGCGCGGAAAAATGGCCTGGAAGAGGCCATGATCGACCGCCTGACCCTGTCGGAAAAAACCGTACACGGCATGGCAGAAGGCCTGCGCCAGATTGCCGCACTGCCCGACCCTGTGGGCGAGATGGGCGAGTTCAGCTACCGCCCGTCCGGCATACAGCTGGGCAAGATGCGCGTACCGCTGGGCGTGATCGGCATCATTTACGAAGCGCGCCCCAATGTCACCGCCGACGCTGCCGGCCTGTGTCTGAAATCGGGCAATGCGGTGATCCTGCGTGGCGGCTCGGAAGCTTTCCACAGCAACCAGGCCATTGCCGCCTGCGTGCACGAAGGTCTGCGCGTGGCCGGGCTGCCGCAGCACGTGGTACAGGTGCTGGAAACCACCGACCGTGCCGCCGTGGGCGAGCTGATTACCCAGACCGAGTTTGTCGACGTGATTGTGCCGCGTGGCGGCAAGGGCCTGATCGAGCGCATCAGCCGTGATGCCCGCGTGCCGGTGATCAAGCATCTGGACGGTAACTGCCATGTGTATATCGACGACACGGCCAATCCGGAAAAAGCCTTCAATATCGCGCTGAACGCCAAGACGCACCGCTACGGCACGTGTAACACCATGGAAACCCTGCTGGTGCATACCGCCTTTGCCGAGTTCATCCTGCCAAGGTTGGCCGCAGCGTACTGGGAAAAGGGCGTAGAGCTGCGTGGCTGCGAACGCACGCGCGGCATTCTGGGTGACAAGGTGGTGGCCGCGACGGCCGATGACTGGGGCACAGAGTATCTGGCGCCGATTCTGGCCATCAAGGTGGTCGGTGGTATCGACGATGCCATCGAGCACATCAACCACTACGGAAGCCACCATACCGACGCCATCATTACCGACGATTACGCCCGCTCGCGCCAGTTCCTGCGCGAGGTGGATTCGGCCAGCGTGATGGTGAACGCCAGTACCCGCTTTGCCGATGGTTTCGAGTATGGGCTGGGTGCCGAAATCGGTATTTCTACCGACAAAATCCATGCCCGTGGCCCGGTCGGCTTACATGGCCTTACCAGCCAGAAGTGGATCGTGCTGGGCGATGGCCAGGTACGTAGCTAGCTGCAAGCAGCCATGATGTAAACGGGGTAGCCAGCAAGGCTGCCCCGGCACGACAAAGCACTCGCGCCCGCCATAAGCGCAGGCTCGCCCGCCGTGGCCGGGCCCTATAGTGTGCCGCTCATCGTGGCTGGCGGATGCCGGCCCGTTCTGCACAAGGGGGCAGCATGTCTGCGAAAGTACAAGTAGACGACCATCTCCTTGCCGATGCCTTGCTCGGCGAGCGCATCCGGTTGGTAGCCAGGCGTGGCTTTGTGGCCAGTTTGTCCACGCCGGTGGCGGCGGCACTCTTGCTCTACCTGAGTCACGCCGAGCACCTGGCAGACCTGCAGCCGTTGTATGTCTGGAGTGTGCTGATTACCCTGATCGTCATACTTAACCTGGCCTGCTGTCTGCCGCAGGCACTCACCGAGGCGCAGCCAGCTAATAAACAGCTCTGGGTACGTCTGCAGCTGGGGGCCAAAGCGCTGCTGGGGCTGGGTTGGGGAGCCAGTGTCTGGTTTCTGATACCCATTGCCACGCCGATATTCGGCATGATGCTGTACATCATTCTCAGCGGTATCTGCGCCATGGTGGTGCTGGTGCACTCCATGTTCTGGACATCGGTGGTGGCTTTTCTGCTGGGAATCTATCTGCCGATCTTGCTGTACGCCGTATTTCACCCCCAACCGCTGGACGTGTATGTGGCGATGGCCGGCGCTTTGTACGCTTTGCTGCTGATTGTTTACAGTGGCGTGGTCAACCGTCAGCTGGTAAGAGGGGTGGGCGCAGCTTTGCAGGCCCGGCTGCTTGCCGAAGAGCTGCTGGATGCCAATATGCGCGCAGAACAGTCACTTGCCGCCTTGCAAGAAGAGCATTGCCGTTTGCAGCTTGCTCTTGGCACCATTCGCAGTATGGCCCATCAGGACGAGCTGACCCAGCTACCCAACCGGCGGGCAGCGATTGCCGCTTTGAACGACAATCTGGCGAAATGGGAAAGCGGGCAAGTGATCTGCAGCCTGATTATGTTGGATATCGACTTCTTCAAGGCAATCAATGATACCTATGGCCACGACATTGGCGACGATGTCCTGGTTGCCATGGCCCGCCGGCTGGACGCACGGCTCAGGCCGGCAGACCTGCTGGCCCGCTTTGGGGGCGAGGAGTTCATCATCCTGTTGCCGGGTATGCGGCTGGACGATGCCGCCCAGCTGGCACGGCGGCTGTGCGAACAGTTGGCCGCAGAACCGCTGTTGCAGCAGCCGGTGTGCTTGCCGGTAACGGCCTCATTCGGTATCACCCAGTTGCGCCACGGCGATACATTGCACGACTGGTTGCGCCGTGCCGATCAGGCCATGTACGCGTCCAAACGCATGGGCCGTAACCAGTGTTCTGCCTTGCAGTAGTCCAAGGCCCACTGTGGCGTGAATACCCGGGTAGACCAGGCTTTAAGCTTAATTTTTTAAACAGTTCTGCTTGGCGGAACAATATGCTTGATTGCGGAATTGCTGCGTGCATACTCTTTGCATAGCATGCCTGCCAGCCACCCTGGCACGGCACATAACAGGAGAGATGCCGCATGTCCCACCCCGTACCACACCCCGAGCAGGCGCTATGGTTGAGCCAGCTGGGTGTTCGTGATGTCGAGCTGGCTTTTGCTGACGTAACCGGTTTTGCACGTGGTAAGACCTTGCCGCGCCAGGCGTTTATCGATGGCCAGCAGCTGCGCATTGCGCGTGCCGTTGCTATCCAGAGCTGCATTGGCGAGTTTCCCGATTACCGCTTTTACGGTGAAGAAGACCCCGATGTTACCCTGTTGCCCGACATGGCCACCCTGCGCCAGCTGCCTTGGGCGACTACGCCACGTGCACTGGTGCTGTGCGATTGTGTCGATCACGATGGTAGCCTGTCGCCGCTGGCGCCGCGTACGGTGTTGAAACAGGTGCTACAGCGCTACGCCAGTCACGGCTGGACACCCGTGGTGGCACCAGAGCTGGAGTTCTATCTGTTTGCGGCCAACCCGGACAGTGATGCCCCGTTCCAGCCACCAGCCTTGCGCAGTGGCCGGCGCGAGCGCGGTTTCGACTCGTTCAGCTTCAGCACCCTCAACGATCTGGAAGCCTTTTTCGATGATGTCTATCGCGGCTGCGAGCTGCTGGGTATCGCTACCGATACCTGGGTACACGAGATGGGGCCTAGCCAGTTCGAGATCAACCTCAAGCATGGCGATGCCTTGGCGCTGGCCGACCAGACTTTCCTGTTCAAGACGCTGCTAAAAGAAACCGGCAACAAGCACGGCCTGAATGTGGTGTGCATGGCCAAGCCGCTGGCGGGCGAGCCTGGCAGTTCCATGCACCTGCACCAGAGCGTGGTAGACCGCGACGGGCGCAATATTTTCAGCCAGCCCGATGGCAGCGAAAGCCAGCTGTTTTACGGTTTTATTGCCGGCATGCAGCGCTATCTGGCCGAGCTGATGCCGCTGTATTGTCCTAGTCCCAACTCCTACCGGCGCTTTGTCAAAAACCTGGCGGCACCGGTGAACCTGAGCTGGGGGGTAGACAACCGCTCGGTGGGCTTGCGGGTACCACTGTCTGCGCCGCAGGCCCGTCGCGTGGAAAACCGTTTGCCAGGTTGCGACGCCAACCCATACCTGTCGCTGGCTGCCAGCCTGGGCGCGGGTTTGCTGGGCATGGAGCAGGGCTTGCAGCCTACGCCGGCGGTGAGCGGAAACGTTTTCTTGCAGGCCGACTGTGGCGATGCGCTGCCACGCACCCTGGATGCGGCACTGGCACGCATGCAGCAAGGCGAGGCGGCCCGCTTGCTGTTTGGCGCGGCGTTCAGCGAGGCTTATGTCGCGGTAAAAGAGGTGGAGCTTGCCAGCTTTCACAACGAAATCACCGCTTGGGAGCGCCGCTATCTTGGTGTCCTGGCCTGATAGGCCGCAAGCAAAACGCCCCGCATGGTGCGGGGCGTTTTGGGTTTGCGCGGTATCCCTGTCTTAGCGTTCTTTGGCCAGCAGCTCGATGATTTCGCTGCGTGTGCGGCCAGTCAGATTGCACTGCGCCTCGACAATCCACAGTTCGACTTGCTGGCGGTCGCCTTGCGCGGCACGCAGTAGCTTGCCGTAGGCTTCGCCTGTCATGTGGCTGGTAGGGGGCAGCACGCGGCGCTGGGTATGCGCGGCGTACTGTGTACGGCTGGGGGGATTGCTTTTCTGCTTTTTGCCTTGGTGGTAAAAGAACCAGATCAGACCGGCAAGAAAAAAACAGACGACAAGAATGAAGGTTCCCAGCACGTCAGCCTCCGCTAAATAAACTGCCGGTCATGATAATTGAATTACTCCGGTTTGATTATTAGTAGAAGTACTACATCGAAAGCATTTGTACCAGATCAAGCAAGACTCACGCAGTGATAGGGCACTACTGCGCGCGTATAGCACAATCTGGGTAAGCATCAGACACCCACTGCCAAGGAGAGTTTCATGTACAAACACCTCGTTATTGCACTGGATGGCAGCCATAACGCCCGCCCGGCACTGGTTGAAGCCGTGCGTATTGCCGCAGCGGCCAATAGCCATCTTTCCCTGGTGCATGTCATCTGCCTGCACGATTTTGCCGTAGACAGTGCGGGCCTGCTGGATACGCAAGCATTGTACGACGAGGCCAGAAAACAAGGACAGTCCGTACTGGATGAAGCGGCGGACTACGCACGGCAACATGGCGTAAAAGACACCAGCCAGCAGCTGCTGGAAGCACCGCAGGGTAGCGAGGCGGCCACCGCGCAGCTGGTAGATTTTGCGGCAGAAGCCGGGGCGGATTTGCTGGTGATCGGTACCCACGGCCATCGCGGCTGGCGCCACCTGCTGCTGGGCAGTTTTGCCGAGTCTGTACTGCGCAAAAGTACCTTGCCCCTGCTGGTAGTGCGTAACCCGGAAGACGACGACAACGCAGCGCCAAGCGCAGGTTAAGGTTGGCCGCAGTGTGTCTGCGGCATAAGCTAGCGGCGGCGCGCCAGGATGAAAAACTCGTGGTTGCCGTCGCCGCCCTTGATCGGGCTATCGAACCAGCCCAGCTTGTCAAAGCCCAGCTCGGCCACGCAGCGGCTGATCTTGTCTTCCACGCCGGCATACAGCGAGCTATCGCGCACGATACCGCCGTGGCCCAGGCCCTCGCGGCCAACTTCGAACTGCGGTTTCACCAGGCCCAGCAGATAGCCACCCGGGCGGATCAAGGGCAGCGCCGACGGGTAGATCAGCGCCACCGAAATAAACGATACATCGCACACCATCAGATCGAAGGCTTCGCCATCGTTGGCCGCCAGCAGGGCGGCGTGGTCCAGGGCCCGGGCATTCACCCCTTCGAAATAGCGTATACGCGCATCGTTGCGCAGGCGTGCGGCCAACTGGTCGTGGCCCACATCCACACCCACCACACGGCATACGCCGGCTTGCAGCAGGCAGTCGCTAAAGCCGCCGGTGGATTGCCCCACGTCCAGCGCACGCCAGCCCTGGATATCGTGCAGGCCGGCGGCGGCCAGCGCCCCGGCCATTTTCAGGCCGCCGCGTGATACATAGCGGTCGGCCTCGTCCGGCACCACATGGAATACCGCGTCGTCGGGCAGTTTCTGGCTGGCCTTGCCGATAAGGCGCGTGCCCGCACCCTCTGCCACGCTGACGCGGCCGGCCTCGATCAGCTGCTGTGCTGCGGTACGCGACGGGGCCAGGCCCTGTTCTACCAAGAGAAGATCCACGCGCTTCATTCCTGCCCCCTGCTGCCAGTACAAAACCGCGCAAGGGTGCGCAATCTGCCGGGTACTGTCAAGGCAGGCTTGGCCGCAAGCGGTAGCGGTGCGATGATGCATTCATTTATTGCCATTTCAACCCTGCATTTCACCCACACAGGTGCCGGTATGGACAATCTGACTTTGCATCCGCACACCGTGCGCGTATTGGGCGCACTGATAGAAAAACAGGCGCTCACGCCCGACAGCTACCCGCTCACCCTGAATGCCTTGCAGTCTGCCTGCAACCAGCTCACCAGCCGCGACCCGGTGCTAAGCCTGAGCGAGGCGGATATCAGCAGTGCGCTGGACGAGCTGATGGCGCAAAAACTGGTGGCCGAGCGTATCCCGGCTGGCAGCCGCGTGGCCAAATACGAGCACCGGCTGAACTACGCCTGGAATATTGACGGCGCCAGGTTGGCCGCACTGTGCTTGCTGCTGCTGCGTGGCGCGCAGACCAGCGCCGAGCTGCGTACCCGTGCCGGCCGTGTCTACAGCTTTTCCAGCGTGGACGAAGTGGAAACCGCCCTGGCCGCGCTGGCCGACAAATATCCGCCACTGGTAGAAAAGCTGCCGCGCCAGCCGGGCGAGCGCGAGGCGCGCTGGGTGCATCTGCTGCATCCGCCAGCCTTGGCCGTGTCGGCGGCCAACCTCGCGCCACAGGGCGGCGATGCCGCACTGGCGGAGCGCGTCGCCGAGCTGGAGGCGCAGCTAGCGCTGATGTTGCAGCGCATCGAAGCACTGGAGACACAGCAGGCGAGCGCGTAATATGGCGGCGCTCTTCATGATTAACGGATAACGATAATGACACGATACACCCTGTTGGCCGCCGCTTTGCTGGCTATGCCTCTTGCCGCCCATGCCGGTGACACCACGATCGCTGCGGGCAGCGAATACCGCTTTGTAACCCGCATGCCTACCGGCCTGGGCCCTGGCCTGGCGCTGGACTACATCAAGTCGGACAACAAGGACAGCCAGGGGAACAAGCCCAGCTTTGGCGCCGCCGGTGTGATGGTCGGCCTGCCGGTACCCATGCTGTTGCGCGTGGACCTGGGCGGCAAGCTGGTGTACCTGGAAGCCAATGGCCCGGCCAGCGCCGCGATGGCTGGCGGCCGCCTGACGGTGGACCTGCCGATGAGTGCCGAAGCGTTCGTACACGGCTTTTACGCCGGTGCCGGTGCCAGCAGTGGTACGGTTACACAAGTCACCGATACCATGGCCGGCGTACGCTGGAGCCCGCTGAAAATGGTGGGTATCGAAGTGGGCTACCGCACGGTAGAGGTCAAGCGTGAAGACGGCCGCCGCAATATCAAGCTGGCTGACGGTGCGTATGCCGGTGTGTCGGCAGCGTTCTGAATTAGCCAGCATGCTCAGGCTGACAGCCCCCTCGGGTATACCGAGGGGGTTTTTTGCAGCTGCTTTTGCTGCCGGAGCGGTATTGGCCACCGCGCCAGCGGTAAAAGCGGCGATAATCCCCGCTTGAATGTTTAGAGGTATGCGCCATGAGCGACGACAACACCATCCGCCTGTCCAAACGCATGACCGAGCTGGGTTTGTGCTCCCGCCGCGAAGCGGACGAATTTATCGAGCAGGGGCTGGTAAAAGTAGATGGCGTAGTAGTAAACGTGCTGGGTAGCCGCGTGCGCCCGGAGCAGACCGTGACCCTGGAAAACGGTGCACTGAACGTACAGGCCGAACGTGTAACCATCTTGCTGCACAAGCCGGTAGGCTTTGTCAGCGGCCCGGCCGAGATGCAGGGCGAACGCCCGGCCTGGCTTTTGGTCAAGCCGGAAACCCGCGCCGAGCAAGACCGCTCTGGCGTGATGTTCCTGAAAAAGCACCAGCACAAGCTGGCGGCGGCGGGCAAGCTGGACGTTGATGCGTCCGGCCTGCTGGTGCTGACGCAAGACGGCCGCGTAGCACGCAAGCTGTTGGCCGGCGAGTGCGAACAGGAATACCTGGTATGGCTGAAAACCCCTGCCTCGGCCGAACAGTTGGCCGCGCTGGGCAAAGGCGTGCAGGCCGACGGCGACACGCTGGACGCCGCCCGTGTCAGCCGCCAGAGTGACCGCCAGCTGTGCTTTGTGCTGCGCCAGCAGCAGCGCCGCCATATCCAGCGCATGTGCGCTGCCGTGGGGCTGGAAATCGAGCGCCTGCACCGCATCCGCATCGGCCGCGTGCGTCTGGGCGACTTGCAGCAAGGTCAGTGGCGCTACCTGCTGGAAAACGAGAAGTTCTGAGTGGCTAAAGTCAACAAGCCCCTGCCGTGATGACAGGGGCTTTTTCGTGGTCGCTATTTTGGCGGCTTATTCCTTGTTTGCCAAACGGTCTTCTTCGAACACGGCAAAGGTTTTCTTGGCGGGTTCCAGCACTTCCCATACCCCTTCGAAACCGGCCGGAATCACAAAATGCTGGCCGGCGCGGATATCCGCCACACTGCCATCATCGCCCAGCAAGCGGACATGGCCTTCCAGCAGGGTACAGAACTCGCACTCGGTATACTTTACGCGCCAGGCACCGACACCACCCGACCACAGGCCGGCATGAAATTGGCCGCTAGGGTCGCTGTAGTGCAGCTCTACACTTTGTTCGCATTCGCCACTCAGACGGCGTTCTTGCGGGGCGGCAAAGGTATCCGGGGTAATGTCCTGGTGGTGAAATAACACAATCTCATTGGCGCTCGACACGGCCCTACTCCTCTGTATTGGTATCTTGGTACAAGCTGTTGATTATGTTTGACACTGTGGCACAGCCCAAGGTTGGCCGCAAGCTTTGGGCGGTGCCACCGCGTGGCTATTGCCAGTCGCCGCGCAGCTGGCTCACGGCTTGTTGCAGGCCGGCGGCACTGACATGTGCCGCCGGTACCGGCGCAGCGGCTTTCAGGGCGATGTGCGACCAGGCGCGGCGTGGCCAGCTCAGCATGGCCGGCCCGTAGCGGCGCGAGAAAAAGCTGCCCCACATGCCGCATAGCGCCATGGGTATCACCGGTACCGGTGTGCGCGCCACAATTTCTTCGATGCCGCTCTTGAACGGGTTGATCTGGCCGTCGTAGGTAATCTTGCCCTCGGGGAAGATACACACCACTTCGCCCTCGGCCAGCGCGGCGGCTACGGCGTCAAAGGCGCGGGCCTTGGCTTGCGGGTCTTCCTTGGCCGGTGCAATGGGGATGGCCCGCGCGGTGCGGAACACAAAGTTCAGCAGCGGTACCTTGAAGATGTGGTGGTCCATCACGAAGCGTACCGGGCGGCGTACGGCGCCGGCCAGAATCAGCGCGTCCATGAAGCTGACGTGGTTGCAGACCAGTACGCACGGGCCTTCTTCCGGGATGTGCTCCAGCCCTTCGTGGCGGATGCGGTACAGCGTGTGGGTGGCGATCCACACCAGGAAGCGCATCATGAATTCCGGCAGCAGGCTGTAGATGTACGCGGCGACCAGCAGGTTGAGCAGGGCGGCGATTAGCAGCACGCTAGGAATGCTCACCCCCATGCCTGCCAGGATGGCGGCAAAGACGGCGCTGGCCACCATGAACAGCGAGTTCAGGATATTGTTGGCCGCGATGGCGCGCGAGCGGAATGCCGGTGCGGCACGGCTCTGGATCAGCGCGTACAGCGGCACGATGTAGAAGCCGCCGAAGATGCCGATCAGGGTGAAGTCTGCCATCAGGCGCCAGTGGCCGATGTCGCGCACAAATGCCAGCCAGTCCAGCGTCTGCGCGGCGGCCACCGGGGTGGCAAAGTACAGGTCGATGCCGAACAGGCACAGGCCCAGCGAGCCAAACGGCACCAGGCCCAGCTCTACCTTGCTGCCGGATAGTTTCTCGCACAGCATCGAGCCGACACCCACACCCAGCGAAAACAGTGTCATCAGCAGGGTATAGACACTGGCGTCGCCGCCCAGTACATCGCTGGCGTAGGTGGGCAGCTTGGACAGGTAAATGGCGCCCAGGAACCAGAACCACGAGATACCCAGCAGCGACAGCCACACGGCGCGGTTCTGTTTGGCTTCGCGGATGATGGCCCAGGTCTGGCGGCCGAAGTGCCAGTCTATCGGCAAGCCGGCCGCGGTAGGCGGTGCCGGCGGCATGGCGCGGGCCGAGGCATAGCCGGCCAGCGCGCAGGCCAGCAGGGCGGCGATCAGCGTGACGCGGCTCGGGTCGGCATTCACCAGTACGGTGCCGGCTACCTGGCCCAGGATGATGGACACGAAGGTGCCCATTTCGATCAGGCCGTTGCCGCCTACCAGTTCTTGCGGCTTCAGGTATTGCGGCAGCACGCTGAACTTCAGCGGGCCAAACAGCGTGGAATGGATACCCATCAGCAGGATGGTGCTCATCAGGATCACGCCGTTATGCAGCCAGAAACCCAGCGCCGCCACCAGCATGATGGCGATTTCCATCTGCTTGACCACCCTGGCTATCGCCGCCTTGTCGTACTTCTCGCACAGCTGGCCAGCGGTGGCGGAAAACAGGAAGAAGGGCAGGATGAACAGCGCGGCGGCCAGCTGGATCATCAGCTCGGGCGCCAGCCCCAGCATTTGCATGCCGTGAAAGTTGATCAGCACTACCACGGCGTTTTTCAGCAAGTTGTCGTTGAACGCGCCAAAAAACTGGGTGATGAATAGCGGGACGAAGCGCCGTGTGCGTAGCAGGTCAAACTGGTTCGGGTGGTGCGCCATGGGGGCGGATCTTTCGCGAGTCCGAAGGACGATGGGTTGATGGTATGCCATCCCGCCAGTTGCTTACAAACCGCGCACTATGACATTACCGTTTCGGCAGCGTATGCTAGGGGTCGTTTACCCATGCTGTGCCCATACCATGATCATTAATCCCATCCTCAACAGCGACTCCTACAAACTCAGCCACTGGGCGCAGTACCCGCCCGGCACGCAGGGTATGTACTCCTACGTGGCGGCACGGGGTGGCACGGCGTCGCATGTGTTGTTTTTCGGCCTGCAAAGCCTGCTGAAGGATTACCTGAGCCAGCGCATTACCCGCGAGCACATCGATGAGGCCGAGGCGGTGGTGGCACTGCACGGCTTGCCGTTCAACCGCGCCGGTTTCGAGCGCATCGTGCAGCAGCACGACGGCTACTGGCCGGTACGCATCCGCGCGGTGGCCGAAGGCGAGCTGATCCCTACCGGCATTCCGATGATTACCATCGAATCCACCGACCCCGAGCTGTTCTGGGTGGTGTCGTTCCTGGAGACCGCCTTGCTGCGCGTGTGGTACCCCATCAGCGTGGCCACGCGCAGCTTCCGTGCCAAGGAAATCATCCGCCGCTACCTGCAACAGACTGCCGACGACCTGTCCGGCCTGCCGTTCAAGCTGCACGATTTTGGCGCCCGCGGCGTATCCAGCTACGAAAGCTCGGAAATCGGCGGCCTGGCCCACCTGGTGAACTTCCAGGGTAGCGACACCTTGGCCGCGCTGGTGGCCGCCCGCCGCCACTACCACGAGCCGTGTGCCGCGTTTTCCATCCCGGCGGCCGAGCACTCCACCATCACCGCCTGGGGCCGTGCGCAGGAAGGCGAAGCCTTTGCCAATATGCTGACCCGTTTTGCCAAGCCCGGCGCGCTGCTGGCGGTGGTGAGCGACAGCTACGACGTGTTCCACGCCGTGAGCGAGCTGTGGGGCGAACGCCTGCGCCAGCAAGTGATAGACAGCGGCGCCACCGTGGTGATCCGCCCGGACTCCGGCGAGCCGGTGCAAGTGGTGGCCGAAGTGGTGGAAAGGTTGGCCGCATCGTTCGGTACCACCGTCAACAGCAAGGGTTACCGTGTGCTGAACCATGTGCGCGTGATCCAGGGCGACGGCGTGAATCTGGCCAGTATCGACGCCATCCTGTCGCGCCTGGCCAAGCTGGGCTATAGCGCCGACAACGTGGCTTTCGGCATGGGCGCCGAGCTGTTGCAAAAGCTGGACCGCGATACCCACAAGATGGCACTGAAGTGCTCGGCTATCTGCATCAACGGCGAATGGCGCGATGTATTCAAAGACCCGGTCACCGACCCCGGCAAACGTTCGCTGGGGGGGCGTGTGGTGGCCGCGCGCGACAGCCGCGCCGCCTGGGGCGTGAACACACTGGAGCGTGTCTCCGATATCGACCTGCAAATGCACGTGGTGTGGGAAAACGGCCGTCTGCTGGTAGACGAAACCCTGGCCGATATCCGCGCCCGCGCAGCCCTGCACCTGGAGGAAAGATGAGCCCCGAACACGTGATTCAGGCACAGCTGGATGCCTACAACGCCAAGAATCTGGATGCACTGCTGGCCTGCTATGCGCAGGACGCGTGCATGTACCAGTACCCGGCCACGCTGGTGGCGCAGGGGCATGACGAGATTCGCCAGCGCATGAAGCTGCGCTTTGCCGAGCCGGATCTGCACGCGCAGCTGCTGCGCCGAGTGGTGATCGGCGAGGTGGTAATAGACGAGGAAGTGGTCACCCGCAACTTTCCGGCCGGGCGCGGCAAGGTGGCGATGACCATGATCTACCGCGTACAGCATGGCCGCATCGTGGACGCCTCTACCATCATGGGCGAGCCGCAGCTGGAGCAGGCGGGCTGAAGCGCCTGCGCTGCCAGCCATAGCCTGCCCGTTACCACCGGCAGGCTTTTTTGCGCCGGTTTCAGGCCGGCAGCGGCTGCCGCGCCAGGCGGCGCCCCCACAGCAGACCGGCCAGCATGAGCAGGGCCAGCAAGCCGTAGCTGAGCCACGGGCCCAGCGCCACGTTACGGGCAATGGGCCAGTGAAAAGCCAGCCAGCTGCGCAGCCCGCATTCGCCGATCAGGCCGCCACCCCACAGTACGGTAAGGTCGCGCCACAGCCGCGTCAGCCGTGGTGTGGGGCTGGCCAGCAGCGCCGCCGCGGGGCTATCCGGCTGCCGTCTGGCCGCGGCCGCCACCAGCACGGCCAGCAAGGGTTTGCGCCACACCACGCTGGCCAGCATCACCAGCCCGGTGGCGCCGCCTACCATCGACTCGCGCACCAGCAACCAGCGCGCGTCACTATCGCCCCAGGCGGCTAGCAGCGACAGGCCGATGCCGCCCAACACCACGATGCTTAGCGCATCCAGCCGCCGGTAGCGGTACAGCTCCCACAGGCTCCACAGCAAAGGCGGCAAGGCGGACCACAACAGCGCGCCACGCTCGCCCCAGGCGGGCAGGCAGGCGTCGTACACCCACCACGGCAGCAACAGGTTGGCCGCCAGGTCGGGTAGCAGCGTGCGCCAGTCAGCCCGCATCGGCGGCCAGCTCGTCCAGCGGCAGCACGCGGATCATATTGCCCGGCACATCCATATTGGCCCACAGCCAGTTCAGGTGCGCCACCAAGGCTTCGCCGCTCACGTAGGGGCGGTCCTTGCAGGTGTGGGCGTCGGCCACCACGGTAACGGCGTAACCCATGGAGGCGGCGCGGCGCACGGTGGTATCAACACAGAAGTCGCTGGCGTAGCCGCCTACCCACAGGTTTTCGATGCCACGGCTGTCCAGGTACTGGCGCAGGCTGGTGTCCAGAAAGCTGTCGCAGGCGGTTTTTTCAATGACCACATCGCTGCCCAGCCGTGCCAGGCCAGGGTGCAGCTGCCAGGCTTCGCTGCCGCGCGGCAGGTCGTCGGCGTAATGCTGGATGAAAATCACCTCGTGCCCCTGGCTGCGGGCATGGGCGATCAGCCGGTTCAGCATGGACAGGGTTTCCGGGCCGCGGGTGGCCAGCGGCGGCATGTCGATCAGGCCGTACTGGAAGTCAATAACAAGCAAGGCGGTAGCAGGCATGGCAGGGTTCCACGGAAGGTTGGCCGCAGCGCGGCAAATAGCCACCAGTTTACGGTAGCTGGCTCAGGTAGTCTGGCCAGTTGGTATTTTTGCCAGGGTAGGCCAGGCCGTGGCGCAGGCTCAGGCGCGCCAGCTCGCCGCTTTCCGCCAGCCGCGACAGCGCCTGTTCGAAGCGGGCAGGCTCATCCCGGCCCTGCGTATGCAGGCCGTAGCCGAAGAAGCCGCCTTGCTGGCTGATGGCCGGCAGCAAGGGCAGCACATTATGCTGGCCCAGGCGGGCCAGCACGGCGCGTGCGGTACGCTCGTTGCTGGCGATCAGGTCCAGCCGGTGCCGTTGCAGCTTGGCCATGCCTTGTTCCAGCGTGTCGCCAATGTCGACATCCAGCTGCTGTTTGGTGCTTTCATAGCCTTGTCCCAGCGTCCAGCCACGGGTAAGGCCCAGGCGCAAGCCGGCCAGGCTGGCAAAGTCGCCGTTCCAGGCCAGCGGGCGGTTAGCCAACCGGTACCAGTACAGCGTATCAACGTACAGCGGGTAACGCGAAAACTGCAGGAAGCGGGCGCGCTCGCGGTTGCGGTACGGCCCGATCAGCACGTCGGCCTGGCCGTACTGCACGGCCGATTGCGCGCGGAGCCACGGCAGCAGCGCAATGCGGCAATCCAGCTGTTCGCGCTGGCACACGGCGTTGATCACGTCTACCGCCAGGCCGTAGGGCTGTGGCGTGCCTGAGTGCAGAATGCCCGGAAAGTCGGTACCGACAAAGCGCAGCGTGGCTGCCTGCAGTGGCAGGCTGAGTAGCGCCAGCAATACCAGCCGCCAGTGCATCACGCGCTGACGGCCAGCAGGTGGTCGCGCTCGCCGCGCAGATAGCGCACCACATTGTCGAAAGCCTGGCCCAGGTACTGGGCGTAGCTGTGCTGCTCGGCGTAGCCCAGATGTGGTGTGCACAGCACGTTCGGCAGTTGCAGCAGCGGGTGGGCGGGGTCGTATACCGGTTCTTGTTCAAACACGTCCAGCGCGGCAAAGCCGGGCCGGCCTGCTTGCAGTGAGGCCAACAGTGCGCCGTCGGCCACCAGCTCGGCGCGGCTGATGTTGACGAATAGCGCGTCCCGCTTCATCAGCGCCAGGTCGTCGGCGCCGATGTTGGCCGCGGTGGCTGGTGCCAGGCGCTGGTGCACGCTGACGATGTCGCAGCGGCTAAAGAAATCGGCCCGGCTGTCAGCGGCGTGGTAGCCAAGGGCGATCGCCTCCTGGCGGGCTCGCTCGCTGCCCCACACCACCACCTGCATGCCGAAGGCCCGGGCAAAGCCGGCCACGCGCTGGCCGATCTTGCCAAAACCCAGAATGCCCAGCGTATCGCCGTGCATGGCGCGGCCGAGACTGGTTTGCCACTGGCCGGCGTACAGCCCTTGTACCGCCGGCAACAGTTGGCGGCGTGCGGCCATCATCAGCAGCCAGGCCAGCTCGGCTGGCGCTATCGGGCTACCGTTGCCTTCCATCAGCACCACGCCGGCTTGCCGGCAGGCCGCCACGTCCACGTTACGCGCCAGCTTGCCGGTCTGGCTAATCAACTTGAGCTGCGGGTAGCGTGCCAGAAAGGCGGCGTCGATTGGCGTGCGCTCTCGTATCAGCAACAAGCCATCTGCCCTGGCCAGCGCGGCAGGCGCCGCCGGGTCGCGTTGCAGGTCGCCCAGCACCGTGGTCTGGATGTCGGGGTGCTGGAACAAGCCGCTGCAGGCTTGGCTGGCGTGCTGGTAGTCATCGGGAATCACCAACTGGAATGGCATGCAATGCTCCTGACATTGTTGCAGGGATTGTGGCACAAGCTCCGCAGGATTCTATAGTTTAAATGCAGGAATTAATGCATTAATGTGTAAGTAACACTTATTAAGGCAAGCAATTTTTACGATTGTCTGACAAGCATTGCTATGCTGCTTAACCCGTACCCGCAGGATGGATGATGGTTCAGCTTACTACCCAGCAGGCATTCGAGCGTTTGCTGTTTCGCGACGCTGATGGCCGCTATTGCGCCCGTTTCGCCGATTATCGCCTGCAGAGTGTGTTTCAACCGCTGTTTTATCGTAGCGGCAGCATTTTTGGCTACGAGGCCTTGTTGCGGGTATACGACCCGCAGGGGCGGCAGCTGCGGCCAGACCTGTTTTTCCACAGCCTGGATACCGATGACCAGATCGATGCCGACCGCTTGTCGCGGGTGCTGCACTTTCGCAACTTTGCCCAGGCGCGGGTAGCCGGTTGCCTTAACCTGAACCTGATTCCCAACACGCTGTTGCACGACAAGGGTTACGGCAACAATTTCGGGCTGATGACCCGCCGCTGTGGCGAGCTGGGGCTGGAAACGTCACAGGTGATTCTGGAAGTACTGGAATACGAAATCGAGCAAAGCCCCTTGCAGCTGGCCGGCAGCCTGCGCGAGGCCAAGGCGGCGGGCTTTGGCGTGGCGCTGGACGATTTTGGTGCGGTGTCGTCCAGCCAGGGGCGGGTGAAGGCGCTGTGCCCCGATATCATCAAGATTGATCGCAGCCTGCTGCTGGATTACATGCAGGGCGATAACGGCCGCTTGCAGCGTGTGCTGGAGCAGGGTTGGCAGATCGGCAGCCGTATGCTGATCGAGGGGGTCGAAACGGCAGAGCAGCTGGCGGCGATGCAGGCGCTGGGGCTGGAGCTGTACCAGGGGTTTTATCTGGGCATGCCGGCCGAGCTGCGGGTGGAGGAACTGGTGTAGCACCAACGTTGCGCCGCGCCGGCTCATGACGAAAAACGCCTGCAGCGTGTGCTGCAGGCGTTTTTCATGGCGGATGGCCGGGCTCAGCCTTCGTCGCTGTCGTCGGCGCTCACCGGGATATACAGCTCGACCACGCTGTCGGCGTGCTCCGGCCCCAAAAAGCGGGCGTCCATATACTCGAACTCGATACCGGCCACGGCGGCCAGGCCGGCTTCCGGCAGCCATTCGGTGTAGGCGGCGCGGAAGGTGTCCGGCAGGCCGCGTACCGGGCCACGGTGTTCGACGATGGCGTAGTCCTGCTCGGGCACGTCCAGCGCCACCATACCGTCCGGCACGGCGGTGTCGGCGGCCACGGCCACGGCGGCGATGTAGCGGAACTGGCCGTCGGCCTGCGCCTGGCAAATACCGTAGCTGGCGTCGCCCAGCGGCTGTGCCTCGGCGATGCGCGGCACGAAACGCTGCCACAGCTCGGGAATGGTGCCGTCAGCCGGGCTGGTCCAGGCCATGCCGATGACGCGGAAGGCGGGATGGGTCACAAGGGTAGGGGTTTGCATGGCGGGCTCCGCTGGCGGGTAAGGTTGGCCGCAGCATAGCAAAAAAGCGGCGTGCCGGCCTGAAAAGCACCGGCACGCCGCCTTGCGGCCAACGTGGCTGTTACAGCAGCACGCGTTCCACGCCGCCGTTACGGGCGTTGTCGACGTATTCCTTCATCCAGTTATCGCCCAGGATGTGCTTGGCCATCTCCACCACGATGTAGTCGGCCTGGGTGCCGGTGTCGTCGCTGTAGCGGCTCAGGCCCTGCAGGCACGACGGGCAGGAGGTGAGGATCTTCACCGGCTGCTCGCTGGCACCGACCTTGGCCAGGTCCTTGTTGATTTCTTCTTCCTTGCGGAAGCGCACCTGGGTGGCAATGTCGGGGCGGCTGGCGGCAAAGGTGCCGGATTCGCCGCAGCAACGGTCGTTTTGCACCACGCCGCCGCCCATCAGCTCGTTGACCACCTTGATCGGCTGGTAGGCCTTCATCGGGGTGTGGCAAGGGTCGTGGTACATATACTTCTGGCCGCTGACGCCGTCCAGTTTCAGGCCTTTTTCCATCAGGTATTCGTGGATGTCGATGATGCGGCAGCCGGGGAAGATCTCTTCGAAGCGGTAGTTGGCCAGCTGGTCGTAGCAGGTACCACAGCTCACCACCACGGTCTTGATGTCCAGGTAGTTCAGCGTGTTGGCCATGCGGTGGAACAGCACGCGGTTCTCGGTGGTGATCTCGTCGCCCTTGTCCTTGTAGCCGGCGCTGGTCTGCGGGTAGCCGCAGCACAGGTAGCCCGGCGGCAGCACGGTCTGGGTGCCCACGTGCCACAGCATGGCCTGAGTGGCCAGGCCTACCTGGCTGAACAGGCGCTCCGAGCCGCAGCCGGGGAAGTAGAACACCGCTTCGGCGTCTTCGCTCACCTTCGGGTTGCGGATCACCGGAATCACGTTGGCGTCTTCCACATCCAGCAGCGCGCGCGCGGTTTTCTTGGGCAGGCCGCCCGGCATCGGCTTGTTGATGAAGTGGATGACTTGCGCCTTGACCTCGGGTTTGCCGATGGTGGCCGGCGGTTGTGCAGTCTGGCTGCCGGTGAGGCCCAGTTTCTTGCCGAGGCTGTTACCCAGGCGCTGAAGTTTGTAGGCGCCGCCCACCAGGCCGGCGCGGATGCCTTTGATGGTGGCCGGGTCTTTGGCGGTGAGGAAGGCCATGCCCAGTGCGGTGCCGGGGTTGAACTTCTTGTTGCCGGTCTTGCGCAGGAAGTTGCGCATGGCGACCGATACGTCGCCAAAGTCGATCTTCACCGGGCACGGCTTCACGCAGCGGTGGCACACGGTGCAGTGGTCGGCCACGTCGGACAGCTCTTCAAAGTGCTTGAGGCTGACGCCACGGCGGGTTTGTTCTTCGTACAGGAAGGCTTCGGTGAGCAGGCCTACACCCAGGATCTTGTTTCGCGGGCTGTACAGCAGGTTGGCGCGCGGTACGTGGGTGGAGCACACCGGTTTGCACTTGCCGCAGCGCAGGCAGTCTTTCACCGAGTCGCTGATCGCGCCCAGGTCGGATTGCTCCAGAATCAGCGATTCGGCACCCAGCAGCGAGAACGATGGCGTGTAGGCCATGCTGAGGTCGGCACCCGGCAGCAGCTTGCCCTTGTTGAAGTGGCCGTTCGGGTCCACGCGCGCCTTGTAGTCGCGGAAGGGCTGGATTTCTTCTTCGGTGAGGAATTCCAGCTTGGTGATGCCGATGCCGTGCTCGCCGGAGATCACGCCGTTCAGGCTGCGCGCCAGTTTCATGATGCGCTCTACCGCACGGTGCGCGGTTTGCAGCATCTCGTAGTCGTCCGAGTTCACCGGCAGGTTGGTGTGCACGTTGCCGTCGCCGGCGTGCATGTGCAGCGCCACGAAGGCACGGCCGCGTAGCACTTTTTGCTGGATCAGGCCGATGGCTTCGGTAATGGTGCTGTCGGCCTTGCCGGCAAACAGCGCCAGCAGCTCGCCTTGCAGCTCGCGCTTCCAGCTCACGCGCAGCTTGAAGTCGCGCATGGCGATGAACACGCTGGCGGCAGGGTTGGCCGCAGCGTCTTCCAGCGGGGCTTGCGGCCAACCCTGGGTGTACTCGGCCAGCGGCGTGTCCAGGTTGTCCAGCAGCCACTGCCAGCGGCTACGCACAGCGCCAATCAGCTCCAGCGCGCTTTCGCGGCGGTCGCCGATCAGCTCGTCGGCCGACAGCGTGCCACCTTCGGTATCCACCGGCAGGCGGCCGTGGAAAAACTCGGCCAGCTGGTCCAGCAGCTTGATCTTGCTGGCCACGGACAGCTCGATGTTGATGCGCTCGATGCCGTCGCTGTAGTCGCCCAGGCGGTTCAGCGGAATCACCACGTCTTCGTTGATCTTGAAGGCGTTGGTGTGGCGGGCAATGGCGGCGGTACGGCTGCGGTCCAGCCAGAAGGTCTTGCGTGCCTCGGGGGTCACGGCGATAAAGCCTTCACCGTGGCGGGCGTTGGCGTAGCGCACCACCTGGCTGGCGGCCTCGGCCACCGCGTTTTCGTTATCCGATACGATGTCGGCGATCAGCACCATTTTCGGGCGGCCACGGCCCTTGGCCTTGGTGGCGTAGCCCACGGCGCGCACGTAGCGCCAGTCCAGGTGCTCCAGGCCGGCCAGCTGCACGCCGGCGGCCAGGCCTGCGCCATTGGGCTTGAAGTAGTCGGTGATCTCCACAATCGCCGGGGTGGCTTCGGCCACGGTGCCGAAGAATTCCAGACAGACGGTGCGGATGTGCGCCGGCATGCGGTGCAGCACAAAGCGCGCGCTGGTGATGATGCCGTCGGTGCCTTCCTTCTGCACGCCGGGCAGGCCGGCCAGGAATTTGTCGGTGACGTCCTTGCCCAGGCCCACCTTGCGGAAGGCGCTGCCCGGGATCACCAGCTCTTCGCTGCTGATCACGGTTTTGCCGTCGTCCTGCAGGCGCGTGACGCGGAAGGCGGCGGTGTCCACGTCGTGGATCTTGCCGTAGTTGTGGCCGATGCGCTCCACGAACATCCAGTTGCCGTCCGGGTCCACCATTTTCCAGCTGGCCAGGTTGTCCAGCGTGGTGCCCCACAGCACGGCCTTTTTGCCGCCTGCGTTCATGGCGATGTTGCCGCCGATACAGGACGCCTCGGCCGAGGTCGGGTCCACGGCAAACACCAGGCCGGCTGCGCCGGCGGCTTCCGCTACGCGGGCGGTGACCACGCCGGCACCGCACTGGATGGTGGCCCGCTTGCCGTCCAGGCCGGGCAGCTCGACGAATTCCACGCCCAGGTGGCGGTCCATTTTCTCGGTGTTGATCACGGCGCTGCGGCGGTCCAGCGGTACGGCGCCGCCGGTGTAGCCGGTACCACCGCCACGCGGGATGATGGTGAGCTTGAGCTCGATACAGGCTTTCACCAGCGGGGCGATTTCGGCTTCGGTGTCCGGGCACAGCACCACAAACGGGTATTCCACGCGCCAGTCGGTGGCGTCGGTCACGTGCGATACGCGGGCCAGGCCGTCAAACAGGATATTGTCGCGGCGGGTGATCTTGCCCAGGCGCTTCAGGATGGCGGCGCGCAGTTCGCGCGTTTCGCCGAACTGCTGCTCGAAGCTGTCGACCGCGGCGTAGGCGGCGGTAATCATGCGGCCAACCTTGTCGTTGCCGTCGCGGCGTTTTTCCACTTCGCCCAGGCGGTGGCGCAGCGCGCCAACCAGCGCGGTGAGGCGCTGCGGGTTGTCCAGCAGGTCGTCTACCAGGTAGGGGTTGCGGTCTACCACCCAGATATCACCCAGTACCTCGAAAAGCATACGGGCAGAGCGGCCTGTTTTCCGCTCTGCCCGCAGTTCTTCAAGCAGTTGCCACATGGGTGCGCCCAAAAGGCGGATGATGATCTCGCGATCCGAATACGAGGTGTAGTTGTACGGAATTTCCCGTACACGCTGCTGGGTGGTGTTGCTCATATGTCCCTGAACTTCGGCAAGTTTTGGATAATTCCCGAAATAGTAGCCGAAATGTTGCGCCGCGAAAAATGCCGCTAACGTCAGGGTTATAGGGAGAATGTAGTTTGGATACGGTAAATTGGTCGCAGCTCGCATGAATGTAGCGCACTGGCTACAAAAACCGGTGCATTATGCTGCGATGGCGGGCTATGGGGTGGCATCGTGCCGGGGCGTGTGTTTTGCCGCAGGCCAATGCCACCACAGATTCTGTCAGTGATGGTGCCGTGCCAGCTGGCAGGCGAGCTGGCAGGCTTCAAACAGGCTGCCGGGGTCGGCGCGGCCGCTGCCGGCCAGGTCCAGCGCGGTGCCGTGGTCTACCGAGGTGCGGATGATGGGCAGCCCCAGCGTAATGTTGATGCCGGCCCCGAAGCTGGCGTGCTTGAGCACCGGCAGGCCCTGGTCGTGGTACATGGCCAGCACGGCGTCGGCACTGGCCAGCTTGTCGGGGTTGAACAGGGTATCGGCGGGTAGCGGGCCGACAAGCTGCATGCCCTCGGCGCGCAGCTCGCTCAGCACCGGCTCGATCACGTCGATTTCCTCGCGCCCCATGTGGCCGCCTTCACCGGCGTGCGGGTTCAGCCCGGCCACCAGGATGCGCGGTGCCGCGATGCCGAATTTACCCACCAGGTCGGCGTGCAGGATGGTGATGACCTCGCGCAGGCTGTCGCGGCTAATGGCATCGGCCACGGCACGCAGTGGCAGGTGGGTGGTGGCCAGCGCCACGCGCATGCCGGCCCCGGCCAGCATCATCACCACCTTGGGTGTGCCGGTGCGCTCGGCCAGGTATTCGGTATGGCCGCTGAAGGCGATACCGGCATCGTTGATCACGCCCTTGTGTACCGGTGCCGTCACCATGGCGGCAAATTCGCCGCGCTGGCAGCCGTCTATCGCCACATCCAGCGTAGCCAGCACATAGCGGCCGTTGGCCGCATCCAGCTGCCCTGCCGCGGCCGCTGCGGCCAACGGTACGTGCCATACCTCCAGCGCACCGGCGGGGGCGGCTTGTCCGGGCTGGTAATCGTGCAGCGGGGTGTGCAGGCCAAGCTGCGCGGCGCGGCTGGCCAGCAGGTGTTTGTCGGCAATGACGACCAGGCGGGCCGGCAGGCCCAGCTCGGGCAGGCGTAGTACCAGGTCGGGGCCGATGCCGGCAGGCTCGCCGGCGGTAATGGCCAATACGGGGCGGGAATGGGGCATGGCGGCTTCCGTAAAAAAAGCCGATGCAGGGATCGGCTTGGCATGGGGGGCGTGGCCCGGCTTATTTTTCTACCAGGCGGTCGTCGATAAAGGCGCTGGCGCGCAGCTGCTCCAGCCAGTCGATATAGCTTTGTTCGATCTTGCGCTGGCGGATCTGCTGTTTCACGACCAGCTTTTCGCGGTCGGTAGACACATCCTGGCTACGCACGTCTTCCAGCAGGATCAGGTGCCAGCCGAACGGGGTTTTTACCGGTTCGCTGACTTGTTTGGCTTGCAGCTGGCGGAAAGTACGCTCGAAGTCCGGTACGGTATCGCCCTCGTTTACCCAGCCCAGGTCACCGCCCAGCGAAGCTGAGCCGTCTTCGGAAAACTGGCGCGCCATGTCTTCGAACTTGGCACCGCGCTTGATGCGGTCTTGCACCTGCAGGATGCGGGCATAGGCGTCGGTGTCGGAAGTAGCTTCGTTGGTTTTCACCAGAATGTGGCGCACCTTGTGCTGTTTTACGTATTGCGGGCCGCTGGTGTCGCGCTTGTCTACCAGCTTGAACAGGTACAGGCTGCCGCTGGCGCGTACCAGCTCGGTAACGCCGCCTACCGGCAGCGAATCCAGCAGTTTGATGAAGTCTTGCGGCAGGGCACTGGCGTTACGCCAGCCCAGATCACCACCTTGCAGGGCGTTGCTGGCTTCGGAGTAGGCTGCCGCTACCTGGGCAAACGACTTGCCGGCCTTGATCTCGGCCTCTGCCTTTATCAGCTTCTGGCGGCGCTCTTCTACCTGGGCAGGGGTGGCGCGCTCCGGGATATTGACCTGGATGGCAGCCAGACGGTATTCGATACGGTTCAGCCCGGTAGTGGTTTGCTGTACCTGGGCAACTTCCTGGTCGGTGACATTCACGCGGCTGTTGACTTCGCGTTCCTTGATGCGCTCCAGCAGCAGGTCGCTGCGCAGCTGTTCACGCAGTTTGGCCATGCTGCTGCCGTCTTTTTCCAGCAGGGCACGCAGGCCTGGCAGGTCGGTCTTGTTTTGCTGGGCAATGCTCTGCAGTGCCTGGTCCAGCTCCAGCTCGCCAATGCGCAGGCCGTTATTGTTGGCGTATTGCAGCTGCAGCTGTTCGTTGATCATCATGTCCAGCACCTGGCGCGACAGCACTTCGGCAGCCGGGGCTTCGATGTTCTGGCGTTGCAGGTTGCCGCGCGCGTTTTGCACGCGTTGTGCCAGCTCGGACTGGGTAATCACGCTGTTATTCACCACGGCAACGATGCGGTCTACGGTGGAAATGGCCAGCGCCGGTGTGGCCAGGCAAGCAGAGGCAAAGGCGGCAAGAAAGAGCTTTTTCATTATTTGTCTGCAGTCTCGTTGATTTTGCTGTAGCCCGGTATGGCCAGGCGCAGCGTTTCCAGTGGGTTATTCCCTATGCTGCTGAGGTCTTTCAGTTCCAGCTGCAGGAAGAAGGCGTTCTTGGTCTTGGTCAGGTCGGTTACGTAGCGCTGCGCCACCAGCCGTGTACTCCAGCAGCCATGCTGGTATTCGAGGCCGGCGAGCTGTTCCAGTGCCTTCTTGTCGCGCAGCGAGTAGTTCTGGCGCGCGACGGCGTACCACTGGCGTGCAATCGGCCATTGCCCGGCAATATCCAGCTGGCGCAGTACGTCGCGCTGGCTGCTGGTACCGACGACTTCGTCGCGGCCATAGCGGTAGCGCACGCTGACGGCCTTGCCTGGTGCCGGGTTGTAGCGCAGCTGGGCATTGTAGCGCTCGGTTTTATCTAGTGTCTGGTTGTACTGGTAGCTGGCGTCCAGGCGCAAGGCGCGGCTGAGGTCGCCGCCCAGCGTGACTAGCAGGTCGGAGCCGCCCTGGCTGCGCTGGGTGGTATTGCCGGCCAGTGTGGTGTCGCTGTTATCCAGATAGAAGCGTTGACCGATGGCTACGCGCAGTCGTTCCAGCCCGCTGTCGTTCTCCAGCAGGCGGCTGGTCAGTGCTGCGGTAATCTGGTTGGCGGCATTGATGCGGTCGTAGCCGGAAAAACGGTTTTCGCTGAACAGCTGGGCAAAGTTGAAGTCGTTTTCCGAGGTATCGAAGTTGGGCAGGTTGCTTTGTTCGGTACTGGGGATGTTGACGTAGTACAGCCGCGGCTCCAGCGTCTGGCTGACTGCCCGGTCTTGCAGGGTGCTGTCGCGCTCGAATACCAGGCCGCTGTCCAGGCTGGTAATCGGCAGGGTACGGTCCAGCGTATAGCCCGCCTGGCCATTATGGCTATCGAGCTGGTAACGGGTATGGTGCAGGCCTATCTTGGGGCGGAAAAAGCCCCATGGCCGCTCCAGCGCCCAGCTTATGCTGGGGTACGCTACCGTACGCCAGCCTTCCAGCTTGGTGCGGTGGTCAAAGCGGGTGACTTCGCTTTCCAGTGCCAGGCGGAAATCGCCCAGCTGCTGGTTACTGGTAGCCACGATCTGCGGCAGGCGGGCGTAGGGCTCGTCCACGCTGCCGGTGCTGTCTTGCAGGGTCTGGTAGCGCTGGGCTTTCACCGTAACGCTGGCCCAGCCCGGGGTGTAGGACAGCCAGGCTTCGCGCACCAGGTTCACGTTGGCCGCCGCGCTGTTGCGATCGCCAAAGTCCTGGAAGTAATCGTTATCCGATACCCGGGTGCCGTTCAGGCCGGCACTGATCTGGCTGCCAAAACGCTGGCTATGGCTTAGCTGCCACAACGAGCGCTGTTTGTTCGCTTTGCTGTCGTCCAGCTGTTCGGTGGTGATCTTGCCGCTATAGTCCGGCTGCAGGTAACGCCCTTCCACCCCCAGCATCAGGCCGCGCTGGGCCATATAGGTGGGCGTAAGGGTGGCGTCCATATCGGGCGCGATATTCCAGTAGTAGGGCACGGCCAGCTGCAGGCCGTCGCTACCGGTTTTCACCGTGGGGAACAGCAGGCCGCTCTTGCGCCCGCCGTCCAGCGGGAAGTCGATCCACGGCGTGTACAGGACGGGTACGCCCTGGAACTCGATACGCGCATTGCGTGCCACGCCCACGTTGCGGCCGTAGTCCAGGTCGATGGTGCTGGCCTTCAGGTACCAGGAATCGTCGTTCGGCTCGCAGGTATTGGCGCGTGTGCCTTGCAGCTGGTACAGCCCCTTGCCCTGCATGCGCAGGGTATCGGCCTTGCCGCGCAGGGCGCGGCCGTTTTCCTGGAAGGCAAAGTCGGCGTTGCTGGCGCTGCCGGTCTGGGTATCCAGGTAGCTTTCCAGGTTATCGCCTTCTACCGTACTGCCTGCCTGGCGCGTGGTGGCACGCTGGCCGGCACGCACGTATTGCTTGTCGACGTAGTATTCGAGCCAGTCTGCTTCGAACTGCTGGCCATCGCGCTCGGCGCGGACATTGCCTTCGGCTTTGAGCTGAACTTCCATCTGGCCGTCGATGCGGTCGGCCTCGACGTGCAAAACCCCGGCGGGCATGGCATCGGCGAGTGCCGGCGTGCACAGGAACAGCGGAAACATGGCCGCAGCGAGCGGCGATAGGCGGAAGCGTGGCGGCATCGGGCAGTGTCGGCCCGGCGCGTGTTGGGGCCGGGCAAAGCGGTTACAATCGCTGCATTGTACCCAATTTACTGGTATACGCGACTATGCAGCGATTAGAAGCCTTGAAGGCGTGGCTGGCCACGCAGTTCCCCGGCCAGGACGTGGCGGTAGAGTTTGCCGCCGCCGACGCCGATTTCCGCCGATACTTCCGCGCCACCCTGGCCGACGGCAGCACCCGCATCGTGATGGATGCCCCGCCCGAGCACAAGAACACCGACAGCTTTGTCAGCGTGCGCGAGCTGTTTGCCCCTGCGGCCAACGTACCGGCCATTTACGCCCGTGATGCCGCGCAAGGCTTCATGCTGCTGCAGGACATGGGCAAGATCACCTATCTGGCCGCGCTGCAGCACGACGAACGCACGCTGGTGCACAAGCACCTGCTGCTGGAGGCGGTAGACACCCTGGTCGCCATCCAGAAGCTGAGCCAGCCGGGCGTGCTGCCCGAATTCGACCGCGCCTTCCAGCTGCGCGAAGTCAACCTGCTGCCGGAGTGGTACGCCAGCAAAGAGCTGGGCAAGCCGCTGACGTTTGCCCAGCGCAAGCTGTGGGACGCCGGCATCAATGTGCTGCTGCCCGCTATCGACGCACAGGCCAAGGTGTATATGCACCGCGACTTCACCGTGCGCAACCTGATGCTCACCCCCGGCCAGCCGGCAGTACTGGACTTCCAGGACGCGGTATACGGCCCCATCGCCTACGACCTGGTGTCGCTGCTGCGCGACGCCTACATCGGCTGGGACGAAGAGTTCGTGCTGGACGTGGTGGTGCGCTACTGGGAAAAAGCCCGTGCCGCCGGCCTGCCGGTGCCGGCGCAGATCGACGACTTTTATCGCGACGTCGAGTGGGCCGGCATCCAGCGCCACCTCAAGATTGTCGGCCTGTTTGCCCGCCTGGCGCACCGCGACGGCAAGACGCAGTACCTGGCCGAGATCCCGCGCATCCTGCGTTACCTCAAGAAAGCCACCCGCCGTTACGGCGAGCTGCTGCCGCTGTTCCAGCTGCTGGCCGACCTGGTGGGGCTGGACGAAGAGGACAACGACGACAGCATCCAGTCTGTGTTCAGCCACACCCGCATCGCGTCGGACGAGTAAGCCATGCGCGCGATGATCCTGGCCGCCGGGCGCGGCGAACGCATGCGCCCGCTGACCGACCACACCCCCAAGCCGCTGCTGGACGTGGGCGGCCAGCCACTGATCGTGTGGCATATCCAGAGGTTGGCCGCTGCCGGCTTTACCGACATCGTCATCAACCACGCCTGGCTGGGTAGCCAGATCGAGGCGGCACTGGGCGACGGCAGCCGCTACGGCGTGCACCTGGCCTACTCGGCAGAAAGCACGGCGCTGGAAACCGCCGGCGGCATTGCCACCGCCTTGCCGCTGCTGGGCAACGCACCGTTTGTGGTAGTCAACGGCGACGTACTCACCGACGTGGACTTTGCCGCCTTGCGGCCAACCCTGGCCGCACTGGATGGCAGCCGCCGTCTGGCGCACCTGCTGCTGGTCAACAACCCGCCGCACCACCCGGCTGGCGATTTCGGCCTGCTGCCGGATGGCGGCGTCAGCGCCAGCGCGGCCGATGGCGAGGGGCTGACCTTTTCCGGCATCGGCCTGTACCACCCGGCGCTGTTTGCGCATACCCCGGCCGGGCAGCCGGCCAAGCTGGCGCCACTGCTGCGCGCGGCGATGGCACAGCAGCAGGTCAGCGGCCAGGCGCACCGTGGCTTGTGGCTGGACGTGGGCACGCCAGAGCGGCTGGCCGAGGCCGACGCCATCGCCCGCCGCTGGGCGCAGCCGTGAAGCGCCGTATCCTGGGCATCGACCCCGGCAGCCGTATCTGCGGCTTCGGGGTCATCGATATCGTTGGCAACCAGCGCCATTACGTGGCGTCCGGCGCCATCCGCACGCCGCAGGGCGCTAGCCTCGCCGAGCGGGTGAAGGTGCTGGTCACCGGCATCCATCAGGTGATTGACACCTACCAGCCCACCGAGGCGGCGCTGGAGCAGGTGTTCGTCAACGTCAACCCCGCCGCCACGCTGATGCTGGGCCAGGCGCGCGGCGCCTGCATGACGGCGCTGGTGATCAAGGATCTGCCGGTGGCCGAGTACACCGCGCTGCAGGTGAAGCAGTCAGTGGTGGGGCAGGGCAAGGCGCCCAAGGAACAAGTGCAGTTCATGGTGGTGACCATGCTCAACCTGTCCGGCACGCCGCAGGCCGACGCCGCCGACGCGCTGGCGGTAGCGCTGACCCACGCCAACCATAGCGGTGGCGCGGTGGGCAAGCTGGCCAAGCTGGGCTACAAAGTACGCGGCGGGCGGCTGGTGTAAACGGCATGGTGCTGCTGGTGATCACGCTGTTGCTGCTGGGCAACGGCTTGCTGATGCGCTGGGCCGTGCGGCGCGTGGTCGCGCGCGGCATGCCGCGCCGTTGGCGCTATCTGACGCTGGCCTATCTGCCGCTGTTGTTGCTGCCGGTGTGCTATGCCCTGTTCTGGGCGCGTGGCGGGCCGGGGCATTTCTCGCACGGCTTGCGCGCTGTGCTGGAACCGCTGATTTTCCCCCTCTATCTGGGCTGCCCGGCCGTGGTGGCGGCGCGTGTGGCCGCCAGTTGGCCGCAGCGGACGCTGGAGGCGTACCTTGCCGGTTGGCTGGTCGCGCCGTGCATGCCGTTCTGCATCGTGGCGTGCGCTTGCCTGCTGGCCGGTGCTTGTCTTTAGCCCGGGCTTGAGCCAGGCCAAGGCCGGCACAGCGCGCTGGCGGCATACTGCGGCCAACCTTGTTTGCCGGAGCCTGCCATGTGGAACGACTACGCCCTTGCCCGTGCGCTGCACGTCCTTGCCATCGTGATGTGGGTGGGGGGCGTCGGCTTTGTTACCACGGTGCTGATCCCCGCCATCCGCCGCCGTTTCCCGGCTGACCAGCAATACGCGATGTTCGAAGACGTCGAGCACCGTTTCGGCGCCCAGGCGCGTTTCTGGGTGCTGCTGGCGCTGGCCAGTGCCGGCTGGATGCTGCACAGCACCGACAGCTGGGCGCGGCTGCGCGATACCGGCTGGCTGCACCTGATGATCGCTGCCTGGCTGCCGTTCTTTCTGATGCTGTTCGTGCTGGAGCCGTTTATTGTCCACCGCTGGCTGAAGCAGCGTGCGCAGCGCGACCCGGCTGGCACCATGGCGCGGGTGCAGTGGCTGCACGTGGCGCTGCTGGGCTTGAGCCTGGCCGCGGTGCTGGCCGGCGTGGTGGGCGCCCACGGCGGCTGGCGCCTGGCTTGATGCCCGTGCTGACGCTGATAGCGCCCTTGCCGTATGCTGCACGGATGAATCATCCGAGGCTCCGCCATGCATCCGTCCACGCCCCATGCCACTGAAACCGACCTGTCCACACTACTGGCGCACCCGGCGCGCTGGCTGCTGGCCACGCGGCCAGCCTTCCTCACCCTGACGCTGGGCGGTGTGCTGCTGGGCCTGGCCATGGCCGGCCCGCAGGCGCTGGCGCAAGGTTGGCCGCAGGCGCTGCTGGCGGTGTTGCTGGCCTTGCTGTGCCACGCGGCGGTGAATGTGATCAACGACGTGGCCGACCACGACAACGGCAGCGACGCGGCCAACCTGCAGCGCGAATACCCGTTTACCGGCGGTAGCCGTTTTATCCAGGCCGGCGTGCTGAGCCGGCGGCAGATGGCGTGGCTGGCCGGTGGTTTGTTTGCGCTGGTCACTGCGGGCGGTTTGTGGCTGGTGTGGCAAGCTGGCGCTGGTCTTTTTTATACCGGCTTGGCGGGCGTGGTGCTGGGCTGGGGCTATTCCGCCCCGCCGTTGCGGCTGAACAGCCGTGGCCTGGGCGAGCTGACGGTAGCGCTGTGTTTTGCCTTGCTGCCACTGGGCGTGCTGCAGGTATTGCAGTTAGTCGCGCCGGTAGACCTGGTGTGGCTGGCTGCAGGCTACGGCGTGGCCGCCGCCTTGCTGCTGTTTGCCAACCAGTTTCCCGACCGCGACGCCGACGCGCTGGCCGGCAAGCACCACTGGGTGGTGCGCCTGGGCCACCCGGCAGCGGTGCGCGGCTACCTGCTGCTGGCCGGGCTGGCGCTGGCTTTGCCACTGGCCGCCGGGCAGCCTTGGCAGCTTGTCCTGCTGCCGCTGTACCTGCGCGCCTGGCGTGCCTTGCAGCAACGGCAACTGCGCGCCGCCATCATTCCCACTATCATGGCGGCCAACCTCTACCCTTTGTTGCTGGCCGCCAGCCTGTGGCTGCGGCCAACCTTGTGAAAGACAGCCCATGATCGGACGACTCAGCGGTACGCTTATCGAAAAACTGCCGCCGCAAATCACCGTGGACGTCAACGGCGTCGGTTACGACGTCGATGTCACCATGACCACCTTTTACCAGCTGCCGGCGCTGGGCCAGAAAACCACGCTGTTCACCCATCTGGTGGTGCGCGAAGACGCCCATCTGCTGTACGGCTTTGCCAGCCGCGACGAGCGCGAAACCTTCCGCCAGCTGATCAAGGTCAGCGGCATTGGCGCCAAGATCGCACTGGCCATCCTGTCCGGCATGAGCACCGACGAGCTGGCGGTGGCGGTGGCCAGCGAGGACCTGAAGCGCCTGTCCAGCGTGCCCGGCATCGGCAAGAAAACCGCCGAGCGCCTGGTGCTGGAGCTGCGCGGCAAGCTGGCCAGCGGCAGCAACCTCACCGTACCCGGCGGCCTGCCGTTTGCCGCTACCCCGGACGACAAGAGCGACATCGTCAATGCCCTGCTGGCGCTGGGTTACAACGACAAGGAAGCTGCCGCCGCCACCAAGGGCCTGCCGCTGGATGTGACCGTCAGCGACGGCGTGCGCCTGGCGCTGAAGAACCTGATGAAAGGCTAAAGCCGCTATGCAAAAAGTGCTGCTGATTACCGGTGCCAGCCGTGGCATTGGTGCCGCTACCGCCAGCTTGGCCGCACGCCGTGGCTGGGCGGTAGCGGTGAACTATCACCGCCAGCATGATGCCGCGCAGGCGGTGGTGGACGCCATCCGCGCTGACGGCGGCCGCGCCGTGGCACTGGCCGGCGATGTGGCCAGCGAAGCCGACGTGCTGCGCCTGTTTGCCGATACCGAGGCCGCACTGGGGCCGCTGTCGGCGCTGGTGAACAACGCCGGCGTGCTGGCGCCGCAAATGCCGCTGGCCGACATGGACGTGGTGCGCTGGCAGCGCATGCTGGCTACCAATGTGCTGGGGCCGCTGCTGTGCTGCCGCGAGGCGGTACGCCGGCTGTCTACCCGCCTGGGCGGGCAGGGTGGCGCTATTGTCAACGTATCGTCGGCGGCGGCGCGGCTGGGTTCGCCCGGCGAGTACGTCGACTACGCGGCCTGCAAGGGCGCGCTGGACACGCTGACGCTGGGCCTGGCCAAGGAAGTCGCCGCCGAAGGCATCCGCGTCAACGGCGTGCGCCCTGGCTTTATCTACACCGACATGCACGCCGACGGCGGCGAGCCGGGCCGCGTGGACCGCGTCAAGGCCGGCATCCCGCTGCAGCGTGGCGGCCAACCCGAAGAAGTGGCCGCCGCCATCCTGTGGCTGCTGTCCGACGAGGCCTCGTTTACCACCGGCCATATGCTGGACGTGGCCGGCGGCCGCTAAGCATTCAACCTTTACCTGCAAGGACACCCCATGGCCAACGTTGCCGTATTGATCGACGCCGATAATGTATCGCCCGCCTGGATAGAAGACGTACTGGAGGAAGCCGGCAAGCTGGGCGTGCTGGCGCTCAAGCGCGTGTACGGCGACTTCAGCCGCCACGACAAGGCCTGGCGCGACTTGTGCGCGCGCTTTGCCATCCACCCCATCCAGCAGTTTCCCAACACCAAGGGCAAGAACGCGTCCGATATCACCCTGGTGATCGACGCCATGGACATGCTGCACTCCGGCCGCTACCAGAGCTTTTGCCTGATCTCCAGCGACAGCGACTTTTCGCGCCTGGCCACCCGCCTGCGCGAAGACGGGCTGGAAGTGTGGGGCTTTGGCGAGGAGAAAACCCCGGCCGCCTTCGTCAACGCCTGCAGCAAGTTCGTGTACGTGGAGGTGCTGGCGCTGGCCGACGAGGCGGCCAAAGCAGACGACGCCGGCGGCAAGGAGGAAGCCGCCAGCAGTGGCAAGGCCGCGCAGGCCAGCCGCGTGCTGCGCCCGCTGGATAAAAAGCTGCGTGCGCAGTTCCAGAAGGGTATCGAAAGCATGGATGACGACGAAGGCTGGGCCGACCTGGGCGGCGTCGGCAGCCTGCTGGGGCAGTGGATGCCGGACTTCGACCCGCGCAACTACGGCTTTGCCAAGCTATCCGACCTGGTGGTGAAGTCCGGCTGGTTCGAGGTACACAAGGCCAGCAGCGGCCGTGGCGGCGTGTCCATCCGGCTGAAGCCGGGTCGCAAGGGCGGGCGCTAGGCGCCGGACGCCACCGGCGCTGCGTTGCGGCCAACCTTGGCCGCAGCAGCCGGCCTGCAGTGGTAACATCAGCCCATTGCCTGTTAGCGATTTCGTCATGATCCAGACCGATAACCTGATCGGCGGCGCGCCCGAGCGCCGCATTGTTACCCCGCAACGTGCTTCCGAGCAGGAAGAGGCGCTGGAGCGCGCGCTGCGCCCCAAGATGCTGGACGAGTACGTGGGCCAGAAAAAGGCGCGCGAGCAGCTGGAAATCTTTATCGAGGCGGCGAAAAAGCGTGGCGAAGCGCTAGACCACGTGCTGCTGTTCGGCCCGCCAGGCCTGGGCAAGACCACGCTGGCGCACATCGTGGCGCGCGAGATGGGCGTGAACCTGCGCCAGACCAGCGGCCCGGTGCTGGAGCGCGCCGGCGACCTGGCGGCGCTGCTGACCAACCTGGAACCGCACGACGTGCTGTTCATCGACGAAATCCACCGCCTGAGCCCGGTGGTGGAGGAGATCCTCTACCCGGCGCTGGAGGACTACCAGATCGACATCATGATTGGCGAAGGCCCGGCCGCGCGCTCGGTGAAGATCGACCTGCCGCCGTTCACGCTGATCGGCGCCACCACCCGCGCCGGCATGCTGACCAACCCGCTGCGCGACCGTTTCGGCATCGTGGCGCGGCTGGAGTTTTACAACGCCGAGGAGCTGACGCGCATTGTCAGCCGCTCGGCCGGCTTGCTGAATGTCGAGCTGGCCGACGACGGGGCGTTCGAAGTCGCCCGCCGCAGCCGTGGCACGCCGCGTATCGCCAACCGTCTGCTGCGCCGCGTGCGCGACTATGCCGAGGTACGCGCCAACGGTGTCGTGAGCGCCGAGGTGGCCGATGCCGCGCTGGCGATGCTGGACGTGGATCCGGCGGGCCTGGACGTGATGGATCGCAAATTGCTTCAGGCCATACTGGATAAATTCGGTGGCGGGCCGGTAGGCCTGGACAATGTGGGCGCGGCCATTGGCGAATCCACCGACACCATCGAAGACGTGATCGAACCCTATCTGATCCAGCAGGGCTATCTGCAGCGTACCCCGCGTGGCCGTATGGCCACCGCGTTGGCGTACACGCACTTTGGTCTGCCGGTAAAAGAGTAAGCATGAAGCAGAAACTCATCATCAAGACCGGCGAGCCGGGCACCCCGGTACGCGACCACCGCGGCCGTTTCGAAGACTGGATCGTGCGCGAAATGGGCGAGCAGCCCGGTAGCTGGCGCGTGGTGTGGGTGGCGGCGGGCGAGACGCTGCCGCCGGTAGAGCAGGTGGCCGGTGCCGTGATTACCGGCTCGCTGGCGATGGTGAGCGACCGGCTGCCGTGGAGCGAGGCGACCGCCGCCTGGCTACGCCAGGCCCACGCCGCGCAGCTGCCGCTGTTGGGCATCTGCTTTGGCCACCAGCTGCTGGCGCACGCGCTGGGCGGCGAGGTGGGCTACCACCCGCAAGGGCCGGAGGTCGGCTCGGTAGAAATCCAGCGCCACGAGCACGCCGTGGCCGACCCGCTGCTGGGCGAGCTGCCGCCGCGTTTTGCGGCCAACGCTTTTCATTGGCAAACGGTGCTACGCCTGCCGCCCGGTGCCACGCTGCTGGCCAGTAACGCTATGGAGCCGCACCACGCTTTTCGCCTGGGCAATACCTGGGGCCTGCAATTCCACCCGGAATTCGACGCCGACGCCACCCGCCACTTTATCCAGCTGGCGGCACCGGCGCTGGAAAAAGCCGGCTTGCAGCCACCGCAGCTGGCACAGCAGGTTTGCCCCACGCCAGAGGCGGCCAGCCTGCTGCGCCGCTTCGCCGTTTTGCTGGCCGGGCCTGCTACGGCGTAGAATGCAGCCAAGCCAACCATAGGCATACCAAAAGGGAGAAACCATGTTTTACGCCTTGCTCGTTGTCACGCTGGCTGTTGCGCTGCTGACCTCGGTACTGGTGGCGCGCTTTTTCAGCGACGCCGTGCTGAAAATCCTGAAAAGCATCATCGGGCCGGAGCTGGCCGACGCCTGGCGCAAGTACATGAGCTTTGCCATCGTGGTGGTGGGCGTGTCCGGTGGTGTCAGCACCTATGAAATCCAGAAATACCTGCAAACCGGCCGCGAGCAGACCATCGAGCTGACCGGCCCGCGCTGGACTATCGAAATCTACCGCACCGTGATCGACACGCTGTCGCAGATTTCCTGGGTGATGTTGCTGTTCTTCCTGTGCGCCATGGTGGCTTACGTGATTGTGCGCGTGGCCGAAAGCACGCGCGACCAGCGCCGCCAGCGCAAGGAAGACGACGAAGCGGTGTAAGCCCGTTTATTCGTTACCACACGGCTCGCCACGCAGGCGGGCCGTTTGTTTTGGAGCCTGCCATGCAACTGCGCCTGATTCTGGGCGACCAGCTCAACGCTGCCCACAGCTGGTACCGCGAACGCCGCGACGACGTGGTGTACGTGCTGATGGAAACGCGCAGCGAAACCGATTACGTGCGCCACCACGCGCAGAAAGTGCTGGCGCTGTTTGCCGCCATGCGCCGCTTTGCCGAGGCGCTGCAGGCGGCCGGCCACCGCGTGCACTACCTGCGCATTGGCGATGCGGCCAACCGCCACGATTTTGCCGCCAACCTGGCGTGGTTGGCCGTGCACTACGGTGCCACCAGCGTGGTCTGCCAGCTGGCCGACGAGCGCCGTGTCGACGCGCTGCTGGCTTCGCTGCCGCAACAGCTTGGCCTGCCGCTGACGCAGGTGGACAGCGAGCATTTCTACACCACCCGTGACGAGGCGGCGCGGCTGTTCGGCGGCAAGGGCTGGCGCATGGAAACCTTCTACCGCCGCATGCGACAGCAGCACGGCGTGCTGCTGGACGCCGCCGGCAAGCCGGAGGGCGGGCAGTGGAACTACGACGCGGCCAACCGCGAGCCCTACCGTGGCGAGGTGGCGCTGGCGCCGTGGCCGTTTGCTGCCCATGACCTGAGCGCACTGTGGCAGGAGATTGTCGATGCCGGCGTGCAGACGCTGGGCGCGCCGCAGGCCGGGGCGCTGCCGTGGCCGTTGACGCGGCGCGAGGCGCGCGCCTGGCTGGCGGACTTCATCCAGCAGCGGCTGCGCCATTTCGGCCGCTACCAGGACGCACTGGTACACGGCGAGGCCTGGTTGTTCCACAGCGGGCTGAGTTTTGCGCTGAACAGCAAGATGCTGTCGCCGCACGAGGTGGTGCAGGCGGCGGAAGCAGCCTGGCGCAGCGACCCGACGCTGCCGCTAGCCAGCGTGGAGGGTTTTATCCGCCAGATTCTGGGCTGGCGCGAATACGTGCGCGGCGTGTACTGGGCGCGGCCGGACTTTGGCAGCGTTAACGCCTTGCAGCACCAGCGGCCGTTGCCGCGCTGGTTCTGGGATGGCGACACCGGCATGGCCTGCGTGGCGCAGGCGGTGCAGGGCAGCCTGCAGCACGCTTACGCCCACCACATCCAGCGTCTGATGGTGACCGGCAATATCGCGCTGCTGCTGGGCTGTGCCCCGGACGAGGTGGACGCCTGGTACCTGGGCATTTACATCGATGCTTTCGAGTGGGTGGAGCAGCCGAATACACGCGGCATGAGCCAGTGGGCCGACGGCGGCTTCATGGCCAGCAAACCGTACGTGTCGGGCGGTGCGTACCTGGCGCGTATGGGCGATCACTGCGCGCAGTGCCGCTACGCGGTAAAGCAGAAAACCGGCCCCGGCGCCTGCCCGTTCAACAGCCTGTACTGGCACTTTCTGGCGCGGCACGAGGCCAAGCTTGCGGCCAACCCTCGGCTGGCCATGCCGTACGCCAGCTGGCGCAAGATGGACGAGGGCGCCCGCCAGGCACTGTTGACGCAGGCCGAGGCCTATTTGCAGGACGTTGACAGCTTGTAGAGGCCGCCATGAAAAATGCCGCCCCCCGCTAGGGGACGGCATCAAGGTTGGCCGCAGCGGCTGCCGGCTAACGCTTACAGCGTCACCATATTGTCGCGGTGGACCAGTTCAGGTTCTACCAGATAGCCCAGCACGCCTTCGATATCGCGGGTGGCCTTGCGCATGATCAGGCGCGCTTCTTCCGAGCTGTAGTTCACCAGCCCGCGTGCCACTTCCTGGCCTTGCTCGTCCACGCAGGCCACGGCGTCGCCGCGCAGGAAGCTGCCCTCTACCGCGATAACGCCGATCGGCAGCAGGCTGGTGCCTTTTTCGCGTACCGCCAGCGCGGCGCCGGCGTCCAGTACCAGCTTGCCGGACAGCTGCAGGTGGTCGGCCAGCCATTGTTTGCGCGCGGCCAGGCGGGTGGTGGGCGCATTCAGCTGGGTGCCGATGCCTTCGCCGTCGGCCAGACGCGACAGCACGCTGGCTTCGCGGCCGCTGGCAATCACGGTGGCGGCACCGCTGCGCGCGGCGCGCTTGGCAGCAATGATCTTGGTGTACATGCCGCCGGTGCCCACGCTGGAGCCGGCGCCGCCGGCCATGGCTTCCAGCGCCGGGTTGCCGGCTTCGGCGTCGTGGATGAACTCGGCGTCCGGGTGTTTGCGCGGGTCGGCACTATACAAGCCGCGCTGGTCGGTGAGAATCACCAGCGCGTCGGCTTCGATCAGGTTGGTGACCAGCGCGCCCAGCGTGTCGTTATCGCCAAAGCGGATCTCGCTGGTGACCACGGTGTCGTTCTCGTTGATGATGGGCACCACACCCAGCGTCAGCAGTGTGGACAGTGTGGTGCGGGCGTTCAGGTAACGCAGGCGGTCGGACAGGTCTTCGTGGGTCAGCAGTATCTGTGCGGTTTGCAGGCCGTACTCGCGAAACGCGCTTTCATAGGCCTGGCACAGGCCCATCTGGCCCACGGCAGCGGCGGCTTGCAGCTCGTGTACGGCTTTCGGGCGCTTGGCCCAGCCCAGACGCTGGCAGCCTTCGGCAATGGCACCACTGGAAACCAGCACTACCTGTTTGCCACGGCGGCGCAGCTCGGCGATCTCGGCGGCCCAGCGCGCCAGTGCGGCGTGGTCCAGGCCTTTGCCGTCGTTGGTTACCAGGCTGGAGCCTACTTTCACCACGATACGCGTGGCTGTATGAATCACCGATTGCATCCGCACTGCTTCCTGTTCGACAAAAAACGGAGTGCCAGTGTAACGCATTCCGTGCGGATGGTGCGCTGCGTCAGAAGTCGCTGCTGGGGCGGTACTCCACAAACTGGTAATAGGCGGTTTGCGAGTCCAGCGTGGTAGTGCGGATCAGCTGCTCGCCCTGCGCGGTCAGCATGCGGAACTCGCGTAGCTTCTGGTATTGACGCCCGGGTATCACCAGCATGGCAGCGCGGCCACTGCGCGGCAGGGCAGGCAGGTGCAGTGCCATCTGGAAGTGGTCGTTGGGGTGGGTGATGACAGGCATCAGCATCACTGCGTCCGGTATCGGGCCAAGCTGTTCCAGCCCGCATTCGGCCGCCATGCCCTCGCCGCGCAGGTTGACCCAGCGGATCACGGCCAGGTGCCACAGCTTGCCTGGCAGTCGCAGCATGGCCAGCTCGCCGGTACGCAGCGGGTGTTGTGGCGACTCGCCACACAGCAGCATGCCCGAGGCGCTGAGATTGTGCATGGTGACCGTGGCCGGGGCTGGTGGCAGCGGCCTTGTGTGTTTAGCCGGGGTGCTGTTGCTGTCGTCTGTGCCATGAACTTCAACGCCATCCGTGCTGTTTGCGGGTGGCGGTGTGTCTTCTGCTGGCGTGGCAAAGTCCCAGCTGGCCTGGTTGGCGATGAACCAGCAGGTGGGTAGCAGGGTAACCAGCTCGACTTGCTGCTGGCTGTCGTGCCGTGCATGGCGGCGCTGCGGGGCACTCTGCCATGCTTGCATCAGGTGCAAGACTCGGCGGATTTCTTCGGCCAGCCGGGTATCTTCGCTATGGCTTTGCGCCAGACGCTGCAAGCTGAGCAGTTTTTCCATCAGCTCGTGTTGCAATGCTTGTGTATCGATGATCCACCAGTGGGAGGAACTCTGGCTGGCCGGTAGCTCGCTGTGAAAGCGCGGCGGGCTATCTGCCGCCGGCTGGTACAGGAAGGCGCCGTGCCGCTCCGGTAAGCGGTCTATTTGTACCAGGTGCAGGCATTTGGCGTATTTGCGTATCAGCAGCAGGGTGTAATCGATCAGTGCCGGTTCCATGCGGTTGCAGGCGGTGAGCCCCAACAGCAATAGCTGGCGGTACAGGGAGCCCAGGCTGTCTTCTTTGTCGTTGAGTGCCTTGCTTTCCCAGCCTTGCTGCAATACATAAAGAAAGATCTGGTGGCAGTCGTGCCAGAAACCAGCCGGAACCGGGGTATAGGTTCGGGCATACAGCAGGGCCAGCTGGCGGGCGCTGAGCATGGTGAGGTTCAGTGCCTCCAGCTTGTGCCGGTCCAGTACAAACAGCCCGTGTTCCTGGCTGCGGTCCAGCAGCACACGCTTGAAACCATTGTGAATCAGGATGGACAAGTGTTGGGCCAGCAGGGCGGCACCGCGTGCCCGGCTGTAGCTGGTGAGATCGCCAGGGCGGGCCTCTGCTTCCAGCACCGGCAACAGCTTGTCTTGCGCCAGCAGGTAGAGCCGAAGCAGCTGCAGGCGGCTGGCTGGGGGCAGCTTGATGCAGTTGAGCTGTGCCAGCGCATCGCGGATCAGCTGTGCGCAGTCAAAAGGCTGGGCATAAGGCAGGTGGTGAAGCCATGCCTCAAGCTGATCGGGGTCACACATGACCATGACCGGGTCAAGGTGTGGCGTATTGAGCGACAGATTCAACATGATTAAAGCAGTATAGCCCCCATATTAATGACGTAAGTATATTAAAGTGTGTGGCGGCACCGCCAGCAACATTTACGGCAGCGGGCTTTCTTGCCGCTGGTACGCATCGGTACCCGCCAGGATGTTGTCCAGTACGGCGCAGGTGCTCTCGACCAGCTGCAACATGTGTGCCTCCTCGATAATGTAGGGCGGCATGAAGTACACCGTCTTGCCGATAGGCCGCACCAGGCAGCCTCGCGAGAGCATGCCGCTGAAAAATGCCACGGCGAAGTCGTGCCTTGTACAGTCAACGTCAAACGCCCAGATCATGCCTTGCTGGCGGAAATGCCGCACGGCAGGGTGTGCCGCCACGCGTGACAGATGCTGGCTGAAGCGGGCGGCGGTATCGCGGTTGCGTGCCAGTACCGACTCTTCTTCAAAAATAGCCAATACCTCCAGCGCCGCGCGGCACGCTAGCGGGTTGCCGGTATAGCTGTGCGAGTGCAAAAAGCCGCGGGTGATATCGTCATCGTAAAAAGCCTGATAGACCGTATCGCTAGTGAGCACGCACGATAGCGGTAAATAGCCGCCGGTAATGCCCTTGGACAGGCACAGGAAGTCCGGCGTGATGTCTGCTTGCTGATAGGCAAAAAACGTACCGGTACGGCCAAAGCCCACGGCAATCTCGTCGGCAATGAGGTGTATCTGGTATTGATCGCACAGGGCGCGGGCGCGTTGCAGATAAGCCGGGTGGTACATGGCCATCCCTGCAGCCCCCTGTACCAGCGGCTCGACGATCAGGGCGGCGATGTCATGGTGATTTTCGTGCAGAAGGGCAGCCAGGGCATCTGCCGCGCGCAGTGCGACGTCTTCGGCGCTTTCGCCAACTGCGGCCAACCTGCTGTCCGGGCTGGGTACGCGGAAGTTTTCTTTCAGCAGCGGGGCATAAGTGGTGGAAAACAGCGGTACATCGGTGACAGCCAGCGCGCCGGCAGTTTCGCCGTGGTAGCTGTTTTCCAGGCTGACAAAGCGTTGCTTGCCGTTTTGGCCGATATTGCGCCAGTAGTGAAAGCTCATCTTCAGGGCGATTTCAGTCGCACTGGCCCCATCCGAGCCATAAAACGCGTGCCCCAGGCCTGACAGCGCGGCCAGCTTTTCCGACAGTGCCACGACCGGCTGATGGGTAAAACCTGCCAGAATCACGTGCTCCAGCGTATCCAGCTGGTCTTTGATGGCCTGCTTGATGCGCGGCTGGTTGTGGCCAAACAGGTTCACCCACCAGGAGCTGACCGCATCGATATAGCGTTTGCCGTCAAAATCTTCCAGCCAGATGCCATCCGCCCGCGCGATGGGTACGATGGGCAGGGTTTCGTGGCGCTTCATCTGGGTACAGGGGTGCCAAACGGCTGCGCGGCTGCGGGCCAGCCAGTCCTGGGTATGCTGCGTCATGGTAAAGCCTGTTCAGTAAGATGAAGCAGATGCTAGCACGTCTGGGCCTGGCCGATCGGACTGACAAAAATTGTCACTTATGACAAAAAATGGTCAGCTTGCAGCAAGGCTACGTGACGGGGAGCAGGGTGCAATGCCATTGAAAAAGCAGGATATTGCCATTTTGCAGTACGTTGGCATGGCGATTGCTTGTTTGGCCCGGATATTGCTGTTACCCGCTGGGACACAGTGCACAGCGAGTGCGATATGCAGACAAGACAAACCGGTTTTACGCTGATCGAGCTGATGATAGTGGTAGCCATTATCGGCATCCTGGCCGCCATTGCCATCCCGGCTTACCAGGATTACACCCGTCGCGCCTACATCAGCGAAGCACTGGTCGCCGCCAGCGCAGCAAAAACGGCGATGGAGGAGTACCACGCTACCAATAATGTCTGGCCGGCGACTAATGCCAGCGCTGGCATTGCCGATGCCACTGCCAGTCGCGGTAGTAGTATCGCTAGGCTGGAGATTCAAGCGTCAGGCAACGTCAGCATTATCAATATCGAACTTAGCAGTAAGGTAGCATCTGGTGCCAATGTGTGGCTGGTTCCGCAAGAGAACACCTCTGGTGCTTACCGCTGGATGTGTAGTGGCGACAGCGACCTAGCACGAGTGCTGCCTTCCAATTGCCGAGAGTAAGATTACCCCACCGGCCAATGTGGCCAACTTGATAACAACCATGGAGTATTCACTATGAAACGCGTACAGCAAGGTTTTACCCTGATCGAACTGATGATTGTGGTAGCAATTATCGGTATTTTGGCAGCCATCGCCATCCCGGCCTACCAGGATTACACCAAACGTGCTCACGTGTCGGAAGGCCTGAGCCTGGCCGCTGCAGCCAAGACTGCCGTAACCGAATTCTTCTCGACCAACAACGCATGGCCGGCAAACAACGCCTCCGCTGGGCTGGGCGCCTCTGGCACTATCACTGGTAACGCAGTTGCAGGCGTTGAGGTGAACGCTTCCCAGATTACCATTACTTATAACCAGCGAGTTTCCGCAGGCGCTACCACCCTGGTGATGCAAGCTAACGCTAGCGGTGGTGGTTCTATCGTATGGACTTGCGTTGGTGGTACTGTTGCTTCCAATATCCGTCCGACCAACTGCCGCTAATTCGTCACTTGATTAGCTGAGTTGTCCCAATAAGGGGGTGCTTGTCACCCCCTTTTTTCATTGCGAGTCAGCATGTTGCGTCATCCGCTTACCTTGGCACTGGTGTGTATCTTTTCCCTGCCATTCTTCAACTTTGCCCGCTATAGCCCGCTGCAGGACTGGTGGACCAATGCTTTAACGCTGGGTTTTATCAGCAGCGGACTACTGATTGCGGCCTGGCGCTTGCGTGGGCAGTCTGACCACCACGTGCAAACGGTCTGGTTTCTGCCGGCCTTTTTGTTGTGGTGGCTATTGTTGTGGGTGGGTAGCCTGCTGCGCTATCAACAGCAGCAAGCCGGAATGCTGCCGTTTGAGTTGTTCGGCTTGTTACTGGCGGCACTAGGTGCGGTGTTGTTGGCGAATGAACAACCGCGTATTGGCCGTTCGCAATTGGTGACAGCCATGGCCTGGTCGATACTGCTAGGTGCGGTTGTGCAGGCGCTGATCGGTGTCAGCCAGATGGCTGGCCTGGCACCACAGTCCAATGGCTGGCTGCTATCCAGTGGTATGGAAATCATGGGCAATATTGGCCAGCGTAATCAGTTTGCGCATGTGTTGACCTGGGGGATGCTGGCCACTGCCTATCTATATTCGCAGCGCCGCTTGCCTGCCTGGCTGACTATCACGCTGTGTTTGTATCTGTCGCTTTTGTCGGCCTGGTCTGGCGGGCGGCTACCTTTGGCTTATGCGGTCACCATTGCCGTACTGGGTGTCCTGATGCGCATGCGTCTGCCACAATCCGGCATTGGCAAGGCCTTGCTGTGGGCGGCGGCAAGTATTCTGCTGTTCCAGTTTAGTGGCAAGCATCTGGCGCAGTGGCTGTTTTCGGTTGATATTGGCTCTGGCTTGGACCGTCTGAATGATGCCGGTTTTGGCGCCCGCCGCCGCGTTGAGTGGGATAAATGCTGGCAGATTGTCAGCGCCTATCCATGGCTGGGTACTGGTATTGGTGGCTACGCCTACCAGTCTGTGTGGCTGGAAGCGTTTGGTGGCTATGGCCGGGTGCCGGAAAGCAGCCTGTTTACCCATAGCCATAATCTGGTGACGCAGCTGTTGGCTGAGACTGGCGTACCAGCTACGCTGCTGGCGGCTGCCATCGTCAGCTATTGCCTGTGGCCGTACCTGAAGCGGGAAAACGCTAGCCCGGAAAATGCCTTTTTGCTAGGGATGGTGGCGGTGACGCTGGGTCATTCGATATTCGAGTACCCGCTATGGTACCTGCCATTCAGTTTTGCTTTCTTCACCATTTTAGCCCTCTCACCTCGCCCTCCGCTCACGCTGGCGCTGCGAGCGTCCATGCGTCGGATCGGCGCGCTGATACTCGGCGTAGCAGGCCTGCTGTATGTGCTGCACGGCGCGAGTGTGTTTGGTTTGCTGACCGATAGTCAGCAGCCTTCACGTGATGTCAAGGTGAATCAGCAGCGTATCGAACAGTTAATTGCCTTGTCGGCCAACCCCTTCTGGCGCTTTGAGGCCGAATTGATGTTAAGCAACTATCTGGTGCCGACTACGCAGCAACTAGCCATCAAATTGCAGCATCATGAAGCTCTGGTAGCTTACCGGCCGTACCCGACCTTGCTGTGTAAGACGGCTATCATGCAGCAGTGGTCTGGCCGCTCGCAGGCTGCGGAAGACCGTCTGCGTATGCTATTGGCTGCGTATCCGAATATGGCGGCCAACTGTGCCTTGATGATCGCATCGCGCAACGATGCCCGCTTGCAGGGCCTGCTGCGTACTGTGTCAAAAGCGGCATTGACTTTGCAGCAGCAGGGGGAAGGCGCCGTGGCGGCGCAAGCAGTGACCGGGGTAGCGCTGCGCCCGCCGCTGTTGCCTCGCTTTAACTAGCTGTTTTTGCTCACCAGCCTGGCATCGGCTATGCTTCGGCCTTTGCTAGCGCCGGTGAGCGTGATTCATGTCTGCTTTTCTGATGGGTGACACCAAGCGTGTCCGTATCGCCGCCTTATTGTTGGCCGCGATCACTATTTTTCCTTTTTTGTCGCGTTTCCACTTCCTGCCCTTGCCGCAGTGGTGGGGCGAAATCACGGTGGTTTGCTGTGCTGCGCTAGCGGGCTTGCTGTTGCCGGCGACCCCTTCGGCGTGGCCCAGGGCCAGCATCTGGATGATGGTGATGGCGCTGGTGTGGGCGTTGCAGCCTTGGTTTGTGCCGGTGCTATTTCCTGGCCTGAATCAGGCCACGGCATTGGCCTTTTTGGCCTTGTCGGTGTTGGTGCTGGTTGTTGTACGCTTGCGTTTGCGCTGGGGGCCGGACGCGCTAATAACCTATTTGTGCAAAGCGATCCTGATCGGCACGCTACTGCAGTCCCTGATCGGTTTGGCGCAAGTCACTGGTCTGGCGCAGGCCATGGGTGGTGTGCTGTTCTACGACAGTAGCCACCCCACCACCAATGTGTTCGGCCATATCGGCCAACGTAACCAATATGCGCATTACCTGACCTGGGGGGTGATCGCTGCTGCGTGGCTGCAGGCGAGTAGCCTGCACACGCGACGCTGGCTCTGGGGCGCTATCGCTTGGCTCTCATTGTCGATTGCCTTTGCTGGTTCCCGTACGGTGCTGCTGTATGCGTTTGCGCTGGCGGTGATGGCAGGCTGGTGGCACTGGCGTTTGCGCGGGCTGCAGTCGGCAAAATTGATGCGGGTGATGTGGCTGGCTGTCGCACTGATTGTGGCGATGCAGTTTGCCTTGCCGTTGGCGGAGAAGCTGCTGGCACCTCTTCTGCATGGGCCGGTTGCTGCAAGTGGTTTGGAAAGGTTGGCCGCAAACAGCGATGGTATGGGCGCGCGGCGCCTCGCGGAGTGGGGTAAAGCCTGGATCGTGTTTATCGAACACCCGGGTTACGGCTTTGGCTGGTATCAGTACGCCTCCGAGAGTGTGCGTTTGCAGATGCTGCCGCAGTTTGCCAATGCCGGCGTCAATAGCGGGCTGTTTGCCAATGCCCACAATCTGGTGTTCCAGTTGCTGGCCGAAATGGGGCTGGCAGGTACATTGTGTGCGCTGCTGGGTTTTGCCTGGGCCGCCTGGCCTTACTTTGGCCGTCGCGTCGAGCCGGTACATCTGGTGCCGCTGGCCATTATGGCGGTCACCCTGATCCACAGTATGCTGGAGTATCCATTGTGGTACCTGTATTTTCCCGCCGTGATGGTGATGATGCTGGCGCTGGCCCCCGAGGCGGATGAAGCACCAATCGCCTGGTTGACGCCGCTGTATACGGTTCTGGCTATTGTATTGCTGCTCTTGGCTGCGTACGGTAGCTGGCGCTATCGCGAGATGCAGGGCCTGTATTACCCCACAACCCAGCGTCAACAGCAGCGTCTGGAGCAGATCATCCGCCATGAGCCGATGTTCGCTTCCCACGCACTTGGCCTGCTTGACGATGTCATTACCCCGGCCCCGCAGGCGCTGAAAACCCAGCGTCACTGGCTGGAACTGATGGCAGCGTTCCGCCCTTACCCGGATGTGCTGCGACGCAAGGCACAGATGGAAGCGCTGGCTGGCGAGCAGGACAAGGCTACGCATACCTTTGGCCTGGCCCTGGCATCATTTCCGACCTACGCGCCTGATTTTCTGGCCGAGCTGGACGAAAGCGAGCCCGCCTGGGCGCGTCTGCGCGCGATGGCGCAGGCTGCCACGGACAAGCTACCGCCACAGTATCGCTAGCCGAGAAGCCTGGCCATGGTCAGGCGGCCTGATGTTGATGAAAAAGCCCGCTTGAGCTGCAAGCGGGCTTTGGTTTTACTGGGCACAGCTGAGATCAGGCGTCTATCACAACACCGTGGCTAAGTGCGGCTTTCATTTTGCCCAGTGCTTTCGCTTCGATCTGGCGGATGCGCTCGGCAGATACGCCAAATTCGGCAGCCAGATCGTGCAATGTGGCACCGCTGTCATCGGCCAGCCAGCGCGCTTCGATAATGCGGCGGCTGCGCGGGTCCAGTGTAGCCAATGCGTGCTCGATACCTTCGCCCTGCAGCGTGTCCAGCGCGCGGCGTTCCATGGCTCGGGTAGGCTCGTGGTGGCTGTCGGCCAGCCAGTCGATAGGTGCAAAGCCTTCGTCGTCACCTTCATCGGCCAACAGGGCCATATCCTGGCCGCTCATGCGCGTTTCCATTTCACGCACTTCTTCCGGCTTTACCCCTAGCTGTTCAGCAATGGCTTGTGCTTCTTTTTCTGACAAGGCAGAAAAGCCCTGCTTCATGCTGCGCAGGTTAAAGAACAGTTTGCGCTGTGGCTTGGTGGTGGCAATACGTACCAGGCGCCAGTTACGCAGGATGAATTCGTGAATTTCGGCCTTGATCCAATGCACGGCGAACGAGAACAGGCGCACACCGCGGGTAGGTTCAAAGCGTTTTACCGCTTTCATCAGGCCGATATTACCTTCCTGAATCAGGTCGGCTTGCGGCAGGCCATAGCCAGAGTAGCCGCGGGCAATCGATACCACTACGCGCAGGTGCGATAGCACCAGGCGCTTGGCTGCCTCCAGGTCGCCTTGTTCCTGCTGGCGCGTGGCAAGCTCGAACTCTTCTTCCGGCGTGAGCATGGGGATGCTGTTGACGGTCTGGATATACTGTTCCAGGCTGCCGTTGGCAGAGAGTACGGGCAAAGCAATCGTGGTCATACGCTGATTATCCTTGTGGAAACCTGAGCTGATCTTAGCACTCCCGGTAGGAGAGTGCCAGAAGGGCACAGGTTCCCGGCGATGGCATTTATTTATGATGGCGATAGCGATTAGCGGGCGCGCAGTTTGCGCAGGTAGTGGTCTGCCGCCAGGCGTGCACCCACGATACCCAGGCCAATGCTGGTTGCGGCCAACATGAGGAGCTCGGCAGGCAGCAGGCTGCGTAGCACAATGCTTTCGCTGTAGAGCTGGGCAAAACCATTTAGTGCTGGTGCGGCTTGGGTGACAAACACAGTGCACAGTGCCCAGCAGCACAGTGCACTGAGCAGGCCTTGCCATACGGCGTAGTACATGAAGGGTCGGCGAATAAAGCTATCGGTTGCGCCAATCAGTTTGGCAACTTCGATCTCTTCCTGCCGGGCCAGTATCTGCATGCGTATGCTGTTGTGGGTAATCAGTACCAGTGCCAGGCCAAAGCTGATACCCAGGAACCAGGCCAGCTGCATGGCCAGCTCCAGCAAACCGTGCAGGCGCTTGGCCCAGGCCGCATCAAACTGCGCCTGTTCCACCATGGGCAGGCCGGAGAGCTCGCGTTGCAGCATCTCCAGTGCTTCAGGTGTGGCATCGTCTTTGGGCTGCACGACAAAGGCGTGGGGTAGGGGGTTGCTGCCCAGGCCTTCGCTAATACCACTCATGCCGCTACGCTGCTCCAGCTGCTGCAGGGCCGCATCCTTTGAGATAAAGCTGAAGCTGGCCACGCGCGGGTGGGTTTGCAGGCTGGCTTGTACTGCAGCCAAGTCGGCTTGTTCGGTGGATAGCTCCATGAACAGCGTGATCTGTGGCGTGGCGGTAAGCTTGCCTACCCATGTTTGCACGCTGGTCGCGGCCAGATACAGCGATACCGGCAGCGACAGGGCAATGGCCAGCATCAGCAGATTCAGCAGGCTGCCTACAGGCTGGCGCAGCATTTTCAGCAGGGCAAGTCGGGCGTCCTGCCAGTGCAGGTAGAAGTAGTGTTTCATGAGGCAAACTGGCCCTCGCGCAGGCGGATAATGCGGCGACCGTAGTCTTCCATCAGGGTTTCATCGTGTGCCGACACAATGACAGTGACACCTACCTGATGAAACGATTTGAACAGCTCCATGATGTCCAGTGCGTAAGCGCGGTCCAGGTTGGCCGAAGGCTCGTCGGCCAGCAGGATGCTGGGGCGGTGTACTACGGCGCGGGCGATACACAGCCGTTGCTGCTCGCCACCGGATAGCCGTACCGGCATCACCTTTTCTTTGCCTAGCAAACCGACCTTGTCCAGTGCCGCGCGTACGCGGCGTGCCGCGTCGCGCCGGTCAAAACCGATAATGTCCAGCGGCAGCATTACGTTGTCGAATACGCTGCGATCGAACAGGATCTTGTGGTCTTGAAACACAATGCCGATGTGCTGGCGAACGTAGGGCAGCTGGCTGGGGCGCAGGCGGCTCAGGTTCTGGTCATTCACCAGTACATTGCCGCTGGTGGCGCGTTCTATACCGGAAATCAGCTTCAGCAGGGTACTTTTACCTGCGCCGGAATGGCCGGCGAGAAACAGCATTTCGCCGCTGTCTATGGTGAACGACAGGTTCTTGAGCGCATCGTGCCCGCCAGGGTAGCGTTTGCTCACCTGTTCAAACTGGATCATTGCGCCTCCTCGTCAAGGGCAAAGGTTGGCCGCTGCTAGCGGGCGTCTAGTCAAACAGCGCGTCGATGTACGGGCCGGCCTGGAATGGGCGCAGGTCATCAATGCTTTCACCTACACCGATAAAGCGCAGCGGCACCGGACGCTGTTTGGCGATGGCGGCAATCACACCACCTTTGGCCGTGCCATCCAGTTTGGTCAGTACCAGGCCGGTGAGGCCTAGCGCATCATCAAACGCGATGACCTGGTTGATGGCGTTCTGGCCGATATTGGCATCCAGCACCAGCATGACCTCATGCGGGCCATCCGGAATGGCTTTCTGGATCACGCGCTTTACCTTTTTGATTTCTTCCATCAGGTGCAGCTGGGTGGGCAGGCGGCCGGCGGTATCTGCCAGCACGATATCAATACCACGCGCCGTGGCTGCCTGGATGGCGTCGTAACAGACAGCTGCGGCATCGCCACTTTGTTGGGCAATGACGGTCACGTTGTTACGCTCACCCCATGCCATGAGTTGCTCGCGCGCAGCCGCACGGAAGGTATCGCCAGCGGCCAGCAGCACGCTCTTGCCCTGGCTCTGAAAATACTTGGCCAGCTTGCCGATCGACGTGGTCTTGCCCGCACCGTTCACGCCCACCATCATGATCACAAATGGTTTCTTGCCGGCGGTATCCAGCGGTACTTCCAGTGGGCCGATCAATTCGCCCAGCGACGCTTTAAGTGTGCCCTTCAGCTCGCTGGCATCTTTCAGGCCGCCCAAGCTTACGCGATCACGTACGTCCTTCAGCAGATGGTTGGTGGCATCCACGCCCATGTCGGCGGTCAGCAGCACCGTTTCCAGCTCCTCGTACAGATCTTCATCGATTTTGCCACCACCGAACAGCGTGGCCAGCTGCTTGCCCAGCTTGTCGCGGGTTTTGGACAAACCGGCTTTCAGGCGTTCGGTCCAGCTTGCTTTGCGTGGCGGCTCTGCTGCAGCTTGGGCAATGACCACAGGTGCAACCGGTTCATCCGGAGCTTGTGTGGCAGCAGTGGCTGCGGGTTCGATAGCAACAGGCTCTGCCACCTTCTCTGCGGCGGCGGTTTCGGCGGGCGGGGTCTTTTTCTTGAAGAAGCTGAACATGCTTATTGAATCTGCACACAAAATAAAGCCAGATTGTAGCCTTAAAACCGTGGTGTACGGGGGAATGAAGTGTCAACAAATGGCAAAACGCCAAAATCTATATATAAGGAATAAGTTGCTAGCAAACGCTGCTGTCAACAGTTGGGACGGCGCGGCGTTGACGATGTAGAATTCTGCCCTTGAATTCAGGAGGATGCATGACGCAGCAGCGCAACAAGGTTCGTATCATTGGTGGCAAATACCGCAGACGCTTGCTGGATGTGCCAGAAGCTGAAGGTTTGCGGCCAACCCCGGACCGCGTGCGTGAGACGTTGTTTAACTGGCTGGGGCAAGAATTGTATGGCAAGCGTTGCCTGGACCTGTTTGCCGGTAGTGGCGCACTGGGTTTCGAAGCGGCTTCGCGCGAAGCACTACGTGTGCTGCTGGTAGAAAAGATGCGCCCGGTTGCCGCGGTTCTGCAAAAGAACAAGCAGCTATTGGCCGCCACGGAAATCGAGATTCTGGTACAGGATGCGCTGACGTACCTGAAGAACTGCCGCGAGCAGTTTGACGTGATCTTTGTTGACCCGCCTTACCAGAGCGCACTGCTTGAACAGGTATTGCCGCAGTTGGCTGCCATTCTGGCGCCAGGTGGCAAGCTGTATATCGAAACACCGCAGCACTGCGATTTCCCTGGTTGGCAGGTCGAGCGCAGCTTGCGTGCTGGCAAGGTGCACTCTTGGTTGTTGTGTGCAGAATCGCACGAATAAAGATATAACCCCGCGAACTTGCTTGTACGAGGGGTGAGTGACAGAATTCACAATGTGGAATACTTGAGGAAATTACTATGGCTTTGATTATTACCGACGAGTGCATCAACTGTGATGTTTGCGAGCCGGAATGCCCGAATAACGCGATCTCGCAGGGCGAGGAGATCTATCAGATCGACCCGAACCTGTGCACGCAGTGCGTTGGTCACTATGACGAGCCACAGTGCCAGCAAGTCTGTCCGGTAGATTGCATCCCGCTGGATCCGGATCGCCCGGAAACCCAGGAAGAGCTGCACAAAAAATACCTGATCATCACTGGCAAGGCTTGAGGCTAAGTGACTGATTCGCAACAGAGCCCCGCGAAAAGCGGGGCTTTTGTTTGAAAAAATAGAAAAATTCTCGAAAAAGCTATTGACGCACTGGCAAGGTGTCTATACTATTCGGGCTTCTTCACGGGGGGATTCCCGAGCGGTCAAAGGGATCAGACTGTAAATCTGACGGCTCAGCCTTCGAAGGTTCGAATCCTTCTCCCCCCACCAGTTGCTATGCATCTTGGCGGCAAGATTGTGAAGTCGTCCGGATCGTAGGCGGGTGTAGCTCAATGGTAGAGCAGAAGCCTTCCAAGCTTACGACGAGGGTTCGATTCCCTTCACCCGCTCCAGGTTGTTGAATGGTTTGTATGTGAAGCTCATGTAGCTCAGGGGTAGAGCACTCCCTTGGTAAGGGAGAGGTCGGCGGTTCAATTCCGCCCATGAGCACCATCATTTAAATGTAGACTTTATTCGTTATCAGGGAATTTGCCATGGCAAAAGAAAAGTTTGCGCGGACCAAGCCGCACGTAAACGTTGGCACCATCGGTCACGTGGACCATGGTAAGACCACTCTGACTGCAGCTATCACCACCATTCTGTCCAAGAAATTCGGCGGCGAAGCTAAAGACTACTCCCAGATCGACAGCGCGCCAGAAGAAAAAGCCCGCGGTATTACCATTAACACCGCTCACGTAGAATA
>NZ_JAQQLF010000005.1 GCF_028548455.1 Vogesella aquatica
CAGCAAGCTGTCCAGTAGTGCGTCAGGTACGTTGTGATTTTTCGAGCTCATTGTGCCTCCAGACTAGGTAGCAGTTTCCTGCCAAATGTCCGTTTACACAAAATTCAGTACACGCCCGAGAAATCGCTACTTGACCCTGATTATGAAGAAGTCGAACTGAAACTCGACCTGGCACATGCGTATCACCACCTCAACTACGCATGGAACATCCGCAACGAACCCGACGCCGTACTGGAGCGCCACGCTGACGAGGACTTCGCCAGATGGTCCCGATACCCGAGTGACGACATCAAATCCTACCCGTGACCCCACCGTGACGGCGTGCTGCTGTCACAAAGTGCATCACCCACCATCCTGCGGCAAGATGCGCCGCAGGCTTACCAAGGCTAGCGGTGCCCTATACGGGGCAACCCTGCCACTCACCAATGAGGCCCCACCATGCTGAAAGCCGTCGAATCCATGATCTTTTTTGTGTCCGACATCCACACCGCGGCAGCGTGGTACGCCGAGCGGCTGGGGGCGCAGGTGCAATACGAAAACCCGCACTACGCCTTTGTGCGCGGGCCGGGTGTGCTGCTGGGCTTTCACCCGGCAGATGAGAAAAGCCCGGGCGGCATTAGCGGCACCACGGTGTACTGGGAGGTGGCCAACCTGGCGCACAGTATGGCGCAGCTGGAGGCGGCTGGCGCCACGCGCTATCGCGGGCCGATGACTACCAGCCTGGGCGCGCAAGCGGCGATGCTGAAAGACCCGTTTGGCTGCTGTATCGGGCTGAACCAGCCGTCGGCAGCGTCACGGACGGCGGCGGGCATAACGGCGTAAGGCTGCCCGGAACGGGCGGAGGAAGGCGGCGCCGTGGCCGCAACAGGCAAACAAAAAGGCTTACCGCAGCGGTAAGCCTTGTTGCTTTGTGGTGCCTCGGGCCGGGGTCGAACCGGCACAACCGTAAGGTCGAGGGATTTTAAGTCCCTTGTGTCTACCAATTTCACCACCGAGGCACAGACAGGGTGCAGATTCTAGCCGAAAGCGGGCCTTGCGGCAATGCCGGCGGCGTGGGCGGCGGCCAACCCTGGCTGCACTGGCCGCCCTGCCCTGCGCTGCGACACGTAGCGGTTTAGCGTTCCAGAATGGCGGTGACGCCCTGGCCGCCGGCGGCGCAGATGCTGATCAGGCCACGGCCGCTGCCTTTTTCGGCCAGCAGTTTGGCCAGCGTGGCCACCACCCGGCCGCCGGTGGCGGCAAACGGGTGGCCGGCGGCGATGGAGCTGCCGTTCACGTTGAGGCGGCTGCGGTCGATGCTGCCCAGCGCGGCGGGCAAGCCCAGCTTGCTCTGGCAGAAGTCGTCGGACTCCCACGCCGCCAGCGTGCACAGCACCACGGCGGCGAAGGCTTCGTGGATTTCGTAGAAGTCGAAATCCTGTAGCGCCAGGCCGTGCTTTTGCAGCATGCGCGGGATAGCGTAGGCCGGCGCCATCAGCAGGCCTTCGCGTTCGTCGATGTAGTCGACGGCGGCCACTTCGCCGGCGGTGATGTAGGCCAGGATGGGCAGGTTGTGGGCGCGGGCCCAGTCTTCGCTGGCCAGCAGCACGGCGGAGGCGCCGTCGGTCAGCGGCGAGGCGTTGGCCGCGGTAATGGTGCCGCCGTTGCGGGCAAAGGCCGGCGCGAGCTTGGCTATTTTGTCCAGGCTGCTGTCGGGGCGCAGGTTGTTGTCGCGCTGCAGGCCGTGGTAGGGCATGACCAGGTCGTCGAAGAAGCCGCGGTCGTAGGCGGCGGCCAGCTTCTGGTGGCTGGCCAGCGCCAGCGCGTCTTGCGCCTGGCGGGTAATACCGTAGCGCTGGGCGGTGATTTCGGCGTGCTGGCCCATGCTCTTGCCGGTGCGCGGCTCGGCGTTGGCCGGCAGCTCGGGCTTGAGGTTGGCCGGGTTCAGCAGGCGTGGCAGCAGCTTGAGCTTGTCGGCGGTGCTGCGGGCGGCGTTGATGTCCATCAGCGCGCGCTGCAGGCCGCGGCTAACGGCCACCGGTGCGTCGGAGGTGGTGTCGGTACCGCAGGCGATGCCGGCCTCGATCTGGCCCAGCGCGATCTTGTTGGCCACCAGGATGGTGGCCTCCAGCCCGGTGCCACAGGCTTGCTGGATGTCGTAGGCCGGGGTGTGGGGGTGCAGGCCGCTGGACAGTACGCATTCGCGCACCATATTCCAGTCGCGGGCGTGTTTCATCACCGCGCCGCCCACCACCTCGCCCAGCAGCAGGCCTTGCAGGCCGCATTTTTCCACCAGGCCTTTGAGGGTGTCGGTGAGCATGGTGCGGTTGGACAGCTGGCTGTAGGCGGTGCCGGAGCGGGCGAAGGGGATACGATTGGCGCCGACGATGGCGACTTTGCGCGGGGTACCGTGCAGCATGGGGAATTCCTCGTGTTGGTGTGGGCGGGGGGCTCTGCGGCCCTTGCCGGCTGCCTTGGCGGCAGCGCTGGCCCACAGTTAAACACGCGTTTTAATTTGCCTCAAGCCCCATGCAGCAACATCTGCGGCCAACCTTGGCTGGCTATGCCACCTTTATAGAGCGCAGCCGGTAGCCAAGCGCTTAGCTGTTGCCAGCAGGCGGCAGGCCGGCACTACCCAGCCGGTGCAGGATGGCAATGGCCTGGCCAGTGGGCTGCGCCACCACGTCGGCCAGCGTGTAGCGGTCCAGCACGGTAAAGAAGGCCGCCAGCGCCTCGTCCAGCACGCCTTTCAGCCGGCACTGGCCGCGCAGCGCACAGGGCGGCTGGGCGCAATCGATCAGCACCGTAATCTGTTCCAGCTGGCGGATCACCTGCCCCAGCCGGTACTGATCGGCCGGCATGGCCAGCGCCAGGCCGCCGCCTTTGCCGCGGGTGGTGGCCAGCCAGCCCTGCTGCGCCATGGCGTGCACCACTTTCATCAGGTGGTTGCGCGAGATGGCAAAGCGTTCGGCGATTTCGGCGATGGTGACGGGCTGCTCGCGCTCCTGATAGCTGAGGTACATCAGGACGCGCAGGCCCAGGTCGGTAAACTGGGTAAGTTGCATAACGGTAGGCAGCGTGAAAACAGTACGCAGCATACGCTGCCTGCCGCCGGCTGACAAAACCAGGCGGCAGGCAACACCTGCTTAGCCCAGGCCGTTACCGCCGGTGCCGAAGGCTTCGGCGTGGAGGTTGGCCGCAGGTACGCCCAGTGCCAGCAGGCTGGCTTGCTGCGCCTGCATGAAGGCCAGCGGGCCGCACAGATAGTAATGCGCATCCGGCAGCACGTTGGCCGCACCCAGCTGCATGCGGCCAAGCTGGCTGGCCACTGCGCCGTGCGCCGGCAAGCTGTCGGCCTGCTCGTACCATAGTGCCAGCTGCAGTTGCGGGTATTCGGCCGCCAGATTGGCCAGGTGCGTGCCAAACGCCTGTACCGACGGGCTGCGACACGCGTGCAGGAACTGCACCGGGCGCGGTTGGCCGGCCTGCAGCAGCGCGTCCAGCATGGCCATCATCGGGGTAATGCCGACGCCGGCGCTGATCAACACCGCCGGCGTATCGGCCGCGGTATCCAGCCAGAAGTCGCCCATCGGCGGCGCCACGTCGATCAGCGCGCCCTCCTCTACCGTGTCGTGCAGCACATTGGACACCATGCCAGCCGGGCTATCCGCCGTGGCGGCTTCGCGCTTGACCGAAATACGCAGCGCGCTGCCACCCGGTGCCGACGACAGGCTGTACTGGCGCGGCTGCATGATGCCCAGCTGCGGCACCGCCACGCGCACGGTAACGTACTGGCCCGGCAACCACACCGGCAAGCTGCCGCCATCGGCCGGCTGCAGATAAAACGACGTGATTTCGCTGCTTTCTGCCACCTTGCGCACCACACGGCAGGCACGCCAGCCGCTCCAGCCCCCCGCCTGCGTGGCGGCCTGCTGGTATAGCGCCGCTTCTTCGGCAATCAGCAGGTCGGCCAGCTGGCCGTAGGCTGCGCCCCAGGCGGCCAGCAAGGCGTCATCGGCCGCGTCGCCCAGCACTTCGGCAATGGACGCCAGTAAATGGCGGCCTACGACGGGGTAATGCTCGGCGCGAATGCCCAGGCTGGCGTGCTTATTGGCCACCAGCGTCAGCACCGGCGCCAGCACCGACGGGTTATCGATATGCTCGGCGTAGGCCGCCACCGCCATCGCCAGTGCTTGCTGCTGGCTACCGGCCTGCTGGTGGCCCTGGTTAAAGATCTGCTTCAGCTCCGGATTGTGCTGGAACATGCGGGCATAAAAGTGGCGGGTAAGCGTGACACCGTGGGTTTTGAGTACGGGTGCGGTGGCTTTGACGAGTTGGCGGGTGGCTTGATCCAGCATGGCGGGCTCCAATAGATGAATTATAAATGCATCTTCAAGGGTAAAAAGCTGGCGCCACAACTTGGTTCGGCGCCTGCAACATTAAGATGTGCAAAATATACATCTTTAAGAATGGCAATACAAGCGCCCATTGCACAGCTGGATACTGGCCCTAGCCCCGCCGCGCCCCGTCAGCAAGCGCACAACGGCGATGCGCCGCAAGCGCGGTGGCTTGCCACCTCTACGTGATAAAGCCCAGGCAAGGCCTCGATGGCAGCGCCCGATCAGGTGGCAGTTTGGCAGGATGAAATGAGAAAAGCCCGGTAGATCATTGATCTACCGGGCTTTATCTGGAGGCGCGGTCCGGAGTCGAACCGGACTGACCGGATTTGCAATCCGGGGCATAACCGCTTTGCTACCGCGCCAAAACTTGATTGCCTGAATACTAACTTATTCAAACAATTTGAACAATCTGTGGAGCGGGAAACGAGGCTCGAACTCGCGACCTCAACCTTGGCAAGGTTGCGCTCTACCAACTGAGCTATTCCCGCGTCGCATGGTGCTGCTTAAATTGTATGGAGCGGGAAACGAGGCTCGAACTCGCGACCTCAACCTTGGCAAGGTTGCGCTCTACCAACTGAGCTATTCCCGCGTCGCATGGTACTGCTTAAATTGTATGGAGCGGGAAACGAGGCTCGAACTCGCGACCTCAACCTTGGCAAGGTTGCGCTCTACCAACTGAGCTATTCCCGCGTCGCATGGTACTGCTTAAATTTTATGGAGCGGGAAACGAGGCTCGAACTCGCGACCTCAACCTTGGCAAGGTTGCGCTCTACCAACTGAGCTATTCCCGCGTCGCATGGTGCTGCTCAAGTTTTATGGAGCGGGAAACGAGGCTCGAACTCGCGACCTCAACCTTGGCAAGGTTGCGCTCTACCAACTGAGCTATTCCCGCATAAAACTTGGTTTTTCTTAATGACCGCTGCGTCGTTTCCGTCGCTGCGTCGTTAAGAGAAGGCAAATTATAATGATCTTTTCGGGAGTGTCAACACTCAAACATCAATTTTTTTGCCCGAGAATTCGCGCGCCGCCATCTGCAGGTAGTAAACCATTGACCACAAAGTCAATATGACAGCGACAATCATGAACAATTTTCCTGCCAGCATGGTGCTCAGCCCTGGCACCAGCGGGCCTGCGTACAGCAGCAGCAAAATCGCCACCATCTGGGCGGCGGTTTTCAGCTTGCCGATATAGGCCACGGCTACACTGCCACGGCTGCCCATTTCGGCCATCCACTCGCGCAGCGCCGAAATGGCAATTTCGCGGCCGATGATGATCATGGCCATCCAGCCTTCCAGCCGGCCCAGCTCTACCAGCAAGATCAGCGCGGCGGCCACGATGAGTTTGTCGGCCACCGGGTCCAGGAATGCGCCAAAGGCCGAGGTCTGCCCCAGACGACGCGCCAGGTAGCCATCCAGCCAGTCGGTCGCCGCCGCCAGGCCAAAGATGAACGCCCCCAGGCTATTGCGGTGATGTTGCAGCAGCACGCTATCCGGCAGAAAGAACACCGCCACGCATACGGGAATCAGGGCTACGCGCAGCCAGGTTAATAAAATGGGCAGGTTAAAGGGCATGTGTCGGCTCGGGTGTGCTAGTGCAGTGCGTTATGAATTTTTTCGGCCAGCGCGCGGCTGATACCGTCTACTTGGGCCAGATCATCGATACTGGCCGCCACCACCCCGCGCAACCCGCCAAAACGGGTAAGCAGGCGCTGCCTGCGCGTGGGGCCGACACCCGGGATGTCTTCCAGCGTAGACGAGGTACGCGCTTTGGCCCGTTTGGCGCGGTGGCCGGTAATGGCAAAGCGGTGCGCCTCGTCGCGCACGGTTTGTATCAGGTGCAGGGCGGCATGATCGCGCGGCAATTGTAACGTCTTTTGCAGATGCGGCACGATCAGCGTTTCCAGACCGGGCTTGCGCTCCTCGCCTTTCGCCACCCCGACGATGGGCACATCCACCCCGACTTCGGCCAGCACTTCCAGCGCCACACCCACCTGCCCCTTGCCGCCGTCGATCAGCAATACGTCGGGCAGCTTGCCTTCTTCTGCGGCCAACCTGCTGTAGCGGCGGGTCAGCGCCTCGCGCATGGCGGCGTAATCGTCGCCTGCGGCGGCGGTTTCGATATTGAAGCGGCGGTACTCCGACGGCTGCATGCCGCCACGGTCGTACACCACGCAGGAGGCCACCGTGGCCTCGCCCAGTGTGTGGCTGATATCGAAGCACTCCAGCCGCGCTACTTGCTCTACTTCCATCAGCTCGGCCAGTGCGGCCAACCTGCTTTGCTGGCCGGCCACGCTGAGTATTTTCTGGCCGATGGCCAACTGGGCGTTTTTCTCGGCCATTTCCAGCCATACACGGCGCTCGCCGATCGGGTTGCCCACAAAAGCCAGGCGCTTTTCTGCCTGCTCGATCAACAGCGCCTGCAGCTCGGGCGATACCTGCTCGTTATGGATGATCACAGCAGGCAGCGGCACACCCAGATAATGTTGCGCCAGGAAGGCTTCCAGGTTGGCCGCCAGCGAGGCTTCGTCGGCGTTCTGCGGGAAAAAGCTCTTGTCGCCCAGGTGGCGCCCGCCACGAATCATCACCAGGTTCACGCACACCAGCCCGCCATGCGCCGCGATGGCCACCACGTCGGCGTCCAGCTGGCTGGTATTACTGCTGATGAACTGCTTCTCTTGCACCCGCGCCAGGGCCTGGATCTGGTCGCGCAGCTCTGCCGCCTGCTCGAACGCCAGCGATTCCGATGCGGCCAACATGCGCTCGGTCAGCGCGTCGATCAGCTCGTTCTGCTTGCCCTGCAAGAAAGCCACGGCGCCGCGCACGTCTTCGCGGTAGTCCTCTGCGCTGATTTCGCCGGTACAGGGCGCGGTGCAACGCTTGATCTGGAATAACAGGCAGGGGCGCGAGCGGTTGCTGAATACGCTGTCTTCGCAGCTGCGCAAGCGGAAGACTTTTTGCAGTATCTGGATGCTTTCGCGCACGGCGTAGCCGTTCGGATAGGGGCCAAAATACTGATGCGGCTTTTTCGGGTCGCCGCGAAAGTAGGCCAGCTGCGGGTAGGCGTGGCCGGACAGCATCAGATAAGGGTAGGACTTGTCGTCGCGAAACAGGATGTTGTACTTGGGTGCCAGCGCCTTGATCAGGTTGTTTTCCAGGATCAGCGCTTCGGCCTCGCTACGTACCACCGTGGTTTCGATGCTGGCGATCTGCGCCACCATCAGCTGGATGCGCGGGCTCAGGTCGTTTTTCTGGAAGTAGGAGCTAACGCGCTTTTTCAGGTCGATAGCCTTGCCAACGTAAAGCACATTGCCCGAGGCGTCCAGCATACGGTACACCCCGGGCAAACCGGGCAGGCTGGCCAGAACCGGCCGGTAATCAAAAGCAGGCTGCATTACTTGCCGCACCAGATCTGCACTTCCTCGCGCGCACGTTTGAGCATGTCTTCGCGGCCGGCCTTGCTACCAGGACGGTCCAGCGCCGCCAGGTTGGCCTGGGCAGTTTTGCAGTTTTGCGCCTTCACGTCGCGGTTGTGCCTTTCAATGCGCTCGTTCAGCGCCTTCACATCCGCGTCCAGCCCGCCGGCAGACTGCCCCGCCGCCGCATCAGCAGGGGCCGAGGCCGCCTGGCGTGGCAGCTGCGCCCCGCCGGGGTAAACCTTCACCTTGTCTACCTTTTTGCCAGGTGGCGGCTGGTCGGAAAACACCACGCGGCCGTTGGCATCTACCCATTTGTAGACCTCGGCCTGGGCCATGCCACTGGCAGCCAGCAGCAGCGCTGCTATCACTATGTCTTTTCTCATGAAAACCGTCTTTGCAATCGGCAGCAAACGGCCACTTTATACACTGCATGCACACTATAGGCAAAACCGCCATCACATTTTGCACTTGGGGCAGCAGATCGGTATAATGCGTTTTTGCCGCCTAAGGAAACGCGAAGATGCGCATCATCGAGAAAGCCTACACTTTCGACGACGTTCTCCTCGTCCCGGCCCATTCTGCAGTACTGCCGCGCGACGTTGCCCTCCACACCCGTCTTACCCGAAACATCAGCCTGAACCTGCCACTGGTTTCCGCCGCCATGGATACCGTGACCGAGTCGCGCCTGGCGATTGCCATGGCCCAGGAAGGTGGCATCGGCATCATCCACAAAAACATGAGCGCTGAAAAACAGGCCCTGGAAGTTTCCAAGGTAAAGCGTCATGAAAGTGGTGTGGTGAAAGACCCGATTACCATCGCCCCGGACATGCTGGTACGCGACCTGGTTCTGCTGACCCGCCAGCACAAGATCTCCGGCCTGCCGGTGATCCAGGATGGCAAGGTAGTCGGCATCGTGACCAACCGTGACCTGCGCTTCGAAACCCGCCTGGATCAGCCGGTAGCCAGCATCATGACCCCGCGCGAGCGCCTGGTTACCGTGAAGGAAGGTGCCAGCATCGAAGAAGCCCGCGAGCTGATGCACACCCACCGTCTGGAACGCGTACTGGTGATTGGCGATGACTTCGAGCTGAAAGGCCTGATCACCGTCAAGGACATCATCAAGACCAGCGAACACCCTAACGCCAACAAAGACAACCAGGGCCGCCTGCGCGTAGGCGCTGCCGTGGGTACTGGCGGCGACACCGACGAGCGCGTCAAAGCGCTGGTGGCTGCCGGCGTGGACGTGATCGTGGTGGATACTGCCCACGGCCACAGCCAGGGCGTACTGGACCGCGTGAAGTGGGTGAAGGAAACCTACCCGCAAGTAGACGTGATCGGCGGCAACATTGCCACTGCCGAAGCTGCCCTGGCCCTGGTGGCCGCTGGCGCTGACGGCGTGAAAGTGGGCATTGGCCCAGGCTCCATCTGCACCACCCGTATCGTGGCCGGTGTAGGCGTACCGCAGCTGACCGCCATCCACAATGTATCCGAAGCCCTGAAAGGCACCGGCGTACCGATGATCGCCGACGGCGGCATCCGTTTCTCCGGTGACATCTCCAAGGCACTGGCAGCCGGCGGCAACGCCGTGATGCTGGGCGGCATGTTTGCCGGCACCGAAGAAGCACCGGGCGAAGTAGAACTGTTCCAGGGCCGTTCGTACAAATCGTACCGCGGCATGGGCAGCCTGGGCGCCATGAGCCAGGGCTCGGCCGACCGCTACTTCCAGGACAGCTCCAATGCAGCCGACAAGTTCGTACCGGAAGGCATCGAAGGCCGCGTACCGTACAAGGGCCCGATCGCCCAGGTTATCCACCAGCTGGTGGGCGGCCTGCGCTCGTCCATGGGCTACCTGGGTTGCCCTAGCATCGACGTGATGCACGAGAAAGCCGGCTTTGTGGAAATCACTTCCGCCGGTATGCGTGAATCGCACGTGCACGACGTACAGATCACCAAAGAAGCGCCAAACTACAACGTGGGCCGCTAAGCCCGCGCCAAGGTTGGCCGCAAAAAATCCCGCAGCACGCTGCGGGGTTTTTCTTTGGCTACACAGCAAACAACCGCCAAACGTATCTGCACCGGCAAACGCAGCAGCCTGGCGAGCTACACCAGCGGCGCCCAGATTTCGGTCAACAGGTCTTTCGGCGCGGTATCCTGCGGCGAATTCAGGTACGCCTCCACGCACGGCCGGTCGGCCAGCTGCTCGCCACTGGCGGGCAGCCACACACCGTACAGCCAGCCATAAGCCTGCTCCAGCTCGCTGTACGGGCCGCGATGGCAGATCACCACGTAGCGCCCCGCCTCGATGCGCCACGCCTCCAGCCCGCCCGGCAAGCTAACGCCGGGCGGTAGCGTCAGGCACGCTGCCGAACGCAGCTGCCCGGCCGGTACCGCGCGCGGGTCGTCCAGATAGATGCCGTACCAGCGGCTCTCCGGCCCCAGCCACGGGCGGGCCATCGCCCCCAGGCGCTCGAACGCCTGGCCTATCTGCATGTAATCGCCACGGTGCGGCAAGGCCGCTAGCGGCATGGCGTGATCCAGGGTACGGAATTCGGGGGTGTACATGGCATTCTCCAGTCGGGACAAGGTTTGCAGGCGCAGGACACAGTGCTGACGATAGCGCCCCGGCGGCATGCCATAGGCTAGACGGAAGGCACGCACAAAGGCGGCAGCGCTGCCATAACCTGCCCGCTGCGCCATCTGCTGCACAGGCACCACGGGCTGACGCCGCAGCGCCAATGCGGCCAACTGCAGGCGCAAACGCTGGCGCGTGTCGTGCACGCTCTCGCCCATCACCGCCACGTAGGTGCGGTGAAAGTGATAGGGCGAAAAGTGCGCCATCTCGGCCAGCAGCGCCAGCGGCGTGTCGTGCTGCGGGTGCTGCCACAGGTAATGCACCACCTGCAGAACACGCTGTACATGGCGCTGGCGGGTGTCGCTACTCGTCATCTGTCTCCTCCTGTGCGTACACTAGGCGCCTCCGATTGATTCAGGTTGCGATTCTGCATGCACCCCACCCTGCCCTACCAGCCACAGCAGCAGCCGCGCAGCGAGTGGCATACTTTCAATGGCCACGCCTACCATATCCGCCGCTGGGGCCAGCCCGATGCCCCCCTGCTGGTGATGCTGCACGGCTGGATGGATTGCGCCGACACGTTCCAGTTTGTCGCCGACCACCTGGCAGGCGGCTGGCAGATCGTGGCACCAGACTGGCGCGGCTTCGGCCACAGCGCGTGGAACCACGGTAGCTATTACTCGCCCGACTACCTGGCCGACCTGGACGCCCTGCTGCAGCACTACAGCCCGCACCGTGCGGCCAACCTGGTCGGCCACAGCATGGGCGCGATGGTAGCCGGCCTGTACGCCGGCATCCGCCCCGATCGCGTGGCACGGCTGGCGCTGGTAGAAGGCTTTGGTCTGGCCGCCACCCGCCCGGCCGAGGCACCGGGCCGCTACGCGCGCTGGCTGCGCGAAAAACAGCAAGCTCCGGCCTTTAGCACCGTGGGCAGCCTGGATGACGTGGCCGCCAAACTGCAGGCGCGCAACCCGCGCATGGCGCTGCCTTACGCGCAGCACATGGCTGCCGCGCTGTGCCAGCAGCAACACGGCCAGTGGCAATACCGCGCCGACCCACGCCACAAGATGGTAAACCCGGCGCTGTACCGGCTGGAAGAAGCCAAAGCCTGCTGGCAGCACATCAGCGCGCCGGTATTGTGGGTGATAGGCGGCGATATGTGGGACCACCCCATGGCCAAGGGCGTATTCGATACGCTGCCAGAGCGCCGCGCCTGCTTTGCCACGCTGACAGAAACCACCATCGCCGACGCCGGCCACATGATCCAGTGGGAGCAACCCGCCGCACTGGCCGATACCTTGGCCGCGTTCTTTGCTTATGCATAACCGGCATGGCGCGCCGGCGCGTTTTGCCTTAGTGTCATGCCATCAGCTTTTATGGATACCGCCATGCCACGCTACGCCCGCCACCTGCAAGACGTCACCATCGCCAACCCGTTTCCCGGCCTACCCAGGCTGGAAGCGCTGATCGGCCGCCGCATCGACAGCCGTATCGGCTCCAACGAAAGCATGGCCATCGCCGGCCACACCGTCAGCCAGCAATGGGGCGAGGCGCTGTACGAACTGGCGCGGCTATACCCGGACCCGTACGCAGGCGCCATCCGCCAGCGCGCCGCGGCGCTCAACGGCGTGGAGGCGGCCAACGTGGTGGTGGATGCCGGCGCCGACAGCCTGATCGCGCTCTTCCTGCGTGCCCGCGTTTCGCCGGGCGACGTGGTGGTGTGCACCGCCGGCACCTACCCCACCTTCCGCTACTTTGCCGAAGGCGTGGGCGCCCGCGTGGTGGAAGTGCCCTATGCGCAGCACGGCGACAGCCTGGTGAATGACCTGCCCGCCCTGCTGGCCGCCGTGCAGCAGCACCAGGCCGCGCTGCTATACCTGGCCAACCCCGATAACCCGACCGGCAGCTACCTGCCCTTGGCCGAGGTCACCGCGCTGCGCGCTGCGCTGCCGGCCGACACCTTCCTGCTGCTGGACGAGGCCTATATCGACTTTTGCGACCAGGCCGAGCGCCAGGGCACACTGCCCGATACCGCCCGCCTGCGCACGCTGTCCAAAGCGCACGGCCTGGCCGGCCTGCGCATCGGCTATGCGCTGGCACCGGCCGAATGGGTGGCCAAGGCCGACCAGATCCGCACCCAGTACGGCACCTCCAGCGTGGCACAAGCCGCTGCGGTCGCCGCGCTGGACCAGCCCGAATGCAGCCAGCGGCTGATTGCCGACACGCTGGCGCTACGCGACCAGCTGCAACAGGCGCTGCAGCAAGGCGGGCTGCGCATCATCCCGTCGCACACCAATTTCCTGGCGATCGTCTACCCGGACGCCGACACGGCGCTGGCGCGCCAAAAAGCGCTGTGGCTTCAAGGCGTTGCCGTGCATCGCCCGCCGCACGCGGCCATGCAGCACGTGCTGCGCATTACAGCCCATCCGGACTCACTTGCAAAAAAGGTGATCCAGATACTGATTTCGCCATGAAATACCCCGCCTTCACTGCTAGAATGAGTTGAAATTCCTATAACCCAGCCTATACCGGATCCTTAGCAATGAAGGTCCCTCAATTCGACGCCAATACCACAGCCGATCTGGTGCGCAACCTGGTGATTCCGCCTCGTCCCGAAATCCTGGACAAGCTGGTCGCCCTGCGTAGCAACCCGGACATGAGCCTGATGGACGTGGCCGACATCATCGGCAGCGACCTGGGGCTGTCTGCCGCCATCCTGAAAGCGGCCAACAGCCCGTTTTTTGGTAGTGGCCGTACCCTGACATCCATACTGCAGGCAGTAAACCTGCTGGGCGAACGCAATATCATTCACCTGGTGCACGGCCTGTTGCTACGCCTGACGCTAACCAGCCAGAACCCGCCGGTCATCGAGCAGTTCTGGGAACGCACCATGCACGAGGCGTCCATCGCTGCCAGCCTGTGTGAAAAACTGGGCCGCCCGGCGGACGAATGCCAGAGCTTTGCGCTATTCCGCAGCTGCGGCATCGCCGTGATGCTGATGCGCTACCCCAACTACGAGCGTACGCTGCGCCTGATTACCCAGGCGCGCGACCGCCAGATCAGCAAGATCGAGCAGGAGTTCCATGGCACCAGCCACGACGTGGTGGGCTACCTGGTAGCACGTACCTGGAACATGCCGGAAGACTTTGGCCAGGCCATCTTGCTGCAGCACAACCCGGACCTGTTCCAGGACAGCAACGACGAGCTGCTGGACCACAGCCACAAGATGATGATTGCCGTTGCCCGCGCCGCGCAGCACATCTGGCGCACCAGCACCGACCAGAATGGCGACCCGGGCTGGAAAGACCGCGCAGAAGAGCTGATCGCCTACCTGGGCATGCACGAGGTGGAGTTCGAAGACTGGGTGGATGAAATGCACGACCGCATCCACGCCGGCCTGTAAGCCACGCAAACAAAAACCCGCCAGCTGGCGGGTTTTTGTTTTACTGTGGTGCTGGCTAGTGGCGCTGCTGCTCGGCGCGCACCGCGGCCACCACATCCATACCGAACAGCGTGTTCACGTCTTCGTCGTCAAATACGTAACGTTGGCCGCAGTATTCGCAGCCCACCTCTATGCTGCCCTGCTCCAGCACCACGCTGGCTACCTCTTCGCCGCCCAGCAGCTTCAGCATATCGCCCACGCGCTCGGCGCTGCAGTTGCAGGCAAAGCTGACCTGGGCCGGGTCGAAAATGCGCACCGCGTCCTGGTGGTACAGGCGGTACAGGATATCCAGTGCGTCCAGTTTCAGCAGCTCGTCCTGCTGCAGGGTTCCCGCCAGCGCTTTAACGTGCGGCCAACCTTCGGCATCGCCATGGCCATCGGGCAGGCGCTGCAGCAGCAGGCCGGCGGCAGTCTCGTCGTTACAGGCCAGCACCAGATGGGTTTCCAGCTGCTCGGAACGCAGCATGTAGTTTTGCAGCATGGCGGCAATGCTGTCGCCTTCCAGCGCCACAATACCCTGCCACGGCTCGCCGTCTTTAGGCTCCAGCGTAATGACAAAGGTGCCGCCTTCGCCCAGCAGTTCGGCCAGCGGGGCATCGGCAATACCATCGTCAAAGCGGGCGGTAGCTCGTACCGTGCGGTCGTTGGTACATTCGGCCACAGCCAGGCGCAACGCGCCCTTGCCGTGCAGCTGCATGATCAGCGTGCCGTCAAACTTCAGGTTGGCCGCCAGCAGGCTGCTGGCCGCCAGCATCTGGCCCAGCACATGGCGGATAGCCGGCGGGTATTGATGGCGCGCCATCACCTCTTGCCAGGCGCTGTCCATGCGTACCAGTGCGCCACGCACAGGTATGCCGTCAAACAGGAAGCGTTGCAGCGTGTTGTGTTGGCTCATGAGCGGGTGTCCTTTTCTTTCTGAATAGTGTGAATCGTCAACGGCAGTGCGGAGCTGGCGTCGAACTCGCAGCCGGCACGGATAGCCGCTTCGGCAATCTGGCCGGCCGTCATGTCGGTATCAAACAGGGCGTGCATGGCGCCCATGGCAAACTTGCGCCCCGAGCCTATGGCCCAGTAACGGGCAAACTGGTACACCTCGCGCATGGGGTAAACACCAAAAATGCCATTGGCATTAGCCACTAGCACCATCATCTGGCTGGACTCGTACGGGTCGTCTTCCTCTTCTTCCGGGCGCAGATAGAAGTGGTCTTTCAGCTTGGGGTGAATCTTGCGAAAAGTTTCGAACAAGCCGGCACGGCTGCCGAAATCGCGCGATTTCATGCCTTTCAGTGCCGATTGCAATACCAGGTCGTGCGCCGCCGAGCCGGCAATGGCCAGGTAGCTGTCGCCCAGCTTGAAGATCTTGTTGCTGTACACATCGTAGGCAGCCAGCAGCTTCTGGTCGTCGCCAAAGGTGGTCTGGCTGTCTGCGGCGATGGCAATCTCTGCCCCCTTGCTCACTACGACGATGGTGGTCATGCCCGCCTTTCTGTTGGGTCTGGCCGGCAACAGCACCATTGCTGGCCAGCCCAGGAAAACACATATCGGGATTTTCTCATAAATCACAAGCCCACCCCAAGGCAGTGGCCCGGCAGAATGCCGCTTGGCGCGGCCGCCCCTGCATGAAACAATAGGCCATCTACTGAACACGGACACCCCCATGTGCCAGCTTTTGGGCATGAACTGCAATACGCCCACCGACATCCTGTTTTCCTTTGAAGGCTTCCACCGCCGCGGCGGGCTCACCGACCACCACGCTGACGGCTGGGGCATTGCCTTTTTCGAGGGCAAGGGCGTGCGCCTGTACCTGGACGACAAACCGTCTGCCGATTCGCCTGTGGCGGCGCTGGTGCGCCAATACCCGATCAAATCGGAAAACGTGATTGCGCACATCCGCAAGGCCACGCAGGGCGAGGTAAACCTGGCCAACTGCCACCCGTTCCAGCGTGAAATCTGGGGCCAGTACTGGATTTTTGCCCACAACGGCAATCTGGTGGATTTTGCGCCCGCACCCGGCTGCCACTACAACCCGGTGGGCAGCACAGACTCCGAGGCCGCGTTTTGCTACATCATGGAACAGCTGCGCCAGCGCTGGTGCACTGCGCCCTCGCTGGACGAGCTGTTCGAGGCCATCGAAGGCTTGGCCGCCACGCTGCGTGGCTACGGCGTGTTCAACTTCATGCTGTCCAACGGCCAGTGGCTGTTTACCCATTGCTCTACCAAGCTGCACTACATCGTGCGCAAGGCGCCATTCCCCACCGCCCACCTGGTGGACGACGACGTGACGGTGGATTTCTCCACCGTCACCACGCCGGACGACCGCGTAGCGGTGATTGCCACCGTACCGCTCACCGACAACGAACAGTGGACCGCCATGCAGGATGGCGAGCTGGCCTTGTTTACCGATGGCATTGTGCGGCGTAGCAGCGTGACACTACCGGCCACACGCATTGCACCGTGCTGCACGAATGCTGCAAAACCGTCTGATCCAGCGCAAATCTAGCCGCTTTACACCAGGCAGGGCTGGCTAGCCATTTCGATAGCACCGTATGCTGGAGAAATGAGCCACCCACCGGACCTGCCAGCATGAGCCGCTTCGACTTTACCCATCCGCCGTTTACCCACCTGAGCCCGCACGAACGACAGGCACTGGAGGGCGCGGCGGATATCGTGTTCCTCGATAACGACGAAGTCATCATGGCGCCGGGTGACAGCGTGGACAGCCTGTATGTGCTGATCAAGGGGGTGGTGCGCGAAATGGCCGACGACGAAGTGCTGGCCGTGTACCACGCGCAAGACACCTTCGACGCCCGCGCCATGGTGGCCGGTGTGGCCACACAGCGCTTTGTGGTGCACGAAGAGGCGCTGGCCTACTGCCTGCCGCGTGCCATGGTGATGCAGCTCACCGAAAGCAACCCGCGCTTTGGCGCATTTTTCTACGCCAGCGTGGCGCAAAAATTCGGCGCACTGGCGCAAAACGCCGGCACCCGCGAGCTGCAAACCCTGCTCACGGCCACCGTGCGCGACGCCTGCAGCCGCTTGCCGGTCTTTGCCGACGGCCAGGACAGCGTACTGGACGCTGCCCGCATCATGAAGCAACGTAAAAGCAAGTCCATCCTGGTACGCTACCTGGGCCAGCTGGGCATGTTCACCACTACCGATTTTCGCGACACTATCCTGAACGAACTGCCTGCCAGCACACCGCTGCACCAGGTATGCCACTTCAACCTGATTACCACCGATATCGACGGTTTCCTGTTTGACGCACTGCTAACCATGACGCAGCGCAACATCCGCCGCCTGGTGGTGATGGACCAGGGCGAGCCGGTGGGCATTCTGGCGCAGGTTGATATCCTGTCCTATTTCTCCAACCACTCGCACCTGATTGCCCACAAGCTGGAACGCGCTGACACCCTGGACGAGCTGCAGGACATCGCCGGCCAGATCACCCGGCTGGTGGGCATCCTGTCCAGCCACGGGGTCAAGGCACCACAGCTGGGCCGCCTGGTACAGGCACTGAATGCGCGGCTGTTCGAGCGCACCTGGCAGCTGATCGCCCTGCCGGAAGTCGTCGCCAACAGCTGCCTGATTGTCATGGGTTCGGAAGGCCGTGGCGAACAGATCCTGAAAACCGACCAGGACAACGCACTGATCATCCGCGACGGCTTTGACCACCCCACACTGCCAGGCGCCTGCCAGGCATTCAGCGATGCGCTGGCACGCTTTGGCTACCCGCCTTGCCCCGGACGCATCATGGTAAGCAACCCGCAGTGGTGCCAGCACGAGCAAGGCATGCGCGACCAGCTATATCGCTGGCTCTATCTGCCGGACGGCGACGCGCTGATGAACCTGGCCATCTTTGTGGATGCCGAAGCGGTTGCCGGCGACCACACGCTGCTGGCGCACAGCAAACACTATCTGAACAGCCTGCTATCCGACGATGAAAGCTTCTACGCGCGCTTTGCCCGCGCCATCGAGCAATTCGACACGCCCCTGGGCTTCTTTGCCCAGCTGCTCACGCGCGAGCAGAACGGCGAAGCCACGCTAGACATCAAGAAAGGTGGCATCTTCCCCATCGTGCACGGCATACGTTCACTGGCTTTGCGCCACAATATCGCGGCCAACAATACCTTCGAGCGCCTGCAGCGCCTGGCAGAAAACGGCCACCTGGAGCGGGAGTTCGCCAACGACATCAACGAAACCCTGGCTTTCCTGCTGGGCCTGCGCCTGAGCCATGGCCTGGCCGACCTGGAAGACGGCCGCCCGGCCAGCAACCTGATTCGCCCCGACCGCCTGTCCACACTGGAAAAAGACCTGCTCAAAGACGCTCTGGCGCTGGTGAAGAAATTCAAGAACCTGCTGCGCCACCAGTTCCGCCTGGGGGCCGTAGCATGATAGGCGCACTGAAAAAACAATGGGCGGCACACCGGCTGAAAGACCCGCGCTTTGCCATGCTGCTGCAAGAGCAGAACCAGGAGCTGGTCAGCCTGGACTGCGAAACCACCAGCCTGAACGTGCGCGACGCCGAGCTACTCTCTATTGGCGCGGTCAAGATACGCGGCCAACGCATCCTCAGCAGCGAATCGTTCTATGTCCTGGTGCGCCCGGAACGCAAGCCGGATGCGGGCAGCGTACGCATACACGGCCTGCGCCCGCGCGATGTATCAGACGGCCTGGCCCCGCAAGACGCGGTAACCCGCCTGCTGGACTTTATCGGCGGCCGCCCGCTGGTGGGCTACTACCTGGAATACGACGTGGCTATCCTGAACAAATACGTGCAGCCGCTGACCGGCATCAAGCTGCCGAACCGCCAGATCGAGGTATCCGGCCGCTACTATGACTACAAACTGCGGCAAAACCCGGACAGCAATGTGGACCTGCGCCTGGCCACCCTGGTGGATGACCTGCGCGTACCCGCCCTGCCGCGCCATGACGCACTGAACGACGCCATCACCGCCAGCATGCTGTACCTGGCGCTGAAAAAGCGGGGCTTCGGCTAACTAGCAGCCAACACTCGCCGCACCGGCATTCAAAGGCATGCGGCCAACCTTCAGCGGGTGGGCCGCATGAAAAAAGGGCGTGCTTTCGCACGCCCCTCAAGCGACCGGTACTGTCGTACAGCGGCCGGTTACTGCATCGATACTTTAGTAGCCCAGCACCAACCTTCAGTAACTGAGCGAGTCATGCCGGGTTTCTACCAGCTCGCCCGCCGACAGCGACATCAGCAGCAGGGCAATGCGCTCGTGCATGATGACAGTGTGGGTGTTACCGGCAAACTGCATGAATCGGCGCAGATCTTCGCGCACTTTGCGCGAGCCGGTCAGGTCGATAATGATATCCACCCGCTCGCCCTGCTCCGCCAGTTCGATGAAATTATCGGTTACCGGCACCCCGCGCTCGCGCGCCAGCGCCACACCCGGCAACGCCAGGTTGAGCTCGGCCACGCCGATCAGCTCCACATAGGGCGCGTTCAGCAGCTGCCGCAACAGCGGTGTAGCCGTTTCGCCGGCACCCACCATGGCAATACGAATCTTGTTCATGTCCATCCTCGCTTGCGCCTTATGTAACACGCATTGAAGCACGTACTTTATCAAGCCCGCCCCGGCGTGATTTGCGCCAGATCAAACCCAGGCACATTCTATAGAAATATCAGAAATTGCACAGTTTAATTGCGCAAAAAGGCAATAAAACAGCACAAATCAAAATATAACTCCGCCCTAAGGACCATATCGCATTCACCCCTTACCATCATCAATGCAAAGCTTGCCGGCTAAGAAAACGGATATAACCGACACTCTCGATCCAGTAAGCGCCATCCGCCAGCGGCGTGGCGTCTTCCAGATCGGCTACGGTCAGCACCAGATCGGCTTCGTTAATGTGCGCCTCCAGCACAATATCGTCGTCATCGGCGTAGTCTTCGCTGGCATACATGAATTCAGGCTTTACCAGCTGGTTGTTCACCTGGATATACTCGGACTGATTCATCAGACGCAAGATGTTCATGGCTTGCTCCTTTCGACCCGGCCAAGCGGCAAGGTTGGCCGCACGACAACAGCAGGGGCAACCACCAGGCTGCCGCTACACCCAGCCGCGCGCCGCCAGTGATTCGGCGTACTCGCCCGTGACAACAAAATGATCCAGTAAATTGATATCGACCAGCTGCAAAGCCTGCTTGAGCGTGGCGGTAAGCCGACGGTCGGCGTCGGAAGGCTCGGCCACGCCAGACGGATGGTTATGCGCCACAATCACGCTGCAAGCATTGTGCTGCAAGGCCCGCCGCACCACCTCGCGCGGGTAGACCCGTGTTTCGGTCAGCGTGCCTCTGGCCAGCTCTTCGACAGCCAGCACACGGTATTGTGCCGTCAGGAAAATCACGCTGAACACCTCCACCTCGCAATACCCTATCGCCACGCGCAGAAAGCGCTGTACGGCTTCCGGGCAGTCCAGCACATCCGCTGCGGCCATTTCTTCGGCTAGCAGCCGCCGCGCCAGCTCGTGCATGGCCATGAATTGCACGTACTTGGCAGGCCCCAGCCCGGCCTGCTGTTGAAACTCGTCGGCGCGCGCACCCAACAAACGCCCCAGGCTACCAAAGCGCTGCATTAACAGGCGTGCCATATCGACAGCCGAGCAACCTTTGATGCCTGTTCTTAGAAATATCGCCAGCAATTCGGCATCTGACAAGGCTTGTGCACCCCGTGCCAACAATTTTTCACGCGGACGTTCGGCCGCGGGCCATTCGCTAATAGACATAGTCCCTCCTGCGCACTGGCGGAACCTTCATCATCCGGCATGCTGCCATCTCCATAAAATGCATTTTCCATGCCAAATGATCTGCCACGGCAGCCTGCGTGCAGGTGCAGCATTACGTTACAATCATGCCTTGCACGATCTACGGCAGGCAGCAACATGACGCAAAAACGCATTCTTCTTGGCATTACCGGCGGTATTGCCGCCTACAAGTCGGCCGAGCTGACCCGGCTGCTGGTCAAGGCAGGCCACCATGTGGAAGTGGTGATGAGCGAGGCCGCTACCCGCTTTGTTACCCCAGCCACCTTCCAGGCGCTGTCGGGCCATGCCGTCTACACCGATATCTGGGACCCGCGCCCGGACAACGCCATGGCGCATATCGAGATGTCGCGTCGTGCCGACGTGTTCCTGATCGTGCCAGCCACTGCCGACTGCATTTTCAAGCTGGCGCACGGTGCCTGCGACGATCTGATCAGCACCATGGCCGCCGCCCGTACTTGCCCGCTGGTAGTGGTACCCGCCATGAACCGCCAGATGTGGGAAAACCCGCCCAACCTGCGCAACATCGCGCAGCTACAGGCCGATGGCGTTCAGGTGTGGGGCCCGGCACACGGCGTGCAAGCCTGTGGCGAAACCGGGCCGGGGCGGATGCTGGAACCGGAAGAGGTGTTCGACCTGCTGGGTGGCGTATTCAGCGCCAAGCCGCTGGCAGGCAAAAAGGTGCTGCTGACCGCCGGCCCCACGTACGAACCCATCGATACCGTGCGCGGCATCACCAATATCAGCTCCGGCAAGATGGGCTACGCGCTGGCGCGTGCCTGCCGTGACGCCGGCGCCGAGGTAACCCTGGTCAGCGGTCCTACTGCCCTCACCCCGCCCACACTGGTGCATACCATTGCGGTACAAAGTGCACAGGACATGTACCAGGCGGTACTGGCCGAAGTTGGCCGCAGCGATGTGTTCATCAGTGTGGCCGCCGTGGCGGACTACCGCGTGAAAAACCGCTCGGAACACAAGATCAAGAAAGGCGACAGCCTGCCGGTGATCGAGCTGGAAGAAAACCCCGACATCCTGGCCACCGTGGCCGGCCTGCCGGCCGCGCCGTTCTGCGTGGGTTTTGCCGCAGAAAGCCAGAACCTGCTGCAGTACGCCGACCAGAAACGGCGCCGCAAGAAAGTCCCCTTACTGGTGGCCAACCTGGCCCAGCACGCCATGGGCGCTGATACCAATAGCGTGACGCTACTGGATGACCACGGCCAGCACCCGCTGCCCGACATGCCCAAGGCCGATGTGGCCCGAGCCATCGTTCAACATCTGGCCCAAAGCCTTAACCTGAAAACTGAAAACTGACATCGCATGAAACCTGTTATCGACGTACAAATCCTGGACCCACGCCTGAAAGACAACCTGCCCGCCTACGCCACCAGCGGCTCTGCCGGCCTGGACCTGCGCGCTGCCACCGAAGCCGACATGGTGATCCAGCCTGGCGAAACCGTGCTGGTACCTACCGGCATGGCCATCCACCTGGCCGACCCGGGGCTGGCGGCCATGATCCTGCCGCGCTCCGGCCTGGGCCACAAACACGGCATCGTGCTGGGCAACCTGACCGGCCTGATCGACTCCGACTACCAGGGCCAGCTGTTCGTATCAGTATGGAATCGCGGCAGCATGCCGTTTACATTGGCACCACTGGAACGCATTGCACAAATGATTATCGTGCCTGTGGTACAGGTTGGGTTTAATATTGTAGATAGTTTTATCGATACAGAGCGTGGCAGCGGTGGTTTTGGTAGCACCGGCCGCCAGTAAAACCGGTTGATACGGATGAAAATGGACCAGCACGCCCAGCCCTCCAGCATCGCCACTCTGATGGAACAGATGGCGAAAATGACCTCGCAGCGCGAGCAGCGCGAGCTGGAACGGGCATTGCTGGAGCTGGTGAGTGCATTTTTGCAAAGCGACAGCATTGCCCTGTACGGCGTGCGCTACGCCGAGTCGCTGCCCGAGCTGAAGCTGCTGCAGGTCGCAGAAAAAGACAGCCAGATCTCCCCCGATAGCTGTGGCTGGCTACCCGCCGGTGATGATGCGCGCAAAGCCATCGCCATTGGCCGCGACCATCGCGCGCCGTGGGAATATGGCGGCCATATCTGGCAAGTGATCTACCAGAAAAACAACATCATCGCGCTGCTGCAGATAGAGCATGGCCCGCTGACACCTGACGAGCTGGGTTTCCTCAGCGGCATGGTACGCATCCACGAAAACTACCTGCGCCTGCTGTACGATGCAGAACGTGACATGCTTACCGGCTTGCTGAACCGTCGCTCGTTCGATGCCCGGCTGTACGAGCTGCTGGACAATCCGGACTACCAGCACACCCTGGCCTTGGTGGATATCGACCACTTCAAACTGGTAAACGACCGCTACGGCCATATCGTGGGCGACGAAGTCCTGTTACTGGTTGCGCACCACATGGAACAGGTGCTGGGCGCACACGCCCAGCTGTACCGCTACGGTGGCGAGGAGTTCGGCATTATCCTGCGCGACGAACCGCAACTGGCCATGACCCGGCTGGAAGCGCTGCGGGAAAACATCGCCAGTTTCAATTTTCCGCAGGTAGGTGCAGTCAAGATCAGTATGGGTTATGTACTGATAGGGGGGCAGATGCTGCCGGCCAACGTGGTGGAGCAGGCCGACCGCGCGCTGTACTACGCCAAGGAAAACGGCCGCAACCAGACCTGTGCTTACACGCAGCTGCTGCAACGCGGCGAGATCGCGGCGCAGATACCGTACGAAGGCGATATCGAGCTGTTCTGACCCTGCTGCGGCCAACCTTGCTGCCACAAAAAAGCCCCTGCCAACCGGCAGGGGCTTTTGATTGGCGCAAGCCTGGCATCAGGCCGCGCTGGTACGGGTCTTCTCGGCCCGGCCACGCAACCATTCCAGCGTCAGCAGCAGGGCGATGGAGAACAGGATTAGCACCGTGGCCGCGGCGGCAATCGCCGGACTGATGTTCTCCTTGATACCGCCAAACATCTGGCGCGGCAGCGTAGTCTGTTCCGGGCCAGCCAGGAACAGCGTCACCACAACCTCGTCAAACGAGGTGGCAAAGGCAAACAGCGCACCCGAGATCACACCCGGCGCAATCAGCGGCAGTACGATGCGGCGGTAGGTGGTAACCGGGTTGGCACCCAGGCTGGCACTGGCACGGATCAGGTTGGCGTTGAAGCCGCGTAGCGTAGCCGACACGGTAATCACCACAAAGGGTACGCCCAGCGCGGTATGCACCAGAATCAGCGCAAAGTAGCTATTGGACAAACCCAGCGGGGCAAAGAACAGGTAGGCCCCCACGCCGACGATCACCACTGGCACCACCATGGGCGAGATCAGCACGCTCATCAGCACCGACTTGCCGGGAAAGTCCGACGAGGTCAGGCCGACGGCGGCCAGCGTCCCCAGCGTCGTGGCCAGCAGTGTGGCCGCCGGCGCCACGATGAAGCTGTTCTTCAGCGAGGTCAACCACACACCATTACCGAAAAACTCCTCGTACCAGCGTAGCGAGAACGACTTGATCGGGTACAGCAGGAAGGTATCGGCCGAGAACGACAAGGGCACGATCACCAGCAGCGGCGACACCAGGAAGATCAGGATCATCACGCAAAAAATGCGGAAGCTCCAGAACCAGACGCGCTCGATAGGCGAAGCATAAGTTGGCAGCATGGCTTACCCCAGACTCAGTTTATTGGCACCCACCAGCTTGCTGTACACCGCGTACAGCGTCATGGTGGCGATCAACAGCAGGCTACCCAGCGCAGCGGCCATACCCCAGTTGATGGTGACGTTGGTGTAGAACGCCACGTAGTAGCTCACCATCTGCTCTTCCGGGCTACCCAGCAGGGCCGGGGTGATGTAGTAGCCGATACACATGATGAATACCAGCAAGGCACCGGCAGCCACACCAGCCACGGTCTGCGGGAAGTAGATCTTCCAGAAGGCGGCAAACGGGTGGTCACCCAGCGAGATAGCGGCGCGCATATAGGTTGGCGGGATACTCTTCATCACGCTGTAGGCCGGCAGAATCACGAATGGCAGCAGGATGTGCACCATGGCGATATACACGCCGACACGGTTGAACGCCAGCTGTAGCGGCTCACCGATAATGCCGAGGTTCATCAATGCGCTATTGATCAGGCCTTCGCGTTGCAGCAGCACGATCCACGATGCCACGCGTACCAGCACCGAGGTCCAGAACGGCAGCAGTACCAGAATCATCAGCAGGTTGCTTTTGCGTGCCGGCAGGTTGGCCAGCCAGTAGGCCAGCGGGTAACCCAGCAGCAGGCAGAACACGGTCACCCAGAAGCTGATCCACAAGGTACGGCCAAAAATGCTGATGAAGGCACGTTCTTCCTCTGGCGCCAGCTCCGGCGTACCGGCCTTGGTTTCACGCAGATCGAGCGAGCTGTACAGGTAATATGGCGTCCAGCTCTTGGCATTCTTGGCAATGACGTGCCAGTGGTCCGGGTCGCCCCAGCGCTCGTCGATCTGGATGAAGCGGTCACGCATGCTTTCGCCTGCGGCCAACTCCAGCGGCATCTTGCGCGCGGTTTTCTGGATCAGCGAGCGGAAGCCGCTGATGTCCATGTTCAGACGCTTGGCCACTTCCGGCACGGACTTGTCTTCTTTGGCGGCGGTCAAGTCGCGGGCCATGGCCTGGAATACATCCTCAGACGGCAGGGCACGACGATCCCAGCTGGCAATCAGCTTGCTGGTGGCAGGCAGGTGGGTTACCACCTCCGGGTTATCAACGCTGCGACCCAGCAGCATGAAGATAGGTACCAGAAAGGTCAGCAGCAGGAAAATAGCCAGCGGGGCAACCAGCGCCACCGCTTTCAATTGCTTGTTACGGCGCTCGCGTGCCAGCTTGACGGTAAGCAGCTCGCCATCTGCAGCTGTGAGCGGGGCATTCACGGTAAGGGTTTGGGACATGGTGGGCATCACTTCCAGCAAAGTCCCGCCAGCCCCGGGGGGGGCGTGGCGGGACGGTTCAGGCAAGGTGGCTACTTAGCGGGCAGCCCAGGCGTTGAAGCGCTCTTCCAGCTCTTCACCATGCTCAACCCAGAAGTTTACATCCAGGGCCAGCGCGTTTTTCAGGTTGGCAGGCCAGGTTGGCAGGTTGGTCGCAGACTTCGGGTCTACCTTCTGGATGGCTTTCAGGTTGGTCGGGCCGTAGGCGATCTTGTTGGAGTACACCGCCTGGTTTTCCGGCTGGCTGGCGTGCTTGATGAAGTCCATCGCCTCTTTCAGCTTCGGCGAACCTTTCGGGATAGCCCAGGAGTCCACGTCGTATACGCTACCGGTCCACACCACTTTCAGGTTCTTGCCTTCTTTCTGCGCGGTATCGATACGGCCGTTATAGGCCGAGCTCATCACCACGTCACCGGAAGCCAGGAACTGCGGCGGCTGCGCACCGGCTTCCCACCACTGGATATTCGGCTTCAGCTGGTCCAGTTTCTTGAAGGCACGGTCCACACCGGCTTTGGTAGCCAGCAACTTGTATACGTCAGCAGGTTTCACGCCGTCAGCTTGCAGGGCGAATTCCAGTGTGTACTTGGCACCCTTGCGCAGGCCGCGCTTGCCCGGGAATTTTTTCACGTCCCAGAAATCGGCCCAGCCTTGCGGGGCAACCTTGATCTTGTCTGCGTTGTAGGCCATGGCAGTAGACCATACAAAAATGCCCACGCCGCACTCCGATACCGCCGGCGTCACAAAGTCAGCCTTATTGCCTACCTTGGACCAGTTGATTTTCTCGAACAGGCCTTCCTCGCAGCCGCGCAGCAACTCTGGCGACTCTACTTCCACCACGTCCCAGCTCACCTTCTTGGCATCGACCATGGCCTTGATCTTGGCCATTTCGCCGTTGTAGTCACCCGCGGTAATCTTGTTGCCGCTGGCTTTTTCGAAGGTCTGGTAGTAGGCCACGGCTTGTGCGTCCTTGTTGGCACCACCGAAAGAAATCACGGTGATGTCTTTGGCCATGGCCGGGGCGGCCAGTGCTACGGCAACGGACAGGGCCAACAGGCGTGGGGTGTTTTTGTTCATAGTCATAACTCCTCTGGGGGATATCGCTTTGCAGGACGTTGAAAGCGCCCGTGTGGTCGGGCTTTTTATTTAGTGCGTGTAAACCGAGGCATCCAGCGCGCGAATGTCACGCGCCATCCAGCCTATATCCAGTGTGTCGCCTACTTTCCAGCTGCTATCGAGCTCGCCGGCAGGCACCTTCACCATGAAACCGCTCTGCCCTGCCACATCCAGGCGCAGGCGCACGTGGTCGCCGAAATAGATGAACTCGGCCAGACGGGCCTGCAGGCGGTTCTCGCAAGCTTCAGCGTAGCGGTTCAGGCGCACGCGTTCGGGGCGAATAGACATGGAGGTGGCTTCGCCAGCCTTGCCTACGCAGACAGCAGCAGCCTGTACGGTGTTGCCGTTGCCCAGGCGCACGGTGCAGTGCTGATCCTGCACTGCCACGACTTCGCCGTGCAGGGTATTGTTTTCGCCAATGAAGTTGGCCACGAAGGAGTTCACCGGTTTTTCGTACAGCACGTTGGCCGCGTCGATCTGCTGGATGATGCCGTCCTTGAACACCGCTACGCGATCGGACATGGTCAGCGCCTCACCCTGGTCGTGGGTGACGTACACCACGGTAATGCCCAGGTTTTCGTGGATGTGCTTGATCTCCAGCTGCATGTGCTCGCGTAGCTGCTTGTCCAGCGCGCCCAGCGGTTCGTCCATCAGCACCAGCTGCGGTTCGAATACCAGCGCACGCGCCAGCGCCACGCGTTGTTGCTGGCCGCCGGACATCTGGCCGGGGTAGCGGTTTGCCAACGCGTCCAGCTTCACCATACCCAGCGCTTTTTTCACACGGTCGGTGATCTCGGACTTGCTCATCTTGCGGATGGTCAGCGGGTAGGCCAGGTTCTCGGCCACGGTCATGTGCGGGAACAGCGCGTAGTTCTGAAACACCATGCCGATGTTGCGCTTGTGCGGCGGCACGTGGTTCAGCAGCTTGTCACCCAGACGGATCTCGCCGTGGGTAGGGGTTTCGAAACCGGCCAGCATCATCAGGCAGGTGGTTTTGCCGGAGCCGGACGGCCCCAGCATGGTGAGGAATTCGCCTTTGCGAATGTCCAGATCCAGGTTCTTGACGATCAGGGACTCGCCGTCATAGCTCTTCTGTACCCCACGAAAACTGACCAGGGTGTCGGAGGCCGTGTGTTTCTCGCTCATCATGTCCTTCCTGAGTAGTTCCGCAATGCGGAATATTGTTTCGTTTTTATCAGATTAACCAGCATCTTTATCGAAGTAAAGTGCTAGGGCACGACCCTGCCCTGTGGTTTGTCTTCCTGTCTCTATGCACAGGTGTCCATTAATTTAATCGCCCCGTTTAATAAAGCAAACCACCCAGGCGTGCTTTTTCGAAATATGAATAAGCAATCAAGCAAGACGGGGACATGCAGCACTTTTTCAGTGCATGCGATTGGGATTTATTGAGCGGAATATGCGCAATTCACCGGCTGAACCGCATGGAATTGCACCAAATAGCATCATCACTGCACCGTGATGTAAAACGCTTGTTTGTGGCATCGTGACAACAAAAAAAGCCGACCTTGCGGTCGGCTTGAAGGGAGTAATGCAAGAAAGCGGAATTATGCGAGCAGATGGTTATTCAGCTCGCGCATGCCGGCGGACAACATGGCCAGATCCAGTGTTTCGAAAGACTGCAACTCGGCAAACATTTGCTGGCAGGCTTCCACCTCGGCCGCACGTTGCTGCAGCCACTGGCTGACAAAACCGGCGTCTTGCGACACAGACAGCGCACGCTGGGTCAGCGAGCGGTGCTGGCGGTACAGGTCGTCACGCAGCGCGCTGCGTGCCAGCGATTGCCAGCGGTTGTCGCGTGGCAGCTGGGTAATGGCCGCACGCAGCCAGTCCAGCTGCAGGTCACGGCCCAGTTGCAGGTAGTTGGCCGCAATGTCTTCCAGCGCCAGCTCGCCATCTTCGCCGATCTCGATCAGGTCCATCAGCGGCACGGCAAACTCCAGGCGCGCCAGCACGCTGGCCAGCTCGGCCGGTACGTTTGGCTGCGTCAGGCGTTTTTCCAGACGCGCTACCTGCGGGTAGGTGTCGGCGCTGATCAGCTGCGGCAGCTTGGCCAGCAGCGCTTGCACCTTGTCGCCGAACTGCGCGATGGTGGCCTCTACCGAGCCGGCAGCACGGCGGTTGCGCAGTACCCAGCGCACCACGCGCTCTACCAGGGTACGCACCATCACCATCATTTCTACTTGCAGGTCGGCCGATACCAGGTTGTCCAGGCTTTCGATGCGGGTCCACAGGCTTTCGGCATCAAAGACGCGGCTGGCAATCCAGAACGCGCGGGTGATGTCGGCGGCCGAGAACGACGACTCTTCCTGCATGCGGAACACGAAGGTGGTGCCCATGCGGTTGATGATCAGGTTGGCCAGCTGGTTGGCGATGATCTCGCGTTTCAGGTGGTGCTTCTGCATGGCATCGCCAAAACGCTGCTGCAGCGGTTTCGGGAAGTAGTTCACCAGCACCGGCAGGAAGTCGGCGTCATCCGGGACGTCGGTCTTCAGGATGGCCTGGTCCAGCGAGATCTTGCTGTAAGCCAGCAGTACGGCCACTTCTGGCGGGGTCAGGCCCTGGCGGGCCAGGCGGCGCTCGCCGATCTGCGTATCGGACGGCAGGTACTCGATCTCGCGGTTCAGTTCGCCGGTTTTTTCCATGTGCGTAATCATGCGCGAGTGGGTACTCAGCATGGACGCGGCATGGCTGCGGTTTACTGCCAGGATCTGGGTCTGCAGGTAGTTGTTGCGCAGTACCAGGTGGCCCACTTCTTCGGTCATCTCGGCCAGCAGGTCATTACGCTGCTTCAGCGTCATGTCACCGGCTTGCATTACCGCACCCACCAGGATCTTGATGTTCACTTCGTGGTCGGAGCAGTCCACACCGGCGGAGTTGTCGATGGCATCGGTGCAGATGCGGCCGCCAGCCAGCGCAAACTCGACGCGGCCCAGCTGGGTGCACGTCAGGTTGCCGCCTTCGGCGACCACTTTGACCTGCAGCTGGTTACCGTTGACACGTACCGGGTCGCACGCGCGGTCGCGGGCGTCGGCGTGGCTCTGGGTAGACGCCTTCACATAGGTACCGATACCGCCGTTGTACAGCAGGTCGGCTTTGGCTTTGAGCAGCTCGTGGATCAGCTCGTTCGGCGCCATGCTGTCCTTGTCGGTTTCCAGCCAGGCCTTGACTTCTGGCGACAGCGGGATGGACTTGGCAGAACGCTCGAAGATGCCGCCACCTTGCGAGATCAGCTCGCGGTTGTAGTCGGTCCAGCTGGAGCGCGGCAGGTTGAACAGGCGCGCACGCTCGGCAAAGCTGGCCGCCGCATTCGGCGTCGGGTCCAGGAAAATGTGCAGGTGGTTGAACGCGGCTTTCAGGCAGATGTGCTCGGACAGCAGCATGCCGTTACCGAATACGTCACCAGCCATGTCACCGATACCGATCACGCTGAAGTCCTGCTCCTGGGTATTGATGCCCAGATGGCGGAAGTGGCGTTTCACCGATTCCCATGCGCCGCGGGCGGTAATGCCCATGCCTTTGTGGTCGTAACCGGCGGAACCACCCGATGCAAACGCGTCACCCAGCCAGAAACCATAGGCTTCCGAAATGCTGTTGGCGATGTCGGAGAAGGTTGCAGTGCCCTTGTCGGCAGCCACTACCAGGTACGGATCATCCGGGTCCAGGCGGCGCACATCGGCCGGCGGTACCACCTGGCCATTCACCAGGTTGTCGGTCACGTCCAGCAGGGCCGAGATAAAGGTTTTGTAGCTGGCGATACCTTCGGCCATGAAGGCTTCACGGTCGCTTGGTGCCGGCAGCTGCTTGCCGACGAAACCGCCCTTGGAACCCATCGGCACGATGACCGAGTTTTTCACCATCTGGGCTTTCACCAGACCCAGCACTTCGGTACGGAAGTCTTCCATGCGGTCGGACCAGCGCAGGCCGCCACGGGCCACTTTGGAGCCGCGCAAATGCACGCCTTCCACACGCGGGCTGTATACCCAGATCTCGAACAGCGGGCGCGGCTGCGGCAGGAAGGAAATCAGGCTGGATTCCAGCTTGAACGACGCGTAGGACTTGAACTCGCCGGCTTTGTCTTTCTGCCAGAAGTTGGTGCGGCGGGTCGCCAGGATCACCTGCAGGAAGCCGTTCAGGATGCGGTCTTCGTCCAGGTTGGCCACGCCGTCCAGCAGGTCTTTCAACTCTTCCTGCAAGGCGGCAGCACGCACGTCGTCAAACGCAGCGGGGTGCAAGCGGGCAGCAAACAGCTGTACCAGGCGACGGGTGATTTCCGGGTAGTGCGCTACGCAGTTTTCGATATAGGTCTGGCTGAAGGTCAGGCCGCCCTGGCGCAGGTATTTGGCCAGTGCGCGTACCAGGGTGATTTCACGCCAATCCAGGCCTGCCACCACGGCCAGACGGTTGAAACCGTCGTTTTCGCAGTCTTTGGCAAACACGCGAGACAGCAGTGCCTGGAAGTTTTTCTGCACGGCTTCGTCCTGCATGGATTCGGCAGCGCCCCCCAGCTCCAGGCCGAAGTCGCTTACCCACACGGTGCCGTCGTTCAGCTCGATGCGGTACGGGTGCTCGTCGCGCACCTGTACACCCATGTTTTCCAGGATAGGCAGGCTGGCAGACAGGCCCAGCGGCTCGCCACCACGGAACAGCTTCAGGTTGAAGCCATGGCCACGGTGGAAGGCGCGGTACAGCTTCATGGTCAGGCCGTGGCTGGCGGCAGCATCTTCAATCAGCTGGATATCCAGTACGGCGTTGCGCGCGGCAAACTCTTCACGGTAAGCCACCGGGAAAGCACCACGGTAACGGTTGAACAGCAGGTTGCCCTTCTCTTCACCGTGCGCTTCGATCAGCAGATGGTGCAGCTCTTCCTGCCAGCCGCGCACCACGCGCGCAATGTCGGCTTCCAGCTCGTGCGTGCGGAACTGCGGCAGGTGGCCGCCCTGGGTACGGATGATGTAGTGCACGCGCGCCAGGGTGCTATCGCTGATCTGTACGCTGAACTCGGCCGACGCGCCGTTGAAGGCATTCATCAGCACGCGCTCGATTTTCAGGCGGATTTCGGTATTGAAGCTGTCACGTGGCACAAATACCAGGCAGCTTACATAACGATGGTAGCGGTCGGTACGGGTGTACAGGCGCACACGCGGGCGCTCCTGCAGGTTCACGATACCTTCCACGATAGGGGTCAGGGTTTCTGCCGGGATTTCGAACAGCTCGTCACGCGGGTAGCTTTCCAGCACAAAACCCAGGGTCTTGGCTTTGTAGCTGTTGTCTACGTAATCGCAAGCGGATACCACGTGGGCCACTTTTTCACGCAGCAGCGGGATGTCCTTCGGCGACTGCTGGTAAGCGCTGGCGGTGTACAGGCCAAGGAAACGGCGCTCGCCGACGACCTCGCCCTTGCTGTTGAAGCGTTTGATGCCGACGAAATCCATGTAGGCGGAACGATGCAGCACCGAGCGGGACTGCGATTTGTTCAGGATCAGCAGCTGCGGCTGGTGCGCCAGTTCGCGCAGGTCTTGCGGCAGCGCCTCGAAGCTCTCGGAATACTCTTTATCACCCTGGTCTTTCAGGAAGCCCAGGCCGGAGTGCTTCACGATCTTCAGGCTGTCTTTGCCGTCACGCTTCACCAGGTCGTAATCGCAGTAACCCATGAAGATGAAATGGTTGGCTGCCATCCAGTCCAGGAAGGCAACGGCTTCAGCGGCTTCGCGCTCGCGCTCGCCCTTGATGGCGGCCAGGTCGGCACGCAGGGCGGCAACCACCTCGCGCATCTGCGGCTCGTCGTCTACCACACGGCGCAGGTAGGACAGCACATCGTTCAGGTCGGCTTGCAGCGCTTTGAGCACGGCCGGGTCGCTGACGCGATCTACCTGCACGTGGATGAAGGATTCCAGCGGCAGGCTGCGGTCTTCGGTGCGCTTGAATTCGGCAATGATGCCGTCCGCGCTGCGGCCAACCGACAGCACCGGGTGCACCAGCAGGTGCAGGTTCAGGTTGTGGCGTGCCAGCAGCATGGCTACCGAATCGATCAGGAACGGCATGTCATCGTTCGCGATCTCGATCACGGTGTGGGTGCTCTGCCAACCGTCACGCTCGAAATCAGGGTTGTAAATACGGGCCTTGGCCTGGCGTGGCGCGCGCTTCTTGGCGAATTCGAAATGCGCCATGGCTGCGCCGAACAGATCCAGCGGCGAGAAGCTTTTCAGGTCTTCGTGTTCGGTTTCTTCAAAGTAAAGCGGCACAAAGGACCCCAGACTTGCGGCGTCCTGGCTGGACAGCTTCTGCTCTGCTACCGCCTGGATATCAGCAATCAGGCTCAGAAATTCAGTCTTGTTGGTAAGCGACATGTTGCTTCTCGTATTTGTTTTGGGAACACAGGTGTTGTGTGAGCGCATTGTAAGAGCGCCCACACCCTAGGGATTTCCTTATTGCGACATGCTCGTACACATTCAATAACCGCACTGCACAATGACAAGTACTTGCGCAGCGGGAAATTGACAAATCGTGCACTTTTTGCCTTATAGCAATGCGACGGCAAATTACAAAATGAATATGCGTAAAAAACAGGCTTTTTTGCAAAAACACTCAACAAGCCACTGTATATAAAGACATTTCCCTCCTTATAAAAAAGACAGTAGAATTCGCCCCCCGCACGCAAGCACACACGGCAACCACGCCGGCGCATTGTGCCTGCTGCCGCTTGCGTGCAAAGATTTCGCCGTCCCCCACAGAGGGGGTGCGAAAACAACAATATTGCAAACAAGGCAAGGCCTGCACCAGGCCAGTACCACCGCCACCGTCAGGCTGCGGTACCCCTGCCCCGGCTTGCCGGGGTTCACCATCTTCAAAGAGAGTTATAGCAGCATGAAAAAAGCGCTCATCCTGGCCGCACTGGCCCTGTCCGCAGCCGGCATGTCGGCACAAGCTGAAACCATCCGCTTTGGTATCGACGGCAACTACCCGCCGTTTGCCAAACAAGGCGCAGACGGCAAGCTGCAAGGCTTTGACGTGGATATGGCCAATGCGCTGTGTACCGCGATGAAAGTCACCTGCCAGATCGTGCCGCAAGACTGGGACGGCCTGATCCCGGCACTGAATGCCAATAAGTTCGACGCCATCCTGTCGTCCATGTCGATCACCGAAGAGCGCATGAAGGCGGTGGACTTCAGCAACAAGTACTACCACACCCCTAGCCGCATGATCGCCAAAGAAGGCACCAAGGTTGATCAGAACAGCTTCAAGGGCAAAAAGATCGGCGTACTGCGCGCCTCCATCCAGGAAAAATTCGCCAAGGACTACTGGGCCAAGAGCGGCGCCAGCCTGGTGGCTTACGGCAAGGTACCGGAAGCTTTCCTGGACCTGAAATCCGGCCGCATTGACGGCGTGTTCGTGGATTCCGTTGTCGGCGATACCGACTTCCTGAAGTCGTCGCAAGGCAAGGGCTACGCCTTCGTGGGCCCTGACTACAACGACGCCAAATACTTCGGCCGCGGTGCCGGCATTGCCGTAAAGAAAGGCAATAGCGCCCTGACCGAACGCCTGAACAAAGCCATCGAGCAAGTCCGCAAGGATGGCAGCTACAAGAAAGTACAGGACAAGTACTTCAATTTTAACGTATACGGCAACTAAACCTGCCAACCCCGCCCTGCCTTGGTCCGTAGGCAGGGTTTTTCATACCTAAAAACAGAAAAACCTACCGTGCCGGAGAGAAACATGAAGAAGCCCTTGCTTGTGCTGGGTGCGCTTGCACTCGCCCTGACTACTGCCGCCCACGCAGAGACCCTGCGTTTTGCCACCGACGCCAGCTACCCGCCGTTTTCCAAACAGGGGGCCGACGGCAAGATGACCGGCTTTGACCCGGACATCGCCCAGGCGCTGTGCGCGGCCATGAAAGCGCAGTGCGAAGTGCTGCCGCAAGACTTCGACGGCATCATCCCGGCGCTGAACGCCAAGAAGTTCGACGCCGTGATCGCCTCGATGAACATCACCGAAGAGCGCAAGAAGGCGGTGGATTTCTCCGACAAGTACTACAACATGGCCAGCCGCCTGGTGGCGCGCGAAGGCAGCCAGGTGAATGATGCCTGGTTCAAGGGCAAGAAGATCGGCGTACTGCGCTCGTCCATCCAGGAAAAATACGCCCGCGAACATTTCGTGAAGCTGGGTGCCAAACTGGTGAGCTACGGCAAGGCGCCGGAATCTTTCCTGGACCTGAAAGCCGCCCGCGTAGACGCTGCCTTCGTGGATGCCGCCGTGGGTGACGTAGACTTTGTCAAAACCGCCAACGGCAAAGGCTTTGCCCTGGTAGGCCCGGACTACAACGACCCGAAATACTTCGGTGTGGGTTCCGGCATTGCGGTGCGCAAGGGTGACAAGGCCCTGCTGGCGCGCATCAACCAGGCGCTGAAGCAGATCCGTGCCGACGGCAGCTACGACAAGATCCAGAAGAAATACTTCAGCTTCGATATCTACGGCAAGTAAGCAGCACTTAACACCCGCCGTCTGGCAAAACGCGCGGCCAACCCCGGGTTGGCCGCCTGCCGCATCAAGCAGGAACGATGGAGTAATACAATGTTTCTACAGGGTTACCTACCCAGCATTCTGGAAGGCACCATACTGACACTGCAGGTAGCCGTGGCATCGCTGCTGGTGTCCGTGGTGCTGGGGCTGATTGGCGCCATGTTCAAGATGGCCCCCTCCAAACCGCTGGTCTGGCTGGCTGAGCTGTATTCCACCGTGGTGCGGGGCGTACCCGACCTGGTGTGGATGCTGCTGCTGTTCTTTGGCGGCCAGATGCTGATCAACGATTTCTGTACCCGTATGGGCTGGCAGGCACCGGAGATCAACTCTTTCTTTGCCGGCGTGCTCACCATCGGTTTCATCTTTGGTGCTTACATGACCGAAACCTTCCGTGGCGCCATCATGGCGGTACCGAAGGGGCAGATGGAAGCCGGCCTGGCCTACGGCATGAGCCCGCTGCGCGTGTTTCTGCGCATTACCTTCCCGCAGATGGTGCGCTTTGCCCTGCCCAGCTTTTCCAATAACTGGCTGGTGCTGGTGAAATCCACCGCCCTGGTATCGGTGATCGGCCTGAACGACGTGATGTACCGCGCCGACACCGCCAAATCCATCACCCAGGAACCGTTTACCGTGTACGCCGTCGTAGGCCTGATCTTCCTGGCCATTACCAGCGTGTCCGACTTTGCCCTCAAACGCCTGGAAAAACGCTACTCGCTGGGCGTACGGGAGACCGAACTATGATCGACTTCAACATGATCGTGGAAAAGCTCCCCGCTTTTCTGGGCGGCGCCGACGGCGCACCGATGATGTCCACCAGCGATGGCTTGCAGCTGACGCTGGAGCTGCTGTTCCTGTCGCTGGCCTGCGGGCTGCTGCTGGCGGTGCCGCTGGCGCTGATGCGCGTCTCGAAAAACCGCGTGGCGTCCAGCCTGGTGTGGCTGTACACCTATGTCTTCCGTGGCACACCGCTGCTGGTTCAGCTGTTCATCATCTATTACGGCCTGTCGCAGTTTGACTGGGTACGCGATAGCTGGGCGTGGGAATACCTGCGCGAGGCTTACGCCTGCGCCATCCTGGCCTTTACGCTGAACACCGCGGCCTACACCACCGAAATCATCGCCGGCCAGATCCGTAACACCCATTACGGTGAAATCGAAGCGGCCAAGGCCATGGGCATGAGCAAATGGCTGATGATGCGCCGCATCGTCATCCCGTCGGCGCTGCGCCGCGCGCTGCCCGCCTACAGCAACGAGGTGGTGATGATGATGCAGTCCACGTCTGTAGCCGGCCTGGTCACCCTGGCCGACCTGACTGGCGTGGCGCGCCGCGTGTTCAGCGATACCTATATGCCGTTCGAGCCCTTCATTACCGTGGCTTGCTTCTACCTGGTGCTGACTTTTGGCTTCGTGTGGCTGTTCAAGCTGGCCGAGCGCCGCTGGCTGGCCTACCTGGCCCCGCGCAAGCACTAAGGAGCCGACATGCAACGCATAGACCACCCCCTGCTGTCGCCCAGCCTCACCACCGGGCGCAGCATCTGCAGCTTTCACTACGGCCAGCCTGGCCAGGGTGAAAAGGTCTACATCCAGGCCAGCCTGCACGCCGACGAGCTGCCGGGCATGCTGACCGCCTGGCATCTGAAGCAAAGGTTGGCCGCACTGGAAGCCGAGGGCCGCATTGCCGGCGAAATCGTGCTGGTGCCGGTGGCCAACCCCATCGGCCTGGACCAGAACCTGAACGGCGTGGCGCTGGGGCGCTTCGAGCTGGGCAGCGGCCAGAACTTCAACCGCCACTACCCCGCCTTTGCCCGCCAGCTATTCGACAAGCTGCGCGAGCAACTGGGCCCGGACGCTGCGGCCAACACCCGCCTGGTACGCGAGCACCTGCGCAGCATGGTGGCCGCCATCGAGCCGGCCAGCGAACTGGCCTCGCAGCGTAAAACCCTGATGCTGCTGGCCTGCGATGCCGACGTGGTACTGGACCTGCACTGCGACCTGGACGCCGCCCTGCACCTGTATACCGGCACACCGCTGTGGCCGCAGTGCGAGCCGCTGGCGCGCTACCTGGGCGCCGCCGCCACGCTGCTGGCCGAAGACTCGGGCGACAACCCGTTCGACGAAGCCTGCAGCCAGCTATGGTGGCAGCTGCGCGACCTGGTACAGGGCGCCGGCCTGGACGCGGCCATCGACATGGCCTGCCTGTCGGTCACCGTAGAGCTGCGCGGCCAGGCTGATGTGAGCCACGAGTTGGCCGCAGGCGATGCCGACCGGCTGCTGGCCTTCCTGACCCACCGCGGCATCCTCCGTGGTGAGGCCCCGCCACTGCCCGCGCTGGCCTACCCGGCCACGCCGCTGGCTGGCTCGGAAAGCCTGCTCGCCCCGCACGCCGGCGTGGTGCACTACTACGTGCCGCCCGGCACCCTGGTTGAAAGCGGCCAGCACCTGGCCGATGTGATCGACCCGATAAACGACCGCGTTACCGCGCTGCGCGCCCACCGCGCCGGCATGCTGTACGCCACCGACAGCCGTCATTACGCTACTGCAGGCCAGTGGCTGGCCAAAGTTGCCAGCGCCGAGGCCTTCAAAACCGGAAAGTTGCTCTCAGCATGAACCAGACACCCAATATCAAACTGCAAGTGCAGGATCTGCACAAAAGCTACGGTAGCCACGAAGTCCTGAAAGGCGTATCGCTTACCGCCCATGCGGGCGACGTGATCAGCATCATCGGCTCGTCCGGCTCCGGCAAAAGTACCTTCCTGCGCTGTATCAATATGCTGGAACAGCCCAATAGCGGCAGCATTGCCGTCACCGGCGAACAGCTGGCGCTGACTACGGACAAGCGTAACGGCGCGCTGAAAGCGGCCGACCAGAAACAGCTGGCGCGCATCCGCACCAAGCTGGCCATGGTGTTCCAGCACTTCAACCTGTGGGCGCACATGACGGTGCTGGAAAACATCATCGAAGCGCCGGTGCACGTACTGGGCGTACCCAAGGACGAAGCCATTGCCCGTGCCCGCAAATACCTGGACAAGGTTGGCCTCAAAGGCGTGGAAGACAAATACCCGTCGCACATGTCCGGTGGCCAGCAGCAGCGCGTGGCCATTGCCCGTGCGCTGGCGATGGAGCCGGAAGTCATGCTGTTTGACGAGCCCACCTCGGCGCTGGACCCGGAGCTGGTCGGCGAAGTACTGCGCGTGATGCAGGACCTGGCAAAAGAAGGCCGCACCATGGTGGTGGTAACCCACGAGATGGGCTTTGCCCGCGAGGTGTCCAACCACGTGATCTTCCTGCACCAGGGCCGTATCGAAGAACAAGGCAACCCGCGCGAAGTACTGGCGCAGCCCAAGAGCGAGCGCCTGGCGCAGTTCCTGTCCGGCAGCCTGAAATAAAGCATCTGGCTTGATCTACCGGCGCCATGCAAGCTACAACGTTTGCATGGCGCCGTTTTTTACAGGCACGCAGCAAAACCATGCAGTTTTTATATGGCTGCATATTGCCTGCCACCTGCAAGCACGACACAATGCGCGCTTGATTCACCCCGCTGCTACAGCACCTGGAGCACCCGGCTACCGGATATGGTCAATATCGCCCCACATCACAAACCCGTTCGCTTCGGCTTCCTGCTACTGCCCCATGCCTCGATGGCAGACCTTGCCATTGCCACCGAAGTGCTCACCCGCGCCAACCAGCTGGCAGAACGCCGCGCCTACGAGTTTCTGCCGCTATCCCTGAGCGGTGAAATGGTCACCCTGAGCAATGGCATGCGCATGCCGGTGGACCTGCCGTTGGCACACGCGCCCAAACTGGACGTGCTGGTGGTGCTGGCTGACGAAGTCGGCATTGACGTATCGGCCGACGAGCTGGGCAAAGCCATAGGCAGCCAGCTATCCGACCATACCCAGCTGGTCGGCATAGGCTGCGGCAGCTACTGGCTGGCGCGCGCCGGCCTGCTGGCAGGGCATCGCGCCACCATCCACTGGCAGGAGATCAGCCGCCTGACCGACGAATTTCCTGACGTCATCGTGTCATCCAATCTTTTTGAACTGGATGGCAACCGGCTGACCAGCGCAGGCGGTGCAGCCACCTTCGATTTCATGATGGCACTGGTAGCGGCCAACCTGGGGCAGGAGTTTGTCGCCACGCTGTCCGAGGTGTTCAGCATGGAGCGCCTGCGCCCCGGCAGCGAGCGCCAGCGCATACCGTTGGCCACGCGCATCGGCGGCAGCCAGCCCAAGCTGACCGAGGCCGTCAGCCTGATGGAAGCCAATATCGAAGAGCCACTGACCACCGACGATATCGCCTACTACGTGGGCGTGTCGCGTCGCCAGCTGGAGCGGCTGTTCAAACAGCACCTGGGCACTGTGCCCTCCAAATACTATCTGGAGCTGCGTTTGAGCCGCGCCCGCCAGCTGCTACAGCAAACCAGCAAGTCCATTGTGCAGATCGGCCTGGCTTGCGGTTTTTCCAGTGGGCCGCACTTTTCCAGCACCTACCGCAGCCATTTCGGCATTACCCCGCGCGAAGAGCGGGCACAGCGCAGCACGCCGGCAGCCTAACCCACCCAGCCCCCGCCTGCCGGCGGGGGTTCATCCGCTTAGCGCTATCTTTACGGCAACACCCCGCCCGAACCGGACTGCCTGCACGGCACACGCGGCCCCCGTACGCCCCATCACACCCGCCGGTACATCAGCAGTTCAGAATTGCTGAATAAGATTTACAAAAAAGCTTGATTTTATTTAGTACTAACTGGAACTATCCTAATCACAACTTACTCGGAGACACAGGCATGCCAGACCAGCCCGGCAAACACCGTTCCATACCACTGGTACGCGAACTGGTACGCACTTACCAGGCGTTCGAGCAGCTCAGTAGCCAGCGCATCAAACAACACGGCCTGACACACCCGCAGTTCGATGTCATTGCCACGCTGGGCAACACCCCCGGCATGAGCTGCCGCGAGCTGTCGGAGCGCACGCTGATTACCAAAGGCACGCTGACCGGCGTCCTGGACCGGCTGCTGGACAAAGGCCTGATCAGCCGCACGGTGCCGGAACACGACCGGCGCAGCCTGTTTGTTGCACTGACCCCGGCAGGAGAAGCGGTATTCGATAGCGCCTTTCCTGATGTAGTAAGCCACTGTGGCGAAGCGTTTGACCACCTGGACGACGCCAGCCTGAACCAACACATTGCCATGTTGGCCGCATTGCGCGCCGCCATTGGCCAGAAACTGGAGCCAGCCGAATGAAGCCAGCCAACCGTTACCACCCGCTGCAAATCGCGCTGCATGGCCTGATGGCCGTGCTGATGGTCGCCACCTTTGCCTTTGGCAAATACGTACACAGCCTGCCGCTGTCGCCAGCCAAATTCCAGCTGATCAGCTACCACAAATGGGCTGGCATCGCCGTACTGGCGCTGGTACTGGTACGCATTCTGCTGCGCCTGGCAAAAGGCGCCCCGGCGCTGCCGGCCAGCATGTCGGCAGCTGCCCGCCTGGTAGCGCACGCCGGCCACCTGCTGCTGTACGTGTTGATGATTGCCATCCCGCTGTCCGGCTGGCTGATGAGCTCGGCCTACGGCATCCCCGTGGTGATGTTCGGCCTGTGGCAGCTGCCAGACCTGATAGCGGCCAACCCCGAGCTGGCACCCCAGCTGGGCCAGCTGCACGACGCCCTGAATACCCTGCTACTGCTGGCCGTACTGGGCCACGTAGCCGCCGCACTGAAACACCATTTCATCGACAAGGACGGCCTGCTGAGCCGCATGAGCCTGCGCGGCTAAACCCGCGTGGCACACACAGGAACCCACCCATGAAAAAAGCACTGCTTCTGCCCCTGGCCGCCCTGCTCGCAGCGCCAGCCTTCGCCCAGCAGGTAGACCTGACCAAGAGCCAGCTGGCCTTTACCCTGAAACAGATGGGCGTGCCGATGTCCGGCAGCTTCAAGAAATTTGCGGCCAACGTGGACTTCAACCCGGCCCAGCCTGAAACCGGCAAAGCCGACATCAGCATCGACACTGGCAGCATCGCGCTGCCTACCGGCGAGGCCAGCGCGGAAGCGCGCAAAAAAGAATGGTTCAACGCTGCCCAGTTCCCGCAGGCCCGCTTTGTGTCTACCAGTATCAAGGCCCTGGGTAACAACCGTTACCAGGTCGCCGGCAAGCTGACCCTGAAAGGCGTCAGCCGTGACGTGAGCGCCCCGTTTACCGCCACCGCCCAGGGTAAAACCCTGACCGTGGACGGCACGCTGCCGATCTCGCGCCTGGCGTTCAAGATCGGTGAAGGCAGCTGGAGCGATACCGGCACCGTAGCCGACAACGTAGACCTGAAATTCCGTCTGGTGCTGGTCAACCCCTGATACCCGGGCCCAGCCCCAGCCATATTTGCCCTGATAGCCCCACCCTACTCTGGAGAGAAAAAATGATCCGTACCACCCTGTTTGCTGCCCTGTTTGCCACTGCTGGTGCCGCCTTTGCCGCCCCGGTGTCCTACAACATCGACCCGACCCACACCTACGCCAGCTACGAAGTGAACCACCTGGGCCTGTCGGTACAAGCCGGCACCTTCACCAAGATCAGCGGCAAGCTGACCGTGGATGAAGCCGCCAAAACCGGCGCCGTGGATGTCGCTATCGACGCCGCGTCGCTGCAGACCTTCCTGGGCGACCGCGACAAACACCTGAAGAGCGCCGATTTCTTCAACGTGGAAAAATTCCCTACCCTGACCTACAAGTCCACCGCGGTTGAGTTCAAGAACGGCAAGCCGGCTGCTGTAAAAGGCAACCTGACCCTGCTGGGCGTGACCAAGCCGGTGACCCTGAAGCTGGTCAACGTGACCAAGGCCAAACACCCGATGACCGGTGCGGAAAACTGGGGTGCCAACGCCGTGGCCACCATCAAGCGTAGCGAGTTCGGCATGAAAACCTTCCTGCCAGCCATCAGCGATGACGTAAAACTGAACATCGTGCTGGAAGCCGCCAAGGCCGAATAAGCCGCAGCCACCCACCCTGCCCCCGGCAGGGCCATGCCGTAAAAAAACCCCTGTTTGCACTGGCAAACAGGGGTTGTCTTTTGTCACTACTGCGCAGGCTAGTCTGGCTGGCGCAGCGGTAGCGTCACGGTAAACATGGCACCATTGCCCTCGCTGCTTTCCAGCTCGATACTGCCGTGGTGCATCTGCACCAGCTCTTTTACCAGCGCCAGGCCTATGCCGCAGCCGGGTATGCCCTGCGCGGTACTGGCGCGGAAAAACCGCGTAAACAGCAGGCCCTGCTCGCTTTCCGGCACCCCTACCCCCCAGTCGCGCACCGACACCCTTACCGTGTCATTATCCTGGCGCAGGGTCAGCGCCACACGCTGCCAGCGCGGCGAGTACTTGATGGCATTGTTGATCAGGTTGGAAAAAATCAGCCGCAGCAGCTCCATGTCGCCCTCGACCTGCAGCGCCACCTCGGCCTGGGCGTCCAGCTCGATATGGCAATCGGGGTAAATGGCCTGGTTCAGCTCGACCAACTCGCCAAGCAAGGGCAGCAAGCGCACCGGCACGTGTTCTACGCGAAGCTGGTTTGACTCCAGCCGGTTCAGCGTCAGCACACTATCGGCCAGCGTCACCATATGCGCCACCATATCGCGCACACGCTGCACCCGCTCGTGCAGCATCTCGCAGGTGAACTGGCCGGGGCTGCGCAGAATGCGCTGGGCAATGCCGTCGATCACCGCCAGCGGCGTGCGGTACTCGTGCGACACCATGGAGACAAAACGCCGCTGCATTTCCATCAGCTCGCGTTCGTGCTGCAAGGTGGCTTCCAGCGAGCGCTCGCGCTCGCGGATATGCGAGATATTCAGCACGCTGACCAGAATGCTGGGGATACCGCGGTAATCCACCAGGCAGCCGGTAAGGCTGGCGTCAAAACGCTGCTGCTGGCGGTCGCGCAGCACGGTCTGGAAGTCGGACACCATGCCCTGCAGCTGCAGCAGGTCCAGAAATTTGTCGCGGTCTTCCGGCTTTTCATACAAACCCGCCGAAACGGGCGACAAGTCCCCGCTACTGCCCAGCCACATGCCGTACAGCTCTATCGCCAGCCGGTTGGCGTAGCGGATGCGCCCGCCTTCCAGCTCGGAAATCACCATGGGCAGCGGCAAGGCATCCAGAATGCTCTGCAGCTCCTCGCTACGCTCGCGCTGCAGCTGCAGCAGTTTTTCCCGGTCGCCCACATCGTGCTGGCTCACCAGCAGCGCCGGGTCGCCGGTAGCCGGGTCGGCCACTTCTACCAGCTGCATCTGGTGGCGGGTGGTGCTGCCGTCAGCCAGGTTGACTTCCACAATGCGGCGTACCGAGCGGCTTTCCGACACAGCGGTGCGCAGCTCGCGGGCGATGGCAGCGCTGTGCAGGTTGGCCGCAAAGGCATCATCGGCCTGCGGCAGATAGGCCTGCGCGGCCGGGTTGCGCAGCAGCACATTGCCGTGCAGGTCGTACAGGGTCACCATTTCGCGCACGTGGCGCAGCATTTCTATCGAGCGCGAAGTCTGCGTGTCGAAATCCAGCTCGCTGGCTTCTACGCGCATGATGTCCGGCACCGCCACATCCAGCTGCGCGCAATGGCAATGCAGCTGCACCGGCCGGCCACGCGGGTAGATGGTCCAGGTTTCACGCACGGTTTCGTGGCGGGCAAAGGCTGCCTGGTAGCCTTGCAGGCGCAAGCGCCCGCCTTCGCTACTCATGCTCAGGTCGCGCTGCTGCAGGGCTTCCAGGTCCGGTGCGTCCCATAGCTTGAGCGCGGCCAGGTTAGCCCATACGATGGTTTGCTGGCTGAAATGATAAAACCAGATGGCGGTACTGAGCTGGTTCAGCGCCGGTAGCGCCGGCAGCCAGCCCGGAGGAATCGCTGTCATGGTGCCTCCAGCAGGGCAAGAAGTTCGTCCAGCGGCATGGGCCGATAAAAATAATAGCCCTGCGCGTAGCGGCAGCCCAGGTTCAGCAAGGCTTCTGCCTGTACCGCCGTTTCCACGCCCTCGGCCACCACAATGCAACCCATGGCGCGCGCCAGGCCGATCAGGCCCTCTACAATCTGGGCGTCGATTTCCTGCCGGGCAATGTCGGTAACAAAGCTGCGGTCTATCTTGATGACCTCGGCACGCAAGCGTTTAAGGTAGGCCAGCGAGGCGTAGCCCATGCCAAAATCATCAACCGCCAGCTTGGTACCCATCTCGCGCAAACGGGCGATGGCCTGTTCTACCTCGGGCGTGAGGTGGGCCATGGAAGTTTCGGTGACTTCGATTTCCAGGTTGGCCGCAATGCCTTGTGCGTCGTCTTTCAGGCAGTCGCTCAGGTAGGCCGGCACCCCGGCGCCCAGGCTTTGCCCGGACAGGTTGAACGACAATACGATACTCGGCGCCCACTGCACCATCTGGCGCACAGCTTGCAGCATGCGGCTGATCACCCAGCGGTCCAGCTCGGCAGCCAGGCCCATGCGCTCGGCAGCGGGAACAAAAAAACCGGGCGACAATACCCCGATGGCCGCGCCGGGCCAGCGCAGCAGGGCTTCGGCGCCCACAATACCCCCGCTGGCCATATCCACCCGCGGCTGGAACACCAGCTCCAGCTCGCCGTGGCGTATGGCCTCGGCCAGGTTACGCTCGGCGTAGCGCGCTGCCTCCAGCGCGTGGTAGTCCGCATCGCCCAGATAGATAAAGCGCCGCGCGTTACCGGCGCTGATGAAGTTCAGGTGCAGCGCGCAAGCCTCCACCAGTGCGCTGGCGTCCAGCCGGCGCAGCTCGGGCGATGTCCAGTCCACCTGGATACGCAGCATGCTGAAGGTGTAGTTCACCATCACCCCCCCCACCATGATTTCATGGCGCTGCATGCTGGCAGGAATATCGCTGGCCTGGGTATCGGCGCGCTCGATCAGCGCCCAGCAGCCATCGGCCCAGCCATACACCTTGCCGGATTCGGCCAGCTGCGACAGCTGGGTGTGCACCTGGCTGCGCAATAGTTGCTGCTCTGCCGGTGCCAGGCGGATGGACAGGCCAAGAAAGCTGTCGATCTTGGTCAGGATCACGCTCACCGGCGCCACCACGCGCCGCGCGGCCTCCAGCCGCTGCAGCAGTAACGGCCGGCTGAAAAACTGCCCGCTGGCGTCGGCAAAAGTGTCGGAGTGCCGGCGGCGCTTGATGCGCGAGGCCACCGCAGCCAGCAGCAAATCAAAGTCCACCGGTTTGACCAGGTAGTCCACCACCCCCAGCTCACGCCCGCGGATCTGGTTCTGGCGGTCGCCCAGCGCGGTAAGCATGACAAAGGGCACCGGGTCGTCATCGTTCAGGTTCACGGCTTCCAGCAGCTCGAAACCGTTCATGCGCGGCATGGAGATATCGCACACTACCAGGTCGGGGCTGTGCTGGCGCACCATCTCCAGCCCTTCCACGCCATCGCGTGCCTGCAGTACCTGGTAGCCAGCAAAGGCCAGCTCCTCGCAGATCAGCATGCGGATGGTGTTGTCATCCTCTACACACAGTACTGTTTTTTGTTCAGACATGGTCATGCTCCGTCAGTGGCAGGTAGACGGACACGATCAGCCCTTCGCCTTCTGCACTATCCAGCTGCAAGCGGCCACCCATTTCATCGACAAAGCGCGCCACCATGGTCAGGCCCAGGCCGCTGCCCACGGCGCGGTCACCGCTGCGGCGATAAAACGGCTGCAGCAGCTGTGCCAGCTCGTCGGCCGGCAACGCGGGGCCGCCATCGCTGATACGCAGCAGCCATTCAGTGCCTTGCCGGCGGCAGGCTACACGCAGCTGGCCACCACCATGGTTGGCCGCATTGTGCAGCAGCTCTTGCACCACCAGGCGTAACAGCGGCTCGCGCACGGCAGGGCTGTCCGGCGCGTCGAGCTGGCGCTGGATATGCTGGTCTGTCAGGCCGTCGGCGAGCAGGCTGTCCAGCAAGGCGGGCAGCGATACCGGCAGCAAGGGGGTATGGTTATCCTGTACCGGCAGCAAAGCCAGCAAGCTGCGATCCAGCATGGCCCCCAGGCGCTCGCCGGCATCACGGATCAGGCCCAGGCGCGCCTTGAGCGTATCGGCATCCGTCGTGCTGCCACGGCGCTGCAGCGCCTGGGCGACAGAATCTATCTGCGCCAGCGGCGTGCGTACCTCGTGCGACAGCACCTCGATGAAATGCTGCTGTTGCTGGTTGATTTGCCGCTCGGTAGCCAGGGCTTTTTCCATCTGCAGGCGGGCTTGTTCTTCCACACCGGAAGCTTTTTGCAGCTGTACGGCCATCTGGCCTATATGCTTGCCCAGGGCGTCCAGCTCGGTGATGGGCTGCTGGGCCAGGGTGGTGTGGTAATGCCCGGCACCAATTTGTTCTACCGCTTGCTGGAAGCTGGCCAGCGGTGCCACCACGCGCTGGCTCATCTGGCGGGCACGCCGGGACAGCAAGGCAAAGAAAACGGCATAAAACGCCAGCAAGGCAGCCAGCATGAACCAGCCTATGGTGGTCATGCGTTCATGCAGCTTTTGCGCCTCGGCCAGGATCACCGGCTCTTCGGCCACCATCAGCAAGGTCCAGTTCGGGCCGGCCACCCGCGACCAGGCCACCACCTCTTGACGGCCATGGCGCAGCGGCAGGCTGGCAACGCCGGCGTGGTTCTTGCCCATCAGTGCGGCCAGCTTCTTGCCCTCCGGGTGCAGGTCGATACGGTATTTTTCGGGTTTGAACACGTTCTGGCGGATAGCCTCGGTATAGCTGTGCACGCCCAGCTCTTGCAGCCCCCAGTCGTGCTCGCCTTGCGGTGGCAAGGCCAGAATGGTGCCGTCGCGCCCGATCAGCATCACGTAGGCCCCCCAGGGCAGATCCAGTGCCAGCAGCTCGTCCACTACGGTCTTCAGTGTGATGTCGATGCCCACCACCGCCTGCAGCGTATCACCCTGCCACACCGGGGCGATGGATGACACCATCCAGCCCTGGCCGGCCGGGTCCAGGTAGGCGTCGGTCCATACCGGTTTGCGTGCCGGATTGTGCTTGCCGTCGGCTTCGTAATAAAAGTTGTACGACGGGATATCCATCTTGGCCGGGTACTGGCCCTTCACTTCAAAATAGGGATAGATACGGTTGTAGGAATCTTTGGTATTCAGATAAACCTGTGCAATCAGCGGGTTCGCTGCTTTGATATCTTTCAGTACCGGGTCCAGCTGTACGCTGCGGTCTATGGTTTGCTGCTGCGGGCCTAACGGCACGATGCCGCTGTAGTAGGCTGCGGCCCCGCCATTGTCACGGGTGGTCACCAGCGCCCCGTCTGCCGTGCGCTGATAGCGTGCTTTCTCGCCGGCAGCTGGGGTATAGGGTGTCTGCAGCGCATGCCCGGTCTGGCTGGCAAACAGCCCGGTGATACCCGAGACGGCATGCAGGCGCTCGGACAGCGCACGCGCCTCGGTGACCACTTCGCGGGGCATGAACGCCTTGGACATGTCGCCTACCGTGCGGCTGTTATCCTGGTAAATCATCTGGGCGCTGACCCAGTAGATCAGCAAAAACCCGAGCTCGACCACCAGTAAGGGAACCAGTGCCGTACGCAGGAAAGACTGCCAGAACCAGCGGTCGAGCCTGACTTGTTGGCTCATACCTTACCTCGCTTTATGATTTTCACTTTTAAATAAACGACAAAATCTTAAACCAAATACCAGTATGCCGCATTTGCCCGGCAAACATCGCTTTCACGCCGCGCGCTGTACCATCAGCGCAACTCGCCTGCGGCCAACGCTGCGCGGGCGCGGGCCAGCAGCTGCCCGGCCGGCACCGCAGCGCCAAAATCCAGGCGCTGGCGCTGGCCATGTGCCAGATAGTCCACACCGTAGCTGTCTGCCCCCAGCACGGTAACCTGCTCGCCCGGCGGCACCAGCCCCGGTAACAGGCTGGCTTCGGTGGCCAGCTCCAGCCGGGCAGTCGCCTGCCAGGCCTCAGGCTGCACCCAGCCCATCTGGCCAAAGCCGCCAATAAAGCGCAGCGCGCGCAGTGACAGGCGGTAAAAGCTGAAATCGCCCAAGGCCAGGTACTGTTCGAAATCCGGGCAATAGCGCAGCAACCGGGCCTGCAAAGCCGCATCCGGCACCTGGGCCTGCAATTCACCCACCAGCGTCATGCGCGCCTGCTGCAACACCTCACCGGTGGGGGTTTGCAGCAACAGGCTGACGCGCGGGTCGGCCTGGGCATTGCGGCAATGCTCGGCCAGGCTGCTCATCAAGAACCACGGGCTATGATCCGGCCCCGGTGCAAAAGGCAACACCGTGGCAAAGGGGTAGCCCGGCACTGCCTGCGAATGGCTGGCCAGCACCGCTGTGCTGCAGCGATGTAACAGGGAAAGGGCTTGCGATACGGGTATGTTCATGTCGTTTACACCACAAAACCGGTAATACAGCTTAGGGTGGCGCGGCAGGCAGGGCAATGAATAGTGCATCAGGATAACGCGGGCAATAGCGTCTGAAACAGCCGTTCCTGCCTAAATTCAATAAATTTTCATCTGTACTGGTAAAAGCACTTAACGACGCAAGCCTGGCGCGCTAGAGTCATGGCACCTTACTTACCACTCACCAAGCCGCCTGCCTGTCGTGTACATCCGCCTGTTTCCTTTATTACTCAGCGCCCCGGTCTGCGCGGCCAACATCACCGCCGTCACCACCGAGTTTCCGCCTTTCCAGAGCGCCCAGCCACAGCCGTGGGGCATCGCGCTGGAAACCGCACGCCAGCTGGCCAAGGCCAACGGCGATACGCTGGATGTACGCTTCTTGCCCTAGGCCCGGGCCTACCAGATGGCAGAAACCACACCGGGGCTGATGATCTTCTGCCTGGCACGCACGCCACAGCGAGAAGCGCAGTTTGGCTGGATAGGGGAAATCGCTCCCAATGACGTCACCGTCTGGCGCCTGGCCGCCCGCCAGGAAGTCAACGCCCGCAACCTGGACCAAGCCCGCGTATGGCAGCTGGGCGCCACCGCGGGTGATGTGAAAATGCAATACCTGCTGCAACAGGGTTTTGTACTGGGACAAAACCTGCAGGAAAGCAGCGACGACCTGAGCAATATCCGCAAGCTGTTTGCCCGCCGCATCGACCTGCTGCCCTTTTCCAACCAGGCCGTGCTGCGCTACCGCAGCGCCCAGGCCGGGCTGGATAGCCACCTGCTGCAGCCTGCCTTTACGCTGCCGGGGCTGTCGCAGCCGCTGTACATTGCCTTTAGCCCAGGTACGCCGGCTACCCGGCTGGCACCTTACCAGGCCAGCTTTCGCCAATTGCAAAAAAACGGCTGGCTACAGCAGCTGACTGCACGCTATCACTAGCCGCCACACTGCAAAGCCACCTTCCACCCAAAAGCATCAAAACGAAAACCAACCTTCCACCCCGCAAGCACCACCCGCCGCCGCGCTCCAGCAAACCCATAAAAATCAGCCACTTGCCCGCACCACCCCCCCACGCAAAACTGGCACGGCCTTTGTATATGTAACGCCCTCCGTAACACACCGGGAAGGCAAACATGTCAACGCCACATATCGTGGTACTGGGTCTGGGCAATCTGCTGTGGGCCGATGAAGGCTTCGGCGTGCGCTGTGCCGAGGCGCTATACGCCGGCCATACCCTGCCCGCCAACGTGGAGGTGATAGACGGCGGTACCCAGGGCCTGCTGCTGCTGCCCTATGTCGAGGCGGCCGACCATCTGCTGATCCTGGACGCCATCGACTTTGGCCTGCCCCCGGCCACGCTGCGCGTCTTCCACGACGACGCGGTACCGGCCTACCTCACCGCCAAGAAAATGAGCCTGCACCAGACCGGTTTTTCCGAGGTGCTGGCGCTGGCCGAGCTCAAGGGTACGACGCCTGCCGCCATCACGCTGATCGGTGTGCAGCCGGCCGAGCTGGAAGACTACGGCGGCAGCCTGTCGCCAGCCGTGCGCGCCCGCCTGCCCGAGGCGCTGGCCATCGCCGTACAAACCCTGGCCGCCTGGGGCGTGCAGGTACAGCCCGCCAGCGGTGACGGCGCGCGGCTGAACGACGCCAGCCTGGACATGACGCGCTACGAAAGCGAGCGCCCCAGCGCCGACAGCGCCTGCCGCGTGGGCGACGCGCGCGTGCTGTTTGACGGGGAGCCGCACTGATGTGCATGGGCACCCCGATGCAAGTCGTTACTCCCGGCTGGTTTAGCGCCCGCTGCCGCGACCGCGACGGCAGCCAGGTAGACATCGACACCCGGCTGCTGGGCGAGGTCAGCGCCGGCCAGTGGCTACTGGTATTCACCGGCGCCGCGCGCGAGCTGCTGGACGAGCAGCGCGCCGCCGACATCCTGGCCGCCATCGCCGCGCTGGAAGCCGCGCTGGCCGGCCACTACCAGCCCGAGCAGCACTTTGCCGACCTCTACCACCGCGAGCCGCAGCTGCCCCCGCACCTGCAGGCGCTGCTGACACCCGAGACCCCATCAAGCTGACAAGGCAAGGCCACCCACCATGCAATCGTATATTCCTACCTTCGACAGCGTTGCCGCTCGCCTGGCCGCGCTGGGCTACAGCCAGGCCGATGCGGCCAACCTTGACACACTGGCTGCCGCACACCCGCAACTGGTGCTGATGCTGAACGCCGACCCGCACCAGCACCCCGAGGTGGCCGACAACGCCATCATCGTGCCCGAGGTGCTGAAAAGCCTGCCCGGCGCCGCGCCGCACGTCTGCTGGGCCGACCCGGCCGCCAGCCGCACGCTTGCCAGCCGCTTTGGCGTGCTGAAGTACCCGGCGCTGGTATTCCTGCGCGGCGGCCAGTACACCGGCGTCATCGTCGGCCTGATGGACTGGCCGGACGTCGTACACCGCTTTACCGAACTGTTGGCCGCACCGGCGCGCCGCCCGCCCTCGGTGGGCATTCCTGTGACCAGCCCCACCAGCGGAGCCTGCCAATGAGCACCTTTACCCTGCCCAAAGCCTTCCCCATTCCGGTAGTGGGCATCGGCCCCGGCTCGCAACCGGCCGCCCCCGACCTGAACTACCTGCCGCTGCCGCGCCTGCTGGACGGCTTCGACATGCCCTGGCTGCCTACCGCCGAAGAAACCGCCCACCTGGGCAACGCCAAGGCGCTGGTGGCCGAGCTGATCCGCCGCATGCAGGCGTGGGACGGCACGAGCGAGCCCTACCCGTCACTACAGCTGAACGGCCTGGACCGCGACGGCCGCACGCTAGTCAGCCAGCTGCTGGGCGAAGGTGAAGTCAGCGCCCGCGTGCGCTGCCTCAACGGCCACGAGCTGCTGATCCAGGAATCGGTGTTCGCCGGCGTGTGGCGCGTGCTGGAAACCGACGCCGACGGCCAGCCGCTGGCCGACCGCATCGAAGCCTGTGCCATCCCCGCTGCCGTGTGGCAGCAGGCCCGCGCTTTTGGCCGCCGAGAGCTGACCCCGTTCGACCCGGCCGGTGTGGCGCTGATGAACGCGCCGGCGGTGCTGGCCGAGGTGGCCGAGCGCGCCGCCGCCTACCAGGACGGCGACGAAGACCACGTCATCAACTTCAGCCTGCTGCCGATGACACCGGAAGACATGGCCTATATCGACGCCAACCTGGGCGGCGGCAACAGCGGCGTGTTCTCGCGCGGCTACGGCAAGTGCCGGGTGATGGCCACCGGCCTGCAAAACGTGTGGCGGGTGCAGTACTTCAACGGCATGAACGCCATCCTGCTGGACACGCTGGAAATCACCCGCATGCCGGAGGTGGCCCTGGCCGCCGCCGACGATCTGGCCGACGCCATCGAGCGGCTGCAGGAAGCGCTGGACTGGCTCACCGGGGAGCAAGTGGCATGAACACCTTTGAAGGCAGTTATCTGGGCAAACCCGGCGCGCTGGCCGACGACGCGCGGCTGGAGTGCAAGATCTGCTGGTGGGTGTACGACCCGGCACAGGGCGATGCGGTATGGCAGATCGCCCCCGGCACCCCGTTTAGCGCACTGCCTGCGCACTGGCACTGCCCGGTGTGCGACGGTGCGCATGAACAGTTCATGGTGCTGCCATGAACGCGCGCCACAGCAGCGCCGGCTGGCTGCAGCACCCGGGCGCCGCACTGGAACAGGCCTACCGCCACATCCAGCACACGCGCATGCAGGGCATCCCCATCCTGAACCCGGCCATCTGCGTGGAAAGCGTGGGCTTTCGCCGCTACCAGGGCTGGTGGGCCGGCGTGCTGATTACGCCATGGTTCATCAACCTGATGCTGCTGCCTGCCGACGCGCCGCTGCCGGACGGCCCGGCCGGCGAAGAGCGGCTGGTGGCGCTGCCGGAAGGCATCATGCCGTTTCTGCCGGGCAGCGAGGACAGCATCGGCCCCTACCTGATGTGCTCGCTGTTTTCGCCGCTGCCGCAGTTTGCCGACCAGCAATCCGCGCGCGACACCGCCAGCGAAGTGCTGCGCCTGCTGTTCGAGATTCCGGCGCCGCCAGCGGCCACGCCGGCAGGGCCGGACCTGAGCCGCCGCCGCTTGTTCGGGCTGGGCGGCGCATGAACGGCATCACCTTGCAGCGCCGGCACGGCCAGGTGAGCGTGCACTGGCCCAGGTTGGCCGCCGAGCAATTATTTGTCGGCCGCACACCGGCCGAGGCCATTGCGCTGGCGCCGCAATTGTTTTCGCTGTGCGGCCACGCGCAGCAGCTGGCCGCCACACTGGCGCTGGCCGCCGCCAGCGGCCAGCCTGCCGCGGCCAACCCACAAGCACTGGCCGCTGTGCGGCTGGAGGCCATCCGCGAAACGCTGCGCCGCTGGCTGCTGGACTGGGCGCCGGCCTGCGGCCAACCCTGCGACGCCAGTGCCATCGCGGTACTGGCGCGCGCCAGCACGCTACAGGATTACCGCCAGCTGGCCGCGTACAGCATTTTCGGTACCGAGCCGGCTATCTGGTGCCAGTATGGTCTGGCCGGCTGGCAACAATGGGCAGCCGCTGGCGATAATGCCGCCGCCCGTGCCTTGCAGCAGCTACTGGCTGCAGCGCCGGAAGCCCCCCCTGCCTTGCATATGCTGGGCAACACCGCCGCGCTGGCCGCCGAACCACACTGGCTTGCCGGTCACTACCCAAGCTGGCGCAGCCAGCCGGTAGAAACCGGCGCGCTGGCGCGTTACCAGCCGCTGCTGCAAGCGTGGCTGGACACCTGCCATGTCAGCGCTGCGCGCCTGCTGGCGCGCTGGCTGGCGCTGGCCGCCTGGCTGGGCGAGGCCGAAGCGGGCAGCGACAGCTGCACGCTGGCCGGTAGCGGCCTGGCGCTGGTAGACACCGCACGCGGCCCGCTGCTGCATCTGGCCACGCTGGGTAGCGACGGCCACATCAGCCATTACCGCGTGCTGCCGCCCACGCTATGGCACAGCCACCCGCAAGGCTGCATGGCGCAGGCCGCGGCCAACGGTACGGCCGCCCAGATACAGCGCAGGCTATTGCTGATCGACCCCTGCGTAAGCTTTACACTTGCCGGTATCGATAACGAGGAACCGCCCCATGCATGAAATGTCGCTGGCCGAAGGCATCGTGCAGCTGCTGGAAGAGCACGCACACACGCAGCAATTCCGCCGCGTCAAACAGATCTGGCTACAGGTAGGCGAGCTGGCCGGCGTGGAGCCGGAAGCGCTGACCTTCTGCCTGGACGTGGTACTACGCGGCAGCCTGGCCGAGGGCGCCCAGGTGCACCTGCTGCGCGAGCCCGGCCGTGGCTGGTGCCTGGCCTGCAGCCAGGAGGTCGCCATCCACGCGCGCTTTGACGCCTGCCCCAGCTGCGGCCGCCACCAGGTACAGGTCACCGGCGGCGAGGAACTGCGCGTGGCGGAGCTGGAGGTGGAATAAGCCCTGCCAGCACCGTTACCACCCGCACAAAGAAAAACACAACACCGAACAGAATAAGAAAGGACCCCACCCATGTGTACCGTCTGTGGCTGCGCCGAAGGCAATGTCAGCATCGAGGGCCAGAAACCGGCCGTGAAATACCCGTACCGCCCGCGCCGCGCCGGCGGCCACGCGCATGGCCATCACCATCACCATCATCATGACCACGATCACAGCCACGCTCACCCGCACCAGCATGACCACCACCACGCGCCAGCCCAGCCGGTAGCGCAGGCAAGCGACGCCGCCGATAGCGCGCCGGTAACACTGGCCGACGGCAGCCACCACTACGGCCACGGCCCGGCGCACGCGCACGCACCGGGGCTGAGCCAGGCGCGCATGGTGAAGATCGAGCAGGACATCCTGGGCAAGAATAACCAGTACGCGGCGGTAAACCGCCGCCGCCTGGCCGAGCGCGGCATTTTTGCGCTGAACCTGGTATCCAGCCCCGGCTCCGGCAAGACCACGCTGCTGACCGAAACCGTGCAAAGGTTGGCCGCCTCCACCCCGCTGGCGGTAATCGAGGGCGACCAGCAAACCGCGCACGACGCCGAGCGCATCCGCGCCGCCGGCGCGCCGGCCATCCAGATCAACACCGGCAAGGGCTGCCACCTGGACGCGCACATGGTGGGCCAGGCGCTGGACGCGCTGGCGCTGCAGGACGACAGCCTGCTGCTGATCGAAAACGTCGGCAACCTGGTGTGCCCGGCGGCGTTCGACCTGGGCGAGGCGCACAAGGTCGCCATCCTGTCGGTCACCGAGGGCGAAGACAAACCGCTGAAGTACCCGGACATGTTCGCCGCCGCCAGTCTGATGGTACTCACCAAAACCGACCTGCTGCCGCACCTGGATTTCAACGTCGATGCCTGCATCGCCTACGCCCGCCGCGTCAACCCCGCCATCGAGGTGCTGCAGCTGAGCGCCCGCAATGGCGACGGCATGGACGCCTGGCTACAGTGGCTGGCCTACGGCCTGATCGAAGCGCGCGCCCAGCGTGCCGAACGGGAAGCACAGCTGGCGCAGTTGGCCGCACTCAAAGCCCAGGTCGCCGCGCTCGAAACGCAGCTGGCGCAGCGCTAAGGCATGGCGCTGCAACGCCGTTGCCTCACCGCCCGTGGCCGCGTGCAAGGCGTGGGCTTTCGCCCGCACGTGTGGCGCGTGGCCCAGGCGCTGGGCCTGGCCGGCCACGTGGCCAACCACGCCAGCGGGGTGGTGATCGAGGTGGAAGGCAGCGCGGCGCAGCTGGACGCCTTTGCCGTACAGCTGCTGGCCGGCCTGCCGCCGCAGGCGCAGGTGGATAGCCTCACCAGCCACGCGCTGCCGCCACAGGGCGAGCACGATTTCACCATTGCCGCCAGCGCAGGCAACACAGCACAGGTGCGGCTACCGGCCGACAGCGCGCCGTGCGACGCTTGCCTGGCCGAGCTGTGCCAGCCGGCTGGCCGCCACTGGCGCCACGCCTTCATCAACTGCACGCAGTGCGGCCCGCGCTACAGCGTCACCCGCGCCCTGCCCTACGACCGCAGCGCCACCACGCTGGCCGGCTTTGCGCTGTGCGCGGCCTGCAACGCCGACTACCAGCAGCCGGCCAGCCGCCGCTTTCACGCCGAGCCAACCTGCTGCCCGGCCTGCGGCCCGCAGCTGCACTACCTCGGCGCGGAGGGCACGCCGCAAGCTGGCGACCCGCTGGCACTGGCGCTGGCCACGCTGCAAGGCGGCGGCATCGTGGCAATAAAAAGCAGCGGCGGCTTTCATCTGGCCTGCGACGCGCGCAACGCTGGCGCCATTGCCCGCCTGCGCCAGCGCAAGCACCGCCCGGCCAAGCCCTTGGCGCTGATGGCGGCCAACCTGGCCAGCCTGCACGGCGTGGTGCAGCTGGATGCCGCTGCAGCCACGCTGCTGGCCAGCCCGGCGCGCCCCATCGTGCTGCTGCCACGCGGCGGCGCCCCCCTGCCGGACGCGCTGGCGCCGGGCCTGGCCGAGCTGGGCGTGCTGCTGCCGCCCACGCCGCTGCACCTGCTGCTGTGGCACGAGGCCGCCGGCCGCCCGGCCGGCACCGGCTGGCTGGATGACGCCCAAGCCATGCTGCTGGTGATGACCAGCGGCAACGCCAGCGGCGCGCCGGTGGCCATCGATAACGACGAAGCGCTCGCCGCACTGGCCGGCATTGCCGACGGCTTTTTGCTGCACGACCGCGCCATCCACGCCCGCAGCGACGACAGCGTGCTGCGCGTCGACGCACTGGGCCACGCCACGCTGCGCCGCAGCCGTGGCTACGTGCCGGACGTGCTGCCGCTGGCCGCCGACGGTGCCACCGTGCTGGCCACCGGCAGCTACCTGAAAAACGCCCCGGCGCTGCTGTACGGCAACGCGGCGCTGCCCGGCGCCCACGTCGGCGACCTGGCGCACCCGGCTGCCTGCGTGGCACTGGAGCACGCCATCGCCGCGTTGCAGCTGCACGCCGGCCACGCACCGCAAGCCATCGCCTGCGACAACGGCGAGCACTTTGCCAGCCAGCTGGCGGCGCAGTTGGCCGCGGCGGCCAACCTCCCGCTGCTACGCATTAGCCACCACCACGCCCACATCGGCGCCGTGTGCGCCGAACACCAGCTGCACGGCCCGGTGCTGGGCCTGGCGCTGGACGGCCACGGCGTCGGCGACGACGGCGGCGCCTGGGGCGGCGAGCTGCTACGGGTAGACGGCGCGCACAGCCAGCGCATCGGCCACCTGGCGCCGCTGGCGCTGCCCGGCGGCGACACCGCCGCACGCGAACCGTGGCGCGTGGCCGCCGCCTGGCTGCTGCAACACGGTTTGGCGAGCGAGGCAGAACGCCGCTTTGGCCACCAGCCGGCGTGGCCGCTGCTACAGCAACAGCTGGCACGCGGCATCAACACGCCGTACAGCAGCAGCATGGGCCGCTATTTCGACCTGGTCGCCGCACTGGCCGGCGTGTGCCTGCAGCAAGGCTACGAAGGCGAAGCGCCACAACGGCTGCAAGCGCTGGCGCAGCCCTGCGCGCCGCTGGCCGAGGCCTGGCATATCGATGCGGCCAACGTGTTGCAGCTGGCGCCGCTGCTACGGCAGCTGCTGGCCCGGCCCGACGCCGCCACCATCGCCAGCCTGTGGCACGCCACGCTGGCGGCGGCGCTTGCCAGCTGGGTACTGGCTGCCGCGCAACAATACTCGATCGGCACGGTGGCACTGGGCGGCGGCTGTTTTGCCAACCGCACCTTGCTGGCCGCGCTGCTACCGCGATTACAACAGGCCGGACTGGCCGTGTACCACCCGCAGGCCTTGCCGGCCGGCGACGGCGGTCTGGCCGTGGGCCAGGCCTGGGTAGCACGGCAGATACTGGCCAACAAGGAGACTGACCCATGTGCCTGGCCATGCCGGTGAAAGTAACGGAGCTACTGGCGGGCGATAACGCCCGTGTCGAGGTGGACGGCGTGATGCGCGACGTATCCATCGCCCTGGTACCGGGCGTGCAGCCCGGCGATTACGTGATCCTGCACGTGGGTTACGCCATCGGCCGGCTGGACGCCGCCGAAGCCGAAAAAACGCTGGCGCTGATGCACGAGCTGGCCGCCTTGCCGCAGGGGGAGCAGCCATGAAATACGTAGACGAATTCCGCCGCGGCGACGTGGCGCGCGGCCTGGCCGCCCGCATTGCCGAGGCGGTACAGCCCGGCCGCCACTACCGGCTGATGGAGTTTTGCGGCGGCCACACCCACGCCATTGCCCGCTACGGCCTGACCGGCCTGCTGCCGGCGGCGGTGCAGCTGATCCACGGCCCCGGCTGCCCGGTGTGCGTGCTGCCGATCGGCCGTATCGATTCCGCCATCGAGCTGGCGCTGCAGCACGGCGCCATCGTCTGTAGCTACGGCGACTGCCTGCGGGTGCCGGCCAGTAACAAGCTCAGCCTGTACAAGGCGCGGGCGCTGGGCGGCGACGTGCGCATGGTGTACTCCACCGCCGACGCGCTGCAGATCGCGCGCGACAACCCGGCGCGGCAGGTGGTGTTCTTTGCCATCGGCTTTGAAACCACCACCCCGCCCACCGCGCTGGCGCTGAAAGCCGCCCGCGCCGAAGGGCTGCGCAACTTCAGCGTGTTCTGCAACCACGTGCTGACCCCGCCTGCCATGCAGCACCTGCTGGCCGCCGGCGACGCGGTGCAGCTGGACGGCTTCATCGGCCCCTCGCACGTCAGCACCGTGATCGGCAGCGCGCCGTACCAGGCGGTGGCCGACGCCTACGCCAAGCCGGTGGTGATTGCCGGTTTCGAGCCGCTGGACGTGCTGCAATCGGTGCTGATGCTGGTGGAACGCATCAACCGTGGCGAGGCAGGCGTGGCCACCCAGTTCACCCGCGCCGTCACCACCGACGGCAACGCCACCGCCCGCGCCGTGGTGGCCGAAACGCTGGTGCTGCGGCCAACCTTTGAATGGCGCGGCCTGGGCCAGGTGCCGCAGTCGGCGCTGGCCATCCACCCCGACTACGCCGACTTCGACGCCGAGCTGCGCTTCGGCCTGCCCTACCGCCACGTGCCGGACCACCGCGCCTGCGAGTGCGCCGCCATCCTGCGCGGGCAAAAACAGCCGCAGGACTGCAAGGTGTTCGGCATTGTCTGCACCCCCGACAACCCGCTGGGTTCGTGCATGGTGTCCAGCGAAGGCGCCTGCGCCGCCCACTACCACTACGGCCGCTTTACCGCGCCGCAGGAGCAACCGGCATGAGCCACCCCACCCGCAAGCTGGACATCACCCACGGCCGCATCGACATGACCCACGGCAGCGGCGGCCGCGCCATGGCGCAGCTGGTAGACGAGCTGTTCGCCCCGGCCTTTCGCAACGACTACCTGGCGCAGGGTAACGACCAGGCCATCTTGCCGCCGCCCGGCGGCCGCCTGGCCATCGCCACCGACAGCCACGTGATCTCGCCGCTATTCTTCCCCGGCGGCGACATCGGTAGCCTCTCGGTGCACGGCACGGTGAACGACCTGGCCATGGGCGGCGCCACGCCGCTGTACCTGAGCGCCGGCTTTATTCTGGAAGAAGGCCTGCCGCTGGCCGACCTCAAGCGTATCGTGGACAGCATGGCCGCCGCCGCCCGCGACGCCGGCGTGCGCATTGTGACCGGCGACACCAAAGTGGTGGAACGCGGCCACGGCGACGGCGTGTACATCAGCACCACCGGCATTGGCGTGGTGGCCGACGGCGTACAGCTGTGCGGCAGCCAGGCGCAGCCGGGCGATGCGATTCTGGTATCCGGCACGCTGGGCGAGCACGGCATGGCGGTGATGAGCCAGCGCGAAAACCTGGGCTTTGCCAGCCCCATCGTGTCCGACAGCGCCGCGCTGCACACGCTGGCGGCGGCGCTGATGGCAGCCAGCCCCGGCCTGCGCCTGATGCGCGACCCCACCCGTGGCGGCCTGGCCACCACGCTGAACGAGATCGCCCGCCAGTCCGGCGTGGGCATGCAACTGCAGGAAGACGCGATACCGCTGCAGCCGGCGGTGCGCGCCGCCTGCGAGTTCCTGGGCCTGGACCCGCTGTACGTGGCCAACGAGGGCAAGCTGATTGCCGTCTGCCCCGCCGCCGAAGCCGACGCTGCGTTGGCCGCGCTGCGGGCGCACCCGCTGGGCCGCCATGCGGCCAACATCGGTCAGGTGGTGGCCGACCCGCACCACTTCGTGCGTGTGCGCACGCCGTTTGGCGGCGAGCGCCTGCTGGACTGGCTGGCCGGCGAGATGCTGCCGCGCATTTGCTAAGCCCCGTTACAATACGCCCATGCCCCTGAAAGACACGCCATGAGCCCCCAAGCTACCGTTTTGCTGGTGGACGATGAAATCCGCTCGCTGGAAGCGCTGCAACGCACGCTGGAAGACGACTTCACGCTGTTTACCGCCAGCAGTGCCGACGAGGCACTGGCCATCCTGGAAAGCGAATTCATCCAGGTGATCGTTACCGACCAGCGCATGCCGGACATGACCGGCGTGGCGCTGCTGCGCCGCGTGCGCGAGCGCCACCCGCAGGTGGTGCGCATCATCCTGTCCGGCTACACCGACAACGCCGACATCATCGCCGCCGTCAACGAAGCCGGCATCTACCAGTACCTGCTGAAGCCCTGGCACCCGGAAAGCCTGCTGCTGACCGTACAGGGCGCCGCCGAGCTGTTCCGCCTGCAGCAGGACAACGAACTATTGAACGTGGAGCTGAAAACCTCGGCCCCGTGGCTGCAAGGCCGGGTGGACGGCAAGCGCCGCGAGCTGAAGGCCCGTAACGCCATGGCCAACATCACCCGCGCCGCCGGCAGCCCGCTGGACAAAGTGTGCGAGCTTTTGGAGCGCGTAGCCGGCTTCGACATTGCGGTGCTGATCGAGGGCGAATCCGGCGTGGGCAAAGAGCTGCTGGCACGCGCGCTGCACTACGCCAGCCACCGCCGCGACCGCCCCTTTGTGGTGGAAAACTGCGCCGCCATGCCGGAGCAGCTGCTGGAAAGCGAGCTGTTCGGCCACAAGCGCGGCGCCTTTACCGGCGCCTATCAAGACCACATCGGCCTGTTCCAGCAGGCCGACGGCGGCACCATCTTTCTGGATGAAATCGGCGAAACCTCGCCCGCCTTCCAGGCCAAGCTGCTGCGTGTGCTGCAGGAAGGCGAAATCCGCCCGGTGGGCAGCCCGCGCCCGCTGAAGGTGGACGTGCGCGTGGTGTCGGCCACCAACCGCAAGCTGGCCGAGCTGGTGCGCGAGGGGCGCTTTCGCGAAGACCTGTACTACCGGCTGTCGGCGTTTGCCGTCACCGTGCCGCCGCTGCGCGAACGGCCGGCCGATATTCCGCTGATTGCCGAAAAGCTGCTGGACGACGCGCGCCGCCACTACCAGCGCCCCGGCCTGACGCTGCTGGCCGACGCGCAGGACGCGCTGCGGCTGTACCGCTGGCCAGGCAATGTGCGCCAGCTGCGCAACGAGCTGAACCGCATGCTGGTGCTGGCCGATGGTGACGCGCTGGGCGCCGAGCTGCTGTCGCCCGAGGTGCTGCAAGCCGCAGCCGAGGAACAGGTGGCCGAGCTGGCGTTCCTGGCCGGCATCGAGGGCGACCTCAAAACGCGGCTGGAAGCGCTGGAAAAGCGCATCCTGAAAGAAACCCTCACCCGCCAGCGCTGGAACAAAACCCGCGCCGCCGAAGAACTGGGCCTGTCGCGGGTAGGCCTGCGCAGCAAGCTGACGCGCTACGGGCTGGAATGACATGACGAGCAAAACGCTGGTCTGGCTGCAAAGCGGCGGCTGCGGCGGCTGTACGCTGTCGGCGCTGTGCGCGGAAAGCCCCGACTTCTTTACCGCGCTGGCCGACAGCGGCATCCGCCTGGCTTATCACCCGTCGCTGACCGAAGCCAGCGGCGACGAGGTGGCGCCGCTGCTGGCCGGGTTGGCCGCAGACGGCATCGACATCCTGTGCCTGGAAGGCTCGGTGATGCTGGGGGCAGACGGGCGCTTCCACATCAGCGGTAGCGAACACCAGCCCTACTACCAGCAGATCGCCGCGCTGGCCGCCCGCGCCCGCTACGTGGTGGCAGTGGGCACCTGCGCCGCTTACGGCGGCATTACCGCCGCCGGTGATAACCTCACCGGCGCCACCGGCCTGGCGTGGCAGGGCAACCAGCCCGGCGGCCTGCTGGGTAGCGGCTTTGCCGGCAGCAGCGGCTTGCCGGTGGTGAACATCAGCGGCTGCCCCACCCACCCCGGCTGGGTGCTGGAAACGCTGGCGCTGCTGGCCGCCGACGCGCTGGCCGCCAGCGACCTGGACCCGCTGGGCCGGCCGCGCTTTTACGCCGACAAGCTGGTGCACCACGGCTGCGACAAGAACGAGTTTTACGAATTCAAGGCCAGCGCCGAGGCGCCCGGCCAGCAAGGCTGTCTGATGGAGTTTGTCGGCTGCAAGGGCACGCAGGCGCACGCCGACTGCAATATCCGGCCGTGGAACGGCGAAGGCTCCTGCCTGACCGGCGGCTACCCGTGCATCAACTGCACCGCGCCCGACTTTGCCGACCCCGGCCACGCATTTTTCGACACACCCAAGATTGCCGGCTTCCCGGTGGGCCTGCCCACCGACATGCCCAAGGCCTGGTTCGTGGCGCTGTCCACGCTGTCCAAGTCGGCCACGCCCACACGGGTGAAGGTTAACGCCACGCAGGATCGCATCACCATGCCACCGTCGCTCCCCAAAAAGAACACCCCATGACACGACGCATACTGGGCCCGCTGGGCCGTGTGGAAGGCGACCTCACCCTGACGCTGGAACTGCAAGACGGCAAAGTAGCCGCCGCCGAAGCCACCAGCGGCCTGTTTCGCGGCTTCGAACGCATTCTGGTAGGCCGCCAGGCCATGGACGCGCTGGCCATCGTGCCGCGCATCTGCGGCATCTGCTCGGTGTCGCAGTCGGTAGCCGCCGCGCGCGCGCTGGCGCAGCTGTACAACGTGACGCCGCCGGCCAACGGCGAACGCGTCACCAACCTGATCCACGCCGTGGAAAACGTGGCCGACCACCTGTCGCACTTCTACCTGTTTTTCATGCCGGACTTCGCCCGCGACGCCTACGCCGGCCACGGCTGGCACGCCGACATCCGCGCCCGTTTCAAGGCCGTAGAAGGCAGCGCCCACGCGCCGATGTTGGCCGCACGCGCCACGCTGATGCGCTTCATGGGCACGCTGGCCGGGCACTGGCCGCACACCATGGTGATCCAGCCCGGCGGCGTCAGCCGCACCGTCAGCGCTGCCGAACGCGTGCGGCTGGGGCAATGGCTGGCCGCTTTCCGCCGCTTCCTGGAACAGCACACCTACGGCGTGCCGCTGCCCGAGGTGGCCGCCTGGGACAGCCCGGCGGCGCTGGCCGACTACGCGGGCCGCCAGCCGCAGGCCGACCTGGCGCGCTTTCTGCAGCTGGCCGATAGCCTGAATCTGGCCGCACTGGGGCGCTGCGACGCGCCGCTGATTGCCGGCCCGTCCTATCTGGAAGGCGAAGGCAGCAATGCCTGGTCGCCGGCCGGCGTATGGCTGCAAGGCAAAACCGACGTACTGGATACCGCGCAGATCCGCGAGCACAGCCGCCACGCCTGGCTGGTGGACTACGGCCCCACCCACCCGTTTGACGACGACACGCTGCCGGTGCCGGACAAAACCGACGCCTACAGCTGGAGCAAGGCACCGCGCCTGGCCGGCCAGCCAGCACAAACCGGCGCCATCGCCCGCGCCCTGCTGCGCCGCGACCGGCTGACCACCACGCTGGTGCAGGCGCAAGGCAGCAGCGTGTACACCCGCGTGCTGGCACGGGTACGCGAAATGGCGCTGCTGGTGCTGCAGATGCAGGCGTGGCTGGCCGGCATCGAGCTGGGCGCGCCGTTCCAGACCGCCCTGCCGGCGCACCCGCTGTATGCGCGCGGCGAAGGCCTGACCGAAGCGGCGCGCGGCATGCTGGGCCACTGGGTGACGCTGGACGGCAGCCGCATCCAGCGCTACCAGATCATTGCGCCCACCACCTGGAACTTCTCGCCACGCGACAGCGACGGCCAGCCCGGCCCGCTGGAAGCCGCCCTGCTGGGCACCGTGGCCGACGACGCGCAGGCGCTGGCAGTGCAGCACATCGTGCGCAGCTTCGACCCGTGCCAGGTGTGCACGGTGCAGTAGAGGACCCCATGCCCGACAAACTCAGTAGCAGCGCCGAAGCCACCCGCCTGGGCGGCGAGCTGGCCGAAGAAGCCTGGATAGACGTGATACGCCGCATGGACCAGGTGTACACCGAGCTGGTGCAATCGCAGGAAACGCTGGAAGCCAAGCACCGCGAGCTGGCCGACGCGCACCGTTTTACCGAAGGCGTGCTGGAGGCGATGACCGACGTGATGGTGGTGTGCGACACGCTGGGCCAGGTACGGCAGGTGAACCGCGCCATGGTGTCGCTCACCGGGCTGAGCGAAAACCTGCTCACCGCCTGCAAACTCACCGACCTGGTGCCGGGCGAGGCCGAGCGCGAGCTGCTGCTGCACAGGTTGGCCGCAGGTAATGCCGAGGGTAGCGATATCGAAATTGCGCTGATCGCCCACAACGGCGAATCGATACCGGTCACCTGGAATGTTAGCGCGCTGTACGACGGCGAACGGCGCTACAGCGGCTTTGTGGCCGTGGGCCGCCCGGTGGGCGAGCTCAAACGAGCCTACGCCGAGCTGAAACAGGCGCACGAGGCGCTGAAGGCGGCGCAGGCGCAGCTGGTGCAAGCCGAGAAAATGGCGTCGCTGGGGCGGCTGGTGGCCGGCGTGGCGCACGAGCTGAACAACCCGATCAGCTTCATCGTGGGCAACACCCACGCCATGCAGCGCTACGCTGGCAAGCTGCAGCAGTACCTGGCCGCCGTGCACGCGGCCAACCCCGACGCCGCCGCGCTGCGCCAGCAGCTGAAGATAGACCGCCTGCTGGCCGACCTGCCGTCGCTGCTGGACGGGCTGATGGAAGGTGCGCAGCGCAGCAGCGCGATTGTGGACGCACTGAAGCGCTTTTCTGCCATCGAAACCGACACCCGCCAGCGCGTGAACCTGGCCGAAGCGGTGCAGCGTGCGCTGCACTGGGTGGGCCAGGCGGCGCCGCACCGCGTCAACGTGCACTGCCACGGGCTGGACGACGCACAGTGGGTCACCGGCTCGGCCAACCAGCTGCAGCAGGTGCTGGTGAACCTGATCCAGAACGCCTACGACGCGGTAGAAACGCAAGCCGCCCCGGCGCTGACGCTGACACTGGCCTGCGGGCACGGCCGGGTGGCGCTGAGCGTGGCCGACAACGGCCCCGGCATTGCCGCGGCCAACCTGGCGCGCATCTTCGACCCGTTCTTTACCACCAAGCCGGTGGGCAAAGGCACCGGCCTGGGCTTGTCGATCAGCTATGGCATTGTGGAGCAGCACGGCGGCACGCTGTCTGCGGCCAACCTGCCAGAAGGCGGTGCCTGCTTTACGCTGACGCTGCCGCAAGCCAGCTGACACGGCTGCGCGTCAAACAAAAAGAAAGCCCGCCGTAGCGGGCAGGCCGTGGCAAGGAGAGCGGCACCGGGGCCGCGCGCAGCATGGCGGCGCGGAATGGCATCCAGATAACGGTTAGTATGGCCGTACCGCCACTGCGGCCAACCTTGGTGCCACTAGCATGCCCACGCCCCTCAGCTTCCCGCCCGCCAGCAATGACGACCTGAGCACCATCGACAGCCTTGTCCGCAACGCGATGGCCGGGCACTACCAGCGCCACCAGCTGGCCTGGGACAGTGCCGCCTTCCGGCTGCGCGCCGCCGACACCCGCTTCCACTGGCTGCAGCTGGGCAATGCCCGCGTCGGCATCATCGGCTACCGGCTGGAAGCCAGCGCCGTCTATCTGGCCGAGCTGCATCTGCTGCCCGCGTGGCAAGGCCGCGGCCTGGGCGCACAGGCGCTGGCCTGGCTGCGGCAGCAAGCCGCCGGGCACGGCGAGCTGCGGCTGCGTACCTTCCACGATAGCCGGGCGGTGGCTTTCTATGTGCGCGAGGGGTTTGAGGTGGTACGCCAGGACGGCGTGTTGCTGGGGCTAAGCTGCCCGCTGCCGCCGCTGGCGTAACAAAAGAAAACGGCCTGCATGGCAGGCCGCACAAGGCAGAAACGCATCGGGACAAAAGCTGAGAAACGGCTGCCACGGTAACGCCATGGCGTGACAGCGCGATGACACCCGGCCAGCAAAGCTGGCTGCCAGCCGGCCGGCCATAGTGCAAAGCTGCTTGCCAGACACTGTAACCGCCCCCGTTACAGTGCCTGGACAGATCATTAGATATCAAGTACTTGGCAACAAAAACGGCAAGCTGGCATGTTTCCTGCAAGCTAGCGGCTTCAACCGCTGCGTGCGGCACAAGACAACTTACCGGAGACACCGATGACCCCGACCCGCAGCTTGCTGGCTGGCGCGCTCAGCCTGGCCGCCCTGCCCGCGCTGGCCCACACCGGCCACAACGATACATTTAACCTGCTGTCCGGCATGGCCCACCCGGTAGGCGGGCTGGACCATCTGCTGGCCATGGTGGCCGTCGGCCTGTGGGCCGCAGCCCACCAGGGCAAGGTACGCCTGGCGGCGCCGGCAACTTTTGTGCTGGCCATGCTGGGCGGCTGCCTGCTGGGCGCGGCCGGTATCAACCTGCCTGCGGTAGAGCCGGGCATTGCCTTGTCGGTACTGGTGCTGGGCCTGATGGTGGCCGCCGGCAGCCGCGTGCCGGCCAGTATCGGCCTGCCGCTGATTGCCGCCTTTGCCCTGGTACACGGCCACGCCCACGGTGCCGAAGCACCGGCCGGCAGCCTGGCCGGCTATATGGCCGGTTTCGTGCTGGCGACCGCCGCACTACACGCTGGCGGCCTGGTGGCTGGCCACACCCTGCTGGCCCGTGCCAGCCTGTGGGTTCGCGCTACCGGCGCCGCCATTGCCGCCAGCGGTGCCTGGCTGCTGGCGTCCAGCCTGTAATTCTGTTGCCGGCCGGGCTTGAAAACGGCCGGCGCATGCCTATCTAGCCAAGGCTGGTTGTACCCCGCGCGCAGCGCCTGCCCGACGGGCGCTGCACGAGTGGTATTGCCGCTCACACTCCTCCATCCAAACCTGGTTGTTATGCATGACAACAGCCGGGCAGGCCGCCCCCCGCGCCTGCCCGGTATTTTTTTGCCCGCCCCGCCGCACAGCGGGCAGCCAGTTGGCCGCACCCACTGCAAAGCCGCTTACCACCCCGCTGCAACGCCACCAACAAAACCAAACAAAAACAGTCACTTGCACACACCAGCAAGCTGGCACGCTTCTTGTAACAGGCTGCCACCCATGTTGTAACCACCCCCCTATAAAACAGAATAAGGCAGAGACCACGATGGAGACTTTCTACCAGGCCATGCGGCGCCAGGGTGTTACCCGCCGCAGCTTTCTGAAGTTCTGCAGCCTCACCGCCACCTCGATGGGCCTGGGCTCGGCTTTTGTGCCGCGCATTGCCCAGGCACTGGAAACCAAGCCACGCACGCCGGTGATCTGGCTGCACGGGCTGGAATGCACCTGTTGCACCGAATCGTTTATCCGTTCGGCGCACCCGCTGGCCAAAGACGCCATCCTGTCGCTGATCTCGCTGGACTACGACGACACCATCATGGCTGCCGCCGGCCACCAGGCCGAAGCCATCCTGGAAGAGATCATGGAAAAGCACAAAGGCGAGTACATCGTGGCCATCGAGGGCAACCCGCCGCTGAACGAGGACGGCATGTTCTGCTTCCCCGGCGGCGAGCCCTTCGTGGAAAAACTCAAGCGCGTATCGGCCAATGCCAAGGCGCTGATCGCCTGGGGTTCCTGTGCCAGCTGGGGCTGCGTGCAAGCGGCCAAGCCCAACCCCACCCGCGCCACGCCGGTACACCAGGTGATTCTGGACAAGCCCATCATCAAGGTGCCGGGCTGCCCGCCCATCCCCGAAGTAATGGCCGCCGTCATCACCTACATGGTGACCTTCGACCGCATTCCGGAGCTGGACCGCCAGGGCCGCCCCAAGATGTTCTACGGCCAGCGCATTCACGACAAATGCTACCGCCGCCCGCACTTCGACGCCGGCCAGTTCGTGGAAAGCTGGGACGACGAAGGCGCGCGCAAGGGCTACTGCCTGTACAAGGTGGGCTGCAAAGGCCCCACCACCTACAACGCCTGCTCCACCGTGCGCTGGAACGGCGGCGTGAGCTGGCCGGTACAAAGCGGCCACGGCTGTATCGGCTGCTCGGAAGACGGCTTCTGGGACAAGGGCTCGTTCTACGACCGCGTCACCAGCATTCCGCAGTTCGGCATCGAGGCCAACGCCGACCAGATCGGCATGACGGTAGCCGGCGGCGTGGGGGCGGCCATTGCCGCCCACGCGGCGGTGAGCGCCATCAAGAGCACGGTGCTGAAAAAGCAGGACCTGAAGCCGCTTGACGACACCCAGAACAAGAACAAGGAGAACGTGTAATGGCCTACCAGACCCAAGGCTTTACCCTGGACAACAGCGGCCGCCGCGTGGTGGTAGACCCGGTAACGCGCATCGAAGGCCACCTGCGCTGCGAAGTGAACCTGGACAGCAACAACGTGATTACCAACGCGGTATCCACCGGCACCATGTGGCGCGGGCTGGAGGTGATCCTGAAAGGCCGCGACCCGCGCGACGCCTGGGCGTTTGTAGAGCGCATCTGCGGCGTGTGCACCGGCACCCACGCGCTGACCTCGGTACGCGCGGTAGAAGACGCGCTGAAGATCAATATCCCGGCCAACGCCAACCTGATCCGCAACCTGATGCAGGCCGCGCTGTACGTGCACGACCACCTGGTGCACTACTACCATCTGCACGCGCTGGACTGGGTAGACGTGGTATCGGCGCTGAAAGCCGACCCCAAGAAAACCAGCGAGCTGGCACAAAGCATCTCCAGTTGGCCGCTGTCCAGCCCCGGTTACTTCCGCGACCTGCAGTCGCGGCTGAAGCGCTTTGTGGAAAGCGGCCAGCTAGGCCCGTTCCGCAACGGCTACTGGGGCCACCCGGCGATGAAACTGCCGCCAGAAGCCAACCTGATGGCGGTGGCGCACTACCTGGAAGCGCTGGATTTCCAGAAAGAAATCGTCAAGATCCACACCATCTTCGGCGGCAAGAACCCGCACCCGAACTGGCTGGTAGGCGGCATGCCGTGCGCCATCAACGTGGACGACACCGGCGCGGTGGGTGCCATCAATATGGAACGCCTGAACCTGGTGAAACAGGTGATCGACCGCACCATCGAGTTCTGCGAGCAGGTGTACGTGCCGGACGTGATCGCCATTGCCGGCTTCTACCCGGAGTGGTTCAAGATCGGCGGCGGCCTGGCCAGCCAGAGCGTGCTGTCGTACGGCGACTTCCCCGACAAGGCCAACGACTACAGTGCGGCCAACCTGCTGCTGCCGCGCGGCGCCATCATCAATGGCAAGTTCAGCGACATCCACCCGGTAGACCTGTACGCGCCGGACGAAATCCAGGAATTCGTTACCCACAGCTGGTACAGCTACGGCGACGACAAGAAAGGCCTGCACCCGTTTGATGGCATCACCGAGCCAAAATTCGAGCTGGGGCCGAACCACAAAGGCACCAAGACGCGCATCGAGTCGCTGGATGAGTCGGCCAAGTACTCGTGGATCAAGTCGCCGCGCTGGAAAGGCCACGCCATGGAGGTAGGCCCGCTGGCGCGCTACCTGATTGGCTACCACCAGAACAAGCCGGAGTTCAAAGAGCCGGTAGACGCGCTACTCAAGCACTTCAACGCGCCGCTGGAGGTGATGTTCTCCACCAACGGCCGCACCGCTGCGCGCGCGCTGGAATCGGTGTGGGCGGCACGCCAGATGGCCAGCTTCTACGACCAGCTGATCGCCAATATCAAGAACGGCGACACCGCTACCGCCAACGTCGAGAAATGGGACCCGTCCACCTGGCCGGCGTCGGTAAAAGGCGTGGGCTTTACCGAGGCGCCACGCGGCGCGCTGGGCCACTGGCTGAAGATTGAAAACACCAAGATCGACAGCTACCAGTGCGTGGTACCCACCACCTGGAACGCCGGCCCGCGCGACGACAAGGGCCAGATCGGCGCTTACGAAGCCTCGCTGATGGGCACCAAGATGGCGGTGCCAGACCAGCCGCTGGAGATCCTGCGCACGCTGCACAGCTTCGACCCCTGCCTGGCCTGCTCTACCCACGTTATCGGCGATGACGGCGGCGAGCTGGTGAAAGTACAGGTGCGCTAAACGCATCGGGTTGGCCGCATGCGGCCAACCTTTGGTCCCCAGACCCGGCTGCCGCCACCGCACACCCCGGCGGCAGCCGGATCGCCGGAATGGCCCGCGGCGGGGGCTGCAATCCCCTGCTGCGGCGCTGCCGGTTTATTCAGAGCAGATGCTACGGCCCCGCTGCACAAGCGAGTAGCGGGGGGTGGCACAGACTCAGGAGCAAGCGATGAAAAGCTATGGTTTTGACGGCAACGCCCCGCAGGGGCTGGGCCGCAAGGTAACGTCGGTTTATGTGTACGAGGCACCGGTGCGGCTGTGGCACTGGGTCACCGTGCTGTGCATCATCACGCTGTCGCTCACCGGCTATTTTATCGGCAAGCCGCTACCCAGCGTGCCGGGCGAGGCCACCTTCCGTTATGTGATGGGCTACATCCGCTTTGCCCACTTTGCCGCTGGCTACGTGCTGGCGGTGGGGCTGGTGGGGCGGCTGTACTGGGCGGTGGTGGGCAACCACCACGCGCGCGAAATCATCCTGGTGCCGGTGTGGGACAAGGCGTGGTGGAAAGAATTTTTCTTCGAGATCCGCTGGTACCTGTTTATCGAGCGCTACCCCAAGAAATACATCGGCCACAACCCGGTAGGCCAGATCGCCATGGCCAGCTTCATCTGGGCCACGCTGTTCATGTGCGCCACCGGCTTTGCGCTGTACGGCGAAGGCACCGGCGATGGCAGCTGGGCGCATACCGCCTTTAACTGGGTAATCGTGGCCTTTGGCAACAGCCTGGATGTACACAGCTGGCACCGGCTGGGCATGTGGGCGATTTTGCTGTTCGTGATGATCCACGTGTACGCCGCCATCCGCGAGGACATCATGTCCAAGCAGAGCATGGTGTCCACCATGATCAGCGGCTTTCGCATGTTCAAGGATTAGGGCTGGCCGTGACGGCGTCTTGCTGTCACGCAGGCCCTGTAGCTACACGCCGGCCCGCCACGCGGTGCCGGCAAACGATAGTTGTAGAGTGTGTGGGTAAGTTGGGCCGGGGGAAACCCCGGCCATTTTTTCAAAGGTTGGCCGCATGGCACACAAAATCCTTACCGCCCGAACCCCCATGGCCCCGGGGCGCTTTTTGCACAGCCGCTTCTTGCGGCCTGCCGGCCTGACACAAACCGATGCCGCCTGCCGGCTGGGGCTGTCGCGCCGCCGCCTGAACGAAATCATCCAGGGCCATCGCGGCATTACCCCCGATACCGCGCTGCGGCTATCGCTGCTGTTTGGCCTGCCGCCGCGCTTCTGGCTGGACCTGCAAGGCGACTGGGACCTGGCGCAGGCACGGCGCAAGCTGCAGCACGCTGCCTGATACTCAGCCCCCGGCCGAAACACCCGGCCAGCGCAGCGCAAGCAGATCAGCCGTACCCAGCAGGCAAAACGGGTACAGGATGCTTTCTTCCTTGCTGTGGTGCAGCCGTAGCTGGCGTTGCAATACGCCAGCCAGCGGTGCGCATACGGCCACGTCACGCTGCTGTACCGCCTGGTACAGCGCCTCCATCAGGTCGCGCAGCTGCTCGTGCTCGTAGCGCATCACTTCGGTGGGCCCTTGCTGCTGGCCGTTTTGCTGCTCGTACAGCGGGTACAGCACCTGCTCTTCGTCGGCAAAATGGCTGTCCTGCTCGGCACAAAAATCATGGCAGGCTTGCTGTGCTTCTACCCAGCGCTGCTGTGCTATCCGGCTCTGCAAAGCCTGGAACAACTGCTGGCAATGCTGGTGTGTCTGTATCAGATAGTCTTCTGGTTTCATCGGGTATCCAGTGTCCTGGCCGCCCGTGCAGCACGGTACCGCATGGGCTGATTCCAGTATTGCACCGCCAGAGCACCACGAAATGACCCTGATCAAACACTGCCCCGCCTACCCGCAGAGCATGCAAAAAGCAGGCTGCACGGGGGCTGCTGGCCTGCGTCCCTGCCCGCCAGCTTACCCGGCGTAGCCATCTACCCAAGGTCAGCCAAGCCGTAGCGGCCTGCTCGCCGCAAACTGGCGTATGGCAACAAGCAGCCGCAAAAAAGCCCACCACAAGTGGTGAGCTTGGCCAGCAAACAGGCGTGATGGGTACTAGCTTGGGCTGACAACAGGCGCTTTGCTCTGCAAGGCACGCCCCTGCACCGGTACCGTCGCCTCCTGCTGCACCGGCTCCGGCTCTACGCTTAGCCAGCGCTTGATGCTAAGCCCACCGGTTATGGTAGCGGTGGCAACATCCTTGCACGACAGGCATACCGGCTTGCCGGTGCGTTCACGAATCGCCACATCCACACGGGCACCGTGCAGCACTTTGGACTTGTCGCGCTGCCATTCCAGCAGTGTATTGGCCAGATGGCGATAGGACGGGTCTTTCATGCCATAGATATCACGGTAGGCGGTGAGCCACAGCTCGCCGGCCTCGTCTTCGTTCAATACCAGCGGCTGGTAGGCGATGGTCACCTGGGCGCCATTACTCACCCAGTCGGCCAGGGCCAGCGCATTCTCGTTTTTCAGCCTTACACAGCCATGGCTACGTACCCCGGGTACGCTGCCGGGCTGGTTGGTGCCATGAAAGCCCAAGCCCAGACGCGGCTCGCCAAAGCGGATAAATACTTTGCCCAGCGGATTATCCGGCCCCGGCGGCACTTCGGTTTTTACCGGCTGGCCTTTCTTCACCATTTCCGCCTGAATGGACTTGGGCACATGCCAGGTCGGGTCACGGTGTATGCCGGTAATGCTGTAGCTACCGGTAGGCGTGCGCGTGATCTGCTTGCCCACCGCCACCGGGTAGCTGCGCAGCAACACACCATCCTGATACAGCAACACGCGGGTTTGCGGCAGGTTGACTACCAGGTGCTGGCCCAGAGGGGCAATGTCGACATCCGGTTCGGGGGTAGACGCCCATACAGTGCTACTGATGAAGGCAAAGAGGGCAAGGCTGGGCTTGAGTGTCAATTTGGTACTTTGAACAGGTTGCAATAGCAAGGATGGTAGCAGATGCAAGGCGATTTGTTGCATTGCCATGCGGCCAGCCGGACACCGTGCGTTTTGCTGTGGTTTCTGCGACAATTACCGCCTTTGCCAACGCATTTTGACTTTAAAAAACAATGACTCAACAGCAACAAATCGCCCAGATCGAATCCCTGGACCATGAAGGACGTGGTGTTGCCCACGTCGAAGGCAAGACAATATTTATCGAAGGCGCACTGCCTTACGAAGTTGTTACTTACAGCAGCTTCCGTAAAAAACCCAGCTACGAGAACGCAGTAGCGGTCGATGTGTTGAAAGACAGCTACATGCGCACCCAGCCATCCTGTCCGCACTATGGCGTATGCGGTGGTTGCTCCATGCAGCACGTCGAGTTTACCGCCCAGGTTGCCATCAAGCAGCGCGTACTGGAAGACAACCTGGCCCGCATCGGCAAGGTGCGCCCGCAAGTGGTGATGACCCCTATCGCCGGCCCGGCCTGGGGCTACCGCCACCGCGCCCGCCTGTCTGCCCGCCTGGTAGAGAAAAAAGGTGGCGTACTGGTAGGTTTCCACGAAAAGCGCTCCAGCTTCATCGCCGACATGAACGAGTGCCACATTCTGCCCAAGCACATCTCGGCGCTGATTACCCCGCTGCGCCAGATGATTTACCAGCTGTCCATCAATAACCGCATGCCGCAGGTAGAAGTCGCCGTGGGCTCGGACGTGGATATCCTGGTGTTCCGCAATATGGACGCCATCACCGACGCCGACGTCGCCATCCTGAAAGGCTTTTCCGACCAATACAGCCAGCCAGGCCGCCCGCTGCAAATGTGGCTGCAGCCCAAAGGCCCGGAAACCTGCTACCCCATCTACCCGCTGGACGCGCCACGCCTGACCTACCGCCTGGCAGACTTCAACGTGGAAATGCCGTACTACCCCACCGAGTTCACCCAGGTCAATCCGGACATCAACAACGTGATGGTCGCCCGCGCCCTGCGCCTGCTGGACCCGCAAGCCGGCGAACGCATCGCCGACATGTTCTGCGGCATCGGCAACTTCACCCTGCCTATCGCCCGTAGTGGCGCCACCGTACACGGTATGGAAGGCAGCCAGGCGCTGGTAAAACGTGCGGTAGAAAACGCCACCCACAATGGCCTGCAAGACAAGGTGAGCTACGAGATGGCCAACCTGTTCGACGTGACCGAAGAATCGCTGGCGGCGCTGGGCAAATTCGACAAAATGCTGATCGACCCGCCACGCGACGGTGCCATCCAGCTGGTAAAAGCCTTTACCGAAGAAACCGCCCCGCAGCGCCTGGTGTACGTATCGTGCAACCCGTCCACCCTGGCACGCGACGCCGGCATTCTGGTGCACACCAAAGGCTACACGCTGAAATCGGCCGGCATCGTGAACATGTTCCCGCACACCGGCCACGTGGAATCCATCGCCTGGTTCGAAAAAACCAGCCCGTGCATGACCCACGCCGAAGTGGCGGAAATGGAAGCACGCGAAGAAGCCGAGCGCGACGCCGCCCGTGCTATCGCCATTGCTGCCCGCGAAGTGCGTGAAATCCAGCTGGCCGAGCTGCGCGCCATCGAAAAAGCCGAAAAGCAGGCCGCCAAAGCCGCCCGCACCGCCGAGTTCCAGGCCCGCACTGCGGCCAACGCGGAAAAGCGCGCCGCTTTCGAAGCCCGCCAGGCCGAGGGTGACACTGACAGCGAACAGGCTGAGTAAACACCAAAGCGGCAGCTAAACGCTAAAGCCAAAAACTGAGGACAGCACCGGTTCACACCGGATGCTGTCTTTTTTTGTTGGCTGCTTCCGCTCAACACTGACAGGTCCTTTGCCTGATTGGGCAAGGGTTTGCGGGGGAAGAATTATCCAATCATTCCCCAAACCTGTGAAAAGGTTGGCCGCATTGGCAGATGGCTGCCGGCCGTGCTGCTTACGGGGTAATAATCTCGCGCCAGCTGACGCGGCTGACTACCCGGCTGGATGAGCCTAGCTGATTACATTCAATGGTACCGCTGACACCGGTATTGCATAGCACCAGCTTGTTTTTGTTGCCGGCGAGTGTTACCAGCAAAGAGCCACCATAATTCACGCCGGTAGACAGCGATTGCCGGTTTGCCTTGCTGTCGCGGCTGGTGACCCGGCCATCGCCATCGGTGTCCATCAGTGGCTTGTCGGGCGCTGTGCCATTACTGAGGCTGACGATGGTACGGAACGATGCTTCGCCGGCGGTGGAGCACTCCTGGCGCAGACGGATGCTATCCACCACCACCATATCGCTTTTCAGTACCGACAGATAAAACGGTGACGAAACCACCTGCTCGTTGGTGGTGAGCGGGATATACCACCCCTTCTGGTTGACTGTCATGCTGCTGGTAGAGGTGCGCGAGTAGCCGGAATCAGACGATGGCGCGCTGTGCGCCAACAAGCTACGCGGGTCACCCACGGCAACGCCGTTATCGTAAATGCCATAAATGGCATGGCCGGTAGAGGCCCGGTCTTGCTCGTCGTAATTGATACCGGTACCAAACACCACGACCTTCTGGCCAGCCGTGGTCTTCATCAGCACAGGGGCGGCAGTAATGGGCTGGCGGCTGCCCAGCGTGGTACCGCTCATGGTGTAGGCGGTAAACAGCGGGGTGGCACCCAGTGCCACGTTCCAGCTGGTGGGCGCGGCGGCGCTGATATCGAACTTCCACACATTACCGTTCAGGTCGCCGGCGTAGAGGTAGTCCACGGTGCCATTGCCATCGTCGTCATAAGTGCTGACATCGGTAATACCGTTGGGCACATACAGCGGGGTGGTAGAGGGTGCCACCGTTAGCTTGAAGTAATTGTCATTCAGTACCCAGGCCTGCCCGGCGGGCTTGTCCAGCATCAGCAGGAATACGCCCGCATTGGTACCCGTCTGGTTGATGCCGTTGCCCAGCACTGCCGCCCAGCGGCCATTATTCAGCTTTACCAGTTTGGGCAGCGTCATCATATTGCCCAGCGTGCTGTCATTGGCCGAGGAGAACTCCCAGCGTACGCTGGCCGCATTCATGCTGGTGGGAGTGGTGACGTCAATGGCATAGATACTGCTGCTGCCGTAGCCGTCTGCCTTGGTAACCCCGCGGCCCGACGCACCAATCAGCAGGGTGGCTGCCTGGTTATTCAGGCAGACGTCCTTGATCACCGGGCTACCATCATGCAGCCGTACGTACTCGTAGTCTTTTGCGGCCAACTTGGCTGCCTGCGGGTACACGGCAGAAGGCATGAAAGCAAACAGCTCTTTGCCCTGATCTGCCTTGACCTTGTCGCCATAATTGAAAATATGCAGGAAACCGTCATTGGCCGGTACGGCGTAAATGGACGGCCGTGCTTTTGCCGTTGCCGAAAACGTACCACAACCGCTGATGTCTACCGGTGCCCCGCCAAAGGCAACCTTGGCCAGCTCGATGGGCCCCAGGCGGGCGCTTCGGGTACGGTATGCCTTGCTGCCGTTATTACCGGCGTTGGTATTGTCGCCCATCAGGTAGGCCAGGCCATTGGCATTCATGCCGGTCTCGCCCTGCAGATAGCTGCTGGCGCTACTAAAGCTGATGCCTGTTTCATTGGTCTTGTTATAGGCGTAGATATTGCGGCCGCTGGCCGTGGTGCCCAGCTGCGCTTCCAGCTTGGCCTTGGTGCTCCAGTCCAGGGAAAGAGAGCTTGTGTTGAGCACATTATTGGTAAGCGTTACCTTGTACGCCTCTACATCACCATACCAATCGGTGCTGTCGGTGGACGAGCGCTCGAAGGTGGTGCGAAACATATGGCTGCCATTGTTGACATTATTGGTGCCGGATGACACCGCCAGGCCAGACAGCGACGGTTTCACTGCCAGGGCGGCGTAGCTGAAGGCACGGTTCAGCGCTTTTACCAGGGCTTCCGGGTTGTTGGCGGGGGCGTAGTTGTCCGGCACGCCGTTGGGAAACGCGCTGATGGTTTGCAGATCGCTGGACCATTCCGACTTTACGTTAGGTGTTTTGCTGCCGTCGTTATCTTCGAAGCCCCCCCACTTGGCCGCCAGGTAAAACGAGTTGGTGGTTTCTGTTTTGTACGAGCCGCTTTCCACCACGTCGATCATGAATGCTTTGACGTGCTGCTCGCCGGATTTGTCGCTGCGGATATCAAACACATTGCCCCAGTACGCCAGCGCGGCAATATAGCCTGGGGAATTGGTAGAACCGATATTGTCGGTGCCGCCGTTGCGAACAGTGCTGAGCAAGGTACTGACATTCAGGTCAGTATCATCGCTTGGTTTTCTAGGGGTACCCCAGGTAGAGCCTGGCAAGTCCACATCGCCGTGTACGTTGACATCACCCAGGTAGATGATGAAGTTGTTCTGGTCGGAGCTCTTGAGCGGGTCGTCCCAGTCGGTGATGACCGGAAAGCTGTCTTTCTGGCTATTGTTGGTGATGTTGGTGTAGGCGCTGAGGTTGCCCTTGTTACGCAAGTAGCGCTGGGCAGCGTAGTACAGCTCGGCTGCCGGGTCGTAAGACTTGTAGCCCCCCTCGCCAAAGCGGTTCAGATAGTTCACTACGCCGCTATTACTGACACTGCTATTGGTCGCATCGGTGGGGTCGGGGTTGGTGTAGAAAGCACCGGTTTTCGGGTCCCACTCGCGCCCCAGTTCAATGGTATTGCCGCCATTGGTGGTCACGGTCTGGTAGCAGCCCGGATATTTCAGCCGCGCGCGCAATACCCCACCGTCACGATCGTAACTGCTATCCAGCAAATAGCTGAACACCCCTACCCGCATGGTTTTTGCATACTTCTGGATCAAACCTTCCGGCTTGTAATCCACCACGCCGGTAGACGGCGTATACAGCGTGCAGTTACTACCCATGGCAAAGCTGCCGGACTGCACGCAAGCGCGCACATTCAAGTCGTAAAGCGTGGTGTCGCTGAACGACTGCCATCGGCTACCGCTCCAGCGCTGGTAAGTACGGGTAAGGTTCAAAGAAAACGGGTTGGCACTGGGGCGCGCCAGCGTAGTCCCCATGCTTTGATAGCTGTTAGTGCTGCTATGCCCGGATAGCAAAGGCAGGTAACCACGAAAATCACCATAGCTACGCGAAGCATCACCATAACCGTGACGAGAAAAACGCAAAATCGTCTTGCCGGTGATTTCTTTCACACGGTAACCGCCGGTCAGGGTTTTGCGGAAGATATCGGTAGCCGTACCGGTCGCCCAGTTCAGGAAGTTACCCGACCAGTAGCCATCGTTGCACGTACGATAGGTACTACTGTTTACCTTGCTTACCGGGTTGAAATAGTTCACCCCCGCAGCAGTGTCATTGGTGACATAGCTATAGCACAGGCCTGAGTCGAAATAACCCAGATACTCGCTACTGGTAGTGTAGTCAGTCTGATAAGCCCAGCCGGCAGTAGGAAACTCGATGGACAGTGCCAGCAGTACATTCGGGCCGTCGGTATCGCCCGTACCGGCTAGTGGTGACGAACTGGACGGTACAATAGCGTGAGCAGAACCCACCAGCATGCAAACGGCAGCAAACTTCAACCTTATAAAAGACATTGACATATCTAGCTCGATAAAATGCATGCAAGCATGCCAAGATGCTTTTATCGTAGTCGATAAAATATAAATTGAAAATACTTATAGAATGAAATTGCAAAAATATAAGAAAATACTGACAACTGCTCTTCTCGGTAAATCATCGATAAAATACTGTCAAACCATAAAGCTGGCACCACTCCCATTAAAAAACCTATGTAATACAGACTTTTTATAAACCATACCGTAAAGAATAAAAATTCCGACACCCTGGTGCCAGGGTTTCACACCGTCCTGATTTTAACTAGATGAATGCCCCTGCACAGACAAAGGGCCAGCAAGAGGCAAGACTGGAAACTGATGGCAAACCGCAACACGCCACGTACCACATGGCAGCCAATACTGAAAAGCGGCCATGACCCTTAGGCCGGGCACGGCTCCGGCAGCATGTCAACAAGCGGCAAAAATAGTGCCCAAGACTGATCGCAGCATGCGGTAGCACATACACTAAGGACAGCCCCGTTTTACAACGAGGGCTGTCCTTTTTTGCCACTTGCTTATGGCTTACTACATATGCCACCGCAAGCGGTGGCAGGCAAAGACGCCATTCAGGGCAGAGCCAGAAATACCGACCCGGGGCACCGCGAATAAAGTGAAAAGCGGTTATTAGCAACCATTAGTCACTGATGACCTCACGCCAGCTAACCCGCGTGATAACACGCGAAGAGCCGCAAGCAACCGGACCGATCACGTTGCCGTTATAGCTCAGGTAGCACTTGTTACCCTGCTTGAAGGTATTACGGCGAAGCAAACCATAAGAACCCGCCAGTGACAGGCTACCGGGGCCGCCAATACCGCTGGCCAACTGGCGCGCCTTGGCTTCGGTGTACCCGCGGGCGATCAGCTGGGCCACCAGTGCGTCCACCTCGGCAGTGGCTGGCGGGTTGATTACCCCAAGCAGAGGTTTGCCGGTAAGGCTGAAGTTATCGTATGGATAGGTGACGTACTCGGACTCGCAGGCATCGGTACCCGATTTGCGGTAGTCGGTTTCAAAGATGACTCGGGTTTTGCCGAACACCTCCAGGTTCACCACGTTTTCCAGCGGCAATTCCAGATCAATATAGAAACCCAGCTTGTAACTGGACAGACTATACGAGGTCTGGCCGTCGACACTGAGTAGCGTACGATCGCCACTGGTGACACAAGCCGCATTGTTTAACGCAGAACCGGGATACGTCAGCGTGCCATAGTCAAACACGTGCCGGGTTTTCGGCATGGTGGTAGCAGGAAAGTGCTCAACACCTACCGCAGCCAACTCGCTACGGTTGCAGATATTGCCGCCAAAGTCCCAGATGCTGTATACGCTACGGGTAGTGGACTCGCCGGTACAACCTGCAGCGTCCTTATCGCAGGATTCCAGGAACTTGCCACCGGAAAACGTCAGCACCAGGTTCGGCTTGCTAGCCGTGCGGGTCAGGCTGAGTGTAGGGTGTTGTGACAACTGTGGCGCCAGGATCACCGGCTGTGCCTTACCATCCGGGCCAGTAGCCACAAAGATACTGCTCGCACTCCATTGATCCTTGTCGCTATTGCTGACATTAAAACGCCAGATATTGCCCTTGAGGTCGCCAGCGTAAATCAGGTCTACCTTGCCGTCCTTATTAAGGTCGTAATACGAGAAATCGGAAAGCCCGTTGGCACCGCTGGTGTCTTCCACCACCATTTTCTTGTAGTTGGCCGCAGCCCAGCTACTGCGCGCATTGACGGGCAGGAAGAACATGGCTGCCTTGCCTGCACTGCTGTTGTAGCCATTGGGCGAGACCACGTACCAATTGCCATCATTCAGCTGCAGTATCTGCGGCTGGGCAAAAGTCAGACCCAGGTCGCTATCGTTCGACGAAGTAAACTCCCACTGCACCACGTCGTTGGCCTTGCTCTCCTGCAGGTTGCCAGGCGTGGTGACATCCAGCAAGAACAGGCTGCGCCCCCCGCCACGCAAACCTCCCGCCAGCAAGGTTTTCCAGCTGCTATCGGCCCAGGCAGCACTGCTGTGCAGCTGGCCATCGACAAAGTAGCGGTGGCTATAGCCCTGCTCGGTCAGGTCGATCAATGGCGACTGCCCCACAGTGGACGACAAAAACACCTTGGGAATGAAGGCAAAGCGCTCTACCCCGCTGGCAGCATCAAAGCCATGCAGCATGCCATCATTGGCGCCCACGTACAGCATGGGGGCTCGGGCTTTGTTGTTGTTGTAAAAACTGGTGTAGCTGCTATCGCTGCGAAAGCCGCTAACCGGCGCGGGAACGTAGGCGCCACGGGAATGCAGGATGTCGCCCAGCTTGGTACGGCTACGCACGCGGAACTTGCCGGTGGTAGTGCCTTCATTGCTGGCACTCCCGCGCAGGTAATCGACGCGATTGGTGGCCACGCTGCTTGTCTCAAAGCTTTCACGCAGTGACGGCAGCAGGTTATAGGCTGGCAAGCCCAGGCTGTCTACCGTAAACGGAATCGCTTTTACCGTGCTATGGCTGACCCCGGCAATAATCTGCCGGCTGCCACTGGCCGGCAGCAATTCGGCCGCCGACCACAGTGTGGTGGCAAACTTCTTCTGCGTCGCATCGTACTTCCTGGCGATCAGGCTACCCGACCAGTCGGCAGAGTCGTAGCCGCCAGTATATTCTGCAGTGTCGGTTTCCAGCTTGCTGCCACTACCCACGGCCGGTACCAGAAACGGCGCCTGCTGCTGGATAGTATTGAAGATGCGGTCTAGCTGCTGCTCCAGCCTCAAGGGGTTGGTAGCGGAAGCATAAGCATCCGGCGTACCGTCGCCGTCGGCGTCCCACTGGCTGTTGTCCAGCAGTGCATTAGGGTCGCTGCCCGTCTTGGCATCGGTGTAGCCACCATACTTGGCCATATACCATAGCGGCGACTGCAGCTGCTCAACCGTGGCCGCGCCATTGCTGACGGTGAAAACGCGGTCGAAATTTTCCGGCAGAATAAGGCAATTGCTGCGGCGCGGGCTGTTATACAGGCCGTACAGCAGGCCATAGTAAGGCTGGCTGGTAGCAATGCACTCGTTACTGGTGCCTTTATAGCCATTGAAATCCTGTGCATACGGTTCATTTTCCTTTTCTCGTATCACCAGGTAAGGGCCACCCTTGTTGCCATCGGTGGCGCCGCTGAGCGGGCTGACACCGGAAATGATGAAGCCGGCGTAAGTCTGCGCGCCGTTGGCCGCGTAGAAGGTATCCACCTTGACGCGCACCGTACTGCTACTGTCTTTGCTGATGCGGTAATCCACTATGTGGTCGACGTCCCAGTCGCTACCGTCTTCGGAGTTCTCGAAATTCACCCGGAAGCGATAGCAATTGGGCCAGGCGCAGCTACTGTCACTCTTGAACAGGTAGTAATCCACGATGGACATCGTATTAGCGTCGGAACGTGCATACGGAATGAAGTTCACCGTCTGCTGGGGGAACTTCAGCTCGACCCTGGGCAAAGAGTTGGACAGGGCGATGGCAAAGGTACGAATGGCAGGCTTGCTTTTGCCGGCCGGCACCGCCACGTCCACCAATGGCTTGGTTCGGGCGTAGTAGGCAGCCATGGCACCATAGAAACCGCCCTGGCGGGTAGGCTCTTCCGGCGAAATGCCACGCACGTTGAACGAGCTGGCCGACTTGCCGGTAGGCAAGCCCACGCTGCTACTGCTGCCGTTGACCTGGCCGATCATGATGGTTTTCATCGCACCGGCAAATTCCTTGTTCCACAGGGTGCTGGCCAGGGTGTTCACGTCAAGATCACTCATGCCGGACTCGGTCGCCATGCTTTCGAACGGCGAGCCAGGCAGTTTGCTGTCAAACGACGATACCGCATCGCTGACCACGGTAATGAACGGCTTGGAGCACCAGTACTTGCCGGCGTACGGTTTGTAGCTGGACCAGTTTTCCAGGAAATTGATGCCGATATTGTTCTTGTCGATGGTGCTGCTGCTGCCTGCCGTGAAGTAAGTCGGGCCACTCTTGCCGGCGTAATAGCGCAGCGCCTCGTAATACATCTCGGCCAGCGGGTTGCCCCAGTTACCATCCCCACCACTGTTGTAACCGCCGCTATTGGGCTTATAGATCATCAACGCGTCCAGCGTCTTGACGATGCCGCCGGCGGCAAAGTCGCCATTAGCATCGATCTCGCTGGCAAAACGGCGCATGCCCACGCGCAGGGCAGCACCGCTCTTGGGGCTGGCATAAATACTGGTAAACAGTGCGAACTCCATATTGTTGTCCACACTGTATTTGTGCAGCAGACCGGTAGGCTTGTAGATACTGCCGTACAAGCGGCAGTTGGCATTCCGGCCCAATGCCACGGCGGCCTGCAGGTCATAGCTGGTGCACGACACTACCTTGGCTGTCATACCCACCATATCGGTGAAGCGGTTGTTGTTGAGGTTGCCGTTGGTTTCACTACTGACCCACTGGGTAATGTCCATACCACTGCTGGCCGACGCCACCTTGATGACGGGCGTCGAGCCGTCATCGGCATTGGCGAACACCAGCGTATGCCCCAGGTCCAGCCGGCTCTTGATGGTATTGCTGGCCCCTGACGCGCTGACACACAAGTTGCTGTTACCGGAATCGTTACAGTAAGCCAACGTGCCAAGCTTGAAGGCGGATGGCACGTAATCCAGCAGGCTGCCCTGGCCTGACAAGTCGGCGGTAAGCTGCTTGCCCCAGGCATGGGCATCACGTGGCACACGGGAGCGTACCAGCACAGCCGTGCTACCCTCACGCTGGCCACCATACAGTGACTTGCGCAGCACATCTGCACGCGACATGGCCACATAATTCAGCAGGTTGCCAGACCAGTAGCTGCCGCCGCATTTCTTGTCGGCGGTGTACTGCATTGCCTCGAAACGGCTGTTGGTGGTGGAGTAGGCATAGCAGACGTTACTGTTGAAGTAGCCGTAGTAATCGATGGACGGCTTGAACTCCACGTCGTACACACCATCGTCGTCCAGGTCGGTAGCATCGTTGTAGGCTTCAACGAACATATTGCGATCGCGGCCAACGACCAGTACGTTCAGTGGTGGCTGCGAAACAGAGGCACCTACCATAGGCAGATTGGGGACCACCAACGCTGCCGCAGGCAGTATCTGGCACGCCACTATTAAATATTTAAAACCATTGAATAATATTCGCATTTTAAACACCACCCCAAAACAAGCCAAAACTCTTTTGATTTGAATACAACCAAAGTACCGGAATAATAAATTATAGCCTGCCAATTCACAGCCAGGCCTATCTTAAATAAAAAAACCACCACCAACCATGGTTACCGCCACTCCGATGCTCGCTCCCACACCATTTCCCTACCGTATTTATATTGCCCTATAACAGCTATTCATTAAAATCGTATAGCCACAATTGATACCAACGTAGCGGACGAGAACGATCACAAGAAATCAAATCAGGTACGGGCACACTCTGCGGGCCAGGCTGATGGCCATCCGCAAGCATAACAAGAAGTCCCTCAGCCATCAGCCATTTGCGGCAAGCACATGGCAAAACTGTGCATCCGCAAACAAGCTATAGCGCTGCGTCCTCCCGGCCAAAAGCGTGGTGGCCTTTGCCGGTACTCAAAAGCAAACCTTGCCAAGCAGATACTAGCAGACTGGCTACCCAGTCGCCCGCCTGCCCCATAGCGCTGGCTGGGTAGGCGGCGGCGCCATGGCGTGGAACGCATGGCGTACACGTGCAGTGGGAGCTGGGCGGATACCGCACTCACCAGCATCAACATCCGTTCTGGGTAGATGGGGATGACGGTGGCACATGCCGCCACACCACAGCCAGCGGCGCACTAGGCTCAACAGGTACCCGCCCGCAACAGGGCACCACCCTTGCAACACCCTCTGGCTACCACCACGGCACAGTAATGGTACTGCTTGCCAGGAGGTCTCACCTACCCAGCCGCAGACAAGACAAACCCCGCAAATACTGCTAGCGGGGTTTGTCTTTGGCACGGCAAAGCAGGCTAGTTACCCGCAGTCATACAGCGCGCTGATACTTACTTGCGCTCCACCTGCGACACATCACGCACCGCGCCGGTATCGGCGCTGGTGGTCATGGCGGCGTAGGCGCGCAGCGCCGGGCTCACCACGCGCTGGCGCTCCAGCGGCTTCCAGGCCTGCGTACCACGCGCCTCCTGCGCGACGCGGCGTGCGGCCAACGTTTCAGCGCTGACGGCCAGCTGGATACCACGGTTGGGGATGTCGATCTCGATGGTATCGCCCTCTTCCACCAGGCCGATGGCGCCGCCTTCGGCAGCTTCTGGCGACACGTGGCCGATGGACAGGCCGGAGGTACCGCCCGAGAAGCGGCCGTCGGTCAGCAGCGCGCAGGCCTTGCCCAGGCCTTTGGATTTCAGGTAGCTGGTGGGGTACAGCATTTCCTGCATGCCGGGGCCGCCTTTCGGGCCTTCGTAGCGGATGACGACTACGTCGCCGGCCACTACCTGGTCGGCGAGGATCGCTGCCACGGCGTCGTCCTGGCTTTCAAACACGCGGGCGCGGCCGGTGAACTTGAGGATGGAATCGTCCACGCCAGCAGTTTTCACAATGCAACCGCGCTCGGCGATATTGCCGTACAGCACGGCCAGGCCGCCGTCCTGCGAGTAGGCGTTGGCCTTGTCGCGGATGCAGCCTTGCGCGCGGTCGTCGTCCAGCGTCGGGTAGCGCATGCTCTGGCTGAAGGCGATGGTGGTAGGCACGCCACCTGGCGCCGCGCGGTAGAAGCGGTGCGGCTCGCTGTCCGGGCCGTGGCGCATTACGTCCCAGTCCTCGATACCGGCGCCCATGCTGGCGCTGTGCACGGTAGGCACGTCGCGCTGGATCAGGCCGGCGCGGTCCAGCTCGGCCAGAATGGCGATCACGCCACCGGCACGGTGCACGTCTTCCATGTGGTACTTCTGCGTGGCCGGCGCCACCTTGGACAGGCACGGCACGCTACGCGAGATGCGGTCGATGTCGGCCATCTTGAAATCCACACCGGCTTCGCTGGCAGCGGCCAGCAGGTGCAGCACGGTATTGGTGGAGCCGCCCATGGCCACGTCCAGGCTCATGGCGTTCTCGAACGCGGCCTTGGTGGCAATGCTGCGCGGCAGTACGCTGTAATCGTCCTGCTCGTAGTGGCGCTTGGTGATCTCCACGATCAGGCGGCCGGCTTTCAGGAACAGCTCCTTGCGGTCGGCGTGGGTGGCCAGCAGGCTGCCGTTGCCCGGTAGACTCAAGCCCAGCGCCTCGGTCAGGCAGTTCATCGAGTTGGCGGTAAACATGCCGGAACAGGAACCACAGGTCGGGCAGGCGCTGCGCTCTACCTTGTCCACATCGGCGTCGGACACGGCACTGTTGGCCGCTTCCACCATGGCGTCTACCAGGTCCAGCTTGCGGATGTCGTTGCCCCACTGCACTTTGCCGGCTTCCATCGGGCCGCCGGACACAAATACCACCGGGATGTTGAGGCGCAGCGCAGCCATCAGCATGCCGGGGGTGATCTTGTCGCAGTTGGAGATACACACCAGCGCGTCGGCACAGTGGGCGTTTACCATGTACTCCACGCTGTCGGCGATCAGGTCTCGGCTGGGCAGGCTGTACAACATGCCGCCGTGGCCCATGGCGATGCCGTCGTCCACGGCGATGGTATTGAACTCTTTGGCGACGCCACCGGCACGTTCGATCTCGCGCGCCACCAGCTGGCCCATATTGTGCAGGTGTACGTGGCCGGGCACGAACTGGGTGAAGCTGTTGGCAATGGCGATGATGGGCTTCTGGAAGTCTTCGTCCTTCATGCCGGTGGCGCGCCACAGCGCACGGGCACCGGCCATGTTACGGCCTGCGGTAGAGGTCTTGGAGCGGTATTGCGGCATGGCTTTATCCTTTGGGTCTCTTTGCCTGCGCCACATGGGCACAGCCTGAATCTTGTCCTGTTTGCGCGCATCGCCGCTTCTGTGAGCAGCTGGCAGGAACTTCCGGGTGCGTGAAGTTTCTGTTAATGGCACCATCCCGTCATGATCGCGTCGGGACGCCACCTGGCGCTTTCCGTATAATTTAGATCTTCCTTTTACCGCAAACGCACATTACTGACAAATGCTGATCCATCCTCAGTTTGACCCCGTCGCCATCCACCTGGGCCCGCTGGCCGTGCACTGGTACGGCCTGATGTACCTGTTGGGCTTTGGCCTGTTCCTGTGGCTGGGCAATCTGCGCGTGAAAAGCCAGCCATGGAGCGGCTGGAGCGCCAAGGACCTGGACGACTTTCTCACCTGGGCAGTACTGGGTGTCGTTGTCGGTGGCCGCTTGGGCGAAGTGCTGTTTTACCAGCCCGGCTACTACCTGCAACACCCGGCCGAAATCCTGATGGTGTGGAAAGGCGGCATGAGCTTCCACGGCGGCTTTATCGGCGTACTGGTGGCCATGGCGCTATTTGCGCGCAAGCAAGGCAGCCGCTTCTGGCAGGTAGCCGACTTTGTCGCCCCGCTGGTGCCCACAGGGTTGGCCGCAGGCCGTATCGGCAACTTCATCAATGGCGAATTGTGGGGCCGCGTGGCACCGGCCGACCTGCCGTGGGCGATGATTTTCCCGCGCGTAGACATGCTGCCGCGTCACCCGTCGCAGCTATACCAGGCGCTGCTGGAAGGCCTGGCGCTGTTCGTCATCCTGTGGCTGTTCTCGGCGCGCCGCCGCCCGGTGGGCCAGGTGTCGGCGGTGTTCCTGATCGGCTACGGCAGCTTCCGCTTCATTGCCGAATACTTCCGCACCCCGGACGCCGGCATCTTCGGCCAGTCCGACGTGATCAGCATGGGCCAGTGGCTGAGCCTGCCGATGATCGTGGCCGGTATCGCGCTATACCGCTGGGCGGCACGCCAGCCGCAAACTGTTTGAGGAGCCTGCGATGAAAGCCATCGTTCCCCTGCTGCTGTGCAGCCTGCTGGCCGGCTGCGCCACCTACCAGTGGCGCCACGGCGACGGCACCCGCAACTTTGACGCCGAGAGCTACCCATGCAAGCAGGAGGCCGCCAAAGCCTTCCCGCCGGACATGCGCGAACGTGTGGCGCGCGCCGCGTCGTTCCAGCCGCCACGGCAAATCTGTGCGGCCAACAACCAGTGCACGTGGACGCCGGGCTACTGGGAGCCGGAACGCCGTGAAAGCTACGACGCCAACGCCGAGCAGCGCGAGGACATGTACAGCAGCTGCATGAAAGCCAAGGGCTGGGCGTACATCCGCGTTGATTAAGCGGCTGCGGCCAAGGTTGGCCGCAAAGCACAAGGCCCTGCCATGCGGCAGGGCCTTGCTGTTTTGTGTGGCACCACGCTGCCCGGCCGCCACCGCCTAACGCGGCGGGCACACCGGCCGCGCCGACAGCGGCGTGGACAGAATGATGCTGGTGCGCGTCTCGCCCAGATCGTTCAGGTGCGACACCAGTAGCTCCAGATGCTGCACGTCGCGCGCCAGCACGCGGAACACGTAGGAATCCACCCCGGTAACATGGTGGCACTCCTGTACCTCTGGCATGGCGGCCAACCTGTCCAGCAGCGTTTTCTTGGCCGGCTGCGGCACGGTAATGCCCACCAGCGCCGACAGCGCATACCCTGCCTTCAGCGGCGCCACCACCGCGTGGTAGCCGCGTATCACCCCCGCCTCTTCCAGCCGCTTGACGCGCTCCGACACCGCCGGCACCGACAGCCCCACCGCCTGCGCCAGCTCGGTCAGCGACTGGCGGGCATTGTCCTGCAGCGCAGCCAGAATGGCCCACGATTTGGTATCTACTTCCATTTGTTAAGCCCTTCTGCCGTTTGGCCTGATTTTCTTAAGCCAGCATAGCGCATCGCCTGCATCACGGCATGGGCATCGGCACCGCGCCACGACACACTATGCAGCAGCAAAGGAGAACACCATGAGCCTGTTTCTGGAAGCGGCCGCCATCGGGCTGGCCATTGCCGCACCGGTCGGCCCTATCGGCCTGCTGTGCATCGAGCGCACGCTGCGCCGCGGCCCCGCCACCGGTTTTGTTACCGGCCTGGGTGCCGCCAGCGCCGACGGCCTGTACGCCAGCGCCGGCGCCGCCGGCATGGGCACGCTGCTGTACACCCTCAGCACCATCGCCACGCCGCTGGCGCTGGCCGGTAGCGCGTTGCTGCTGTACATGGGCGTGGGCACGCTGCGCCGCGCTGCGGCCAACCATGCCGCCCGCGCCAGCGAAGGCGGCGGGCTGCTGGCAGCCTACCTGTCGGCATTGGGGCTGACGCTGAGCAACCCGATGACCATCCTGTCGTTTATCGCGGTATTTGCCAGCCTGGCCGGCGGCCAGCACGCTACGCCGGCCGACGCGGCGCTGATGGTGGCCGGCGTGTTTACCGGCTCGGCGTTGTGGTGGCTGCTGCTGGCCTACGGCGGCGGGCGCTTGCTGGCGCGGCTGGGGCCGGCCGGGCAGCGCCGCATCAACCAGCTGTGCGGCGTGCTGCTGATCGGCTTTGCCGTGCTGATGGCGTGGCGCACGCTGGCCGGCTAGGTGCCGCTAGCCGGCGGCAGGTCATCCAGCTGCAGAAAGGCGCGCATGCTGCTGCCGGGCGCCTTGTCGCGGTGGCGGACGCACCACAGGGTGCGCTGTAGCGGCGGCAAGGCGGTCTGTAATGGCACCAGCGCGCCGCTGTCCAATAGCTCCGCCACCACGCGGCGTGACAGGCAGCTCACGCCCAGCCCGGCCGCCACCGCACGCTTGATGGCCTCGGAATCGCCCAGCTCCATTTCCACATTCAGGCTGCCCAGGTGCGGCAGCAACACGCGCTCCACTTCCTCGCGAGTGCCGGAACCGGCCTCGCGCAGCAGCCACGGCGCCGCCGCCAGCTCGGCCAGGCTCACCTGCCGCCCGGCCAGCGGATGGTTGGCCGCCGCGAACACCAGCAACTCGTCCTGCTGCCACGGCTGGCTGTGCAGCGCCGGGTGGTGGCACGGGCCTTCGATCAGCCCGAAGTCGGCTTGCAACGCCGCCACCGCCGCCACGATGTCGCGGGTATTGGCCACCTGCAGGCTGACGCGACACTGCGGCCAACGTTGCCGCAAAGCGGCCAGCCGCTGCGGCAACAGGTAGTTGGCAATGGTGGTACTGGCCCCCAGCCGCAACGACAACGCCGCCTCGCCAAACAAATCCTGCAGCGCCGCGGCTTCGTCCAGCAGCGCCCGCGCCCGTGGCAATAGCGTGCGGCCGTGTTCGTTCAGCTGCAGGCCACGGCCGATGCGGTCGAACAAGGGCACGCCCAGCGCCAGCTCCAGCTGCGCCAGCGCCTGGCTGGCGGCCGATTGCGACAGCGCCACCTCGGCAGCGGCGCGGGTCACCGACTCGCAAGCGGCCACGGCGGCGAACACTTCCAGTTCGCGCAGCGATAGTTTTAGTGCCATGATTAATCGGTTTTAGTGATTGGTACGATTCATATTATCTGTTTTACCACTGAATAGCAGCCTACTAAGCTTGGCTTATTCATGGAGGTAATAACGATATGAAAATTCTGGATAAGCAACACGGCCTGCTGCTGGCACTCGCGCTGGCGCTGGCCTCGCTATGGCTGGCCACCCTGCCGTGGCTGGCAGAGCACGGCGTATCCGCCCTCACCGTGGCCATGCTGCTGGGCATGCTGGCGGCCAACCTGGGCCCGCGCCATACGCGGCCGGCCCCTGCCACACTCGCATTCTGTAAAACCACGCTGCTGCGTGCGGGCATCGTGCTGTTCGGCCTGCGCCTGACGCTGGGCGAGCTGGGCCAGCTAGGCCCCACCGTGTGGCTGATCGACGCCGCCGTACTGGGCAGCACCTTCGCGCTGGCGCTGTGGGCCGGCCCGCGCCTGGGGCTGGACCGCGAAAGCAGCGTGCTGATCGGCGCCGGCAGCGCCATCTGCGGTGCGGCCGCGGTGATGGCGGCACAGCCGGTGATCCGTGCCAGCGGCGAGCGCGCCAGCCTGGCAGTGGCCGGCGTAGTGCTGTTCGGCAGCGTCGCCATGCTGCTGTACCCGGCGGCCTACCCGCTGCTGGCCAGCCTGGGCGTCAGCGATACCGCCTACGGCATCATGACCGGCTCCACCCTGCACGAAGTGGCGCAAGTGGTGGCCGCCGGCAAGGCGGTAAGCGACCAGGCAGCCAACGCCGCCGTGCTCACCAAAATGCTGCGCGTGATGATGCTGGCGCCGTTCCTGTTGCTGCTGGCCGCCTGGTGGCAGCGCCGCCAGCCGCAGGCGGATAACCAGCGTGGCCGCATCACCATCCCGTGGTTTGCCTTCGGTTTTGTGGCGATGGTGGCGCTGAACAGCAGCGGCTGGCTGCCGGCCGCCGTGGTGGCCCCGCTGCAGCAGCTCACCACCCTGCTGCTGGCCACCGCCATGGCCGCGCTGGGGCTGGACACCCGCGCCAGCGCCATCCGCGCCACCGGCTGGCAACCACTGCTACTGGCCGGGCTGCTGTTTGGCTGGCTGATGTTGGGCGGTGGGCTGTTCAACTGGCTATTGGGGTGAGGGGCTTAAAAGTGGTAGCCCGGATACGCCGCAGGCGCATCCGGGTAAATGGCTACCAATAAAAGTAGGAATACAGCGTAATGCCCAGCAGCGAGATCACCAGAATCACCACGATCCAAGGCTTATTCAGCCTGTGTTCGAGGTAAGCCGGCAACAGTACCGCCAGCAGGAAGCGGGCTAGCCCGAGCAATACGCCAACACACCAGTCAATGACATTACTCATCCTGCTCCCCTTTCAGAAAGGCACCCGAGCCAGTAGCCTAACCTGCCTCCCCGGATGCTACGGTCGCTACCTGGCACACCTCTCATCACCGCCAGCGCCGCAGCAGCAGCGCGTTGCTCACCACCGACACCGAGCTGAGCGCCATGGCCGCGCCGGCCAGTACCGGGTTGAGCAGGCCCAGCGCGGCCAGCGGGATGCCCAGCACGTTGTAGACAAAGGCAAAGAACAGGTTCTGGCGGATCTTGTCCAGCGTGGCGTGTGCCAGGCGCAGCGCGTCGGCCAGGTGTTGCAGGTTGCCGTGCATCAGCGTGACATCCGCCGTGTCGATGGCGATATCGGCCCCGGCACCCATGGCAAAGCTGACGTCGGCCACCGCCAGCGCCGGGGCGTCGTTGATGCCGTCGCCTACCATCGCCACACGGCGGCCAGCGGCTTGCTGGCGCTGGATATAGGCGGCCTTGTCCTGCGGGCGCTGGCTGGCGTGCACCTCGGCAATACCGGCCTGGGCGGCGATGGCGTCGGCGGTGGCCTGCTTGTCGCCGGTCAGCATCACTACCTGCACGCCCAGCGCCTGCAAGGCGGTGACGGCAGCGGCCGAGCTTGGCCGCAAGCGGTCGGCCAAGGCCAGTAGCGCCAGCGGTGTATCGCCTTCCGCCAGCGCCAGCACGGTCTTGCCTTGTGCGTACAGCGCGGCGGCCTGCGGCGGCAGCTGGCCCAGCGCCCATTGCGGTTCACCCAGGCGGTAGGCCTGGCCGGCAATCTGGCCACACACGCCGTGGCCGATTTCGGCAGCAAAACCGGCCACATGCGGCAGCGCCAGCTGGCGGGCTGCCGCCGCCTGCACGATGGCTTGTGCCAGCGGGTGCTCGGCGCCCTGCTCCAGCGTGGCGGCCAGCGTGAGCGCCGCGTCGGGCTGGATATCGGCAAGCGCAATGATGTCGGTCAGTTGCGGCTTGCCTTCGGTCAGGGTGCCGGTTTTGTCTACCACCAGCAGGTCGATGTTGGCCGCGTGCTGCAAGGCGGCGGCGTGGCGGAACAGTATGCCGCGCCGCGCCCCCACGCCCACCCCCACCATCACCGCCGTGGGCGTAGCCAGGCCCAATGCACACGGGCAGGCAATCACCAGCACCGCCACCGCGTGAATCAGCGCCTGCTGCCAATCGCCCAGCCACCAGGCGGTGGCCAGCAGCGTGAGCGTGGCGATGGCCAGCACCACCGGCACAAAGATGGCCGAGATGCGGTCGGCCAGCGCCTGGATCGGCGCCTTGCTGCCCTGCGCCTGCGCCACGGCACGCACGATGGCGGCCAGCTGCGTGGCCTGGCCGACGCTGGTGGCGCGCACCTTCAGCATGCCGCCCGCGTTCTGGGTGCCGGCGTACACGGTATCGCCTTCGCCGCGCGCTACCGGCAGGCTTTCGCCGCTGAGCGCGCTTTCGTCCAGCACCGCGCTGCCCGCCAGCACGGTGCCGTCTACCGCCAGCCGCTCGCCGTGGCGTAGCACCACCACATCGCCGGGCAACAGCTGGCCGATGGCCACTTCGTGCAGCTGGCCGTCGCGTTCTACATTGGCGGTTTTGGGCGACAGCGCCAGCAGCGCCTCGATGGCACCCGCGGTGCGCCGCTTGGCGCGGCTTTCCAGCAGCTTGCCCAGCAATACCAGTGTGATCACCGATACGCTGGCCTCGAAATACACGTGCTGGCTGTGGTCTGCGGCCAACGTTACCCACGCCGACAGCAGCCACGCCACGCTGGTGCCCAGCGCCACCAGCACGTCCATATTGGCGGCCCCGCTGCGCAGCGCATGGTAAGCACCACGGTAAAACCGCCAGCCGACGATGAACTGCACCGGCGCCGATAGCGCCAGCTGCCACGCACGCGGCAGCCAGCCGTGGTGGCCACCACCTAACATAGCCACCATCTCGCCGGCAAAGGGCAGCGTCAGCAGCAGCGCCAGCGCAAACCAGGCCAGCTCGCGGCGCTCGTCGTGCTGCGGCGTGGCCGGTGCGGCATCATCCAGCACACTGGCGCCAAAGCCGGCGCCCTGCACCACGGCCACCAGCTGCTCGGGGTTATACAGGCCGCAGGCAAAGCGCAGCTGCGCGGTTTCGCTGGCCATATTGACGCTGGCCTGCACGCCGGGCTGGCGGTTCAACACTTTCTCGATACGTTGGCCGCAGGCGGCGCAGCTCATCCCAGAAAGCACCAGCGTCAGCACCGTGTCAGGCACGGTAAAACCTGCACGCGCGATGGCGTCCAGCACCTGCTGCGCAGTGGTTTGCACCGGGTCGTAGTCAAGGTCAGCACTCTCGCTGGCAAAGCTCACGCTAGCGGCCACGCCAGGCAGGCGGTTCAGCACTTTTTCGATGCGCAATGCGCAGGCGGCGCAGCTCATGCCGCTGACGGGCAGGTGCAGATGGGCGGTATTCATCGGGCGTTACCAGTAAGATGATAGCCTTATCTTATACCCCCAAGGGGTATTCAACAAGCCGCTACAGCCAGCGCCGCCGCCAGAAGACAATGCCCAGCCCCAGCGCAATGGCCGCCATCAGCCCAATGGTGTAGTAGTAGCCAAAGTGCCAGTGCAGCTCGGGCATATTGTCGAAGTTCATGCCATAGATACCGGCAATCAGCGTTAGCGGCATGAAGATGATGGTAATCACGGTAAGCACGCGCATCTGCACGTTCAGGCGGTTGGACTGCGCCGACATGTACAGGTCCAGCATACCGCCAATGGCTTCGCGCGCCGCCTCCAGCGACTCGATCAGGTGCAGGGTGTGGTCGAAGGCATCGCGCAGGTAGACCATGGTGTCGCGCTGGAAGAAAGCGTAATCACCACGCACCAGCGTATTGAGCACCTCGCGCAGCGGCACCAGGGCGCGGCGCAGGCGCATGGCGTCCTGCTTCTGGCGCTGGATGCGCGCCAGGATGAAGCGGTCGTGCCCGCCCAGCACCTGGCGGTCCAGGTCTTCCACGCGGGCGTTGAACTGGTCCAGCACGCCAAAGTAGTCGTCGATGATGGCGTCCAGCAGCGAGTAGCCCAGGTAATCTGCCCCCAGCTGGCGCACCAGGCCGCGCCCTGCCTGCAGCCGCTCGCGCAGGCTGGTGAATACCCCCAGCGGCTGGGTCTGGAAAGTCAGCACAAAGCCACTGCCTATCACCAGATACACCTGGTCGTGCACCAGGCGCTGGCCTTCCTGCTGGTAGCGGTACACGCGGGTGGCAATAAACAGGTAGCTGCCGTAATCGTCTACCTTCGGCCGCTGGCGAGTGTTGGCGATGTCTTCCAGCACCAGCGGGTGCAGGCCAAAACGCTGGCCGATGGCTTGCAGTACGGCGGGGTCGGTCAGGCCGTACACGTTGAGCCACAGGTTGGGCAGCTGTGCGCGATGCGCCAGCCCTGCTTCTACGGTGGCAAAGCGCGTCTCCAGGTAGTCGTCGGCCGTGTATTCCACCAGCGAGATACTGCTGGCCACCGCCCCCTCTGCTGCTGCGGCCAGCGTGCCTGGGGCATCACCCAGCGTGGAGTGGCGCTGTTTCTGCTCGGGGTGGCGCATGGCAATCCTTTTCTAGACCTTGATACGTGACAAAGCCGCACCGAGGTGCGGCAAGGCTGGGTGCCAGCGGCGTACGCCGCGGCGGTTCATGCGACCCGCGGTACTAGTCGCCGCGCAGCTCCAGCGCCACGCCGATGGCTTTCCACTGCGCGATTTCCTGACGGAAGGCCGCGGTGGTGAGCGGGTTGGCCGCCAGCCAGTCTTTGCCCACGGTCAGCGCGTAGCCGTTCATGGTGGGCGTCAGGCCATGCACGGCGTTGATGTCCAGCTCGTTGCGGCTGCGGTAGAACAATGCGGCCAACCTGAGCGACAGCACGGCAGGCCACAGCGCCGGGTCGGCAACCTCTTTTACCATCTTGCCCATATCGCCGCGGTGGCCCAGCACGATGGTCGCCAGCGTGCTTTGTTCACGGCGCGAAAAGCCGGGCATGTCGGCATTGGTCAGCACATAAGCCGAATGCTTGTGATAGGCAGCGTGGGCGATGGTCAGGCCGATTTCGTGCACTTTGGCCGCCCAGATCACGCGTTTGAGCATGTCCGGGTCCAGCGCGTCGCCCGACACCAGGCGGAACAGGCGTTCGGCCAGGCCGGACACCCGCTCGGCCTGCGGCACGTCTACGTGGTAGCGGCGCTTGAACTGGGTAATGGTGGAGTCGCGCATGTCTTTTTCGCGCTGGCGCCCCATCAGGTCGTACAGCACGCCGTCGCGCAGCGCGCCGTCGGTCACGATCATCTGCTCGATGGCCAGCGACTCGAAAATGGCAATCATGATAGCCAGGCCGCCCGGCAGCACCGGGGCGCGGTCGTCTTTCAGGCCATTGATGCGGATGTCTTTGGTGTGGCCGCAGGTAATCAGGTCGTCGCGCAGGCGCTTCATGCCGCGCAGCGTGATCTCGCCATTGCTCCAGCCGTTGGCTTCCATCATGTCGCGCAGCGCACGCGCGGTACCGGAGGTGCCTACCGCCAGCTGCCATTCGCTGGCCGGGTACTCGTGCACGATGCGCTGGATTTCGTTGCGCGAGGCCAGCTCGGCGTCACGAAAAGCGCTCTTGCTGATCTTGCCATCCACAAAGAAGCGTTTGCTGAACACCACACAGCCCAGCGGCAGGCTTTCAGTCACGTGCGCCTTGTAGCCGCTGCCGATGATGAACTCGGTAGAGCCACCGCCGATATCCACGACCAGGCGGCGCTCTTTGGTGGCCGGCAGGCTGTGCGCGGCGCCCAGGTAAATCAGGCGGGCTTCTTCGCGGCCGGCAATAATTTCGATGGGGAAGCCCAGCAAACGCTCGGCTTGCACGATGAATTCGGGCGCATTTTTCGCCACGCGCAGGGTGTTGGTACCCACCACGCGTACCTGCTTGGGGTCAAAGCCGCGCAGGCGCTCGCCAAAACGGCCCATGCAGGCCAGGGCGCGCTGCAGGGTTTCACTATCCAGGGTTTTGTCGTCTTGCAGGCCACCGCCCAGGCGCACGGTGTCTTTGAGGGAATCCAGGGTATACAGCTGGTCGTCTACCACGCGGGAAATCTGCAGCCGGAAGCTGTTCGACCCCATATCTACGGTAGCCAGCACGTCAAACGGGGGCTTAACGGAGCTCAAATGTCACCCCTTCTCTCTTGTCAGTAGGTCAATAAAAAACGGCGGTAACCGATGTTACCGCCGCTTGGCCCTGCTTGCCATGCTTATTGCGTGGCAGCATCACCCAGAGACTCGCGCTTTTTGTCTTCCAGCGAGGTGTGGCGAATGTCTTTGCCTTTCACCAGGTACACCACGTATTCGGAGATGTTTTTGGCGTGGTCACCGATACGCTCGATAGCCTTGCAGATGAACATGGTGTCGATGGACATGCTGATGGTGCGCGGGTCTTCCATCATGAAGGTCACCTGGGCACGCAGCTCGGAAGCGTAATCCTGGTCCAGCAGCAGGTCTTGCTCGGCCAGCTCGATGGCGGCGGTCGCATCCAGGCGGGCAAAGGCGTCCAGCGCACGGTGCAGCATGCCCAGGGCAACCTCGGCCATCTTGGCGGCTTCGCGAAAACGCGGTGCCGGGTAGCGGCCGGTCTGGTACATGGTGCGGCCAACGCGGGCAATCTTTTGCGCCTCGTCGCCGATGCGCTCCAGATCGGTAATGGTCTTGATCACGGTGATCACCATGCGCAGGTCACTGGCAGCCGGCTGGCGGCGCGCAATGATGTGCTGGCAGTCTTCGTCGATCTGCACTTCCAGCGCGTTAACCTTGGTATCGTCGGCCACCACTTTGTCCAGACGGTCGACATCGCCGCTTTGCAAAGCATCCATGGCGGCGCGGATTTGCTGCTCTACCAGCCCGCCCATCTGCAGCACACGGGTGCGGATGGTTTCGAGCTCCAGGTCAAACTGTTTGGAAATATGTTCAGGCATGGCAACCTCGTCGGGAATTGACTCAACACGTCATGATATGGCGGCCAGATGACAGTTATGTTTCATCCGCACAAAAAAGGCCGGCGCGGCGCTGGCTTGCCGCAGCAAACCCACACCGGGCCGGCCCACCGGGTTTAGCGCAGCTCTTTTACCCCGTCTGGCGTACCCAGCAGCAGTACGTCGGCACGACGCTGGGCAAACAGGCCGTTGGTGACCACACCCACGATCTGGTTGATCTGGTTTTCCAGTTTTACCGGCTCGGCAATCTGCAGGCCGTGTACGTCCAGAATGATGTTGCCGTTATCGGTGGTGACGCCCATGCGCCATTCCGGGTGGCCGCCCAGCTTCACCAGCTCGCGCGCCACGTGGCTGCGCGCCATCGGGATGACCTCTACCGGCAGCGGGAACTTGCCCATGATCTCCACGTACTTGCTCTGGTCGGCAATGCAGATGAACTGCTGCGCCACCGCGGCCACGATTTTTTCGCGTGTCAGCGCCGCGCCACCGCCCTTGATCATGTGCAGATGGTGGTTGACCTCGTCGGCGCCATCCACGTACACCGGCACTTCGTCCGGGCCCACGGTGTTCAGGTCGAATACCGGAATGCCGATGGCTTTCAGGCGCTGGGTGGATGCCTCGGAGCTGGAAACCGCGCCCTTGATGCGGCCCTTGATCTTGGCCAGCTCGTCGATGAAGAAGTTGACGGTGCTACCGGTACCCACGCCGACGATGCAGTCTTCCGGTACGAGCTTGACGGCAGCCTGGGCTACCAGTTGTTTCAGTTGGTTCTGGTCCATGGTGTAGCACTCCAAAAGGGAAAGAAAATCAGTTGGCGGGCACCAGCAGGCAGACGGCCTGCGTTTCTATTGCTTCGGCGCGGCCCAGGTAGCCCAGCTTTTCGTTGGTCTTGCCTTTTACGTTGACGCAAGCCACGTCGATATCCAGTAGCTGCGCAATGCGCACGCGGATGGCATCGATATGCGGCGCCAGCTTGGGGGCCTGGGCAATGATGGTGCTGTCCACGTTCACCAGCTGCCAGCCGGCGGCGCGCACGCGGCGCATGGCTTCTTGCAGCAGGACGCCGCTGTCGGCGCCTTTGAACGTGGGGTCGGTGTCAGGAAAATGGCGGCCAATGTCACCCAGCGCAGCAGCGCCCAGCACGGCGTCGGTAATGGCGTGCAGCAGCGCGTCGGCGTCCGAGTGGCCCAGCAGGCCTTTGTCATGCGGGATCGTCACCCCGCCCAGTATCAGCGGGCGGCCTTCTACCAGGCGGTGTACATCGTAACCCTGGCCTATGCGAAACGGTGTCATGTCTTGTCCTTGCAATGGTTGGCCGCAGCCGGTGTCAGGCGTGGCGCGCCGCCAGAATGGCCGCCGCCAGCGCCAGGTCACCCGGCCAGGTCACCTTGAAATTCTGCGCCTCGCCCACCACCAGCCGTGGCGCGTGGCCCAGCAGCTCGATGGCGGAGGCTTCGTCGGTAATGGCCGGGTTGGCCGCATCCTGCAGCGCTTCGGCCAGCAAACCGGCGCGGAACATTTGCGGGGTCTGTGCCAGCCACAGATTGTCGCGCGGCACGGTGGCGGCAATGCGGCCAACCTTGCCCTGCTTGACGGTGTCGGCTACCGGCTGCGCCAGAATGCCGCCGATGGCGTCGTCGCCCACTTCGTCCAGCAGGCGTTGCAGCGCGTCAGGGCTCAGGCAGCAGCGCGCGGCGTCGTGCACCAGCACCCAGTCGTCTTCGTCGGCGGCTAGCGCCGCCAGGCCATTGGCCACGCTCTGGGCACGGCTGGCGCCGCCTGCGCGCAGCACTTCCAGCTTGGCTTGCGGCCAACTGTAGCTGTCAAACCATTCGTCGCCGGGGGAAATCACCACTACTACGCGGTCTATGGCGGCACAGCCGCACAGTACGTTGACGGTGTGTGCCAGCAGTGGCTGGCCGTGTAGCAGCTGGTACTGCTTGGGCGTAGCAGTACCAAAACGGCTGCCATGGCCGGCTGCCGGTATCAGGGCAATACGCTGGCTCATGCGGCGGGCTCCGCCGGCGGCGGGTTTTCGATGCTGCGCCACAGGCAGCTGCCTTTCACGCTTTTATCCAGCAGGTCCAGGTAGGCCTGGTGCTCGGCCAGCTCGTCGGCGCTGGGCTGCAGCACGGCCAGCGGTTTGCGCTCGAAGGCCATGCGCATGCCGCTGGCGCTGTTGTCGTTTTCCGCCAGGCCGGCGTCCATCAGCAGGCTGTCCTGGCCACGCGTCATCCACAGGTAGACTTCGGACAACAGCTCGCAGTCGATCAGCGCGCCGTGGTAGGTACGGTTGCTGCGGTCAATCTCGAAGCGGTCGCACAGCGCGTCCAGGCTGTTGCGTTTGCCGGGAAAGTTGTCGCGCGCCATGGCCAGGGTGTCGATTACCCCGCCTGCCACTTTGGCCACCGGCGGCATGCCCAGGCGCTTGAACTCGGCATTCATGAAGCCCACGTCAAACGGGGCGTTATGAATGATGAGCTCGGCTCCATCGATAAAATCGACCAGCTGCTGCGCCACCTCGGCAAAACGCGGCTTGCCTTCCAGGCTGGCCAGCGAGATGCCGTGCACGCGCTCGGCGTCCGGGTCGATGTCACGCTCCGGGTGAATGTACAGGTGCAGGCTGCGGCCGGTCAGCTTGCGGCCTTCCATCTCCAGGCCGGCAAATTCGATAATGCGGTGGCCCTGGTTCGGGTCCAGGCCGGTGGTTTCGGTATCAAGAATGATCTGACGCATGATGGGCTTTCGGCAGGCAGCCTGACGGGCTGCCGCTAATACAGGCTAGCGCAGGCTTTCCACGCCGGCGTTGGCCAGCTGGTCTGCGCGTTCGTTGAATTCGTGGCCGGCGTGGCCTTTTACCCAGCGCCATTCTACGTGCGGGTGGCCATTACGCAGGGCGTCCAGCTGCTGCCACAGGTCGGCATTTTTTACCGGTTCCTTGCTGGCGGTCTTCCAGCCACGGGTTTTCCAGCCGTGTATCCACTCGGAAATGCCCTTTTGCACGTATTGCGAGTCGGTGTACACCACGATGCGGCACGGGCGCTTGAGCAGCTGCAGGCCCTGTATCACCGCCATCAATTCCATGCGGTTATTGGTGGTGCCGTGCTCGCCGCCGAACAGCTCTTTTTCCTGCCCTTTGTAACGCAGCAGCACACCCCAGCCACCAGGGCCTGGGTTGCCCTTGCAGGCACCATCGGGGTAAATCTCGACGATAGCGTCGTCACTCATGGCTTGTCTCGTTCGCTTGGGTTCGGTTAATGGGTTGGCGCTCGTTGCCGCTGGCCACTGCCAGCGACCTGGCCGGCTTGGCACGCTGCCAGCGCGGCATGATCAGGCGCATGCCGCGCTGGCGTTTTACCGCCACCACACCATAGACACCCGCCAGCTGCGGCCAGCAGTATTCGCCAGCCTGCTCCATGAAACGGCAGCGGGCCAGCCAGTCTGCGCGCGCGAAAGGCGGCGAGTATGCCATGAACCGGGTAGCGGTGGTTTCCAGTTGCAACAAAGTCATCCAGTCTTTCAGACGGCTGGTACCCACAAAATTGCCACACCAGGGCACGCGGCGGCGGCGGTACAGCAGCCGGCTGGCGCCCCATAATGAAAACGGGTTGAAGCCGGTCAGCACCAGCCGGCCCTCCGGCAACAGCACGCGCTCGGCCTCGCGCAGCACCTGGTGCGGCTCGCTAGTAAAATCCAGCGCGTGCGGCATCAGCAGCAGGTCCAGGCTTTTGCTGTCAAACGGCAGGTAGGCCGGGTCGCACACGACATCCGCCTGGCCATCCATGCCGGCATAGCCGTGCCAGGGTATGCGGTTGCAGGCCAGAAAGTCATAATCCACCAGGCCCAGCTGCACGGCACGGAAACCGAATATATCTGCCACCGCATGGTCAAAAAAGGCTTGCTCGCGGCATAGCAGATCGTGCCCCAGCGCGCTGCTGGCTAGCCAGTCCGCAAATTCTTCCATCGTTTCGGGATACATCATGGCCGACATGTTTCGCCTCGCCGCTATAAGCGCGTTTGCTGACAATTATATCTGGGTTTTGCACGACAACCGCCGTTCCATTGCAGTCGACCCGGGCGATGCCGCCCCGTTGCAAGCCTGGCTGTCGCGGCAGCAGTTACAGCTGGAGGCGGTGTGGGTTACCCACCACCATGCCGACCACATCGGCGGGCTGCCTGCCCTGCTCGCCGCGTGGCCGCAGCTGGCGGTATACGGGCCGGCGGACATCACGGGCGTGAACCACCCTTGCCGCCACGGTAGCACAGTTCCTGCCTTTGGCCGCGCGGCCCAGGTCATGGCTATACCGGGCCATACGGCCAACCATCTGGCTTTTTATCTGGCACCCCATCTGTTTTGTGGTGATACCTTGTTTGGTGCCGGTTGCGGGCGGGTATTCGATGGCACCATGACAGACCTGTTCCACTCGCTACGCAGCCTGGCCAGCCTGCCGCCAGACACACTGTGCTACCCGGCACACGAATACACCCTGTCCAATCTGGCCTTTGCGGCAGTGGTAGAGCCTGGCAACACCGCAATCATCACCCGCCAGCAACGCGACCAGGCCTGCCGTGCGGCCAACCAGCCTACCTTGCCTACCCTGCTGGCAGACGAACTGGCGACCAACCCCTTTCTGCGCATCACGCAGACCGCAGTACGCCACGCGGCCAAACAATATGCCGGGCATGAAATCACCAGCGAAGAAGACATTTTTGCCACACTCCGCTTATGGAAAAATAACTTTTAGACAAAAATATCAAGCAATTGTAAAAAATCACTAGCCAAGCTACTGAAACCTCTCTAAAAATCAGCAAAAATCAGGGCCTTGAGCACTTTTTATGACTTATTACTTGCTCAAGCCGTGTTAGCATCGCCCGCATAGAGAAAACAGGCCCCGCCCATGAAAAAGCTTACTCCGCTCGCATTGTCGGTCACCCTTGCGCTGTCCTTGCCCATGCTGGCTCATGCCAATAATGCCGCACCCGTTTACGACTACCCCGCAGGGAATGTCGACGATGGCCTGTCTGCCGGCTTGGACATGATGCTGCTGAATACCAGCCCGCTACGTAACGGTGACAGTGTGTGGACCCGTGCGCGGGAAGGCTTCCAGATGGCAGAGGTCAACCCGGAACTGGTTCGCCGCCACGAGCGCAACTTTGCCGGCAAGGCCGCCTACTTCAAGCGCACCATGGACCGGGGCCGCAAATACCTGTTTCACATCATGAACGAGGTAGAGCGCCGTGGCATGCCTACCGAAATCGCCTTTTTGCCTGTAGTCGAGAGTGCGTTCGTCCCCGGCGCCCAGTCGCAAGTCGGGGCCTCGGGCTTATGGCAATTCATGCCGGCCACCGGCCGCCAGTATGGCCTGGAGCAAACCTGGTGGTACGACGGCCGCCGTGATGTCACCGAATCTACCCGTGCCGCGCTGGACTACCTGCAAAACCTGTACACCATGTTCGGCGACTGGAGCCTGGCACTGGCTGCCTACAACTGGGGCGAAGGCAACCTGTCGCGCGCCATCGCAAAAGTGCGTGCCCGTGGCGAAGTGGAAACCTACGAAAACATCCAGATGCCCGCCGAGACACGCAACTACGTGCCCAAGCTGCTGGCCGTGCGCAACATCATGCTGGAGCCGGAAAAATTCGGCCTGAAACTGGACCCGTTCCCGAACAAACCCACCTTTGTGGCTACCAGCAACGGCCGCCACATGAATATCGATATTGCCGCCAAGCTGGCAGAGATGCCGGTAGCCGAATTCAAGGAGCTGAACCCGGCCTTCAACTTGCCGGTATATGCCCACAAGCCGGGCCGCCAGATGCTGCTGCCAGCCACCAAACTGCACAAGTTTGAAACCAATCTGGCCAAGTGGGACAAACCCCTGCTGACCTGGCAGGTCTTTGTGCCTGAAAATGATACGACGACGGGCGAGCTGGCCAGCCAGTTCGACATGAATCCGAACGAGCTGATCACCGCAAACAATCTGAAAGGCAGTGCGCTGGCGGCCGGCCGGCCGGTACTGGTCGCCCTGCGCAACAACAGCCCGGCCCCGGCACTGGAAAGCACAGACATCCCTGCCCAGCCAGCCGAGAGTGCCACGCTGGTAGCCTTTGCGGCCAACGCCGGGCCGATGGATACACCCAAAGCAGTCGCCGAGCCCGCCAAGCCGGCCCCGCAGCCTGACACCATCAAAACGGCCGAAGCTACGCCGCTACGTACCCTGCAAAAAGCCGAGCCCGCCCGCAGCGATGCTAGCCCGCGCCCCGAGCCCGCCACCGTGCGTGTTGCCACCCGCACCGAAGCTGTCGCAGCGCCTGGCCGCAACGAACCACGCTTCGAGCCGATTCGCGCCGAGCTGGTGAAGCCAGAGGTGGTCAAAGTGGCAGCCAAGGCCGAAACAGCTGGCTCGCTGGGAGACAACATTCCGGTGAGCAACCCGGATAAAGTCGTGAGCGCCAGCGCCAGCCTGCACACTGTGGCTGCTGGCGATACGCTGTACAATATTTCACGGCGCTACAGCATGAGTGTCACCGACTTGCGTAGCCTGAACAGCCTGCAGGACGACACGGTCAAACTGGGTCAGATACTGAAAGTGATCGGTACCAGCAGTAACGCTGTGGCTAGCGCCACCGATAGCAGCGCCCTGCGCCCGGCATCCTACAGCCGCCCGGCCACAGCAGTGGTAGCAGTAGACTATGTTGTGCAGCGCGGCGATACGGTGTTCAGCATTGCCCGCAAGTTTGGCGTAGCCCATACCGACATCCTGCGCTGGAACAACCCGGAACAGCTGGCCAACTTGCAACCAGGGCAGAAAGTACGCGTGCAGAATACCGGACTCTGAGCGCCCCCGCCTGTGCTGAAAAGCCCCTTGCCTACGCAGGGGGCTTTTCTCTCACCAGCGGTAGCACGCAAAAAAAGCCCGTCACATGGACGGGCTTTTTGTTACACCGCACCGGCAGAGCCGGCACTATCAGACCATTACAGGCCGAACGGGTGGCGCAGTACGATGGTTTCTTCGCGATCCGGGCCGGTAGACACGATATCGATCGGCGCACCGCAAACTTCTTCGATGCGCTTCAGGTAGGCCTGGGCGTTAGCCGGCAGGTCTTCCCAACGCTTGGCACCTACCGAGCTGTCGCTCCAGCCTGGCATGGTCTCGTAGATCGGCTCACAGCGGGTTACGGCGTCGGAACCGAATGGCAGGATGTCTACCACTTCGCCATTCAGCTTGTAACCTACGCACAGCTTGATCTCTTCCAGGCCGTCCATCACGTCCAGCTTCATCACGCACAGGCCGGACACACCGTTGATCTGGATGGAACGCTTCAGTGCAGCTGCATCAAACCAGCCACAGCGGCGCGGGCGGCCGGTAACGGAACCGAACTCGTTGCCACGCTTGGCCAGGAAAGCGCCAATATCGTTTTCCTGCTCGGTAGGGAACGGGCCGGAACCCACGCGGGTAGCGTAGCCCTTCACAATGCCCAGTACGTAGTTCAGCATCTGTGGTGCCACGCCGGCACCCGGTGCTGCTGCACCGGCTACACAGTTAGACGAGGTCACGTACGGGTAGGTACCGTGGTCGATGTCCAGCAGGGTGCCTTGCGCGCCTTCGAACAGGATAGGCACACCGGCCTTGTCCAGGTCGTGCAGGATGCGCGACACATCGGCCACCATCGGCTTGATGCGCTCGGCTTGCTGCATGGTGTTGGCCAGGATGGTGTCGAAGTCTACCGGCTGGGCATTGAACAGCTTGGTCAGCAGGAAGTTGTAGTACTCGACGTTTTCTTTCAGCTTGGCCACAAAACGGTCGGTATCAAACAGGTCGATCACCTTCAGCGCGCGGCGCGCTACCTTGTCTTCGTAGCACGGGCCGATACCACGGCCGGTGGTACCGATCTTGGCATCGCCTTTGGCGGCTTCGCGGGCCTGGTCCAGCGCAATGTGATACGGCAGGATCAGCGGGCAACCTTCGGCGATCTTCAGGCGGGCCGATGCGTTGACACCAGCGGCTTCCAGCTCGTCGATCTCTTTCAGCAGTGCCTCTGGCGACAGCACGACACCGTTGCCGATGAAGCATTCCACGCCATCACGCAGGATGCCGGACGGTACCAGGCGCACCACGGTTTTCTTGCCGTTTACCCACAGGGTATGGCCCGCGTTATGACCACCCTGAAAACGCACTACCGCACGGGCGTGGTCTGTCAGCCAGTCAACAATCTTGCCCTTGCCCTCGTCACCCCACTGGGTACCGATTACCACGACATTCTTGGACATTGGAAAAAACCTCTTCTCTTCAGAAATCACATTACTTGAAAGGCACAAGCTGCCATTCGCCCGATACCAGGACCAGTTCGCGGTCGCAGTTCAGCGCTTCGGCAGATTCACCCAGATAGTCGATGATGACCCGCTCGCCAGCGGCGCGCAGTTCAGTCACTTTGCCTGCAGCCATCGGCAACAGGCGGGCAGCCAGTTTGACGCCCTGCACGCTGTCTTTTTGCGGCAGGATGCGCACCAGATCACGCAGGTCCAGGCTGAAACCGGTGGCAGGACGGGCGCGGCCAAAACGGCGGCCAACGTTGTCGTAACGGCCACCACGCGCCAGCGCCTCGGACCAGCCAGGCGCGTAGGCGGCAAACATCAGGCCGGTATGGTAGGCATCGCCACGCAGCTCGGCCAGGTCAAAGCTCAGCTGTACGCGATCACCCACCGCCGCAGCAATGGCTGACAGCTGCATCAGCGCCAGCTCGATCTCCGGCAGCGATGGCAGGCGCGAACGCGCTTTATCCAGAATGCTGGCCGGGCCGTACAGCTCCGGCAGGGCCAGGAAGGCACTGCGGTATGGCTCGGCCACGCCAGCAACCATCTCGCTGATGGTGGCAACGTCTTTCGCTTGCAGCGCGGCAAACAGCTCGCGCCCCTGCTCGGCAGACAGGCCTGCAGCCGCCGCCAGGCCACGGTAAATGCCGATATGACCTACATCCAGCCGCACCTGGCTCACGCCAACCTGCTGCAGGACGTCCAGCATCAGGCCGATGATTTCCACATCGGCCTCGATACCGGCGTAGCCGTATAACTCGGCACCTACCTGCAGCGGCTCGCGCGAGCTCATCAGGCCGGATGGCCGGGCGTGCACAACACTACCGGCGTAACACAGGCGGGTAACGCCGGTACGGGCTGATAGCAGGTGCGCATCTATACGCGCCACCTGAGGCGTGATATCGGCACGCAGACCCAGCTGACGGCCGGACAGATGGTCGTCCAGCTTGTAGGTTTTCAGGTCCAGCGTTGCATCGTCGCTAGACACCAGGGCATCGGCGTACTCCACCAGTGGCGGGAGTACCAGTTCGTAGCCGGACAGGCGAAACAGGTCCAGCATGGCCGATTTTGCGCTTTCTACCTGGCGGGCAGTAGCGGGCAAAATATCGGCAATATGTTCGGGCAGCAGCCAGTTACGCATTGTTTTTTGCACACAAGAAAAGGCGGGATGCGTGATCCCGCCTTGTTTTTATCGCAACCCGGCACGTGCCGGGCTGTCGCAAGTCACACCATTTTATCAGCGTGGCTTCGGTTGCGCATTCTTGAAATACTTGAAGAATTCTGAACTTGGGTCCAGAACCATCACGTCGCTCTTGTTGCGGAAGGTTTGCTTGTACGCATCCATGCTCCGCCAGAAGGCATAGAACTCCGGATTCTTGCCATAAGCCTGGGCGTAAATCGCTGCAGCCTTGGCGTCGCCCTCGCCCTTGATGGCCTGAGCCTTGCTATAGGCTTCAGCCAGCACCACCTCGCGCTGACGGTCGGCATCGGCACGAATACGCTCGGCTTCGGCTGCGCCTTCACTGCGCAGCTGGTTGGCTACCGTGCGGCGTTCGGAGTTCATGCGCTCGTAAACCGAAGTGCTGATTTTATCCGGAAAATCCACGCGCTTTAAGCGGACATCGAGAATTTCCATACCGATTTTCTGCGCATCAACGTTGGCACGCTTGCGCACCAGCTCCATCACCTCGTCACGCTTGCCGGAAATCACGTCGGCAACGGTTTTCTGGCCGAACTCGGCACGCAGGCCATCATTGATGGTCTGACGCAGGCGCTGCACGGCTACCGTCTCGTTGCCCCCTACGCTCTTGTAGAACTGCTCTACATCGCGTACGCGCCATTTCACAAAGCTATCCACCAGCACGTTTTTCTTCTCGCGGGTGTTGAACAGCTCGGGTGCTTCCGGGTCGATGGTCTGGATACGCCGATCGAAGAAACGCACGTTTTGCAGCATTGGCACCTTGAACTGGATGCCAGGCTCTTTCACCACGCGCACCACCTCACCAAACTGGAACACCATGGCGAACTGGCGCTGGTCTACGGTGTACAGCGAGCCGGATGCCAGCAGCAAAGCGCCGGCGATACCCAGTACTACAGGAAAGAAACGATCCATCTTGCTATCCTTTTAGCGGCCACGAACAACGTCGCGCTCTACCGGCGGGCGTGCCATGTTCTGGTTGGGCTGGGCAGCCGGGGCGGCCGTATCGGCGGCCGGCGCAGCAGGGGCAGGCTTGGCCTCGGCAGCTTTATCACTGGCAGTTTGCTGCATCAGCTTGTCCAGCGGCAGGTAAAGCAGGTTGCTACCGGCTTTCTGGTCTACATACACCTTGCTGCTATTGGTCAGCACTTGCTGCATCATGTCCAGATACAGGCGGTCACGCATCACTTTCGGTGCTTTGCCGTACTCGGCCAGCACGCTCTGGAAGCGGGCTGCATCACCCTCGGCGGTGGAAATCACACGCTGGCGGTAACCATCGGCCTCTTGCGCCAGGCGCGCTGCCAGGCCCTGGGCTTTAGGAATGACCTCGTTGGCGTAGGCCTGGCCTTCGTTACGCAGCTTTTCCTTGTCCTGCCCGGCTTTTACCGCGTCGTCAAAGGCGGCAATTACCGGCTCTGGCGGCTGCACATCGTTGATGTTGACCTTGGCGATGCGCACCCCCATGCCGTAGCGGTCCAGAATCTCCTGCATGATGCGCTGGGTATCCACAGCAATCTGGCCACGGCCTTCGTTCAGCACGAAGTCCACTTTGTTGCGGCCAACCACTTCACGGATAGCCGTTTCCGCAGCCTGTTTCACCACATCCTGAGCACCCTCTTCCAGGGCCAGGTTGTTGAACAGGAATTCGCGCGCATCCTTGATATCGTATTGCACCGAAAGCTGTACATCGATGATGTTCTGGTCTTCGGTCAGCATCAGCGACTCTTCTTCGACACGGCTCTTGGCCGAGCCGCGATAGCCGATTTCGACACTGCGTACTTCGGTGAGATTGACGATCTCTACCTGCTCGAACGGATAAGGCGCATGCCACTGCAGGCCGGAATCGCTGATACGGTCGTAGCTACCCAGGCGCAGCACCACGCCCTGCTCGCGCGCATCTACCACGTAGAAGCCGCTGGCCAGCCACAAGCCGCCCAGAATGGCCACAATCCCGGCAGCGCCAAACTTCATGCCACGCTCGGAAGGCATGCCGCCATTGCCGCCGCCAAAACCATTATTGCCGCCCGGCTGCGCAGGCTTGCCGCCCAGCAGGCGTGACAGCTTCTGGTTCAGCTGGCGAAAGATTTCTTCCAGATCCGGCGGGCCGTCGTCAGGACGCTTGCCGCGGTTATCGTCATTCTGTGCCATAGTGATCTACTTTTTCTGTGGTTTGCGAGTGAGTCGTTGCCAACGCCCGTTCGGCAATGGCTTCACGCAGGAGTTCCAGGCCAGCGCCGGACAGTGCCGAAACCCGTACGCCCTCTACCGCGCCGTATTCGTCGTACAGGATGGCGGGGGGCAAACCCCGCAGGTCGGTCTTGTTCCACACCATCAGCTGCGGTACGTGATCGGCACCGATTTCTTTCAGTACTTTATTGACCTCTTCTACCTGCCGCTCGCGCATGGGGTTGGCCGCATCGACCACATGCAGCAGCAAATCGGCAGAGATGGTTTCTTCCAGCGTGGCACGGAAGGAGGCCACCAGCGAGTGAGGCAAATCGCGGATAAAGCCGACGGTATCTGACAATACGATGGATACATCGGTATTGATGAACAGGCGACGGCTGGTGGTGTCCAGCGTGGCAAACAGCTGGTCGGCCGCGTAGGCACCAGCCTTGGTCAGGCCATTGAACAATGTCGATTTGCCCGCGTTGGTATAGCCAACAATGGAGACGGACGGCAAACCGGAGCGGTCGCGGCTGCGCCTTTGTGTTTTGCGCTGCTTTTGCACGGTAGCCAGGCGGTCTTTCAGTGCCTTCACGCGCAAGCCCAGCAAGCGGCGATCGGTTTCCAGCTGGGTTTCACCCGGACCACGCATACCGACACCACCCTTCTGGCGCTCCAGGTGCGTCCAGCCGCGCACCAGGCGGGTGGACATATGCGTCAGTTGTGCCAGCTCTACCTGCAGCTTGCCTTCGTGACTGCGCGCACGCTGGGCAAAAATGTCCAGAATCAGGGTGACACGGTCTATTACCCGGCACTGCAGTACGCGTTCCAGGTTACGCTCCTGCCCCGGCCCCAGGGCGTGGTTGAAGATCACCACATTGGCATCGGTAGCTTTGACCAGCGCAGCGATTTCTTCCACCTTGCCCTTACCGGCAAACAAGGCGACATCCGGGCGCTGGCGCTTGCCCTTGATCAGGCCGGTCACCGCGACACCGGCGCCTTTTATCAGCTCCAGGCACTCGCTGACGCCATCTTCATAATCCGCCTCGCCAAAGTCGAGACTTACCAGTACTGCTTGGTCACCAAGATCAGGACGATCAAACACGCAGGGGACTTTCAATAAATAAGGCTGACCAGCATACGCCGGCCAGCCTTGGGGTAAGACTAGGGATTACGCGTCTTGCGAGTCCGACTTGGCACCATGGTGCTCGTGCGGGATGTTCACTGGGCGGGCAGGAACCACGGTGGAAATGGCGTGTTTGTACACCATCTGGGTCACCGTGTTTTTCAGCAGAACCACGTACTGGTCAAACGACTCGATCTGACCCTGCAGCTTGATGCCGTTTACCAGGTAGATGGATACCGGTACGTGCTCTTTACGCAGGATGTTCAGAAACGGGTCTTGTAACATTTGCCCTTTGGCGCTCATTTTTGTTCTCCGATTCGATGCAGTTTTTGTAATTCAGTACAAGCGAGCTGGTGCTAACAGTCTTTTTAGCATAAAAAATTCCAGCAGACTATTTGAACCCCTTGTGGCGCAGCAAACTTACCTTGGTACCTGTCGCTTCGACCTCAAACGGGTTGCTGTTCGATTTGTATTGTACGCGCAGCGGTGTGCCTTGCAGGTGGAACGCCTTGCGGAACATGCCTTCCAGGTAACGGGTATAGCTGTCCGGAATCTTGTCCAGCGAGTTACCGTGGATCACGATAATCGGCGGGTTCATGCCACCTTGGTGGGCATAACGCAGTTTCGGGCGAACCTGGCCGGCACGTGGCGGCTGCTGGCGTTCGGTAGCCAGCTGCAGGATACGTGTCAGCTTCGGCGTAGGCAGCTTGCTCATGGCAGCTTTGTACGCTTCATCAATAGATTTGAACAAGTCACCCACACCACGGCCTTGCAGCGCGGAAATATAGTGGAACTTGGCAAAATCCAGGAAGCCCAGCTTACGCAGGATATCGCGTTTGATGGTGTCTTTCTGGTGCAGTTCCAGGTCTTCCCATTTGTTTACGGCTACCACCAGCGCACGGCCTGCTTCCAGCGCGAAACCAGCGATGGTAGCGTCCTGCTCGGAAATATCCAGCTGCGCATCCAGCACCAGCACCGCCACGTTGGCATCTTCCACAGCCTGGATGGTCTTGATCACCGAAAACTTCTCGATCGCCTCGTTCACCTTGCCACGGCGGCGTACACCTGCGGTATCGATAATGGTGTATTTGCGGCCATCGCGCTCAAAATCAATATAGATGCTGTCACGCGTGGTACCGGCCTGGTCGAAAGCGATGACGCGCTCTTCACCCAGCACAGCATTCACCAATGTGGATTTGCCCACGTTCGGGCGGCCGATCACCACAAATTTCGGGTGATGGGTTTTTTCTTCTTCCTCGGCTTCCGGGAAGTTTTCCAGCACCAGCTCTACCAGCTCGCGCACACCGTCACCATGCGAGGCAGAGATCGCCAGTGGCTCGCCCAGTGCCAGCTCGTGAAACTCGGCAGCCGCCATGGCATTGCTCACGCCTTCAGCTTTGTTTACCGCCAGGTAAACCGGCTGGTTGGACTGGCGCAGGCGGTTGGCAATGATCTTGTCCTGCGGCGTCAGGCCCACACGGCCATCCACCAGGAAAATGATGGCATCGGCTTCGTCCACGGCCTGCAGGGTTTGCCTGGCCATCTCGAACAGGATGCCTTCGTCCACCACCGGCTCGAAACCGCCGGTATCCACCACCAGATAAGGCTTGCTGGCACCACGGCCATGGCCATAGTGACGGTCGCGGGTCAGGCCCGGCTGGTCAGCCACGAGGGCATCACGGCTGCGGGTCAGTCGGTTGAAAAGTGTAGATTTGCCCACATTCGGGCGGCCCACCAGGGCAATAGTCGGTTTCATTGTGTACTACTTACTTCGTCAGCGCGGACAGGTTGCCATGGTTATCCAGCACGTAGGCCACGTCGCCGCTTACCAGCGGGCGTGGCACGGTGCCGTTTACTTTCAGGCTACTGCGGCCAACTATACGTCCATCAAGGGATGAAAGCAGATGTGCATAGCCTTCACCATCAATTACCAGCAATTGACCACCCAGCGTTACCGGGGCAGACACATTGCGGTAGCGGAAATCGTCCTGTTTCCATAGGTTGCGACCCGAGTCGGCATCAAATGCCCAGATCGCGCCATCTTCAGCCGTCACAACGACGGTCTTGCCATCCGACACCAAGCCACGGCTACTGCTCAGGTCGCGTGCCCATAGTTGCTGGCCGCCACGCGAATCGAAGCAGGCGACACGCCCCTGGTACGCTACCGCGCACACACGGCGGCCATCAAACATGGGCTGGCTTACCACATCGGTTACCCGCTCCAGCTCGCTGGCACCACGCGCATTGGCCACCACAGACTGCCACAGCTGGTCGCCACGCTCGGCGGCGTACGCTGCCACCTTGCCTGCCGCCTCGCCCACCAGCAGCACGTCGCTACCTTCCACCTTGATTTGCGGTGTGGTAGCACGCACGGTAAGCGGAGGCTGGGCCTGCCATTGCGTCCAGACCTGGCGGCCGGTTTTTACGTCGAAGCCAGACACACGCCCATCACCCGCACGCACGATCAATACCTGGCCGGCCAATTGCGGCGCTTCTGCCAGCAGGCTGGTAAGCGTTTGCTTCCATACCGGCTTGCCATCTGCAGCACTTACAGCGAGCAGCTCGCCACGATCATTACCCACAAACACCAAGCCATCATCTACCGCCACACCAGCTACCAGCGCCTGTTTCACATCCAGTGTATGCAGGGTTTTGCCGGTTTGCGCGTCCAGTTGCTGGATTTTGCCACTACTGCCAGCAACCCACAGCTTACCTTGTTCGATAGATGGGGAAAACAGGCCGCGATCGGCATCCGGCACACTGGCTTGCCACAACACCTTCGGCCCCGCAGACGCTTGCAAGGGTTTCAGCGGCGTAGGCTGATAGGCTGCTTCGCCTTCAAACCACGATGCGCAGCCCCCCAGCGCAGGCAATAGTGCAGCACACAGCAACAGTCGGCGCATCATGGTCAGCTCCCCAAAGAGTCAAGTTTGGCCTGGATAAACTCGCGTACCGGTGCTTCCGGGGCAGACTTGGCCAGCGCAGCCTTGTAGGCTTCGCGTGCACCGCCAATATCGCCACGCGCTACCAGTACGTCGGCCTTCAGGTCCAGGAACATGGCATCAAACGCTACCGGGTGCGCCATGGCCAGTTCGGCCAGAGCGGCATCGTACTGCTTTTCGTCCAGCAAAACGGCAGCCAGACGCAGGCGGGCAACGGCTTGCAAGGTGTCGTCTTTCTCTGCGTGCTCCACCACCCACTTCAGTTGGCCGCGGGCAAAACCCAGCTCTTTGCTGTCAAAGGCCAGCTTGGCCGCCAGCAGGGTACCGTTGGCCGCATAAGCCGATGCAGGATAGTCCTTTTGCAAGGCAGCTACGGTAGCCTTTACTTTATCCAGCTGGCCGGCCTGCAGTTGTTGCTCCAGCTGGCTGTATACCACCGCAGCCTGTTCGGCCAGGCTCTTCTGGTAAGCATGCCAGGCTTTGTAACCGATAAAACCCAGCGAAACTGCCAGTACAGCGCCGCCGATCAGCTTGCCCCACTGCGCCCAGAAGCCCTTGAGCGCGTCGATCTGTTCTTGTTCCTGCAGGTCGTAAGCCATGCGGCCCCCTTGTAATTAAGACTTGAAGCGGGAAACAGCAGCCACCACGTCGGCGGCAGCTACGGTTTCCTGAGCAGCCTCGGCACGCAGCGGCTTGATAGCCACTTGCGCGGTTGCCACTTCGTTTTCACCAATGATCAGTGCCACCAGGGCGCCACTGCCATCTGCCTTTTTCATTTGTGACTTGAAGCTGCCATCGCCCATGTTCTGTACAACGCTAAAACCGGCAGCGCGCAGGCTCTGCGCCAGCTGCATGGCGTAAGCAGCGGCGCCTGCGCCCTGGTTTACGATGAACACATCCGCACCACGGCGCGCTGGCAGCAGGCCTTTTTCGGCCAGCAACAGCAGCACACGCTCCATACCCATGCCAAAACCGATACCTGGCGCCGGCTTGCCACCCAGCTGCTCGATCAGCCCGTCGTAACGGCCACCGGCACACACGGTGCCTTGTGCACCCAGCTCGGTGGTCACCCACTCGAATACCGACAGGTTGTAGTAGTCCAGGCCACGCACCAGACGCGGATTCTCCACAAACGGAATGCCCAGCGCACTGATCATGGCTTTCCAGCCTTCGTAGTGTGCACGCGAGGTGTCGCCCAGGTAGTCGGCCAGGCGCGGCGCGTTGTTGGCCATGTCCTGCAGCGCGGGGTTCTTGGTATCCAGCACGCGCAACGGGTTGCTGTACAGGCGGCGCTTGCCGTCTTCGTCCAGGATATCGACGTGCTTTTCCAGGTAGGCGATCAGCGCTTCGCGGTGTGCGGCACGTTCCTCCTTGTTACCCAGCGAGTTGATTTCCAGCTGCACGCTAGCGGCCAACCCCAGGCGCTGCCACAGGTCAGCGGTCATGGCGATGATTTCGGCGTCGATATCCGGGCCGGCCATGCCCAGTGCTTCCACACCGATCTGGTGAAACTGGCGATAGCGGCCTTTCTGCGGGCGCTCGTGGCGGTACATCGGGCCCATATACCACAGCTTTTGCGTGGTGTTGTACAGCAGGTTGTGTTCTACCACCGCGCGCAGGGTACCGGCGGTGCCTTCCGGGCGCAGCGTCAGCGGGTCGCCGTTGAGCTTGTCTTCGAAGGAGTACATTTCCTTCTCGACAATGTCGGTCACCTCACCGATAGAGCGCACAAACAGCGGTGTCGGCTCCACGATAGGGGTACGGATATTGGCGTAGCCGTAGTCGTGCAGCCAGCCGCGCAAAACGGTTTCAAAGTATTCCCACTGCTGCGACTCTGCCGGCAGCACATCATTCATGCCACGCACAGCCTGTATTTTCTGGGCCATTCTCATACTTTCTTTTGCTTGATCATGTGCAGCGGCGGCCAACGCTGGCCACCGGCTTAAACCTGTTTGATGGGGATGGTGCGCGCTACCACCTCACGGCGCTTGGCGCCGCCCACGCCGTAGCGGGTATGTACGTAGTTTTCCACGATAGCCTTGAACTCCAGCGCGATATTGTCACCCTTGAGCGTCACGTCTTTCTGGCCATCCACATACACCGGTGCTACCGGTACCTCGCCAGTGCCTGGCAAGCTGATGCCGATATCGGCCAGCTTGGACTCACCCGGGCCGTTCACCACACAGCCCATCACGGCCACTTTCATGTCTTCCACGCCGGGGTACTGCAGGCGCCAGACAGGCATCTGCTCGCGCAGGAAGGTCTGGATGCTGTCGGCCAGCTCCTGGAAGAAAGTACTGGTGGTGCGGCCACAGCCAGGACAGGCGGTAACCAGCGGCGTGAACGAGCGCAGGCCCATGGTTTGCAGCAGCTCCTGCGCCACCACCACTTCTTTGGTGCGCGCCTCGCCCGGCTGCGGCGTCAGCGAAATACGGATGGTATCGCCAATACCTTCCTGCAGCAGCACGGCCAGCGCAGCGCTGGAGGCCACGATGCCCTTGCTGCCCATGCCGGCTTCGGTCAGGCCCAGGTGCAGCGGAAACTCGCAGCGGCTGCCCAGATCGCGGTACACGGTGATCAGGTCCTGCACATTGCTGACCTTGCACGACAGCAGGATCTGGTTGGCTGGCAGGCCCAGCTCCATCGCTTTGTCGGCGGATTCCAGTGCCGACACGATCAGCGCCTCGCGCATCACCACGTCCAGCGCCTTGGGGTTGGCCGCATGGCTATTCGCGTCCAGCATGCGCGCCAGCAAAGCCTGATCCAGGCTGCCCCAGTTCACGCCGATGCGCACCGGTTTGCCGTATTCGGCAGCGGTACGGATCATGTAGGCAAACTTGTCGTCGCCTTTGGCGCCCTTGCCCACGTTACCGGGGTTGATGCGGTACTTGCCCAGCGCGCGCGCGCAGTCCGGGTAGTCTTTCAGCAGGCGCTCGCCGTTAAAGTGGAAATCGCCCACCAGCGGTGCCACGCAGCCCATATCGTCCAGGCGCTGGCGAATCTCGGCTACACGCGCAGCAGCCTCGGGGCTGTTTACCGTGATGCGCACCACCTCGGAGCCGGCTTGCGCCAGCTCGAATACCTGCTGTGCCGTGGCAGCAGCGTCGGCGGTATCGGTATTGGTCATCGACTGCACCATCACCGGGTGCTCGGAACCTACCATCACATGGCCTACCGCTACCTGCAGCGTTTTACGGCGTTTGATCGTTGCGTCCATCTGTTATCAGTTCAATTCCAGTTTGGCGGTCGCACCGCGCGTCTTGTCTTTCAGATCTATCACCGCACCGTCGTAGCTCAACGCAACTTGGGCAGCGTTGCCAATTTTCAGCTTGAAGGGCGGTACACCACGCACCTCCTGGCTTTGGCCTGCGCTGATCAGGCCGTACACCAGTTTCTTGCCACTCGCGTCTACTACCGACACCCAGCTATCAGCACTGGCCTGCACCCTTACGGTTTTCTGGCCGGCCAGCGCTACAGGGGCTGAGGCCTGCTTGACAGGCTTCGGCACCGCTAGCACAGCACTAGCCGGGCTGGCACTTGCCACGGCAGAAGCAAGCGGTGCCACCGCGGCCACGACAGGCGCACTGGCAGGCCCGCTTTGCGGCGCACTGGCCAGGGCATCGCTGGACGCCTGGTGCAGCATGGGCGCCAGTTCACCCTGCGGCGCTACGGCCTCGCTACGACTGCCTTGCATTTGCCAGGCGACCACGGCTGCCACCAGCAAAACTGGCACCAGCAGCCACCATGGTTTGCCGCCACCGGCAGCGCGCACCTCGGCTGCTTGCGGCGGCGGTGCGCGGTCTGCCGGGCTGGTCGGGTACTCCTGTTCCAGCAGCGCCATCAGCGGTGCACTGTCCAGCTCCAGAAAACGGGCATAGTTGCGCACAAAGCCACGGACAAAGGTCGCGCCAGGCAGGCGGGCGAAATCCCCCGTCTCCATCCATTCGAGCTGGCGCAGGGAAAGTTTCAGACGGTCGGCCACATCGTGCAGGCTCAGGCCGCGCGCGATACGGGCATCGCGCAGCTGCTGGCCAATCTGTTGTGCAACGGAAGAGGTCATATCCTGGGCATGCTTCCTGGGATCAGGTCCCGCTCAAGAGCTGTTGGGTTTCTAGGCTATCCGGATGGCGGCTTTTCAGCAGGCCGGCCAGACGCTGCTCGGTAACCGCGTCTTTCTTGAGGCGCGCCAGCTTCACCCCGAGCAGCAACTCGGCCGGGCCAAAACGCTTTTCGTCCTTACCCAGCCGCTCAAAATAAAATTGTGCCAGCTGCGCATTACCGCCCTGCAAGGCCAGGCGCGTCAGCTCGCGTAGTGCCGATGCATCATTCGGTGCGCGGCGCAGAGCCTCCAGCAGCAGCTGGTTGGCCTCGTCATTGCGGTTCATCTGCCCCAGGCAGACTGCCTTGTTGATCAACGCTGTGTGGGGTGCAGAGAAAAACGGGTCGGCCAGCGCCTGGTCAAACCGCGCCAGCGCTTCGTCAAAACGGCGGCGATTGCACAGGAACAGCCCGTAGTTATTGTTGACTTCCGGATTACCCGCCTGGATGGATAAAGCCTTGCGGAAGGACGCTTCAGCCTCGCTATCCACACGCAGCTGCATGTAGATCAGCGCACGGGCCAGGTAGCCGGCCTGGAAGGTAGGGTCTACCGCAATGGCCTGATCGGCATTTTCCAGTGCTACGCGCATATTGCCGTAGCGCATGTATTCGATCGCGAGCTGGGCACGCATCTCGGCCAGTTCGCGCGGCGGGGCTGCGGCCAACGCCAACTGGGCAGCGCACAGCGCCACCAGCAAACCGGTCAGGATACGTGTTTTATTCATCAGCCTTTATCCTCTGCGATACGGATCCACTTTTCCTGGCGCCGCGTCTTGTCCTGCACCTGCCCGGCCAGCTGGCCACAGGCAGCATCGATATCATCGCCACGGGTTTTACGCACGGTCACGATAAAGCCTGCCTCTTGCAGGATTTCGCGGAATGCGCGGATAGCGTTATTGCTGGAACGATCGTAACCGGAATTCGGGAACGGGTTAAACGGAATCAGGTTGAACTTGCACGGCACATCGCGCACCAGGGCAATCAGCTCGCGTGCATGTTCCGGCCTGTCGTTCACCCCGTCAAGCATCACGTATTCAAAGGTAATGAAGTCGCGCGGCGCCTTGACCAGGTAGCGCTGGCAGGCTGCCATCAGCTCTTTTAACGGGTATTTTTTGTTCAGTGGCACGATTTCATCGCGGATGCGGTCGTTGGACGCATGCAGCGATACGGCCAGCGCTACCGGGCAGGCCTCTTTCAGGCGGTCCATCTGCGGCACCATACCCGAAGTCGACACTGTAACGCGGCGGCGGCTCAAACCGTAGGCGTGGTCATCCAGCATGATCTGCAGCGCAGATACCACGTTATCAAAGTTGGCCAGCGGCTCGCCCATGCCCATCATCACCACGTTGGAAACCACGCGCTCGTTGCGCGGGGTCACACCCATGGCCTTGTTGGCCCACCACAGCTGGCCAATGATTTCGGCGGTGCTGAGGTTGCGGTTGAAGCCCTGGCGGCCGGTAGAGCAGAAAGTGCATTCCAGCGCACAGCCTACCTGAGATGATATGCACAAGGTGCCGCGGTCATCCTCGGGGATGAATACGGTTTCCACACCATTGCCGGTGCCAACGTCCAGCAGCCACTTGCGGGTACCATCTTCGGATTCCTGCGACACCATCAGGTCCGGTATGCCTACCAGCGCCGTGTCGTGCAGCTTGGCACGCAGGCTTTTGGCGATATCGGTCATGGCGTCAAAATCGGCCTCACCCATCTGGTGCATCCAGCGCATGATCTGTTTGGCACGAAACGGCTTTTCACCCATCGCGGCAAAGTGTTCAGTCAGCTGGTTCAGGTTGAAGTCGAGCAGGTTGGTCTTCATGTGTATCTCGGATAAAGGCGGCCACCCTTGGGCAGCCGCCGGGTACAACTGGTTCCGCGTGCGGCCAGGGTTGGCCGCAAACGGCGATTAGCGTGCGGTTACTTCGGTAGCAGCAAAGAAGTAAGCGATTTCGATCGCTGCGTTTTCCAGGCTGTCGGAACCGTGAACGGCGTTAGCGTCGATGGAGTCGGCGAAGTCGGCGCGGATGGTGCCGGCGTCAGCTTTCTTCGGATCGGTAGCGCCCATCAGTTCGCGGTTCTTCAGCATGGCGTTTTCGCCTTCCAGCACCTGGATCATTACCGGGCCGGAGATCATGAAGGACACCAGATCGTTGAAGAAAGGACGCTCTTTGTGTACAGCGTAGAAGCCTTCGGCTTCAGCGCGGGACAGCTGTTTCAGCTTGGCGGCAACGATCTTCAGACCCGCGGTTTCGAAACGGTCGTAGATTTTACCGATTACGTTCTTGGCAACAGCGTCCGGCTTGATGATGGACAGAGTGCGTTCGATAGCCATACAAATTCTCCCAGTTTGCAAGTGAAATGGTTACACTTGGCATGCGCATTTCAGGCTTGCCAGTGACCCAATTTTGAGGAACCCGGCATTTTACCAGTGTTCACCAGCGTTTGCTGCACAGAATTTAATCAGCGATGAATCCATCCTCTCCCGATCCGCGCACCACTTCTGATTCCGCAACCGCCATGACCCCAGAGCTGAAGAAACGCCTGGCCATGGCGGCAGGCCTGGTGGCCATTGCCCTGGCCGCCATCCCGGTGCTGGACAGCATGTCCGGCAAAAAACCGGAAACCACGCCTACCAGCGTACCGGTCAGCTCAGGCCGCATTGTCAATAAAGAAGCCGCGTCCGAGCCTACGCTGGTGATCGCCCAGCTACCGGAAAGCAGCGCCCCTGCTGCCGCCAGCACCCCCGCCATCGCCACGCCATCACCGGCCACACCGGACCTGGGCAAGACCCCTGCGGCCAACCTGGGCCAAACCAGCCCGCTGCCCGCCACCGCCGCCCCTGCCACCCCTGCCATGGCCACCGCTACCCCGGCCGGCAAAGCCAGCAGCGCCAATACCGCACCGGCCAGTAACAAAGCGCCAGCAACGGCCACTGCCACCCCCCCAAGCAAACCGGCCACACCACCCGCAACCCCTGTCGCCGCCAAAGCCGCCGCACCTGCACCAGTAACGGCCCCGGCAGCAGCAGCACGCAGTAGCGGCAAGACCAGCCCGGTAGGCGAGGTCGAGCTGCCGCCAGCCGCAGCCCCCGTTCCGCCACAGGCGGCCAGCAAAGCCACCATGCCAACCCTGCCCGCCGTGAAAGCAGCCCCTGGCGGCGCCTCGCTGGGCTATCAGGTACAGCTGGGCTTGTTTGCCAGCCCGGGCAACGCGGAAAAACTGCTGGATGACCTGAAAAAGCGCGGCATCAACGCCCGCACCGAAACCCGCGTGCAACTGGGGCCGTTCAATACCCGCGCCGAGGCCGAAGAAGCCATGGCCAAACTGAAGGCACTGGGCTACCAGCCACTACTGGTACCGGCAGGCGCGCACTAGCCGCCGGCCAACCGCCAAACCGCCTGGCCAACAAAAAAGCCGCAGCACCCGCTGCGGCTTTTTACGTACCACGCCCTGCCGTCAGGTCTCGCTGACCCCTTCGCCAATCTTGAAGTTATCCACCAGGTGCGGCAGCTCCAGATAGGTGCGCGACTGCATCTCTGTCAGGCGGCTGGCGGTGCGGAAGAACTCGCTGGACTGGGTGCCCTCGGTGTAAATCTGCTCCGGCTCTACGGCGCTCGACGCCACCAGCTTGACGCGATGGTCGTAGAATACATCGATCAGCCAGGTAAAACGCCGCGCTATGGCAGCGTCGCGCGCGGCCAGCCTGGGAATATCGGACACGAACACGGTGTGGTATTCACTGGCGATTTCCAGGTAGTCGGTTTGCGCGCGCGGGCCATCGCAAATGGCCAGAAAGTCGAACCAGATCACGCCAGGCACGTGGCGCCTTAGCGTAATCTCGCGCCCCAGCACGCTTAGCACATGCGCTTCTTCCGGCGTGGCACCGGCCAGGCGCTCGAACATGGCCTGCATTTTTTGCTCTGCCTCTGCACCCGCCGGCACATGGAACAAAGGCTCGCGGGTGAGCTCGCGCAGGCGGTAGTCGTTGCCGCCATCCACGTTCAGCACGTCCAGATTGGCCTTGAGCAGCGCGATGGTGGGCAGGAAATTGCTGCGCATCAGGCCGTTGGGGTACAGATTATCCGGCGGGTAATTCGAGGTCATCACGCAAATGATGCCATGCGCAAACAGCTCACTGAACAGGCGCCCCAGTATCATGGCATCGGCGATATCGCTGACATGAAACTCGTCAAAGCACAGCAGCCGCACGTCTTTGGCAATACGCGCCGCCACGGTTTTCAGCGGATCGGCCTCGTTGGACACCGTGCGCAGCTGCTTGTGGATTTCCGCCATGAAGTGGTGAAAATGCACGCGGCGCTTGCGCTGGTACGGCACGCAGCTAAAGAAAGCGTCCATCAGGAAGCTCTTGCCCCGGCCTACCCCACCCCAGAAGTACAGGCCGCGCGGCACGTCCGGCTTGCGCAGGCTGCGCCCCAGGAAGCGATTACGCTTGCCCTTGAAGTCAACCAGCGCTTGCCACAAGGCATCCAGACGCTCGATTGCTGCTGCCTGGGCGGCGTCATGAATAAAGCCTTCTTGCTGGCTGGCTGCCTGATACCAGGCTTGCGGGCTCATGGAGCCATCGCTGGGTGGCGAAAACACGTGTTGGGACATAGTGGTATGGGTAAAAGTTGGCCGCATGCGGCCAACCTTGCGCTCAAGAAAATAGACCGGTGGAAAGATAACGGTCGCCGCGGTCGCAGACAATAGAAACAATCACGGCATTCTGTAATTGCTCGTTAAGCCGCAACGCCACCGCCAGTGCGCCACCGGATGAAGGGCCGGCCAGAATGCCCTCTTCGCGCGCCAGGCGGCGGGCGGTATCTTCCGCCGTTTGCTGGTCTACCAGCAACAGCTCATCAATGCGGCTAAAGTCGCAGATTTTGGGCAGGTATTCGTCCTCCCACTTGCGGATGCCGGGGATCTGGCTGCCCAGCTGCGGCTGCACGCCAATAATCTGGATGGCCAGGTTCTGCTGCTTCAGATACGCGCTGGTACCCATGATGGTGCCGGTGGTACCCATGCTGGACACGAAATGCGTCACCATACCAGCGGTGTCGCGCCAGATTTCCGGGCCAGTGCCTTCGATGTGCGCCAGCGGGTTATCCGGGTTGCCAAACTGGTCCAGGATGCGGCCAACCCCGGCAGCCTGCAGGCGGCGCGCCTCATCGATGGCGCCGGGCATCGACGCTTCCTTCGGCGTCAACACCACCTCGGCGCCGTAGGCACGCATGGTATCAACGCGCTCCTGGCTGGAGTTTTCCGGCATCACCAGAATCATCTTGTAGCCCATCATGGTGGCCGCCATGGCCAGCGCAATGCCGGTATTGCCGCTGGTGGGTTCGATCAACGTATCGCCGGGGCGGATGTCGCCGCGCGCTTCGGCATGGCGGATCATCGACAGCGCCGGGCGGTCTTTTACCGAACCGGCGGGGTTATTGCCTTCCAGCTTCACCAGCACCACATTGCTGCTGTTGCCGGGCATGCGCTTCAGGCGCACCAGCGGGGTGTTGCCGACGAAGTCTTCCAGGTATTTGAATTCAGGCTGGGTCATGATGCTCTCCTCGTTGGCCGCATTATACGGGCGCCGCGCCGGCGCTTCGCCACCCCGCCAACCCCCAGCGCCGGCCAAAACAGCATTTATACTTTTAAATCAATTATTTGCACAAAAAATGTGCTTTGTAATATTAAGCTCTGTTCTTATAACCGGATTGCAAGCCGCCGCACGCAGCAAGGCCCGCTTGCCGGGGCAAGCGGGCCTTGCTGTTTCGCGATAACCAATTACTGCAGCAGCTCTTTCAGCGGCTTTTGCAGGGTAATCAGCCACAGCTGCGTGCTTTCACCGTTGGCCGCCACCCCCAGGCTGGCACCGGCTTGCGCCCGCCCCTGCTTGTCTACCAGCTTGCCGTCGGCCACGCGCAGCTCGTCCAGCTTCAGGCTGCTGCCGCGCAGCTCGCTGGCCACGCCAAAGTCGTTATCGTTGATCACCGCCAGCGTGCTGCCATCCACCAGGGCCAGACCTTCGCTTTTTTCTGCCGTCCAGCCCAGGGCGCGCAGGTCGATCGCGGTTTTCTTGCGCACCGGCTGCACACCGGCCGCGGCCAACGCTGCGGCGTCGCCATACTCCAGTGCACGGCCGTCGGCCAGCTGCTTGCCGCTGATGTCGGTCGCAGCAGCCAGATCCAGCAGCACGATGTCGTTATGCATGCGCTTGTCTTTGTCCTTGCCCTGCTCGATCACGGCAAACTGGGTGTCGGACAACGCCACGATGTCACCCAGCTTCATGTCGCCGGTTTTCTTGAAGTGCGCCGATACCGGGTAGGCAAACTGGCGCACCGCGCCGGTCTTCGGGTCCAGCTCCACTATGCGGGTAAACAGCGCGTCGTTGCGGGTCTTGCCATCCACATCCAGCGTACTCTGCACGATGGCCACCACCTTGCCGGCCGGCGTTACCGCCACACCTTCAAAGCCACGGTTGGGCTGGCGTGCGGCCAACTCTGCGGGCAAACCCTGACCTGGCGCGTAGCGCTGCAGGATCTCGCCGCTCTTGCCGTCCACCTTCACGATGAAGGGACCGTACTCATCCACGATCCACAGGTTGCCGGCGGCATCCACATCGATGCCTTCCGGGTCCAGCCCGCTGGCGTCATACGCCAGCGCGGCCAACTGCTCGCCCAGGCCCAGCTCGCCACTGGCGCCCACCTGCCCCGGCGCAATCGGGCGGCCGCTAATCGGCTTGCCGTTCTGTTTCAGCGGCAGCGTTTTGGTCACCTCGGCTTTTTCGGCCAGCGACACGCGCAGCTGGGTGATGGTGGGGGTGTAATCCGGCACCGCAAATACCTTGCTGGCGCGCTTGCCCTTGCCATCCGCCACATCTGGCGAATCGACATTGGGGCCGCGGTCGGTCAGCGACCAGAACTCCAGCGCCGAGGTGGCTTTCTCGTAGCCCTTGAAACGCAAGCCGGACCCTACCGCCAGCGGCAAGCCCTGCGGGAAGGCGGCCTTGGCCGCGCCCGCGTAGGGCACCATCGGCGTGGCCACTTCGTAACGCTCCAGCGCGGCGATGTTCGGCTCGCGGGTTTCCAGCAGGGTAAACGGCTCGGCCAGCGCAGGCAGCGCCGCACCCAGCAGCAGGGGCAAAAGCAGACGTTTCATGGTGCATTCCATCCGGCGTGAGTGTGATGCGGCCAACTTATAACAACCAGGTGACAAAACCGTGACAGCAAGACGGCGCAAAAAAACACCGCGCTTCTGGCGAAGGCGCGGTGCTGTACACACAACAGCCACCCGCAGGCGGCCGCGATGATTACTTGGCGTATACCGGGAAGCGGCGAGCCAGCGCGGTAGCCTGCTCGGCTACGCGGGCCAGTACGGCGTCGTCGTTCGGGTTATCCAGTACGTCGGCTACCAGGTTGGCCACGATGCGGGCTTCTTCTTCCTTGAAGCCGCGGGTGGTGATGGCCGGGGAGCCGATACGGATGCCGGAGGTCACGAACGGGCTTTCCGGGTCATTCGGGATGGCGTTCTTGTTCACGGTAATGTGCGCTTTGCTCAGGGCAGCATCGGCAGCCTTGCCGGTCAGGCCTTTCGGGCGCAGGTCCACCAGGAACACGTGGCTCTCGGTACGGCCGGAGATGATGCGCACGCCGCGGGCAGCCAGGGTTTCAGCCATGGCGGCAGCGTTTTTCAGTACCTGCTCCTGGTAGGTCTTGAATTCCGGTTGCAGCGCCTCTTTGAAAGCCACGGCTTTACCGGCGATAACGTGCATCAGCGGGCCGCCTTGCAGGGTCGGGAATACGTTGCTGTTCAGCGACTTCTCGAACTCGGCCTTGGCCAGGATGATGCCACCACGCGGGCCGCGCAGGGTCTTGTGGGTGGTGGAGGTCACGAAGTGGGCGTGCGGTACCGGGTTCGGGTACACACCGGCTGCTACCAGGCCAGCGTAGTGGGCCATGTCGACCATGAAGTAGGCGCCTACTTTGTCGGCGATTTCGCGCATGCGGGCCCAGTCAAAACGCAGGGCGTAAGCGGAAGCACCGCCGATGATCAGCTTCGGCTTGGTTTCCAGCGCCACGCGCTCCATGTCGTCGTAGTCGATCTCTTCGTTTTCGTTCAGACCGTAAGCCACGATGTTGAACATCTTGCCGGACAGGTTGGCCGGGGAACCATGGGTCAGGTGACCGCCGTGGCCCAGGTTCATGCCCATGATGGTGTCACCCGGCTTCAGGATGGAGAAGTACACCGCCTGGTTGGCTTGCGAACCGGAGTGCGGCTGCACGTTGGCGTACTCGGCGCCGAACAGCTGCTTTACGCGGTCGATGGCCAGCTGCTCTACCACGTCCACATGCTCGCAACCACCGTAGAAACGCTTGCCCGGGTAGCCTTCGGCGTACTTGTTGGTCAGCTGGGAGCCCTGGGCTTCCATGACGGCCGGGCTGGTGTAGTTTTCCGAGGCGATCAGCTCGATGTGATCTTCCTGGCGCACAACTTCTTCGCTCATGGCGGCAGCGAGTTCCGGGTCGTACTGGGCAATCTTGATATCTGCAAACATCGTCGACAATTCCATCAAAGGGTTATGGATGAAAAAATTCTAGCGCATTACGGCCACCGGCCGAAATGAACAAATGGCGAAGAAACAATGAATTGCATTCATGTTCCTTCGCCACGCTGTTGTCTTACTGCAGGGTCTGGCTTACCGGCCAGTCGTCTGCGGTGAAAAACAGCGGGATGCCATCGCGGCTTTCCGGCTGCACATCCGGCACCAGCCGCACATCGCTTACCTGGCACTCGGCCATCAAGATGCGGAAACTGGTTTCGATCTGGCCGACTACATCCTGTGCTGCCAGCGGCCACACAAAACCACCCCAGTCTTTTTCGTTACCCGCGGCCGACACGGTAAAGTGCAGCTCGCCATTATCGTGGGCGGACACTACCGCCACCGGCTCCTGCCCCTGGTCGCGCAACAGGCGGATCTGGCTGCTGGCAAACACCTGCAGCGCCACCTCCAGCCGGGCATGGTTGGCCGCAGCAATAGCCTGCATCAGCGGCATGGGCGGGCGCGGAATCGGGAACAGCGTCACGCCGTCGGTTTTGAGCTGGTCGCCCAGAAACTTCATCAGCGGCACGCCCCAGGCACCCACACTGCCACCCAGCTTCACCGGCGCAGGCGCGCCCTCTTCCTGGATGGCCACGCCCAGCAGATAGCGCAGGAACACGCCCTCGTCCTTGGCGGTGATGGCTGCTGCCGGCAGCTCCAGCGGCAGGCCGCGGGCCGCGTCGGCCAGTTGGCGGGTATAGCGGTAAATCTGTGCCGATGAAATGTCGACAATGGAATCCGGGTGCAGCAGCTTGCCAGACAGGAACACTTCTGCGCCCTGGGCAAACAGGCCGTGCTGGCGGAACAAACCATTCAGGCCGTCCACATCGGCAATGCGCTCTGGCAGCGTCACCTTGTTCTTGCTGCCCACCACCAGCACTACCGGCACAGCAAATACCACCGCGTGGCGGCCAGCATCCGGGCACTCGGCGGCATCGCGCAGGGCATCCCACAGGATCTGGTAGGTTTGCTGCGACGTGACCATCGCCAGCGCTACCGACAGCGACAACAGCTCTTCACGTTCCAGCATTTCCGACAAGGCGGCTCGCAACGAGTCCTGCCACATGGCACGGTCGTCTTCGCTACGTGCCGTCGCAATGGACTGCGCGTAGTGGATCAACATATTGGAAGGGGAAGATTCGGGGTACTGGCGTGGATCGGGCAAAACGGGGCTTAAATCGCTCATTGCTGACAACCGGTGGGATGGGCAAAACCGTATTTTCGCACAGCCGGGCAGCGAGGGCGAGCCTGTAACCGGTGCAAAGTGCAGATTAGCGCGGGGGCATGGCAGACCCGCCGGGCCAAATCAGGCTCACCCTGCCGCCGCTTGCCACTACACAGCAACAACAAGCAAGCGCTCGATTTTCACCTTCGAACATTCAATGTATCCTATGCGCGACGAAATGTTATATTTTTTGCGCTTTTGTAAATTGTATACATTGACACCCTGCGGTGTGATCCGGATAATCCGTTCTCGTTGAGATGCAGCAATTGCTTCTTGATAGTTTCTCCTCTATTTCTCCTTTGTAGACTTGGCGCGGGCATCAAACCCCGCGCATTTTTTTTGCCTGCCGTTCGCGCACTGGCAAATCAGCCACTTAGCCCTACCCCGCACCAACACCCCCTGCGCCAGTACCATCACCACCTGCCATTACCACCTGCCGGCACCCTGCCAGCCATCTGCAGCCGTCTGCATGAACCATACCCCGAACAAGCTCCGATAAAACGGCACCCGCTTTTTCTCGCTACGCCAAAAGCATGTTCACATCAACGGGCAACACGATTCGATTTTGTTGTAAAACGAAAAAAGCCGAGCTTGCAAACGCAAACCCGGCCCAAGGAGTACAACATCAGGGGGCGTGAACACCGTGGTGCCACGGTGGCTTTGAAACCCTAAACACGCCCAAGTTCCACACCGCTTGGCCACCGGGGCGCACGGTGGGACAATCGCTTTTTATGCCGCGCCGCCCGCCATGACCCAAACTACTTTTTTCTGGCACGATTACGAGACTTTCGGCGCCGTGCCACGCAGCGACCGCCCGGCACAATTTGCCGGCATTCGTACCGATGGCGAGCTGAACGAAATCGGCGAACCGGTCATGCTGTACTGCAAACCGGCACCGGACTTTCTGCCCTCGCCGGAAGCCTGCCTGCTTACCGGCATTACGCCACAACGCTGCGCCGAGCTGGGCGTACCCGAGCACCAGTTTGCCGCCGCCATCGAGCGCGAGCTGGGCCAGCCCGGCACCATTGGCGTCGGCTACAACTCGATTCGCTTTGACGACGAAGTGACGCGCTACCTGCTGTGGCGCAACCTGAAAGACCCGTACGCGCGCGAATGGCAGCACGGCTGCAGCCGCTGGGACCTGCTGGACGTGGTACGCACGACTTACGCGCTGCGGCCGGAAGGCATCCACTGGCCGCGCCACGACACCGGCCTGCCCAGCTTCAAGCTGGAGCACCTCACAGCGGCCAACGGTCTGGCGCACGAGGCGGCACACGACGCCCTGTCCGACGTGCGCGCCACCATCGCGCTGGCGCGGCTGATCCGCCAGCGCCAGCCCAAGCTGTTCGACTTTTGCCTGGACCTGCGCAAAAAAGACGCGGTGCGCCACCAGCTCAGCCAGCACGCCCCACAGCCGCTGGTACACGTGTCCGGCATGTTTGGCAGCGAGCGCGGCAATGTGGCGATTGTGTGGCCGATTGCCGACCACCCGAGCAACAAGAACGAAGTACTGGTGTGGGACCTGGCGCACGACCCGCGCCAGCTGGCCGGGCTGTCGCCAGAAGACATCCGCCTGCGCCTGTTTACCCGCAGTACCGATTTGCCGGCAGGCGTCAGCCGCCTGCCGCTCAAGAGCATCCACATCAACAAATCACCCTTTGTCTGCAACAAGCTGGCGGTACTCAGCGACGCACGCGCCGCCGAGCTGGGCATAGACAAGACATTGGCGCTGCAAAACGCCGCCCACGCCGCCACCCTGCCCGACCTGACACCGGTATGGAAAGCCGTATTCCGCCGCGAAGCCGGCGAGGTGCCCGATGTCGACGAAAACCTGTACGGTGGCTTTGTCAGCTACAACGACCGCCGCATCCTGAACCGTCTGCAACAATTGTCGGCGCCCGAGTTGGCCGCAGAACGCCCCGCGTTCGAAGACAGCCAGCTGACGCGCCTGCTATGGCGCTACCGTGCACGCAACTTCCCGCACAGCCTGAGCCCGGAGGAGGCGCAGCACTGGCAGCAATGGTGCAGGCAAAAGCTGGATAGCGGCCAACCTGGCGGGCGCAGCCATGCCAGCTTCCAGCAAGAGCTGGCCGCCCTGGCCGCCACCGCCACGCCAGCCCAGCAAGCCATCCTGCAAGCCCTGCAAGACTGGGCAAGCCAGCTGCCGCAATAACCCCCCGCCGCCAGCTAGCCATGAGGTCGTTGGCGGCAGCCTTCTTTATTCATTTTCTGAATAACTAACCATGAAATTCGTCTAAAGGCGCATAAGACCATCGGTTAGCATGGCCCCTTATCTGTCAATACCGAAGGGTGCCCCATGGACTTGGGCTATGTGATTGCAGGCTTGGTTGTCGGCTTTATCGTTGGCCTGACCGGCGTGGGTGGCGGCTCGCTGATGACCCCCATCCTGCTGTGGTTCGGTATCAATCCGGCCACAGCCGTGGGTACCGACCTGCTCTACGCCTGTATTACCAAGATGGGTGGCGTATGGGTACACCACAAGCAAAAGCACATCGATTGGCACATCACCCGCCTGTTGGCGCTGGGCAGCGTGCCCGCCGCACTACTGACCGTGGCCGTGCTGCACTTCCTGCAGCTGGAAACCGCGCACGTTAACAAAGTCATCAAGGTCACGCTGGGCTTTGCCCTGATGCTGACCGCCGTTGCCATCCTGTTCAAACCCTTCATCCTGAAACAGCTGGCGCGCATCAGCCCGCCGCGCCCGGAAGGCTACGTACCAGTGAAGGCCACCATCGCCACCGGCGTGGTACTGGGCGTCATCGTGACGCTCAGCTCGATCGGTGCCGGCGCACTGGGCACGCTGGCCATTTTTGCCCTGTACCCGCTACTGCCTACCGCCCGCCTGGTGGGTACCGAAATCGCCCACGCGGTACCGCTTACCCTGGTAGCCGGCCTGGGGCACGCCAGCATGGGCAATATGGACTATGGCTTGCTGGGCCAGCTGCTGGTGGGTTCGCTGCCGGGCATCTGGATGGGCAGCCACATGACCCGCCGTGTGGCCGAACAATGGCTACGCCCCGCGCTGGCCATCATGATGGTATTGATCGGCGCCAAACTGGTGATGTAATGCCAGAAACAGACAGCAAAAAGCCGCCCCGGGCGGCTTTTTCTTTTGGCGCCTTGTGCGACAATAGCGCCCTTCCATTTTGCTCCTGGCTACCCGATGACTTCTCCCCACCGCGCCATCCTGCTGATGGGCCCCACCGCTTCCGGCAAAACCGGCCTGGCACTGGCGCTGGCGCAACGCTTCCCGGTAGAAATCATCAGCGTGGATTCCGCGCTGGTTTACCGCGGCATGGACATTGGCACTGCCAAGCCCACCGCCGCCGAAATGGCCAGCTGCCCGCACCACCTGATAGACATCATCGACCCGACCGTGTCGTACTCGGCGGCGCAGTTTCACGCTGACGCCAACCGCCTGATAGCCGACATCTGCCGCCGTGGCCGTATCCCGCTACTGGTGGGCGGCACCATGCTGTACTTCAAGGCGCTGATGGAAGGCCTGTCCGACCTGCCGCAAGCTAACGCCGCCACACGCGCGCAGCTGGAAGCAGACGCCGCCCGCCTGGGCTGGCCGGCGATGCACCAAAGGTTGGCCGCAGTCGACGCCGAAACCGCAGCGCGGCTGGCCCCCAATGATGCGCAGCGCATCCAGCGCGCGCTGGAGGTCTACCTGCTCAGCGGCCAACCCATGTCGCAGCTGATGCGCCAGGGGCGCGACGATGCCGCCAGCTTTGCCACGCTGCGCCTGGCGTTGCAGCCCACCGACCGCGCCTGGCTGCACCAGCGCATTGCCCTGCGCTTCGAACAAATGCTGGCGCAAGGTTTTCTGGATGAAGTAACGCAGCTACGCCAGCAGTACCCATCGCTATCGCTGGATCTGCCGTCCATGCGCTGCGTCGGCTACCGCCAGGCCTGGGAATACCAGGACGGGCTGTACGATATGGCCGAGCTAAGCTACCGCGGCATTGCCGCCACCCGCCAGCTAGCCAAACGCCAGCTTACCTGGCTACGCAGCATGCCGCAGAATACCCCGCTAGACTGCCAGTCTGCCGACTTGCTCACCCCGGTAGCACAGCAGGTGGAAGCCTGGCTGGCTGCTTGTTAAAATTAGTAACGCACGTTACCATATTGCCATGTCCGAATACCCTACCTGCTGCAATAGCTTCATCCCGTGCGAACAAGCCGTGGACACCATCTCGCGCAAGATGCCCGGCGCCCCGCGCGAAGAAGTGCTGCTCACCCGGCTGTTCTTTCATATCCAGCCCTACCTTACCGGCTACTTCAACGAAACGCTGAAGTGCCACGATATGAACGAAACCACGTGGATGGCGCTGATGGTGCTGTACTCGCGGCCAGAGCAGCGCATCAGCCCGTCCGAGTTATCGGATGCGCTGGCGTTTTCGCGCACCAACGCCACCCGCGTGGTAGACGACCTGTGCCAGCGCGGCATGATGCAGCGGCTGCCTTCGCAGGAAGACCGCCGCAAGACCGAGCTGATCCTCACCGAAAAAGGCCTGGCCTTTATCGCCATGGTCATGCCGGAACAGCGCCAGCGCATGCGCGAGCTATGGCAGGATTTCAGCCCCGAAGAGCGCGCCCTGCTGGATGGCATGCTGCGCAAGCTCTTGCGCAAGGTAGGCGGCTGATACATTCTGTTTCATACAGATTGGAAGCATTTGCAATAGTATTGCCTTGATTAAGATAGAGCCGGCTCGTGTAAAACGGCCGGTTTTTTGACGCCCAACTAGTAACGCAGGTGATAATTACATGCGTAACATCAATACCCGCATGCCCCCCCTGGCCGTACTGCCACTCAGCCTGCTGCTGGCCAGCTGTGCCACGCCGGATGTGGCGCCGCCCTCCGCCAGCCTGCTCAGTGCAGAAACCCTGGCCGTGCAAGCGGCCAACCCGCACATTGCGGCCAACTGGTGGTCGGCCATGAACGACCCGGTACTGGACAAACTGGTATCGGTGGCACTGGCACGCAGCCCGCGCCTGACCATGGCCGATGCCAAGCTACGTGCCGCCCGCGCCAGCAGCGACAGCGTTGCCAGCAGCGATGGCCTGCGCGTCAACGGCAGCGCCAGCTTTACCCGCGAACGCAGCTCCGAATACGGTAACAACCCGCCCGCCTACCGCGGTATCTATACCAACCTGGAAACACTCGGCCTGGACATCAGCTACCGCTTCGATTTCTGGGGTAAAACCCGCGCCCAGCTCGCTGCTGCACGCGGCCAGGCCCGTGCCACCGAGCTGGAAGCCGACGACGCACGCCAATGGCTAGCCTGGGCCGTGAGCAGCCAGTATCTGGAGTGGCGCGCTGCCCAGCACGCCCTGCAGCTGCTGCGCGAGGATCTGTCCCAGGCCGAAGCGCTGCTGCAAAACAGCCAGACGCGCAGCAAACACGGCCTGGCCGCGCCGGAAGAGCTGGCGCAGCTGCAAGCCCAGCTGGCTGAAAGCCGCGAGCGCCTGGCCCGCGCCAGCCAACGCGAAGCGCAGGCCAGCCACGCACTGGCCGCCCTCACGGCACAAGCACAAACCAGCCTGGCCCAGCTGCCCGACGCCCCGCTGCCGCAATGGCAGCTGGACAGCAGCCAGTACAGTACCGCCATGCTGGGGCAGCGTGCTGATATCCAGGCGGCCCGCGAGCGCGTAGAAGCCGCTAGCGCCACGATGCGCGCCGCACGTGCCGACTTTTACCCCGATCTGCGTATCGGCAGCCTGGCCGCACTATCGTCGGCCGAGCTATCCAATTTGCTGGACCCCGGCGCCCGCCTGCTGCGCTTTGCCCCGGCGCTGACGCTACCCATTTTCAGCAATGGCGAGCTGAATGCCCGCCTGTCCGGCCGCACCGCCGACTACGAGCAAGCCGTGGCGCAGTACAACCAGACGCTGCTGGCCGCCATCCAGGAAACCGCCGACCGCAGCAGCCAGCTACACAACCTGAACCAGGCCGAAAGCCAGGCCCAGGCAGCCCAGGCCGCGCGCCACGAAGCCGCACGCGTACTGCAAGCTCGCCTGCAAAGCGGCCTGGTATCGCGCAGCCAGTGGCTGGCAGAAAACCGCCGCTACACGCAGGCCCGCCTCACCACACTCGAAACCCGTGCCCAACGCCTGCAAGCGCAGGCCGCACTGTTGCGTGCGCTGGGTAGCCAGCGCGCCGCCAGCTAAGCGCTGCGCTATCGAAAGGACAAAACATGGAAAACACGATGGACCAACAGCAGCCGAACGCCCGCCGTACCGCCCTCACCCGCCTGACCCTGGCGCTGGCTTTGGCCGGCCTGGCCGGCGGTGCCTACTGGTTTGTGGCACTGCGCCATCACCAAAGCACCGACGATGCCTACGCGGCAGGCAACCTGATTCCCATCTCCGCCCAGGTGGCAGGCAGCATCCGTGCCGTTCACGCTGACGACACCCACACCGTGCAGGCCGGCGATGTACTGGTGAGCCTGGACAAAAGCGATGCCACCCTGGCTCTGGCCCGCGCCGAAGCCGACCTGGCCCAGGCGGTACGCCAGACCCGCCAGCTGATTTCGGTGAGCGGCAAGGCCGACGCGGTAGTGACCCAGCGCGAAGCCGACCTGGCCCGCGCCCAGGCCGACGCCACCCGCAGCGCCGGTGACCTGGCACGCCGTGAGGCCGCTGCCAAAGAACAAGCCATCGCGCAAGAAGAAGTCCAGCACGCCCGCGATGCGGCCAACGCCGCCCGCGCCCAGCTGGCGGCCGCTACGGCCGCGCTGAATGCCGCGCGCGAAGACCAAAAAGCCAGCCGCGCCCTGGTACTGGCCGATAGCGCAGAGAAACAACCCGCCGTCGCCCGTGCTGCCGCCGCCGTACGCGAAGCCTGGCTGGCCCTGTCGCGCACCGAGATTCGCGCCCCGCTGGCCGGGCAAATCGCCCGCCGCAGCGCCCAACCCGGTGCCCGTATAGCCCCTGGCACCCCGCTGATGGCCATCGCCGCGCTGGATAGCGCCTGGGTGGATGCCAACTTCAAGGAAGTACAGCTGCAAGACCTGCGCATCGGCCAGCCGGTAGAGGTGCACGCCGACCAGTACGGCGACGATGTGACCTACCACGGCAAAGTGGCCGGCCTGGGGGCAGGCACCGGTAGCGTGTTCTCGCTGCTGCCGGCGCAAAACGCCACCGGTAACTGGATCAAGGTGGTACAGCGCGTGCCGGTGCGCATTACGCTGGACCCGGCCGAGCTGAAAGCCCACCCGCTACGCCTGGGCTTGTCCATGCACGTCAGCGTGGACACCAGCCAGCAGGATGGCCCCTTGCTGAGCGCCGCTCCCAAAGCCGCGCCAGTACTGGCGACCAATGTATTCGACGGCAAACTGGCCGAAGCCGACCGCCGCGTAGCGCAAATTGTTGCGGCCAACATCGGCAAATAAGGAGGCTGCATGGCACATCCCCCGCTACAAGGGCGCTCGCGCACGCTGGTAACGCTGGCGCTGTCGCTGGCGACCTTCATGCAGGTGCTGGACACCACCATCGCCAACGTAGCCATCCCCACTATCGCCGGCGACCTGGGTGCGTCCACCAGCCAGGGGACCTGGGTGATTACCTCGTTTGGCGTGGCCAACGCCATTGCGGTACCCATTACCGGCTGGCTGGCCAAAAAGCTGGGCGAAGTACGGTTATTCCTGATTGCCACCATTGGCTTTGTGCTGTCGTCGCTGCTGTGCGGCATCGCCCCCAGCCTGGAGCTGCTGATCCTGTTCCGCGTGCTGCAGGGCGCGCTGGCGGGGCCGATGATTCCGCTGTCGCAGAGCCTGCTGCTGCAGAGCTACCCGCCGGAAAAGCGCGCCATCGCCATGGCGCTGTGGACCATGACCATCATCGTGGCGCCGATTTTCGGCCCGATTCTGGGCGGCTGGCTGTCGGACAACTGGCACTGGAGCTGGATTTTCTTCATCAACGTGCCGGTAGGCGTGGTAGCCGCGTGGCTGAGCTGGCGCGAGCTGCGCCACCGCGAAACCACTATCCTGCAGCTGCCTATCGACAAGCTTGGCCTCACGCTGCTGGTGCTGGGCGTGGGCTGCCTGCAGATGATGCTGGACCGCGGCAAGGAGCTGGACTGGTTCCACTCTGGCGAAATCATGCTGTACGGCGTGGTGGCGCTGCTGAGCCTGTCTTACCTGGTGGTGTGGGAACTCACCGACAAGCACCCGGTAATCGACCTGTCGCTGTTCCGTGACCGCAACTTTACCGTGGGGGTGATTTCGGTCAGCGTGGGCTTCATGCTGTACTTTGGCGCCATCGTGCTGATGCCGCTGCTGATGCAGACGCAGATGGGCTTTACCGCCACCGAAGCCGGCCTGGCCACCGCGCCGGTGGGCATTCTGCCCGTGCTGCTGTCGCCGGTCATCGGCAAGAACGCCCAGCGGCTGGATATGCGCTGGGTGGTCACGGTGAGCTTTCTGGTGTTTGCCCTGTGCTTCTGGTGGCGCGCGGTCACCTTTAACCCGGACATGACCTTTGCCGACGTGGTGTGGCCGCAGTTTGTGCAGGGTATCGCGCTGGCGGGTTTCTTCATGCCGCTGACCACCATCACGCTGTCAAACATGAAGCCGCAACAGCTGGCCAGTGCGTCCAGCCTGTCCAACTTTCTGCGTACGCTGGCCGGCTCGGTGGGCGCCTCGCTCACCACCTGGCAGTGGGAGCATCGCGAAGGCATTCATCATGTGCAGCTCACCGACCGCATCAGCCTGTACGACGACAGCACGCGCCAGACGCTGGCTGGCATGCAGCAGCTGGGGCTAAGCCAGGAGCAGGCCGCCGCCCTGCTGACGCGCGACATCAGCCGCCAGGGGCTGTTTATCGGCGCCAACGAAATCTTCTGGCTGGCGGCGGGGCTATTCCTGCTGCTCACCGGCCTGGTGTGGCTGGCGCGCCCGCCCAAGGCGGCAGCCGGGGCCGCACCGGTGGTGGACGCCGGGCACTAACACGGCGCCCCCGTGCGGCCAACGTTGGCCGCAGCATGCAACAAGGGCAAGGTCTGGCGACCTTGCCCTTGTTGTTTTTACCGCCGCAAAAACCTAGCGCGCGGCCACAATGCGGATCTCTACCTTCCAGTCCGGGTGCGCCAGCTTGGCACCTACCGTGCAGCGCACCGGCGCGTGGCCTTCGGCTACCCAGGCGTCCCAGGCTTCGTTCATCTGGTCGAATTCGGCCAGGTCCGGCATGAAAATGGTGGCTTCAATAATGCGGGTCTTGTCGCTATCGAGCTCTGCCAGCACCTTGTCTACCAGCGCCAGGGTTTCTGCCGTCTGCTCGCGGGCGTTGCCCTGGCCGCTTTCCGGCACCTGTACGGTGTAGATCAGGCCGTTGACCACCACGGCTTCGGACATGCGTTTACCCGGCAGATGACGATAGATACTCATGGCAGCTCCTGTAGCAATAACAAGGGAAAGCGCGGATTGTAGCGCAGCTGCGCCGGCTGCAATAAAAAAAGCGCCGCATAAGGCGGCGCTTTCGGCTGGTAGCGGGATTAGGCTACCGCGGCAGTTCGCAGGCTTTGTGCAAAGCGCTGCAGCGATTCGATACCGCTGGCCTCGGCGCGGTTGCACCAGTCCTGCAGCTCTTTCAGCAGCTCGTCACGGCTCAGCGAAGAACGCTCCCACAGGCGGGTAAGCTCCTGGCGCATGCTGTACACGGTGTTCAGCACCTGGCTCTTGGCCAGTACGGCGGCCAACTGGGCACGCTCGGCCATCGGAGTGTCTTTGGCGTCCTGCTTCAGCCATACCTTCATCTTGCGTGCCAGGTCGGTATTACCCAGCTCCGGCAGCTGGATCTTGGCGGCCTCGGCACGGTACACGTCCTTCAGCTCGCGCGCATAGCGGGCCGCTACGGCGTAGCGGTTGGCGATGATGGCTTGCAGCTGATCCAGATCCAGCTGCGGGTTGGCCGCAGTCTGCACCAGGCGCGGCGCTACCTTGCGTACCTTGGCCAGGCCCAGGATTTCCATGATGCGGATATACATCCAGCCAATATCAAACTCGAACCACTTGTACGACAGCTTGGCCGAGGTGCCAAAGGTGTGGTGGTTGTTGTGCAGCTCTTCACCACCGATCAGGATGCCCCAAGGCACGATATTGGTAGAGGCATCTTCGTTTTCGAAGTTGCGGTAGCCCCAGTAGTGGCCAATGCCGTTGATCACACCAGCGGCAAAGAACGGGATCCAGGCCATTTGCACCGCCCAGATCGCCAGACCGGCGGCACCGAACAATACCAGGTCGATCACCAGCATCAGCAAGATACCCTTGCCGGTCTGGCCGGTGTACACGTGGCGCTCCAGCCAGTCGTCCGGCGTGCCGTGGCCGAATTTTTCCATGATGCTGCGGTCTTGGCAGGCGGTACGGTACAGCTCGGCGCCTTGCCACAGTACCTTGTCGATACCCAGTACTTGCGGGCTGTGCGGGTCTTCGGCAGTTTCGCAACGCGCATGGTGTTTGCGGTGGATGGCAGCCCACTCCTTGGTAACCTGGCCGGTAGTCAGCCATAGCCAGAAACGGAAGAAATGGCTAGGAATCGGGTGCAAGTCCAGCGCACGGTGCGCCTGATGGCGGTGCAGGAAAATGGTGACAGAGGCAATGGTGATGTGGGTCAGCACCAGCGCCACCACGATATAGCCCCACCAGGGCAGGTCGATCAGACCGTTAAGCCATTCCATTTATGCGTCAAACCTCATGGTACGTAGAGACAATGCCTCATTTTACACCTATTGCTTTATTGAAACCCAGCACATTCGCCAGCCTAATGCTCAGAAAACCGCGCAAAATGCCATGAAAATTCAACGCACAAGGGTGCTGCGGCCAACATCGGCCTGCATGCCGATTCATAAGCCGGCGCAGGTATTGTAAGATGCCTGTTCATTTCGTTTTTCAGGCCGGATCGTGAACGTTAACAAGCAACACCTCAAACTGGCTGCCGCCGGCATCGCCGGTGCCTTCGTACTGTACAGTGGCTTTGCCTACTGGGCGGGCATCAAGGCCGAAGAAACCCTGGCCGAACAGCACCGCATGATTGCCGCGATGTCGGTATTCACGGTGAAATCGCACCAGTACGAGCGCGGCTGGTTCTCGTCCGAAGAAACCACCGAGCTGGCGCTGAACCAGCAGCTGCTAGGCCCCTACATCGGCCTGCTGCCGGAAAACCTGCGCCCGCTGCTAGGCGGCACGCTGCGCTACCGCCACCAGGTCCGCCACGGCCTGCTACCCGGCCTGTTCGACATGGACTTGCGCCCGGCGCGCGCCATTGTGCGCACCGAGTTCGACATGAGCGATGCCACGCGCAAGACCCTGCAACGCTTCTTTGGCGACGCGCCACCCATTACGGTGGTCAACCGCCTGGGCCTGACCGGTGGTGGCGAGCTGGCGGTCTCTATCCCGACCTTCGACTACGAAGAAACGCTGGCTGGCGTAAAAATGAACTGGAAAGGCTTTGACCTGAAAGTCAATTACCAGGCCGGCTACAAGGAATACCACGTCGAATCCACCAGCCCGGGCTTTACGCTGGAAGCCGGCCCGAAAGGCCGCTTTGCCTTCGACAGCGTGAAGTACCTGTCCGAAGTCCGCCCCGGCAGCAGCGGGGTAAAGCTGGGCAGCAGCGAGCTGACGGTGGGCGACATCAAGCTCAACTGGAACGAAGCCATCCCCTATAGCATCAAGCTGAACGAGCTGATCTACCTGGTGGGCCGCGTGCGCGTGGGCGAGTTCATCAACCCGTCCGGCGAGTTCCGTCCGTCCAACGTGGGCCTGTCCAAGCTGAAGTACCAGATTGTCACCAGCGAGCAGGACGACTTCGTCAACACCCGCGGCAAGCTGGATTTCGAGCGTTTTGCCTACAACGACAGCGTGTACGGCCCGTTCAAGCTGGACATTTCGGCCAACCACCTGCACGGCCCTACCCTGGTAAAACTGGACGACGCGCTGGGCAAGCTGCCCTTCCAGGGCCTGGAGCCCGCGCAGCTGCGCAAGAAATACCTCGACACCATCGTGAAAGAAGGCCTGCCCCTGCTGCAGAACGACCCGAAGCTGATGGTGAATGCCTTCTACCTCAAAATGCCTAGCGGCGTGGCGCAAGCCAGCGGCAGCCTGGCGCTGAAAGGCTTCCAGCAGAGCGACCTGAAAAACACCCTGCTATTCTTGAAGCGCTTTACCGCACAGGCCAATATCGAGCTGCCGCAGCAAACCCTGGAAAACCTGGTAGTAGCGCAAGCACGCAACCTGTTTACCGTGGACGCCAGCGCCGAAGAGCAGCCGAACCTGGAAGAAATCGACGCCCTGGCGCGCAGCCTGCTGTCTGCCCAGCTGGACGAATGGGCCGCGCAGAAGCTGATCCGCCGCGAAGGGGGCCAGATCAGTACCAGCCTGTTGTTCAACGAAGGCATCCTGAAAGTAAACAACCACAACGTAGCGCTGCCATGGCAGGAGCCGGAAGAACCCGCCCCGGCCGAGGCCTCCGCCGCGCAGTAAGGTTGGCCGCAAAGGTTGGCCGCACAAGACAAACCCCGCCAAATGGCGGGGTTCTTATTTACAGCTAGCCAATAGGGCTGGCCAGGCCTTACTTCCAGTTAGCAACAAGTACTGTTTGTAGCGCCTCTCGATAGTCAGCACTCAGCGTCACTTGACCAGCAGCAGCAGGACTAAAGCTTGCCATGGCGCTAACCAGGTTCTGGACCTGGCTAGACAACAGCGCCTTTCCATCGCCAGCGCGTACAGTTTCAATCTGACAAGCCTTGTCTGCGTACCAGTTGGTGATAGTGACTTGATCTTCCGTACCAACAACACTGACTTGGAGATCATTGCCACTGCGGCTAAACCATAATTGATCACTACTGATACCGGCACCAAAGCGCAACTCATCGTGGTAATTGGCATTCCAGTCTGCGTAGTCTCGGTACTGGGCCGCCGAGTCAATAATGGTGTCCTGGCCATCGCCCAAGTTGAACACGTAGGTGTCCTTGGCGTAACTGCCTACCATCTTGTCGTTGCCGGCACCGCCTTCGAAGGTGTTGTTCCACGCCCACCAGTCGGTGGTCAGGGTGTCGTTACCCGCGCCACCACGCAGGATGTCGGCGCCGTCGTTGCCGTTGAGTACGTCGTCGCCGTCGCCGCCTTCGAGGGTGTCATCACCGGCACCTCCATTCAGTACGTCGTTACCAGCCAAACCAAACAAGACATCATTACCACTAGTGCCATTGACAGTCTCGTTTCCAATACCACCTAACTTGATACCGCCACCGAGTGACGCACTGGAGGCAACATATGGCCTGATTGTTTCCAACTCACCAGATTGCTGTGCCAGGCTTACTTGCTGGTCTAGTACTTGGCCGAGTAGTAGTGAGAGATTGGCATCAAATTTACCAGTTTTGCTGGTTTGCAGAATGTAGTCAGACAGCTCAACAATGCTCTGCGCACCCTTCTTTTGATACTGGATATCAAAATAACTGCGTAGCTTATTGCCGCCATCCGAAGGCAGGGCATAAAGGCGCTCGCCATTATCCTGTGTGTACGGAATGAACTGAACGATCTCGCTGAAGATGGCACCGGCTCTAGTCTGGGGCAGAATTGTCCCGTACAGGCTTTCCTTTAGCTGATTGTAGAACCCGTCAAATTGCTTTTTGAATTCGGCTACCAGGTCGCTACGCAGGTAAATTTCTGTCAGGTTGGTACCATTGAATGCATTCGAAATAGCGACTTTGCGGGCATACTCCCCTTCGTCGATACTTTCCCCAATAATGATCTGCTGAAAATTTTCAGGGCTATCAACAACGATAACGTTGCTAGACCTTGAGTCTTGCATTGCCGCCATGAACTTCACAGGCTTGTACTGCGGGTCTGTCTTGACCCATTCATCAATCAAGGCATCGATTAGTGCAAACTGCGCCGCTTTGGTCGGGGCATCACGATACTGGATAAGTATGCTGCGCAATGGTGCACTTTCCATTGCGGCCACATTCAGATCCTTCAGGCGGCCGTAACCACGAAGATTGGGCAGGGATAGCTGCAGCAGTAGCTTTTCGATATCCAGTGTGGCATCGGCTTGCTTGTAGTCAGTGTATTTGGTGTCAGCTACAAAGTTCACGTCTCCCATTTGGGCAGTATTGCCGTCCGCACGGGTGTAGCTGCCTTGCTGAGCGAGGATGTTGCCACCGTTCAGGGCGGTGTTGGTATTGGTAAAAGCGGTATTCAGGCTGGCGACGCCCACTTCTTGCAAGGTAAACAATTCGCCGTTATCGCTGACATGTCGCATCCCTGACGATCATATAAGCAATCGGCTACTCAAACTGAACACAGCACGAGAAGTCATGGGTATCCTGCTACAACTCTCCCGAGCACCCAACCCATGATCGTCAAACTGCACAAACAAGCCCGCACCACCCCCGCTATCCGCGAGGAAATCAAGCACGCTACCGGCACGCTTGCCGAGTTGGCCGCACGCTTCAATGTCAGCATCCACACCATCCGCAAGTGGAAGCAACGCGACAGCGTGTTGGACCAGCCCCATACCGCCCACCGCCTGCAGACTACCCTCAGCCCGGCGCAAGAAATCGTGGCGGTTGAGCTGCGAAAGCTTTGCCGTCTGGGCCTGGACGATCTGCTTGTCGTCGTACGCGAATTCCTCAATCCGGGCGTCTCCCGCTCCGGCCTGGACCGCTGTCTGCGTCGGCACGGTGTAGGTAACTTGCGCGATCTGGATACGCGGCCAATCACCCCGGCCAGCAAGCCATTCAAAGCCTACGAGCCTGGCTATTTCCACATGGATATCAAATACTTGCCGCAAATGCCGGATGAAACCTCGCGCCGCTATCTGTTTGTCGCCATCGACCGCGCTACCCGGTGGGTATTTGCCCAGCTACGCCCGAGCAAGACGGCGAAAGAGGCCAGGCAATTCTTGGCGGCGCTGCATAAAGCCAGCCCATGCCACATCCGCACCCTGCTGACAGATAACGGTAGCGAGTTCACCGACCGTCTGTTCAATAAGCAGAAGCAGGCCAGCGGTCACCATGAATTCGATCAGCTGTGCGTAGCGCTGGCGATCGAGCACCGGTTAACCAAGCCTCGCCACCCGCAGACGAATGGCATGGTAGAGCGCTTCAACGGGCGTATCAGTGAGGTGCTGGCCACGCACCGCTTTGAGTCTGGGCAAGATCTGGAGGCGACGCTGCTGCGTTATGTCTTGTTGTACAACCAGCATCTGCCGCAAAGGATGCTGGCGCATCAGACACCATTGCTGGCGATGAAACAGTGGCAGAAATCACATCCCGAACTGTTCAAAAAGCAGGTGCGTAATCGTCCGGGACTGGACAGCAAACCGCATAGAATTTTCACCTTTAATACAAAATAATTCAGTCAGAAAATTCCAAAATCAACAGCAAGAATATTACCCTTCCAACCATTAGCGCCTTTTAAACCACTCACGAACACGGGAATTTAAAATATCATATCATTCAAAGCGTACATTACCGAATATACTTAATTTACCACCTGTAAAATGCAAATCATTATCCACCTCTACTCCACAGACTTATCTGCAAATCTTCATCAAACGGCTCCTTCACTAATAATTTATAACGGCGACATTTATTCCCCCAAGGAAAATCATCGGTAATGCGCACATTGCCATCCCATATATAGGGGCGATACATATCACTCTTTCTGTAGGTTAGTTTTTTATCTTCCACGTCATCAATAAATATCACCTCCCCTTTGGCAGCCAATGTACCAATTGATGCAAAAATAACTTTTGCATCAGTCTCTCCAGGGAAGAAGCTAAAACGAACAACCTGACTGGATGACTTAAAGAAAACGGGACAGTATTCAATTTCAAAAAAACCTGTTGTGTGTTTTTTTATGAAGACAATATTTTCACCCCTGTCTGACATTGCATAAAATGCGACAGCAATAACCAGCAAGGCAATAATGATTCTTTTCATCTCAACTCCAACCAATACACAATAAGAAATACATTTTCACTTCTATCGTTCTCGATTACTCTCCGCCAAATTAGCTTTTAGCGGACTCAAAAAATAATCCATCACCTGCCGCTTCCCGGTCTTTATTTCCGCACTCACCACCATCCCGGCCGTCAGGTTGACCCGGGTGCCGTCTACCAGCAGCCACGTTTTAGGCAGCCGTACGCGGGCCTGGTACACCAAGCCGCGCTTTTCGTCCTGCAGCGCGTCGTGGCTGATGCTTTCCACCTTGCCTTCCAGGTAGCCGTAACGGGTGTAGGGGAAGCTTTCCACTTTCACCGTCACCGGCTGCCCCACCCGTACAAAGCCAATGTCCTTGTTTTGCACCATGGCTTCTACTTCCAGCGTTTCCTTGTCCGGCACGATGGCCAGCAGCGGTTGCGCCTCGGTCACTACGCCGCCCACGGTGTGCACCGTCAGCTGTTGCACGGTACCGGCTACCGGGGCGGTAAGCGTCATCCAGGCCTGGCGCTGTTGGCTGCGGCTGCTGTCTTGCTGATACTGGCGCGCCTGATCTTCAGCCTGACGCAGCTGGTCCAGTGCATCGCTACGGAAGCTGGCGCTGAGTGCGGCCAACTCCTGGCGCTGGTTCTGGATGGCGGCCTGGATTTCGACGGCACGGCTTTGCTGGGCGGCCAGGTCACTGCGCTGTTCCAGCTTGGCTTGCTGTTTTTCCAGCCAGGCGTGTTTGGAGATGAAGTTCTGTTCCAGCAGGTTTTTGAAGTCCTGCTCGCGGGCGTCGGCCAGCTGGCTGGTGGCTTGCAGCTTGGCAATCAGCTGTTGGGTGGTGGCCAGCTCGGCTTCGCGCTGACGCAGGGTGGCCGCCAGCGCATCGCGCTTGCTGAGGTAGGCTTGCCACTGGCCGCTGGCCAGTGCCTGCTCTGCCTGCAGGGCGCTCGCGTCGGCACCGGCTACCGCGCCCAACTGCGGGGCGGTGCCGCTGGCCTGCGCGGCTAACAGGCTGCGGTACCGGGCGGCGGCCAGGTTGGCCGCTTGCAGGCTGTCACGAGTTTTGCGTACGTCGCTGTCGCTGTCGCTGCCGCCCAGCGTCAGCAGGGTTTGCCCGGCGCGCACGTACTGGCCATCGCGTACGTGAATGCTGCGTACGACGGCGGTTTCCAGCGGCTGGATGGTTTTGGTGCGGCCGCCGCTCACAGTTTTGCCGTCGGCTACCGCCACGATGTCGAGCTGGCCAAACCAGGCCCACAGCAGGGCAATGCCAAACAGCGCCACGATCAGGCGCATGCTCCAGCGCGGCAGCGGCGATACCGGGGTGTCGGTGAGCGCCAGGTGGGCAGGCATAAACGCCAGCTCTTCACGGGTGCGCGGTACGGGGGCCAGCTCGGCGCGCATGGCCCAGCTGTGGACGAAGGCTTGCCGGTAGCGTTGCCAGAAATCGGTGAGGCCCTGTAGCCAGTGTTTCATGGTGCTTATCCTTGCTGCAGGCTATGCAGGTGGGCGTAATAGCCACCCGGTTTGCGGATGAGGTCGTCATGGAGGCCGCCTTCCACGATCTGCCCTTTGTCCATGGCCACAATGCGGTGGGCGTGGCGGACGGTGGACAGGCGGTGGGCGATGATGAGTACGGTGCGGCCGTGGCAGATGACGCGCATGTTCTGCATCACCGCCCGCTCGGACTCGTAATCGAGGGCACTGGTGACCTCGTCCAGAATCAGGATGCGCGGGTTGCCTACCAGCGCCCGGGCGATGGCGATGCGCTGGCGTTGGCCGCCGGACAGATTGCTGCCGTGTTCACCAACAATGGTGTCGTAACCTTCGGCCAGCTCCATGATGAAGTCGTGCGCGCCAGCCAGCTTGGCGGCCTGGATAACGCGCTCCAGCAGCATGCCTGGGTCGGCCAGGGCGATGTTGTCGCGCACGCTCTGGTTGAACAGCAGGTTTTCTTGCAGCACCACGCCGATCTGGCGGCGCAGCCAGGCCGGGTCGGCCAATGCCAGGTCGTTGCCGTCTATCAGTATCCGGCCACGCTCTGGCACATACAGGCGCTGTACCAGTTTGGTCAGCGTGCTTTTGCCTGAGCCGCTGCGGCCAACGATGCCGATGATCTCGCCGGGGCGGATCAGCAGGCTGAGGCCTTTGAGGATTTCGGGGCCGTCGGCACGGTAACGAAAGCTGACATCGTCAAACGCGATTTGCCCCTGGATAGGGGGCAGCGCTGCGCGGCTGGCGGGCAGCTCGGTGCGGGTATTGAGGATGTCCCCCAGGCGTTCTACCGAGATGCCAACCTGCTGAAAGTCTTGCCACAACTGGGCCAGGCGAATGACGGGCGCGGCCACCTGGCCGGCCAGCATGTTGAAAGCCACCAGCTGCCCCACAGACAGCTCACCATCAATGACCAGGCGGGCACCCAACCACAGCGTAGCGACGGTGACCAGTTTCTGGATCAGCTGCACACCGTGTTGGCCAATATTGGCTAGCCGGGTGACGCGGAAGCTGGCGGCCACATAGGCAGCCAACTGTTGGTCCCAACGGCGGGTCATGTGCGGCTCCACCGCCATAGCCTTGACGGTGGCCATGCCGCCGACCGATTCCACCAGAAAGGCCTGGTTGTCGGCACCGCGGGCAAACTTGTCGTCCAGCCGTTGGCGCAGCAATGGGGTAAGCGACGCAGACCAGATGGCATAGCACGGCAGCGAGACCAGCACGATGAGCGTGAGCCAGCCGCTGTAGTAGAACATCACCGCCAGGAAGACCACCGAGAACAGCAGGTCCAGCACTGTGGTGAGCGCTTGACCGGTAAGAAAGTTGCGGATGTTTTCCAGCTCGCGTACCCGCGCCACCGTATCGCCCACGCGCCGAGCTTCGTAGTAAGCCAGCGGCAAAGCCAGCAGGTGACGGAACAGGCGTGCGCCCAGCTCGACATCGATACGGCTGGTGGTATGCGAAAACACATAGCTGCGCAGCGCCGACAGCAGGATGTCGAATACCGAGATCACCAACAGGCCCACGGTGATCACGTCCAGCGTGGTAAAGCCACGGTGCACCAGCACCTTATCCATCACTACCTGGAAAAACAGCGGGGTAATCAGCGCAAACAGTTGCAAGACCAACGATACGGCCAGTGTTTCCAGCAAAAGCCGGCGATATTTGACGATGGCCGGGATAAACCAGGTGAAGTCGAACTTGGCCAGCACACCGGCGACCGAGGCACGCGAGGTCATCAACAACAGCCGACCCTGGTAGCGTGCGGCAAAGTCGCTATCAGACAAGACTTGCGGGCGGCCGGCTTTCAAGTCGTGGACCAGAAATTTGTCGCCTTCAACGCGGGCCAGAATCAGCTGCTGGCCGTCATCACGCAGCACCATGGCTGGCAGATTGACCCGTGCCAAGCGGGCAAGGGGCTGTTTGACAATAGAGGCTTTGAGTGACAGCGACTTGGCTGCCAGCAATAGATCGGTTTCGCTGAAGGGCTGGCTGCCAGCGGCAAACTGGTGTGCCAACTGCGCCGGGTCAGCGGCAACGCCGTGGAATTGGGCCAGCAACACTAGGCCAAGCAAGCCAAGGTCTGGTGCTGGTGCATGATGGCTGGCGGTATTGTCTGTTTCTATCTCAAGGGTGGGCATGCAAGCAAACCGAGTAGAAATTCAGTTTGCCCATTATTCTTGCCGGCTCACCTCATGTAAATGACATTTTATGCCATTTACAAATTAAAGCCATCTTTCTATAAATTCAACGCCAAACAAGTCATAAAGAAAAGCCTATTTCGATGTGGTATTACAGTCGCCTTTGGCAATTGGTATGAAAAAAGCCCGTCATCCGACGGGCTTTTTTTACGGCAATACGGCTGAAGACGCTCAGTCTTCGATCATGCTCTGCTGGTAGTTGGCCAGGCCCAGTTTTTCGATCAGGCCCAGCTGGGTTTCCAGCCAGTCGATGTGCTCTTCTTCGCTATCAAGCACGCTGGTCAGCAGGTCGCGGGTGACGTAGTCTTTTACCGACTCGCAGTAGGCGATGGCGTCTTTCAGCAGCGGCAGGCTTTCGGTGTCCAGTTTCAGGTCACATTCCAGGATCTCCTGGGTGTTCTCGCCAATGTACAGCTTGCCCAGGTCTTGCAGATTGGGCAGGCCTTCCAGGAACAGGATGCGCTCGATCAGCTTGTCGGCGTTTTTCATTTCCACGATGGATTCGTGGTATTCGTGCTCGTTCAGCTCTTTCAGGCCCCAATTCTTGAAGATGCGGGCGTGCAGGAAGTACTGGTTGATGGCGGTAAGCTGGGTTTTGAGGATCTGGTTCAGAAACTTGATGACTTTCTTGTCGCCTTGCATGGCCGTGACCTCCTGCTATATCGAATTGCACGGATTATGGCACAGATTTATGCAATGACAAGCGTGGCGGCAAGCGCCAAAATGCAATAGAAATGCGGCTGGTTCTGCAGAAAAATCAGGCTGCTACCAGCTCGGGTTCGCTGATTTGCAGCAGGCTTTGCTTGCGCACCTGGTTGGCGCTGCAGGCGCAGCGGCCGCACTCGGTGGCTACGCCCAGCTCACGCGCCAGATCGCGCATGGTGACGGCGCCGTCAAAGACAGCCTGGCGAATGTCGCGGTCGGTTACACCGTGGCAAAGGCAAACGTACATGGCAGCACCCGTTGATGATTAAGAATAAGTCGCAATACGTGTATATTAGAAACAAATGATAACGATTGTCAATTGATATGAGCAGCCCTACTCCCGATACGCAGTGGAAACCCAACACCACCGTGGCCGCCATCATCGAACGCGATGGCCGCTTCCTGATGGTGTGTGAAAACACCGAACACGGCCTGCGCCTGAACCAGCCGGCTGGCCACCTGGAATACGGCGAAACGCTGTTGCAGGCGGTAGCGCGTGAAGCGCTGGAAGAAACCGGCTATGCGGCCAACCCTGTGGCACTAAGCGGTATTTACCTGGCAGACAAAGACGATAGCAGCGGTATCACCTATCTGCGCTTTGCCTTCGTGTGCCAGGCCGCTGGCCAACCGACACGCAGCCAGCTGGACGAGGGCATCGTAGAGGCCGTCTGGCTGACACCGGATGAGATCCGCGCACGACAAGCCATGTGGCGCAGCCCGCTGGTGGGCCGCTGCCTGGATGACTACCTGGCAGGTCAGCGCCTGCCGCTGGCCTGCATTTATCACCACGGCCGCTAGCCAGCATGCGCCGGGCAGCCCTGCTTTTATTGTTATGCCTTGCCCTGCCCGCCCCGCGGGCCGGTGCAGAGGTGCTAACCCTCTGTTACCATTACGGTTGCGATCGCAGCAGTGCCATTGATTTGCAGCCCGATGCCCTGATCTGGTTCGAACAACGTCTGCGCCAGGCCGACAACGCGGCCGAGGAACGTGCCGCGCTGCAGGATGTGGTGCTGGCGTATTACCAGATCGTCGCGCAGGTGCTGCCTATTGCAGAAGACCAGGGCGGTAACCATGAAGACGCCCGCCTGATAGGCCGCATGGACTGCATCGACCACACGCATAATCTGCACGGCCTGTTGGCCCTGCTGCAGGATCACCGGCTACTGCGCTATCACCGGCCATCGGCCGATGTGTTTCGCGCCCCGCTGCTGCTTGATGAGCACCATGCCGTGGCGCTGCAGGATATCGACAGTGACCAGATGTGGGTAATGGATAGCTGGTTCCGACATTTCGGGGCACCACCGGTGGTGGTGCCTCTTGCACTTTGGAAGGAAGGATTTTCCCCGTGACGGGTAAGAAACGTATTGTTGTCGGCATGTCCGGCGGTGTGGATTCATCGGTAACAGCCTGGCTGCTGAAGCAGCAAGGCCACGAGGTTATCGGCGTGTTCATGCAAAACTGGGAAGACGATAACGACGACGAGTACTGCTCCATCAAGCAGGATGCGCTGGACGCGATGAGCGTGGCCGACATTGTCGGCATCGATATGGAAATCGTGAACTTTGCCAAGGAATACAAAGACCGCGTGTTTTCGTACTTCCTGAAAGAATACTCGGCCGGCCGCACCCCCAACCCGGACGTGCTGTGCAACGCAGAGATCAAGTTCAAGGCTTTTCTGGACTACGCCATGGCCATGGGTGCCGACTGTATCGCCACCGGCCATTACGCCCGCAAGCTGGAACAGGGCGGTCTGCACTACCTGATGAAGGGTGTGGACCACACCAAAGACCAGAGCTACTTCCTGTACCGTCTGCAGCAGCACCAGCTGGCGCGTGCCATGTTCCCGCTGGGCGATATCCATAAAACCGAAGTACGCCGCCTGGCCGAAGAGGCCGGCCTGCCCACTGCCGGCAAGAAAGACTCCACCGGCATCTGCTTTATCGGCGAACGCCCGTTCCGCGAGTTCCTGCAGCGTTACCTGCCCACCAAGCCGGGCGAGATGGTGACACCAGACGGCAAAGTGGTAGGCGAGCACGTTGGCCTGATGTTTTACACCCTGGGCCAGCGCAAGGGCCTGAACATCGGCGGCGCCAAGGATGGCACCGGCGACCCGTGGTTTGTAGCCGGCAAGGACATGGCGGCCAACCGTCTGATCGTCGTACAGGGCCACGACCACCCGCTGCTGCTGAAGCCGACGCTGCAGATGGACGACCTGTCGTGGACGCTGCCACAGGCACCCGCTGCCGGCAGCTACGCCGCCAAAAACCGCTACCGCATGGCCGATGCGCCGTGCAGCCTGTCGCCGGTAGTGGATGGCAAAGCCACGCTGACCTTTAGCGACAAACAGTGGGCGGTAACACCTGGCCAGTCTGCCGTGCTGTACGACGGCGATATCTGCCTGGGCGGCGGCATCATCCAGTAAGTCGCCCATCATGGGTGCAGGCCCTGGTCTGCGGTAATTTATGCAGATCAGGGATATGACCCTATGATGCAATGTTACGGCAATGGAGGCCTTTATCATGTTATCGCTGCGCCATATCGCCTGGCTGTGTGTGTTGCTAACAGCCTGCAGCCAGGCGGCCATTACCATCCGTTACCCGCTACTGGCTACTGCCAACGACCCGCAACAGCAGTACATGCTGGGGCTGCTGCGCCTGGCCTGCACCAAGGCCGGTGAAAACTGCAAGCTGCAAGCTGCCCGCCCGATGGTACAAAGCCGCGCCATCCTGCAGTTGCAGCGCCCGGACAGCAGCATAGACCTGCTATGGACGATGACCAGCAAAGAGCGTGAACACCAGCTTCAGCCGGTACGCATCCCGCTGTACAAGGGGCTGATAGGCTGGCGGGTTGCCCTGCTGGGGGAAGGCCGGGAACAACTGCTGGCCGATGTGCATAATATCAATGACCTGCGCGCCTATAGCGCCGGCCAAGGCCATGACTGGCCGGACGTGAATATCCTGCGCGCAGCCGGCCTGACCGTACTGACCTCGTCCGACTACGAGCCGCTATTCAGCATGCTGAACCAGCAACGTTTCGATTATTTCCCACGCGCTGTGATCGAGGTGGAAAACGAGTACCAAGCGCATCGCAATAGCGGTATCAGCATCGACCCGCATATCCTGATCCACTACCCCACGGCGTTCTACTTCTTTGTGGCGCCGGGCAACAAGACCTTGGCAGGCATACTGGAAAGCGGGCTGGAGCGTGCCATCGCCGACGGCAGCTTCGATCGCCTGTTCCGGCAGTTCCATGCAGGCGCCCTGCGCCGGCTGCAGCTGAACAAGCGGGTGGTCATCCGGCTGGACAATCCCTTGCTACCGGCGGAAACACCGCTACAACGCAAAGAGCTATGGTATAGCCCCTAGCCACCCGGGCGATGAAAACAACAAGGCCGCGCCCGGGGCGCGGCCTTGTTGCGTGGCCAATGCCGGAACGGCATCAGCCTTTCAGCTGTGCATGCCAGGCCTGCAATGCGGCCAACTGCTTGCGGATATTTTCCTGGATCGTCGCGTCCAGCAGGTTGCCATCACCGTCAAACCCGCCGGCAAAGGCATTGGCAAATACCTCGGGCTGATTCAGTACGTGCAGGTTCAGGTACACGCACACCTGGCGCAAGTGGTACTGCGCGCGCGAGGTTCCCATGCCGCCACCGGCCCCCATGATGGCCGCCGGCTTGCCCGCCAGCAGCGCGTTGCCCGGCTCGCGCGAGGCCCAGTCCAGCGCGTTTTTCAGCGCCGGGGCGATGGAGTAGTTGTACTCCGGGCAGGCAAACAGCAGCGCGTCGGCAGTGGCCAGCTGGCCCAGCAGGCGCTGTACGGGCGCGGGCTTGTCGCTGATGTCGGCGTTGTAAAACGGCATATCGGACAGGTCGGCGATGGTCAGCTGCATGCCTGCCGGCAGGTTGGCCGCAGCGTAGCGCAGCAGGCCTTTATTGGCGGATTTCTGCCGCAGGCTGCCACAAATGGCAACAACGTTCAGGCTCATGGCGTACTCCTTGGTGGTGACTCATCCGGTATACGCCATCACCGCGTCATCCGCCAGCCTGACATCAGGCCGCAATGGCGACCATGTCCAGCTCCACCGCCGCGTTCTTGGGCAACTGGTAAACACCCACCGAGGTACGCACGTGCACGCCGGCCTCGCCCAGCAGCTGGTACAGCAGGGCCGAGGCGCCATTGGCCACCTCGCTCTGGCGGGTGAAGTCTGCCGCGCTTTGTACATACACGTTCAGGCGCAGGATGCGTGCTACCCGCTCCAGCGAGCCCAGGTGCTGATACAGCAACACCAGCGCGCGCAGGCAGGCGATGCGGGCTGCACGCTGCGCCTCGGCTTCGCTGCAGCGCTCCCCCACGCGGCCGCATACCACCACCTGGCTGCCCACACGCGGGATCTGGCCGCTAATGTGCAGCTCCTGCCCGTGCTGCAGCAGCGGTACGTACTGCCCGCCGATCTGCAGCGCCTCATTCGGGTCCAGCCCCTCGGCGGCACAAGCCGCCGCCAGTTGTTGGTCGCGAGTCATCGCATGCTCCCTATCATTTCAATACCGGCAGTGGCTCGACTTTGCGCAGCTGCCAGGTCAAGTACAAACACAGACACAATAGCGCACCAATCAGCCCGGCTACGCCCGGCCAGCCGTCCAGCCGCCACATCAGGCCGGAGCCACTACCGATAAAGGCCGAACCCAGGTAATACGATGTCAGGTAAAACGCCGAGGCCAGCGCGCGGGCGTGTTGCACGCGGCGGCCAACCCAGCTGGCTGCCACCGAGTGCGCGGCAAAAAAGCCAAAGGTAAACAGCGCCACACCGGCCACCACCAGCCACAGGTTCTGGCTCAGCGTCAGCAGCAGCGCCGGCAGCATCAGCGCCACCATTTTCCACAACACCACACGGCGGCCGTAGCGGTCGGCCCAGCGCCCGCCCAGGCCGGACGACACCATGCCCACCACGTACAGCAGGAAAATCAGGCCTATGGCGCTTTGCGACAGCCCGAACGGTGCCGCCTGCAGGCGAAAACCCAGGTAGTTGTACAGGCTGACAAAACCGCCCATCAGCATGAAGCCCAGCAAAAACAGGCGCGACAAACCAGGGTCACGCCAATGCTGGCGGCTATCCGCCAAGACACTGGCCAGCGATACCGGGCGCGGCACAAAGCGGCGCGACGGCGGCAGCAGCTTCCAGAACACCAGCGCGGCCAGGGTACCCATCACCGCCAGCGCCAGCAGCCCGGCCTGCAAGCCCCAGGCGTCGGCCACCACCGCCGCCACGTAGCGCCCGCTCATGCCACCCAGCGCGTTGGCCGCAATGTACAAGCCCACCGCGCGCCCCAAGGACTCCGGCGCCAGCTCCTCGGACAGATAAGATAGCGCCAGCGCCGGCAAGCCCGCCATCAGCACGCCAAACAGCGCCCGCCACCACAGCAGCCAGCCAAAACTGCTGCTCCACACCGCCAGCCACGATAGCAGCACCCCGCCGGCCAGCGAGGCCACCATCAAGGGCGTGCGGCCAACCCTTTCCGCCAGCAGGCTGGCCGGAATCAGCAGCAGCGCCATGGGCAAGGTGGCAGAAGACAGCACCGCGCTGGCCGCTGCGGGCGACAGACCATACTGCGCGGCAAACAAAGGCATCAATGGCTGTACGCCGTACAGCAGGGCAAACGTCGCAAAGCCGCCAATCGCCGCCGCCCAGGTGGCGCGCCACCAGGCGGCAGAGCCAGCGTGATGCGGGGTAGTATCGCCAGCCACACGGGCCAGCACAGCAGAAGCACAAGACATGATCCAACACCTTGTCAGGGAATGGTGTCAGCCTAGGCTTGGCGCATGGCAACGTCCAATATATATTTCAATAAGCATTAATACATTGAAAGTATCAAATGGAGCTGCGACACCTGCGCTATTTCGTGGCAGTAGCCGAAGAGCTGCACTTCACCCGCGCTGCCGAGCGCCTGCACATGGCACAGCCGCCGCTTAGCCAGCAGATACGTGCGCTGGAAGACGAGCTGGGCGTACGCCTGTTCGAGCGGCACCAGCGTGCGGTCAAACTTACCGCGGCCGGCGAGCGCTTTTTGCTACGCGCGCGCGCCCTGCTGGAGGGCGCCAGCCAGGCCGCCGACGAGGCACGCCGTGCCGCCCGGGGCGAAATTGGCGAGCTGAATATCGGTTTTACCTCCTCGCTGCCGCTGATGTCGCTGCTGCCGGCCGCACTGCAGCGCTTTCGCCAGCAACACGGCAACGTCACCCTGCACTTTCACGAAGAATTTACCCGCGAGCAGTTCCAGCTACTGGGCAGCAACAAGCTGGACGTCGGCGTGGTGCGCTTCAATGGCGAAGAGGACACGCCGGGGATTGCACTGCGCGAAGTGCGGCGCGACCGCCTGTGCGCGGTGCTGCCGCGCAGCCACCCGCTGGCGGCCAGCAGCGGCATTGACCTGACACAGCTGGCAGGCGAACGCATCATCGGCTACCCGTCCAGCACTGGTAACTGGCTTACCCGCCGCCTGGAAAAACTGGCACGCGAGGCCGGTTTCGAGTGGCGCGTCCACCAGCTGGCCGGTGAGGCCACCACCCAGATCGGCCTGGTGGACGCCGGGCTGGGCGTAGCAGTACTACCGGCACCGCTGCAGTGCGTGCAGCTGCCCGGCATCTGCTATGTGCCGCTGCTGGATAGCCACGCCTACATGACGCTGACCGTGGCCTGGCGCGAACGCGACAGCTCGCCGCTGGTCGCCGCTTTTGTGGACGCCATGCTGGCCGCCGGTGCGGCCGCGCCCTAGCCCTGGCCGGCACACAAAAAAGCCGGTGCACAGGCACCGGCTTGGGCACTACCCGATAAGGCTACCCGCTTACAGGGCGGCGCGATAAATCGCTTCTACTTCGGCCTGCGTCGGCTGCACCGGGTTGGTCAGGCCGCAGGCGTCTTTCAACGCGTTGGCCGCCAGTGTCGGAATATCGGCATCTTTCACCCCCAGCTGGGTCAGGCCGGCCGGAATACCCACATCGGCCGCCAGCTGACGGATGGTAGCCAATGCTGCCTCGGCACTGGCTTCGGCACCCAGCGCCACCGCCACATCGGCCAGGCGGGCCGATGCGACGCGGGTATTAAACGCCTGCACGTGCGGCAGCAGTACCGCATTGCACACACCGTGCGGCAGGTCGTAGAAGCCGCCCAGCTGGTGCGCCATGGCGTGCACATAGCCCAGCGACGCATTATTGAACGCCATACCGGCCAGGAACTGGGCGTAAGCCATCTGCTCGCGCGCCACCATGTCCTTGCCATTGCTGACGGCGGCACGCAGGTTGGCCGCAATCAGGCTGACCGCTTTCAGTGCGCAAGCGTCGGTAATCGGGTTGGCCGCGGTGGAGACATAGGCTTCTACCGCGTGCGTCAGCGCATCCATACCGGTAGCGGCGGTCAGGCTGGCCGGCATGCCAACCATGGTTTCCGGGTCGTTCACCGACAGGATGGGCGTGGTGTGCTTGTCCACAATGGCCATTTTGATATGGCGCGATTCGTCGGTAATGATGCAGAAACGGGTCATTTCGCTGGCGGTACCGGCGGTGGTGTTGATGGCCACCAGCGGCAGCTGCGGCTTGGCCGACTTGTCTACACCTTCGTAATCCTGGATCTTGCCGCCATTCACCGCCACCAGCGCGATGGCTTTGGCGCAGTCGTGCGGCGAGCCGCCACCCAGCGAGATCACGCTGTCACAGGCTTTATCCTGCAGCAGCGCCAGGCCGGCATTCACGTTGGCCGTAGTGGGGTTAGGCTGCACACCGTCAAACACGAAAGACTGGATATCCGCTGCGGCCAACTTCTGTTGCACCTGGGCGACCAGGCCGGCCTTCACCAAGCCGGTATCGGTGACGATCAGGGTGCGGCGCAGACCACGGGCCTGCATGGCGTCTACTGCTTTTTGTACGCTACCGGCGCCCATCAGGTTAAGTGCGGGGATGTGGAATTCGCTAACAGCCATTTTCTTGCCCTTTCATGAAAACGATCTCATGCCTGCAGGCTACGCTTTCTGGCCAAGCGCTTTTTGCGCCAAATCAAGTGACACCCACGCTACAAATTATATTAATCGGCAATGAACTTTCACTTACCAACCCTGTCACGCTGGAAAACACCCCGCCGCAGCCCCAAGCAATTAACCATCACACTGGCTGGCTTTTCGCTGCATGGCAAAAAATACTGAAATCGATACCAAAGCAGTGGCAGACAGCAAAATGCCGCCCGCAGGCGGCACAGGGTCACCACGTTTACCGGGTTAGCCGCACGCCCCTACGTGGCCGCAGGCGGTGCAGAATTCGCAGCCGTCTTTCTTGATCAGTGCCCGGTTACCGCATTCGGGGCAGGCTTTGCCCGCCATGGTTGCCGCCGCGGGGCTGACCACGCTGTTACCAAACAGCTCGCCCTGCTCCGGCACCATCACGCCCATATCCTCTACCGGCACACCTTCTTCGCTGAGGATGCCCAGCATGGCGTAACGGTGGATGATCAGCCGCGCCAGATACGCCTCGGTAGACGGCCAGCTTTGCGACTTGTCGCTGCCCGGTGTGCGGGCAAAAAAGTCGGCCTGCGGCTCGGCGTAGCTTTGCAGCTTGCGCAGCTTCATGCCTATCCACGCCGGGTCGATCACGCGCATGTCCAGGCTGAGCATCTTGCACAGCCCGTCCAGCTCGCGCGGGTAGTGGCCGGCCAGCCACATGGAGTACGGCCGGCGCTGGCCATTGGGCAGCACCAGCTCTTTCACGAACAGGGCAAAATCGTCGCCGGTTTGCGGGTTGACTACATCTACCGACCAGCTGATGGTGCCATCGGCACCGGATTTGGGCTCCTTGCGGGCAAACAGCGCGTCCATCACCGGCGTGGCGTCGCCGTCGGCGCCTTCCAGCGCGCCCAGCTGTGCCACGCGGTATTTCACCACGCGCGCCAGCGCGGCGGCGGCGGCGCTGCTCTGCAGCGCACCGTCGGCCAGCTCCACGCGGTAATGGCGGTCGCCACGGGTGGCGGCCAGGGCGTCCAGCTTGGCGGCCAGCCAGGCGCGGTCGCGGCAGCGCATGTCCATGGATAGCGTTTTGGCGATGGCGCCCAGGCCACGCGGCACGTCGCCATTGACCCAGCATTCGAACGGCAGCGCCGCTTCGCCCGGCTGGCTGCCATCGATATGACCCACCATCACGGCAAAATCGCCCTCCTCGCCTTCTACCATGAAGGTCCACGACGGGTTGCCGTGCTTGAGCTTGGGCCGGTGCGGCCACTTGAGGCTGGCCAGCGCCGGGCTGGGCGCGCTGTTCAGCGTAATGCGGCGGTCCGGGTCGCTCTGGTTCAGGTCTTGCGGCAGCGTCTGGCTGCCAGGGTTGGCCGCAGCCGGCGCCACCGACAGTACCGAGCCCAGCACGCTATTGGGGCGGTAGGTGGTGATGCCTTTCAGTCCGGCGCGCCAGGCTTCCAGGTACAGGCTTTCGAAGTCGTCAAACGGATAGTCGGCCGGCACGTTTACCGTCTTGGAGATCGCCGTATCGATAAACGGCGCCACCGCCGCCACCATGCGCATGTGGTCCAGTGCGCTCATCTGCAGCGCGCTGACAAAGTAATCGGGCAGCGCGCTGGTATCGCCGCCCTGCATGCGGTACACGCGGTAGGCGTGGTCTTCTACCAGGTATTCCTGCTGGCTGCCGTCGGCCATGCGCTTTTTACGGGTGTAGAACCAGCTGAACGGCGGCTCGATGCCGTTGGATGCATTGTCGGCAAACGCCAGCGAGATGGTACCGGTAGGCGCAATCGACAACAGGTGCGAGTTGCGGATGCCGTGCTGGCGGATGCGCGCCTGAATCGCTGCCGGCAGCCGGCTGGCGCAGTGTGGTGCCGCCAGGTAGCGCTCGGCGTCGAATAGCGGGAACGCGCCCTTCTCGATAGCCAGGTCTACCGAGGCGTCGTAAGCGGCGTCGCGCATGCGCTCGGCGATGCTCGCGGCCAACCTTCTGCCCTCTTCGCTGTCGTAGCGCACGCGCAGCATGATCAGCGCGTCGCCCAGCCCGGTAAAGCCCAGCCCCACCCGGCGCTTGTTTTGTGCTTCGCGCTCTTGCTCCACCAGCGGCCACACGGTGAGGTCCAGCACGTTGTCCAGCATGCGGATGGCCGTACGCACCACCTGCTCGAAGGCGGCGTAGTCAAAGCTGGCGTGCTCGCCAAACGGCTGGCGCACAAAGCCGCACAGGTTGATAGAACCCAGGTCGCAGCAGCCGTAGTCGGGCAATGGCTGCTCGCCGCACGGATTGGTGGACTCGATCACTTCGCAGTACGACAGGTTGTTGTCGGCGTTGATCTTGCTCATGAACAGCACGCCGGGCTCGGCGTGGTCGTAGGTGCTGTGCATGATCTGCTGCCACAGCTCGCGCGCACGCACGGTGCGGTATACCCACAGGCCGTCTTCGCGCTGGTAGCTGCCGGGGAAGGCGCTGTTGGCCGGGGCCACGGCGTGGGTCAGCGGCCAGTCGCCGTCGGCCTCTACCGCCTGCATGAAGGCGTCGGACACGCCCACCGACATATTGAAATTGCGCAAATCGCCCTGGTCTTTGGCGTGGATGAAGTCTTCGATATCCGGGTGGCTCACGTCCAGCACGCCCATTTGCGCACCACGGCGCGCGCCGGCCGACTCGACTGTTTCGCAGCTGCGGTCGAACACCCGCATATAGGAAACCGGGCCGGAAGCGCGGCTATTGGTGCCCTTGACCTGGGCGCCACGCGGGCGGATGCGGCTAAAGTTGTAGCCCACGCCGCCGCCACGGCGCATGGTCTCCGCCGACTGCAGCAGCGCCTCGTAAATACCGACCTTGCCGTTTTCGCTTTGCGAAACCGCATCGCCCACCGGCTGTACAAAGCAGTTGATGAGGGTGGCTTTGAGGTCGGTACCGGCGGCCGAATTGATGCGCCCGCCTGGAATAAAGCCCTGGTCCAGTGCGGCAAAGAATAAGGGCGCAAAGCGCGCCGGGTCGCTCTCCAGCTCGGCCAGCGCCCGCGCGACGCGCTGGCGTACTTCGCTCATGCTCTGCTCGCCGTTCTTGGCGTATTTTTCCAGCAGCACTTCACGCGAAATGTCTTGTTCCACCCATGCCATTGCCTGCTCCCATTCCATGACCACACCACCATATGTAGCACCCCAATCGTCAGATTACACAATTTTTAGTGGTGCCGGGCATTGATGGGGGTCAAGGGCGAAGCGAGGCCCCCACCGCCGGCCTGGCGCGTGCTTAGCAACGTCGCCACCTCCCAGGCTACACCGCCGCAGAAACAGAAATGCCTCCCGCAGGAGGCATCTTTGGCAGCCCGCCAGCGGGCTAGGTGCGGAAGCGGTTTACCGAGGCACGCAAGACTTCGGCTTGCTGATGGATGGCATTCACCTGCTCTACCGCGTTGCTGGCAGAGGACAAAGCATCTTCCACCACACCGGCCACCTGCTCCACGCTGCCGGCGATACTGGTACCGGCCTTGCTCTGCTCGGACATGGCCAGCGCTACCGAGCGGATGCGGCTGAGCGAGTCCTGCGCACGGCTGTTGATCGCCTGCAGCGCACTGGACGCCTCCTGCACACGGGTCACGCCTTGCTCTACCACCGGGGCGATGCTCTGCACCTGGCTGGATACCGTGCCGGTATCGGCCACCACGGCTTGCACAATGGCCGAAATTTCGTCGGTGGCCAGCGCGGTACGCTCGGCCAGTTTACGCACTTCGTCGGCCACCACGGCAAAGCCGCGTCCGGTTTCACCGGCCCGGGCGGCTTCAATCGCCGCATTCAGCGCCAGCAGGTTAGTCTGGTTGGCAATCTCGCGAATGGTTTCGGCAATGCCGCTGATGTTGCGTGTGCGTTCTGACAGCGAGTGCACCTGGGTATTCACCTCGCCGATCTGGCTGGCAATCAGTTCGATATGGCGGCTGGCTTCGCTGGTCAGCACCGTACCGCTGGCCGCCTCGTCTACCGTGTGGCGGGCATCGTTTTCGTTATCGCGGGCGCTGGCGGTAACGTGGTCGATGCTGACCGACAGCTGCTCGATGGCTGCCGCAGCCGAGGCGGTGGATTCGCTGGCATTGTGCGACACGCTTTGCAAATGGCCCATATGCTGCTTGAGCTGGTTGCCGGCGTCGGCAATATCGTGGCTGCCGGTGCGGATATCGGTAATGATTTGTGCCAGCTTGTGCTGCATGCTGTGCATGCTGCCCAGCAGGCTGCTTGACGGGCCGTTGACCACGATTTTTTCGGTAAGGTCGCCTTCGGCAATACGGCGCACCACTGCCGCAGCATAGGCCGGGTCGCCACCCAGCGAGCGCAGGATACTGCGCGACAGCAACCAGGCCAGTACACCCACGGCCACAATGCCGATGAGCACAAACAGCAGCATCAGACGCGCTTCGCGCCAGAAAATCTCGTCGATATCATCCACAAAAAAGCCGGTGCCCACCACCCAGCCCCAGGGCTGGGCACGCACCACACCGTTCAGCTTGGGGATGTCCACGTCGCTGCCCGGGCGCGCGGCCATTACGTACACCATGCCGTACTGTGCCTTGCCCAGCGCTTCGGCATACACCTCTACCGAGGTGCGGCCATCCTGCCCTTTGCCGCCGTCGTCATACTTGCCGATGCGCGACTCCTTCGGGTGGTACAGCATCACGTTGCCGCTGTCGCGCACAAAGAAATACACCTCTTTGGTGCGCACCATGGATAGCGCTTTCAGCGCCTGTTGTTTGGCCTCGGCCTCGGGCAGCTTACCCTCTGCCGCCAGCTTGGCGTGGCGCTCTACAATATTTTCTGCCACCTGCAACAAGTGGGTAATCTGGGTTTCTTTTTCGTGCAGCAAGCCCTGTTTTTTGAAATACAGCGACATGCCACCCAGCAGTAGCAGGCCAAACAGGCTGGCCAGGGTAAGAATCAGCAGGCGGGTAGACAGCTTCATCGGGTGTTTCCTCTCTCTATTTATCGTTATCTGCTCACGCGTGCAGCGGGCTGGTGCATGAGAACAGGCATGAACACCGCTGGCCATTGGGGATACCCGCAGCCTGGCGCTGTTTTATTGCCATTGCTGTGGTATGAACCAGCGCAGTGCATTAGGCAAGCCGGCTTGCACCAAGCTTGCCACGCTTGGCTGTCAAAGCGCTTTCAAACGCCCAGGGCGGGCAAGCAGGCATGACAACGCCCCGGCGTGCGGGGCGTTGGTGCACCAGGGCAAGCCAAGGTGTAGCAGGGGGATTTACTGCAGCTTTAGCAACAGGGGGACGCCGTCAGCCGCCGATTTCACTTGTTCCGGCGGCAGCAGGGCAATCCGTTCGGCCAGGGTAGGCTGTGCGGCCAACATCAGCTGCCGGGCGGCGGCGGCGCGGGCGCCAGCCAGCGCTTGCAGCGCCTTGTCGTCTACCTTGCGGGCGGCCAGCAGTTCGGCACGCATGGCTTGTGCCCGCGCCGGCGTGTCTGCCGTGCTGGCCACCCGCTTGAGCCAGGCAAGGCGGCCAAACTGCACGCTGTAGGCGTCACCTACCGCGCTACGCACGGCCGGGTCGCCCAGGTCGGGCACCGGCAGTGGCTCGTCGGCGTGCAGCTTGTACGCGGCACGCTGCAGGATGTCGCTATCCACATGCTGCCGTGCCAGTGCGCCAGCATCGCCAGCGGCATCGTAGCCGCCGCCCAGCGCCAGCTTCAGCTTGGGCCGCTTGGCCAGCAGCTCGGCCAGCTTGTGCAGCTTTTCGCGCTCCGGCGGCGGAATACGGTCGTCGCCGGCGTCGGCGTAGATTTCGTCAAAGCCCTCGCCACCGAACAGCGCACGGAACGGCGCGGTGGCCACCTTCACCAGCACATTGCGCAGCGCCTGCCACACCAGGTGGCCGTAGCTGAAGTCCGGCGCGTCCAGGCTGCCGGCCACCGGCAGCGACAGGTCGATGCGGCCATCGCTGTCTTCCAGAATGGCCACCGCCAGCCGCAGCGGCAGGCGCGTGCCCTGGTAATCCACCACTTCTTCACCCAGCTGGATATTGTCCACCACCATGCGGTTATCGCCCTTCAGCTGGCGGTCTTGCAGCAGGTAGCGCAGCTCGGTGCCGAGGCGGCCGTCGGTAATCTTCCAGCCGGCAAAGGTCATGGCGTACGGGTTGAGGCTGCCCAGCGGGATATTGCGGAAATTCAGCGCCATATCCAGGTCGCGGGTCACATCCAGCGGCGACAGGCTGCCGCGAATGCGCACGTCGCCGTACTGGTCGACGCGGCCATCCAGCGCCACCGTACCACGGCGCCCTGGCTGGCTGGACAGGCCGAGCACGCTACCGGACAGGCTGTGAATGCGGGTACCGAATGCCGGGTTCAGGCCACGATCGGCAAAATCCAGCTGCGCGTCACGCACCCGTACCGCACGCACGTCCACCACCGGTAGCGCAGCGGGGTTGGCGGCGGGGTTGGCCGCAACCGGCGCCGTGGCGGCTTGCGGTTTCAGCACGTGGGTAAAGTTGGGCACCCGCTGTTCGTCCAGGATAAAGCGCAGCTGTGGCGATAGCAGCCGCACGTCGCCTACGCTGACGCGCTGCGGCCGCGCGCGGATGTTGCCCAGCTGCAGGCGCTGCCAGCCCAAGAGCGGCTCGCGCTGGCCGGGTTCGTACAAGGCAAAACGTGCCAGTGCCAGCTGGCCATCTGCCTGCCAGCGCCGGTTTATCCAGCTGCCTTTGAGCTTGGCCGATAACTCGCCGCCGCCAAAGCGCAGTGTGGTGGCGTCCAGCGCGTACGGTGCCACGCCCTGTAGCGGCAGATTGCGGGCGTCCAGCGTGGCGGTGACGTCTTGCAGGTTGGCCGCCAGCTGCGCCTGCAACGCCAGTTGGCCGCGCCCCAGCCGCGACTGCCAGCCCAGCGCAAAACCCTGCTGCGGGTTGCCTTGCAGCGAGGCCTGGTCGATTGCCAGTTGCAGCACCACCGGCTGCGCGGTGGTGGCGTCGCGCCAGCGCAGCTGGCTGTCACTGAGCGTCAGCTGCGGGTAGCGCAGCTGCCAGACCGGTGCGGGTGCCTTATCCGCGCTGCCGGTTGCGGCCACTGCTGCCGGCTGCGGGTGGCGACGCAGCAGGCGTTGCCAATCCAGCTCGCCCTGCTTGTCACGCGCGGCGGCCAGCTGCAAACCGCGTAGCTGGATATCGCCGACCACCAGCTGATGCTTGGCCAGGTCGGCGCTGCTGGCGGCCACGTCCAGCGCCGCCAGGCGGGCCTGTGGTGGCTGACGGCCACTGGCCAGCGCCAGGTCGCGCAGCGCCAGCGTGGCTTTATCCAGCTTCACGCTGCCGTCAGCACCCATGGCCAGCGATGCCTGCAAGCGTTGCAGCGTCAGGCTGGCGCTAAGCGGGCTAACAAAGCGCTGGTCGGTGGCTTTCAGCTGCCAGTTCTGTAGCGTGATGGCGGGTAGCTGCAGCTGCCAGCCGGGGCCGGCGGCTGGCTTGACGGCTGGCTTGACGGCTGGCTTGGCAGCGGCGCTGGCCGGCGCGGCGGGCGGCAAGGCGGCCAGCCAGTCGGCGCGGCCGTAGCGGTCCAGCACCGTGGCCAGCTCGGCACCGCTGAGCGTCAGCTGGCGAATAGCCAGGCGGCGCGAGGCCAGGTCGAACTGGCCGCCGCCCAGCGTCAGGCTGGCCAGCTTGAGCGCGCTGTTGCTAGACGGTGCCTGCAGTGCCAGCCCTTGCAAGTTGGCCGCAAAACCCTGGCTGCCCAGCTGCAGCGTTTTGCCCTTGAGGTCCACGTGGTAAGGCACGCTCAGGCCCAGCTTGCCGGCCGGTGCGGCCAACGTCAGGTGTGGCTGCACGTAGGGCCACACCGCAGCCAGCGTCAAATCACGCACCTTCAGCACGCCGTCGGACTGTAGCGGTTGCAGCTGCAGGCTGCCCTGCCAGTCCAGCCGGGTGCCGTCGTCCAGCGCGGCGGCCAGCCGGTAACGGCCATCGCTGCCGGGCAAGGTGGACAGGTCTTTCAGCTGCAAGTCCAGCGGCAGTACCTGGCGCTGTAGCCCGCCTGCCAGTGCATCCTGCAGCTGGATGCGGCCTTGCTGGATCGCCAGGCGGGCGATCAGCAGCGTCACCGGCTCGCTATCTTGGGGCCCGGCTTTGGCCGGGCCGGCGGCGTCGGCGGCAAAGCGCGCCCAGTTCCACTGCCCGGCAGCATCGCGGCTGGCCAGCAGCTGCGGTGCATCCAGCGCGAGCTCGGCCAGCGACACCCGCCCCAGCAGCAAGGGCAGTGCGTCGGCGTCCACCCGCAAGCCTTTGGCCAGCAGCAGGGGGCTACCGTCGCGGTCGGCCAGGCGGATGTCGCGCAAGCTCAGCCGCAGCGCCCATGGCTCGAACACCACCTCGCCAAACGTCAGCTGGCGGCCTATGCCCTGCGCCCACTGCCCGGCGTAATGCTGTATCAGCTGCGGCACGGCAGCCCAGCTGCCTGCCAGCAATACGGCTAGCGTGCCACCCGTCCATAACAGGCGGCGCGGCCAAGGTGAGGCGGCATGAGCGGCAGGAGACGGCGAGGCTTCGGTCATAACGGTAACAATCTGCTAGTAAGGATGGAAGGGGCGCAAGCCACAGCATGGCCCCGTTCTTGCTGAAAGGTAATGCGTACAAGCGTTTGCCTGCATTCTATAACCTTTTGCCACCGCCAGGCGGCAACGCAAGACAGCACAACCACAAGGCCCGCCATGCGGCGGCCTTGCCTCCCGAGGAGCCTGCCCATGAACGATGCCCAAACCATCCAGCGCTGGCTGGACGAACACCACATCACCGAAGTGGAGTGCCTGATACCGGACATGACCGGCCTGGCACGCGGCAAGATTGTGCCGCGCCACAAGTACAACGCCGCCGAGGGCCTGCGCCTGCCGGAGGCGGTGCTGATGATGACGGTGACCGGCGACTACCCGGAGCAGGACTTCACCGCCCCGGCCGACCCCGACATGCGGCTGATCCCCGACGCCGGCACCCTCCGCCCGGTGCCGTGGGCCAAAGAGCCCACCGCGCAGATCATTCACGACTGCGTCAATTTCGACGGCACCCCGGCCGTGCTGTCGCCGCGCAACGTGCTCAAGCGCATCCTCAAGCTGTACGAGCAGCAGGGCTGGAAGCCGATTGTGGCGCCGGAAATGGAGTTTTACCTGGTGCAGCTGGAGCCGGATGAAGACATGCCGCTGAAGCCGCCGGTGGGCCGCACGCGCCGTACCGAGGCGGGCATGCAGAGCTTCAGCATCGACGCGGTGAACGAATACGACGACATCTTCGACGTGATGTACGACTGGTGCCAAGCGCAGGGGCTGGCGCTGGACACGCTGATCCACGAAATGGGCACCGCGCAGATGGAGATCAACCTGGACCACGGCGACCCGCTGGCGCTGGCCGACCAGGTGTTTTTGTTCAAGCGCACCGTGCGCGAGGTGGCCATCCGCAACAATATGTACGCCACCTTCATGGCCAAGCCGATGCAGGGCCAGCCCGGCAGCGCCATGCACATCCACCAGAGCGTGGTAGCGCTGGACGGCGGCCACAATATCTTCAGCCAGCCCGACGGCAGCGCGTCACCGGCGTTCTTTCACTTTATCGGCGGGCTGCAAACCTATTTGCCGGCCGCCATGCCCTTCTTCGCGCCCTATGTAAACAGCTATCGCCGCTTGTCGCGCTTTACCTCGGCACCCATCAACCTGAGCTGGGGCTACGACAACCGCACCTGCAGCCTGCGCGTGCCGCACAGCGGCCCGGAAGCACGGCGCGTGGAAAACCGCCTGGCCGGCGTGGACGTGAACCCCTATCTGGCGCTGGCAGCCAGCCTGGCCTGCGGCTACCTGGGCATGACGCAGGGCCTGCAGCCGGACGCGCCGCTGGCGGGCAGCGCCTACGACCAGCCGCACCAGCTGCCGCGCCACCTGGACGACGCCATCGACCTGCTGATGAACTGCCAGCCGCTGGCCGAGCTGTTTGGCGAGCACTTTATCCAGGCTTACAGCGCCATCAAGGAAGCCGAGTACGGCGAGTACTTCAACGTGATCAGCCCGTGGGAGCGGCGCTTTTTGCTGCTGCACGTGTAGCAGGCGGGGCACAAGCATGCGGCCAACCTTGCAGCAGGTTGGCCGCAGCCGCTTGCTTAGTTACTGCAACTGAGGCTGGCCACCGTCTGGCCGGCCAGGGCCAGCGTGGCCGGGTTGACCGCACCATTGCTGATGGTGACGGTCTGTAGCGGGTAATAGCTGACCGTGGCCTGGCCGCCGGCCTTGCTCACCGACTGTATCGCCAGCAGGCGATAGCTGCCGTCCACCTTGGGCAATAGCAGCTTGCCAGCCACCAGCTGCACATCTTGCGCATTGCGCAGGCTGCTGCAGCTGACTGCCGCGCCTTCCGCCAGCAGGCTGCCACGCAACACAGTGCCACCACTCACGCCAACGGCCACGGTATGGCTGGCCACATAGTCACGCAGGGTGGCAGGCAGATTGCTGCGGTACGTCGCGTACGGGCTGTTGCCAAACAGGTACTGGCTGGCTGCGTTCTGGAACACGCCAGGGTGAGTGGCAATCGGCTTGCCTTTCACAGCACGCAGCACGCTGGCCACGCGGCGGCCCAGCTCCTGCGGGCCGGCGTTGGCGGTTTCCAGCTGCTTGAGCATCAGGCGGAACATCTCGTAGTAGCCCAGGTTGCCAAAACGCTGGCTGCCGATCATGCCATCCAGCCCCACATCCATCGGGTGCACGCTGTGGTCGCTGTCGGCAAACCAGCCGTCCACATCGCTCAGCCAGCCGTCCTGGCCGGCAAAGTGCACGGCCAGGCCTTCATCCAGCCACTTTTCCACCATATTCGGGCCGCCAGCCGCGGTATTGCCGGTGGCGGCGTTCACCGCCATGTGGACGGTTTCGTGGTGCAGCACCTGACGCCAGTCGTCCTCGCCCGCTGCCTGCGGGCCGCTGAAATAACCCAGGCTGCCACCGATCGCCCCGCCGCTGGCACTGCCACCGGCATTCACCACGCTGCCATCCACGCAGTACTGCGCGCGCTGGCCGGTCAGCCCGGTATCGGTCAACACCTCGAAGCGGCTGCGCTCCATGCGCAGGTAGTAATCGGCCAGCAAGGCGGCGCGGCGTTGCTGGTCGGCACTGATGCCCTGGCCGTACATGTCCACATTGGCGGTGCGGTATACGGTGGCGTTCAGCGTGCCGCGGCACAGATTGTCGTACGGGTAGGTCGGCAAGATGGGCGCACTGGCTAGCGGCACACTGCTGACAGCGGCCTGTAGCAGGCCGGCCTGGCTGGTGATGCCGTTGTCGCCCACCGTGATGGCGCCGTAAGGGTTCGCGTCCAGCAGCGCGTCCCAACCCTTGCCGTTGGCCGCAAAGGTCTTGTCGGTACGCAGCTTGCCGGCACTGCCACCCGCGGCGCTGGTAAGCGCCAGCAAGTCACTATCGAAGCTGTCCGCCGTCAGCGCCGCCAGGTCGCCCTTGCCGGCCGCCAGAAAGTCATACAGCTGCTGGGTGGCCGCCTGGCCGCGGCAGGTGTCGTCGGCGCAGCGGCTGCGCAGCCATTGCCGCAGCTGGGCATTGGTCAGCTGGTTCACGTTGACGTGGGTATCGCCGGCAAATACCGGTGCGTACAGGGTGGTGCCGCCGGACTGCGCCTCCAGCACCATCGGTGCCTGCAGGCCGCTCATATCCAGGCTGAACGCGCCGTTGCTGTCGCTGGTGGTGCGGCGGATTACGCCGGCGGCGTCGCGCAGGCTGATACGTGCGCTGGCCAGCGCCTTGCCGGTAGCCGCCACGCCGCTCAGCGTGGTGCTGCTGCCGGCGCTGCCCGCAGCTGGCGCGCTGCCGGTATTCGCCGTAGTGCTACCCGCCGCACCGCCCCCGCCGCCGCCGCCGCCGCCGCAGGCAGCCAGACAAGCCAGCGCCAGTACCAGGCCGGCGCGCTGAAAAGTATTGTTCATGTTTGCATGCTCCTCGTGGATGGGTGTCGGGTTCAGAAGGCGCTGGGCAGTGGCTCGCCGGGTTTCGCGCACTTGGGCAGCGAGTCCGAGGCAAACGAGCTGGCCATCACGCAGCGGAAGCGCTTGCTGCCAACCTGGGCGTTGTAATAGATGATGGTGCCGTTCAGGCTGTTGTCGCGGCTGAGCTCGCTAACGCGCACCTGGCTGGCCGGCACCCCGAAATGCTTGGCGGTGGCGTCGGCCACCTGCTGGTCGCTGGCCACGCCAACGCCCAGTTTTTGCGCCACCACTGGCGCAAACGAGCAGGCGGCCAAGGGTAGGCAGGCCAGCAAGATACCGAGACGGCGCCAGTGCGCCAGGCGGGATAAGGGGAAAACGCTGTGCATGAAAGCCTCCGGCAGTGTTGCTTGCCCGCATGTCGCCATGACATCAGACAGACTGATTGCAATAGCAGCAGCATAAGCAGCGGGTTTTCGTGTGAGAATCACTCACCGGTTGACCCCCACCCCCTCACTTGGCACACCATGCAATTTCTCAGACACCGACACCGCTGGCCGCGCCGCGACCTGCTCATCATGGCCAGCGTGGTCGCCATTGCCCTGGCGCTGCTCTACCTGCAAGTGCTGATGCACTGGTCCGCCAGCATCCACGAGGCCAGCCGCCGCTTTCGTGACCACAAGGACAATTTCTACCGCAGCTTCCAGCAGCACCTGGACCAGTCGCGCGGCGACGGTGCCAGCCTGACGCTGGCGCTGCGGCCAGACGGCAGCGTCGATAGCGCGCTGCTGCAGCGCATCTGCGGCCAACTGGCCAGCGGCACCTGGGCGCGCGCCGAGCTGGTTATTACCCGTGGCCAACACCCCGGCCGTCTGGCCTGCGGTAGCAACACACTACAAACCCTGGCAGCGCAAGACGTACTGAACGCACAGCAACTGGCCCATGCCCGCCAACCGCAGCCGGGGCCAGCCAGTACACGCCGGGCCAGACAAGGGCAAGACCCGATCCTGGAATGGCTGTACCCGCTGCCACACGCAGCCGGTACGCCGCTGCCGGGCTTTGTGCGCCTGCACTACCGCCTGCAAAGCGGTATCGATGCCGCCGTGCGCAGCCAGCCGGACCACGGCGAATACGCACTGGACGCAGACAACCCGCTGTCGCCCGACGACGGCGACGACGCCTACCCGCCGGCCCCGCTACGGCAGAGTGCGCACTGGCCACCCGGGCGCTACATCGTGGACGAGCAGCTTGGCGGGCTATCGCTGCCGCCATGGGCAACCCACTGGGACAACCTGGACTACACCGCCAGCAGCGGCCAACCCTACCGCCTTACCCTGTTCGCGCGCAGCCCGCTGCATAGCTGGCTGGTCATCGAGCCGGCAGCCATCATCGTGATCGCGCTGTCCGCTGCGCTGTTCATCGTGGTGATCGGAATGACCTGGACGCTGCTGCGCACCCGCCAGCGTCTGCGCCGCGCCGCCGACAGCCGCCGCCGCCGGCTGGCCCGCCGCGCGCGCGAGCTGAAGCAGGCGCAAGAAGAACAGCAGCTGCTGGAAGCGGCGCTGCTGGACACCAGCGAGCGCGAAAAGCAGCGCCTTGGCAGCGAGCTGCACGACGGCGCCGGCCAGTCGCTGACCGCTGCGCGCCTGCTGGCCGATAGCCTGGCCAGCACCTTGCAGCCGCTACCGCCGGCGCTGGGCGCGCTGCAAAGCTGCCTGCAGCAGGCAGTAAACGAAGTGCGGCTGGGCGCGCGCGGCCTGACGCCCGCACCGTTACTGGAAGACGGGCTGGAGCCGGCGCTGCAGGCGCTGGCCAGCCAGCACGACGGCAGCGGCGTCAGCGTAGCGCTACAGGTGTGCGACACGCCGCCCAAGCTCAGCGCCGAAGCGCGGCTGCACGTGTACCGCATCGCCCAGGAGGCTATCAACAACGCCATCCGTCATGGCCAGGCCAACCACGTCACGCTGGCGCTGGGCAACGCGCCATTGCTGACCGTGCAGGACAACGGCTGCGGCTTCGACCCGGCCGCCATCAGCCACGGCATCGGCCTGCGCTCGCAGCAACTGCGCGCTGGCCTGCTGGGCCGTAGCCTGCAACTGCAGACCGCACCCGGAAGAGGCACCACCGTATGTCTGGCCTGATGCTGCAACACGCGCTACTGGTGGACGACCACCCCATCGTACGGCTGGGCTTGGCCGCGCTGCTGGGTAGCCACTGCCCAGGCGTGCGCATTGCCGAGGCCGGCAGCCTCACCGAAGCGCGCGCCGCGCTGGCCGCCACGCCACCGCAACTGACGCTGCTGGACATCAACCTGGGGCGCGGCAACGGCCTGCAACTGCTGCCCGAGCTACTGGCCGCTGGCAGCCGCGTGCTGGTGCTGTCGATACGCGACGAGGCCAGCATCATCGAACAGGCGTTGGCCGCCGGGGCCGACGGCTACCTGATCAAGGACGCGGCGGGCAAGGAGCTGGCGCAGGCGCTGGCTGCCCTGGCGCTGGGCCAGCGCTACCTGGCGCCCAATGTGGCGATACGGCTGGCTGGCCGCCAGGGGCTGCAAGCACCGCAAGGCGTGGACAGCCTGAGCGCCCGCGAGCTGGAGGTGTTCCTGCTGGTGGCGCAGGGTTTGGGCAAGGGCGAGATGGCCGCGCGGCTGGGTATCAGCGCCAACACGGTGGAAACCCACCGCCAGAAGCTGAAGCAGAAGCTGGGCGCCGATAGCCAGCACGCACTGCTAAAGCTGGCGCTGGCGCACACCGGCCGCGCACTGCATACCCGCGATTGAACAGGCCACCGGGCGAGTTGGCCGCAGCCTGCCGGCGAGAGCGTTTTACGGCCGCGTCGCCGCCAGCCGGCGTGCCACCGGCTGCCATTGCACGGTGTTGGCGCGCTTGAGCTCGTAGGGCTTGCCCTGCTCTTGCGCCTGCCAGTACTGCCACGGCAGCGCTTTGTCGCCCAGCTCGTAGTCGTAGCCGTCGTAGGCGTCCTCACGCCAGGCGTACACCGCCCAGTGCGCGCCCTGCCCTTCCACTACCTGCAACACGTCTTCCAGATACGCCGCGCAACCCGGGCTGCGGCGGTGGCAACCGAACTCGGCGGCCACCATGCGGCTGGCCGGAATACGGTGCGCCCGCGCCCAGTCGTGTGCCGGCGCCAGCCAGGCGGCAACGGCATCTTTATCCCAACGCTGGCCGGCTACCACGCCGGGGTAGCGCCACGGCGTGGCCTGTTTGTGGTTCTTCGGGTTACTCCAGGCGTAGGGCTCGTACATGTGGTAGGCGTACAGCGTGCGGCTATCGGCGCTGGGCTGCGGCCAGTAGGCCAGGCCGCCACGGGCGCTGGCGTACCAGCTACCGTCCAGCATGATCGGTGTTTTGGCGTCCACGCTGCGGATGGCGGCGGTGAGCTGGCGGTAGAACGCCGGCAAGTCGCGCGCGCCGCCTTGCTCGCGGCGGTACCAGGCTTGCAGCGCCGGCAGGCTGGCGTCCTCGGCCACGTCGCTGCCTTTTTCCGGCGCCGGCTCGTTCACCAGGTTGTAGGCGGCTACCGCCGGGTGGTCTTTCAGCTGCTGCGCCAGGTCACGCCAGAAGTCGGCGCTTTGCTGCCAGTAGCGCTTGTCTTGCCACAGGCGGCCGTCAAAACGGTTGTCGTTGTTCTGCCGCCAGCGCATGCCGGGCAGGCTCAGCGGGGCGATCACCACCTTGATGCCGGCAGCGTGGGCGGCGTCCAGGGTGGCGCGCAGGGTGGCGAGGTCGGCGGCCACCAGGCCCTGGTAGCGGTCGGCGTTGCCGATCAGGAAGTCGCGCTGCGCCGGCTGCCATTTGTCGTAGGCCAGCCGCACCCACTCCACGCCCTGGGTACGGGCGGCGCGGTACAGCGCGGCGTCGGGCACTTGCCGGTTCATGATGTTGACGCCGTGGCGCGGGCGCGCGTCCCAGAAAGTAATCAGGTCGGCGGCGTGGGCCAGGTTGGCCGCCAGCAGTGCGCCAGCCAGGCACAGGCGAAGAGGAAAAGCCATCGTTTACTCCGTGTATCAGATGGCGTCATTACAGCGCAGCGGCGGGGCTACTGTGTCAGGCGAATGTCAGAACCGCTCGCGCCAGCGGAACGCCCAGCGCCCCACCAGCAGCGTAAAGCCGGCCACCAGCGCCACCAGCAGCCAGAAGCCGTGCGGGTTGGCCGCAAACGGAATGCCGCCGACGTTCATGCCAAAGAAACCAGCCACCATATTGATGGGCAGCGCCAGCACGGTGACCAGCGTCAGCGTGAACAGCGTGCGGTTGGTCTGCTCGTTCAGCATGGCGGCCAGCTCTTCCTGCAGCAGCTTGATGCGCTCTACCAGCGACACCAGGTCGCCCAGCACCAGCGAAAATTCTTCGGTGGATTCGCGCAGGTCTTGCAGATCGTCGTCGTTTACCCAGGCCGGCGGCTTGTTCAGCAGGCGGAACACCGAGCCCGGCTCCGGCGCCAGCAGTCGTTGCAGCCGCACCAGCATGCGGCGCAGCGCGGCCAGCTCGGCACGGCGGTCGCCCAGGCGGTGCGCCAGCAGGCTGTCTTCCAGCGCGTCCACGCTGGCGGTGGTGTCGCGCACGATGCGGATCAGGATATCGGCCTGGTCTTGCAGCAGGTGCACCAGAAGGCCCAGCGGCGAGGCAAAAGCCGCCCCCCGCTTGACCGACGCGCGCAGCTGGTCGATGGCACGCAGCGGTTTGAGCCGCGCGCTCACCAGCACCTGTGGCGTGGCGCAGGCCCACATGGAGGCCACGTCGGTGACGCTGCGGTCGAACTCGAAGGTGACATCGTTGATCACCGCCAGCAGCGCTTCGTCCACGTGCTCCAGCCGTGTGGAGCCGGTGCCTGCGCCCAGCTGCTCGTAAAAGGCCTGCGGCAGGGCCGGCAGGCTGGTACGCAGCCAGCGCTGGCAGCCGCTGTGCGACAGGTTCAGGTGTAGCCAGACAAAGTGGCCCGCGGGCAGGCCGGCGGCCAACTGCTGCTGCAAGGCGGCCACGTCCAGCGCGCAGCCGGCCTGCTGCGGGGCAAAGCGGTAGGCACAAATCAAGCCCACCTGTTCTGCATCAAAACCTGCTGTTGCCGCTACCGCCCCCATGCTGCTGCCCTCGCCTGACCGCGCCCACCGCGGCAGCGGCCAGTGTGCGACAAACACGTGACAACACCGTGACGGGCTGATAGCAGCCGCCTAGCGTGGCCCCACCTGGCGCTGCACCACGCGCAACACCAGCGCACCACGCGCCTCTGCCTGCACCAGCGCCAGGCTTTGCCATTGCTCGCCGTTGGCCGCGGGCCAGCGTAGCGCCTGGCCGGGCTCGCGCCGCTGCCACCACTGCAGCGCAAAATCGCTGCGCCGCAGCAGCGACTGCTCCAGCCACGGCGCCGGGCAGGCGGCGCGTGGCGGCGGTACGCGGGCCACACCCAGCGGCTGCCGCGCCAACCAGCCCAGGTTGGCCGCAGGCGGCAACAATAGCTGCGCCTGCCACTGCCGCTGGCCCGCCTGCAGCAGCAGGCGGTAGCGGCCGCCGGCCAGCGGCGCGGCCAGGTCGGGCCCGGTGAGTCGGAAGCGGCGGCCGCCTTCGGCCTCGTAACGGGCGCCGGCCAGCAGATTGCTGCCGCTATCGTCCAGCAGCTGCGCGCTGCGGGCGTCGCCTTCGCCGCTAACGGTCACGCGATAGCTGCGCGCCAGCGGCATGTCGCGCTGCGCCAGCTCCAGCGTCAGCGCCGGCTGCCACGGCGGCAGCTGCACGGGCGCGTCCTTGCCGCAGTGCTCGGCGGCCAGCGCTGCGAGTGCGGCCTGCCAGCTATCGCGCTGCGCCTGGCTGGCCAGCTGCGGCCAACTGGCGGCCAACGCCTGCCACGCCGCCGCGGCATCACCGCCAAGCAGTGCACGGTTGACGGCGTCCAGCGGCGTGGCCGCCAGGCATGGCGCGGCCAGCATGATCAGCAGCAGGCGCTTCATGCCGCGTGCAGCCGGTAACCGACGCCGCGCAGCGTCTCGATGGTGATGCCGGGCAGCTTCTGCCGCAGCTGCAGGATGTGGGTGTCCACGGTGCGCGTGCTGGGAAAGTGGTCGTAGCCCCACACCTGGTTCAGCAGCTCGTCGCGGCTCATCACGCGGCCCACCATGCGCGCCAGCGTGGCCAGCAGCGCAAACTCGGTAGGCGACAGCGCCACCGCCTGCCCCTGCCAGCTGGCGGCCTGCCGCGCGGGGTACAGCTGCAAGGCGCCTACCTGCAGGCTGCCGTCGCCCAGCTGGCGCAGCTGGGCACGAATGCGCGCCAGCAACTCCTGATGGGCAAACGGTTTGCTCAGGTAGTCGCGGGCGCCGGCGTCCAGGCCGGCTATGCGGTCGGCCACCTCGACACGGGCGGTCAGCACGATCACCGGCAACGCCTTGCGCGCCAGCCAGCCCGGCAGGTGGCGCAGGCTGTCGCCATCAGGCAGGCTGCGATCCAGAATCACCAGGTCGGCCTGGTGCCAGCAGGCGGCCACGCCGTCGACAGCGGCCTGCCACAGGCAGGTGTAGCCTTCGGCTTGCAGGTAGCGCTGCAGGCTGTCGCCCAGCAGCGGGTCGTCCTCGATCAACAACAGGGTACTCATGGTGCGCTTTCGGCCTGCCGCGCCGGCAGGCAAAGGGTGAAGGTGGTGGGCGGGCCGGACAGCCGCAGCCGGCCGCCCATGCGGCGCATGGCGTCGGCGACGATGCCCAGCCCCAGGCCCATGCCGTCGCCGGCGCTGCCGCGCCGCAGCAGGCGGTGCAGGCGGTAATGCGGCAGGCGGCCGGCGTCGGTAACGTGCAAGCTCAGCACGCGGCCATCCCAGGCGGCGTGCAGCCGCCATGGCGCGCGGCCGTGGCGGCGGGCGTTGGCCAGCAGGTTGTCCAGGCACAGCGTCAGCCAGTACGGGGTGAGCAGCAGGGTCACATCCTGCTGCAGGCAGTAGTGGCACTGGTGGCGCTCGGCCACGCCGTCCAGCCAGTCGGCCAGCGGCACCGGCTGCAGTGCCTGTGCGAAATGGCCGGCACCCAGATAGTGGCGGCTGGCCTCTGCCAGCTGGCGCAAACGTGCCACACCGCCAGCCAGCTGGCCGAAGCTGTGCTGTGCGGCAGGCGGTAGCAGGTCGAACTGGCTGCGCAGCTGCTCTACCACACCGGCCAGGCCGGTGATGGGCGTGCGCAGCTCGTGGGTCAGCAATTGCAAGGCGCGGCGGCGTTCGCGCTCCAGGCGGCGGCGCTGCCAAGCCAGCCACAGCAGGCTACCCGCTGCGGCCAACACCAGCAGCCCGGCCAGCAAGCGCCACGGCCACGGGCTGGCTGGCAGCGGCTGCAGGCAATCGCGCCCCAGCCGCGCCTGGCACACGGCGCTGCCCTCGGGCGCCCACTGCCAGCCCAGCTCGGCCAGCAGCGGCTGCCACTGCACGGCACGGTACTGCCGCCAGTGGCCATCGTGCAGCCACCACAGGCTGTCGTCTTGCCGCAGCCAGCGCTCGCCGGCCAGCAGCGCGTCAAGCTTATCGTCGGGCAGCGCGGCCAACGGCGCCAGCGCGTCGCTACGCTCGCGTAGATGCAGGCCGGCAGCCGGTGCGCCTTGCGGCCAACGCTGGCGCCACACGCCGGCACTACTGCCGCCCAAGGGATGGACCGGGTGCGCTACCCACCAGGCAGCAGCTAAAGGTTGGCCGCGGCAATAGGCACGGGCGAACTGCTGCCACGCCGCCGGCACCGCGCCCAGGCTACCCTGGCACTGCTGCTGGTAGTGCGCCAGCTGGCGTAAGGCCATTAGCGGATAATCGCCCCACGCCGGCTGCAGGCTGCGCGGCTGCAGCAGCGCCTCCGGCAAGGCCTGCAAGGCAGCCAGCGGTACCGACGCCACCGGGGCCACCGGCAGCAGGCGCGCGGCCAGCGCCTCGGCAAGCGCGGCGACCGGCGGTGCGGCATGGGCGGCGTGGCCAAGCAGCCACAGGATAAGCAGGCGTTTCATCTGCTCATTATATGGCGGCGCAGCCAGGCTGCTGCGCGCTGCAACGCCGGCAGCAGCCCGCTATACTGGCGCCCTGTCACCCAGCCGGTACCTGCCATGCATTGCTCCCTGTTCTGTCGCGTCATCGATAACTACGGCGATATCGGCGTGTGCTGGCGTCTGGCGCGCCAACTGGTGCACGAACACGGCTGGCAGCTGACGCTGTGGGTGGACGACCTGGCCAGCTTTGCCCGCATCGCGCCGGCGCTGGACGTGGCGCTGGCCCGCCAGTGGCTGGACGGCATCGAGGTGCGGCACTGGGCGGACACCCTGCCGGCTGACGCCGCCGTCGGCGAGGTGGTAATCGAAGCGTTTGCCTGCGAGCTGCCGGACAGCTATCAGCACGCGATGGCGGCAAAAGCCAAGCCGCCGCTGTGGCTGAACCTGGAATACCTGTCCGCCGAAGACTGGGTGGAAGGCTGCCACGGTCTGCCGTCGCCGCACCCGCGCCTGCCGCTGCAAAAGTACTTTTTCTTCCCCGGCTTTACCGCGCGTACCGGCGGCCTGTTGTGCGAGCAAGCCTTGCTGGCCGAGCGCGACGCGTGGCAAGCAGACACCGCGGCACAACGCGCCTACTGGCTAGCGCGCGGCGTACCGCCCTGCCCGCCAGGTGGCGTGCGCTACAGCCTGTTTGCCTACGACAGCCCGGCGGCAGCGCAGTGGGTGCAGCAGCTGGCCGCCGGCAGCCAGCCGGTGCAGCTGCTGCTACCGATGGGCAAGGTGGTGCCGGACGTGCTGCACGCGCTGGACTTGCCAGCAGATGCCGCCGCCGGCCAGCACCATCAGTGCGGCCAACTGGCGCTGTACCTGCTGCCGATGAGCGACCAGCGCGGCTACGACCGCCTGCTGTGGAGCTGCGATTTCAATATTGTGCGCGGCGAAGACAGCTTCCTGCGCGCGCAATGGGCCGGCCGTCCGTTTGCCTGGCACATCTACCGCCAGGACGACGACGCGCATATCGACAAGCTGAATGCCTTTTTGCAGCACTACTGCCACGCCATGCCGCCCGCGCTGGCTACGGCTGTGCAAGATTTCATGCTGCAATGGAACCATAACCGGCTAAGCGGCACCGCCTGGCCAGCCTTGCAGGCGCAGTGGCCAGCATGGCAGCTGCATGCCGCCGCCTGGCCGGGGCAAATTCTGGCCGGCGGCAGCCTGGCGCAGCGGCTAGTGCAATTTGCCGAAATCAGGCTACAATAGCGGGTTTTCTGGAAATCCGTTTCCATTCCAATTCAAGACATTAGGACTTTATAAGCATGAAAACCGCACAGGAACTCCGCGCTGGTAACGTATTCATGGTTGGCAACGACCCGATGGTGGTGCAGAAAGCCGAATTCTCCAAATCCGGCCGTAACGCTTCCGTTGTAAAAATGAAGATGAAGAACCTGCTGACCGGCGCCGGTACCGAAACCGTGTACAAAGCCGACGACAAGTTCGACGTAGTTGTTCTGGAAAAGCGCGAGTGCACCTACTCCTACTTTGCCGACCCGATGTACGTGTTCATGGACGAAGAATTCAACCAGTACGAAGTTGAATCCGAAAACCTGGGCGACACCATCGGCTACATCATCGATGGCATGGAAGACAAGTGCGAAGTGACCTTCTACAACGGCAAGGCCATCTCCGTAGAGCTGCCGACCACCGTGGTACGCGAAGTGGAATACACCGAGCCAGCCGTACGTGGCGACACCTCCGGTAAAGTACTGAAGCCGGCACGTATCAAAGGCACCACCATGGAGATCCCGGTTCCGGCCTTCGTGGAAATCGGCAACCTGATCGAGATCGACACCCGCACCAACGAATTCAAGAAACGCGCCTGATTTACCGCGCTTTCATGAAAACCGGCAGCCTGCGCTGCCGGTTTTTTTACGCCTGCCCGCCCCGGCCGCCACAGGCAAGCTTGCCGAAAAAGCGCGTGCTGGGTATCATGCCGGCTTCCTGAGGGAGTAGCCGCCCTGCGAGACAGCAGGGGCTTGCGTCAACACACTTGGCCGTTCGGCCATGGCGCCAGCGACACGCGTTTGGCAAGACTCATGATTCGCCATGCACAGCGGGGGCTGCGCCATGGTGGGTCATGTTTCGTGCGCAGCCCCCTCGGAGTCTTCATGGAAGCGTTTTTCCTGTCTACCGGCATTGTTGCCCTGGCCGAAATCGGCGATAAAACCCAGCTACTGGCCCTGCTACTGGCCGCCCGCTTCAAGAAACCCGTCCCCATCATTCTGGGCATTTTTGTCGCTACCGTATTCAACCACGCCGCTGCCGCCTGGCTGGGCCACGTGGCCACCGGTTTTGTCGACATGAACATTCTGCGCTGGGTACTGGGCATCTCGTTCATCGCCATGGCCGCATGGATGCTGATCCCGGACAAGCTGGACGACGAAACCAATCTGTTCGAGCGCTTTGGCGTGTTCGGCGCTACCTGTATCGCCTTCTTCCTGGCCGAGATGGGCGACAAGACCCAGATCGCTACCGTGGCGCTGTCGGCGCGCTATATGGACGCCACCATCGGCGTGGTGATGGGCACCACCATGGGCATGATGATTGCCAACGTACCGGCAGTGCTGCTGGGCGAGGTCGCCGCGCGCAAGTTGCCGGTGGAACTGGTGCACAAGATCGCTGCCGGTATCTTTGCCGTGGTAGGTGTGCTGACGCTGGTGAGCTTCTAAGCGTTGGCCGCAGCCAGCAAGCGCGGTAACACAACAAGCAGTGGCGCTTGCTGACGGACATAAAACAGCGGCCAAGCTGGCAACAGCTTGGCCGCGTGTCTTGCAGGCCGGCTTATTTCTGCAGCAGGATTTGCGACTGCGCGTCGCACTGCTCCAGCTCGTCCAGCACCCGGGCAAACGCCGGGCTGGCCAGCTCCTCTGCCGTCACCCACAGCCGTTTGCGCAGCCCCTGCTGACGCAGCCCCACGCCGTCGGCAACCTTCACCGGCTCGATGTAAAAATCCAGCCATGGCGAGTCGACCTTGCAGCGCTCCGGCTCGGCGACCACACGCACGCCATGCAAACGTACCGTAACATCCCAGCCACCGGTTTCCAGCAGATAATCGCTGACGCCAGCCTTGGCCTGGTACTCGCGCAGCGCCGCCAAGCGTTGATCCAGCAGGCGCATATCCACCAGCCTGAAACGGCCAAGCGGCCGCGAGAAGTTCTGCATCGAGGCATTCACACTGAATCGGAACGGGGTATCAATCAACCTCACCAATTCGGGGCGCACAACTTTGGCATCCTTTAGCTTCATGCTGCCATAGGTAAAGGTATCGGCCAGTTCGCGATCCAGCGCCTGCGGGCTATCTTCCAGCCCGGCAAGCAGCTGCTTGCCGGCAACAACACCACTGAGTGCATTCGTGCCCCCTACCCGCCACTCGCCATCCGCGCCCAGCGTGTAATCGATCTGCTGCTGCTCGCGGTTAAGTGCCGGATCGTTGGCCGCAATCGTGGCTGCCTGCACGCTGCCATCACGCAGCAGATAAGCCGGGCGGTCCTCCAGCTGCGACACGACCCCACCCAGCGCATTCAGCTTTTGTGTGCCGTCCAGCCAGTAATCGCGGCCGTCTACCTGCAAATGTACGATGGCGTGGTTCAGATAACCGTACGGCGTCAGCAGCGGTGGCGCGTTATCCACATCGGACCGCACCAGCGCCACCTCGGCCTGCAAGCCGGCAGCACGCAGCATGGCGGCCAGTGTCAGCGCCATGTCTTTGCAGTCGCCAAAGCCGCGCTGCTCGATCTGCGCCAGCGTAAACGGGATGTGACCGTTCTCGTTGAGACGCCAGTCGCCCATGTAGCGGATACGCTCGTTGATATCGCGCAGGATGGCAGCCACCTGCTGCTGCCACGGCAGCCCCTTGACGCTATCGACTGTTGACTGTGCGCGTGATGGCAAAGCATCGCGCAAGCGCTGATCGAAAGCCTGCGCTACCGGTGCCAGATAACGCAAAGCATCCGGCTCGGTACTGATTTCCAGCTGCGGCCCCAACCGGAGGCGGAAGCGGCGGCCACTTTCGGTGGTATCCAGAAACAAAGGTTGGGTGAGGCTGGCCGTAAACACGCGGCCCTCATCCTGCTGCGCTACTTGCAGCAAACCTTCCGTGTATTTGCTACGCCAGTGCAAAGGCTTGTCCGACTCGATACGCAGATTTAACTGATCGACCCTGGCGGCATCTGCCGTGGCCACAAAACGTTCCGACAGATCGGTATAAGGCGCCACCCGGGCTTCTTGCCGGCGCTGACGGATGACCAGCGTGCTGCCTACCGCCACCTCGGGGTACGCCAGTTTGATGAAGCGGTATCCTTGAAAACCATTCTGCCCAGGCACATCGCCGCGCTGGATATCGCGGCTTGGCACAGCCAGCTTGCGGCCATCCGGCTGCAAAGTGTACGCCTCCAGCATATCTACCTTGTCACCCTCATTTACCCATAGGGTGTAAGTGCCCAACTCGCGACCTGCGTCTTTCAGAACGGTGGTTTGCTGGGTGATGGTGCAATCAATCCCCTTTTTCACCTGCCAGCGGCACTGCTTGTCCAGCTTGATGGCCACAATTGCTTCGCTGTCCGGCTTCAGCGCGGCATAACCGGGTTGACTGAACATGGCAGCCAGCAGCAGCGCCAGATACGGTTTTTTCATACGGTTTTCCTTTGGCTCATCGTCTGCGCGTCATGACAAACGCCACATTATGCACAAGTCATTGCCATGGATAAAACAAAACCGCAGCACCTGGCTGCGGTTTTGTTTTCGCTTGCTACGCCAGGCTTAACGGCGCGGGCTGCGGCGGCTGCGCGGCTTTGGTGCCGCGCCATCGGCCGCCGGCGCTGCCGGTGCCGGGCTGGCCGGCGCCTCACTGGCTGGCGCAGGGTTGGCCGCAGCAGTGGCCGCCGGCTTGCGGCGGCGCGGCGCCTTGGCGGGGGCCGCATCGGCTGCCGGAGCGGCAGTTTGCGCTGCCGGCTGGCTGGCAGCCGGCTTCGGCTCCGCAGGTTGCGCTGTAGCGGCTTTGCTAGCCGGTGCCTTGGTGGCGGCCGCTTTGCGCGGTGCACGCGGTGGCTTGGCCGGGACCGGCGCGTCGGCGGCTGCCGGCGTGGTCTCGACCTGCTTCGGCGCGACCGGCTTGGCTTCAAGCTGTTTGGCTGCAACCGGTTTGGTTTCAACCTGCTTGGGCTCTACCTGCTTAGGCTCTACCTGCTTGGCTGCAACTGGCTTGCTTTCTACCGGTTTGGCAACCACAGGTTTGGCAGCTGCTGCTTCTGCCGGCTTGTTGGCCGCATTGCCCTTGCCACGGTTGCGCTTGCGGGACGACGGTTTGGCGGCCGGTGCCGGCTCGCTGGCCACCGGCAATACCGCCGGCACCAGCTTGACGCTGACTTCGGCTGCAGGCTTGGCTGGCGCCTTCTGTGGCGGCTCGAAACCACCCTGGCGACGCTTGTCGCGACGGTTTTTCTGATGACGCGAGCCGCGATCGTGTTCGCGACCACCATCCCGGCCACCGTCACGCCCGCCATCGCCCTTGCCGCGGCCAACATCGAGCAGCGCAAAATCAACCTGCGCGGTTTCCAGGTCGGCACGCATCACCTTGATGGTAACGGCATCGCCCAGCTGGTAACGCAGGCCGCTCTTCTCGCCGATGATGGCTTGCAGGTCTTTGTGGAAGTGGAAGTAATCCTTGCCCAGCTCGGAGATATGGATCATGCCTTCCACGTACAGGCCATCCAGCAGCACGAAGATGCCGAAACCGGCCACGGCGCTGATCTTGCCGGTGAACACTTCGCCCACCTTGTCGCGCATGAAGTAGGTTTTCAGCCACGATTGCACGTCGCGGCTGGCGTCATCGGCGCGGCGCTCGGCCATGGAGCAGTGCTCGCCGATGGCTTCCCACTTGCCCGGCTTGTACTTCTTGCCAGCCAGGATAGCCTTGATGGTACGGTGCACCAGCAGGTCGGGGTAGCGGCGGATCGGCGAGGTAAAGTGGGTGTATGCCTCGTACGACAGGCCGAAGTGGCCCAGGTTTTCCGGCTGGTACACCGCCTGCTGCATGGAGCGCAGCAGCATGGTCTGGATCATGCTGGCGTCCGGGCGCTCGCGCACGCGGTCGGCCAGCTCGGCGTAGTCTTTGGTGGTGGGCTTGTCGCCGCCACCCAGGGTCAGGCCGCTGACATTCAGGAAGCGGCGCAGGTTTTCCAGCTTCTCTGGCGTCGGGCCTTCGTGCACGCGGAACAGGCATTTGTGTTCGTGCTTGAGAATGAACTCGGCCGAGCACACGTTGGCCGCCAGCATGCATTCTTCGATCAGGCGGTGGGCGTCGTTGCGCACTACCGGTACGATCTTGTCGATCTTGCCCTGCTCGTTGAACAGCATCTGCGTCTCGACGGTATCGAAATCCACCGCGCCGCGTTTCTTGCGCTGCGCCAGCAGCTGCTGGAACAGGGCGTACAGGGTTTCCAGCTGCGGTTTGCGCGGGTGCTCGCCGCCTTCGGACAGCAGCTGCCATACCTGGGTATAGGTAAAGCGCGTTTGCGAGCGCATTACTGCCGGGTAAAACTGGTACTTTTTCACCTTGCCGCGCGCCGAGATCTGCATATCGCACACCATGCACAGGCGGTCCACATCCGGGTTCAGCGAGCAGATGCCGTTGGACAGCTCTTCCGGCAGCATGGGGATCACGCGGCGCGGGAAGTACACCGAGGTGCTACGGGTGCGCGCATCCACGTCCAGCGCGTCGCCGGGGCGCACGTAGTGGCTGACGTCGGCAATGGCCACGATCAGGCGGAAACCTTTGCCGCTCTTCTCCGCGTATACCGCGTCGTCAAAGTCGCGCGCGGTTTCACCGTCGATGGTCACCAGCGGCAGGTCGCGCAGGTCTACGCGGTCCTTGCTGTCTTTCTTGCCAACTTTTTGCGAGGTAGCCACGGCCTGGGCCACGGCTTCATCGCTGAAAATATGCGGCAGGTCGTGCTTGCGCAGCGCGATTTCGATTTCCATGCCTGGGTCGGCGTAATCGCCCAGTACTTCACAGACCTTCACGATGGCCTGACGGTGGGCATCGGCGTATTCCACGATATCGACCATTACCACCTGGCCGTGCTTGGCGCCGCCGTCGCCGCCGGCTTCCACCATCATCTCCTGGCGCACGCGGCGGTCTTCGGCCACGGCAAACCACACGCCGCGCTCGTTATAGATACGGGCAATCAGGCGGGTGGTGGCGCGCTCGATCACATCGGCAATACGGCCTTCCGGGCGGCCACGGCGGTCGGTACCGGCCGGACGGACCATCACGCGGTCACCGTGCATCACCTTGTGCATTTCGCGTTCGGAAAGATAGATATCGTCGCCTTCGCCGTCTTCGCGCACGGCAAAACCGTAGCCATCACGATGGCCGGAGATACGGCAGGGGATCAGGTCGAGCTTCTGCGCCACGCAGATCTCGCCCTTGCGGTTAATCAGGATCTGGCCGGCACGTTCCATGGCGCGCAGGCGGCGCTCGAACAGGTCCAGCTCGTGATCGTAAATGGGGAAAACGGCCGCCAGTTCCTCTGCGTGCATCGGCACGCCATTTTTTTCGAGGATTTCCAGGACAAATTCGCGGCTAGGTAAGGGATTGTCGTATTTGGTTTTTTCGCGACTCAGGTGCGGGTCCTGCAGGCGCAAAGGCTGGTTCTTGCTGTTTTTTCTATTGGAGGCCATTGACACTCTCAAAATGATCATTATAATGCGTGCTTCTTCGGTGCACTGCCCTAAACAAGCAGCAGCAGCGATGATACAGCAAAGCAGCGCCCAGGTGGCGGAATTGGTAGACGCACTAGGTTCAGGTCCTAGCGCCCGCAAGGGTGTGGAAGTTCGAGTCTTCTCTTGGGCACCAGCAAATGCTCGCTTCTTTGTTGTAGAAAACCCGGTTGGCCCAGGTGGCGGAATTGGTAGACGCACTAGGTTCAGGTCCTAGCGCCCGCAAGGGTGTGGAAGTTCGAGTCTTCTCTTGGGCACCAGCAGCAATGCTGATATTCAACCGGTAAAAAATTTGTCGTGCCCAGGTGGCGGAATTGGTAGACGCACTAGGTTCAGGTCCTAGCGCCCGCAAGGGTGTGGAAGTTCGAGTCTTCTCTTGGGCACCAGCAAGTTATCTTGCTGTTGACACGACAACTGACAATCAAGGTTTTGGCCCAGGTGGCGGAATTGGTAGACGCACTAGGTTCAGGTCCTAGCGCCCGCAAGGGTGTGGAAGTTCGAGTCTTCTCTTGGGCACCATCACTTTTTGTCAGATAGCAGTCGGCAGCACACAATCAGGTTTAGCCCAGGTGGCGGAATTGGTAGACGCACTAGGTTCAGGTCCTAGCGCCCGCAAGGGTGTGGAAGTTCGAGTCTTCTCTTGGGCACCAGTTAAAAAAGCCGTTGACACAGTCAGCGGCTTTTTTGCGTTTGTACGCCCCATCCATAGGTTGGCCGCATGCGGCCAACCTTGCCCTGCCGGCTTATTCCGGCGCCTTGCTGTCCAGCCAGATGGTCACCGGGCCATCGTTCACCAGCGCCACCTGCATGTCGGCGCCAAACACGCCAGTGGGCACCGGCTTGCCTAGCGCGGCGGCCATCGCCATCACAAAGCTGTCGAACATCGGCTGCGAAATCTCGCCCCGCGCGGCGCGGCTGTAGCCGGGGCGGTTGCCCTTCTTGCAGCTGGCAAACAGCGTGAACTGGCTCACCGCCAGCACTTCGCCCCCTGCGTCCAGCACCGAGCGGTTCATCACACCCTGCTCGTCGTTAAAAATGCGCAACTGGCTGACCTTGCGTACCAGCCAGTCGATGTCGGCGGCCGTATCGGCCTCCTCCACCCCCACCAGCAACAGCAAGCCGGCGCCGATCTGCCCCGTGATGCTGCCCTCTACCGTTACCGACGCCTGGGTAACGCGCTGTACCAATACCCGCATGCCTGCCTTTCCTGCCGCGTACCATTCACCGGCTGCGCCGCCATGCATTAGAATGGCCGCCGCCCACCGCCTAAGGACGTGACATGTTGATGGTTATTTCGCCAGCCAAAACGCTGGACTACGACACCCCTGCCCACACCGCCCGCTACACGCAGCCAGACTTCCTGGCGCACAGCGCCGAGCTGATCGCCACGCTGCGCCAGCTCAGCCCGGCCGATATCGGCCAGCTGATGAGCATCAGCGATGCACTGGCCACGCTGAACGCCGGGCGCTTTCACGACTGGGGCGGTGAATTTACACCAGAAAACGCCAAACAGGCAGTGCTGGCTTTCATGGGCGATGTGTACGAAGGGCTGGACGCCGCCAGCCTGAGCGAGCCGCAGCTGGCCTGGCTGCAGCAACACCTGCGCATTCTGTCCGGCCTGTACGGACTGCTGCGCCCGCTGGACCTGATGCAAGCCTACCGCCTGGAAATGGGCACCCGCCTGGCCAACCCGCGCGGCGCCAACCTGTACCAGTTCTGGGGCGAGATCATCACCGACGCACTGAACGCCGAGCTGGCCAAGCAGGCGCAGCCGCAGCTGGTGAACCTGGCATCCGACGAGTACTTCAAGTCGGTGAAGCCGAAAAAACTGCAGGCCACCGTGATCACCCCGGTGTTCCAGGACCTGAAAAACGGCCAGTACAAGATCATCAGTTTCTACGCCAAACGCGCACGCGGCCTGATGGCGCGCTGGGCGGTAGAACACGCAGTGAGCGATGCCGAGGCACTAAAGGGCTTTAACAGCGAAGGCTACGCTTTCGATGCCAACGCCTCCGACGCCACGCACTGGGTATTCCGTCGCGACCCGCTGGCGCAATAAACCCGTCAGTCGCAAACAAAAAGGTTGGCCGCGGCCAACCTTCCGGGCTGCACACCATGTACCGGCTCAGGCACTACCGGACCCGGCAAAGCCGGGCCACTCCACACCAGTACCGGCACCCGCAGCCCTCCCATTGACAAGAGACCCCTGCTTGCCCAGCAAGCAGGGGTCTCTGCAAGAAAAAAGGTTGGCCGCGGCCAACCTTTTTTCTTGCGCAACGCCAAGCGCTACTGCGGCAATACCTCGTTGGCCAGCGCTTCGCCGGCGGCAAAGGCCGTGGCGTTGCCCAGCGTGGTGTCGGCGATATTGGCCAGCGCCTCGCGCGTGAGAAAGCCTTGGTGCGAGGTGACCAGCACATTGGGGAAGGTCAGCAGCCGCGCCAGCTGGTCATCCTGCAGGCCGGTATCGGACAAGTCCTCGAAGAACACGCCCTCCTCCATTTCGTACACATCCAGCCCCACACCGGCCAGCTGGCCGCTCTTGAGCGCATCGATCACCGCCGGCGTATCCACCAGCGCGCCACGGCTGGTATTGATCAGGATGGCGCCCGGCTTAATGGCGGCAATGGCCACCGCGTCGATGATGTGGCGCGTGGCCGGCAGCAGCGGCACGTGCAGGCTCAGCACATCGCTGTGCGCCAGCACCTCGGCCAGCGGCGCGTAGTCGAAGCCCAGCCGTGCCGCCAGCGCCGCATTCTGCTGCGGGTCGCAGGCCAGCACGCGCATGCCGAAACCACGGGCAATGGCGATGGCCGCCTCGCCGATGCGGCCGGTACCGATCACGCCGAAGGTTTTGCCGTGCAGGTCGAAACCTACCAGCCCGTCCAGCGAGAAATCCATCTCGCGCACGCGCACGTAGGCCTTGTGGATGCGGCGATTCACCGCCAGCAGCAGCGCAAAAGCGTGCTCGGCCACCGCGTGCGGCGAATAGGCCGGCACCCGCGCCACGCGAATACCGTGCTGGCGGCAGGCGGCCAGGTCCACACCGTTAAAGCCGGCGCAGCGCAATACCACCAGCTGCACGCCCAGTGCGGCCAACCTGGCCACCACTGCGGCGTCCAGCCGGTCGTTAACAAAGGGGCAAACAGCGTCAAAACCGGCCGCCAGCTCCACGGTGGCGGTATTGAGGCGAGGCTCGAAGAAGCCCAGCTCGTGGCCGAAGCGGGCATTGGCCAGCGTCAGCGCCTGGCGGTCGTAGTGTTTGGTGTCGAATACGGCAATTTTCATGCAGGCTCCCGCGTGTCATCCGGCAAAGCGGCATCATGCCGCAGCGGCTGGCCGCTGGCTAGCACAAGGGGCTGGGCTGCCACTCGCGCAGCTGCTGCTCCAGCGCGGCGACGCGCAGCTTCAGCTCGTGCTCGGTGGTCACATCGGAAATGATACCGTACCAGGCCTGCACCTGGCCGCTGGCGTCCAGCGCCGGAAATGCCCGGCTGAGCATCCAGCGCCAGCTGCCGTCCGGCCACAAAATGCGGAACTCGATGCGGAACGGCTGCTTACTGGGCAGATGCGCCAGCCAGGTCTCGCGCACCTGCAGCCGGTCGTCCGGGTGCATGCGTGCCAGCCAGCAGGCATGGCGCTCGTGATGGCTGGCATCGGACGGGCAATCCACGTACTCGCCCATATAGTCCACCAGCCCGTCCGGGCCAGTACGCCACGTCACGTTAGGGCCTAGCTCCAGCACGGTGCGGAAGTGGGTTTCGCTTTGTCGCAGCCGGGCTTCGGCTTCCACCCGGCTGGTGATATCGATGACCACCAGCGACACCCCCAGCGGTTGCTGCTGCGCATCGGCAATGCGCTGATGCGCAATCAGGAACGTGGTGCCGCTGGGCTGGTGGCGGTACTCGGCCGGCTCGCAGGCTTCGCCTGCCATTACCCGCAGCAGCGCTGCCATCAGATCGGGGGTCATTTCGTGGCCGAACAGCTGGCTGGCAGGTTTGCGCAGCATGAAGTCCAGGCCTACCCCCAGATAGCTGGCCAGACGCGGATTGGCACTGACCACACGCATCTGGCAATCGATGAAGCACAGGCCAACCGGCGAATCCTGGTACAGCGCCTCCAGCTGGTGCAGGCGCTGGAACGGCGACAGGTCCATCGACGTTTGCGCCGCCTCCTCGCCCCACTGCTGCAACAGCTGCCAGGCCTGGGCGGCGGGCACCGCTGGCGACCACAGAAAACCCTGACCGACATCGCAGCCCAGCTTGTGCAATAGCGCTGCCTGGCCGGCGGTTTCCACCCCCTCCGCCACCACGGTCAGCCCCAGGCTCTGCCCCAGCCCCAGTACCGCCGTCACGATACGCAAGGACTGTGCATCCCCCTGCAAGGCAGCCACGAAGCTGGCGTCGATCTTGATTTCGTCAAACGGCAGCGAGTGCAGCCGCGTCAGACTGGAATAGCCGGTGCCGAAGTCGTCCAGCGACAGCGCCATGCCGTGCTGCTTCAGGTCGTCCAGCACCTGCTGCACCGCGGCGTTATCGTGGAACAGCTCGTTTTCGGTAATCTCGATCACCACCCGCGCCAGCGGAAAACCGCTGTTGCGCACGGTATTGATCAGATCGTCCACCAGCGAGGGCAGCAAGAACTGCGACGGCGCCAGGTTGAAGGCCAGCGAAAAGCGGCCGGGCCAGCAGGCGGCCTGCCGGCAGGCGTCGGCCATCAGCGTCAGCAGCAAGGTATGCAGCACGCCACAGCGCTCTGCCAGCGGAATGAAGGTAGCCGGCGAAACACGGCCATACTGCGGCGAATCCCAGCGTGCCAGCACCTCGAAGCCGCATACGTGCCCGCTGGCCAGGTTCAGCTGCGGCTGGAACGCCGGCCAAAACTCGCCGGCAGACAGGCCGTGCCGCAAGGCGGCTACCCATGCATCGTCGGTCACATCGTCTCCTAGTCGGCTGCGGCGCCCTATTGTGTCGCACTTTTAACGATAAGTGACAATCCGCCGTACTGCTACTGTCTGCATCATGTACCGCCAGCGATACAGCCCCGACAAGCTGCCGACAAGCGCACGCCGCATGATGACACCATTGCCACACCCGATAAGGTCAACATCATGCGTTTCGCCCTGATCGCTGCCAGCTGCGCAGCCCTGCTCTCCAGCGTGGCTATGGCCACTGCCCCGGCCCTGAACGATCTCGATGGCCAGCAGCCATCGCCACCGCCACCGGGTGCCGAAAAACCGCTGCCGCCGTCGCTGGGCATGCTGCTCAAACGCGTACTGCCGGCGCTGAAGCTGGACAGCAAGCAAGACGCGCTGTGGGTAAAAGCCGAACAGGCCGACGCCAGCAACCAGATCGAAGCCGGCCATGCCATGATGCGCGCGCAGATGACGCTGCGTGACAAACTGGCTGACGGCAAGACCAGCCTGTCCGATGCCTTCCGCAGCCTGGAAAGCGCCCGCAAGGTGCCGCCGCAGCCGTCCCCGGCCTGGCTGGCTTTCTTTGACAGCCTGAACGCCGAGCAAGGCAAACTCGTGCGCCAGGCGCTGCTGACACCACCGCCGGGCAAACCGTACGGCCACCCGGGCGACGCGCAGCAAGGCGAAGAGCGTCCGCCGCAAGCGCCGCGCTAAGCATCTCGCCTACGCCCATACCCACACCCGCCACCGTGGCCGGTATGGGTTTGTCACGACGGCATTGCGCCATGGCGGGCAGCGCCGGCAGGCAATGCTTGCCCCCCCCCCCCCCCCAGCGTATGGAAGCGTTGACCGGGGCCGCCGATAGCTCGCCCGCCGCCGCCAACCGCCTGGCCAACGTGCTGGGCTACCCGGTTTCTACCGCGCTGCGTGCCGAGCTCACCGCCACCTTGCAGGCCGCGGTTTCGCCGGTAGCCAAATTGCGCCAGCCGCTGGAACAGGACGAGGCTGGCCGCATGGCCGCCTATCAGCGCGCGCGGCCTGGCCCGCGGCTACGGGCTGGACACCAGTACCGCGATGTGGGTGAAGCCGGACGGTACGCTGCAAGTGCTGGGCAAAGGCTACCTGACGGTGATGGATGCCCGCGCGGCCAGCTAACGGAAAACGCTGCACGGCAGCCGTATCGGCAATGTACGCCTCCGCATGCTGGGCAGCGGCGACCGCTACGACCCGGCCAACGGTTACCACTACGGCTACTGCTTCAGTTTCAGCAAGGGCGAGCGCTTTACCGCCTGGAGCAGCTTGGTCGATTCGCAAACCGACTACACCGTACGCAACACCCGGCTGGATATCGAACCGGCAGGCACCCGCCTGGGCGACCCGGCGCGCGCCACCCCCACCGACGTCGCCCGCAGTCACCAGCGGCAAGCCGTGAAAGCAGCAGTGTTCCACGGCCTGATGACTAGCGACGAGCAAGGCCGTTTCTGGCTGCAGCAGCCTGTAACGCGCGCCAAACTGGCCAATACGCTGCAGATGTTGCCGGGCGGCGAGTTGCACGCAAAGAAAACGCCCGGCTGGATGAGCGGCAGCGACTATTTCTGGCCGGACGCGCCATGTACGAAGGCGTCCGGCACCAGGAACTGAATGAACGCGCCATGCGGCAAGACGCCGGCGAGCTGCCCGCAGGCTACGGCGAAGCGGCCGCACAGGTGGTAGCGGCCGGGTTGCTGGCGGCACCGGGCAGCCGCCGCAACGGCATGGGCAAGGTCACGCGGGACGAACTGGTGCAGATGGTGGCGCGCATCGCCGGCCAGTCAGCCACGCCGCCTGCGGGCGTGGCCGCCAGCAGGCAAACACCCCCCGTCTGCCAGCAGAACGGGGGGTGCCGTGGCCAGGCTTCTGGCGGGTTTAGCGCGCCTGCGCCAGCGCGCCTTGCAGCGCTTTCAGTACCTCGCCGCCACCGTTGGCCGCAAAGCGGTCAAACGCCGGCTTGGCCTTGTCGCGCATGCGCTTGAGCTCGGCGTCACTCACCTTGTTGATCTGCATGCCCTGCTGCGTCAGGAAGCTGACGCTGCGCATGGCCTCGGCACGGGTATCCTTGCGCTCGAAGGCGCGTGACACCACGGCGGCATCCTGCAGGATCTTCTGCTCGTCACGCGACAGGCCATCCCACCATTTCTTGCTGACCGTCACCACCCACGGGCTGTAGACGTGCTTGGTAATAGACAGGTACTTCTGCACCTCGTAGAACTTGCTGGACTGGATGGTGTTCACCGGGTTTTCCTGGCCGTCCACCGCCCGCGTTTCCAGCGCGGTAAACAGCTCGGCAAAGGCCAGCGGCACCGCGTTGGCACCAAAGCTGTTGAACATTTCGATGTATACCGGGTTTTGCATCACGCGCAGCTTGATACCCTGGAAATCCTCGAAGCGGGTAATCGGGCGCTTGGTATTGGTCACGTTGCGAAAGCCGTTTTCCCAGTACGCCAGCCCCACCATGCCCTTGGCCGGCAGCCGCGTGAGCAGCGACTGGCCGAAGGCGCCGTCCAGCACCTTGTCGGCTTCCTGCTCGTTGCTAAACAGGAACGGCAGGTCGTAGACGCCGAAATCCTTCTCCACGCCCACCAGGGTAGCGGTGGAGCCCACCATCATCTCCTGCGCTCCGCCGATCAGCGCGTTCTGCATTTGCACATCGTTGCCCAGCGTGGCCGAGGCAAAGCCTTTCACCTTCAGCTTGCCGCCAGAGCGCTTGGTCACTTCGTCGGCAAATACCTTCACCGCGCGGCCCTGGTTGCTGTCTTCGGCCAGGCCGTAGCCAAAGCGGATCAGGCGCGGCTTGATGTCGGCCGCCTGCACCAGCGGTGCGGCGAGGAAACCGGCGGCCAGCAGGCCGGCCAGTACGGGTTTGAACAGCAGGGTTGTCATGGGTCTCTCCTTGATTTGTATTGTCACGACAGCAACGTTGGCCCACAGGCTAACGGAAGAACTTGGCCGGTACGGTAACCAGCTCGGGCACCGCCACCAGCAAGGCCAGCAGCGCCAGGTAAACGCCCAGGAAGGGCAGCACGCCGCGGGTGGCGGTTTCCAGCGAAATGCGGGCAATGCCGCACACCACGTTCAGCACCGTGCACACCGGCGGGGTAATCAGGCCGATGGAGCCCACCAGGATGAACATCACGCCGAAGTAGGTCGGGTCGATGCCGGCTTGCACCACCAGCGGCATCATCACCGGGCCCAGCACCAGGATGGTGGGGGTCAGGTCCATCACGATGCCCACCAGCAACAGCAGCAGCATCATGGCGGCCATCAGCAGGCGCGGTTGCTCCATCAACGGCCCCAGCATCTGGCCGATCTGCGCCGGCAGGTCGGCCAGCGTGATCATGTACGACGACACCATGGCCGCGGCGCACAGGAACATCACGGTGGCGGTGGTGCGGGCGGCGTGCACAAACACCGGCTGCAGCGCCGGCAGCTTCAGCTCGCGGTACACCAGCAGACTCACCAGCAGCGAATACACCGCGGCCACCACCGCTGCCTCGGTCGGCGTGAACACGCCGAATTTCAAGCCGCCGATGATGATCACCGGCAGCATCAGCGCCCAGATGCCGTCCAGCAGCGCGTGGCGGCGCTGCGCCCAGCTCTGGCGCGGCTGCGGTTTCACCTGCATGCCGCGCGACACCCACAGCCAGGTAAGGATCAGCCCCGCGCCCATCAGCAGGCCGGGCACGATACCAGCCAGGAACAGCGCGGTAATCGAGGTATTGGTGGTGACGCCGAAAATGATGAACGGCATGCTGGGTGGAATGATGGGCGCGATGATGCCGCCGGAGGCAATCAGGCCGGAGGCGCGGCCAACCGGGTAACCGTTGTCACGCATCATCGGAATCAGCAAGGTGGCCAGCGCGGCGGTATCGGCAATAGCCGAGCCGGACAGGCTGGCCAGCAATACCGAGGCGGCAATGGCCACAAAGCCCAGCCCACCCTGGATATGGCCGACAAAAGCCACCGCCAGGTTGATGATGCGGCGCGAAATGCCGCCGGCGTTCATCAGCTCGCCGGCCAATATAAAGAACGGCACCGCCATCAGCGGAAAGCTGTCGGCCCCGGACAGCAGGTTCTGCGCGATCAGCTGCGCGTCGAAAAAATCCAGGTGGAACATCAGCGCTACCCCGGTCAGGATCAGCGCGAAAGCCACCGGCATGCCCAGGGCCATGCCGGCAAACAGTACAGACAGAAAGATTGCGATGGTCATCGGGTGTCCTTTACAGATCCTGGCCGCCGGCGGCGTCGGGGTTGCCCGGAATATGCGCCTGCGGGTGGCCCAGCAGGATGCGCAGCAGGTTCAGGCCCAAGAGCAGCAGCATGGCTACCGCGCACAGCAGGCCGGCGCCGGAAAACAGCGCCATCGGGAAGCCCAGCACCGTGGAATAGGTTTGCAGGCCGATCAGCGTTTGCTGCCAGCTGCCTTGCAGGAAAAGCACCAGCACGTACAGCATCAGGCCGTGGCTGAGCAGCGCGCACAGGCGGCGCCAGCGCGGGGCCAGCCTGGCCTGCACCATTTCCACGCCCAGGTGCGCGTGCTGGCGCGTGGCCAGGATGGCGCCCAGAAACACCAGCCACACGAACATCAGCCGCGACACCTCTTCGGCCGAGGCAATGCCCGAGTCGAACACGTAGCGCAGCACCACATTGCCGAACACCAACAGCACCATCACCGCCAGCGCCAGTGCCAGCAGCCATTCGATCACCCGCTCGCAGCGGGACAGCAGCTTATGCATGGGAACTCCTTGTCTGCGCCGTCAGGCGCGCTACCACGCCGGCCACCAGCTCGGCCACCGGCAGGCGGATATCGACCTCGATGGCGCCCTCTTCCGCCTGCGGCGGCTCCAGGTCGGCCAGCTGGCTGTCGATCAGCGCCAGCGGCATGAAATGGCCCTGGCGGGCACGCATGCGCGCCTCGATCAGCGCGCGCTCGCCCTTCAGGTACACAAAGGCCAGGCCGGGGCAGCCGTCGCGCAGCAGGTCGCGGTAGCGGCGCTTCAGCGCCGAACAGGACAACACCACGCCCTCCCCGGCAACCTGCGCCTGCTGTAACTGGCTGCGTAGCGCCTGCAGCCACTGGCCGCGATCGTCATCGGTCAGCGGGATACCGGCTTCCATCCGCGCCACATTGGCCGGCGGGTGAAAGTCGTCCCCCTCCACAAAGCGCGCGCCCAGCTCGGCGGCTAGCCTGCGGCCAACCTCGCTCTTGCCGCTGCCACATACGCCCATCACTACCAGCATCGTTTGCCTTATCATGTTAGCGTTAACATTTCGAGATCATAAAAATGCCACCGCAGTGGCCCTGCCGCACGACAGCCGCTGGCTGGCGTTTGGCCGGATGCAAAGTTAGCGCTAACATAACCCCCTGTAAAGCAGATTTGATCGTGCAGCGCAGCAAACTCTGCGCTCCCGACATCCACCACCTCCCGCTAGAATGAGCGCCATGACAGACCGCAAACCCCGCGCCGGCCAGAGCCGCGTCACCCTGAACGATGTTGCCGCCCATGTCGGCGTCAGCGCTATCACCATCTCCCGCGCGCTGAACAAGCCGGCACTGGTTACCGACAGCCTGCGCCAGCGCATCGACGACGCCGTGCGCCAGCTCGGCTACGTGCCCAACCGCGCCGCCCGCTCGCTGGCATCGGCCCGCTCGCACAGCGTGGTGGTACTGGTGCCGTCGCTGTCCAACGCGGTGTTTGTCGATACCCTGGCCGCCATCCACGACACCCTGTACCCGCGCGGCTACCAGACGCTGATCGGCGATACCCGCTACGCGCCGCAAGACGAAGAAACGCTGCTGCGCACCTATCTGGAATACAACCCGGACGGCATCCTGCTCACCGGCTTCGACCAGAACGACGCCGCCAGCACCCTGTTACGCAGTGCCGACATTCCCACCGTGCACATGATGGAGCTGGACGACAGCGGCCGTTACTGCGTGGGCTTTTCGCAGTTCGACAGCGGCTACGCGCTGACCCGCCAGCTACTGGACAAAGGCTACCGCCGCATCGGTTTTCTGGCTGCACAGCTGGACCCGCGCACCATCAAGCGCGGCGAAGGCTACCGCGCCGCACTGCGCGAAGCCGGCCTGTACCAGCCGCACCGCGAAATTGCCGAGGCACAGCCCTCGTCGGTGGGCCAAGGGGCGCGGCTGCTGGACGAGCTGCTACGCCAGGCGCCGGACTGCGACGCCATCTTCTGCAACAACGACGACCTGGCGCTGGGGGTGATGTTCGAGTGCCAGCGCCGCCACATTGCCGTGCCGCAACAGCTGGCCATCGCCGGTTTCAACAACCTGGAGATGTCGGCGTGGACCAACCCGGCGCTGACCACGGTGGCTACCCCGCGCTATGCCATTGGCCAGGTAGCGGCAAACATGCTGCTGGAGCTGATGGCAGGCCGGCAGCCCGACAGCACAACGGTAGACCTGGGCTACAAACTGCTGGTACGCGATAGCACCTGAGCGCGCCAACCCGCATGGCCAGACAGTAAGGCAGACATCACGCCAGCACGGACAGAAACGCCCACGCCTGGATGGCAGCCCGGCCGTAGCCAGCCTGTGAGTGCAGACATGAGTGGGCTGCACTGCACCACGGCAAAAGCCCGGACTGCTTCAGCTTCTGTGCCGGCCTGAAAAAGTCGAAAACGCTGAGTCGCCCCCTGCTTTCCTGGATACCCCGTGAGCCTCACTGGACTGCCCCGAAATCGGAAAGCGCTGCCCTTAACCACTCGGCCAATTTCAACTCCGCACCGCTCAATTCGTCAGGCCCTAGCCAGATCAAGCCATAGTGGCTGCCATCTGGCTCAAAACCCGCAGGAGCGCGCAAACGCCCTCGTTGTACATCGTCAATGGCCAGGATGTACGGGCTAAGAGCGACACCAAGCCCGGCAACAGCGGCCTCGATAATCAGTGCGTGATGGTCGTAATAGCGAATTTCGCTAGGACGGGGTACGGATGGATGCTTTTTAAGCCACTGCGCCCAGGCTTCCGGGCGTGTCTTGGAGCCTAGTGCCAGATAGTTGCCTTGTTCAAACATCGACACCAGATCAGGTTGCATCACGGGGCCAACCTGCTCGGGGAACAAGCGCAGCACCCGCCAGGACTCGGGACGGGCAAAGTCCAAACGGCGGATCGCCAGGTTGACGCGATCTTTATGAAAATCGACCAGACCACCGCCTACCGCCAGGTGCAGGGCAATATCAGGATGCAGCAGCTGAAAGTTGCCCAACCGGGGTATCAACCAGCGCATGGCTACCGAGGGCTCGCAGGATAGTACCAAGGCACGCTGCTCACTATGCATAGCACGCAAGCTTTGCACGGTGGCTTCCAACTCGCCAAAGAAGCGACCCAGGGTAAGGTTGAGTGTTTCCCCGGCAGAGGTTAGCCGCAGTCCGCGCCCGGACTTCTCAAACAAGGGAACACCGATGTCCTCGGCCAGTTTGTTGATACGGCGGCTGATTGCGCCATGCGTGAGTGCGAGCGAGTCTGCCGCCAATCGGACAGAGCCAAGCCTGGCAGTAGCTTCAAAGGCCCGCAGGTCATCGAGGGAGGGAATGTCTGAGCGGTTCATTGGTGATAATTTATCACCAATTAATGGCAAAAACTATCGCTTTTTATATTGTGTTCACGTCTCGATAATTGACGCATGGACACCAAACAAAATCTTCAGATATCGGTTCTGGCCGATGACCTCACCAGTGCAGCAGACGGTGCTGCGCCATTTGTCGAGGCCGGGTTTCGCGCCACTTTGGGCCGCGGACAACTACCCTCCAGACTTGCCAGCGTGGTTACCGTAGATAGCGGCGCACGCTCGGCCAGCCCGCAGGATGCTGCCGCGATGGTTGCCCACCTTACCCGACAACTGGCTCCACGCCCCCTACTGTACAAAACGGTAGATTCCACGCTACGCGGTCATGTGACAGTAGAACTGGAAGCCTGTTTCAAAGCCAGTGGCCGCAAAACCGTGGTTTTTGCACCGGCATTTCCCGCTGCCGGCAGGACAACAATCGGTGGCATACAGTACGTGGACGGCGTACCGGTAGCCGAAAGTGTTTATGGCTGCGATCCGGTACACCCGGCACAGCATTCTGCTCTTGCCGCACTACTTCCTGACTGTATCCCTCATGCCATTTTGCTTGATGCCTGCACACAGGACGAGCTGGACGCACAAGTCGCTGCCGTGGCAGACCCCGAGTCGGTACTGTGGGTAGGCTCGCCTGGCATGGCCATCGCCCTGGCAAAGCGCTTTGCGCCGAAACAAGCCACGCCTCAGGTAACGCCTTTCATACCGGGTGACCCGCTGGTGGTCATAGGGAGTGCCAACCCTCGCAGTCAGCAACAGGCAGATTATTTACAGCAGCGTACCGGGGTAGCACTACTACGCGCACCAGGACTTCGCTTGAGTAATCCCATCGAGGTTCTACAGCACCTTGCGCAGGCTGCGGCACAAACACTGAGCGACCCGCGCTTCGGTGCACTGATGGTCTCTGGTGGCGACACCATGGCGGCGATTCTGGACCACCTCGACATACAGGAGTTCGAAGTCTTGCAGGAGCTAGCGCCGGGCTTCCCGCTTGGTCACGCCATGCTGCCGCAAGGAAGGACGCTGCTACTAGCCATGAAAGCAGGTGGTTTTGGTGGTGACGACGCTCTGGAACACGCACTTAAGCAACTGCAATGCCTTACATCCAGCTCCCGAAAGGACCATTCATGAGCACACAGACCGCTCCATTAGCTTTAACCATGGGTGACCCCTGCGGCATTGGCCCGGAAATCGTGGCCAAGACGCTAACCCAGCGGCAAGAGCGGGCCATCGTTTACGGCAGCGTCGCTGTCATGCGAAATATCGTTCAGCGCCTGGGCATTGATAACTCGATACAGGAAATCAGTACACCGGAGGAGGCCCGCTTTCATGAAAACACCATCGAAGTCATCGAAACCTCGCAGCGTCTGCCAGTTCTGCCTATTGGCCAGATCCATGCTGCGGCGGGACAAGCTGCTTTTGATGCACTGATTGCAGCCATTGCAGCGGCAAAACGTGGTGCCGTCAGTGGCATTGTTACGGCACCCATCAATAAGGAGGCAATGAGCCTCGCAAATATCCGCTATCCCGGACATACAGAAATCCTGGCGGATTACAGCGGAGCCAAGCGTGTCGCGATGATGCTGGCCAACGATGACATTCGTACGGTGCTAGTAACAATTCACATGTCTTTACGCAAAGCCATCGAGCAAGCCGATTTCAATGCCCAGCTTGCTGCAATCCGCCTCGCATGTGAGGGATGCAAGGCATTAGGTATCGCCAAACCACGTATCGCCGTGGCTGGGCTGAATCCGCATGCTGGTGAAGGAGGCCTGTTCGGTGATGAAGAAATTCGCATCATCCGCCCGGCTATTGCGGCAGCGTGTGCGGAAGGAATCAATGTCAGCGGGCCCTATGCCGGCGACACGGTCTATATGCATGCCCGCCAGGGGAAGTTCGATATCGTCGTCGCCCAGTACCACGATCAGGGTCTGATTCCGGTGAAATACCTGGGGCTGGACAGGGGGGTAAACATCACGCTGGGGCTGCCCTTTGTCCGCACCAGCCCCGACCATGGCACAGCATTCGATATCGCAGGGAAAGGCATTGCTGACCACGCCAGCCTGGTGACGGCGCTGGATTATGCAAAGCAGCTGGTCGCTGTACAAACCAAATCCGAATAATTGTGAAAGGGTAATACCATGGGACTCCGCTTCATTTTTATGCTGACTCGCAATGACCGCACAGTGGCCGACGCAGAACAGCAGCTGCAAACTGCACTTAGCCTGGGAATCCGCCACATCGGCTTCAAGGATATCGGCTTGCCACTTGAGCAACTGCAGCGTCTGAATGCCGCCATAAAGGCCGGGGGCGCTACTTCCTATCTGGAAGTAGTATCACTGGACAGGGAAAGTGAAATCACTTCAGCTCGAGCTGCCGTTAGCATCGGCGTAGACATGCTGCTGGGCGGCACTCGGGTAGACGATGTTCTGCCTATCATCGCGGGCAGCCACATCCAGTATTTTCCCTTTCCGGGCAGGATTACCGGACATCCCAGCGTGCTGGAAGGCAGTATCGATGAAATCGTAGCCAGTGCAAGGGAGATCTGTGCGCATGATGGTGTACATGGGCTGGATCTGCTGGCCTATCGATCCAAAGAAAATGTACCTGCCTTGATGGCTGCTGTTTGCTCTGCCGTTAGCAAGCCGGTTTATGTTGCAGGGTCGATCAGCAGCCCGGACAGGATTGCCATCGTCAAGGCTGCCGGAGCGGCAGGCTTCACCATCGGCACTGCTGCGCTGGATGGACAGTATCCCGCAGACGGTAAAGATGAAGCCAGCCAACTGGCGGCCATCATTCGTGATGTCGCGGCACTCAATCAGCACCTGTCGCCGCTGCACAAAAACAAGCTGCCACACACAGAAGACAGCATGCCGCAAGAGCAGCCCGACAAAGTGAAAGGCCAGATCAGCCAGATGAAAGTTTCGTTGAATACGATCGAAAATCAGGCAAGCTGGTCATTCCGCAAGAGTGTGGATGAATTGTTCTTCGTCCATCGTGGCCGCTTGCTGATGAAATTGCGCGACAGGGAAGAAGTGGTGGAAGAGAGTGAATTCATCATGGTGCCGCACGGGGTAGAGTATTGCCCTGTCGCACTGGATGGCGCTCGATGCGAGGTGCTGAAGATTGACTCCGTTATGAACCAAGCTGCTTGAATCGTCCCAGGCGAAATCTCCGCCAAAACCGTAATGGGGGCTGCTACCTCTGTGAAAACAGGCCTTTTCTGTTGCATATAGCGGGCAGCCTCTTGCTGGCCATCGTGATGACCGAGCACTTATCGGCAAAACAACCTTCAATTGGCAGCTAAACGTGGCCGCTCCTTAATATAGGGCGGCCACAACTTTTGTCAGCGCAGCGGGTAGCGTTTGTGCATGTAATGACCCACTAGCAGGCTGTTGAAATACCCGTCAGCCTAGCGCAGTCCTGTCTTTTCTTGCGCATGACGCAGCTTTGGATTACCTCCAGCAGCCCCATATCCTGCCAACTCTAGCCAGAATCGGTAATCGGACAGTGCCTGGGGCGAGAATTTCCCCGATACGCTTCCTATCACGTCACTTCTGGACACAATGCCACCCATGAACGTAGCAGTGTCATGTGTAAGCCGCCATCGTCAATGTCTGTAACTGATCCACCTTGGCCAAACCCCGCACCATCACCTGACGGCTCGGACCGTGGTTTTGCCCCAGCCGAAACACTGCCCGATGCATTTGCGCCGACGCTAGCTCAGCTGCGCCGGTGCGACTCTACTTTTGCGGTACAGCTTGCCGTCTGGATCAGTGACCGAAGCATGACTGGCATTACTGTGCTTCTCTCCATGCCAGTTTTCTGGGGGACGTCGGCGGTACAACACCGGAAGCAACATTGCCAGCACCAGTCTCGCCGGCGCAAGCTCGGTCGTCCTCCTTTGTCATCGGCTTCGTACATTGCCGAGAAGCGGGCATCCATTTTGATGAGGGCTTCGTTGAGCCAGGAACGGATGGGACGCAGCGGGAGGTTGGCCGGAACGAATTCCTCAAGCCGAATGGTGGTGAACAACGCTTCGTTATAACCGTCCGCTCCACGCATCGCACATCCTTCCATCTTGAGCACTTGTCCGCATCGTCGCTGATCGGTGCGCTAGATGCCAGTATTTCAACAGCCTGCTAGCCGATGCATCTCAGCGACGGGGTTAATGCGAGCTTGATTAATCAGACCATGGCTTGTACTTGCCGTCGCAAAGATCGATTACTCAGTGTTAAGAGAATTAAAAACATGGCCGAAACAAAACACACAATGCGAGGATTAGCGACAACCCATAATATATATTGCGCCCCCGCCTCTCCAACCGCGCCAGCTACCCATACAAAACCAAAATAGCGACTTTTAAAATTAGCAGGTGCATAATTAGAGACAAAGCTATACAGCAACGGAATGGCCATCAATTCACCAATACTAAGCAAGACAACACCCAACACAACAGTTGATATATGAGTAGCAGCACCAGCGCATAAAATGCCAATAATTGTAAGCCATAGACCGATGAATATTTTATTCCAAGCATTGATATTTCTTTGTGGACTCTTACTGCGCAAAGCACCCCAAATGAATGCACAAAGCACAGTAAAGGAGTTTAGACCTAGCCAGACATTGCCTTCAAACTGGGTGCCCAATTGGGATGATATCAATGGTACGCTAGAAAAGATCATTGTATAGCAAGCCCAAATACCAGAAAATACAAGTAGCACCTGAAGAAACACATGGTCACGCAAAGGTTCCATCAAACCGCTAGTGCCTGTTAGTTTTACGGCATGGAATTCCGAAGATGTAGTCACGGCCATCCAGCCAAAAGCAACAGTCAGGAAAATCAATAGGTATAAAGATTGACTAGCAAAGAGAGGCCAAATAACCATCGGCCCTAACATTGCACCCAAATTTATCAGCAAATAGTGAATAGAAAATGCATACTCACTCTTCGTGCCTGCAAACTGACTGATACTTGCATAAATAGCGGGATTGAGAATGCCACCGCCAATGCCAACTATACCACCCGCAATTAATAGTTGAATTGACGATGTCGTGACGCAGAGCAAGGCAAAACCTATTGCTTGCAACACAGAGCCAAATAATATAACGCAATACTTATCAAACCGATCAGCCAAAAAACCACCTACCAAGGGGAATAGCCTGTAACAAAATATTTGAATAACAAAATACAAAGCGAGATCCGATTCGCTAAGCCATCTGTCTCTCAATGCGGAATATGGTGCATTGGGTGTGATAGAAAAGAAAATTAACTTATCCAAACCATGAAAAAATAACAATGGCAGCAACTTAGAATTCATTCGATGCTTTCAAAGGAATAGAATGAATCTTCACCATGGACATTGCTGTTTTTAGATTTTGCACGGCCTGCTCATTGTCATCACCGGTCACAATAATATAGGCAACACGATCTACAGAGCTTTGCGGTGGTCGAATCTTAGCACCTGATTTCTTTTCCACAACACAACGTACTAAAAAAGGCAGTAAAGAAAGCTCTTCCATGCCTATTAGCTCTTGAAACTCACCAGCCTCAGTAGCCACAACAAATCCAACTGCAGCACCACGAATATTTTTTGCACTGGACTTAACTGGCTTCATAAGAAGAATATCGAGATGCATCTCAAAGAGATTAACGCCTGTCGCAAGCGGGACCAGATCCGTCGTAATGTGATCGCCTCCGGGTCTCGGATTGCACTCTATGATCTTAGGACCATCTTTGCCCAATTTGAGTTCGACATGGAATACGCCGGTCTCCAATTCAAGCGCCTCGGCAGCTTGGTATGCGGCACTGATGAGTGCATCAGCTTGTGCGTTTGAAATGCGAGCAGGATGCACATGGCCCAACTCTACAAAATATGGTGGCGCAGTGACCCATTTTTCTGTAACACCAGCAAAACGAAGTTGTTTCTTCTCCAATGCAAGTTCAACACTAAATTCATTTCCATCTGCAAATTCTTCCAATAATACTTCGTTTCGATGTTGAAAACCAAAGACACCAAAACTCATTTCAGAAAGCACAGCAAAGGCGGCTCGTAGTTCAGCATCATCGTAGACCAGGGAAACGCCTTTACTCGAGGCGGAGCTTGTCGGCTTTACAATTAGTGGATAACCGATACGTTCTGACTCTAGTAAGGCTTGCTGGACAGACTTTACCAATAAAAATTGTAAAGACGGGGCCGCGCTACGCTGGTATGCAACACGCGCCTTATCCTTGTGCACCCCAAGGTTTGCAGAAGATACCGTCAGACCGAGCAAATCATGCTTGACTGCGAATCCGGCTGCAGACTCTGTAACAAACTGATTGCCAGGCACAACTGCCGAAATAAAATCCAGCTGATTAATCTCTTTTATAGCAGATTGAATTTTATTTGGATTACTCACATCACAGACAACCACGTGCTCAACTAAATCGCGATAGCCATGCATATCAGGAAAATTTATATCGCTTGTGGCTACAATACAGGAAATTGACATTTCCTTTAACGCTCGAAGGTAGCCCAAACCAAAATAGCAAGGTTCAATCACCAAGACTTTCATAAGTACCTCTCTTTGGCATTTTATATTTCAGCCTCAACCTTGCTGAAAATAACAAGGTGATCAGCAAGTTATTCGATTTGCGCCAATGTATTTTTACAAGAAAATAAAATACGTATGGTAGATTTAATTAGCTTATTAGGTAAACGCATTGTACTTATTATTCGCAAAGGCATCATGCCATGGCTGCTGCAAGCAGAGCCCTGCGATATATAGAAACCCGATGTATTAGGTCACTCATCATCAATGCCGATCGACGCGCCTGAAAATGCCAAAGACAAAATACAAGGTGAGCTTTTTTCATCCAAAACCAAACGCACGTAATCAAATTGCAAAAAATATAAGTAACCAATTAAATGCTTAGCTAGTTGACGAATTTTTCCAATTGCAGAACCGTTATTAAGCAAATTATTCATTAAAGCCTCACCCAACAAGCTGATCCCATACACGTTGCCAATATAAAAGCGCTAATAATTGATTCACTTATTCTTTCAAAATCACCAAATTGAAAGCATCTAGCCAAATATCACATCGACATACTATCACAATCCATGGCTATATCACTTTCAAGTGGGTGCATAAAATCAGGAATTCATCCCAGCCGGGAAAGTAATACAAGGGCATCATAGTTTTATTTGGCAACTAAAATTGCGCGCAGAAAATTTCTGCAAAAAATGTAAAGCTTTTGTAGAGTTTTAATACTGAATTATCAATTTACGCGCTTCGTTTGGTCTGAGTTAAACCTGCTCGCCGGAAGGAGAAATTACGTGATGATGACATGCTATTTTCGCCATCGAAACTTCTACTTGCTGGCTGTTGAAATACGCACCAGCTGGGCATACGCCATCCTCTGCGGTGCCATAATCACAACCCGGTGAACACCCTGAATCAGCACGAACCCGGCCTAGCAAGGCTCGTTTGCAGCTTTTTTCACCTCCACCATTCCAACGCTGGATGCAATGCGGCCAACGTCCGCAGCCGCATTAAGTCGTAGGCCACCATTGCCAGTGTCAGCAACTGATCAACCTTGGCCAAACCCCAAACCACCACTTGACGAATCGACCCTGTATTGAGCAGCACCCAACCCAAATACATATGATGATGAAATCATGCCCACATGCTGACATCAATAATTTATGAAATATTGATAAATGGCAATGGGGTATTTTTTGAATTATTACATCGAAAAACAACAAGAGACCAACTACACATCACTGAATCAGAAGCCAGGGGGAGTATTTGGCTGGTGCTGTGCATAGCTGCTTGAATCGCCCTTGCTTCTGTAGATAATTGAACGGCTGCAATCAATACGGAAGCGGACGTCGTGAGCCTGGCTGTGACTGAGCGCTTTGGCCGATCAGCTGCCTGGTCAGACCAGACAGCGGTTGGTCGTCGGCCATAGCGGACTTTCATATCTCAGATAAAAGATGGCCCCTTCCAATTAGGAAGCAGCAGTAAACGTATCTAGTAAAAGTGGGGACGATGCAACCTGTATCTCTGCGTCATGCACAACATCCATAAGCCAGCAAAACACCAGTTTTCTATTAAACATAAAAAAATTCCGCAATATAGATGTAACGTTTGCTAAGACTTTGGGTTTGCTTTCGACTTTATTTAGCCGGAACAGACAGTGTTCCGGCTAAATAGAGTCGAAAACACAACACACGCCCCAGCAAGGCTTGCAGAGCGGCTGCTTAAGTTCGTGTTTCCTTTAAAGTCGAAAACAAATAGTCTGCGATGAAGCAATTGAGCCTCACACTATCAATAAAAGTCGAAAACAACCGACTTTTGATCTTATCACCATACACGCCCCCGTCCAGGCTCTTACCTGGGCAGTCATGTAAAAGTCCGTCCAGGCAACAGCTTGGACTCTGTAGACACACAGCTTTGGGGCGATCTCCTACTTATAGATGGGTTCCATTTGTGATAACCGGTCATCGCACTCAAGCATCCGCTTATTTATTTGCCGATCTTTCTGCCGATATGATTATGTAAATTACCAATTAAGAACAATTACTTATAAAAACCATGTCGATTGAACTGAGAAAATTTTGCCGATCTCTGTACCGATGATTGTGATGACTGCACAAAGCAGGGAGTACCCGTCCAGCAGGGCCTCCTTGCCTAGCCTTCTGACAGGATTGACGCAGACAACAAGCAAAAATGGCCGCCATGGACTTAGAAGCAGCCATCAATGCATCTAGCAAACGCAGGAGGATCAATCCTTACCAGAACGGCAAGCTTCGAGCTCACGTTTCAGCCGAGCTATCTCGCTCTTCATGCTTTCCGCGTCAATGAGCAGATCGCGCACCTTGCTCCAGTAGGCATATCCCAAGTCCCCCTCTTCATTCGCATGCTGCTGTAGCCTGCGCAAGGCAATTTCCAAGTCAAAGCTATCATTGTGCATGGTGTACCCCCTCACCGTTGTTATCCCAAAGATGATTAATGAAAAGTCTCAAGCACGGCGCGCCTTCAAACTCGCCCACGAACACTAATAGGGCTGACCCGACGTCCCCCCGACGCCTCTACAATCACATCCGTTCCAACAACCTGCACACTAAAATTTTTTACTTCCCGCTTCATGGCTATTTTTCCCTATTAAATTCCGTGGGTTTATCCGCTGCCTGTTTAGCAGCGCCACATTCGACGCAATGCGTCCAAATGCCACCTGGCGGCAGCCCGTCGTCTTTGTTGCCAAAATCAGGGTCAGGCTGGAAATTCTGCGGCCACTTCGACACTGACACGCCGACCGAATGGCCAACAAATGTGCGGACCTACACCGTGGTACGGGTAAACCGTCCCGCCATCGCCGTCATGACACTCGTCGCAGAAATCACTCATTTCCAATTTCCCGAGTTATTTCGGACGTTGCGTCTGCGACATCAGCTCTCCGCATTTTTCACAGGTATAGTGGTCTTCCTGGCCAACCTTGACCGCCCTCATGCCAGTGAGCGTTACCGACTCCCACATGTCGGAGAAGGGCTGATCATTCTCAGAAGTTCTCTCCTCCCCAAGATGCCCGTTTGGGCAGATAAAGTGAACATACGTTCGCATGGTCATATTTTAGTCTCCGGCCTGTTATCAAATCACTGAATCGCCCCTCCTTTCCTAGATACCTCGTGAGCCTCACACTAGGCCCTACAAGGAGGTGTCATGAGCAGGCAGCGTTTCCCCGAAGAATTCAAGATTGAAGCCGTCAAACAGGTAACCGAACGTGGCTATCCGGTGGCCGAAGTCGCCAGCCGTCTCGGTGTTTCGGCACACAGCCTGTATCAATGGCTGAAACGCTACGACCCCAAGCGCGCGAAACCGGCCGAATCTGCTGACCAGCAAGCTGAAATCCGCCGTCTCAAGGCAGAGCTGAAACGGATGACCGAGGAGCGCGACATCCTAAAAAAGGCCGCCGCATACTTTGCCAAGGAGTCCGGGTAAGGTATGCCTTCATCCGGACTCATGAGCAGCAGTTTCCTGTTCGACGTTTGTGTCGTGTCATGGCTGTGCACCCCAGTGGCTACTACGCCTGGAAAGCTTCCCCGCATTCACGCCGCGCTCGCGAAGACCAGCGTTTGCTGGGACACATCAAGCAGGCTTGGCTAGAGAGTGGTGGTGTCTATGGCTACCGCAAGGTGTATGACGACCTGCGGGCTCTGGGCGAGTGTTGCAGCAAACACCGAGTGGCCCGGCTGATGAAGCAGGAGGGACTACGTTCGCAGACGGGCTACCACCGACGTCCGGGGCATTACCGTGGCCGGCCCGCAGTGGTGGCGCCGAACCACCTGCAGCGCCAGTTCACCGTGGATGCACCGAATAAATCCTGGGTGACCGACATCACGTATATCCGCACACATGAGGGGTGGTTGTACCTGGCGGTGGTGCTCGACCTGTTCTCGCGGCAGGTCATTGGTTGGTCGATGCAGTCACGTATCGATAGAGAGCTGGTGCTGAATGCCCTGTTGATGGCGGTATGGCGACGTCAGCCAAAGCAGGAGGTGCTGGTGCATTCCGATCAGGGGAGTCAGTTCAGTAGTTACGACTGGCAGGACTTCCTGAAGGCCCATCGCTTGGTGCCCAGCATGAGTCGACGCGGGAACTGCCACGACAATGCCGTGGCGGAGAGTTTCTTCCAGTTGCTGAAGCGGGAGCGCATCAAGCGAAAAACCTATCACGACCGGGAGGAAGCCCGACGAGACATCTTCGATTACATCGAGATGTTCTACAACCCGAAGCGCCGGCATGGTTCCGCAAACGGGCTATCGCCGGTAGAGTTTGAGAAGCAATATTTCCAACGGCTCAAGAGTGTCTAGAGAAGTTGGGGCGATTCACCCTGCGCATCAACGGTGTACACGTTGGTCTGAATGAACTCGCAACCACGGATGTACCGGAAATAAGAAGCAACGAGCTGTTCGCCTACGTTGATCATTTCTCGCCGCCGATTTGTGCTACGTAGATTTGATCCCCAAGATCAAAAATACCAACAACAGTGGAGTCTCGGCATTTACGTGAGGTCTCATAAGCGTCTGCAAAGCTATCCATCGTCAAGGCCGCTTGCGGATTTTTGCACCATGCTTTTTTTGTAGCAACCGCGGTGTCTTCGAACATCGCTAGAAACTCGTCTGGCACAGGTAGATGGACTCCATAACCGAGAAACTCGGCAGTTGCTGGCAGACCATATTCTTTCTTAATGTCAACGAGGGTACGCTGATTTAATCCGAGCGCATCAGCAATGCGCTGTTCTCGTGAACCTCGCTTTTTGGCTTGCCCCATACTACGTTCCTTTGGTCACGAAGCTAGAACAGCTTCTTTGGCATTCCGAGTCGTCACCTCAGCGCTCATTGATGGAAGGCTGACTATCCCCGACCTCCACAATATTTACATGCTAGGTGAGAAAATTTATGACGTCGCCTATGGCCTCTCCAACCACGTGGCTAATTTTTGCCAGCACTTCACCGCCTTTGCGCACCTTATCAATCTTTTCAGCAGTCTCAGCTGTCTTTGTCAAAACTGTCTCGAACCGTTTGAGTAGCATCTTGTCTTCGGTGGAAGCATTCTCAACCTGCTTCGTCAGTGCCGGGCTATTTCGACGAATGGCACCATAAGTAGTTTCAAGCGCAGTCTCAACTGGAGAAATACCACTAATACGATATTGACGTAGGGCCATGCGGATCAGATCAATCTGACGGAGAACAAAATCTTTGACATACATCGACAGATTGCTGGCTTCGATGGATTCTTGCAGTGACTCCAGATCAGAGATAAGAGATGCCAATTCCTCGGCACTGAGCTCGTCTTCTTCCTTCGGAAGTGCCCAAGCTGCCCATTGGAGACCAAGGAGAACATCAGACGGTAAGCTACGTTTGTGTGAGGCCCACTCTTGATTTAAGAGCGTGGCCGAGGCGATTCCCTTGATACGAGCAAAGCTCTCATAAAATAGCGGTTCAGGGACCCCCTGCTCGATCAGTTTTGTCTTTGCAAGCTCGATTTCAGCGCGAAAAGCCATTAGAGCAGCGGTAGCTCCATCTTCATCGTTTTCACTTAGCTTGAAAACATGAATCCAAAGCTGAATAAACTGGGTACCACTGCGATCGGGATAGCCTATGACTTGTTCATAGATCGCAAGGATTCTTGCAGCTGAATTCATGCTATCTCCTGAAAAATTGGCGGGAAAACCAGCCAATGCCTTATTGAGAAATATGACTTACGAGTGTAGCAGTCGGGTGATGCATTGTCCCTGTGATTATGTCATTCAGACGCCATTCGTCGCTCATGCTATCAACCAAACTAGAACACTATCCAGCTGAGTATCTTTGACAGAACTAATCACCACCCGAGTAAGTGTCACCCCAAGTATGACGCAACACCGTGCATGGCTTTCCTGTGCGCGGGTTCACACCGGCAACTACCGAAGGGCCACGCGCCCCCGCACCGGGCCACCTGGACATACCGGCGAAGCCATCACTGAGCCACCAGGCTAGCCAGAACGGAATCCACATGATCAGGCCGCCGATCAACATGGCGGGAATGTGCTGCCATTCGGGCAGTGCCAGCCATACCGATGCTGGCACGGGAAGCCAGAGCATCCAACGTCGGCCAGTAAATAGCTTTTTGACTATCGTTCCCTTCATCGCTTCTGTTCCTCGATGACCACCATCACATAAGTGGCGGTATTCTTGTCGTCCTGCATGTGAACGACCCGGAAGCCCTTTTCGTAAATCTGGCGGATGGTCACTCTACCGAGGTGTTCGCAACTCATCAGCGAGTCAGCGCCCTGGAACGAACCAATACACACGCCACCACGCAACGTCCCGCCATCAGCGGCCATCGCATTAGTTGCCACAACGGCCAGTAAACCCGCGAAGAACGTTTTTCTCATTTTGGTAGCTTCCCGATGGTGCAGCGTACCTCGTCGATTTCCATGATGAGGCCGCCCATATCTGCCTGCGTGCGTCGGATCTGAATGTCTGCCACCCGGCAGAAGCTACGCGCCAGACGCACCACATCCGCGTCAGATCCCCCTGCAGGCACGATGCCGCTCCCCACCAACACTTGGCCTTTTTTGCACTGTGAGCGGATAAAGTCACTGGCCTGGTAAATCTTCCTGCTGTTCTGCGGCGCTGTGCCGAGATCACACACGGAATTGTCGGTTGGACCACCCAGCAGCGAGGCTGCGCCTGCCAGCTGAATAGCGCAAATTACCATAGCAGCCACCATGCCCCCTACTTGCCGGATTGCTGTGCTTCTGCCCATCATCACACCGCCAAATAATGACAAAGATATATTATGACTTAAGCGCGGCTGATGTAAAAGTAGCAGAAAAGATGTAGCTTTCCCGCGATGTCAAAGCTCATAGCGATCTTGCTGTATGGACCGTTCTGGGGTCAGGTCTGTTGGTTTGGTCATCAAAGTAACGGCATCGAGTTTCAGCTGGATACAATGACAAGCGAGAAGGCGGGGATGCTGCGGTACAACACGATGACGAGGGTGCAGGTGGTGGAGCAGAGCGCCGAGTTCGCCATAGCAAATGGCACTAATGCCAACGTCGTTCATCGTAGGTGCAAGCTGGCCCAAGGCGGTGACGCCAATGCGCCCACGAAGACAGACAACTCTGGCGATGGCTCCATCGCCGGGACCGCCCATCAAATCGAAGTCGGCGGGTGTGGACTGGCATATAGAACTGCCCAGCGGCATGATAACGGTGTCCATTTTTTGGCCGAGCAGCGCTATTCTAGATAGCAAAGAGGGAGACTTCGTTTCGAAGAAGATGTATGTCAATTGAGATTATCGGCCAACAAAAGTACCGCTTTCAGGATCACGTATGCGTACTTCTAGCTGTACTTGCGTCCGGGAATCCGAGGGCCTCGCTGCAGATCGAGCCCAAAGACGGCGAAGATGCCCTTCTGCATGCCACAGAAAATGGCGTTACCAGAACGGTGGAAGTGCAGGTGAAGGGCGCAACCACCGCCATTACACATGATGTATTGGCGGACTGGCTTGCTCACTATCCGGCCCACAGTGACAGCGGATCGCTGCTAGAGCGGATTTCGAATGATTCCAGCAGATCCGTGTTGTTTGTTGCCAGCGGCCGTTGCAACGATGCCGTCGCCCCCCATACAGTGCCCCTGTCGGTCCACACAACGCAAGTGCCAAAGGGGTGCGTAACAAACGCCGTAGAGCACGGAATGCGGGAGGGCTTGCACAACTACGCGACAGGCACATCATCAACTGACTCGAACTTGGTCAAACGACGTCGAGCGAACATCGGGGCACTGCTTGCGGTCACACCTGCTGCTTCACTGAAGACAGCACTTCAGAGGGTCCTCATCGCTGAGCGGATTGACGAGTCCACGGTTCTAAGACACATTCGAGTCACCCTTGAAACTGTTCACCGCGTGGTTCCAGATCGGGTTGAGGAGGTGATAAGGCGTATCACAGACATCGTCTTGAGTGAAAAAAAGACCGACGTGAACATACTGCCACAGGTGGACAAAGTCATCTCGTGGGGCTCGGCGGTAGACCCGTTGGTAGCGGTATCCTACGTTTCCAGAGGGGAGGAGCAGACCTTACTGGACCGCCTGTCGCTCGACTCTGCGCTCCTCCTCACTGGGCCTCCTCGCGTGGGAAAGACTTTCTGCGCTCGCAACCTAGCGTACTCGCTACAAAAGCAAGGCTACAGCGTTCGAATCTGTACCGACATTTCAGAAGCAGAACGCTATCTGACCGAGCCTGTGGTAGGCAACCGAGCCGCTCTCGTCGACGACCCACTTGGAGGCGCGCATGCGGCGGACAACGCGGCACGCGAGCTGATGCTACTGGGCACCCTGATCCCCAAACTTGCCAACGGCAGGCGGCTCATCGTCTCTCAAGCGCAGGACCGCCTCCTGCAGATCTCTCGATGTCAGTCAGTCTCCGCCATCCGTACAGGAAACTTGTTCTGGGTGGAGATGAGCATTGGTACCAACGGTTTCCTAGGCAACCTCTGGAATAAACTGAGCACCGACTATTCCGTCCCTCCGTCTCTAGGAACGTTGGTTGCAGAGGCCATCGAGGCTGGGCAACTTGACTTGGAACCTGGCTGCCTCGTCTACCTTGCAGCCAACCACGATCGTATCGGTGCGGACCCTCAACTCGCCGACGTTATTAGCCACGCGCGTCAAGACTCGAGATCTCTGGGCGACGCGCTACGCGAGGAGCAACTCGCACCTCTAATGAGCGCGCTCGCGATTGCATCGACACCTTCCCTGCGAAGCGCTGAGCTGGAGCTAGCATTCGTGCTGGACGACAAGCGAAGCGACTGCCCCGGTGAGTCCAACGTCAAGGGAACCATGTCCTCATGGCCTAGCGAAGTTTCGACCACGCCGCCGGCACCGCCGCCAAGCTACGTACCACTCCCGGCTTTGTCTGCACAGCAGCGCGATGACTTGGATCGCCTTGAGCTTCGAAGAATGGTAAGCCGAGCATCCAAGCGCTACACCTTCAGCCACCCATTCTACCGGGCCAGTGCCGAGTCGCTTGTGGATGCCGCGACCACCCGATCAATGGAGTCGGCGCTATCCACTTTGGAACGGGCGCTGTTCACGCTCGATGCTGATGTATCCCGTGCGGCGGCCACCAATCTCGGCTGGGTGTACCGTAATCTAAACACTGAGGATGGTCGGCAAGGTGTCTTTAGCCTAGCGGTTCGAGGACTGCATTCGATCTTTCCCGCAGTCCGTGACTTGTGTTTCGAGTTTGTTGTGCGCAGGCTGCAAACACTGTCTGTTGAACATCAGGCAAAGATGCCTGACTGGGTACGCTGCGTAACCATCATGGAGCTTTCATACGTAGAGTGGACAGAGGATGGTCAGCCACGCATCCCGTCGGCCACGTTCGAGGACTACCTGGAAGTCGACCCGTTCCCAGCATCTGTTCCTCTGGCAGAGGTCGAGGATGCGTTGGTCCTCTTGGACAGTGAACGGCCGGAAACCCTTTCCGCACAGGATGCGGCAAGAGCTGTGATGTTCCTTCAGGAGTCCCCCGGGCGGCTGACGCTCCAGATGGCATCTCGACTTCTAAGCTTTGACATCTCCATGATCCGTGCGCCTGTTGCTCGCCTCTGGCTCAGCTCCCCTCGAGACGGCGACCAACTCCTGTTGCAGCGCATCTTCAATGAGCAGCACCCTGCCGTCACCAAGGCCGCATACAAAGGCGTGCTGAAAGCGTGGCCAGTCTGCAGTGAGCCGCGCCGCGCCGCCCTCATTAGCGGTCTACAGATGATGGCTGATTCCCCGATCTCGGCAGCTGTTCTTATCGACAGCCTGGTGGCGATTACTCGCAAAGAGTACGGAGGCAGTGAGACCCCTTGGCCAGTGCTTGAAGCCCTGATGCCATTGGTTCTCCGTCAGCTGCCGCTAGGTGCCTCATTCAGGGACGAGCGGCTGTACTACGTGATGAATGATGCCATAGGGAACATGTCTCACGAGAGCCTGATGGAAATCATTGACCATTGGATAGCTTTGGTCCACCAGTACGCGCTTTCTAGAGTCCCGAGCGACTACATGCTCGGCGTCACGAACATCCTCATCGCGGGTGTATCGAGCGAGACCAGCGAGAGGGGAGTACGGATCGAACGCCTGCTTGCAGTTCCTGGCACAGCAAGTCGGATCCGTGTGGTCTCGGACCTAGTTGATAATTGGGATAACCTGAAAGACGTTGAACGAGCGCGCATACTACAGCATTTGACGACAGCAGACCTTGATGTTGTATGGCTGCAAGCAGCTGCGCTGACTCGCCGTGACGTTCCATCGGAACTCCAGAACGCGTTGCTTCCAGCGGGACTCACATTAGCTTCGGTACCTGAAGAAATTATCTCTAGGCTGCCGGCCTCGATTCTCGAAGCGTGTGTGCATGTCTTCACTGGCCACCATCCCGTCATCTACTACGTTGGTGTCCACGGATCTAGAAACACAGCGTGGAACTCGGTGCTTCGTAGAATCGTACGCATGCCAGATCACAGCATGTTCGAGGTGGCATGGGAATGGCTGTCATTCATGGGCGAGGAAGAGGTACTGGCGGAAGTAGCGCATGCGCTGGGCGTCGCCCATGCAGAGCGCCTGGCCGGCCTGTTGCTTGAGCGCAAGCAGCACACGTCCGGCGAGTTCATGGCGGACGTCTGGAACGCGCTCTTCGGACTTCCCGTGAGCCAAGACGTGAAGTCAGATTGGCTTGCCCGGATGGCGGCACTCGCACCCAATGCTCTGAGTTCCTTAGAGGAGCACGAGAGTTGGATTCCTGAGTCGCATCGCAAAGAATTCCTGTCGCACTTCGAAAGCGACGGTACACTGCGTAAGCTAGCTGTGGCCATTCTGCGGGTGCTGGACGCCATTCAAGACGGAGATGACTCCGCTGAGCTGGAGGGGCTGGAAGACGAAAAGTCAGTCACCTCAAGCCTGTTGGTGCAATCCCAAATGCTGAAGCTAATCGAAATCATGATTGACAGACACCCCCCGAAGCACTGGCAATCATATGATATTGTTCTCAAGCTCATGCGCTTGGGCAAGCTCTCCGATGACGTCTTCAAGAAGAAGGTGCAGGAGCTTCGCTCACATGGTATCGAGCTGGCGTGGGATCGTCCAGCAAGGCGATGGCAGACCCCGACGAACTGGGAGGGGCGCTCCTGAATCGACCCTGAAGGCGCCACTAGCATCAATACCCGCGCTGCGTGTGGCGGACCTTCGCAAGCTCGCTGTATGGAACGGGAACTGGGTTACTTCGGCCCGCGATAGCACCGCTGTAACCTCTACTTTCAAGTAGGCACTCGATCCGTTCCCACAACCTGGCCCATGTGACCTCCTCCCAAAAAATGGCCGCTTGTCTTATGTAGACGCGGGGCGATTCTGATCTGTCCCGTTCCCCGTGGACAGGCTTTGTTGCACAAATCAGGGCTTGCGCCTGTCCGGTAGAATGACCGCATGAGCAAGCCCCTCCCTCCCAAGTACCAAACTATCAACTGGCAGACCTACAACCACGCCCTCAAGCAGCGAGGGCAGTTCCTTCTCTGGCTCGACAAGGATATGAACTGGCAGGCTCCGTCCACTGGTAAGCGCGGACGGCAGCCCACTTTCTCTGATGCTGCCATCCAGTTCTGTCTCACCATCAAATGCCTCTTTGGTCTGGCATTACGCCAGGCCACAGGCATGGTCGAAAGCATGTTGCGTTTGGCTGGACTTGACTGGGCCGTTCCTGACTTCAGCACGCTTTCCCGCCGCCAGAAAGACCTGCAGGTGCGCATTCCGGTGCAGAGGAAACAGGGCTGTCTGCATCTGCTGGTGGATAGCACCGGTATCAAGATGATGGGTGAAGGCGAGTGGAAGGTGAAGAAGCATGGTGCCGACTACCGCCGCCAATGGCGCAAACTGCATCTAGGAATTGATGCACAAACGCTGGAAATCCGGGCAATAGAAGTGACCGACAATCGTACGGGCGATGCCACGATGCTGCCGGAGCTGCTGTCGCAAATACCACCGACCGAGAAGTTGATGACGGTGACCACGGATGGCGCATACGACACGCGCTTGTGTCATGCCGCGATTGCGGATCGTGGTGCTGCGGCCATCATTCCTCCACGTCGAAACGGCCAGTTCTGGAAAGGGAATGCACCGGGGAATCAGGCTCGCAACGAGTCGCTACGTTCGGTGAAGTATCTGGGACGCACGCTCTGGAAAAAGTGGAGTGGCTACCATCGGCGTAGCCTGGCCGAAACGAAGATGCACTGCTTCAAGTTGCTGGCGGACCACGTCAAGTCACAAGACTTTGACCGACAGGTGGCGGAGCTTCAAATCTGTGCCGCGATTTTGAATCGCTTCACAGCACTGGGCACGCCGCAAACGGTCCGCATGGGATAGATCTGTCCGGGGATTGGGGTAGCTCGACCTGCAGCTGATTTGTGCAACAAAGCCTATTTGACCCCGGTTGAATTCGAACGCCGTCGTTCAGTGCTTAGTGCTTAACCCGCTGTCCATGGGGAGCGGGACAGACCAAACAGCTATTCAAGGGCATTGCCATAGACTTTGCCAAAGACGCCGCCAAGTCCGCCGGTGGCACGGTGCTGGCCGTGGTTAAGGGGCAGTTGGGCCTGTGAGAAGCCCCCAGGGTTGGGACGCGTATTTGCGCACCAGCTCGGGCAGGCGCTCCTTGCGCAGCTTGCCGATGTGTGCCCACAGCTTTTCGGCCAGAGCCGGGTTGCGCTCCACAAACTGGTGGCTCAGCATCAGGTAGTAAGGCTTTCTCTGCCAAGGGATTGGCACTTTTTCCACGCCTTGCAAACGCATGTGCTCGATGTAGCCATCGGCCACGTCTTCCTGCATGGCAAACGCGGCAATGCGGCCGAGCAGCAGCTTTTGGAAGTTCTGCTCCATGGTTTTGGCGTGTTCTGTGGGCAGGCCTGCCTTGGTCAGCATGGCGCCCACCGAGAAGGTGGTGTTGTAACCAATGGCCCGCCCCTCCAGCCCGCGCATGGTGCTGCCATCCCACTGAAACGGCGAGCCCTTGCGCTTGTAGAACACATACGACAAGCTCAGCAGCCGGGCTGACTCATCGGGTTTTCCGTCCTTGAAGGGGTAGCTGCCGAACTCCTGCCGCTCTGGCACAAATGAAAACATGAAGGCGCCGTCCACCTCGCCCGCTTGCATGCTCTTGAAGCCCCGTAGCTGCGGCGCGCGCTGCAGCACCACCTCCAAGCCCATATCGCGCCCGGCCTGCTGCAGCATCTCCACCATGGCGCCGGGCGCCTCCGGCACCTCGGGCCCATTGCCCATCTGGTAGGGCGCGACCTCAATGTCGGAATACATCAGCCGCAGCTTCTGTTGCCCCCAGGCCGGGGCAGCAGCCGCAAGCGCAAACAGCAATGGCAGGAATGCAAGATATCTCATTGTTGGGTATCGTTGGGTATTGGTAGGCTTGCTCACTACTAGTATGGATACAATAGCGCAGGCGTCAATAGGCGCCCACGTCAGCCAGACACCGCTAGCCCACCAGCGGCAGGTAGATGTCCAGCAGCCAATCAGCCGACGCCGTATCGCGCGGGTTGTGCAGGTAGTCCTCAAACACCTGCGGGTTGGCCGCCTCGTGGCCCAACTGCACCAGCCACTGACCATAGAGCCAACGGTAGGTCGCGCACATGGCGGCATAGGGCCCACGGTAGCGCATCACCGCGCACAGGCCGCCACCCAGCGTAAAGGGCTCCAGCGGCGGGGCCTGTGGGCCACGGTGGCTCGGCGGCAGGTTCAGCCCGGCGCGGCAGTGGAGTTACGCTTCGGGCAAGGCATAGGGGTCGTCGTAGTACACCGCTATCCAGCGTGTGTCTGCCCGCATCAGGCCTTGGGTCTGCATGGCCATGTAGGCCTGGGCATAGGCCGTGCCCACGCGCATGTGTAATGACCCAGCCCTCTCTGCAGGTCAGCTTACTAATTGATACGCCATCGCCGGCGTCTTCATCCCCAAAGCCTAGTGCGGGCGTCGGTGGTTGTAGAACCCGATCCAGTCTGCAATTACCCGGCTGGCGTGCGCCAGGCTTTCAAAGCGGTGCCGATGCGCGCATTGCTTTTTCAAGATGCTGATCACCCGTTCCACCATCTCGTTCTGCTCCGGCGTGTACGGTGTGATGAACTCCTGCTGCAGACAGTAGCTCTTCACCAGCGCGGTGTAGCTGCGGTTTATAAATACCAAACTGCGCAGAAGGACGCGTTGCGGCACCCGGTCCAAGCAGCCAGAGTGGCTGATCAGCGCGTGCTCCAGAGCCGATACGACCGTTTTGGACTTGCCACTGCGCGACAGATGCCAGCCCAGTAGCTCGCGGGTGCAGCAGTCAATCACCAAGGCCAAATGGCACCAGCCATCCTTCCCCGCCCAGATGCGGCATAGATCGGTGGCCCAGCGTTGGTTAGGCTCGGCCGCCACCGATGGCTGGGCTTACACGCTCGGGCGGAAGCCGACTGGCCGCTTCTTCACCTGCCAGCCTTTGAGCTGGAAGATGCTCTGCACGGTGTTTTTGTTCATGCCCAACAGGCCTGACACGGTGCAGTAGCCGAAGGAAGAGTTCTCTTCAATCATCTCTTTGATGAGCTCGACCAGCTGATGCTGCATCTTGGGCGCGGTCTTTTGCGGGCGGTAGTACAGCGTGCGACGTGGCACACCGAACTAGCGGCACAGCTTGCTGATGGGCACCTGGATGCCGTCGTCTGCCAGTCCCTGCCGGACGAGGTGAACTACTTGTCATCCTCGCCCAGCAGAGACTGCAGCTTTTTTCGGGTGCGCAGCTCCAGCATGGCTTCCTGCAGTTCTTTGAGCTGTTTTTCGTACTGCTCGCGGATGTCCATCGGCTTGGCACGCAGGGCGTTTTCCATATCGCGCTTGGCCTCATCGACCCAGGTTTCGATCTCGGAGGGGGCCAGGTCGAAGGCGCGGGAGGCTTCGGCCACCGTGCTCTTGCCTTGAATGATCTCCATCACCAGCGCGGCTTTGCGCTTGGCGGTACAGCGTTTGATGTCTTATTCCATAGTCATACAAATCACATGCTCCTGTGTGAATTATGACCTGTGCAGGTTTTGAGTGGGTCATTACAGGCAGGTTTACAAATAACGCCGGACAAGACCACAACCGGCCCATGTCTACACCACTGGCAACTCCCTCCAACAGGTCGTCCATCGTGGCGACCTTTTTTCTTGCCGCATCGCCCAGCCGCTATGCAGCTTCTCGCTGGCCAGGCGTAGCGTGCCGCGGCCGTATTCGCGGTTGATGTGGTCCATTACCGCCATCACCCTGCCCCGGCGCGGGTCGGGCGTGGGGGCGAACAGGTCGGGCTGCACACGGTCGGCGGGGCCGATTTCCATTAGCACCACGCCGGCTTTCTTGTAGCTGTAGCCTGGGCGGTAGACGCGGCGCAGGCCGGCTAACGCAGCAGCGGTGATGGTGGCGCTGTCGGATGAGGGGTGGATCAGCGGGTAGACTTCCCAGCCGGCGTACTGGGCATCCTGTTGGCGAAAGCGGTTGGTGCGGATGCTGACCGCCACCAGCCGGGCGTGGCTGTGCTGGCGGCGCAGCTTTTCGGCGGCGCGGCAGGCGTGGTGGCTGATGGCGCTGGCCAGGGTGTCGAAGTCGTGCACCAGCTCGGCAAAGCTGCGGCTGGCGATGATCTGCTGCTTGGCTGGCGCCACATCTTCCAGCGCCAGGCAGCTGATGCCGTTCAGCTCGGCCACGGTGCGCTCGACTACCACGTTGAACTGGCGTTTGATGTCGCGCGGGTCGGCGTGCTTCAGGTCCAGCGCGCTGTGAATGCCCATGGCGGCCAACCTTTCCGCGATGCGGCGCCCTATTCCCCATACCTCGCCCACCGCGATGCGCGCCATCAGCTTATCTTGCCATTCCGGCGTCAGCCAGTGCCAGGCGAACACACCTTGCGCGCGCGGGTAGACCTTGCCCACGTGGTTGGCCAGCTTGGCCAGCGTCTTGCTGGGGCCGATACCGACACAGGTGGGGATGCCTACCCGTTGCAGTACGTCGGCGCGCAGCCGGGTAGCGTGCTCGCGCAGGTCGGGGATGCCGTCCAGCGTGATGAAGGACTCGTCCACGCTGTACACCTCCTGGTCGATACCCCAGCGGCCGATCACCTGCATCATGCGCTGGCTCATGTCGCCGTACAGCGCGTAGTTGGAGCTGAACACCGCCACGTCGTGTTTTTGGCACAGGTGGCGGATTTCGAAGAACGGCACAAAGCCCTTGATGCCCAGCGCCTTGGCCTCGGCGCTGCGCGCCACCACGCAGCCATCGTTGTTGCTGAGCACCACGATGGGCTTGCCGATCAGGTCGGGGCGGAACACGCCCTCGCAGCTGGCGTAAAAGCTGTTGCCGTCCACCAGGGCAAACAGCGGCATGGCTAGCAGAACTGCTTGATGCAGGACTTGATCACGCCCCAGATCTGCAGCTCCTGGCCGTCGTGCAGCTCGATGGGCTGGTAATGGGGGTTTTCCGGGATCAGCGCCACGCGGGTACCGCGCCGGTACAGGCGTTTGACGGTGAACTCGCCGTCCACGATGGCCAGCACGATCATGCCGTGCGCCGGGTTGATGCTGCGGTCCACGATCAGGATGTCGCCGGTACCGATGCCCGCCCCGCTCATGCTGTCGCCGCGCACCCGCACCATGAAGGTGGCGGCCGGGTCGGACACCAGTAGCTCCACCAGGTCGAGCTTGGCTTCCAGATAGTCATCGGCCGGCGACGGGAAACCGGCCGGCACGCGGCTACAGAACAGGGGCAGCAACAGCTGCGGCCGACTGGCGGCCTGGTACGGGATGGGGATCATGACGGCACTCCTTGCTGGGGATTTGATTATGTACAAAATCAAAAAGCGCACCAAGTAGCCAATTGAAATTTATTGAAAGTGAGAGGAAAGATTGCTGTAGCATGCAAACGTGATCATCCAGAACGCTAGTCTCACACGCATCCCTTCATTTTGCATTAAATGCATGAAAACGATTCTTCTTTGCAAAAATTGCAGTCCTGAAAAATAACCCTATCCACTTGATAGATATATTTACTTCGCAGCATCTATATTCTACAAACGAAGCATGTGAGAGGAGCACACGATGTTGATATCTACCCGAATGAAACTGCAAGCCGTTTTCACTTGCATTATCTTCCTTGCGATGGCGGCACTGAGCTTAATCCAGATAGACAAGCTCATCAAAAGTGCTTACGACACATCAGACAACATTGTGCCAAGCATCGAGCTGATCAATGATGCTTACAGTGAGTTTTTGAGCCAGCGCACAGCAACGCTCATGTATCTCATCAATACAGACGCAAACAATTCTACAAATATAAAATCGGCTTACGAGCAGGCCAAGAGCGCATCACAAAAAGCATTGAATGACTATGGACAGTACGTTTCAGATAGCAAAGATAAAGAATTATTGGACACTGTTAAAAATGGCATGGCGAAGATGTCCACCATCTATGAATCTGCCATATTGACCTCCGATAAAAACAAAGAAGAAGCAGAAAAAATAATAACAACCGCTAGGCCATATTTCATTGCAGTTCAGAAATCTGCAAAGGCACATATTCAATACAACAAAGACCTGGAACATCAGAATAAGCAAGATCTTAAACAAGTATCAGAAACTACCACAACACTTTTGCTAGCAGTTGCTGTCATTGGCATGCTCATTATGGGAACAGTAATGTTTAATACTTACCGCCAAGTGGCGGGGAGTATTAAACAAGCAAGCGATGACTTTACGCACTTGACTGACAGCATGGATCTATCTATCAGATGCAAAGTTAAGCACAATGATGAAATTGGCAGTATGCTACAGAAGTTCAATCTTTTTGCCGAAAAACTCCAAGGCAGCATTATTAGTATTAGAAAGTCCTCAGCAGCTTTGATTAGTGCATCGGAAGAGCTGTCAGACTCTGCAGCAAGTGTCTCCAGAAGCTCGGTTACTCAAAGCGAATCAGCTAATTCTATGGCTGCGGCGTTAGAGCAAATAACTGTGAGCATGAGCCATGTTGCTAGCCGAACGGCAGATGCCGATCGCTTGGCTAGACAAACAGAAGAAGAGGCTAGCACCGGACAAACTGTCATCGAAAAAGCCACCGAAACCATCAATGAAATTTCCGGCTCGGTTGAAAAGGTTTCAAGCAACATGGGCTCCCTCTCCAGCCAAGCCTCTGCCATCAGTACCGTCGTGAATGTCATCAAGGATGTTGCTGATCAAACCAACCTGCTGGCACTCAATGCTGCCATTGAAGCGGCTCGAGCTGGGGAGCAAGGTCGAGGATTTGCAGTGGTTGCGGACGAAGTAAGAAAACTCGCAGAACGAACAGCACAGTCCACTACCGAAATTAACACGATGGTCAGTGCAATACAGTCGAGCTCAACCCAGGCGACGTCTGGGGTTGTTTTGGCAGTTGATAGTGTCAAAGCAGGCGTTACCGCTGCTGAATCAGCAATGGAAACGATCAAGGCTATCTCCAGTACGGCTTCGCAAAATCAAGAGCTAGTTGGCGAAATTGCCAATGCCATGAGGGAGCAAAGCAATGCAGCCACCAGTATTTCTCAGCAAGTAGAAGCAGTAGCGCAAATGAGTGAGCAGAATGTTGCTGCAGCAAGCAACGTGTCAGATCTCGCCAAAAATTTGTTTGTGATTGCAAAGCAAATGCAGAGCGAGCTAGAGACCTACAAAGCCTGATATTCCGAGTAGAAGAGGCAGCCAGGTACCGCTTTTTGCATGGAGGTCTGTCCCTTACAACAAACTCGGTATCTTTCCCTTGGCCACCGGCCTGATGTATCTCGCAAGCATCAGGTCGCTGGTATGCCCGGTCTGCTCTCGTATCTGCCACGGCTGCAAGCCGGCGATGGCTGCTTGAGTGCAGTAACCGACCCGCAAGCTGTGGACACTCACTTGGCTGGGTAGACTGACCCGACTCCTGTAGGCAATCCGGCCCTATGATTTGAGCATAGGAGGATGTCCATGAGCACACAGCGTTTCACCCCTGAATTCAAAGAAGAAGCCGTCCAGCAGGTCACTGAACGCGGCTACTCTGTGGCCGAGGTTTCTGCCCGGCTTGGGGTTTCCAGCCATAGCCTGTACAAATGGGTGAAAGCCGTCACCCCAGATAACTCGGAGAAACAGGCTGCCGAGCTGATCGAGGCCAAGAGCGAAATCCTTCGCCTGAAGGCGCAACTGCGTCGCACAGAAGAAGAGCGAGATATTCTTAAAAAAGCCGCGCGGTACTTTGCCAGGGAGTCCGAGTAAGGTACCGCTTCATGAATGAGCATCGACATACCTGGCCGCTGACGACTATGTGCCGTTTGCTGCAAGTTGCCCGTGCCGGCTTCTATCAATGGCTACACCGCCCCGAGTCTGATCACGCCAAGGAAGATGCCAGATTGCTGGTGCTGATTCGCGACTCCTGGCGAGCCAGTGGCGGCGTGTATGGGTCGCGCCGGGTGCTGGGCGACCTGCGCGAGATTGGTGAGGTGTGCGGCAAACACCGTGTCGCCCGAATCATGCGGCAGCACAGTATCAAGGCCCAGCGCGGTTATAAGGCACTGCGCCCCATTGCGGGGCGCCCTTACTTGTTGGCCCCCAACCATCTGAATCGCGAGTTCACGACGTCACAGCCTGACCAGACCTGGGTGACGGACATTACTTATATCCGTACCTGGCAGGGCTGGCTTTATCTGGCGGTGGTGATCGACTTGTTCTCACTCAGGGTGGTGGGCTGGTCAATGAAACCAACATTGAGCCGCGAATTGGCGTTGAACGCGCTGCTGATGGCGCTGTGGCGGCGCAAACCTACTGGTCGCGTATTGGTGCATTCGGATCAGGGCTCGCAATATGGCAGTGATGACTGGCGCCGTTTCTGTCTCTCCCACAATCTTGAGCCCAGCATGAGTCGCCGTGGCAATTGCTGGGATAACGCCGTGGCAGAGTCCTTCTTCAGCAGCCTGAAGAAGGAGCGTATCCGCAAACGGATTTACAAAACCCGAGACTTGGCCAAGTCAGATGTATTCGATTACATCGAAGCTTTTTACAATCGAACCCGCCGCCACAGTCACCTGGGCGGCATCAGTCCCGAGGCCTTTGAGCGGGCCTCGGCGTGAGGCGGGAGTTTGTCTACTGCACCCGGGACAGTCCAACACCCTCTCTCGAATCAAAAGACTGCCCTAGTTCAACTGTTACTGGTATGCAATGCTCGCAAGGCTTGTTCCGTAATATCGATGTCACCATGCGGGTATAGATCTGGTAGCAAAAATGGCATGGCATGGACTGGAAATCCGACTCGAACCTTGCCTTTGGGTGTCTCTGAAACAAGAAACCCCTCTGCCAACAACTTGCTAAGAATAGTGCGTGCTGTACGCTCGCCCAAGCCTGTAAGTCGCGCAGCCTCACCACGTTCAAACTCACCCATGGTCAAGGCGTACATGTATAAGTAGGCCGACTCTGGCCGGAGCATGGATTTGCGAACATGCCGAAAGTAGTTGTGTACCCGTTCCCCGAAGCTACTCAAGTCGAACATATTGGCCATGAGTCTAGCTTGATCAATGCCTACCTGCAGGCCAAAGCGACAGAACTCAGCCAATGCGCGCTCGGTCAGGCGACCACTATCATGCAAATGCCCAGGACGTGGTTGGTCTGCTTGAACCAGCAGGGATCTATAACTATCAGCCCTCTTCGCCAAACCGCGCGACATTGACCACAGTGCAGTGCCGCTTACACCACAGGCCCTGAGCATGGCATCCAACGTAATACGAGCAACGCGGCCATTACCATCAGCAAAAGGGTGAATCCAAACGAGACGATGATGTGCCGCAAAGGCAGCAACAATGCTGGTTAACCGGAAGATACCCCCCTTTCCTGCACACTCAAGCCTCCAGCCATATACCTCGGCATAACGGCTCATGAGAATGGGGAGGTATTCACTCTTAGGCGATAGCCCCCCCCCCATGCAGACTTCCCGTTGACGAAACGCACCTGGCGTCATCACCGAGCCATCTTTCAGAGTGAGCATTCGTACAGGAAGGTGCTGATAAAATAACCTATGAATCTCTTGCGGGAAGATTGGCAAATTGGCTTGTGTCAGTTGCTGGGTTTTCGCCCAGCGATCTGCAAAGATATGGGCGCTTGCTAAGCTCTGGTAATCATTGTCTGCATCGAAACGTGCGGTATCCTGCATCGTTTTGTCGATATCGATCGGCAAAATTCTATAGCCTTCAATCAGATTGCTGTAATAGCAATTCACCCCAGCAACCAGCGCCTCCAATCCCTGGGCTGTGTGCTTATGGAATTTTGCATCAAGACGAGCTGACTCTAAGCACAGTTCATGCGCCAATCCCATCAGATCGATGAGCACTGGCCGTGACTCTTCAATCAGGAAGGGTTCTATCTGAGACGGATGGTCATAGGACTCAAGATTTTTCTCAGCCATTTGCCGATCTTTCTGCCGATATCTCATCGATGCAAATACAGCAAAACCAATGACTTAAAATTTTTAGACTGTATTGACCTAGGAAAATTTGCCGATCCTTCTGCCGATCATTCTCTTCTTTAAATGAACGCGGCCCTACACCTCTCCGGTAGCACGAGCACATGTGTAGCGGTCACACATGTATCAAACGACCAACTGGTAGCTATGAGGTAACAGGCACTGTGCTTGCTGAACGAAGTGTCCAGAATTGGCTAGCCCTCCCCTTTTCGATAGACCATTCTGAGAGAAAACTGATCATCTACTTCGCAGCACCAAAACGGCTCATTGCTACTTCTATCGCCTTGAGCCTGTCCTGCTGTTGTTTCTGCATAGCCTGCAGTGCGACGAATAGAAAATTCTGGCCTTCCGGATGTACGGCCAACTGAGCAGGTAGCTCGTAGACCCACTCATTGACGAGTTCTTCGAGGTAGCTGGGTGAAATCGCCGGCACGTCGAGAACCTGATTGTCCTCAGCACTACTGTAGTACTCACAAAATCCAACCAATGACGCTGGATCTAACGGATTCATCTCAGGTACGTTGCACCATCTTAGGTACGACATGATCAGATGGCGTTTGCGACGTTCAGGTACCAGGCGCTGTGAGCGTGTTGGGTCAGTGAACTGGTGTACATGCGCGGACTCTCTGGCATAACGACGCCACGCCAATGCCAGATCACGCAGGAATCGTGGGCGAACCTCCTCGATGCCATAAACAGGCTCGACCAAGTCTGAATCCGGATCAGCCCCATTGTAAACACGGCAAAACTCGCGATAGGCCTCAATCTCCCCAGACAATGTCCCCACGCTCCTCGTCCAAGCCTCAAACTCCAGTAACAGTTCAGCTTTTTGCCGCTCTGTTGGCTGTTTTGCAACAGTAGCAGGGGCCTGAGACAACAGAGACATCTCTAGTCGAAATGCGATTTCAGCATTGAGCGACCTACCAGCCATTTCGGATTCGCCCTTTAACCTCTCGTAAGTATCAGTTGGGAGGCGTAGCTGTGTACGGTAAATAGCGTCTGACATGAGTTGTACCCGATAGAGGCGCCCTGTTGATGTCACTATGACACTAGCAGTAGTGCACAAAATGTCAACTTGGCATTGCGATAGAAGCGTGCAAATATCAAACATGTGCCAAACATGTGGAGCACCGAGCTGATGAACTCCCAAACCGAATTTTATCGGTCGCAATATCGGCTACCGATACCTATAGCAAACTGGCTGAAAATGGAAGCGACCGCGAACTTCCGCAGCGTAAACGCCGAACTGATCGCAATTCTGCATGAGACCATGCAGCGCCGTTCCCCTAGCAAAGTCACCACCGACACAGAACATCTAGCATAGGGGTGTGTAACACCCAGCTCGGAAACTCAAAACAGACAAGCCCTCAATACGAGGGCTCTTCATCCACTCAGAACGAGGAGGCTGAAATGTAAAAAAGCTAGCACGGTGGCTAGCCTTTTAATGCAAAAGCCGAAACCTTTGCCGTCAACAAGCTCAGTATCGTCTCGCGCATCCTAGCGGTCAAGCCACATTCACCATTTCAAGCCCAAAACGGTCAGCAAGCAGCTGAACTGCGGCTTCGCTCGTCCTGCGATTGGCTTTTTCCAAACAGATGCGTGGTAGCGCAGGGGGAATTCTTGCCTGCGCTACCAGGAGAATACGATGCGAGTACCAAAAGTCGTGCCCGTAGGGGTAGGCATATCCTGGGCTATTTCCTTTCTAAGAAGCTCAACCGAATGGTGGCCTGGGAGTCACTACTGGAACAAGATGCCCTACTCTTGATGGAGATCTCTCCGGGAGTGCTTTCTTATCAAGAACAGCCTGAAGAAATTTCCTACTGGGAGGGGCAGGCCATTTGCGCTTATGTCCCAGACCTGCGCGTTAGCCTGTGCAACGAGACTTCAGTGCTTGTTGAAGTGAAGCCATCACCAGAGTTTGAACGTCCTGTAGTAAAGGCTAAGTATCGGCAGATCGCGCAACACCTGCAGGAGCAAGGGGAAAACTTCCTGATTCTGACCGATCGAGAAATACGCCAAGAGCCTCAGTTCAGCAATCTTAGGCAATTGCTGTATTGGTACAGCCACGCTCCCGAGAACTTACCGTCAGCCAAAGAGGTTGCAGCAAAGCTGGGGGGACGCGAAGGTTTTCGAAATTGAAGGCCGGCGCAGATCGTATGCCCTGATGATTGAAGTCGCAGTGAGGTTAGCAACGCAGCGAATGCTAAACCAGACCACGGCGACTGACGCCCGATGAAGAAAGTGAGGAAAAAATGAGAACTTAGCGCGGCAAAAATGCATAAAAAAAGCGCCCGGCGGGAACCGGACGCTCTTTTTGCACTGGGGGGGGGGGGAGACCCAGCACTGAGGTATCGACAACTTCAGTCTAGGTACGCATTCGTGTGCCGTCAATCCCCCCGTTATCGTTTTTTCGAACGTCTGAGGACGGGCGAGGACCACGCCTGCCCTCAGAAAACGGAGGTGTTACATGCGCACAACCAAACGCTTTACCCCTGATGTTTTAGAACGGTTCCTGAGAGAGGGACGCGGTACTGGTATCTATACGGAGTACATTCCCTGGCACCAAGTCACTCGGGGAGATCCAGCCAGCCTAGGACGCTCACATCTGCTCAACTGGCAAGGGCGTCAACGAGAGCTGCTCAGTGATGGCGAGTTAGTCATGACCCTGTTTGTCACCATGCTACCGGGGATTGACGACCTACGTGAGCAGTTTCCGTTGTCGCCAACAGTTGCACCGCACGAAATGTGCGACTACGCCCCGAACTCAATTCCACAGCGTTTTCCTGGCACCCAAGATATCGCTGCTAAATTGGGGTACAAGCACCCAATGACCACGGGGAAAGGCAAAGTCACCCCGTGGATCATGTCCACTGATCTGCTAGTGGTCTTGAAGCGAGCCAATGGCAGACAGGAACTACTGGCCGTCGCTTACAAGACGGCCGAAGAGATCAAAAAGCGCCGGACAAAACAACTGCTCGAGATTGAACAGGCCTACTGGCAGGCACGGAATGTTCAGTGGCTGCTGATCACCCCAAAACAATTCGATAAACGGGTCGGTTTGACTCTACGAAGAGTTGCTCCCTGGGCTCTCGGCACTCCCGTACCCGTCAATATCCTCAGACAGGTAGCCGACATCGTCTCTCAGTTACCGGAGCGGTCACTAACATTAACTCTCCAACACCTCAGCTCTATCACAGGCGAGATGGAGCTGTCCCAACGGGCACTGTGGCAGGCCGTGTGTTTCGGTTATCTCCCCATAGACCTTTCCCGTGGTTGGCGCCCACATCTAACGCTCAAGCGGCAAACCCAACAAGAATTTCTTGCGCAAAACCCGATCGCGATGAGGAGATCAGCATGGATCTGATGCATAACCACGTAATTCGCATCATTGATGGTGAGGATGCTGGTACGTATCGGGTCATTCTGGACGAAGTCCGGCTCAGTAAAACCTGTGTTGTTCGGTTAGATGTGCCTGAGCAGCGACCGTCAAATCGCCAGGGACGCCCCAAGGCACTGACGACCCGTCTGCCACGTAAAAAAGCCCCCGCTCCCATGACTACCGCCCTTCACTGGATGAGTCGTGAAACGCTACAGCGGTATCACGATGCCAAAAATCTGCTGTTGCTGGATATCGAGCAGGAGTCGCTGTATTGGTCAGTAGTTCCTGAGAAGGATCTCACTATCTACAAACAGCGATGTTTGATCATGCAAAATTTCCTGATTTTTGACACGCTGCGCGAACACATCCTCGCCTATCAGAGTATCAGCCGCCTAGTTACAGAGGCGATGGAGCGGACTGGGGCCAGTAGCGGAACGGTAAGGCGACTATTCTCATTGCTATGTCGATTGGGATTCAACGAGTCTAGCCTGCGACCACGCCGGGATCGTTGTGGAGCTCCGGGGAAAATCAGACCCTGCGATCCCGATGGTCGTAAAAAAGCAGGCGCCAAGACGACCAAGCAGCGTATCGCAAGAGCATATGGTGAGAATCTCCCTCCGGAGCAGCCAGGTATGAGCACTGATTGGCGCCATCGAATCATGGCAGCCGACCGAAGCATTCCTGCGCCCAAACCACCTATGCCCGAACGCTGTGCTCGGATTCTGGCCAGTGCATTTGTTCAACGCTATCGGCAAATTGATGGTGAGCTGGTACCCATCGCCCCATCTCTGGGGTGCTACCCAAATCGCGCACAAATTCGTAGGGTTATAGAGGTCGATACACCACGAATTGAACAGTTGCTAGCCCAAACGACTAAAGGCCACTTTACTCGCAATATGAGAGGAATGGTCGGCCGAGCGTGGGAAGGCGTCTCTGGCCCAGGGCACACTTGGGCTATTGACTCCACTATTGGCGATACTTACCTGCGTTCCTCCCTCAATCGCGCCTGGGTCATTGGCCGGCCAGTGGTATACATCATCGTTGATGTCTGGAGTACGGCGATAGTAGGTTTTTTTGTTTGCCTGACTGGACCGAGTTGGGAAATGGCAAAAGTAGCACTGTACAGCGCGGCCAGTGCTCCAACTCTCATCGCCGACCTTTGGGGCTACCAGCCAGTGCTCTCCCTGTATCCGGCACCAACACTGTGCCATAGCCTGTTGTGTGATCGGGGTGAGTATCTGTCACAAGCGGCACGGTTTACTGCTGTAACACTTATCCCCTGCCAGAGCTATGCGCCCCCCTACAGACCAGATCTAAAAGGCAGTGTCGAAGTCCCGCATCGGATTATGAAAGATAGGATTTTCACATTTGTACCTGGCGCCATCGATATGCGGAGGAAAGAGCTCGAGTGCCGGCGTGTCAGGATGCAGGATTCGGTGCTGTCAACAGTGGAATACACTCATCTTTTGTACACGATTTTTACGGAGTATAACCTGACTGCAAACAGGGAAAATCGACTGGATGCCCACATGCGTGCAGCAGGCGTGTTTCCCAGCCCGGCGGGGCTCTGGAACTGGGGTCATGAAATAGGCATCGGATTTCGCCGCGCCCTGCCGCAAAACCTACTGACCTCAACGTTGTTACCTATGGCAAAGGCCAGGGTCACTCGTCATGGCGTCATGCAGGGGGGGCTTCTTTATGAATCTGATGTCATCAACGAACAGAGGTGGACAACGTCCGCACGCAACCTGGGCGGCTGGGATATCGACACCTACTATTTCCCAGGATCAATGTCACGCATCTGGACGCCGCCCCTTAACGGAAATGGACTGCTTGAATTGCACTTATCCGATCAGGCGAATGCCTCACCGGAACTAACAGCGGAGGAAGTGCTGGATGCATTTGCCTATGCACGCATCAACAAAGCCGAGCAGGAGCATATCCGTGTGATGCAAGCGCTTCGGTCATTGGAACAGTGCACGGCCATCAAGGAGCAGGCGATCCGAAAAACCCGAGAGGCATTGGCACAATATGACGGCCCTGATCTCACAGCATCTGAGGCAAGGATGCTGGAGCACCGTTACCGGTTCACCCAGGATAGGCAGCCAATGAACGTTGAAGATCATGTGAGTAAAGGGGTCAAGGAGCGTACTGAGGCGATGGGTTCTCATTTTGAGATGATGCAGCAACTCATGTGGGCCACCAATTACGGGGAGGACCATAATGGCTGAGCTGCTTGACCCTTATGGTTCGAATTGCCTAACCCAACATCTAGGCCCAATTCTATCGCGCCAGGAAGCCGTGATGGCATTACGGCATATACCGCCGATCCCGGAGAATATTGGATCCGTCCCACTACACATCAGACGGCATATGCTCATGTCGCTACGAGACCTGCATATTCCCTCGTTGGAAGGTGCCCGTATCCAAGAAACCATTGATCTGTGCATTCGCCAGGGATACCGTTACCGAGACCCCGATGCCCCGCTCTCATGGCAGTTGATTAGCGGAGAGAGCATTCAACAAAAGGCCCCTCGTGCACCAGCACAGGCAGCTGTCGTAATTGGGCACTCTGGGACAGGTAAAACTGAGGCGATTCTACGTGCATTTCATTGTTACCCAAGGCAAGTTATCACTCACGACCATTTCCCAAATATAGTGGGTCCACACTATCAAATGGTCTGGCAAACGGTAGATGTTCCGGACAGTGGTAAAGCAGCAGACCTCGCTGCCAATCTGATGATCAGCTGGGACCTGACTATGCAGCGCTGGTTACCTGAACGTCTACTGCGCTTCGAGGGGCGTTACGGAGGTTCTAAAAGAGACGGACCCACCATGCTGAACGAGTGGAGACAGGTTGCGCTGACGCATTTTCTCGGAGCACTCCATCTGGATGAAGTACAAAATTTTTTTAGATTGGAATCAAAAAAAACTAGACAACAAAAGGCCCGTACCGGTGAGCAGCGAGAGCTGAAAATTATCGAAGATCAGTGCCTTAAGTGGATGCTCTCGATGACCAATACATGGCAGATACCACTCATCTTCTCGGGAACACCAGATGGGGTCAGTGCACTGATGAAACGTCTCAGTAACAGCCAGAGACTAGTCAGTTCCGGCTTCCATCAGATGCCGCGTTTCGCCACACCGATGGAACCTGAATTTTGCCAACTTTTCCTGAAAATCCTGTTCCAGTATCAATATGTGCAGACACCGTTGACACTCACGGATGGCGTCGCAGAATTAATCCACAGACTCACGGCAGGTATTCCACGGCTCATCATCGCCCTGTGGATTGCTGCACATCGCATCGCCTTTGAAAATTCGCGTGATGAGATGACAACTGCTGATCTTGAGCATGCGGCCTCGACCTACCTGGCTCCCGTTCAAGATGCCGTAGAAGCGTTAAGAAGCAACGACTCGGGCCTGTCCGAATTTTTGTGTAAACGGGGTTTGGGTTACGCCTGTGGAATGCGTTCCTCGAACTGAATGGTAAAGCGAGTCAGCGCCGCCTTCCAATCCCGAATCGGCATGGTCCACT
>NZ_JAQQLF010000006.1 GCF_028548455.1 Vogesella aquatica
CAGCAAGCTGTCCAGTAGTGCGTCAGGTACGTTGTGATTTTTCGAGCTCATTGTGCCTCCAGACTAGGTAGCAGTTTCCTGCCAAATGTCCGTTTACACAAAATTCAGTACACGCCCGAAGCCCAACGTTTACCGCGAACGGCTGCTTGGCCGCACGCCATCGTCTTGCGGCCAACCTTGGCTGTTTGTTTTGAATCATGATCGCCCACGTTATGCCAAACCATAATATCCGGCTACCCCAAGCACTACGCGGTTTTACCCTGCTGGAGCTGCTGCTTGTGTTGCCATCCTAGGTCTGCTGGTAGGCTACGCTGCACCGCGCTACCTCGGCCTGCTGTCTAGCGCCGAAGTACGCACCGCGCAGGCGCAGCAGGATGCCGCTGATGAGGCGCTGGGCCTGGCGGAGGCAGAAGTGGCACAGCTGGTGAGCAACAGCTTCGAGGCTAGCTGGCTGCCGGCGCAGGACAAGCAGCGTTGGATGGGTGAGGTTGGCCGCATCCATGCGCAGTGGCAGGCAGCGCAGGCGGGCTGATTGCCGGCTCTGGCGTCGTAAAACAACAAGGCCACGGCTATGCCGTGGCCTTGTGCTTTTGCGGGGCTGCTCAAGCCGGGCGCAGGTTGTGGCTCAGGCTTTGCCCTTGGTGAGCTGGTGATGGTCCAGCAGTACCTGGTAGCTGGCGCTGGCGGCCTCGGCCAGCTCGGCCTGGCGGGGGTGGCCGGCAAACACCAGCTCGGCGTCCAGGCTGCGCAGCGCGCGGCGGGCGCTGGTGCAGACTTCTACCGCAGCGTTGAAGTCCGGCGCGCTGATGACGCGGCCATTGCGGATCTTGCGCGCATAAACGGCGGCCATTTGCCCGTATTTCATGGCCATGTCGCAGGCTTGCCAGGCGCTGTCTTCTTCCAGGCTGGCAAATAGCTGCAGCACGGTGTGGCAGGCAGCCTCGGCGCGGGCGTGGCGTTTGTCGGCCGCCTGGCGCTCGGCGCTGGCAGGGGCGGGCTTGCTGCCGCCGTGGCGGGGTTTGCTCATGGTGTGTCTTCCCGGGCGTGGCCCTGATAAAAGCATTTGGCGCACACGGCGTGGTAGCGCGTGTCGTCGCCGATATCGACTTGTGGCCCTTCTTTGATACGCTGGCCCTGGCCGTCTACCCGGATATGCATGGTGGCTTTGCGGCCACAGGCGCAGATGGTCTTGATCTCTTCGATGTCTTCTGCCAGCGACAGCAGCCAGGCGGCACCGGGGAAGGGCTCGCCCTTGAAGTCGCTACGCAGGCCAAAGCAGATCACCGGCACGTGGCGGGTGTGCGCCAGGCGGTGCAGCTGCTGCGCCTGCTCGCTGGTGAGGAACTGCGCTTCGTCGATCAGCACGCAGGCGATGCCCTGGTAGTCCTGCGCCAGAAAATCGAAGCTGTCGTCGTAGGTCAGCGCGTCGCGCTGGATATTCAGCCGCGAGGTGATCTTGCCCACGCCGTAGCGGTCGTCGATGGTGGCGGTGTACAGCTGTACGGCCTTGCCCATGGTTTCGTAGTTATTGGCAATCTGCAAGAGCTGGGTACTCTTGCCGCTATTCATCGCCGCGTAGCGGTAAAAAAGTTTGGCCATGGGCGTATGCGTGCGTAAGGGGCTGGCATTTTAGCCCAAGCAGGGCCGGGTGTGCGAACAGTGCGTTTGCGCAGCCAGCTTACGTTTACGGAAGTGTGCCGCTATCATGATGCTGCAATGCACATAAAGGATCACCATGGACAAGAAACTGCCTTTGCTGGACCGCCGTACCATCACCATGCGCTGGGGCGATATGGACGCGGTAGGGCACCTGAACAATACCTATTATTTCCGCTACATGGAGCAAATCCGTGTGGAATGGCTGGACAGCATCGGCCACCCCATCAACCCGGCCGGCATCGGCCCGGTGCTGGGTAGCACCAGCTGTACCTACAAGCGCGAGCTGTCTTACCCGGCTACCGTGGTGGTGAGCAGCGAGGTGGTCAAGGTTGGCCGCAGCAGCCTGACACTACGCCATCACTTCTACCTGGCTGGTGACGACAGTACCGTGTACGCGGTGGGCGAGGCAACGCTGGTGTGGGTGGACTACCAGGCGGGCAAGTCGGTGTCCATCCCCGAGCCTATCCGCGAGCGGCTGCGGGCAGTAGGCGCGCAGGCTTGAGCCCGCTGGTGGCAACAGAAAAGCGCCCTTCACTGGAAGGGCGCTTTTTGTTTGCGCGTGCTATCAGTCGCGTTCGCGCAGTTTCTGCCGAATGATGTCGCGAATCAGGAAGCGGCTGGGGTGGATGGCATCCATGATGGGCTTGGGCAGCGGTGCAGGCTCCTTGTCCAGCAGGCTGGCCAGTACCTCGCCGCATAGCGGGGCCGTGACCATGCCGCGCGAGCCGTGCGCGGTGCTGACAAACAGGCCGGTGACCTCGGGGGCGTCCTGGCCCAGTTTCAGCGATGCGTCGCGGCCCAGCGGGGCGTACAGGTCGTTGAAGGCTTCGCGGTCCACAATGGCGCCGCACATGGGCAGGTAGTCCGGGCTGGTGCAGCGCAGTGCTGCGCGGCCATTGCACTGGCTGGCCGCCAGGCTGTCGCCGCCTAGCGCCTGGTGCAGGGCCGGGGCCATCTGCGCCAGCATGTCCAGGTTCTCCTGGTGTTCGCTGTTGCAGGGCTGGGTGTCGCTGGTGTCAAACTTGAAGGTGGCGCCCATGCAGTGCGTGCCGTTGCGCGCCGGCGAAATATAGCCCTCGCCGCACAGCACGGTTTTCAGTGTATTGCTGGCCGGCGTGGCGGCCACTACCGACACCTGGCCGCGGATGCGCTTTACCGGCAGGTAGAAGGTGGGGTCGAACTGTACGGTTTCGTTGGCGGTGGCCAGCACGGCAATACCGCCTATGGCCAGCGGGCCATCGCTGCCTATGGCCACCCAGCTATGGTCGGCCGGGTTTTGCGATAGCTCGGTAATGGCGGTGGCCAGGCGCACGGTGATGTTGGGGTGGTCCAGCAGGCGGCGTACCAGCGCCGGCGGGTGCAGCCAGCCTCCTTGCGGGAAATACAGCCCCGCTTGCGTGATGGGTAGCCCAGCCAGCTGCGAGGCTTGCTCGGCGTCCACGGCGTGCAGGATGTCGTGCGGCAGGCCCGCCAGTGCCAGGCCTTGCTGGCGTTTGCTTTCTTCGGCATTGTGCGCCAGCTGTAGTACCCCGCACTGGCGCCAGGTATCGTCGCCCTGCGGCAGGCAGCTGGCCAGGGTGCGCAGGCTGTAGCCGTAGCCGGACAAGATCAGCTGGGTCAGCGGGGTGAAATGCGGCGACAGCTTGGTGTACAGCACGCCTTGCGGGTTGCCCGAGGCCTCGTTGGCCGGCACCGGGTGGCGGTCTACCACGGTGACCTGCCAGCCGCGCACGGCCAGGCTGTAGGCAATGCTGGCACCGGCAATGCCGGCGCCCACCACAATGGCACTGCGCTCCAGGTGGGCGGGCAGACTGGGGCGTGCATACCAGGGGGCCGACCAGCCCGTGCTGGCGGGGGTAGCCAGCCGGCCACGCGTCATCTCGCGTTTACTGCCAAAGCCGGGGACTTTTTCCACGGCAAAGCCGGCCTCGGCCAGGCCACGGCGTACCACGCCGGCGCAGGTAAAGGTGGCCAGCGTGGCGCCGGGTTTGCTCAGGCGTGCCAGCTGTTCGAACAGCGCCGGTTGCCACATGTCGGGGTTGCGTGACGGGGCAAAGCCATCCAGAAACCAGGCATCCACGCTGGCGTCCAGTTCCGGCAGGGTGGCGAGTGCATCGCCCACCAGCAGGGTAAGCGTGATGCGCCCGCCCGCCAGTACAAAGCGGTGCCAGCCCGGTGCCATGGCCTGGTATTGCTGCAGCAGTTCGCCGGCTTCTGCGGCCAACGCTGGCCACATGGCCAGCGCGCGCTGCATGTCGTCAGGGGCGAGCGGGTGTTTTTCCGTGCTGACAAAGGCCAGGCGTGCGCCGGCTGGCGCGTCGGCCACAAAGCACTGCCACGCCATCAGAAAGTTCAGCCCGGTGCCAAAGCCGGTTTCCCCGATGGTAAACAGCTCGCCGTTTTGCAGCGCGGCAAAACGCTGCGGCAGGTTGTTGTTGTCGATAAACACATGGCGGGTTTCGGCCAGGCCGCTATCGCGCGAAAAGTACACGTCGCCATAGTCGGCCGACATCGGCAGGCCGGTGCTCCAGTCCAGACGGGCAGGGTAAAGAGGTGAAGTCATGCTGTTGCCAGGTGCCATCGGCACGGGGTGAATCCGAGATGGTGCATAGTATGCCTGCTTGCAATAAAAGCGCCTATGCTGCAACGCAAAAAACCGCTCACGTCCGCTGCTGCCGGCCCCCCCACCGCAACTAGTCGATTTGCCAGCGCAGGTTGAAGGTAGTGGTGGCGGGCATCATGCGGTCTTTCCAGTGGATTTCGGGTACATAGCCTATCTCCAGCTGCAGCAGCTTGCCCCCGGCGGTGACAAAAGGCAGGCCGGCCAGGCCGTGCATGCCGCTGCCGTTGAGGTAGCCCACCATCAGCCCGGCGCCTACGACGAAGTCCTCGCCGATGTCCCATTGTTTGCGGCCGCCACCGGCCACAAAGTAGGCCGTCTCGCGGCGCGAGTCGCGGTAGCTGCCGCCACGCACAAACAGGCTGTAGTCCACTTGCGGTTCGGCCAGCTCCAGACCCAGGCCGGGGTTGCTGTTGTTCAGGTCGCAGTTATAGCGCGTACCGTCGCAGCTACCGTGATGCGAGGCACCGAAAACCAGTACCGAGGTGTCTGCCATGGCGCTGCTACAGCCCAGCGCCAGCGTCATTGCCAGTAGTTTTATTTTCATATTGCCCCCAGTTTTGATAGGACATGCTTTATCGGCTATGGCTTGCTCTTTGATGGTAGGCAAAAAGCCGGCAATGTGAACCTTGAAAAGCAGTGGCTTTCGCCCCAGCTACACGGCATCTGATTTTTATTGCCAAGGAGGCTGTCATGCGCTTCGACAAACTCACCACCAAATTCCAGCAGGCGCTGGCCGAGTCCCAGAGCCTGGCGCTGGCTGCGGATAATGCTTTCATCGAGCCGCAGCACCTGCTGCTGGCCATGCTGGACGACGCCGAAAGCGGCGTGGGCAGCCTGCTGGCGCGTGCGGGTACCAATATCGGTGCACTCAAAAGTGCGTTGCGCGACAGTGTGGCGCGTTTGCCAAAGGTGAGCGGCGGCGATGGCGACATCACCGTGTCGCGCGAGCTGGGCAAGCTGCTGAACCTGACCGACCAGGCGGCGACCAAACGCGGCGACCAGTTCATTGCCAGCGAGCTGTTCCTGCTGGTGTTGGCCGCAGACAAGGGCGAGGCAGCGCGCCTGCTGAAACAGCACGGCGGCCAGCTGTCGGCGATCGTGGCGGCAGTGGACGCGGTACGCGGCGGCGATGGCGTGGATAGTGCCGACGCCGAAGAGCAGCGCGAAGCCTTGAAGAAATACACGCTGGACCTGACCGAGCGCGCCCGCATGGGCAAGCTGGACCCGGTGATCGGCCGCGACGACGAAATCCGCCGCGCTATCCAGGTACTGCAGCGCCGTACCAAGAACAACCCGGTGCTGATCGGCGAGCCCGGCGTGGGCAAGACCGCCATTGTGGAGGGGCTGGCGCAGCGCATTGTGAACGGCGAAGTGCCGGAAAGTTTGAAGCACAAGAAGCTGCTGGTGCTGGACATGGCCGGCCTGATCGCCGGTGCCAAGTTTCGCGGCGAGTTCGAGGAGCGCCTGAAAGCGGTGCTGAACGATGTGGCCAAGGACGAAGGCAACATCATCCTGTTCATCGACGAAATCCACACCATGGTGGGCGCCGGCAAAGCCGACGGCGCGATGGACGCCGGCAATATGCTGAAACCGGCGCTGGCGCGCGGCGAGCTGCACTGCCTGGGCGCCACCACGCTGGACGAGTACCGCAAGTACATCGAAAAAGACGCCGCGCTGGAGCGCCGTTTCCAGAAAGTGATGGTCAACGAGCCGTCGGTGGAAGACACCATCGCCATCCTGCGCGGCCTGCAAGAAAAGTACGAAATCCACCACGGCGTAGACATTACCGACCCGGCCATCGTGGCGGCCGCCGAGCTGAGCCAGCGCTACATTACCGACCGCTTCCTGCCGGACAAGGCCATCGACCTGATCGACGAAGCCGCGTCCAAGATCAAGATGGAGCTGGACTCCAAGCCGGAAGAAATGGACAAGCTGGACCGCCGCCTGATCCAGCTCAAGATCGAGCGCGAGGCAGTGAAGCGCGAGAGCGACGAGGCCTCCCGCAAACGCCTGCAGCTGATCGAGGACGAAATCGACAGCCTGTCGCGCGAATACGCCGACCTGGAAGAAATCTGGAAAGCCGAAAAAGCCAGCCAGCAGGGCAGCCAGGCGATCAAGGAAGAAATCGAGCAGGTAAAGCTGGAAATCGAGGAGCTGAAGCGCCGTGGCGACTGGCAAAAACTGGCCGAGCTGCAATACGGTAAGCTGCCGCAGCTGGAAAACCGGCTGAAGGACGCCGAGGCCGCCAGTAGCGACGACGCCAAGCCGAACCGCCTGCTGCGCACCCAGGTAGGGGCCGAAGAAATCGCCGAGGTGGTATCGCGCATGACCGGTATACCGGTGAGCAAGATGCTGACCGGCGAGCGCGACAAGCTGCTGCAGATGGAAAGCGTGCTGCAACAGCGCGTGGTAGGGCAGCACGAGGCGGTAACCGCGGTGGCCGATGCTATCCGCCGCTCGCGCTCCGGCCTGGCCGACCCGAACCGCCCTTACGGCAGCTTTTTGTTCCTGGGGCCCACTGGTGTAGGCAAGACCGAGCTGTGCAAGGCGCTGGCCGGTTTCATGTTTGACAGCGAAGAGCACCTGATCCGTATCGACATGTCCGAGTACATGGAAAAGCACTCGGTGTCGCGCCTGATCGGTGCGCCACCGGGCTACGTGGGCTACGAGGAGGGCGGCATGCTCACCGAGCAGGTACGTCGCAAACCTTACAGCGTGATCCTGCTGGACGAGGTGGAAAAGGCCCACCCGGACGTGTTCAACGTGCTGCTGCAGGTGCTGGATGATGGCCGCCTTACCGATGGCCAGGGCCGCACCGTGGACTTCAAGAATACCGTGATCGTGATGACGTCCAATATGGGCAGCCAACACATCCAGAACATGGCCGATAGCGACTATCAGGTCATCAAGCTGGCGGTGATGGCCGAGGTGAAGGCGCACTTCCGCCCCGAGTTCGTGAACCGTATCGACGAGCTGGTGGTGTTCCACGCGCTGGGCGAGGCACAGATCAAGTCCATCGCACGTATCCAGCTGAAGCGGCTGGAGGCACGCCTGGCCAAGCTGGATATCAGCCTGCAGGTGGGCGACGACGCACTGGCGCTGATTGCCGAAGCCGGTTTCGACCCGGTGTACGGCGCGCGGCCACTGAAGCGCGCCATCCAGAGCGAGATCGAAAACCCGCTGGCCAAAGCCATTCTGGCTGGCAAGTATCCGCCCAAGTCCACCGTGATGGTCGAGGTGGCCGGTGGCGGCCTGCGCTTTGCCTGATGGATGCGGCTTCGGGTAGGCGTACCGGGTAGCATGCGGCCAACCTGCCAGCCAGGTTGGCCGTTTTTCCATGGCCAGTCGCGGCCTGATGGCTTTGCACGAAATGAACCATGGCGGGTGCAGCGTGGTCATAAAAAGACATTGTGCTGACGCGGTGCTATGTCTGGCTTGCCAGCCGGGCGGCTTCGCGTCAGTCTGGGCACGGTAAGCACTGCCGCCGTGACTCACCAGAATAACGACAACCGTTTCAGGAAGGTGCATGGATCAACTCTTGCAAAACCTGGCCAGCCGCCAGGGTACAGACAGCCCGGTCGGCCCGCTGGCCGAGCTGCTGGCCGCCGTACGGCCCGACGATGCCGGCGACTTTGTGCAGGCCACCAGCAATCTGCGGGCGCTCACCTATTTGCTGAGCCGCCATCCGGGCGCCCGCGCCGGCCTGCGCCGCGCCATCCTCGACCTGCTGGGGGCTACCCGCCAGGTGCAGCTGTATACCGACACCGGCCTGCTGTCCAACGAGCCGTTTTCCACCGCCATCAAGCGCCGCATCGGCGAGCGCCTGCTACCCCCGGCACGCTCTGCCCACCACCTGGCCGACCAGTTTGGCCTGATCTTCAACCACCCCGAAGACTACCGCTGGGTAAGCAGCGTGGCGCAGGAAGTCTGGCTGGAGCTGTGGCAGGCGCTGGCCTGGGATGAGCTGCCGCCGGCTGCGGCCAACCCGGTGCGGCTGCAGCTGCTGGAAGCGGTGCAGGTGCTGACCGCGCGCATTACCGCTATCGGGCTGGAGCCGGAGCTGGTGCGTGTTTACCCGGATATCGAGCGCTTCGAGTCGCCGTTTTTGCATCTGGGCGCCGAAGCCATGCGCTATGTCGAATCGGCGCGTCACGCCATGGTGGATACCAGCTGCCAGCCGCTGGACGAAAAACACATGCTGGTGCTGCTGGAGCAGTGCGAGCAGCTGATTGCCCGCCTGCGCAAGGTAGCGCACGAGCGCGGCGTGTCGGTAAGCCTGACCTATCACCTGATCCGCCTGAGCCAGCATATCGGCCGCCTGCGTACCTTGCTGGGCTTGCTCGATACCGACAGCAGCCCTGCGGCCAACGGTACGCTGTTCGGCCTGTTGGCCGAGCTGGTGCGCGCCGACAACCGCCGTTTCAGCGTGCGCGATGTGTTTACCAGCAATACCGAAATGCTGGCGCGCCAGGTGACCGAGCACGCCGGCCGCCACGGCGAGCACTACATTGCCGAAGACCGCAAGCAGTGGAAAGACATGGCCAGCGCGGCGCTGGGGGCGGGCGTGATCGTGGGTTTCATGGCGCTGATCAAGCTGCTGCTGGCCAAGCTGCACCTGCCGCTGATCTGGGAGGCGCTGGCCTTCGGCCTCAACTACTCGCTGGGTTTCATGCTGGTGCACGTGCTGCATTTCACCATTGCCACCAAGCAGCCGGCGATGACGGCGGCGCGCATTGCGGCGGTCATCCACGAGTCGGGCGGCAAGCCGGACATGCCGCAGCTGGCCGAGCTGGTGGCCAAGGTGATGCGCACCCAGTTCATTGCCATTGTCGGCAACGTGATGGCGGCCATTCCGGTGGCGTGGCTGATCGCCGTGTGCTGGCAGAGCTTTACCGGCGCCCCGGTGGTCAACACCGAAAAAGCCGCGCACCTGCTGGCCGACCTTGACCCGCTGCATAGCCTGGCCATCTTCCACGCCGCCATTGCCGGGGTGTATCTGTTCCTGGCAGGCCTGATCGCCGGCTACTACGACAACCTGGCGATTTACCGCCAGATTCCGCAACGGTTGGCCGCCTTGCCGTGGCTGAATCGCCTGTTGGGTGTGGCGCGTACCCAGCGCCTGGCCCATTACGTGGAGCACAACCTGGGCGGCCTGGCCGGTAACTTCTATTTCGGCCTGTTCCTGGGCGTGACCGGCACCATCGGCTTCCTGCTGGGCTTGCCGCTGGATATCCGCCACATCACCTTCTCGTCGGCCTACCTGTCGTATGCGGCGGTGAGCTACGACTACCTGATCCCGCTGAATGTGGTGCTATGGTCGGTAGCCGGCGTGCTGCTGATCGGCATGACCAACCTGTTGGTGAGCTTTACGCTGGCACTATGGGTGGCATTGCGTTCGCGCAAGCTCAAGGGTAGCGATGCCTGGCCGCTGCTGCCGGCACTGGCGCGCCGCTTCTGGCAAAAGCCGAAAGACTTTTTCATTCCACCCAAGGACGCGGTAGCAGAACCCCCTGTATCGTAAGGCCAGGGCGGGTGTACGCCACAAGTGCCAGCCGGCTTATGCCGGCTGGCTTTTTTTGTGCGCACCGGGCGGCAGGCAAGAAAAACCCGCCTGGGCGGCGGGCCGAACTCCGGGTATGGAGAGGAGAAACATGCAGCGGGAGATGTCTTTTTTATAGATGCCCATACGATAAAAGCCACTGTCTATGCTGAATTCTGTGTTTCGCCGCGAGAACCTAGCGCGGTGCTTGGCTGAGCTGTGGCACAGCCAGGCTCAAAAGTAGCCTGTGGAGCGCCTTTTGCCGCGGATATGGGCGGCGTAGGCCTCGGTGTTGCTGGTGGCGACTTGCCGAGCCAGGGCATTGTGCTGCCAGATCAGGGCGTGGCCGCCGGCCAGCTGCTTTTGCAGCAGCAAGGTGCAAGCGCCTTGCGGCCAACTATAGGCCGCCACCTGGCGATTGTCGTGGCCGGCTGGCAGGCCATAGCGTACGGTCAGCTCGCTATATAGCGGGTCGATGGGGCTGCCTGCCGGGTAGTCAAACCTTACCTGATAGAGCGTTTCATCCAGAAAAGCCAGTTGCAGCTGCTGGCTGCCGCTACTTTGCGGCATGGTCACGTGCATGATGATGACCCGCTTGTTGGGGATGTTTTCCGGCGCGGCGCTCAGGAACGCTTCCTGGGCATTGCCATAAAACTCGCCCGTAATGCGTGCCTGTTGTACCAGCATGGCTTGCTGCGCCTGTTCGCGCGAGTGGCTGCCGGGTAGTAGCCCGAATAGCGGCAGGCTGGTTTGTGCGCAGGCGGGTAGTGCGATGCAGGCCATGATCAGCCAGCGGGCCAGGGTAGCGTTGGGCATGGTGGTGGATGGGCGTGGTTTTGGTTTGGCAGGCCGGCAGTATATCGTGCTGCCGCTTGCTACAGGTGCGCGGGGCGCGGCTGTGCGGTGGCCACGGTGCAAGCGTGCTGGCCGCAGGTAGGCGATAAAGAAAATCTAACTATCCGAAAAAATCATTCAATTGGATTTGGCTATTGGTCTGCGGCATGATTGCACCTGTCGACAACGACACCACTGCAACCAAGGAGCCCGATATGTCCATCATCAATAGCCAGATCAAACCGTTTGCCAGCAAAGCCTTCCACAACGGCCAGTTCATCGACGTAACTGACCAGACCCTGCTGGGCAAATGGTCTGTCGTGTTCTTCTACCCGGCCGACTTCACCTTCGTGTGCCCGACCGAGCTGGGCGACCTGGCCGACCTGTACCCGGAATTCCAGAAGCTGGGCGTGGAAATCTACTCCGTTTCCACCGACACCCACTTCACCCACAAAGCGTGGCACGACACGTCTGACACCATCAAGAAAATCCAGTACCCGATGCTGGCCGACCCGACACACCTGATCTCGCGCAACTTTGGCGTGCTGATCGAAGAAGCCGGCCTGGCCGACCGCGGTACCTTCGTGATCGACCCGGAAGGCAAGATCCAGATCGTTGAAATCAACGCCGGTGGCGTGGGCCGCGACGCAGCCGAGCTGCTGCGCAAAGTAAAAGCCGCCCAGTACGTTGCCGCCCACCCGGGTGAAGTGTGCCCGGCCAAGTGGCAAGAAGGCGATGCCACCCTGGCGCCGTCGCTGGACCTGGTAGGCAAGATCTGATTTCCCGCCCCGCTGCAGCCGCTGGCTGACAGTACGGCACCTTGACGCGGCTGGCCGGCCTCTCCCGGCTGGCTTCGTCCCCACCCGACATTTATGCCGGGTGCCCCGGAAAGCGGCCTTGCGGCCAACCTTGGCACTGACGCCGCTTTCCCGGGTACCCGTTACCAAGGAGCACACCATGCTGGACAACAACATCAAGACCCAACTGCAAGCTTATCTGGCCAACCTGCAACACCCGATCGAGCTGGTTGCCAGCCTGGGTGGCGGCGCCAAAGACGACGAAGTACGCGGCCTGCTGGCCGACATCGCCAGCCTGTCGGATAAAGTCAGCGCCCGTTTCGACGGCAATGACGCCCGCAAGCCATCGTTCACCATTGCCCGCCCTGGCGACGACGCCCCGCGCGTGCAGTTTGCCGGCGTGCCGATGGGCCACGAGTTCACCTCGCTGGTACTGGCGCTGCTGCAGGTAGGCGGCCACCCGTCCAAAGCCGGCCAGGCGCTGATCCAGCAGGTAAAAGACCTGCCTGGCGAGTTCACTTTCGAAACCTATATCTCGCTGTCGTGCCAGAACTGCCCGGACGTGGTGCAGGCGCTGAACCTGATGGCGGTGCTGAACCCCGGCATCCGCCACACCATGGTAGACGGTGCGCTGTTCCAGGCCGAGGTCGCCGAGCGCCAGATCATGTCGGTGCCCACCGTGTACCTGAACGGTGAGGTATTCGGCCAGGGCCGCATGGGGCTGGAAGAAATCGTCGCCAAGCTGGATACCGGCGCCGCCGCCCGCGACGCCGAGAAGCTGGCACAAAAAGACGCCTTCGACGTGCTGGTAGTCGGTGGTGGCCCGGCTGGCGCTGCCGCCGCCATCTACACCGCCCGCAAAGGCATCCGTACCGGCGTGGTGGCCGAACGCTTTGGCGGCCAGGTGCTGGACACCATGGGCATCGAAAACTTCATCTCGGTAAAAGAGACCGAAGGCCCGAAACTGGCCATGGCGCTAGAGCAGCACGTCAAAGAGTACGACGTGGACGTGATGAACCTGCAGCGCGCCAGCAAGCTGATCGCCGCCAGCGAAAGCGCCAGCGGCCTGACCGAAGTGCAGCTGCAAAGCGGTGCCACGCTGAAAGCCAGGTCGGTGATCATCGCCACCGGTGCGCGCTGGCGCGAAATGAACGTGCCGGGCGAGCAGCAATACCGCAACAAGGGCGTGGCCTACTGCCCGCACTGCGACGGCCCGCTGTTCAAAGGCAAGCGCGTAGCGGTGATTGGTGGTGGCAACTCCGGCGTGGAAGCCGCCATCGACCTGGCCGGCATCGTGTCGCACGTCACCCTGCTGGAATTCGGCGACGCCATGCGCGCCGACGCGGTGCTGCAAAACAAGCTGCGCAGCCTGCCCAATGTGACGGTGATCCTGCAGGCGCAAACTACCGAAGTCACCGGCGACGGCAACAAGGTCAACGGCCTGGCCTATACCGACCGCGTCAGCGGCGAGGCACGCCATATCGCACTGGAAGGCATCTTTGTGCAGATCGGCCTGCTGCCCAACACCGACTGGCTCAAGGGCACGATCGAGCTCACCAGCCGCGGCGAGATCATCACCGGCCGCCACCAGGACACCAGTGTGGCAGGCGTGTTTGCCGCCGGCGATGTGACCGACGTGCCGTACAAGCAGATCATCATCGCCATGGGCGAGGGTGCCAAAGCCGCACTGGGCGCCTTCGACCACCTGATCCGCAGCAGCGCACCCGCTGCCTGAAACAACACTGTGTAAAGCCTCCTTGGGCGCCCTGTGGTCTTGTGACCCGGGGCGTTTTTTTTATCGTCTGTGGCGATGGTGCAAGGTTGGCCGCAGCACAGCCGTGCTGGCTGGCAGCGTGTGGCTGAAAGGTGTCAGCCGATAAAAAGCACTTCAATTTGCGGCCAACTTCAGGTAAAAAGAGCCATCACGTCATGCCCGCCCGCCGGGTGTGACGCTTTTTGTTTCTGGCCCGCGGCTGCACGTGTCTTGCTACCGCGGGCTTCACGTTTTCACGAGAGGAGACCCCGTGTCCCACGGCGATACCCCATCCGATGTATTCCACCTGGGCCTGACCCGCGCCCAGCTCGAGGGCGCTACCCTGGCCATCATTCCGGGCGACCCGGCACGCGTTGAACGCATTGCCCGCAAGCTCGATAACCCGCGCCACCTGTCTACCCAGCGCGAATTCACCACCTGGCTGGCCTATATCGATGGCAAGCCTATCGTGGTGTGTTCCACCGGTATCGGCGGCCCGTCCACCTCCATCGCAGTGGAAGAGCTGGCGCAGCTGGGCGTGCGTACTTTCCTGCGCGTGGGCACCACCGGTGCCATCCAGCCGCACATCAATGTGGGCGACGTGCTGGTGACCACCGGCGCGGTACGCCTCGATGGCGCCAGCCAGCACTTTGCGCCGCTGGCCTACCCGGCGGTGGCTGACTTTGCCTGCACCACCGCGCTGGTGAACGCCGCGCGCGATGCCGGCCAGGCCGTGCACGTGGGTATTACCGCGTCGTCCGATACCTTCTACCCGGGCCAGGAACGTTACGACACCTATAGCGGCCGCGTGGTACAGCACTTCGTTGGCAGCATGCAAGAGTGGCAGGCCATGGGCGTGATGAACTACGAGATGGAATCGGCCACGCTGCTGACCATGTGCGCCACCATGGGCTTGCGCGCCGGTATGGTGGCGGGGGTGCTGGTGAACCGCACGCAGCAGGAAATCCCCGACACCACGCAGATCAAGGCGTCGGAAACCACGGCAGTGGATATTGTCATCGCTGCCGCCCGTCAGCTGGTCTAAGCCAGGCTATGCGGCCAACCCTGGCCGCTGGCGCAAAAAAGCCCTGCCTTGAAAAGGCAGGGCTTTTTCGTGGCTAAGCGGTCGCCATCAGCCGGCTTGGCGGCGACGGTGTACTTCGGCCACCAAGGGCTGCAGCTCGGCGGGTACCACGTGGTCCAGCCGCCAGTAGACGCGGCAGTCGGGCGTGCGCGCCAGTAGGCCGTGGTTGACCAGCTCGCGGCGCAGCAGCACGTGGTCGCCAAAGATTTGCGCCTGGCGCAGGGCGTCATTGATGACCGCCTCGCCATGCTGGCCGCGCCCGGGCAGCTGCGGCCAGATCGCCCACAGGCATTGCTGCTGCTCGCTGTACTTTTTCGGCCAGCGCTGCAGGCGGCCTTGCGCGTCAAAGTGGCGCAGCAGGCGCTGGGTGAGCGCGTCGTGCTGCCGCACGGTTGGCTGTGTGGTATCGGGCACGACCGTAGCCGGCGCGGCGGCCAGCCAGTGCTGGAAATTATGGTAGCCGCTGGCGCGCGCCAGCATGTTCAGCAGCTGCAGGTGGCCGGGCGTACCGTCGCTGGTGGCCCATTGCTGTTTGAGCGAGCGCGCCAGGGCGGAAATATCGGGGCTGTAAAAGGGGTGAAGCGTACGAGACATGGTCGAATCCTGTCTGCGTGCCGAAGTCGGAAGACTGCCGCTGGTCGCCGTTGCGGCCTGGCACGGGTTCGAGCCAAGCTGAAAGGTAAGACAGCAGGTTTAGCGTGGTAACGGTACCGGCGACGCCTGGGTGAACTGCAGACCCGGCGGGCATGATAGCGCCGCGCCAGCTTGGCTGCAAGCCGGCCTGCGGCGGGGGCGGGTGCTTGGATATGAGCTCAGTTCGCAGCCTGGCGGTGCTGTTTGGCATAGCTGGCGCGGGCGATCTGCTGGACCTCGCACGATACCTGCACGTCCAGCGCCGGGTCGGCAGGGCAGTGCACCAGCAGCGCGTCCAGCACTTGTTGTGCTAGCGCCTGCTGTACGGCCTCGCTGCGGCCTTCCAGTATGGCCAGCCGGGCGTGGATAAAGGCGCGCTGCGGGTCGCGGGCGGTGCCCACCTGGTAGCAGCTCACCATGCAGGCGCGGCTTTTGATGTCGATTTCGCTGAACTGGCCGCTAGCTTGCAGTGCCAGGTTGGCTTGCTGCAGGGCGGTAGCCGCGTCGAAGCTGGCGAGGTTGTCGCTGTATTCCAGATAAAGGTGTGGCATGGCGTGTCGTATAGGCTTAAAGGCTTGGGGTGGCCATGATACCGCAGCTGCCGCCGGCGCCCGCAAGTGGCCAAAACATGCGACAATCGCGCCAGTTTTTGCGGGCAGCCACGGCTGCCCGCCTTCGTTTGTTACCGGAAGCCTGCCATGTCCCAGATTGCCAGTGTGCGCGTGTTGTCGCTGATCCCGCCGATGACGCAGCTGAATACGCCTTACCCGTCCACCGCCTATATCACCGGCTTTTTGCGCGCGCGCGGGGTGACGGCAGTGCAGGAAGACCTGGCGCTGGCGCTGGTGTTGCAGCTGTTTTCTACCGATGGGCTGCAGGCTGTCCGTCAGCGCATCGACACCATCGCGCCGAAGAAGCGCAGCGCGCAGGTGCGTTTTTTCGTCGATAACTTCGACCAGTACCTGGCCACCATCGACCGCGTCATCGCCTTTTTGCAGGGGCGCGACAGTACGCTGGCGCACCGCATCTGCAGCCGTGGCCTGCTGCCGGAGGGCGCGCGCTTTGCCGCGCTGGACAACTACGTGGACCCGGACGACCCGTACGGCGGCGACCCGCTGGCGTGGGCGTTTGGCGCGCTGGGTAGCTACGACCGCGCCCGCCACCTGGCCACGCTGTACCTGAACGACCTGGCCGACGTGGTGCGCGACGCCGCCGATAGCCGCTTCGAGTTCGTGCGCTACGCCGAGTCGCTGGCCATGAGCCAGCCCACCTTCGACCCGCTGGCCAAAGGCCTGGCCGCACCACCCACGCTGGTAGACGATATGCTGGCCGCCCTCACGGTGGCGGCGGTGGAGCGCCACCAGCCCGACCTGGTGCTGCTGTCGGTGCCGTTCCCCGGCTCGGTGTACGCGGCGTTCCGCATTGCGCAAACCATCAAGGCACGTTGGCCGCATATCCGCACCGCGCTGGGCGGCGGCTTTGCCAATACCGAGCTGCGCGAGCTGAAAGAGCCGCGTGTGTTCGATTACTTTGATTTTGTCACGCTGGACGACGGTGAAAAGCCGCTGCTGGCGCTGATCGAGCACCTGCAGGGCCAGCGCGGCGTCAGCCGCCTGGTGCGTACCTATGTGCGCGACGGCGACGCGGTGCGCTACATCAACATGATGGAAGCCGACATCCCGTTCGAAGAAGTCGGCACGCCCACCTGGGACGGGCTGCCCATCCACCGCTATCTGTCGCTGCTGGACATGCTCAACCCCATGCACCGGCTGTGGAGCGACGGCCGCTGGAACAAGCTGACCGTAGCGCACGGCTGTTACTGGAAAAAATGCAGCTTTTGCGATGTGACGCTGGACTACATCTCGCGCTACGAAACCGCGTCCGCCACCACGCTGGTGGACCGCATCGAGGCCATCATTGCCGAAACCGGCCAGACCGGCTTCCACTTTGTAGACGAAGCCGCGCCGCCCAAGATGCTGCGCGCCTTGGCCGAGGAGCTGCTACGGCGCAAGGTGTCGATTTCGTGGTGGGGTAATATCCGCTTCGAAAAATCGTTCACCCCCGAGCTGTGCCAGCTGCTGGCCGAGTCGGGCTGCATTGCCATTTCCGGTGGGTTGGAGGTGGCGTCCGACCGCCTCTTGAAGCTGATGAAGAAAGGCGTGTCGGTAGAGCAGGTGGCGCGCGTGACGCAGGGCTTTACCGAGGCCGGCATCCTGGTGCACGCCTACCTGATGTACGGCTTCCCCACCCAGACGGTGCAAGACACGGTAGACGCGCTGGAGTATGTACGCCAGCTGTTTGAAAACGGCTGCATCCAGAGCGGCTTCTTCCACCGTTTTGCCTGTACCGTGCACTCGCCGGTGGGGCAGAGCCCGGACGAGTACGGCGTGAAGCTGATCCCGCTGCCCGAGGTCAGCTTTGCCAAGAACGACGTGGGTTTCATCGACCCCACCGGTACCGACCACGACACGCTGGGCCGTGGCCTGAACAAGGCGCTGTACAACTATATGCACGGCATTGGCCTGGAAGCCGACGTGCGCGAGTGGTTCGACATGCGCGTGCCACGCAGCCGCGTGCCGCGCCATTTCATCAGCAAGGCGCTTAATCCGCAGCGTTAAACACAGCATGGCAGGGCGTGCGGCCAACCTGGCGCAAAGCTTGGCCGCATTTTTTTGCCATACAGCCTGTGGCTGGAGTAGGGTAGCGGCCCTTGTTTGACGTTTTTGTGAAGATACGATGCGCTACGCCATCTATTACGCGCCCGCGCCGCGCAGCGCCCTGTGGCGCGCCGGCAGCGAATGGCTGGGCTGGGACGCCGCCCGTGGCGTTACCCTGCTGCCGCCCGCACTGCCCGGGGGGCTGCTCGCCCGCTTGTCGCCGCTGACACGCCGCGCGGCACACTATGGCTGGCACGCCACGCTGAAGGCGCCGTTCCGGCTGGCAGAAGGGGTGGACGAAGCGCAGCTGCTGCAACAGGTGGCGGCACTGGCGGCCACGTGTACGCCATTCGCGCTGCCCTTGCAGATAGGCACGCTACGCGACGCTACCGTGCTGCGTGTGGCCGGCGACTGTACTGCTATCGACGCACTGGCCGAGCGTTGCGTACGCCAGCTGCTGCCGCTGGGCGCTAGCGCACCGGACCGCCCCGGCCTGAGCCCGCGGGAGGCCGAGCTGCACGCCGCCTGGGGCTACCCTTATGTGCTGGACCAGTTCTGCTTTCACCTGACGCTGGCGCGTTTCAGCCGTGAGCCAGCGCTGCAAGCCGCCATCGAGCGGGCGGCGGCAGCGCATTTCGACGGCTTGCTGCAGGCCGAGGTGGCCGCGCTGTCGGTATTTGTGGAACCCCGCCCCGACGAGCCGATGCGGCTGCTGGCCGAATGCGGTTTTGCTGGCAGCCTCACGCGCCACTTGCGCTGACCCTGCCTGGCGTAGCAAAGACAAAAGCCCTGCGGCCAACCTTGTTCCGGTTGGCCGCAGGGCTTTTGGGCGTGTGCTTTAGCGGGTTTGGCGCGCCGCTGCCGCTGCGTGCAGGCAGGCCGGGCACAGGCAGTCGCCGCTAGCGCTGGCGGGGCTGGCCAGTGGCGGCAGGTCGGCGCACCAGCAGCCGCCCTGGCGGCCACCCGTGCCGCAGGCAAAGGCGCTGCCGCATTGCGTGCAGTGCAGCTGGCGCACCGGCAGGGGCTGGCGCAGGCTGGCGATGCGGTCCAGCGCCGCCTGCTTTTGTACGTTGCTGGCGCTGGACCAGCCGGTGATCTCATCCAGCGTGCGCAGGCAGCCGGTGCAGTAGCGGCGGCTATCGTCCAGCTTGCATTGCTTGATGCAGGGCGAGGCGACCTCAGCCATGGCTGCCATCCGTCAGCGTAAAGCTGGCCAGCAGCAGGGTAGTGGCCTGCGCGCAGTGCAGGGTGGCTTCTGCAGCCTCATCCAGCCATGCCGCCTCCATGCTGTGCAGCGTGTGGCCGGCCCACTGCAGCTGGCCGCTGGCGACAAACAGCAGGCTGAGTGCTGGCAGTGTCAGGCTGTGGCTGCCCGCAGCCAGCACCCGCAGCTGGCACTGGTGGCGGGCCAGGCCGCGCCGGCTCATCACGTTAAAGTCGCGTACCTTGCCGCCCAGGCGCAGGCCGGCCAGCGGCAAGGCACCGTCGAATGCCAGCGGTGGCTGGCCAGCCAGCAGGGTGCCAAACAGCTGGGCGCCGTTCATCAGCGCCAGGCCGTCGCCTTCCAGTATGGCCAGGCTGCGGTCTACGCCGGCAAAGTGCGAAAACGGGCCATCGCTGTCGACTTCGGCCACGCTGACGCGGTAGGTAAAGCTATCCAGGCTGGCCCCGGGCGGGTAGGCCAGTAGCTGGCGGGTACTGCCGCCGCCGTTTTTCCAGGTGCTGGGCGGGCAGTCCTGCAGTCGAATAATGTGCATGATTATTGTTTGATGTTTCTGTGCCGAGGCGCGATGGTAGCATGGCTGTTTCTACTGCTACAGGGGAAGTCACCATGTCCGACATTCGCTTGCGCCCGGCCCGTCCCGGCGACGATGCCTTGCTGGCCAGCCTGCACGCGGGTAGCTGGCAGCGCGCCTACGCCGGCCAGCTACCGGCGGCATTCCTGCGCGACGAGCTGGGCGATTTCATGGCCGCCAAATGGGCTGCGCGGCTGGCCGAGCCGGCGGCTACCTACCGCATCGCCATTGCCGAGGTGGCGGGTGAGGCTGCCGGTTTTGTCTGCCTGTGGCCAGGCGCCGAGCCAGGCAAAGGTGTGTATCTGGACAACCTGCACGTGCTGGCGGCGTTTCAGGGCCTGGGGCTGGGTAAGCACCTGATGGCGTGGGCGGCGGCCGAAACACAGCAGGGTTGGCCGCAACAGCCCATGTTTTTGTACGTGCTGGCGGCCAACGCGCAGGCGCGGGCGGTATACCAGCGCATGGGCGGATTTGAAACAATGCATCAGGATGTGGCCATGCCGGGCAATGTCACCCTGCCGGCCATGCAGGTTACGTGGCAGGATGTGCCCGGCTTGCTGGCTTTGCTGCAACGGCCGGGGTGATGCGTCAAGGCGCTTGTCGCAGCGCAATAGCGGGGTGCGTGGTAGACTTTCGCCATCCGGTTTCTTCTTGCGTGCCAGCCTGTGCGGCCAACCCGTACCGCGGGCCGGCATGTTTTGCCATCATATGGAGCCCTGCATGTCCTCTTCGATTTTCGCCGCCGTAGAAATGGCACCGCGCGACCCGATTCTGGGTCTGAACGAAGCTTTTAACGCCGATACCCGCCCGGTCAAAGTAAACCTGGGTGTGGGCGTTTATTACGACGACAACGGCAAAATCCCGCTGCTGGCCGCAGTAAAGTCCGCCGAAAAAGCCCGCCTGGAAGCCATGCCGCCGCGTGGTTACCAGCCTATCGAAGGCCCGGCAGCCTACACCCAGGCCGTGCAAAACCTGCTGTTCGGTACCGGTAGCGAGCTGGCCGAATCCGGCCGCGTGGTAACGGCCGAAGCCCTGGGTGGCACCGGCGCACTGAAGATCGGTGCCGACTTCCTGAAACGCCTGAACCCGAACGCCAAGGTATACATCAGCGACCCGTCGTGGGAAAACCACCGCGCGCTGTTCGAGTCCGCCGGTTTCACCGTAGAAAACTACCCGTACTACGACGCCGAAACCCGTGGCGTGAACTTTGCGGCCATGAAGGCTTTCCTGCTGGGCCTGGACGCCGGCTCCATCATCGTGCTGCACGCTTGCTGCCATAACCCTACCGGCGCCGACATGAGCGACGCGCAGTGGGCCGAAGTGGTAGACGCCTGCCGTGAAAAAGGCCTGGTGCCGTTCCTGGACATGGCTTACCAGGGCTTTGCCGACGGTATCGAAGCCGACGCCGTAGCCGTGCGCCTGTTCTCCGGCTCCGGCCTGCAGTTCTTTGTGTCCAGCTCCTTCTCCAAGAGCTTCTCGCTGTACGGCGAACGCGTAGGTGCCCTGTCCATCGTCACCGCCAGCAAGGAAGAAGCCGGCCGCGTGCTGTCGCAGCTGAAGCGTGTGATCCGCACCAACTACTCCAACCCGCCAATCCACGGCGGTGCCGTGGTGGCTGCCGTGCTGTCCAGCCCGGAACTGCGCCAGCAGTGGGAAGACGAGCTGGCCGGCATGCGCGACCGCATCCGCGCCATGCGTACTGCACTGGTCGAAGCCATCCAGGCACAAGGCGTTAGCCAGGACTTCAGCTTTGTGATCAAGCAACGCGGCATGTTCAGCTACACCGGCCTGACTGTGGCCCAGGTCGAGCGCCTGAAAGAAGAGTTCGGCATCTACGCCGTGTCTACCGGCCGTATTTGCCTGGCCGCACTGAACAGCAAGAACATCGGCTACGTGGCCGAAGCGATTGCCAAGGTGGTAAAGGCTTAAGCCTTTGATCCGACGGAAAAAGCCCCGCCAGCTGGCGGGGCTTTTTCATGCCTGTCGCGTGAGCCAGGCAGCCAGTAGCCAGCCTGCCGCACAGCACACCAGCAAGGCGCTGGCCGCGCCGATGTTGTTGGCCAGCCAGCCCGCTAGCAAGCTGCTGATCGCCGCGACCAGCACCTGGTTACGGTAGCTGCGCGCGCTGGCGGCAGCGGTATGCTGCTTGTCGAACGTCTGTAGCAGGCCGTGCCAGCCCAGGCTAAACACCACATTTGACAGCACATGGGCAGCAAACACCAGTAACAAGGCCAGGCTTGGCCAAGGCAGCCAGGCTATGGCCAGATAGCAGGCGGAAAAACCGGCCAGGCAGCCCAGCATCAGGCCACGGTTGTGCCGGCCCAGCCGCTGGCTGCTCACCAAGAGCGGCCCGCATAGCTGGCCCAGGCTGCGGGCAAACAGCAGCGGCAGCACCTGCTGTGCCTGCTGGCTGTGTAGCGGCAATAGCGTCGGTAGCAATGCCATGGCCGGCGCACCCACGGCAGCCAGTGCCGGCAAGATAGCCAAGGCACGACGCTGCCGGCTGTCCAGCCTGGCGGGCAAGGGCTGGATAGCCATGTGATGCACCACCGCTTGCGCGGGGGTGAGGGCCAGCAGTATCACTGCCCCGGCAAAGCTGCTTGCCGCCAGAAGCAATAGCCACGCGTTGCCAAGCAAGCCGTGCAGCAGCGTGCCGGCCCCCACACCCATGACCACATGGCAGGCAAAGGCGAGGGTGTCGAGCAAGGCGGCGGCGGGCAGCTCGTGTGCGGCCAACCTTGCCTTGCCATAGTGCGCCAGCGCCGGTAGTGCCATGCCGCTGCCTAGCGTAGCCGTGGCCGTGCCCAGTTGTAGCCAGTAAGTGGCGGAAGAGGCCATGCCTTGCCAAAGCAGTAGCACGCCGGCCAGCCCGGCCAGCTCGCCGAGCATTAACACATAGCGGCAATCGGTACGGCACAAAAGCCGCTCCCCCAGCAGGCTACCCAGTAGCCCGGGCGCGCTGGAGAGCACAAAGCTCAGCGCCAGGGTGGCGGGGGCGGCCTGTCTGGCCAGCAATTCGGTGTAAACGACAATGAAACAGAGGCCGCTGCCGATGGAGCTCAGCAGCAGTGCCGCGCACAAACGGCGCAGCCAGGCGTGTGCGCATAGTGCGCGCCAGAAAATAGGGAACATGATGTCTTCCTGAATAGCGTAGCCACACCCCGATCGGGGCGAGTAATCAGTACGGAGTCAGGACGGCATCACATCGGTAGGCGGGTATTCGATAAAACAGACCAGCCCGCATGGTGCGGGCTGCTGAGGGGGGTGTCAAGCGCAGGCGGGATGGCGCTCAGTCGTCGTGATCGCGGTAGTGGCCAGGACCGCGATGCTTGTGGCCGTGCTTTTTGTGGCCCCAGGCTTTGCCGTGTGGCGCTTGGTATTCGGTTCTGTGGTAATCCGGGCGGCTGGGCTGCTGTACCACCACGGTCTGCGGTTTGTTCTTGGCCGCGATGACCGCGCCGGTGGCACCGCCGATAGCACCGCCGATGATGGCACCGTCACGGCCGCCAACACTTTGGCCGATGGCTGCGCCGGCGGCGCCAGTGGCTGCCCCGACGATAACGCTGTGCAGGTCGTTGGCCTGCGCCTGCAAGCTCAGGCTGCCCAGCGTCAGGGTGGCGATAGTAAGCAGATGGCGCATGATGTGTTCCTTCTCGGTTTATCGATACCGGCAGTGTAGGCGAGCCGCGCGGGGTGATCTGCTGCGCTTTTGTAGCGGCTGTGTGACAGCGTGTGACAGGGGGCTTGACCAGGCCGCGGCGCGCGAAAAAAAATAGTGGCCCGATCATTTTGCTGCTGTTACAGCCCTTGGCGTATGTCTGCTTGCCTGGATTGCGGCGCCTGCTGCGCCACGTTTCGCGTGTCTTTTTATTGGGCCGAGGCCGCGGATGGCGGCGGCGGGGTGCCGGTGAACCTGACTGAAAAAGTGGACAGCTTTCACCGCTGCATGCGCGGCACCTGGTCTGCTGCACCGCGCTGCGCAGCACTGCAAGGCGAGGTTGGCCGCAAGGTGGGCTGTACGATTTATCCGCAGCGGCCCAGCCCGTGCCACCAGGTAGAAGAAGGCTCGGCGCAGTGCCAGCGTGCGCGCCGGCAGCATGGCCTGCTGCCCTTGCCCGAGCGGTTGCCGGCATGAAAAAGCCCGGCTAGCCACAGGCTGCCGGGCGTGCCTTGCGTGACAGGCTCAGACTTTATTCTGGCAGGGGATCACTTCCATCTGCGTGAGCAAGTCCATGACCTCTACCGAAGCGCGTTCCATGTCCTGCAGGGCGCGGGTGGCGGCGTTGAAGTCGCCGGCGTAGAAGGCCTGCAGTGCCTTGCGGCCTTGTTCGTGCACGCGTTCGTGCGGGGCGTCCAGCTGGGTGTAGCTGTGTGTGCCACGGCATTCGTTGTGGCCACGGCCCTCGAAATACCATTTGCCCAGGCGGCAATTACGGTGGCTGGAAACCTGGTCCGGGCTCAGGGTGTGGTAGCCGATGAAGGCTTTGTAGATGTCCAGCTTGAACACGATATGGTCCAGCTTCACCACTTCCATGAAGCTGGTGTTAGTGCCGGTAGCAATGGTATTGGCCATGGCTTCGCTGTCGCTGACCAGCTTTTTGATGGCGGTGGCGATTTCCAGGCCGGTGTTGCGGTAGCCTTCGGCCTGCTCGGCGGCTTCGCCTACTTGCTGCTTGGTATTGTTGGACGCTGTTTCCACGTCGGTCACCAGGCTGGCAATCTCGTTGGTGGCCTGGCTGGTACGTTCGGCCAGCTTGCGCACTTCGTCGGCAACCACGGCAAAGCCACGGCCCTGCTCGCCGGCGCGCGCGGCTTCGATGGCAGCATTCAGTGCCAGCAGGTTGGTCTGGTCGGCTACGTCCTTGATCAGCTGCACAAACTGGCGGATCTGCCCGGTTTTGCTGCTCAGGGTGTCCATCTGCTGTGCGGTCTGCTGCTGGGCATCGGCAATGCGGGTGAAGCTTTCTGCCAGGGTATCGACCGCGCCACGGGTGTGGTGCAGGCTGGAGATGGCATCGGTAGCCAAGGCAAATTTGCTTTCCATCATTTCGGCCAGTGCGGCAAAAGACTGGCGGATGGATGCAGTGCTGTCACAGAACTCGCCAAACGGCTCGCGGTATACCGAGCGCTTGGATTGGTTAACCTGCTCTTCTTGCTGTGCTAGCTGGCATTGTTGATAGGCGCCCTGGCAGGCTTCCAGTTCGCGGGCGAGGTGTGCTTTTTCTTTATCCAGCTCGTCAATGCGGGCTTGCAGGGCGTCGATTTTCTTGCGGTTACCAAACATTGTTCTAGCGCTCCATCTGGCGTGGTCATTTCAGATTTTACTTATCGGTATGAGGATACCTTCACTTTCCTACTGCCGGCCAAGTAATTGCGTGGTGGTATTGCTTTGGGTCAGGCTTATTGCCATGGCATTTGGTCGGTTTTCCGAACGCTGTGTCTGGTTTTGTACGGCAAACCGGCGTGTTGTGGTGGCGGTTTCTTCTTAAGTGTTTGTTTTTTAATGTAGTCGGTGGTGCGATAAAAGCTGGCAAGCAATCTGCTTATATAGGCAGGAGCCGATACCCGAATGCGGCCGATAAAAACACCTCGGGATAGAGCAAAAAACCACAATCCGGCAACGACCGGACGTCGTAGGGCCGCCCCGCAGCGGTGACAGCTGCGGGGCGGTTCACGGCCCATCTTCTCCCTTCCTTACTGCGCGATCTGGCCGCTGGTTGCAGGGTGTGATAGAACGCTTGGATCTCTGCACATGTTCCGGCTACTTCTCGACATGATTACCTCCCGAATACGCAAACCGCTGGTGTGGGTCAGCGTGCTGCTGCTGCTGGTGCTGCTGTTCAGCCTGATGACGTACCGCATTTCCTTCCGCGCCGGTACCGAAGCACTGCGCGAAAGCGGCAACCGCCAGCTGGAGCTGCACGCGCGCGGGGTAGAAAGCGAGATCGAGCGCTATATCTGGCTGCCGCGGCTATTGGGCCTGCACACGGCAACCCGCCAGCTGCTGCAGCAGGACAACCCCGGCATCCGCACCGAAGTCGATAATTTTTCCACGCTGCGGCGCGAGGTCAACGAGTACCTGGACGGCATGAGTACGCGCAGCGGCACACTGGCCTTGTTTGTGCTGGACGGCAGCGGGCGGGTGCTGGCTGCCAGCAATTGGCGGCGCAACGATAGCTCGGTAGGCGAAGACATGTCGCAGCGGCCGTATTTTGTCGAGGCCATGGCGGGGGGGCAGGGCCAGTTTTATGGCCTGGACAGCCTGTCCGGCGAGCCGGGCTACTATCTGTCCAGCCCCTTGCGCATCGGCGACCGCATTATCGGCGTGGCCGTGGCCAAGGTAAGGCTCAGCCAGCTGGAGCAGGGCTGGCGCAAGGCCAATTCCAATGCCCTGGTGACCGACGAAAACGGCGTGGTGATCCTGTCGACTAACCCGGACTGGTACCTGCGTGCGCTGCACCCCATCAGCGCCGAGCGGCGCGAGCAGCTGGCGCGCAGCCTGCAATACCACTGGTCGCCGCTACCCATCCTGAGCCTGGCCGAGCGCGTGACGCTATCGCCTGGTGTAGAGCAGTGGGGGGTGGGCGATGCGGCCAACCCGCTGCGTGTGCATCGCTACCTGGTGCAGTCGCGCACGCTCAACGATACCCGCTGGCAGCTCACCATGCTCAGCCCGCTGAATGACGTACGCAGCGAAGCGCTGACGCATGCCTTGCTGTCGGCCGCCATCGTGGCGTTTCTCACCCTGCTGATCATTGCCATGAACGAGCGACGCAAGGCACTGGCCACCAAGCTGGCCGCGCGCGAGGCGCTGGAAGAAGCCAACAGCGAGCTGGAGCGTCGGATTACCGAACGCACCGCCGACCTGAAGGCCAGCAATGACCGGCTGCGGGCCGAAATCCGTGAACGCGAGCTGGCCGAACAAAGCCTGCGCAAGACGCAAAACGAGCTGATCCAGGCCGGCAAGCTGGCGGTTATCGGCCAGATGTCCACCAGCATTGCGCACGAGCTGAACCAGCCGCTGGCGGCGCTGCGCACCCTGTCGGGCAATACCGTCAAGTTTTTGCAGCGCGGCGCGCACGATGTGGCGGCGGCCAACCTGCAAACCATAGGCGAGCTGGTAGAGCGCATGGGCAAGATCACCGCCTCGCTGCGCTCCTTCGCCCGCCGCTCCGAACACGCGGGCGGGCGCGCCAGGTTGGCCGCAGGCGTGGATGCCGCACTGTTTCTGCTGCACCCGCGCCTGAGCCGCGAGCCGGTAACGGTGATCAACCAGCTGCAGGACGTGGAGCTGGCGATTGACCAGACGCGGCTGGAACAGATTCTGGTGAACCTGCTGGCGAACGCCATGGACGCGTTGCAAGGCCGTTCCGAGCCCACCATCATCCTGAGTGGCCGCCAGCAAGGCAGCAGCTATGCGCTGGCGGTCAGTGATAACGGCTGCGGCTTGCCGCAGCACGTGATGCAGCATTTGTTCGAACCGTTTTTTACCACCAAGCCCGCAGACCGTGGCCTGGGCCTGGGCCTGACACTGTCGGCCAGCCTGGCGGCGGCGGCCGATGGCGCGCTCAAGGCCGGCGCGTCGGCCAGCGGCGGTGCCGAATTCACCCTTACCTTGCCCCTGTATGCAGGGGAGGATGTTCACCATGCATGATGACCTGACCGTATTGTTTGTCGAGGACGACCCGCACGTATTGCTGGGCTGTCAGCAGGCGCTGCTGCTGGAAGATATTCCGGTAGTTGGCTGCGCCGGTGCCGAGCTGGCGCTGCAGAAAATCGAGGCCGGCATGGTGCCCGGCATTGTCATCAGCGATATCCGCCTGCCCGGCATGGACGGGCTCACGCTGATGGACCGCCTGCTGCAGGCCGACCGCCAGCTGCCGGTGGTGCTGATTACCGGCCACGGCGACGTGGCCATGGCGGTGCAGGCCATGAAAGACGGCGCTTACGATTTTGTCGAAAAGCCGTTTTCGCCGGAAAAGCTGGTGGATGTCGCCCGCCGCGCGCTGGCACAGCGGCGCCTCACGCTGGAGGTGGCCAGCCTGCGCCGCCAGCTGGATGGCCGCCAGTCGCTGGAGCAGCGCATCATCGGCCGCTCCGACGGCATACGCCGCCTGCGCGAGCTGCTGCTGAACGTGGCGGATACCTCGGCCAACGTGCTGATCAATGGCGAAACCGGTACCGGTAAAGAGCTGGTGGCCAGCTGCCTGCACGACTTCAGCCGCCGTAAAGACCACCAGTACGTGGCCATCAACTGTGGTGGCCTGCCGGAAAACCTGTTCGAGAGCGAAATCTTCGGCCACGAGGCCAACGCCTTTACCGGCGCCGGCAAGCGCCGTATCGGCAAGATAGAGCACGCCAACAAGGGCACGCTGTTTCTGGACGAAGTCGAGTCCATGCCGATCAACCTGCAGATCAAACTGCTGCGCGTGTTGCAAGAACACAAACTGGAGCGCCTGGGCAGCAACCAGTCGGTGCCGGTGGATTGCCGCCTGATTGCCGCCACCAAGGACGACCTGGACGAGCTGTCGCAGCAGGGCAAGTTCCGCTCCGATTTTTACTACCGCCTGAATGTGGTCACGCTGGAGCTGCCACCGCTGCGCGAACGGCGCGAGGATATCCCGCTGCTGTTCGACTGCTTCTTGCAGCAGGCGGCCTTGCGCTTTGACCGCGAGCCCAGCGGGCTGGACCGCAAAACCCAGAGCCAGCTGATGGCGCACGACTGGCCAGGCAATGTGCGCGAGCTGCGTAACGTGGCCGAGCGCTTTGCCCTGGGCCTGCCGGTATTCAAGGGCAGCGGTGGTGAAAGCGTGAACCATAGCCTGTCCGACGCCGTGGAAGCCTACGAGAAGAGCCTGATCGTCGAGGCGCTGCGCCGCCATGGCGGCAATATGACCCAGGCCAGCACGGCGCTGGGTACCCCCAAGACCACGCTGTTCGACAAGGTAAAAAAATACGGGCTGCAAAGCAGCTAGCCAGGCTGCTGCGGGCAGCGACGCCGTATCGGGCCCGAGCCGTATTGTGCTGTAAACAGACTTTTTCTCAATCCCGGCCCGCGTATCTTGCGCGGGCTTTTGCATACCAGCCTAAGCGGCATGGTGCTGTTGTCATTGCCCAATTTGGGTGGCCGTCCTGCTTCGATAAAATCCCCCTGCGTCACAATCGCAGATTCACAACGGCGGTACTGGCGGGTAGATGACGGTTTCGCAGCACATTTTACGTACCCTGCTGGCAGTGTTGCTGCCAGTGGCGCTGGGCCTTGGCTGGCTGCTGCATAGTGGCTGGCAGGCGCAGCAGGCTGGGGTGCAGCAGCAGCTGGATGCGCTGGCCTTGCAGCAGCAGCGGCTGTTGCAGGGTCAGCTTGGCCAGGGCCAGCGGGTAGCTGCCGCGCTGGCTGCCACCGGCTGGGCGCAAGCGCTGGACGCCCGCCGCTGCCCGCCCGGTGATATGCAGCAGTATCTGCTGGGTGCGTATGGCTTCAGCAATGCCGTCACGCTGATGGCTGGCGGCCAGGTAGTGTGCTCGGCGCTGCCGGTGGATGCGGCGGCACGGTTGCGGGTAAGCCAGCTGCCCGAGCTGCCCGGCTTGTTGGCACTGCGCCGTCCCGCCGTCAGTGAGCCCATGCAGGCGCCGATTTCACGGCGCCGCGTGGTGGTAGTGTCGCACCCGCTGCTAGGTAGCAACGGGCAGCTGCGCGGCCAGGTGATTTTGCCGCTGGATTTGCAAGACCTGGCCCTGCCAGCCTTGCAGGCCGGCTTGCCGGAAGGTTTGGCCTGGCGGGTTTACAGCACGGCCGGCGCGGTGCTGCAGCAGCACGGCGGTAGCCAGGCGGGCGATAGCCTGACGGTGCAGCGCCAACTGGACAATGCACCGTGGCGCGTGGAGGTAGCCGTCCCCTATGCGGCCTTGCGCACCCAGCTGTTGCGTCAGGGCCTGCCGTTGATGCTGGGCATGTTGGCCGCCATCCTGCTGGCGGTGGCAGTAGGCTGGCTATTTGCCCGCTATCTGTTACGCAGCATCCGCCAGTTATCCGCTTTTGTACTACGTGTGGGGCAGGGTGAGGCTAGTCTGCGTATCCAGCCGCTAGGCCCGCAAGAGCTGGTGCTGCTGGGGCAGGAAATCAACCGCATGCTGGATGCCGCAGACTATTCCGAATCGCGCTACCGTTTGCTGTTTGCCGCTTCCACCGATGGCGTACTGGTGGTGAATGCGCAGATGCAGATACTGGCGGTGAACGAGCAAGGCGCCAGCATGTTTGGCTATAGCGTGGATGAGCTGACTGGCCAGAATGTGGACGTGCTGATTCCGCAGGCGGTACAGGCGGCGCACCGCCACGTGGCTGGTGGCTATGCGGCCAACCCTGTAGGCCGCAGCATGGGCCACCGCCCGACCTTGCGCGGGGTGCGGCAGGATGGCAGCGAGGTGCTGGTGCAGATTACCCTGAGCCCGTTGCCGGCTGGGGGGGTAGCTGCCATCGTGCGCGATGTCAGCGAGCGGCACCAGATGCAGGCGCGCATGCAGTGGCTGGCGCAGTATGACTCACTGACCAATCTGCCAAACCGCGTGCTGCTGGCCGACCGCCTGGAGCAGGCCTTGCGCCGTGCGCAGTTCAGCCAGCAGCCGCTGGCACTGGTGCTGGTGGGGCTGGACCATTTCAAGCTGATCAACGAAACCTGGGGCCACAGCAGTGGCGACCGCGTGCTGTCACAATTTGGCCACCGCCTGCTCGATAGCCTGGGCGAGGGCTGGACGGTAGCCCGTGTGGGCGGAGACGAATTTGCCATTGTGGTAGAAGATGCCGCCGAGCCGCACCAGCTGCCCGGCGTGCTGGAAAAGCTGCGCCAGGCGCTGTTGGCCCCGCTGGAAGGCGCTGGCAGCAGCCGTCTGGTGGTAGGCGGTTCCATGGGTGTAGCGCTGTTTCCGGACGATGCGGAAGACGCCGGCGAGTTGCTGAAGGCCGCCGACATGGCGCTGGAGCAGGCCAAGCTGCGCCAGCGCGGCGGCGTGCGCTTTTACAGCGAGCAGCATGTGCCGCGCTATCGCCAGGAGCTGGAGCTGGAAGCCCGGCTGCGCGAGGCCATTGCCGCCGATACGCTGCTGCCGTACTTCCAGCCCATTGTGAATGCCGATAGCGGGCAGATTGTCTGTGTCGAGGCGCTGGTACGTTGGCCGCAGGCCAACGGTATGGTGTCGCCGGCGGCATTTTTGCCGGTGGCGGAGGCCGCCGGTCTGCTGCCCGGGCTGGAGCGGCTGGTACGGCGCAAGGCACTGGCCACCGTGCGCGCCTGGCACGACGAGGGTTTGCTAGTGCAGTTGTCGCTGAACGTTTCGGCGGCCGAGTTCGACAGCCCGCACTTTGTGGGCGAGCTAGCCATGCTGGTGCGCGAAGCCAGGCTGCAGCCATCCATGCTGGTGCTGGAAATTACCGAAGGCGCAGTGCTGGGTAACCAGGACGCGGCGCAGGCGCGCATGCAGCAGCTGCAGGCCAGTGGCTACCGTATTGCCATCGATGACTTTGGTACCGGCTACTCCAGCCTGTCGTACCTGCACAGCTACCCGTTTGACCGGCTCAAACTGGACCGCTCCTTTGTGGCGCGGCTCACCCATGACGAGCGCGCGCGCAAGGTGACGGCAGCCATTATTGCCATGGCGCACGAGCTGTCACTGGTGGTGATTGCCGAGGGGGTGGAAGAGGCCGCCCAGCTGGCCATGCTTCAGGCAATGGGGTGCAACCAGGTGCAGGGTTTTCACCTGCATCGTCCGCTATCGGCACAGGCGCTGGGCGAGCTTATGCGCCACCTTCGCGTGCAGCAGCCTGTAATGCCTTGAGCTTTTCTGCGGTGCGTACAATCAGGTCAGCCTGGCCCAGCAAGAGCTGGTGGTAGCTGGCCTGTTTTTCATGGCTTACCAGCAAGCCGCCGTTGGGCAGCCGGGTAACCCAGCCGGCCTCGACCAGCTGCAATACCTTGCGGCGCACTGTTTCGCGCGGGTAGCCGGTGGCCTCGGCCAGCGAATGGATATTGGAAAACGCGTAGTCTTCGGCCGCCAAGCCATGGCGCGCTTGCGCTACCGGGTGACGGCTGCTGATTTCGCTCAACAAATAAGCTTTGACCAGGTCACCATCAAATAACGCTACCTGGCTGCGCGCCTGTTCGGTTTGCAGGTGGTTGACCAGCGCGGCCAGGCAGGCTGCATGGTTGGTATCGGCCTCGGGCTGGCGGAATTGTTGCAGGCAGTGGGCCGGGATGTGCTCCTGCCGCAGGCAGGCAGGGTAGCTGCAGATGCTGGCTATTGGCCAGGGGGTCTTGTTCATAGTGGCCACATTTGGCACGCCTGGGGGCGTGGCAATCAAAGGTGCCGGTATCGTAGCGGTAGTAATCGGCGCCGACTTTAACCTTGATCAGACAAGCATGGTGTGCCGTGCAACAGGCAAAAAAAGACCAGCCGGGTCCAGCGGCTGGTCGCAAAATCCTGGCAGATCCAGGGAGAGAAAACGTCAGGGCTTAGTTGGCCGGCTTTTTCACCAGGCCCAGTGCCACCGCAGTCAGTACCGTGCCGGCTACCAGCGCCACCAGGTACATGCCCAGGTTGGTTACCGCGTTAGGGATAGGCAGCACGAACACGCCACCGTGCGGCACGCGCAGCTCGCAGCCGGCAGCCATGGAGATGGCACCGGCCAGCGCCGAGCCGGCCACCAGCGCCGGGATCACGCGCAGCGGGTCTTTGGCGGCAAACGGGATGGCGCCTTCGGTAATGAAGGAAATACCCAGCACGCCGGCAGCTTTGGCGCCTTCGCGCTCGTCGGCGCTGAAGCGGTTCTTGAACAGCAGCGCGGCCAGTGCAATGCCCAGCGGCGGGGTCATGCCGGCGGCCATTACCGCGGCCATCGGGGCGTACACCTGGCTGGCCAGCAGGCCGGTGGCGAAGGTGTAGGCGGCTTTGTTGATCGGGCCGCCCATGTCGAAGGCCATCATGCCGCCCAGGATCATGCCCAGTGCCAGCGCACTGGAGCCTTGCAGGCCTTTGAGCCAGTCGGTGACCACGCCCAGTGCCGCGGCTACCGGCTGCCCCAGCACGTAGTACATCAGCAGGCCGACGATGGTGGTGCCCAGCAGCGGCAGGATCAGCACCGGCTTCAGGCCGTCAAAGTTGCGGCCCAGCTGGATTTTCTCGTTCAGGTATTTCACCGTGTAACCGGCAATGAAGCCCGCCACGATGCCACCCAGAAAGCCGGAGCCGATGGCGCCGGCAATCATGCCGCCGGCCATGCCGGGCGCAATGCCGGGGCGGTCGGCGATGGAGTAGGCGATGTAGCCGGCCAGCACCGGCACCATCAGCGCAAACGAGGCCTTGGCGCCGATATTGAACAGCGTCCAGCCCAGCGTGCCCTTGAAGGCGTCTTCGTACACATAAATGCCGCCCAGCGCAAAGCCCAGCGCAATCAGCAGGCCACCAGTCACCACGAATGGCAGCATGAAGGACACGCCGGTCATCAGGTGTTTGTAGGCCGCGCTGCGTTCGCTGTTCTTGCTGTCAGGGTTGGCCGCAGCCTGTGGCTGGGCATCGCTACCGGCTGCCTGGTGCGGGCGGGCTTCCGCCTGTGCGCGCTTGACCAGTGCGATGCCGTCGTTGATGGCGGCCTTGGTGCCGCTGCTGTACAGGCGTTTGCCGGCGAAACGGTCCAGGTTCACCTGGGTGTCGGCGGCGATGATCACCAGGTCGGCGGCGGCGATGTCGGCCGCGCCCAGGGTATTTTGCGAGCCGACCGAGCCCTGGGTTTCTACCTTGATGTCGTGGCCCAGGTTGGCCGCAGCCTGGCTCAGACCCTCGGCGGCCATAAAGGTATGGGCAATGCCGGTGGGGCAGGAGGTAATGGCCACGATGCGCAGTTTGCTGCCGCTAGCCGTGGCGGGAGTCGAGCCCAGTGCGGTGGCAATCACCCCGGCGGCGTTGGCCAGCACGGCGTCCAGCTTGGCCGCATGGCTGGCGCGTCCGTGCAGGCGGCCGGTATCGGCATCGCCTTCGGCAATCACGATAACCGCGTCGGCAGCGGCCAGCTGGGCTTCGTCCAGGCGGCCCTGCACGCTTTGTGCGTGGCGGATTTCGATAGCGATCTGGTGGCCGGCTTGCTGCGCGGCCTTGCGTAGCGCCTCGGCTGCCAGCTGCCCCTGCGCCAGCCGCTGCGGGCAGGCAATGATGGCCAGTACGTTTGACATGGTGAATCTCCTCTGTGTGCCGCTGTGCGGGCTTTTCTGGTCGTGCATCCGGTGCCGCTGCGCGGCGCGGTTGTTATGGGGTCAGGGGCGTTACCTGAATACGCGCCCGCAGGCGCGCAACTTCGCCGGTATCCGGCAGGTGCGGGCCGATGTGCGCCAGCTTGGCGGCGGCAAAGGCCATACCCAGGCGCAGCACTTCCGGCCACACCGGCGTCTGGCCCGGGGCGGTGGCGTGCAGCGCGGCCACCAGCCCGGCCACCAGCGCGTCACCGGCGCCAACGGTGCTTTTCAGCTTGTCCAGCTGCAGCGGTTCGGCCAGCCAGCAACCCTGATCGCAGCACAGCAGCGCGCCGGCGCTGCCCAGCGACACCACTACCACGGCGATGCCGCGTTGTTGCAGCTGGCGGGCGGCGGCCGCGATGGCGGTCAGGTCGGGCAGGGCGCGGCCCAGGTATTGCTCCAGCTCGTGCTGGTTGGGTTTGATCAGCCATGGCAGCGCGTCCGGCGCCAGTGCCTGTTGCAGCGCCGGGCCGCTGGTGTCCAGCACCACGCGCGCACCCAGCTGGCGCAGTTGGCGGGCGTACTGCGCCCAGCAGCCATCGTCTACGCCGGCGGGCAGGCTGCCGGCCAGTACCGCCAGGCTGTTTTGTTCGATGTGCTCATCCAGCAGCAGCTGCAGTTTGGCCAGCGCGCCGGTGCTGGGCTGGATGCCCGGCAGGTTGATGTCGGTGGTGTCCAGCGTGCTGGCGTCTACCAGCTTGATATTGGTGCGCGTGCTGCCGCCCACGCGGATAAAGGCATCGCGGATGCCCTTGTCGGCAAACAGGTCTTCGAACGGCGTGGTGTTGTCGCGGCCCAGCAGGCCGCTGGCTACCACCGGCACGCCCCAGTCGGCCAGGCAGCTGGCCACGTTCACGCCTTTGCCACCGGCATTGACGTGTACCTCGCTGGCCAGGTTGACCGCACCGGTACGCAGCAGCGGCACGGTGACGGTCTGGTCCAGCGCCGGGTTCAGCGTCAGAGTGATCACGGGCTGGCTCATGCCTGGGCTCCTTGCAGCGCACGCACTTCGGTGGCGCTGTCGCAATCCAGCGCAGCCTGGGCCAGCGTTTGCAGGGCGGCCAGGTCGGCGGCGCGGATGCTGGCTTTGGCAGCCGGGATGTCACGCGGGCTCATCGACAGCTCGGACACGCCCAGGCCGGTAAGGATGGCGGCGCCCAGCGGGTCGCCGGCCATGCCGCCGCACACGCCCACCCAGCGGCCGTGCGCGCGGGCACCGGCCACGGTTTGCGCGATCAGGCGCAGCACCGCCGGGTGCAGGCTGTCGGCTTCGGCGGCCAGCTCCGGGTGCTGGCGGTCGATGGCCAGCACGTACTGGGTGAGGTCGTTGGTGCCGACCGAGAAGAAGTCCACGTGTTCGGCCAGGCGGTCGGCCATGGTGGCGGCGGCCGGCACTTCCACCATGATGCCCAGCGGCACCACCGGCGCGTTCAGCTCGGCGCGTACCTGCTCGCACTGGGCGCGCAGCAGTTTCACTTCGGCCAGCGTGCTCACCATCGGGAACATGATGGACAGCGGGCCGTGTGCCGCCGCGCGGTACAGCGCGCGCAGCTGCGGCAGCATCAGGTCCGGGCGGCGCAGCAGCAGGCGCACGCCGCGCACGCCGAGGAAGGGGTTTTCTTCGTGCGGCAGGTTCAGGTAGGGCACCTGTTTGTCGCCGCCGATATCCAGCGTGCGGATCACCAGCGGGCGGCCGTCCAGCGCGGCCAACATGGCGCGGTAGGTCTGGTATTGCTCTTCCTCGTCCGGTGCGCTGTCGCGCTCCAGGAACAGGAACTCGGTACGCATCAGGCCCACGCCTTCGGCACCGGCTTGCAGCGCGGCGGCCACTTGTTCCGGGCGGTTGACGTTGGCCGCTACTTCTACCTGCTGGCCGTCGCGGGTGCGCGCCGGTTGCTGCGCTTCGCGGGTGGCCTGCAGCAGCTTGTCGCGCTGGGCCTGTTGCCACTGGCGGGCGCTGGCCAGGTCGTCATCGCCGGCATTCAGGTACACGGTGCCGCTGTCGCCGTCCACGATCAGTGTGGTGCCGTCCTGGATGTCCATCACCGCGCTGCCGGCGGCCACCACGGCGGGCAGGTCCAGCGTGCGGGCCAGGATGGCGGTATGCGAGGTGGGGCCGCCCTGGGCGGTAATCAGCGCCAGCGTCTGCTTGGGGTTCAGCGTGGCGGTGTCGGATGGCGCCAGGTCGGCGGCGATCAGCACTTCGTTGTCGCGCTGCGCGCCTTTGCCGGCATCCAGTGCCAGATCCGGTGCCAGTTTGGCCAGTACGCGGCGGCCGGCGTCGCGCAGGTCGGCGGCGCGGGCGGCCAGCAGCGGGTTGCCCAGCGCGGCCAGGCGGTCGGCCATGCGTTGTACCGCTTCGTGCCAGGCCCAGGCCACGCCGTGGCCTTCTACCATCAGCTGGCAGGTCAGGGTGATCAGGTCGGTATCGGACAGCAGCTCGGCTTGTGCCAGGAAGATGCCGCCTTCGGTTTTGCCCAGGCGACGGGTAGTGTCGTCGGCCAGCCCCTGCAGCTCGCTGCGGGTGGCGGAAAGGGCGGTTTCCAGCAGGTCACCGTCGTAGCCCAGGGTGCCAGGTACGTCGGGTACCTCGATGTGCTGGGCTTTCAGTACGCGCGCCTGGCCGATTACCAGGCCGGGGCTGGCACTGATGCCGCGTAGCGCCAGCAATTTGCTGACCGGCTGCCACTGCTGGCGGCTGGCCTTGGCGGCGGCTTTGGCCGCGGCCTGGGCATCGGCCACTTCTTGCGTGGTGAGCTGGTTGGCAACGGCCAGCATGGCTTGCAGTGCGGCCTGGGCGTCCGGGCCATCGGTAGACAGCTGCAGCGTGTGGCCGTTTTCGGCGCCCAGTTGCAGCAGGCTGATCATGTTCTTGGCGTCGGCCACCTCATTGCCGTTGCGTACCTGTACGGTGGCGGCAAAGCGGCGCGCTTGCTCGCTCCAGGCGCGTGCCGGGCGGGCGTGCAGGCCGTTGGGGTAGTTCAGCTGCCAGCTGGCGCTGTGGGCCAGGTCGGTGGCGGGTGCGGCGGGGGCGGCCGGCGCGGTGGCGCTGTCGTCCAGCGCCGCGATCAGGTCTTGCGGGTTGCCGGTGCTAAACAGCTGTGCCAGGCGGCTTTCGTCTTGCAGCAGGCGGGTAAGGCGGCGTAGCAGGGCGATGTGTTCGTCGGACTGGGCGGCAATGGCAATCACCAGGTGCACGCGCTGGCCCGGGTTCCATTCCACGCCATCCGGCACTTGCAGGATGGCAATGCCGGTTTCGCGGATCAGGTGGCGGTCTTCGATCATGCCGTGCGGAATGGCAACGCCGTGGCCGAGGAAGGTATTGGCAACGGTTTCGCGGCGCAGCAGGCTGTCGATATAGGCCGGGTCGATACGGCCAGATTTGGCCAGAAGTTGGCCTGCAGCCTTGATTGCACTGGTTTTTTCCTGCGCCTGGGCGCCAAGTTGAACCAGCTCTGCGCGGATGATCTGAGTGGACATGGGGTGCTGTCTCCGGATTATTTGTGTGTTGCTGTGTGTTGCAATTGAAATCGATCCCAATTTTTGTGTCAATATTTGTGTCAGCTTTGGTGGTACCATTTCACCACAACGTTGCGCCAGCCCAAGGTTGGCCGCATGAAATCGATTCCGGAGCATGCAAGTGGCAAAGATCAAGGATGTGGCAGAAGCGGCGGGGGTGTCTGCGTCCACCGTTTCGCGGGTACTGTGTAACGGCCCGGTTAGCGACAAGGTGCGCAAGCGCGTGGAAGAAGCCATGCGGCAGCTGGATTACCGCCCCAACCTGGCGGCGCGCCGCCTGCGCTCGCAACACACCGACACCATCGGCCTGATTGTGTCGGACATCCGCAACCCGTTCTTTACCGCGGTCAGCCGCGCGGTAGAAGACGAGGCCTACCGTAACGGCATGCGGGTGATCCTGTGCAATACCGACGAAAACCCGGACAAAGAAGCGATGTACCTGCGCCTGATGCAGGAAGAACGCGTCACCGGTGTGATCTTTGCCCCCACGCGGCAGACCGTGGCCAACCTGGACCCGGCGGCGCTGGGCTTTCCGGTGGTGATGATCGACCGTGCCAGCCGCGATGTGACCACCGATGCCGTGGTGCTGGACAACCGCCGCGCGGCGGCTGCGCTGGTAGAGCATTTGCTGGCGCAGGGTTATCGCGACATCGCCGGCGTATTCGGCAATACCAGCAGCACTGGCATGGAGCGCCACGCCGGCTTTGCCGAGGCCATGCAGCAGGCCGGCCTGCCGGCACCGGCGCAGTTCGTGGCGCCCAGCGTGGAGGCTGCCGAGCAGGCTGTGCTGGCCATGTTGGCCGCAGAACAGCGGCCGCGGGCACTGGTGGTGAGTAATGGTGTGCTGATGCTGGGCGCGGTGCGGGCGCTGAAATCGGCCGGCCTGCACTGGCCGCAGGATGTGGCGCTGGCCGGTTTTGACAACGATGTGTGGACCGAGCTGCTGGGCGATGGCCTGACCGTGATCGAACAGCCGGTAGGCGACATCGGCCGCGCGGCCATGGCCATGCTGCTGGAGCGGCTGGATGACGCCGGGCGCAGCCCGCGTATCGTGGTGCTGCAAGGCAAGCTGCTGGCGCGCGGCAGCAGCGCACCGGCGGCCTGACGCCTTGCCTTAAAAAAACAACACCTCGCACTGTATCGGCAGGCGGGGTGTTTTGCCGTGCAGGCAGCGGCCTGCGGCCAACCTTGTTTACACGTGGTACAGGCTGGCTTCTTGCCGCATCTGCTGGGCAATCTGCTGGAGCGAATCAACCTGGCTGGCGGCGACTGCGGCAGCGCTGCTGTTGGTTTCGGCGTTTTGGGCGACGTGCTCCACTTGCTGGGCAATGCTGCTGGTGGCGGCGCTTTGCTGCTGGATAGCCGCGCTGATCTCCGCTACCAGCAAGGCACTGTGGCGGACGCCATCCCTGAGCTCGGCCATATTGGCGCGGGCATCCTGCACCCCTTGCTGGCCCTGGCCCACTTGTGCCACCGCTTCGTTCATATTGCCCGCCACGCTGTCACTGACTTGCTGGATGGCCAGAATGATCTGGCTGATTTCCTGGGTGGAGGCCGCTGTGCGCTCTGCCAGCTTGCGCACTTCATCGGCTACGACGGCAAAGCCCCTGCCGCTTTCGCCTGCGCGGGCCGCTTCAATAGCGGCATTTAGCGCCAGCAGGTTGGTTTGGTCGGCTACATCGCGGATGACGCTGACTACCGATTCAATGCGCTTGCTGCGCTCGGCCAGCACGGTCATTTGTGTCGAGGTGGTGCTGACGGTGGTGGCAATGGTGCTCATGTCGCTGACCACCTTTTCTATGGCGCGTTCGCCGGCATTGGCTTTGATTTCGCCACTGGCCGACAAGAGCTGGGCTTCGCTTGCGCGGTCTGCCACGTGGGCCAGGCTCACGGTCATTTCCTCCACCGCAGCGGCCATGTGGGCCGAGGCGTGGCTTTGCTGCCCCGAGCTGCTGGCAACCGATTGCGATACCTGTTGTACCAGCTGCGAAGACGTGGATACCTGCTCGATGCCGGTCTGCATGCGCTGCAGGCTTTGCTGCAGGCGCACGACCAGCCCGTCAAAAGCCTGGGCGGTCTGGCTGATTTCGTCCTGGCCGTGGCACTGTGCGCGCCGGGTAAAGTCCAGGTGAAGGCTGATGTCGCCAATGGCCGACTGCAGCTGCTGCAAACCGCGGCGGATGGCGCGAGTCAGCATGGCACCGCCAGTGCCCAGGAGCAGTGCGACTGTAATCACGATCATCAGGAACTGCATGCGTGAGTCCTGCGTGGCTTGCGCATTGGCGTCATCGGTCTGTTTGCTGAGCTGATTGTTATAGGCAATGTGCTCATTCCAGGCCTTCATCAGGTCTTCGCCATTGCCGTGGCTCGCAAGGGCTACCGCATTTTGCTGCTCGCCGTTGCGGGACAAGGCCAGCATGGGTGCCAGCTCTTGTTTGTAGCGATTAAAGATTTCCTGGCTGCGAGCCAGCAGTGCTTTGTCCTGCGCATCGCTAATGTCACTGGCTGCATATTGCGCAAAGTTCTTGTCTATTTCTGCAAAGATGGTTTTTATTTCCGACTCATATTGCAGTTTCTTTGCCATGTCCGGCTCAGCCATATGCTTCCAGAATAAAACACGGACCCGCCATATCTCTGCCTGGGAGTCATTTAGCAAGTGTATGCTGGGGAGTATATTGTCGGTGAAATTATCAAAGCGCATTTCTGCCTGGTTCAGTTTCCATATGCCTAAGCCACCTACCAATGCCAGGGCAAGGCAACTGCTGATAATCAGTGCAATGATTTTTGAGACAATTTTCATACTTTTCCTTCCAGCAAGGCCGTCTGTTTCGCGACCACAGCATATTTCAATGCCTGCTTTATAACCTGATTTAAGCCATCAGTATAATGTGGGATTTCCCTAGTCTTGGGTGATGGATAGTGAATGGGCGGCTATTTTCATTTCTGTAATGAAATGTATTTTTAATCACGGCCAGTAGTGATGATGTTTTTTATTTGCAGGTAGTTGGGCCGTGCACTGCATTGCAGATTGGCCTGGGTGGTTGGTATTGCGAGATGTTTCTATCCAGGTCGGCCCACGCGGCATGCCAGGCTGTTATGGCATATATCAGGGAGGGCAGGTAACGGCTGTGCAGGCGACAGGTCGAGTGCGCACAGCCGAGTCTAGCAGCTTGGGCAGCCTGTGCGGTTGGCGGGTAGGGGGTGGGCATGACGAGTGTCATGCCCTTGAGCAATCAGTCTGCGGTGTGGTGGCGCGCAACCAGCTGGCGGAAGGCGGGCAGGAAGTCATCCTGCACATAGGGCTTCAGCAGTGCCAATACCTGGCGTACGCCGCGATGGCTGGACGCCTCGTTGATGGGGGCTTTCGGGCGCGCGGTTTGCTCGAAGGCGAACCAGAACTTCACCACCAGCCAGATATTCACCGATACCGGCTCGATGTCTTCCAGATCCATCTTGAGCAGGCCCAGGCGGATGAACTCGCGGAAGTGGCCTTCCAGAATGGTTTGCAGCTCGCCATTCACAAACTGGTGATAGTCGGCCTGCAGCTGCGGGTTGCGTGCCATCAGGCCGGGCAGGTCGTAGAACATGAAGCGGAACTGCCACATGGCTTCGAAGGCGGTTTCCAGGTAGTTCACCAGGTCGGCCACGTCCATCTGGCGGTCTGACGGCACGGCCAGGCGTTCGCTGATAAAGCGCCGGTAGCTCAGGAAAATCTGGTGCACGATCTCTTCCTTGTTGCGGAAGTGATAGTACAGGTTGCCCGGGCTGATCCCCAGATGCGCCGCGATATGGTTGGTGGTGATATTACGTTCACCGTGTTCGTTGAACAGCTTCAGGCTGTCCTGCACGATGCGGTCGTAGGTTTTGATCCGGGTCTTGGGCATGGTTTAGTCTGCGTCAGCAATATTGTTGTTATCGGTTTCCGGGAAACAGGCAAACATGAAGCGGCGCAGGATGGCCTGCTCGGCGCGCTGGCGTTCGCGCTGCGGTACGGCGATACGCGCAATCAGGCGGTATTCTTTTTCTGATGCAGGCTGCAGGGAGATGCGCGGCTCTACCGATGGCGTATCCATCATCAGTTTGTGTTCCAGCATGGCCATATGGTGGCGGGCATCGGCCAGCCACGGGGCGCACACGTCGCCGGCGATCTCTTGCAGCTGTTGCTCTGCGCGGGCCGGGGTGATGCGGTAGGGTAGCGGGATGGTGATGAGGTGCATCACGTACTCGCCGGTAAAGTTCTCGCGCACCACCGGGTGGGTTAGCAGCAGGCTGTTGGGGAAGCTGACCGACTTGCCGGTTAGTTGGTGCGAGTCATGGCGCGGGCCGATTTCGATCAGCGTGGTGCTGAGCATGGTGATGTCCTGCACCCGCCCGCGCATGCCTTGCAGTTCGATGATGTCGCCCAGCTCGTAGCTGTTGGAGATGGAGCGCACCAGGCCGCCGCCCAGGCACATCAGCAGCTCCTTGGTGGCCACGACCAGTGCGGCGGCAAAGGCCACCATGGACAGCGCGATGGTTTGCAGCTCGCGCGCCCAGATAATCACGAAGCCCGCCAGGCCGATGACGATCATGGCGTTGCGCACATTGATCGCCCAGCGCCGGCGGGTGTCTACCGGCACCTGCGGGTTGGCCGCAATGGCGCGCACGATGCTGGCGTGTACCAGCAGCAATACCAGCACCAGTACGGCGGAACGCAGCAGGTCGGCGCCGTAGTCGTGCAGGATGGGTGCGAGCCAGGCGGGCATGGGCAGGGTGACCGGCATCAGTCGTTCAGTTTGACAGCGTGCTCACGGGTTTCGTGGAACACGATGTCCGGCCAGCGTTCCTGCGTCAGCGCCAGGTTGACGCGGTTCGGTGCCAGGTAGGCCAGGTTGCCGCCGGCGTCGGTGGCGATGTTCATGGTCAGTGCGTTGCCGAACTCTTCCAGCTTCTTGCGATCGTCGCAGCTGAACCAGCGCGCCGACCAGATGCTGCACGATTCGAACACCGCGTCCACGCCGTATTCGGCGGCCAGGCGGCTGGCGACCACTTCAAACTGCAGTACGCCCACAGCGCCCAGGATCAGGTCGCCGCCGTTGTGCGGCTTGAATACCTGTACCGCGCCTTCTTCGCCCAGCTGTTGCAGGCCTTTTTGCAGCTGCTTGAGCTTGAGCGGGTTCTTGATGCGCACGCTGCGGAACATTTCCGGTGCAAAGAACGGAATGCCGGTAAAGGTGAGCTCTTCGCCTTCGGAGAAGCTGTCGCCAATCTGGATATTGCCGTGGTTGGGGATGCCGATGATGTCGCCGGCAAAGGCTTCTTCCACGATTTCGCGGTCGTGCGACATGAAGGTCACCACCGACGAGGCGGCGATGTCACGGTTCAGGCGCAGGTGTTTCATCTTCATGCCGCGCTCGAAACGGCCGGAGCACACGCGCAGGAAGGCGATGCGGTCACGGTGTTTCGGGTCCATATTGGCCTGGATCTTGAATACGAAGCCGGAGAACTTGCCTTCGGTCGGCGCAACGTCGCGCACGGTGGCATCGCGCAGCTGCGGGGCCGGGGCCCAGTTGATCAGCGCGTCCAGGATCTCGCGGATGCCGAAGTTGTTGATGGCCGAGCCAAAGAACACCGGTGTCAGCTCGCCGGCCAGGAATGCTTCCAGGTCCCACTCGTTGGAGGCACCTTGCACCAGCTCGATCTCCATGCGCAGCTGTTCCATTTCCAGCGGGAACAGTTCGTCCAGGCGCGGGTTGTCGATGCCCTTGATCACCTCGATATCGGTAATCAGCTTTTCGCTGCCGGCTTCGAACAGGATCACTTCGTCAGACAGCAGGCTGTACACGCCGCGGAAGGCCTTGCCCATGCCGATAGGCCAGGTGATGGGGGCGCAGCGGATCTTCAGCACGCTTTCCACCTCGTCCAGCAGCTCCAGGCTATCGCGCACTTCACGGTCGTACTTGTTCATGAAGGTCACGATAGGGGTGTTGCGCAGACGGCAGACGTTCAGCAGCTTGATGGTTTGCTCTTCCACGCCCTTGGCCGCGTCGATCACCATCAGTGCACTATCCACGGCAGTCAGCACGCGGTAGGTATCTTCCGAGAAGTCCTGGTGGCCCGGGGTGTCCAGCAGGTTCACCGTATGGTCGCGGTAGTCGAACTGCATCACCGACGAAGCCACCGAAATGCCGCGCTGCTTCTCGATTTCCATCCAGTCGGAAGTGGCAAACTTGCCGCCCTTCTTGCCTTTTACCGTGCCTGCCATCTGGATGGCGCCCGAAAACAGCAGCAGCTTTTCGGTCAGCGTGGTTTTACCGGCGTCAGGGTGGGAGATGATGGCGAAGGTGCGGCGCTGCGCAACTTCTTCGGCAATACGGGTCAGTTCGGCGGACATGGATGCTCGTCTGGTAAAGATTCGGAAAAACAGGCGATTGTACTGCATTCTGGCCGTTTCATAGAAGCCGCTGCAGCTTGTGCGGCCAACCTTTTGCCGCGTATCGCCTCGTATTTGCAGTGCAACACGGTACAATCGTGTTTTCGGATGTTTGCGGAGCCAGCAGAATGTTTACCGGTATCGTGCAGGGCATGGCCACTGTGGTGGCGGTGGAAGAAAAAAACCAGTTTCGTACCCACCAGGTACGCCTGCCGGCGGCGCTGCTGCCGGGCCTGCAGATCGGCGCCTCGGTAGCGCACAACGGCTGCTGCCTCACCGTTACCGCCATCGAAGGCGATGTGGTGAGCTTTGACCTGATCGCCGAAACGCTGCGCCTGACCAATCTGGGCCGCTTGCAAGCCGGCGACGCGGTCAACGTGGAGCGCGCCGCGCGCTTTGGCGACGATATCGGCGGCCACAGCATGTCCGGCCACATCATCAGCACCGCTACAGTGAGCGACATCGTCAGCAGCCCGGATAACCGCACGCTGTGGTTTGCGCTGCCGCGCGAACTGATGAAGTACGTGCTGATCAAGGGCTATATCGGTGTAGACGGCTGCAGCCTGACCATCGGCGACGTGCGCGACGACGGCTTCTGCGTGAACCTGATCCCGGAAACGTTGCAGCGCACACTGCTGGGTGCGCGCCAGGTGGGCGATGTGGTGAATATCGAGATCGACCCGCAAACCCAGGCCATTGTCGATACCGTGGAGCGCGTGTTGGCCGCACGCGGCGCTTGATTGCCGGGCGGGTAGCCCCATCTATAAATGAATTACTCCTGCATGGCGCGTGGCGCCATGCTCCATAGCAGCCAGGCGCGCCGCAGGCGTGCGGGAAGGACGACACAATGAGCATTGCCCCGATCCAGGAAATCATTGCCGACATCAAGGCCGGCAAAATGGTGGTGTTGATGGACGCGGAAGACCGCGAAAACGAAGGCGACCTGGTGATGGCCGCCGAGCACGTAACCCCGGAAGCCATCAACTTCATGGCCAAACACGGCCGTGGCCTGATCTGTCTTACCCTCACCGAAGAGCGCTGCAAGCAGCTGAATCTGCCGATGATGGCCACCAATAACGGCACCAGCTTCGGCACCAACTTTACCGTGTCCATCGAAGCGGCCGAGGGCGTAACCACCGGCATTTCCGCCGCCGACCGCGCCCACACCACGTTGGTGGCGGTGGCGCGTGATGCCCGCCCCACCGATATTGTGCAGCCTGGCCACGTGTTTCCGCTGAAAGCGCAAAAGGGCGGCGTGCTGGTGCGCGCCGGCCATACCGAAGCCGGCTGCGACCTGTCGCGCCTGGCCGGGCTGGAGCCTGCCTCGGTGATCTGCGAGATCATGAACGACGACGGCACCATGGCACGCCTGCCGGAGCTGCTGGAATTTGCCAAGGAGCACGACCTGAAGGTTGGCACTATCGCTGACCTGATCCACTACCGCAGCCGTACCGAGTGCTTTGTCGAGCAGGTAGGGCAGCGCCTGGCCGAAACGCCGTTTGGTACCTTCCAGCTGCACGTATTCCAGGATGTACTGACCCGTGCCACCCACCTGGCGCTGGTATGCGGCCAACCCCGCGCCGACAAGGAAACGCTGGTGCGCGTGCACGAGCCGCTGTCGGTGATGGACCTGCTGGACCCGCTGTCCGGCAAGCACAGCTGGACGATCCCGAACGCGCTGGAAGAAATCAGCGAGCGCGGCTGCGGCGTGGTGATCCTGCTGCATCGCCCGGAATCCGGCGCCGACATTCTGGCGCGCGCGCTGCCCGAGCAGGCGGAAAAAGGCCCGCGCCAGCGCTGGGACAGCAAGACCTTCGGTATCGGTGCGCAAATGCTGCGCGCGCTGGGCGTGGGCAAAATGAAGCTGATGGCGTCGCCGGTCAGCCTGCCATCCATGACCGGTTTCGGCCTGGAAGTCACCGGCTTTGCGCAACCTGAACACGTGCACGTGGATTTGGATTAAAATACGCCCCTTTCTAGATTTGGCTGTCGCCGCAAGGAGAACCGCATGCTGGACCAAGTAAACCGTATTACCCCTGATCTTTCCGGCAAAGGTCTGAAGATTGGCGTGGTAATGTGCCGCTTTAACGAGCTGGTTTGTCATGGTCTGCGTGATGCCTGCCTGGCCGAGCTGCAAGTACTGGGCGTGGCGCCCGCCGACGTAACCCTGGCCACCGTGCCGGGCGCGCTGGAAGCCCCGCTGGTATTGCAGACCATGGCCAAAACAGGCCGTTTTGACGCGCTGATTGCGCTGGGCGCGGTGATCCGCGGCGAGACCTATCACTTTGAGCTGGTGTCCAACGAATCCGGCGCGGGTATCACCCGCGTGGGCCTGGACGCCGGCATCCCGATTGCCAACGCCATTCTCACCACCGAAAACGACGAGCAGGCCGAAGTCCGCATGTCGGTAAAAGGCCGTGAAGCCGCCCAGGTGGCAGTAGAGATGGTCAATCTGCACAAGACCCTGCGCGGCTAAGCTGCCGCGCCTGCTCTTTAGATACAAGGAAAGCTGTAATGAAAACCGCCCGCCGCCGCGCCCGTGAGTATGCCGTACAGGGTATTTACGAGTGGCAGCTGAATGCCGACCGCCCGGCATCGCTGATTGAAAAGCACCTGCGCGAAAACGACTACTTCGTGAAGGCTGACGAAGCCCTGTTCCGCGAAATCCTGTTTGGCGTGCTGCGCGATGCTGCCGACCTGTCCAAATACCTGGTGCCTTACTACGAGCGTGACGCTGCCGAAGTCAGCCCGGTAGAGCGTGCCATCATGCTGATGGCGGCTTTCGAGCTGATCTCGCACCCGCAAACCCCGTGCCCGGTGATCATCAACGAAGCCATCGAAATCGCCAAAACCTTTGGCGGCACCGACGGCCACAAATTCGTTAACGGCGTACTGGACAAGCTGGCTGCCGACGTGCGCGCCGACGAAGTCAAGGCTATCCGTAGCCGCCGCCAGGCAGACTGATATCGCGGCAGCCTGCGGGCTGTACCGCCAGAGCCCGGCTATGCCGGGCTTTTTTATTGTTGGTGTATTTGCCGGATGGGCTTTTGTTCCCCGGATGCGCCTGCGGCTTATCCGGGCTACGGTCCTATCCGGGTGACGGTTTTCCGGGTGCTGGCAAGGTTTTTCAAAGGTTGGCCGCAAGCAGGCTTGTGGCCGAATGTGGTGGTAACGGCATGACCGAATTTGATCTGATACGGCGGCACTTTACCCGCGCCGCGCCCAATGCGGTGCTGGGCGTAGGGGATGATGCCGCCATTGTGCGGCCAACCCTGGGCTGCGACTTGCATGTGTCTACCGACATGCTGGTAGAAGGGCGCCATTTTTTTGCCGATGTTAGCCCGGAGGCGCTGGGGCACAAGGCGCTGGCGGTGAATCTGTCCGATATGGCCGCCATGGGCGCCACCCCGCGCTGGGTGACGCTGGCGCTGGCCTTGCCGCGGCTGGACGAGGCCTGGGCGGCGGCGTTTGCGCGCGGCTTTTTTGCCCTGGCCGCCGAGCACGGCGTGAGTGTGGTGGGTGGCGATACCACGCGCGGCCCGCTGACGCTATCGGTGACCATTTTTGGCGAAACGCCGCACGGCCAGGCGCTGCGCCGCGACGCCGCGCAAGTCGGTGACGATATCTGGGTGTCCGGCCAGCTGGGCCTGGCTGCCGCAGCCCTGCAGCAGCGGCTGTCGGGTAGCACCGAGCTGCTGCCGGCGGATTGCCTGCGCAAACTGGAGCGCCCGCAGCCACGCGTGGCGCTGGGGCGCGCCTTATTGGGTGTGGCGCACGCGGCGCTGGACGTGTCCGACGGCTTTGCCGCCGACTTGTCGCACATCCTGGCGCGCTCCGGTGTAGGGGCGCAGGTGTGGGTGGAGGCCTTGCCCATGCACCCGCAGCTGGCGGCCGAGCGTAGCCGCTGGCTGGCGGCCATCGCGGCGGGTGGCGACGACTACGAATTGTGCTTTACTGCCGCCCCGGCGCAGGCAGCGGCGGTGCAGGCTGCTGCCGCGCACGCTGGTGTGGCGGTGCACAAGGTTGGCCGCATCTTAGCGGGTGAGGGCTTGTGCTTGCTGGATGCAAGCGGGCAGCTTGTGGCACTGGAAAGGTTGGGTTATGACCACTTCGCTTAAGCCGGATGTGCGCTTTTTGCTGCGCCACCCGGCGCATTTTCTGGCGCTGGGCTTTGGTAGCGGGTTGATTACGCCGGCGCCGGGTACCTGGGGCAGTATTGCCGCCTTGCCGCTGGCGGCGGGTCTGCATCTGGCCGGTGTGCAGGGTGTGATGCTGGCCTGGCTGGCGCTGCCGATGTTTGTGCTGGGGGTGTGGGTGTGTGGTGTGACGGGCCGGGCGCTGGGCGTGGCTGATAGCGGCCATATCGTGTGGGACGAAATCGTGGCCATGCTGCTGGTGCTGGCGGCGGTGCCGGCGACGCCCGTGGCGTGGTTGGCCGCATTGCTGGCGTTTCGCGTGTTCGATATCGTCAAGCCATGGCCGATACGCTGGCTGGATGCCCGTGTGCACGGCGGTTTTGGCGTGATGCTGGACGATGTGGTGGCAGCGCTGTTTGCCGTGCTGGTGCTGTGGTCGGCATTGCCGTATCTGCCGTGATTCATTGATAAGGGGGTGGTGATGCGATGGTGGCAAATGGCCATGCTGGGTGGTCTGAGTGGTTTGACGATGTATGTCCTGGTGCCGCAGCCGCAGCGGTCGCTGCTTTTTGATGTGCTTTGTCTTTTGGCCTTGTTCATGGTTGCGGCAATCAGGCAGCAAAAAATGGCACCGCCATCTCCGCATTCGGCAAGCAAGTTGCGCCGCCTGCAGTTGGCTATCCCGTTCTTTGGTGGCTTGCTATTGGCGTATTTTCTGGCCTTGTTTTTGTGATGACAGCTTGGCGGTTTATTGCGCGCACGCGACTCGGGCAATGCAGGAAATGAAAAAAACCCAGCACCAGGCTGGGTTTTTTCTTTGCTGCTACCGCAAGCTTATTCGCTGCGTGGGCGACGGTCGCCGCTGCCACCTTGGCGCGGGCCGCTGCTGCTGCGGTTGCGGTCGCCGTAGCCACCGCGGTTGCCGCCGTAGCCACCACCCGGTTTGCGGTCACCGTAGCCGCCGCCGTTGCTGCGACGCGGGCCACCTTTGCCAGCCGGACGGCCTTTCGGTGGGCGACGGGTCGGTTCCAGGCCCTGGATAACGGCTTCGGTCAGCTGGCGCTTCAGGTACTGCTCGATACGGCGTACGCGGTGGAACTCGCGCGATTCGGCGATGGTGATCGCTACGCCGCTACGGCCGGCACGACCGGTACGGCCAATGCGGTGTACGTAGTCTTCTGCCTGTTTCGGCAGGTCGTAGTTCACTACCAGGCCAATGCCCGGTACGTCGATACCGCGAGCGGCGACGTCGGTGGCTACCAGGATCTTGATGCGGCCACGACGCAGGTCGTTCAGCGTGCGGTTACGCCAGCTTTGCGGCATGTCGCCGTGCAGGCAGGCAGCGCTGTAGCCCATGTCGGACAGTTTGTCAGCGATTTCTTCGGAGCCGATTTTGGTGGCGGTAAATACGACAGCCTGGTCAAAGTTGGCTTCTTTCAGGATCGCATCCAGCAGGCGCTGTTTGTGATTGTTGTCGTCTGCGTACAGCAGGTGCTCTTCGATATTGCCGCTTTCCTCTTTGCGCTCGATCTCGATGCGCTGCGGGTCGCGGGTCATGCGTTCTGCCATTTTGCCTACGATACCGTCCAGGGTAGCGGAGAACAGCAGGGTCTGGCGTTCGCTAGGGGTAGCGGCCACGATGGTTTCGATGTCTTCGATGAAGCCCATGTCCAGCATGCGGTCGGCTTCGTCCAGGATCAGCATTTCCAGGCGCGAGAAATCGATACGGCCGGAGCGCATGTGGTCCATCAGGCGGCCTGGAGTGGCCACGATGATATCAACCGGGCGCGACAGGGCGCGGGTCTGGAAGCCGAACGATGCGCCACCCACCAGGGTAACGGTACGCAGCCAGCGCAGCTCTTCGCCGTATACCAGGGCGTTCTTTTCTACCTGCTGGGCCAGCTCGCGGGTAGGGGTCAGTACCAGAACGCGCGGGCCGTTGCCGGCGCCTTTGGAGCGCTCGCTGACACGGGTCAGTGCTGGCAGCAGGAAGGCGGCGGTTTTGCCGCTACCGGTTTGTGCCGAAACAAGCAGGTCGCGACCAGCGATGGCGGCAGGCACGGCTTCGCCTTGTACCGGGGTCGGCGTGTCGTAGCCGGCTTTTTCCAGTGCTTTGGCAATAGCGGGGGCCAGCCCCAGGTCGGAGAACTTCTGCATGGTGAATCCTTTCAGTCCGGCGTGATGCGCCGGTTGTGAGCCCGCTCGGGGTTACAGGTCATCGAACCAACCTGACAAGCGGCGAACAGCAGTCCTGAAAGGACGAGGCGGAAACGAAGCCAAATAGGGTCAGATGCGATGAAATCGTAGAGGCCGGCGGCGCGGGTGTTACCGCCAGCAATTTCGAGAAGGGCGCATTCTAATGAAAATAATTCGATTGCGCAAGGGTTTTTAAAGTACAGGCTATGCAAGTGACTGATTTTTAAAAAGCCATCCGAATTGTATGCAAAAAAAAGCCATTAGCAGCGCGCTAGCCAGCCCAAGGTGTCTGCACTTGTTGCCGTTGGCCGATATTCAGCGCCCAGCCAGCCGGTATAGCCATTTTTTTCAATAAAATCAAAATAATCAGGCAGGGGCAGGGTGCCACTGCCGGGTTCGCCACGGCCCGGGTAGTCGGCAAACTGGATATGCGCGGTTTGCGGCAGATGGCGCGCCAGCAGGGCCGGAATATCCAGATTCATGCGTGCGGCGTGGTAAATATCGATTTGCAGCCCGATGCCGGCTTGCGGCAGCTCGGCCAGCAGCAGGGCGACTTCGTCTGGTGTGCGCAGCAGAAAGCCTGGCATGTCCAGGTCGTTGATGGCTTCGCAGCACAGGCGCAGGCCGTGCGGGGCAAAGAAATCGGCGGCCAGCTGCAGGTTGGCCGCCAGTGTGGCCAGGCAGGCCTGGCGGCTATACCCTGCGGCCAACCTGCCGGGCAGGATATTCAGTAGCGCTACGCCCAGCGCCTGCGCGTAGTGCAGCGCCTGCGGCAGGGCAGCAGCAAAGTCGTCGCGGCGGCCGGGGTGGCTGGCCAAACCGGGGCCACCTGTCATCAGGTCGCCTGCCGGCACATTGATCAGGATCACCGGCGTGCCGGTAGCGCGGGCTGCAGCGGCTAGCGCTTCGGCTGGGTGGTCGTAGGGGAACTGGATCTCTACCGCGCCAAAGCCGGCTGCTGCAGCCTGGGCAAAGCGCTGCAGCAGCGGGTATTCGGTAAACAGTAGCGACAGGTTGGCCGCAAAGCGTGGCATGGTTTACTCCTGTGACAGGTAGTGCAGCAGCAGGCTGCTAAGGTCGTGCTGGGCGTGCCCGGCCTGGCAGTGGGCGTGCAGCAACGCTTGCGCCTGGCTGGCCATGGGCAGCGGGCGCTGCGTGGCATCACCCAGTGCGGTGGCGTTGTTCAGGTCTTTCAGTAGCGTGGCGGCCTTCCACTGTACCGGCGCAAACTGGCGGGCGGCCATGCGCGGGGCCAGGATCTGGAACGGCAGCGAGTCGGCAAAGCCGCCGGCCAGTGCCGGCGCCAGCAGGCTGGCATCTACCCCCGCGGCCTCGGCCAGCTGCACGGTTTCGGCAATCAGTGCGGCGGTGCTGGCGACGATCAGCTGGTTGCAGACTTTGCTGACCTGCCCGGCGCCCACGTCGCCCATACGGGTAACGCGCTGGCTCAGGTGCGCCAGCAGCGGGCGCAAGGTGTCGATATCGTGCGCATCGCCGCCGGCCATGATCACCAGCTGGCCGCTTTCGGCGCCTTTGACGCCACCGGAAACCGGCGCGTCCACCCAGCGCATGCCGCAGCTTGCGGCCAACCTTTGGGCAAACTGGCGGGTGGCGTCGGGGGCAATGCTGGAAAAGTCCACCAGCAGCTGCCCGGCGCGGCCGTGCCCGGCAATGCCGCCTGCGCCAAATACCACGCTTTCTACCGCGGCAGTGTCCGATACGCACAGCATGATGATGTCGCAGCGCGCCACCAGTGCGGCGATGCTGGGCGCCGCGTTGGCACCGGCCGCCTGTAATGCAGCGGTTTTGCCTGCGCTGCGGTTCCATACGTGGAGCGGTACGCCGGCGCCCAGCAGGCGCTGGCACATGGGTTGGCCCATCAGGCCCAGGCCGATGAACCCCGTTTGTAGTGACATGGTTTCCCCTTCTGGTGGCTTGCCTCGATGCTAGCGTAGCCACAGGGGCCGTGTCGCGCGGTAAAAAAAAGCGGGCCGGCGAAGGCCGGCCCGTAAAGTAGATATTGCAACAAGGGAAGGTCGCCGGTGGCAGAACCGCCGGCTGCACCCACGCAGAGCTTGCTAGCAAGCAAAAGCGTATGCCCAGCTTACGTCAAGCCCATTGGCATGGCAATGCCGGCGGTAGATGTGCAGCCGGCATGGTGGGGGTGCGAGCCGTTTGCGGTACAATCCCGCCTTTTTTTGCGAAGGGATAGTGGTGGTGAACGATTTGCACAGTGCCCGTTACCAGGCGTCGCGCCCTTGGGCCAAGCGCGTGGCGCAGCTGTTTAGCCAGCTGGCCAGCCGTGAAGACGCCTGCGCCCAGGCCGCGCAGGTGGTGCAGCGCGAGCTGGCGCAGCTTGCCGGGGTGTACACCATCAATGACACCCAGCGTGAAACCGAATTTGTGCTGGCCGAGGCCTACGGCCTGTTTGTGCGCGATGGCCGTCGCGCCATGGCCTTTGCCCCGGATCTGGCGCTGGCGCTGCAGCACACCCGCCCGCTGGCGGCACTGCCGGCGGTCTTGCCCTTGCCCGCAGGGGCGTTTCTGCTGAGCTTGCCGGGTGAGGCGGGCAGTGCGGCTGCGTACGTCACGCACGATGCCGCAGCGCAGCGGCTGGACATTTTGCTGCTGATGCCGGACTTTGCCCCGGCTGGTGTGCCCTGTTACCAGCGCATGGAGGCGGCGCTGACCTTGGGCGTGGCCTACCCGGGCTCGGTGCAGGTGCCGGATTCGCCGGCACTGGCCAGCTGGAAGCCCTGGCTGGAGAGGCTGTTTGCCGGGCTGGCCATGCTGGCCCAGCCGCAGCTAACCCTGGCCGAGCAATGGCAGCCGGCACCGTCTGCTGCCGATGCGCAGCTGCTGCATAGCGGTAGCGCCCGTGACAAGCAGCGTGTGCGTGCGGCGCTGCTGAAGGCGGGGGCACAAGAAGTATTGCTGGCGCAGCGTGCCGGCCTGCAGCCACTGGATGGCGAGCTGAAAGCCGGCTACTGGCGCACGCAGGCGGGCAAGGCTGGCGAGCGTCTGGTGTGGGTAGCGCCGCGCCCTGCATAAGCACGGCAGGCATGAAAAAACCGCAGCGCTGTGGCCTGCGGTTTTTTTACGGCAGTGGTAGCCGGTTATTACAGAAACTGCACGATCAGGCTGCGCAACGTACTGATCTCGAATGGCTTGTCACAGATGGCCGACACGCCTGCTTCTTCTACCGCGGCCAACCGCGTTTCGTCCTGCTCGCCGGACACCATCAGGATAGGTACCGACATTTGCGGGCTGAGCGTGCGTACGTATTCGATCAGCGCGCGGCCGTCCATCTCCGGCATGTTGTAGTCGGTGATGATCAGGTCGAACTGGGTGTCCTGCAGCAGGGGTATGGCCGACATGCCGTTGGCCGCTTCTTCGATCTGGTCAAAGCCCATGCGTTCCAGCACAGTGCGCAGGTAATGGCGCGAGGTGCTGCTATCGTCCACCAGCAGTACGCGCTTGGTGTCCAGGTCGTAGTGCTCCAGCTCGGCGCGGGTTTCTTCGGTATTCAGGTAGTCCAGCGCCGAGCACAGCGCACGGTCCAGCTGGCGGGTGGTAAACGGCTTGGGCAGGATGGCCAGCGCACCCGCCTGGCGAATGGCGTCCAGCTGCTGGGCGCGGGTTTCGCTGGAGATCAGCACGTAGGGCATGTCGCGGATTTCGCCGTCGGCGCGCATGGTCACCACCAGTTCGGCACCGGTCATGTCCGGCAAGTACATGGCGCTGATGGTGATATCCGGGCGCGGCAGCTCGCGCATGCGCGCCAGGCCTTGCGTGCCGGTTTCCAGTAGATCGATATTCTCTATACCCATTTCCCGCAGGTGATTCTGGATGATGAGCCTTTGGGTGCGGGAAGGCTCGATCAGGCAGACCATCAGGTTTTGCAGATCAAACATGCTGTTTTCCTGTTTTGCTTTCTTGCAAGCATAGACACTAGGCCGCTTCAGGTCTAACCCATCTGCTGAAAACCTTATTTCTATAAGTCTGACTTGTGGATTTTGCCCGCATTGCGTTGCTCGTTTGCTGCAGTTTCTTCCAGCCAGTGACAAAAAGCATGGATGGCTACGTCGTCCATGGCCGCGCGCGGCGCGATCCAGCAATAGTCGCGCACCGGTACCACCGGCTGCCGCAGTGGCGCCACCAGCTTGCCGCTATCCAGCGCCTGTTGCGCCATCGGCAATGGCCCCAGCACCACGCCCAGGCCGTCCATGGCGGCCTGTAGCGCCAGTGAGAAGCGGTCAAAATGCAGGCTGCTGGCCGGCTTCAGTTCCGGCACGCCCGCCAGCGTAAACCAGCGCTGCCATTGGGTTGGCCGCGTGTCGGCGTACAGCAGCGTGTGGTGTGCCAGGTCGGCCGGCTGCTGTATGGCTTGGCGGGCCAGCAAGGCCGGGCTGCACAGGGGTAGCTCCCATTCTTCCAGAAACGGCTTGGCCAGGTGGCCCGGCCAGTCGCCCGGGCCGCGGCGAATGGCGATGTCGAACGGGGTGTCCAGCCGGCTGATATCGCGGTCTGACGTTACCAGGTGCAGGTCGATATCCGGAAAGCGCTCCCGGAAACCCTGCAGCCGTGGTAGCAACCAGAACAGCGCAAACGTGGGGGTGGAGTTGATCGATAGCCGCCGCTGGCGGTCGGGCTGCAGCAGCTGGCTGGTGGCGTTGGCGATCAGGTCCAGCCCGTCCTGCACCTGTACCAGGTAGCGCCAGCCGGTGTCGGTGAGTTTTACGCGCCCGCCGCTGCGCTCGAACAGCTGCACGCCCAGCCATTCTTCCAGCTGCTTGATCTGCTTGCTCACAGCGCCATGGGTAACGTGCAGCTCGTTGGCCGCAGATGAGAAGCTTTCCAGCCTTGCCGCAGCTTCAAAAATGCGCAAGCCGTTGAGGGGAGGGTAAGTATTCATGGCTGTGATTTTATCTCACAATCTATGTTTCGATTACTCGTTTGTGCATGTATCGCCAAGCGCGTAATCTTCACGAATCATAGCCGGGAGTCGTAGTAATATCCCGGATGGTTGCCGGCAGCCCGCACCCGCTGCCGTCAGGCTGATTGCAAACAACCCAAGCAAAAAGGTCCCGAGCCATGCTAGTAGCTTACCGCCAACATGTTGCCGAGCGCGCCGCGCTGGGCATCCCGCCACTGCCGCTGACTGCCAAACAGGTAGAAGAACTGGTTGAACTGCTGAAAAACCCGCCTGCTGGCGAAGAGCAGACACTGGTAGAGCTGATTACCCACCGTGTACCGCCGGGCGTGGATGATGCAGCCAAGGTAAAAGCTTCCTTCCTGGCCGCTGTGGCCGAAGGCACTGTGGCATCGCCACTGGTATCGCGCGAGCTGGCTACCGAGCTGCTGGGCACCATGCTGGGCGGCTACAACGTCAAGCCGATGATCGACCTGCTGGGCGACGAAAAAGTCGGCGCCATCGCTGCCGCAGGCCTGAAGAAAACCCTGCTGGTATTCGACTTCTTCAACGATGTGAAAGAGCTGGCCGACCAGGGCAATGCCAACGCCAAAGGCGTACTGCAAAGCTGGGCCGACGCCGAATGGTTCACCAGCCGCCCTGAAGTGGCCCAGAAAATCACCGTGACCGTATTCAAGGTACCGGGCGAAACCAACACCGACGACCTGTCGCCGGCACCGGACGCCTGGAGCCGCCCGGACATCCCGCTGCACTATCTGGCCATGTTGAAGAATACCCGCCCCGATGCGGCCTTCACGCCGGAAGAAGACGGCAAGCGCGGCCCGATGCAGTTCATCGAAGACCTGAAGAAAAAAGGCAATCTGGTTGCCTACGTTGGCGACGTGGTCGGTACCGGCTCCTCGCGTAAGTCCGCTACCAACTCGGTGGTATGGGCTACCGGCCAGGACATCCCGTTCGTACCGAACAAACGCTTTGGCGGCGTGACCCTGGGCGGCAAAATCGCCCCGATCTTCTTCAACACCCAGGAAGATTCCGGCTCCCTGCCTATCGAAGTGGAAGTGTCCAAACTGGAAATGGGCGATGTAATCGACATCTACCCGTACGAAGGCAAAATCGAAAAAGACGGCCAGCTGGTAGAAACATTCAGCCTGAAATCCGACGTGCTGCTGGACGAAGTACGCGCCGGTGGCCGTATCAACCTGATTATCGGCCGTGGCCTCACCGCCAAAGCCCGCGAAGCCCTGGGCCTGCCAGCCTCCACCGAATTCCGCCTGCCGAAAGACCCGGCCGACAGCGGCAAAGGTTTCTCGCTGGCGCAGAAAATGGTTGGCCGCGCCTGTGGCCTGCCGGAAGGCCAGGGCGTACGCCCGGGTACCTACTGTGAGCCACGCATGACTACCGTAGGCTCGCAAGATACCACCGGCCCGATGACCCGCGACGAGCTGAAAGACCTGGCTTGCCTGGGCTTCTCTGCCGACCTGGTGATGCAGTCGTTCTGCCATACCGCCGCCTACCCGAAACCGGTAGACGTGAAAACGCATAAAGAACTGCCAGCCTTCATCTCTACCCGTGGCGGCGTAGCACTGCGCCCGGGCGACGGCGTGATCCACAGCTGGCTGAACCGCCTGCTGCTGCCGGACACCGTGGGTACCGGTGGCGACTCGCACACCCGCTTCCCGATCGGCATTTCCTTCCCGGCCGGCTCCGGTCTGGTAGCCTTTGCCGCCGCCACCGGCGTGATGCCGCTGGACATGCCGGAGTCGGTACTGGTGCGCTTCAAGGGCGAACTGCAGCCAGGCGTGACCCTGCGTGACCTGGTTAACGCCATCCCCTTGTACGCCATCAAGCAAGGCCTGCTGACCGTAGCCAAAGCCGGCAAGAAAAACATCTTCTCCGGTAAAGTGCTGGAAATCGAAGGCCTGCCAGACCTGAAAGTAGAGCAAGCGTTCGAGCTGTCCGATGCGTCTGCCGAGCGCTCTGCCGCCGGCTGCACCGTGCGCCTGAACAAAGCGCCTATCGTCGAATACATGAACTCCAACATCACCCTGATGAAGTACATGATCGCCGAAGGCTACGCCGATGCCCGCACCCTGGCGCGCCGTATCAGCAAGATGGAAGAGTGGATCGCCAGCGGCGAGCTGCTGCAGCCGGATGCTGATGCCGAATACGCCGCCGTGATCGAAATCGATCTGGCCGACGTGAAAGAGCCGATCGTAGCCTGCCCGAACGACCCGGACGACGTGAAGTTCATGTCCGAAGTGGCCGGCACCGCGATCGACGAAGTGTTCATCGGCTCCTGCATGACCAACATCGGTCACTTCCGCGCCGCTTCCAAGCTGCTGGAAGGCAAGCGCGACCTGCCGGTAAAACTGTGGCTGGCTCCGCCGACCAAGATGGACGCCGAACAGCTGACCAACGAAGGCCACTACGGCGTATTCGGCATGGCCGGTGCCCGCACCGAAATGCCGGGCTGCAGCCTGTGCATGGGTAACCAGGCACAGGTACGCGAAGGTGCCACCGTGATGTCCACCTCCACCCGTAACTTCCCGAACCGCCTGGGCAAGAACACCAACGTGTTCCTGGGTTCCGCCGAGCTGGCCGCGATCTGCTCCAAACTGGGCAAGATCCCGACCCTGGCTGAATACCATGCCAACATCGGTATCATCAACGAGAAGAGCGCCGAGGTGTACCGCTACATGAACTTTGACCAGATCAAAGACTATCAGGACGTGGCAGACACCGTTAAAGCCTAATAAAATCAGTATCTTGCTGATTTGACATCTTGGGGGTTTGGTAGGGGTTTCGGCAACGATACCCCCGCCGAACCCCCAAATTTTTTGATACCCCAGCCCGAAATGCCCGGTTTGCCGGGTGTTGCTCAAGTGCCTACATCAAACGGCAGTGCCGGGCTTGGGCGGGGCGTATTCCGGAGCATGCCCGGTTGTCTGGTGAGTTGCATGACTAAACTGCTCTGCGGCCAACCTGCGTGGGCATTGGCCCGGCAAGGCGCCGGCCAAGCTGGCCAACCACGTCGGCAAGGTCTGCCCGTGGGCGCAGGGCGTGTTTGCAGGGTACTGGCGGACGACCGAATGGCAAAACAAACTGATGGTGCGCATACCGGTGGCGATGCGGCAAGGAAAAAGGTCGCCATGATGGACAAACTGCTAGGGGGCGTTGCCCGTGGTGTAAGTGATTGGCTGATTAGCGGCCGAAGTTGCCTGTCGATGACATCGATGTCATTGGCAGCTAGTTGCAGCAAAGCAGACACTAAAGAATATCGTCGCGAGCCTTCAGGCACGACAAATAATGCGCTCACAGGCTATCCAGCGGACTGCTCACGCCATGCCCGCCCTTGTTCAGTACATGGGTATAAATCATTGTGGTGCTGACATCCGCGTGGCCCAGTAGCTCCTGTACCGTGCGAATATCGTAGCCTGACTCAAGCAGATGGGTGGCAAAGCTGTGGCGTAGCGTATGCGGTGTGGCCAGCTTGGCAATCCCGGCAGCAGTGACCGCCCGCTTCATCGCTCGCTGCAGTAGCTTTTCATCCTGATGGTGTCGCCGTTGTGCGCCAGAGCGCGGGTCTCGCACATAGCCAGTGGTGACAAACACATATTGCCATCCCCATTCCTGCCCGGCATGCGGGTATTTTCGTGCCAACGCATCGGGTAAAAACACATCAGCCATGCCGGCCTGCAAGTCTGCTTCATGGATAGCGCGCCGCCTCTGCAGATGGGCCTGTAGTGGCGCCACTAGGCGCTGAGGCAACATTGTCACCCGGTCTTTCGCCCCTTTGCCATCGCGGATCAGAATTTCGCCACGCCCGAAGTCGATGTCTTTTACCCGCAGGCGCATGCACTCCATCAGCCGCATGCCGGTGCCGTATAGCAAACGCAGCTGCAGCGCGTACAGCCCATCGACCTGCGCCAGCAGTGCCGCGACCTCCTGACGCGTCAGAACGACTGGCAGATGCCTGGACGGTTTGGCCCGAACCACTTCATCTAGCCAGGGCAAGCTCAGCATCAGCACATCACGATAGAGGAACAGAAGCGCAGACAATGCTTGATTTTGCGTGGATGCCGACACCTGACCTTCAACGGCCAGATGGGTGAGAAAGCTACTGACCTCCGCAGCCCCCATCTCGCGAGGGTGGCGATGATGGTGAAAGCGCAAAAAGCGCCGTACCCAATTGACGTATTGCTGCTCGGTGCGCAGGCTGTAATGCCTGATTCGCAGCGTCTGCCGCAGCACATCGAGCAAGCGTGGCGCGGCAGCCCCATCTGGCTGTGTACTTTCAGGCATTGGCAACCCCAATAGCTTGTAAAGCAATGATAAATGCGTATAACATGCCCAGTTATACACACTGATAAACCAAATATACACCTGCAGAGGTGTATATTTCACGTTAGGCGTCAATGGACCCCACTTCGCTCATCGGCAAGACCATCAAACGCATTCTTGTGTTCCGAGGCGAAGTGCATCCGGCGTGGGTCGACGAGAACACCTTACCTATCGCCGCGTGGTCAGCATTCGTCGAAGTTCAAAGCGGCGAACTGTTCAGAGTCTCAGCCACAGAGGTTGACCTGGGCCCAAGCAGGTACCCAGCGCTTGGTCTCAAATTGGAGGCGTGCTTCGAAAGTGAACTTGAGCTGAAGTTGCCCCAAGGTGCACTGCATGCAGAGGATCTAAGTGAGGCTGCCGGTTTACTTCCCATCACCGTGCACTCCGTCGAGCAAAGTGATCCTATGGGCGAAGACACAGTGACCCAGTACTCAATACTTGGCACACATGGTCAACACCTTGTTCTGCGCCACATCATGCCTCCTACGACTCTCGGCATCTCAGTGTCGCAGTCAGAATCACGGCCCGCGAGTTGACGCCTAACCCATCGTTCAACCGGACAGTCTCCGGCGTTTCACCACCGGGCGTCATTTCATTCTTGCCCGGCGGCGTCACTCTGTCGCCTGCCGGTTAACTCAAACGTTAGACGGCGCCTTTCAAAACTCTCATCACGCATTCACGTACCAATGGACGAACCAAAACTTCATCCCATTCTGCACAGGCCACACGAGTACGACATCAGCGACTTTCGCTATCACGTTGACAGCGAGGAGCCGAGCGAGTCATTCATCGAGATGACGCTACAGAAGAACACAGGCAGCGTCATACTGCGGTTCTGGCAGCCCATCAATCTTAAAATTGAAGAGGGGTTTCCGCGGCCCACGAGAGGCATGGTGTTCTATGACCGATCCGCAGACGGATTGGAAAACATCAAGATTGAGGTTTCCGATTTTGAAGGTTCATGGGGCGCCATTACCTTCTGCGCTCGTAGCGTAGAGAAAGTCGTCACGCAATCATGAGCCAACAGTCTAACCCGGCAGTCGAGAGGGACAGCCCAAAAGCAGCGCTTTTGGGTTCCCTCCGCGCTTCGCGCTCCGGCTGCCCCTCACTTCTACGTTAGACCTCAATCCCAATGAATCAGCCCACGCTAGCCAGCGACTATTGGTGCCTTGTGTCTGGCGAGGAAAGACACAACACTTCCCCATCAACGTTTGAGCTTCCTTCATTGGCCGATCGAAAAAGTTTGAAGCCTGGCCAAGGCGCGAAGCTCATCTTCATGATCGAGGGGGAAGAAGAGGATGGCACCGTTTCAACAAGTACGGAACGGATGTGGGTTATCGTCACGAGTCGTGAAGCCGATGGGTACATGGGAATCCTCGACAATCAGCCGGCCAGTCTTCCACCTGAAACCGGGTTCTATCTCTGCCAAGGCGCTGAAGTGCCGTTCCTTCCCGAACACGTCATCGCCATCGAAGATCCACCCGCGCAGTATTCTGCAGAGAAGCTGGCAACGCCACCCACCAAGCGGTGGCGCCACCGTGAGGTCTAACCCCTCCGTCAAAGGGACCTGCCTTCGGCAGGCCCCTCACGTCAAACGTTATGCCTCTTGAGTCATTGAGCACATGGACAAAGCAAAAATAAAGCTCGTAACCATCGGTCATTTGCCGCTGCACCTAGACCTCAGCCGAGCTACCGCTTGGAGGTCTGATGTGTTTGAGTTGGCCGGGGATATTGAGAACTTCGCATTACGCTGCGACTCGGATAGTGACGGCTGGGTTTTCTCCGACGTACTATTGAAGGCCCAGCTTCCGGCGCATATAGGCGCAGACTTTCTAATAGCAATTGTCAACGTGCCAATTGAAGACAACTGGTACTCAAGACGTCTTGGCGACAACCAGATTGTTTTTACGTTTAGCCAAATCAAGGAGTTTCTTGCTTGGGAGAACATCCCACTTGAAAACGCCATCCTTCGCGTTCTATACGCATATACGCTGCTTTACAGGCGTTCAGGCAATCGAATTCCCGGCTTCGGTGAAGCGCCGAGCTTTACCCACGACGAAACACGTGGATGCCTTTTCGACATGAATGGCATCAAGTCGGATCTAGTCGAATCGTGCAACAAACCCGTTGTTTGTGCAGAGTGCGAGGAACGTCTTAGGAGCGAGCGTGTTTCAACCCAAACAATAAAAGCCGTACAAAGTGAAATACGCAAAATTCGTAAGCGCCTCTACTACCGGGTACTAGATTTCGTGAAGGCAAAACCTTTGATTACTCTGGCGATTTCAAGCGCATTTGCCATCCTGCTTGGAGTCACCGGCTCCATAATTGCTTCGTATATCTATGACGGTATTAAAACGCAGCCAACCGCAGGCATAACAAGTCATTCCAGCCGACCCGCTAAAGCGTGCGGCTGAGTTCCAACGCTAGGCGTCTGTAGCACTCGCCTCATTCCAACCGTAGGAGTAATGGTGCTGGCAAATCTCAACCGATCATTGCATCGGATCGCCAATCGGCGATCCTTTCTGGTTTTGCTGGCTGCCTACGGCATCTATTTCCCGATCTTTTTCTTTGCCAATGTGCCATCGGCATAACGGCCATTCGCCCCTACGCCGGCGGAGTGGGAATCCTAGATGTCGAGTTGTTCTATATCGTCGAGCAAGCCTACGAACGCCTTGCTCTGTTCGGCGAACAAGGTAGAGCCGTCTATCTCCATATCCTGATGGGTGACCTCATTTATCCGGCTCTCTTCGGTAGCCTGCTGGCCGTCTCGATCTCTCTGATCATCCGGCGCCTCAACCTTGCCAACGCAGGCTGGCAATATCTCGCGTTGTTACCACTGGCGTGCATGGCATTCGATTACTGTGAGAACGTCATGCTATTTTCGCTGCTGCTTTCTTATCCCACTCGTCTGCCGGTTGTGGCAACCGCTGCGGGCGCCTTCACATTCACAAAGAATGTTTTCGGCCTGCTCAGCTTCGTGGCGCTTGCATGTGGGTTTCTTGCCTTGCTACTTCATCGGTTCAAGCTGCATCGTGCCTAACCCACAGACGCCCAACCCATCGGTCAGTCGGGCTTTGCGCATAAAGCCGCGCAAGGCTGGTTACCTCAGACGTTAGATACCCATGTGGACTGCCCCGCGGCCGTGCCTGGACCCAGGATGCCGCGGTTGAGCAGGCGGGTAAAACATCGCAGCGGCGTAGTAGTTTCTGCTTGGGCCGTGCAGAAATGGCCGGGCCATTTGCGGTGCAGTATCTGACGCCGGGCAGCTTGGCAGCATACGGTTACTTACCGCTATTTATATGACTTGCTTTGTATAACGTAATATATTTGATAGAGGTTTGAATATATCGGCTGCATCAGCCTCGCTTGCGGCCGTCCGATTACGGGTAGTTGTTACAAGGTAAATGCTGTCATGCCTGTTTCACCACGTCGCCGTTTTATCCGCCTGGTGGTATTGGCCTACTGCGTGTTGGCCGCACTGTGGATTCTGCTGTCCGACAGCCTGCTCAGGCTGGTGGCCGACGCGGATAGCATGGTGATGCTGTCTACCTACAAGGGGCTGGTGTTCGTGCTGGGTACCGCGGCGCTATTGTATTTCTCGCTGGGTGCCGTGCCGGCGGAGAACCCGTCACCAGCTGCCGGCCTGCTGGAAAGCTGGGCCGAGCGCCTGGCCAGGCAGGGCATGCCCCGCTGGCTGGCCTATCTGTTTGCGCTGGCGGTGAGCCTGGGCGCGCTTGGTTTGCGTGACTTGCTGCCAGTCAGTGTTACCCAGCAGCCTATGCTGATCTTTTTCATGCTGCCGGTCATTCTTAGTGCACTGCTGGGTGGTATGGGGCCAGGCTTGTTGGCGACCATGCTGACGGTGCTGGGGGTGGACTGGATGGCCAGCCCCAGTTTTCATAGCGCGCAAGCCGAGCCGGGTGTGCGTTTGCAATGGGGTTTTCTGCTGTTGTGCGGGGTGGCCATCAGTTTGTTCAGTGGCTGGCTGCGGCAGCTGGCCAGCCGTAACGAGCGCCATCGCCGCCTGCTGGATGCCGTGGTGTCGGGCACGTCCGATGCGGTGTTCGTCAAGGATCGCCAGGGGCGTTACCTGATGTTCAATGAGGCGGCGGCAGCCATTGTGGGGCGGCCAGTGGCCGAGGTGCTTGGGCGGGACGATCATGCCCTGTTTGATAGCGATTCAGCCAAACAGCTGATGCGGGTGGACGAGGACATCATGCTGTCCGGCACCCTGCATACTCACGAAGAGCATCTGCGCTTGCAGGACGGTACCGCACTGGTGTTTCTGGTGACCAAGGGGCCGGTACTGAGCGTGGATGGCGATGTGGTCGGCCTGTTCGGCATTTCGCGTGACATCAGCCGGCAAAAGCAGTACGAGCAGGACCTGCGCCAGCGTGAGCAGCAACTGGCGCGCGTGCTGGAAGGCGCGGACCAGGGTTATTGGGACTGGAACATCCAGACTGACGATTTTGAGATCAGCCATCGCTGGAAAACCATGCTGGGCTACGCCGCCGATACGCAGGGCATTTCACGGCAAGACTGGCTGGCAATGATTCACCCGCAAGACCTGCCGCAGGTCATGCTGGCCATGCAGGCGCACCTTTCGGGTGATACGGCTGCTTACGAAGTGGAAATGCGCTGCCGTGGCCAGGCGGGCAACTGGCGCTGGATCCTGTCGCGTGGCCGGGTGTTGTCGCGTGACGACGCGGGCCGGCCGCTGATCATGTCCGGTACCCATACCGATATCACCGAGCACAAAATTTACGCGCTGGCCCAGCGCGAGGCGGCCGTCGTGTTCGACAGCAGCTACGAAGGCATCATGGTGGTGTCCCCGGCGGGCGTCATGACCAAGGTTAACGCTGCGTTCACGCGAATTACCGGCTACTCCGAAAGCGAGGCACTGGGGCGCCCGCCCAGCTTGCTGTCATCCGGTTTGCACGATGCGGACTTTTATCAGGCGCTATGGGCCCAGGTGCGGCAACAAGACTTCTGGCGCGGCGAAATCTGGAACCGCCGCCGCGATGGCGAGCTGTACGCCGAACTGTTATCCATTTCAGTGGTGCGCGACCAGCAGGGGCAAATCCAGCACTATGTCGGTATTTTTTCGGACATTACCCAGCTCAAGGCGCACGAGGCCGAGCTGGACCGCATTGCCAATTACGACCCGCTGACCAATATTCCAAACCGCCGTCTGTTGTCGGACCGGCTAGAGCAGGCGCTGATCCATTGCCGTCGCCATGATAAATACTGTGCGGTGTGCTTTCTCGATCTGGATGGTTTCAAGGCCATCAATGACCTGTATGGCCACGATGTGGGTGATCAGTTGCTAGTGGCACTGACCGAGCGGCTGAAGCGGGTGCTGCGCGCTGACGATACGCTGGCGCGCCTGGGCGGGGACGAGTTTGTGCTGCTGCTGTCCGGCCTGGATAGCGCGGCACAGTGCACGCCGATACTGGACCGCCTGCTGGCTTCGGTGCGGCAAGAGTTTGTACTGGGCGAACTGCATATCCGCACCAGTGCCAGTATCGGCATCAGCCTGTTTCCGCTGGATGACGCCGATGCCGATACCTTGCTGCGCCATGCTGACCAGGCCATGTACCAGGCCAAGGAGTCGGGCAAGAACTGCTATCTGCTATTCGACCCGGAAAGTGACCGCCGCGCGCAGCAGCACCGCCGCAGGCTGGCCATGCTGGAGGATGCCTTGGCACGCCAGCAATTCGTGCTGTATTACCAGCCCAAAGTCGACCTGCGCGATGGCCGTTTGGTGGGCGTCGAGGCGCTGATCCGCTGGCAGCACCCGGAGCAGGGCTTGCTGGCGCCGGCGGCGTTCTTGCCCGAGCTGCAAGGCTGCGAGCTGGAAACACACTTTGGCCGCTGGGTGCTGGATGCCGCCGTGGCGCAGCTGGCGCAGTGGCAGGCGGAAGGCATGGTACTGGCAATCAGTATCAATGTGGCTGCCCATTACCTGCTGCACCCGGAATTTTGCGACCATCTGCAGCAAGCCCTGGCCCGCTATCCGGACGTGGCCCCTGGCCTGCTGGAGCTGGAGGTGCTGGAGTCGGCCGCGCTGGACGACCTGGCCCAGGCCTTGCAAGTGCTGCAGCGCTGCAGTGCGCTGGGCGTGCATTTTGCCCTGGATGATTTTGGTACCGGCTATTCTTCGCTGACGTACCTGCGCCAGCTACCGGTGGACACGCTGAAGATCGACCAGAGCTTTGTACGTGGCATGCTGGAAGACAGTGACGACCTGGGCATTGTCGCCAGTGTTATCCAGCTGGCTGGCGTGTTCCGCCGCCAGGTGATTGCCGAGGGGGTGGAGACGCTAGCGCATGGTGTGGCGTTGGGGCGCATGGGCTGCCATCTGGTACAAGGCTATGGCATTGCCAGGCCCATGCCTGCGGCCGAAGTGCCCGCATGGGCGGTGCAGTGGCAACAGCAAGGCGTGTGGCACCAACTGCTACCGCCGGAAATCTGAGCAAGGCGGCGGGTAGCGCGGTGCCAGGTCCGGGTGCGGCCGGTATGCGGCGCAAACCTCCCGTTGCAGGGGCGTCGGCTGTCGTGCCGTCTGATACGCCTGCGGGCCTTGGCGGGCAGCCGCTCCCCCAGCCGGATTAGGTCGTCAGGGGCTTACCGCAATGCCGCCGGGCTGCTATCGTGGCGGTTTTGTCACATTGCCTGCGTCATTCCATGTCTACTCCCCGTTTGCACAGCCCGGTGCTGGGCCTGGCCGGCTGGTCCGGCAGTGGCAAGACCACGCTGCTGGAACAGCTGCTGCCCAGGTTGGCCGCAGCCGGTTTGCGCGTGTCGGTGGTGAAACACAGCCACCACGCTGTCGCGTTCGATACCCCGGGCAAGGATAGCTACCGCCACCGCGCTGCCGGTGCGGCGCAGGTGATGCTGCTGGGTGAGCGTGGCATGGCGGTCTACGAAGACCTGCCCGCCCCGCTGGACCTGTCCGCCCAGCTGGCGCGGCTGCAGCCGGCAGACCTGGTGATCCTGGAAGGGCAGAAGTGGCTGCCGGTGCCCAAGCTGGAAGTACACCGCCCGGCACTGGGCAAGCCCTTGCTGCAGCCGGACGACCCAGACATTCTGGCGGTCGCCAGCGACGCGGCCCTGCCTGTGCTGGCGGTGCCGCAACTGAACCTCAACGATATCGATGCCATCGCCGCCTTCGTGCTGCGCTGGCGGGAGCAACAAGCATGAGCAGCATCCGCATCCTGTATTTTGGCCGTCTGAAAGACGCCGTCGGCCATGCCGACGAAACCCTGGACTGGGCCGGTGGTACTACCGGCCAGCTGCTGGCGCAGCTGCGCGGCCGTGGCGAGGCGTGGGCCGGCGCGCTGGCCGAGGGCCAGGTGTTCCGCCTGGTGGTGAACCAGCAGATCGTGCGTGGCGACGCCGACATCCCGCCGGGGGCCGAAGTCGGCATTCTGCCGCCGGTAACGGGGGGCTGACATGCATTGCGACATCACCATCCAGACCGCGCCGTTTGACCTGGGCGCCGAAGAAGCGGCGCTGCGTGTGCACGCCGGCGACGCCGGCGCGCTGGTGGCGTTCCAGGGCATGGTGCGCGGCCACGACGCCGCCATCCCGCTGACGGCGCTGTTCCTGGAGCACTACCCGGGCGTGACCGAAGCCGAAATCCGCCGCATCGCCGGGGACGCCGCCGCACGTTGGCCGCTGACGGCGGTACGGGTCATTCACCGCGTGGGCAGCCTGGCGCCGGGCGAGGGTATCGTGCTGGTGCTGGTGGCGTCCGGCCACCGCGCGGCGGCGTTCGAGGCCGCCGCATTCCTGATGGATTACCTGAAAACCGAAGCGCCGTTCTGGAAGCGCGAACATTTTGCCGACGGCAGCCAGCGCTGGGTGGACGCCAAGGCCAGCGACGGCGACGCTGCCGCGCGCTGGGCCTGAGCCACAGCCTGCGTGCCACACCATCGGTGTGGTGGCAGGCCCTTGTCACACCTTTGATTATCCCGTGGCACCCGGCGCGTCAGCGCTTGCGGCCAACCCTGCGGCCTGAATGGCGGCACAAGCCCTCCCGGTTTCACCTCGCTTTTCCTGCCCTGTCATCTGCATGCCCCTTGCTGACGCTGCCACCATTGCATCATCGCGCCTAATCCTTCCGGCGTAGGCCGGGCGACGTTGGCCGCGCTGCCGGCTAGGCCATCGGCAGGGGCGGGCTGCTTCCTCCGGCCAATACCCGTACACGTTGACGGGGCATAGCATGCCCCTGACTCTTCCGTACAGGTAACGCACCATGTCTTCCCGCGCTTACAAGCAATACGCGGTGCTGGCCAGTAGCACCGTGGCCTTCACCGTCTGTTTCATGATCTGGATGATGTTTGCCGTGCTGGGCATCCCGATCAAGCAGCAGCTGGGCCTGAGTGAAACCCAGTTTGGCATCCTGGCCGCCACGCCGGTATTGTCCGGCTCGCTGATCCGTGTGCCGCTGGGCATCTGGACCGACCGTTTCGGCGGCCGCATCGTGCTGTTCGTACTGATGCTGGCCTGCGTGGTGCCCATCTACGCCATGCAGTTTGCTACCCGGTACTGGCACTTCCTCGCCATCGGGCTGTTTGTCGGCCTGGCGGGCGGGTCGTTCTCGGTGGGTACGCCGTACGTGGCGCGCTGGTTCCGCAAGGAGCAGCAGGGCATGGCGATGGGCGTGTTCGGCGCCGGCAATGCCGGTTCGTCGCTGACCAAGCTGGTGGCGCCCGGCATCATCGCGGCGGCCGGCTGGCAGATGGTGCCTACTGTGTACGCGGCCATCATGCTGGTCACCGCCATCCTGTTCTGGCTGTTTTCGCACCACGACCCGCTGCACCTGGTGTCCAGCAAGGTCAGCCTGGGCCAGCAACTGGCGCTGATGAAAAACCCGGCCGTGCTGCGTTACTGCCAGTACTACTCGGTGGTGTTCGGCGGCTACGTGGCGCTGGCGCTGTGGATGACCAAGTACTACGTGGCCGAGTACGGCTTTGACATCAAGCACGCGGCGTTTCTGGCTGCCTGTTTCTCGCTGCCGGGCGGCGTGCTGCGCGCATTGGGCGGCTGGCTGTCCGACCGCTACGGCGCCTACAAGGTCACCTGGGGCGTGATGTGGGCGTGCTGGGTGGCGTTCTTCATCCTGTCCTACCCGCAAACCCACTTCATCATCCAGACCGTCAACGGCCCGCAGAGCTTTGATATCGGCCTCAACGCCACGGCTTTCACGCTGATGCTGTTTGGCGTGGGGGTGGCCATGGCTATCGGCAAGGCGTCGGTATTCAAGTTCATTGCCGACGAATTTCCCGACAATATTGGCGCCGTGTCCGGCGTAGTGGGCCTGGCCGGCGGCCTGGGCGGCTTCCTGCTGCCCATCCTGTTCGGCCTGCTGGTGGACCTGACCGGCGTGCGGTCCAGCTCCTTCATGCTGCTGTACGGCACTGTCTGCGTCAGCCTGGTGTGGATGCACTTCTCGTTCAAGCCGGTAGCGTTGGCCGCAGCCAAGCGCTAGGGCACCTGTTTTCTCGGTCAATATACCGGGGCGGCAGGGGCTGCCCCGACAAGGGAGCGTAAAATGTCTGAACATGTACTCACCCGCTGGGAGCCGGAAAACCCGGCCTTCTGGCAACAACAAGGCAAGGCGGTGGCGCGCCGCAACCTGTGGCTGTCGATTCCGGCGCTGACACTGGCCTTCATCATCTGGCAGGTGTGGAGCGTGGCGGTGCTGAACATGCCCAATATCGGCTTCAACTACACGCAAAACCAGCTGTTCTGGCTGGCCGCGCTGCCGGCGCTGTCTGGCGCCACGCTGCGCATTTTCTACAGCTTCATGGTGCCGATTTTCGGTGGCCGCAAGTGGACCGCCATCTCTACCGCCAGCCTGCTGATCCCCGCCATCGGCATCGGCTTTGCGGTGCAGGACACCTCCACCAGCTACGTCACCATGCTGATTCTGGCGCTGCTGTGCGGTTTTGGCGGCGGCAACTTCAGCTCGTCGATGTCCAACATCAGCTTCTTTTTCCCCAAAGCCGAAAAAGGCACCGCGCTGGGTCTGAACGCCGGCCTGGGTAACCTGGGCGTCTCGGTGGTGCAGTTCGTGGTGCCCATCGTGGTCACCATGGGCCTGTTCGGCAGCTTTGGCGGCGAGCCGCAAACCTGGGTTAAAGGCGCGGCCAGCAAGCAGATGTGGCTGCAGAACGCCGGCTTCGTGTGGGTGCCGTTCATCGTGCTGTCCACGCTGGCGGCCTGGTTCGGCATGAATGACCTTGCCTCGGCCAAAGCCTCGTTTGCCGACCAGGCGGTGATCTTCAAGCGCAAGCACAACTGGCTGATGTGCTGGCTGTACATCGGCACCTTCGGCTCCTTCATCGGTTTCTCGGCCGGTTTTCCGCTGCTGGTCAAAGGCCAGTTCCCCGATATCGACCCCACCAGATACGTGTTCTTCGGCCCGCTGGTGGGCGCGCTGGCACGCCCGATCGGCGGCTGGCTGGCCGACAAGATCGGCGGCGCCCGCGTCACGCAGGCGGTGTTCGTACTGATGATTGCGGCGGTGTTTGCCGTGATCCGCTTCCTGCCGCATGGCGGCCAGGGCGGCAACTTCCAGGGCTTCTTTGCCATGTTCCTGTGCCTGTTCGCGCTGACTGGTGTCGGTAACGGCTCCACCTTCATGCAGGTGCCGGCCATCTTCCTGACGCTGCACAAACGCATGGCAGGCCGCAGCGACGTAGCACAGAAACAGGCCATGGCCGACGCCACCAAAGAGGCTGCCGCGGTACTGGGTTTCTCCGGTGCCATTGGTGCCTACGGCGGCTTCTTCATCCCCAAAAGCTACGGTACGTCGATTGCGCTGACCGGTGGCGTGGAGGCTGCGCTGTACGCCTTCATCGCCTTCTACGTGACCTGCGTGCTGGTGAACTGGTGGTTCTACGCCCGCAAAGGCGCGGAGATTCCGTGCTGAGCTGAATCGTTTTCTCCAAGCGGTGCGACGCACTGCTTCGTCTTTGGCGCCCGCTTGGGCGCCTTTTTTCATCTGGCGCCACTACGCCGCACGGCGGAGGGCGCGGTGGCGGCGCGGTGCGCCACTACGCCTTTGGGAGTAGGGGTGGCTCCTCCCTCTGTCGCGCCGGTTTGCCACCAGTGGGGAATGGGAGGCGCGCTGGCCGGCGCCTAAGCTTGGCAGCGTGAATCGGGGTATCCGCATACCGCTTGCGGCCAACCTAAGCAGGCCGCAGCGGCGGCAAACACACGGAGGCAAGATGAGCCACTTTCTCGACAGACTCAATTTCCTGGGCAAGGTGAAATCCACCTTTTCCGATGGCCACGGTGCGGTGGTGCAAGAAGACCGCAAGTGGGAAGACGGTTACCGCCAGCGCTGGCAGCACGACAAGATCGTGCGTTCCACCCACGGCGTGAACTGCACCGGCTCCTGCAGCTGGAAGGTATACGTAAAAAACGGGCTGATTACCTGGGAAACCCAGCAGACCGACTACCCGCGCACGCGGCCGGACCTGCCCAACCACGAGCCGCGCGGCTGTCCGCGTGGCGCGTCCTACAGCTGGTACGTGTACTCGGCGCAGCGCGTGAAGTACCCGATGGTACGCGGCCGCCTGATGAAACTGTGGCGCGAGGCGCGCCAGAGCATGGGCGCCATCGAGGCGTGGCAGCACATCAGCCAGAACCCGGAAACCGCCAAGCAGTACAAGAGCAAGCGCGGCCAGGGTGGCTTTGTGCGTGCCAGCTGGCAGGAAGTGAACGAAATCATCGCTGCGGCCAACGCCTTCACCATCAAGCACTACGGCCCGGACCGGGTGGTAGGCTTCTCGCCGATTCCGGCCATGTCGATGGTGAGCTACGCCGCCGGCAGCCGTTACCTCAGCCTGATCGGCGGCGTGCCGCTGTCGTTCTACGACTGGTACTGCGACTTGCCGCCGGCCAGCCCGCAGATCTGGGGCGAACAGACCGACGTGGCCGAATCGGCCGACTGGTACAACAGTAACTACCTGATGGTGTGGGGTTCCAACATCCCGATGACGCGCACCCCGGACGCCCACTTCTATACCGAAGTGCGCTACAAGGGCACCAAAACGGTGGCGGTGTCGTCCGACTTTGGCGAAATGGCCAAATTCGGCGATATCTGGCTGGCGCCGAAGCAGGGCACCGACGCCGCCCTGGCCATGGCCATGGGCCACGTCATCTTCAAGGAATTCCACCTCGACCAGCCGTCCGAGTACTTTACCGGCTACATCCGCCAGTACACCGACATGCCGATGCTGGTGACGCTGAAAGCACAGGATGGCCGCTACGTGCCGGACTACTTCCTGCGCGCGTCCAATCTGGTAGACAAGCTGGGCCAGGACAACAACCCGGAATGGAAAACCCTGGTGCTGGACGAGCTCAGCGGCGAGCTGGTGGCGCCCAACGGCTCGGTGGGCTTCCGCTGGGGCCAGAGCGGCAAGTGGAACCTGGAAGAAAAAGACGGCGCCGGTAACAGCCGCGACATCAAGGCACGCCTGTCGCTGATCGACCAGCGCGACGCCGTGGTGGGCGTGGGCTTCCCGTACTTCGGCAGCGAGCACGACGAGCTGCTGGAGCGCAACGTGCCGGTGAAACGCATCCGTCTGGCCGACGGCAGCGACGCGCTGGTGGCCACCGTCTTCGACCTGATGGCGGCCAACTACGGTATCGACCGTGGCCTGGGCGGCGGCAACGTGGCGCGCGACTATATGGACGACGTGCCGTACACCCCGGCCTGGCAGCAAAAGCACACCGGCGTGAAGCCGGAGATGGTGATCCAGGTGGCGCGCGAATTTGCCCGCAACGCCGACGAGACGCATGGCCGCTCGATGGTGATTGTCGGCGCCGCGCTGAACCACTGGTACCACATGGACATGACCTACCGCGGCATTATCAACATGCTGATGATGTGCGGCTGTATCGGCCAGAGCGGCGGCGGCTGGTGCCACTACGTGGGCCAGGAAAAGTTGCGCCCGCAAACCGGCTGGGCACCGCTGGCCTTTGCCGCCGACTGGGTGCGCCCGTCGCGCCAGATGAACGGCACCAGCTTCTTCTACGCGCATACCAGCCAGTGGCGTCACGAAAAACTGGGGGTGGGCGAGATTCTGGCCCCGACCGCCGACGGCAAGATGGGCAATATGGCGCTGATCGATTACAACGCCAAGGCCGAGCGCATGGGCTGGCTGCCGTCGGCGCCGCAGCTCACCACCAACCCGCTGGACGTGGTGCGCGACGCCGAAGCCGCCGGGCAAGACCCGGTGGCCTACGCCGTGTCGCAGCTGAAATCCGGCCAACTGGACATGAGCTGTAACGACCCGGACAACCCGAAGAACTTCCCGCGCAATATGTTCGTGTGGCGTTCCAATATTCTGGGCAGCTCCGGCAAGGGCCACGAGTACTTCCTGAAATACCTGCTGGGCACCCAGAACGCGGTGATGAACGGCGAAGAAGGCTGCATCAAGCCCAGCGAGATCACCGTGCGCCCGGCGGCCGAGGGCAAGCTGGACCTGCTGGTGGTGCTGGACTTCCGCATGTCCACCACCTGCCTGTACGGTGACATCGTGCTGCCGACCGCCACCTGGTACGAGAAGGACGACCTCAACACCTCCGACATGCACCCGTTCATCCACCCACTGTCGGAAGCGGTACAGCCCTTGTGGCAGGCGCGCAGCGACTGGGAAATCTACAAGGGTTTTGCCAAGGCGCTGTCGGAAGTGGGCGGCGACTACCTGGGTACCCGCAAGGACCTGGTGCTCACCCCGCTGATGCACGACACCCCGGAAGAGCTGGGCCAGCCGTTCGACCCGCGCGACTGGAAAAAGGGCGAGTGCGAGCCGGTACCGGGCAAAACCATGCCCAAGATGACGGTGGTGGAACGCGACTATCGCAAGATCTACGACAAGTTCACCGCCATCGGCCCCTTGCTGGAAAAAGTGGGCAACGGCGGCAAGGGCATCGCCTGGAAAACCGCGCACGAAGTGGACGTGCTGCGCGGCCTGAACAAGACGGTGCAAGGCGGCGTAGCCGATGGCCAGCCGCGTCTGGACAGCGCCATCGACGCGGCCGAGATGATTCTGACCCTGGCCCCGGAAACCAACGGCCACGTGGCGGTAAAAGCCTGGGACGCGCTGTCCAAGGTGACCGGCCGTGACCACACCCACCTGGCCTTGCCGCGCGAACACGACAGCATCCGCTTCCGCGACGTGCAGGCGCAGCCGCGCAAGATCATCAGCTCGCCGACCTGGTCCGGTCTGGAAAGCGAAGAAGTGAGCTACAACGCCGGCTACACCAACGTGCACGAGCTGATCCCGTGGCGCACGCTCACCGGCCGCCAGCAGTTCTACCAGGATCACCAGTGGATGCGCGCCTTTGGCGAAGGCCTGTGCGTGTACCGCCCGCACGTGGACCTGAAAACCACGGCCGCCATCCTGGGCAAGAAGCCCAATGGCAATAGCGAGATCGTGCTGAACTGGATTACGCCGCACCAGAAGTGGGGCATCCACAGTACCTACTCCGACAACCTGCGCATGCTCACCCTCAGCCGTGGCGGCCCGCACGTGTGGATCTCCGAGATCGACGCCAAAAAGGCCGGCATCGTGGACAACGACTGGATCGAGGTATTCAACGTCAACGGCACGCTCACCGCCCGCGCCGTGGTATCGCAGCGCGTGCCCGAGGGCATGAGCCTGATGTACCACGCCCAGGAAAAAATCGTGAACGTGCCCGGCGCCGAAACCAGCGGCAAGCGTGGCGGCATCCACAACTCGGTGACGCGTACCGTGACCAAGCCCACGCACATGATCGGCGGCTACGCACAGCTGGCCTGGGGCTTCAACTACTACGGCACCGTGGGCGCCAACCGTGACGAGTTCGTGGTGGTGCGCAAGATGAAGAACGTGGACTGGATGGATCGCCCGCTGGCCGAGTAAGCCGTCTCAGACTGGATACGCCACACGGGCCAGCGGCAGCCGGCCTGTGTGGCAACACAAGGAGTTTTTCACATGAAAATCCGTGCCCAAATCGGTATGGTGCTCAACCTCGACAAGTGCATCGGTTGCCATACCTGTTCGGTAACCTGCAAGAACGTGTGGACCAGCCGCGACGGTATCGAATATGCCTGGTTCAACAACGTGGAAACCAAGCCCGGCGTCGGCTACCCCAAGGACTGGGAAAACCAGGACAAGTGGCAGGGCGGTTGGGTGCGCAAGGCCAATGGCAAGCTGGAGCCGCGCCAGGGCGGCCGGCTGAAGATTCTGGCCAATATCTTTGCCAACCCCAACCTGCCGGCCATCGACGAGTACTACGAGCCGTTCACCTACGACTACGAGCACCTGCAGAACGCGCCGGAAATGATCACGCCGCCCACCGCGCGCCCGGTGTCGGTGCTCACCGGCAAGAAGATGGACAAGATCGAATGGGGCCCGAACTGGGAAGACGACCTGGGCGGCGAATTCAGCAAGCGCAGCAAGGACGCCTTGTTCGAGGGCATCCAGAAGGAAATGTACTCGGCGTTCGAGAACACTTTCATGATGTACTTGCCGCGCCTGTGCGAGCACTGCCTGAACCCGGCCTGCGTAGCCAGCTGCCCGTCCGGCTCCATCTACAAGCGTGAAGACGACGGCATCGTGCTGATCGACCAGGACAAGTGCCGCGGCTGGCGCATGTGCGTGTCCGGCTGCCCGTACAAGAAGATCTACTACAACTGGACCACCGGCAAGGCCGAAAAGTGCATCTTCTGCTACCCGCGCATCGAGGCCGGCCAGCCTACCGTGTGCTCGGAAACCTGCGTTGGCCGCATCCGCTACCTGGGGGTGCTGCTGTACGACGCCGACAAGATCGAAGCTGCCGCCAGCGTGGAAGACCCGAAGAGCCTGTACGAGGCGCAACTGGGTGTGTTCCTGGACCCGCATTCCAGCACCGTGCAGGAAGAAGCCCGCAAACAGGGCATCCCGGAAGCTTGGCTCACCGCCGCGCAAAAATCGCCGGTGTACAAGATGGCGATGGAGTGGAAAGTGGCGTTCCCGCTGCACCCGGAATACCGCACGCTGCCGATGGTGTGGTACATCCCGCCGCTGTCACCGATCCAGAGCGCCATGGAAAACGGCCTGATCGGCGAAAACGGCATCATTCCCGACGTGAAGGACCTGCGTATTCCCATCCGTTACCTGGCCAACCTGCTGACGGCAGGCAAGGAAGAGCCGGTGGTGAAGGCGCTGGAAACCATGGTGGCCATGCGGCGCTACATGCGCGCCAAGAGCATCCGCAAGCAGGCCGACCCGGCCACGCTGAAGGGCACCCACCTGAAGCCGGCGCAAGTGGAAGAGATGTACCAGGTGATGGCGATTGCCAACTACGAAGACCGCTTCGTCATCCCGTCCAGCCACAAGGAAATGGTGGAAAACACCTTCGACGACAAGGCCAGCTGCGGCTTCACCTTTGGCAACGGCTGCTCGGGCGGTACGTCCGAACCCAGCCTGTTCGGCAAGAAAAAGGCCACGCCCATCGTGTTCCACGACATGCGCCGCGACCGTAAAGCCAATACCGGGAGCAAGTCATGACACCAAGCATCGTATACCGCGCCCTGGGCGCCTTGCTGGTGTACCCCGAGGCCGAGCTGCAGGCCGCCATCCCGGAGCTGGCCAGTACGCTGGCCTGCGAGCCGGACGTGCTGCGCGGCGTGCAGCCCTTGCTGGCGCAGCTGGCCGAAGGGGACCTGATCGAGCTGCAGCAGGGCTACGTGCAGCTGTTCGACCGCAACCCCGGCCACTCGCTGCACCTGTTCGAGCACATTCACGGTGAAGACCGCGCCCGTGGCCAGGCCATGGTGGACCTGATCGACGAGTACCGGCAGCACGGCTTCGAGCCGGTGGCCGACGAGCTGCCGGACTACGTGCCGCTATTCCTGGAGTTCCTGTCGCTGTGCGACGCCGACGAAGCCGCCCGCCTGCTGGGCGACGCCGTGCACGTGCTGGCGCACGTGGCCAAGAAGCTGGCCGACAGCGGCTCGGCCTACGCCGGCGTGCTGGACGCGCTGGTGTGGCTGTCGCCGGTAGCACCCGAGCCGCTGACGGTGCCGCCAATCCGCGACATGGACGAGGCACTGGAAACCTTCGGCCCCGGCGTGGACGGTGTGGAGCCGCTGCTGAAGCCGGCCTTGCCGGCGGTGGCCACGGTCAACTTCTACCCCAAGGGCCACGCTGCTACCCGTTAACCCCGCAGGCGGCCAGCCGCCAAGGTTGGCCGCAGCAAGGAGAAAACAATGGACTATCTGCATCAATTCGTCTTCGGGATCTACCCCTACATCGCGCTGGCGATCTTCCTGCTGGGTAGCCTGGTGCGCTTCGAACGCGAGCAATACAGCTGGAAGAGCGAATCCAGTCAGCTGCTGCACCGCGGCAGCCTGCGCCTGGGCAACATCCTGTTCCACGTCGGCATCATCGGCCTGTTTTTCGGCCACGCCGTGGGCCTGCTGACCCCGGTGGCGGTATGGGACGCACTGGGTGTGACCCACAGCTTCAAGCAAGCCTTTGCCATGACCGCTGGCGGCATCATGGGCAGCCTGTGCCTGATCGGCGTGCTGATCCTGCTGGGCCGTCGCCTCGGCAACGAGCGCCTGGCGGCTAACACCACCTGGCGCGACAAGCTGGTACTGCTGTGGATTCTGGCCACGCTGGTCTTGGGCCTGTCCACCATTGCCGTGTCCGCCCGGCATATGGATGGTCACGAAATGGTGCTGCTGATGAGCTGGGCGCAGCACGTGGTGACCTTCCGCGGTGATGCGGCCAGCTTCATCGCCGACGCCTCGCCGCTGTTCAAGGCCCACCTGTTCATGGGCATGAGCCTGTTCGTGATCTTCCCGTTCACCCGCCTGGTGCACGTGTGGAGCGGCTTTGGTGCCGTAGGCTACCTGGGCCGCAGCTGGCAGCTGGTACGCCCGCGCCGCTAGGCTAGGGTGTTATGTCAAAGCAGGCTGGTGTAATCCGGCCTGCTTTTTGCTTTTTCAATATAAAATACCTATAAGTCATCGGGTGGACTATCAATTGATGTTGACATCAGTGTGTAGTCTTGGTGAGTCCTCACTGTCCAGGAGCCTTTCATGCTTTCCAGACTCGGTATCGGCCACAAGCTGCTATTGCTTGTGTTGCCGTTTGGTGGTGCTGCCTGTGTACTGGCGGTAACCCTGTCTTTGCAGCGCTACGAGACAGTTACTGAAATGCGCAGCGCACAAGACCTGGTGGCAGTGGCCACCCAGAGTGCCAACCTGATTGACGGTTTGCAGGCCGAGCGCGGCTTGAGTAATGGTTACCTCAGTGGCCAGGGCCCCTTGCCGGACAAATTGAAAGATGCCAGGCAGAAAACCGACCAGTCGCTGGCCAGCCTGGCCGGCGTGGTCGGCACGCTGCCCGGGGGCGAGCTGGCCGCCAGTAGCCAGCGGGTGGTGAGCGATGTGCAAGGCCTGTTGGCCAAGCGCACGGCGGTAGATAGCCGGGGGGTGGCAGCGGCAGAGGCTTTTGCGGCCTACAGCCAGCAAATCGATGCCCAGCTTGCCCTGCTGGCGGGCCTGGGCCGGGCGACCGACGCTGGCGATGTGATTCGCTACAGCACCAGCTTGTCCAATCTGTTGTGTGTGAAGGAATACGCCGGGCGCGAGCGCGGCTTTGTAAACGGTTTGCTCTCCGGCGGGGCGATACCCTTGGCGGGGCTAGCGCAAGCGACGGCCTTGCAGGCGCGGCAGGACATGTGCGCCAGCCAGCTGCAGCTGCTGTCGCCCGCGCCGGTGCGCGATGCCATGCAGCCTTATCTGCAGTCGGACGCGGCGGCGGTACTGAAGACGCTACGCCAGACCCTGCACGCCACGCCGCCCGGCACGGCAGCCACGCTGGCACCGGAAGCGTGGTTTACCGCAGCGTCGGCCCAGATCGCACAACTGAAAAAGGCGCAGGACGATTTGCTGGCCAGACTGGACACGACGGTGCAGCAGCACCAGGACAGCGCCAGCCGTAGCCTGATGCTGACGCTAGCCAGCTCCGTGGCCCTGCTGACGCTGCTGGTTTTTGGCGGTGGCGCGGTATACCGCAGTATCCGTGGCCCCATTGTGCGGCTATCGGGCCTGATGCAGGACATGAGCCACAATCTTGACCTGGCGGCACGCGCCCGCCTGGAAGGCAGTGACGAGATCGCCGGCATGGGCCAGGCCTTCGACCGGCTGGTGGGGGCTTTTGGCAACACGCTGAAAGATGTGAAATTCAACGCCCACCAGCTGGTCAACGCCTCTGACGCCCTGCAGGCGGTTTCGGCCCGCGCCGCCCATGCGGCCGAGGCACAAAGCACGTCTTCTTCCGGCATCGCTGCCGCCGTCGAGCAAATGACTGTAGGCATTGCTTCTGTCAGTGACAATACGCGCGACAACCTGCAAGTGGTGCAGCAAATGCAGGAGGGGGTAAACGTTGGCCGCAACCGCATGCAGGCTACCGCCGAGGCGATGACACACACCGCCAGCAGCGTGGAAGGGGCAGGGCAGGTGATACAGGACTTGGCCGAGAAATCGCAGAATATCCGCCGCATCATTACCGCCATCCGCGAGATTGCCGACCAGACCAACCTGCTGGCACTGAACGCGGCCATCGAGGCGGCCCGCGCCGGCGAGAGCGGCCGCGGTTTTGCCGTGGTGGCCGACGAGGTACGCAAGCTGGCCGAGCGCACCGGCAAGGAAACAGTAGAAATTGCCAGCCTGATCGAAACCATGACGGCCGGCACCAATGAGGCATCCAGCCGGATGCAACAAGCACATGGCCAGATGAGCGAAGGGCTGCAGCTGGTGCAGGCCAGCCTGGACGAGCTGGGGCGTATTCATGAGGAAGCCGACCTGAGCGCCAGCAAAAGCCAGGACACGGCCGCTGCCATGCAGCAGCAGTCGGCAGCCAGTAACGAGGTGGCAGTCAATGTCAGCCGTATTGCGTCATTGGCGGAAGACAATGCCGCCATCGTGGACGAAGCCGCCCAGCTGGCCAGCCAGCTCAAGCAAACCGCCACCACCCTGGTGGGCTATGTGGACCGCTTCAAGCACACGTCCGGCTAGTGGCTAGCCATCGCCCCCCAAAAAGCGCACTGCCTGCAGTGCGCTTTTGCTTTATGGCTGGCATGCCGCATGAGCCTGGCTGTCCGGGTGGATGGCTGCGGATTTTCTTATTTTGTCTCAAGGAAAGTGGCCTGGCTGCGCATTACGATCGGGTCACTTTTACCGACACAGGAAGCCGGATCATGCAAGACACGCAGCAGCCCAATCATTTTGTCTTTGATGCCCGTGGCGTGGCCAAGCGTTTTCGCCATGCCGCCATTTTCGGTGCGCTGGAACAACTGCATCGCGGCGAAGTGATGCGCTTCATTAATGACCACGAGCCCTTGCCACTGCTGCAGCAAATCAGCCAGCGCTATCAGCACCAGGTACAGATCGTGGCCGTATCGCAGCAGCCGGGCGAAGTGGTATTCGACTTTTCCGTCTTTCCGGCCGGCGCCGACGAGGATGAGGCCACACCGCCAGCATCGGGCGGCAGTTGTGGCGGCGGTGGTGGCGGCTGCGGCTGCAGCGGGGGCTAAGCCATGCGGCCAACCTTGAGTGTGCAGCCGGCTGCCGGCGGGCGTGGCAGCCTTGGCCCGCAAGCCGCCACGCCGGCAGCGCCGCTTAGCCTGCGGGCACGGCTGGACGGTATGCCGCACAGGGCGTTTTTTCTGGCCGGTGTGCTGGCCGCGCTTAGCCAGGGCCTGTGGTGGGCGCTGGCCTGGCTGCTGGCACCGCAGCAAGCCTACGCCGCGGTGCCGGTGCACGGGCTGATGACGCCGCTGGCGGTGTTTCCGCTGTTCATGCAGGGCTTTGTGTTTACTGCAGGCCCGCGCTGGCTCAACGTGGCCGACGGTACGCCCAAGCGTGGCAATCTGTTGCAGGCAGCGCTGGCGCTGGCCGGCATCTGGCTGGCGTTGGCCGGTTTCATGCTGGGCGGTGCCTGGCCGCTGCCCGGTTTGCTGCTGATGGCAGGGCAGTGGGGCGGCAGCTGCTGGCGCTGGGCAAGCATTTGCCGCCGCAGCCAGGTGGCCGACCGCCAGCACAGCGTGGCAGTTCTGCTGGCCATGCTGGGCGGGCTGGTAGCGATGTTGGCCGCGTGCGGCTGGGTGGCCGGCGGCAACGACGCCTGGTGGGGTATGGCGCGCCAGGCGCTGTTCTGGTGTTTTTTGCTGCCGGTGTTCCTGGCTGTGGCGCACCGCATGCTGCCGTTCTTTACCCAGGCGGCCTTGCCTGCGCATGCGCCGTGGCGGCCTGCGCGTTTGTTGCACGGCTGGCTGGCCGGCTGCGTGTTGCTGGCTGCGGCCAACCTGGCTGGCTGGCAGCAGGCAGAGGCAGTGCTGGCACTGCTGATGGCCGCTAGCCTGGCGTACACCAGTGCCCGCTGGGGTCTCTACGCCAGCTTGCAAAACCGTCTGCTGGCCATGCTGCATTTCAGCTTTGTGTGGCTGGTGCCGGCGTTGTTGCTGCAAGCGGCGGCTGCGCTGGGCTGGGCAGTGGGCGCCGCACCGGTGCACGCGCTGGGGCTGGGCTTTGCCGGCACCATGCTGATGGCTTTTGTCACCCGCGTCAGCCTGGGGCACAGCGGCCGGCCGCTGCAAGCCGATAACGGTTTTGTGGCGCTGTACCTGTCATTGCACGCAGTGGCGCTGTGGCGCGTCGGCCTGGCTGTGGCCGGTAGCCACACTGGCTGGCTGGCACTGGCGTCACTGGCCTGGCTGGCGGTATTGCTGGCGTGGGCCGCGCGTGTGGTGCCGATGTACCTGCAGCCACGGCTGGATGGCAAGGCCGGTTAAGGCTTGCGTAGTGTCACCAGCCAGAACGCCACGCATGCGCTGCGTGGCGTTTTTGCCGCATGGCTAGCAGCGGCTTGGCTGCACATGGGGATGCGGCCAACCCTGGCTAGGGTTTGTCCAGGCCGTGTTCTACCGCGTATACGGCAGCCTGTACCCGGCTGCTGATGCCCAGTTTGCGCAGGATGTTCTGCACGTGCACCTTCACCGTGCTTTCGGCCAGGTCCAGCGCGCGGGCGATTTCCTTGTTGCTGATGCCGCGGGCGAGGTGGCTCAGCGTTTCGCGCTCGCGCGGGGTCAGGCTGTCCAGCTCGCTGTGACGCGGTGCCGCCACCGGTGCCCGTAGCCGGGCCACCAGTTTGGCGGTCATTTCCGGCGACAGCACGCTGTCGCCGTCCACGGCACGGCGGATGCTGTCCAGCAGGAAGTCGGCATTGATGTTCTTCAGCAGGTAGCCACGGGCGCCGGTTTTCATGCACTCGGCCAGGTCTTCGCCGTCTTCGGACACGGTCAGCATCAGTACGGCCAGACCGGGCTGGCCCACCAGCATCTGCGCCAGCGCGTCGCGGCCGTTCATCACCGGCATGTCCAGGTCCAGCAGCACGATATCGGGTTGCAGCTGGGTGGCCTGTTTGACGCCTTCCAGGCCGTCGGCGGCTTCGCCGATCACTTCCAGGTCGGCCTGGCGTTGCAGCAGCGCCTTCAGGCCACTGCGGAACAGGGTGTGGTCGTCAACCAGCAGGATGCGGAGCGGGGTAGTCATGCAGCTTGTCTTTCGGTACGGGGCAGGGTGAGCGTGACAACGGTGCCACTGCCGGCCCGGGGGCTAATGTGGATACTGGCGCGGATGCGGGCAGCGCGTTCCTGCATGATGGACAGGCCGACGTGGCGGGCCTTGCGTGCCTGTACTTGCGCGTCGTCAAAGCCGCAGCCGTCGTCGGCGATGGTCATCACGAAATCGTCCTCGTTGCTGATATTCAGCTCCACCCGTTGCGCCTGGGCGTGCTTGCGCACATTGGACAGCGCTTCTTGCAGGATGAAGATCACTTGCAACTGCTGTTCCGGTATCAGCGGCAGGCCGTTGCCGCTGATGCGGCATTGCGTCAGTACCCGTGCCTGCGTTTCGAAACGCTGCAGCAGGGTATGTACCGCCTCCGGAAAATCCTGCTTGCTGATGCGGGTGCGGAAGTTCAGCAGCAGCTCGCGCACGTCTTCGTAGCACTCTTGCACGCCGGCCTGGATAAAGGCCAGGTTTTCGCGCGCCTGCGGGTTGATGTCGGCCGGCAGCGCGCTTTCCAGCATCTGCACTTGCAGGTTCAGGAACGATAGCGACTGCGCAATGCTGTCGTGCAGGCCTTGCGCCATCAGGTTGCGCTCTTCCGATACGGCAAACTGGCGGTCGCGGGCGGCCAGGCGCTGGTTCTCGATGGCCACGCCCAGGTGGTTGCCCAGCGTTTCGATCAGGTGCTGTTGTGGCTGCGGCAGGCGGGTGGCATGGCGGAAATACAGCGTGAAGATGCCTACATTTTGCTGTTTGGCGCGGATATGGAAGATGGCCACGCTGGCAAAGCCGGCCTGCTGGCAGTGTTTTTCCGCGTCGCCGGGGCGGCTGCTGAACAGGCGCACGATGGCTTGCGGCTGCTCTACGGCGTCACCGCAGTAGCAGCCTTCGATGTGCTGGCAGTCGTCCGCCTGCTGCAAGGGTTCGGGCAGGCCCACCTGGGCCACCGGCTCCAGCCGGCCGCGCTTGCTGTCCACCAGCCGGATGCTGCCGGCGTCGGCGCCACTGAGCAGCATCAGCTGGCGGATGAAGCCTTCGGCCATGTCGGCCAGCTCGTGCGCTTCGTGCAGGTAGGCGGTGACACCATACAGCGCGGTGAGCTGGCGGTTTTTCTCGTCCAGCGAGCGTGTCTTGTCGCGTACCTTGTCTTCCAGCGTGGTGTAGGCCTCTTGCAGGCGGCTGGCCATCTGGTTGAAACCGTGCGAGATGTCGGCCAGCTCGTCGTTGCCCACCACCGGAATGCGCGTGGCCAGCTCGCCGTCGCGCAGCTTGACGATGCCTTCTCCCAGCGTGTTCAGCGGGCGGATGATCAGCAGGAACAGCAAATACATCATGGTAATGGCGCCGATGATGGCCATCGCCATCAGTGCCATCTGGAACAGCCGCAGCAGCGTGGTGTTGTTGGCGTTGTCTTCTTCCACCAGCCGCACCAGCAGGTCGATTTTCTCGACAAAGCCGCTGATATCCAGCACCGGCATGGTGGGGCCGGACAGTTGGCCGCGCCGCGCCTGCTCCAGCATGGGCAGTACCTGGCGCTGCCATTGCTGCAGGATTAGCGCAGCTTGCTGGCGCACGGCGGCGTTGTCGGGCAGGAACAGCGGCCGCGCCGGGTCGCCGCGCTGCAAGCGCGCCATGGTGTCGGCAAACAGCCGCTCTTCACGGGTGATGGTGGCAGCGTCGGCGCCTTCGCTCACCATCAGTGCCACACGGTAGCTGCGCATGCGCAGGCTGCCGGCGTCGTTGATGGCGGCCGCGCCGCCTTCCAGCTTCCACGACAGCACCAGCGTATAGCCGATGGACGTCATGGCCAGCAGCAGCCAGACGATGGTGAGGCCCAGCAGCTTGCCGGACAGGCTGCGCATGGCCTCGGGGGTAGAAAAATGCATGGCGGACACGGGCAGGGGGGCGATGCTTCACCTTAATGCGCTTTGCCGGGTGGGGCAATCCGCCAAAAGGAGGAGGCGCCCGCCACGCGGCCAGCCCGGCCAGGCTCAGTCGCCCTGCTGCGCCAGCGGGCAGACTAGCGGTACAAAGCGGTGGCTGTCGGCGTCCAGCCCCCAGAGTGCGCCTTCGTGCATGTCGAAATACCAGCCGTCCAGCAGCAGCTGCCCCGCCTTCACGCGGTCGGCCAGCCACGGGTAGCCCAACAGGTTGTTCAGCGATACCAGGATGGCGGCCTGTTCGCACTGGCGCGCCTGCACCGCAGCGCTGTCGCCGGTGTGGTGGCGGTAGGTCAGCTCGCGCGCCGGCTCGGCAATGGCCAGCCAGCGGGTGAGGGCGCTATCGCGCGGGGTGCTGCGCCGCAGCAGGGCCTGGATGCCGCCGCAGCCGGAATGCCCCATCACGATGATGCGGCCAACGTTGAGGTTCAGCACGGCAAACTCCAGCGCTGCGGCTACGCTGGCGTGTTCGTTGTGCGGGCTGTACGGCGGCACCAGGTTGGCCACATTGCGTATCACGAACATTTCGCCCGGCTGGCTGCCCATCAGTGCCGGCGGGTGCACGCGCGAATCGCAGCAGGCAATCACCAGCGTTACCGGGTGCTGGCCCTGGCACAGGCTGGCGTACACCGGGTTGCTTGCGGAAAAGTACTGTTGCTGGAAGCGGCGAAAGCCCTGCAGTAGCGGGTCGTCCAGTGCCATGCTCAGCCCCCGGTCATCGACATGAAGCGCACCACGTGGGTGGGGGCTTCGTTGAAAGTGTGCTGCTGCGGCTTCAGCTCGATGGCGGCGCGGATGGCGGCCTCCAGCTCGGCGTCGCTACAGCCGGCGCGCAGTAGCGGGCGCAGCTCGAAGCGTTCTTCCTGCCCCAGGCACAGGTACAGCGTGCCGTCCACCGACAGCCGCACGCGGTTGCAGCTGGCACAGAAATGCTGCGACAGCGGCGTGATCAGCCCCAGCGTGAACTGGCCGTCGGCGCTTTCCCAGTAGCGGGCCGGGCCGCCGCCCAGCGTCTTGCACGTTGGCCGCAGGCCAAAGCGTTGCTGCAGGCGGGCCAGTACCGGTTGCAGCGCCACGCCGCGCGTCTGCTGGCCGGTGCTGCCCATCGGCATGGCTTCGATCAGGCGCAGGATCAAACCGTGGTCGATGCAATAAGCCACCATCGGTTCGATGTCGGCCTCGTTGACGCCGGCCAGCGGCACCATATTGATCTTGATGCTGCCAAATCCGGCGTCGCGGGCGGCTTGCAGCCCGTCCAGCACCTGCTGCAGGCAGTGGCTGCCGGTAATGCCGTGCACACAGTCGTCACGCAGCGAATCCAGGCTCACGTTCAGCCGGCGCACACCGGCGGCGTGCAAGGCACCCGCCTGGCTGGCCAGCTGGGTGCCGTTAGTGGTCAGCGACAGGTCGTCCACGCCGGGCAGCGCGGCCAGCCTGGCGGCCAGCTGCGGCAGGTGGCGGCGTAGCAGCGGCTCGCCGCCGGTAAGGCGGTAGCGGCGGGTACCCAGGCGGGCAAACACCGCCACCACGCGTTCGATTTCGTCGAAGGTCAGCCAGTTGGCCGGCTCCTCGAAGCCCTTGAAGCCTTTGGGCAGGCAGTAGGTGCAGCGCAGGTCGCAGCGGTCGGTGACCGAGATGCGCAGGTAGTCCACGCTGCGCCCGAAACGGTCGCTCAGCATGACGGGTCCTTTCAAATGCCTACAGGAAACGCAGCGGCTGGCCGGCGCGGTTGAACGCCAGGTAGCGCGCTACGTCGCCACCGGTCTGGATGGTCTGGATCATGCGCTTGAGCGGGCCGTCGGCAGTAGCGCTGCCGCTGTCGTCTACGGCGGCCACGAACACCACTTCCCAGCGTGGGTCCAGCGCGTCGGCATCGTGTTGCAGGCGGTCGAAATCGGTCAGCTCGGCGGGGGTCTTGTCCACGCACAGCACCGGTTGCAGGATGCCGCCTTCGCCGGCGGCAAAGCGCTCGGCTTCGGCCGGCTGGTGGTCGTCGTGCAGGCGGCACTGGCAAAAGGCAAACAGCAGGCGTTGCGGCGCGGCCTGCTGGCGGGCGGCCTGCAGCAGGCCGTTGAAGTCGTGGATGGCAGTCATGTCGGCTTCCTCGGGAGGTTTGCCGGCAGTGTAGGCGGCGGCCACACGTTTGCCGATACGCTGTCGGCAGGGGTGGGCTACGCCGAAAGAGCTAGGCGGGCCGCTGCCGCGTGCGCCAAAGCTTGATCCGTATCATTCAGCTGCCCGCCAGCGGCGACGCATACTGCGCCATCTTTACTTTGCGGAGTGCCCGCCATGTTTGCAGCCAGTCTGGTGCCATTTTTCCCACCTCTGCGGGAGGCACACCATGTCGCCGCGTGACTTGCGAGACCTGCGCGGCCTGACGCCGCCGCAACCGCTGGAAATCATCCTGGCCGAGGTGGATGCCGCCGGCCCCGGCCAGCAGCTGGCCTATATACTGCCGCATTTTCCGGCGCCGCTGCTGCCTTTGCTGCAGCAACAGGGGGTAGCAGTAGACAGCCAGATGCTGCCCGATTTTAGCGGCGTACGGCTCACGCTGATGCTGCCCGGCAGCCAAGAGGCAGGCGCATGAAGCGGCGCTTCCCCTTGCTGCCGGCGCACCCGGAGCGCGTGTGCTGGGGCTGCGACAAGTACTGCGCCGCGCACGATCTGCAGTGCGGCAATGGGAGCGGCCGCACCCAGCACCCGGTAGAAATGCTGGGGGATGACTGGTATCTGCAAGGTGACTGGGGCTTTAGCGACGACGAGCTGGCCGCCATGCCCGCGCCGCGGCAGCCGCGCTAGCACCGTTGCGCCTCCCCCAAACGGACGATGGCGCCGGTGGCGGTGCCTGCGCTAGGCTGCCGCTTTGTCTTGCGGGGCCTCATCATGAGCCATATCGACGTGACTGCCTTTTTGCAGCACCAGCCTTTGTTCCAGCAGCTGTCACCGGTGCAGCGCGCCGCACTGGTGCCGGGTACCCGCGAGGTGCGCGGCCAGAAGGGGCAGGTGATTTTCCAGAAGGGCGACCCCTGCGATGGCATGTACGTGGTGGTGTTCGGCAAGGTCAAGCTGGCGCTGACGGCGCAGAACGGCCAGGAAAAGGTGATGGAGATACTGCACCCCGGGCAGAGCTTTGCCGAGGCGGTGATGTTTCTGAACCGGCCGTGCCCGGTGATGGCACAGTTTCTGGAAGACGGCTTGCTGCTGCATGTCAGCGCCGACGTCATCATGGGCGCGCTGGCCAGCGACCCCGGTTTTGCCCGCAGCATGCTGGCCGGCTTGTCGCTGCGCCTGCACAGCATGGTGCGTGACGTAGAACGCTACTCGGTGGAAAGCTCGCGCCAGCGCGTGGCCAGCTATCTGCTGCAGCAGGCGCCGGCGCAGACCGACGGCACCGTGGTGCACCTGCCGGTGAACAAGAACCTGATCGCTTCTCGCCTCAATCTCACCCCGGAAACCTTCTCGCGCATGCTGCACCAGCTGGCAGACGAAGGGCTGGTCGACGTGCAGGGCCGCGACATCGTGTTGTGCAATGTGGCCGGCCTGCAGCAGGACGGCCACGCCTGAGCAGGGGCCGGCGCTAGCTGCTGCGCAGGCTGAACGCGTCAAAGCGGGCGGCGGTATCGGCCAGCAGCGCCGAGCCGGGCCAGCCGGGCGGCGCTGCCTGCCAGTGGGCAGTGCCCCCCGGTGGTGGCCGCAGCAGCTGCCAGTGGTAGTGCCGCACGCCGCGTCCGGCCAGCCAGGCACTCATCATCTGTAGTGTGTGTGGCGTGTGCCATTGCGGGTGGATGCTGCTGCGGCATTCAAACGCCACGCCGCTGGCTTGCAGCAGCGACAGGCTGTGCTGCACGCGCTGGCCGCTGCCGGGCACGCCGGTAAGCGCCGCGTAGTGTGGTGGCAGCGTCTTGATGTCCAGCCCTACCCAGTCCAGCAGCGGCAGCGCTGCGGCCAACCTGTGCGGGTGGCTGCCGCCGGTGTGCAGGCCGGTGGCAAAGCCCATGGCGCGCACTTGTTGTAAAAGCTGCGGCAAGGCTGGCTCCTGCAACGGTTCGCCACCGGAAAACACCACGCCATCCAGCAGGCCGCGCCGCTGCGTGATCCAGGCCAGAAAGCGTGGCCAGTGCGCGCTGCCGGCCTGCCGCGCCAGCAGGTGCGGGTTGTGGCAATAGCCGCAGCGCCACGGGCAGCCGGCCAGAAACACTACCGCGCACAGCCGCCCCGGCCAGTCGCAGGCCGAAAACGGCTGCCAGCCGCCCAGCCGCGCGCTAGCGGCGTCCGGGTTCGTCGAAGTGGCGGCGTTCATCGAATTCGCCTTGTTTGCCGGTGTTGAACGAGGCTACCGGGCGATGGTAGCCCATCACGCGGGTCCAGATTTCGCAGCGGGTGCGTTCGTTGTCGTCCAGTGGCGGGCGGGTGTCAGGGGTAGGGTTGGTCATGCGATGGCTCCTTCAGGGTTGGCCGCAGCGGCGGTCTGGCGCGCCAGCAGTTCGGCGTCGCAGCGCGGGCAGAATTCGTGGCGGCCGGACAGATAGCCGTGTTGCGGGCAGATGGAAAACGTGGGGGTGATGGTGATGTAGGGCAGGCGGAAGTTTTGCAGCGCCCGCCGTACCAGCTGGCGGCAGGCGTCGGCGCTGGACACCGCCTCGGTCATGTACAGATGCAGCACGGTGCCGCCGGTATAGCGCGATTGCAGCGCCTCCTGGTGCGCCAGCGCGGCAAACGGGTCGTCGGTGTGGCCTACCGGCAGCTGGCTGGAGTTGGTGTAGTACGGCTTGTCGGCGCTGCCGGCCTGCAATATGCCGGGGTAGCGCTTGCGGTCTTCGCGGGCAAAGCGGTAGGTGGTGCCTTCGGCCGGTGTGGCTTCCAGGTTGTACAGGTGGCCGGTGTGGTGCTGGATGGCCACGATGCGCTGGCGGATATGGTCCAGGTAGCGGCAGGCAAAGGCGTGGCCGCTGTCGCTGCTGATGTCGTCTTGCCCGGCGCTGAAATTGCGGATCATCTCGTTGATGCCGTTTACCCCCAGCGTGGAAAAGTGGTTGCGCAGGCTGCCCAGGTAATGCCTGGTGTACGGGTACAGCCCGGCGTCGATGTGCTGTTGCACCACGCGGCGGCGCGCTTCCAGCACCTCGCTGCCCAGCGCCAGCAGGCGGTCGGTGGCAGCCAGCAGCGCGGCCTCGTCGCCGGCGTGCAGGTAACCCAGCCGTGCGCAGTTGATGGTCACCACGCCAACCGAGCCGGTTTGCTCGGCGCTGCCGAACAGGCCGTTGCCGCGCTTGGCCAGCTCGCGCAGGTCCAGCTGCAGGCGGCAGCACATGCTGCGCACCATGTGCGGCTGCAGGTCGGAGTTCACGAAGTTCTGGAAATAGGGCAGGCCGTACTTGGCGGTCATGGCAAACAGCTGCTCGGTGTTGGCGCCGTACCAGTCAAAATCGCGGGTGATGTTGTAGGTGGGGATGGGGAAGGTAAACGCGCGGCCACGGGCGTCGCCGGCCAGCATCACTTCGATGAAGGCGCGGTTGATCATGGCCATCTCGGCGGCGCAGTCGCCGTAGCAAAACGGCATTTCCTCGCCGCCGATCACCGGAACCTGCTCGCGCAGGTCGTCGGGGCAGACCCAGTCGAAGGTGAGGTTGGTGAACGGTGTTTGCGTGCCCCAGCGGCTGGGGACGTTCAGGTTGTATACCAGCTCCTGCAGGCATTGCCGCACCTGCGGGTAGCCCAGCCCGTCCTTGCGGATGAACGGTGCCAGGTAGGTATCGAACGAGCTGAACGCCTGCGCGCCGGCCCACTCGTTTTGCAGCGTGCCCAGAAAGTTGACGATCTGGCCGCAGGCGCTGGACAGGTGCCGTGGCGGCGCCGATTCCACCTTGCCGCCCACGCCGGAAAACCCCAGCTGCAGCAGCGTGCGCAGCGACCAGCCGGCGCAGTAGCCGGACAACATGTCCAGGTCGTGGATGTGCAGGTCGCCGTGGCGGTGGGCCTGTGCGGCGTCGGCGCTGAACACGGCATTCAGCCAGTATTCGGCGCTGAGCTTACCGGCCATATTGAGGATCATGCCGCCCAGGCTGTAGCCCTGGTTGGCGTTGGCCTGTACCCGCCAGTCGGCGCGGCTCAGGTATTCCCGCACGGTGCTCACGGCGTCCACGTGGCCGGCGGCGAGGGGTGTCGAGTGCATTTTTCCTACCTGCTGAAGTGATTTGTTTTCAATATATAGTTAAATTTTTATCGACAGCCACCAGATGTTGTTTTCTTGATCGCCGTCAAGCGTGCCCGTGCCGCAGGGCTGGCTGCCCGAAAGCCTTGATATGAAGCAAGGCTACGCAGCCCTTGCGCCGCGTAAGGTCGCCCGCTCTTGAACGGAGGGTTACACCATGCAGCTACCAGAGCTGGTCTGTCCGGCCGGCAACCTGCCGGCCCTGAAGGCCGCCGTGGATCACGGCGCCGACTGCGTTTACCTGGGCTTGAACAACGACACCAACGCCCGCCACTTCGCCGGGCTCAACTTTGACGCCGCCAGTGCCCGCGAAGGCCTGCGCTACGCCCGCCAGCGCGGGGTAAAGGTGCTGCTGGCCATCAATACCTTTGCCCAGGCCGGCGAAGAAGCCCGCTGGCGCGCTGCGGTGGACGAGGCGGCAGAGCTGGCGGTAGATGCAGTGATCCTGGCCGATTTCGGCCTGCTCGATTACGCCAGCCAGCGCCACCCGCAGCTGCGCCTGCATCTGTCGGTGCAAGGCTCGGCCAGCAATCATGAAGCCATCAACCTGGCGCAACGGGCATTTGGCGTGCAGCGCGCGGTGCTGCCGCGCGTGCTCAGCCTGGAGCAGGTGGCGCAGGTGATGGCCGGCACCACGGTGGAAATCGAGGTGTTCGGCTTTGGCAGCCTGTGCGTGATGGCCGAAGGGCGCTGTCACCTGTCCAGCTACGCTACCGGCGAGTCGCCCAATACCCACGGTGTGTGCTCGCCGGCCCGCCACGTACGCTGGTTGCCACACGCCAACGGTACCGAGGCACGGCTTAACGGGGTGCTGATCGACGATTTTGCCCACCACGAGCCGCGTGGCTACCCCACGCTGTGCAAGGGGCGTTTTCACGTGGGCGACAGCCTGGGCTACGCGCTGGAAGAGCCCACCAGCCTTAATGTGCTGCCCTTGCTGCCAAGGCTGATCGGCATGGGCGTGGCGGCCATCAAGGTAGAAGGGCGGCAACGCAGCCCGGCCTACGTGGCGCAGGTAACGCGCACGCTGCGCCAGGCGCTGGACGAGGCGCGCCGGCCCGGCTGGCAGCCGCCAGCCGCGCTGATGCAGCAACTGGGCCGGGTTTCCGAAGGACAACAAGTGACACTGGGGGCGTACAGCAGACCATGGAAGTAAGCCGACACACCGCATTACCGCTGCAATTGGCCATCGGCCCCTTGCTGTATTTCTGGCCGCGCGACGAGGTGATGCGCTTTTATGCCGACGTGGCCGGCTGGCCGGTGGACCGCGTCTATCTGGGCGAAGTGGTGTGCTCGCGCCGCCAGCAGCTACGGGTGGACGACTGGCTGGGTCTGGCCGCCGACCTGCAGGCCGCCGGCAAGCAGGCGGTGCTGTCCAGCCAGGGCCTGCTGGAGAGCGAATCCGACCTCAAACGCCTGCGCCGGCTGCTGGACGGCGCCGGGGTGCTGGTGGAGGCCAACGATACCGGCGCCGTCGGCCTGCTGCAGCAACGCGGGCTGCCGTTTGTGGCCGGCCCGCACCTCAACATTTACAACGCCGCCACGCTGGCGCTGTACCAGCGCTGGGGGGCGCAGCGCTGGGTGCCGCCGCTGGAAATGCCGGCGCAGCGGGTGCAGGCCATTACCGGCGCCTTGCCGCAGCTGGATACCGAAGTGTTTGCCTGGGGGCGGATGCCGCTGGCGTTCTCGTCGCGCTGTTTCACCGCCCGCCACGCAGGGCTGAACAAGGATAGCTGCGAATTCCGTTGCCTGGCGCACCCGGACGGCATGGCGCTGCGCACCCGCGAGCAGCAGGGCTTCCTGCAGATCAACGGCACCCAGACGCAATCGGCCGCTTGCCACAGCCTGCTGGACGAGCTGCACACCCTGCCGGCGCTGGGGGTGACAGCCATCCGCCTCAGCCCGCACAGCCGGCACTTTGGCGCGGTGGTGCAATGGGCCGCCACCCGTCTGCGCGGCGAGCCGGCCGGCGAAGCGCTGGCCGGCCTGGCGCCGGCCCCATTGGTCAACGGGTTCTGGCATGGCCAGCCCGGTATGCAACAGAACGGAGCACACCATGACTGCCATTGACCCCCGCCTGGGCAAGCTGGCCGCACGCCTGCTGCGGGCCTGCCCCGATGCGGCCGCCAGCCAGGTGCTGGCGCGGGCACTGAACCTGATGGGCTGGCGCGGCCTGATTCCGCTGGCCGACCCCATGCTGCAGCAGCGCACCTTTCTGATCGGGGTGCGCGACGCCGGGCTGGCGTTGTCGCTGCGCCACGACGGCCGCGCTTTTCGCGCCTGCGCAGCGGTGGCGGCGCCGGATTTCTTCCTGCACGCCGACCTGGCCGACCACCTGGCGCTGTTGCGGCGGCAGGAAGACCCGGACACGCTGTTTTTCCAGCGCCGCATTGATATCGGCGGCGATACCGAGCTGGGCTTGTGGGTGAAAAACGTGCTGGACAGCATCGATTGGCGGTCACAGCTGGGTTTGTTTTGATGTACAGACGTGACGGCAGGGGGGCGTCAGGCTTGGCCGGCATGTCGGTGGCGCTGGCGGCTCAGGGTGCCTGCCCGCATAGCTGTGCAAAGCCCTGCAGTGCCAGCCGGGCACTGTCCTGGCTGTCCAGCAGCTGGTGGTCGTGATGGGCGCTTTGTATCAGGCCGAACAGCATGAACGCCAGCAGCGGAATATTGCTGTCTGCAGCCAGCTCGCCGGCGTCTTGCGCGTCTTGTAGCAGGCGCTGCAGCGTGTCGCGCTGCCAGCGTTGGCCTGCCACTAGCGCGTCGCGTATGGCGCCGGGCTGGTCGTCAAACTCGTAGGCGGCAGCCAGCAGCGGGCAGCCGCCGGGCGTGTTGCCGGCGTACAGGCGCAGCACCCAGGCGTGGAAGAGCGCACGCAGACGCATCATGCCACGCGGCTGGGCAAAGGCAGGCTTCACTACTTCTTCCACAAACTGCGCTTGCGCTGCCTGTACTACTGCCAGCTGCAGCGCTTCCTTGCTGCCAAAGTGGGCAAATAGCCCGCTTTTGGATAGCCCGCTCTGTTCGGCCAGGCTGCCGATGGTGAGCCGGCTGATGCCGATCTGGCTGGCGCTACGCACCGCCTGTTGCAGAATGGCTTCGCGGGTAAGGGCTTTTTTGCTCATGGGTGTTTGCCTGCGTGCTGTTTATGTGCAAAATAGCACGATCGTTCTTTTTTGAGTGAGTGTCATGCACCCGTTTACCAAAGTAGTAGAAGTGCGCTGGTCCGACATCGACGCCAACCAGCACATGCGCCACAACGCTTACGCCGACCTGTGCACGCACACCCGCATGGAGTGGTTGGCCGCAGCCGGTTTTGGCATGGCGGCGTTCATGGCGCACGGCTTCGGCCCGGTGCTGTTTCGCGAGAGTACCGAATACCGCCGCGAGGTGCACCTGGGCGAGCGTATCACCATCGATGTGCAGATTGCAGCCGCCAGCCCGGATAATAGCCGCTGGAAGATCCGCCAGCAGCTATTCAAACCCGACGGCAAGCTGGCCGCTATCTACGAAGTGGCCGGCGCGTGGATGGACCTGCGCGAGCGCAAGCTGATACCGCCGCCCGCCGCGCTGGCCGCCATTCTGGCAGATTTGCCGCGCTGTGCCGATTTCGAGGCGCTGCCGCAACCCGAGCACAAATAAGGAGCTTGCCATGCAGCTAGCCGCATCGATAGTTACCGCTTTGGTTGCCGCCATTCACCTGTATATCCTGGTGCTGGAGATGTTTCTGTGGACCAAGCCGGCAGGGCGCCGTGCCTTTGGCCTGACGCCGGAGTTTGCCCAGGCCAGCCGGGTGCTGGCGGCCAACCAGGGGCTGTATAACGGCTTTCTGGCGGCGGGGCTGGTGTGGAGCCTGTTGCCGGGGGCACCGGCCGGCGTGGCGGTGTTCTTTCTGTGCTGCGTGCTGCTAGCCGGGGTCTATGGTGCGGCCACGGCCAGCCGCAAGATATTGTTTGTCCAGGCCTTGCCCGCTGCGCTGGCGCTGCTGCTGCACGCGCTGGCCTGACGCGGGCCCCTAAACCCTGCCGCTGGCGGGGTTGCCAGCCGGCGTGCCAGCGGTAATGCTGTGCGGCCAACCTTGTCGGAGCCTGCCATGTCTGCCGTGTTGCAAAACCTGTTAAAGCTGTGCGATACCCCGCGCGATAACGCGCTGCTGCGCTTTGGTATTGCCAATGAATACGCCAAAGCACAAGACTGGCCGGCCGCTGCGCTGCAGGCGCGCGAGGCACTGGCGCGGCAGGGCGATTTTTCGGCCGCGTGGAAGCTGCTGGGCAAGGCACTGGCAGCAGGTGGCGACGCAGCCGCCGCCTTGGCCGCCTACCGCGAGGGCATCGCGGTGGCGCAGGCGCGTGGTGACTTGCAGGCGGTAAAAGAGATGACAGTATTTGCGCGCCGTATCGAGAAACAGTTGGCCGCAGACGGGCAGGGCGCTGGCTAGCTGCTGCGTTTGAGCTGGCGCATGGCTTGCTCCAGCCCCTCCAGCGTGAGCGGGTACATGCGGTTTTGCATCAGCTGGCCCACCATGCCGATGGACTGGGTGTACTCCCACGCTTCCTGTGGCATGGGGTTGAGCCAGACGGCGTGCTTGAATTGCTGCAGCAGGCGGCGCAGCCAGACCTCGCCCGGCTCCGGGTTCATATGTTCCACGCTGCCGCCTTTGAGGATGATCTCGTACGGGCTCATGCTGGCGTCGCCGACAAAAATCAGCTTGTAGTCCTGGCCGTAGGTGTGGATCAGGTCCCAGGTGGCGGTTTTGGCGGTGTGGCGGCGTGCGTTGTCCTGCCACACGCTTTCGTACACGCAGTTGTGGAAGTAGTAGTAATCCAGGTGCTTGAATTCGCTGCGCACGGCGGAAAACAGCTCTTCGCACACGCGGATGTGGTCGTCCATGGAGCCGCCCACGTCGAACAGCACCAGCACCTTCACCGCATTGTGCAGCTCGGGCACCATCTGCAGGTCCAGCAGGCCGGCATTGCGCGCGGTGGCGGCGATGGTGGCGGGCAGGTCCAGCACCTCGGGTGCGCCGTCACGGGCGAATTCGCGCAGGCGGCGCAGCGCTACCTTGATATTGCGCGTGCCCAGCGCCACGCTGTCGTCAAAATTGCGGAACTCGCGCTGATCCCACACTTTTACCGCGCGGCGGTGGCGTGACTCGTGCTGGCCGATGCGTATGCCTTCCGGGTTGTAGCCATAGGCGCCAAACGGGCTGGTGCCACCGGTGCCTATCCACTTATTGCCGCCCTGGTGGCGTTCGTGCTGCTCTTGCAGCCGCTGGCGCAGCGTGTCCATCAGCTTGTCCCAGCCCATGGCCTGCAGCTGCTGCTTTTCTTCCTCGCTCAGGTACTTTTCTACTTGCTTGCGCAGCCAGTCTTCCGGAATGGCGGTTTGCAGGTCGTCCAGGCTGGTTTCGATACCGTGCGCGTACTGGGCAAACACGCGGTCGAAGCGGTCGTAGTACTTTTCATCCTTTACCAGGATGGTGCGCGACAGGTGGTAAAACGCCTCCACGCTGGCAAATGCCAGCTTCTGCTGCAGCGCTTCCAGCAGGGTAAGGTGTTCTTTCAGGCTTACCGGCAGGCCGGCCTCGCGCAGGGCGTAGAAAAAATCGAGCAACATGGCGATAAAAGATATGTGTGACAGGCGAGGGAAATCGTAATAGAGTCTGTGCTCTAAACGGCCGTTTGTCCAAGTTCGAGGAGCATAGCATATGGATCCCGCCAGCCCTATCGGTAATAGCCTGCCCAGCCAGCTTGCCCACCTGCAGCAGCTGGCTGCACTGCAGCCTCCCGATTATGCCACCCGCCGGCAATGGCTGGCTGGCCTCGCCAGTATCGTGACGGAACACCAGCAAGACTGGATCGACGCCGTGCAGGCGGACTTTGGTTGCCGCAGCGCAGTGGAAACCCGGCTGGCGGAGCTGTTCCCCGCGCTGGAGGGCATACGCCTGGCGCAGCGCAAGCTGGCGGGCTGGATGCGGCCGCAGCGGCGCGGGGTGTCGTTCTGGTTCTGGCCGGCCACGGCCCGTGTGCTGCCGCAGCCGCTGGGGGTGGCTGGCATCATCGTGCCGTGGAACTACCCGGTGTTTCTGGCGCTAGGGCCGCTGACCTCGGCGCTGGCGGCGGGCAACCGTGCCATGGTGAAAATGTCCGAGTTGTCCCCGCATAGCGGTGCCCTGCTGCAAAGGCTGTGCCGCCAGTACCTGGGCGACGACGTGGTGCAGGTGGTGAATGGCGATGTGGCGGTAGCCCAGGCCTTTGCCGCGCTGCCGTTTGACCACTTGCTGTTTACCGGCTCCACACGGGTTGGCCGCAGTGTGATGCAGGCCGCTGCGGCCAACCTCACCCCGGTGACGCTGGAGCTGGGGGGCAAGTCACCTGCGCTGATTGCGCCTGGCTTCGATATGCGCCGCGTGGTGGGTAGCCTGGTGGCCGGCAAGATGCTGAATGCCGGGCAGACCTGTGTCGCACCCGACTACGTGCTGGTGCACCAGGACGACCGCGAGGCATTGCTGGCCGAGCTGCGCCGTCAGGCCGCGCTGGCCTACCCGGACCCGGCGGCCAACCCCGATTACACCGCCATCATCAACCAGGCCCACTTCGACCGGCTGCAACGCTGGCGTGACGAGGCCGCCCAGCTGGGCGCGCGGGTAGAGGTGCTGGCCGCCGGCAGCAGCGAAGCGGCGCTGAACGCGGCGCGCAAGCTGCCGCTGACCCTGATCGAAAACGCGCCGGCGCACAGTGCCGTGATGCGCGAGGAAATATTCGGCCCGCTGCTGCCCATTATCAGCTACGACAAGCTGGGTAACGCGCTGGCCTATATCAATGCCCACGACAGGCCGCTGGCGCTGTATCTGTACGACGACAAGCGCCGCCGTATCGGCAAGGTACTGCAGGGCACCATTGCCGGCGGGGTATCGGTAAACGATACCCTGATGCACGTGGTACAAGACCAGCTGCCGTTTGGCGGTGTCGGGCCGTCCGGCATGGGGCATTACCATGGTTACGAAGGCTTTGCGACGTTCAGCAAGATGAAGCCGGTTTTTTACCAGTCCCGCTTTGCCGGCGCGGTTCTGACCCAGCCGCCGCACGGCAAGCTGGTGCAATGGCTGCTGAACCTGATGCTGGGGCGCATCAAATGACACTCAACCGACGGCAGTTCATCCACACCGGCCTGCTGGGGGCGCTATCGCTGGGTATTGCAGCCAGGTTGGCCGCACCGCACGCCGCGCCCGGTTTTGCTGCCAGCGCGGCAGACCGCCAGCTGATTGCCGCGCTGGGCCGGGGCATGCTGGGCAGCTTGCCGGCCACGGCGCCGATCGCGCTGGTCGACAACACCTTGGTGGCCATCGCCGGCCTGCCCTTGGCCAGCCAGGCCGAGCTGCGCCAGCTATTCGACCTGCTGCAACAGCCGCTGGCGCGCATGGCGCTGGGCCTGCGCCCGCCCTGGCAAGACGCCCGTGCCGAGCAAGTGCGCGCCATGCTCGATCGCTGGCGTTACAGCCGCCTCACCCTGCTGCGCAGTGCCTACCAGGGGCTGCACGGCCTGCTGTACGCCAGCTGGTATGGCGACCCTGCCAGTTGGCAGGCCGCCGCTTACCAGCAGCCCGCCATCATGAAAGGCTACTTATGAGCAAGCTACCCGACTTGTGGCAAGACGGCCTGGCGGCGGGCTGGAAGGTAACGGATGCCAGCCAGCCTGGGCCCGACCTGAAACTGGAATGCGATGTGGTCATCGTGGGCAGCGGCGCCGGTGGCGGCATGGCGGCCGAGCAGCTGGCCAGCGCCGGCCTGCAGGTGGTGCTGCTGGAAGAGGGTGGCTTGTACAGCTCGCGCCATTTCAATCTGCGCGAAGCCGAAGCCTACCCGCAGCTGTACCAGGAGTCGGCCAACCGGCTGACCGCCGACAAGGGCATTACCATTTTGCAGGGCCGTACCGTGGGAGGCAGTACCACCGTCAACTGGACCAGCAGCTTTCGCACCCCGGCTGACACCCTGGCCTGGTGGCGTAGCCATCACGGCCTGGAGGCCATGCAGGATGCAGCCTTGCAGCCCTGGTTCGAGCAGGCCGAAGCGCGCTTGAATATTGGCCCCTGGCAAACCGACCCGAACATGAATAACGCCCTGTTGGCGCAAGGCTGTAGCAAGCTGGGCATACGGTATGCGCCTATCCGCCGCAATGTAAAAGGCTGCTGGAATCTGGGCTATTGCGGTACCGGCTGTGCCACCAATGCCAAGCAGAGCATGCTGGTGACCACCATACCGGTGGCACTGTCCCGTGGTGCGCAGCTGCTGACCCGCGTACGGGTGCAGCAGCTGTGGTTGTCAGCAGACCGCACGCGGGCGGAAGGGGTTATCGGGCTGGCGCTGGGGCCGGACGGTATCCGGCCAAGTGGCCGCCGCGTGCAGGTCAGGGCGCGCCAGGTAGTGCTGTCTGCCGGCGCCATCGGCACCCCGGCCGTGTTGCTGCGCAGCCAGGCGCCCGACCCGTACCGCCTGCTGGGCAAGCGTACCTTTCTGCACCCGGTGGTGATGTCCGGCGGGCTATTCCGCCAGCCGGTAGAGGGCTATAACGGTGCCCCGCAAACCATTTACAGCGACCATTTCCTGCATACCCAGCCGATAGACGGCCCGCTGGGTTTCAAGCTGGAAGTGCCGCCGGTGCACCCGCTGATCATGGCGTCCACCTTGCCGGGTAACGGCATGGCGCACCAGCGGCTGATGAAGACCTTGCCATACTGGCAAGTGAGCCTGGCGCTGATGCGGGACGGCTTCCACCCGCAAAGCGTCGGCGGCAGCGTAGGCTTGCGCAGCGACGGCACGCCGGTGCTGAGCTACCCGCTAGGGGATGTGGAGTGGGAGGCCGCGCGGCGTGCCTTGCTGCAGATGGCAGAAATCCAGTTTGCCGCCGGTGCCCGCGCGGTATTGCCGGTGCACGAAGACGCCGGCATGGCCACCAGCTGGCGTCAGGCGCAGGACATGATACGCCAGCTGCCCATGCAGATTCTGCGCACCCGGGTGGTGAGCGCGCACGTGATGGGCGGGGCGATGATGTCGGCCGACGAACGCCATGGCGTGGTAGACCAGGCCGGGCGGCACTGGCAGCTGGGCAACGTCACGGTCATCGACGGCTCGGTGTTTCCCACCAGCATCGGCGCCAACCCGCAGCTATCGGTTTACGCGCTGGCTCTGCGCGCCGCCGACGCCTTGCGCCGTCGGCTATAGCGCAAACTGGTAATGCCGTAGCGGCCTGGTAGCCGGTATACCCGCAAAAAAGCCACCGTTACCGGTGGCTTTTTCCTGTTGGCTGCAAGGCTGGGGCCTGCGTCTTGCCAGGCTTAGCGGGCCAGCTGCTGGCGGATGTCCTCCAGCAAAGGCTGCGGCAGGCGCGATGCCACCTCCTTGTAGGTGGGCAGCATGGCCTGGCGCCAGGCTTCCCGTTGCTGCGGTGTCAGCTGGGTGACGCTGGCCTTGCCCGAGGTGGCAATCTGCTTCAGGTCGTCGATGTTTTCCTGCTGCGTCAGCTGGTTCACATAGGTGGTGGTGTCGCGCATGGCACCTTCCAGCGTGCTGCGGATATCCGGCGGCAGCTTGTCCCAGAACGGCTTGTTTACCACCACGGCGTAGCCCAGATAACCGTGGTTGGTGGTGGCGTAATGCTTTTGCACCTCGTGAAAACGCTGGCTATAGCTTTGCGTCGGCGTCTGCTCGGTGCCGTCGATCACGCCGGTTTGCAGCGCCTGGTAAACCTCGGAAAACGCCATCACCTGCGGCAGTGCCCCCAGCGTGCGCATTTGCGCCTCCAGTACCTTGGACGACTGGATGCGCAGCTTTACGCCTTTTACGTCGGCAGGCTGCAGTAGCGGCTTGTTGGCCGACATCAGCTTGAAGCCGTTGTCCCAGAACGCCAGCCCCTTTACCCCGCGCGGCTCCAGCGAGGCCAGGATGCGGCGGCCCAGCGGGCCGTCGGTAATCTTGTGCACGTCGGTAAAGCTGCGGAACAGGAAGGGCAGGTCGAATACCTCGAACTCCTTCACCCCCAGCGGGCCGAACTTGGACAGCGACGGTATCAGCATCTGTACCGCGCCCAGCTGCAGCGCTTCCAGCTCTTCCTTGTCCTTGTACAGCTGGCTGTTGGGGAAGATCTGTACTTGCACACGGCCCTTGGTACGGGCCTCGGCCAGTTTCTTGAACTGCTCGGCGCCCTGGCCTTTCGAGGTGTCGGTGGCCACCACGTGGCTGAGCTTGATCACGATAGGCTCGGCGGCGCTGGCGCAGGTGTTGCCCAGCAGGCCCATGGCCAGTGCGAAGGGCAGGGAAAGGGTGATGCGTTTCATATTGTCTCTCCGTGGTGTTGTTATGGCAGGGTGCTACTGGATGGCACCGGCGGCGCGCAGGGCGGCCAGCTCGCTGTCATCGAAACCCAGTTGTTGCAGGATGGCGTCGGTGTGGGCACCCAGGGCGGGTACCGGGTCGAAGCGCGCCGCCCCCGGCGCGCTGCCCGGCGGCAGTAGCGCCGGTACCGGGCCGGCCGCGGTTTCCACGCTGCGCCAGCGGCCCCGGGCGGCCAGCTGCGGGTGTGCCCACAGCGCGTGCACGCTGTTGACGCGGGCGTTGGCGATATTGGCTGCATCCAGCCTGCGGCCAAGCTCGTCGGCTGACAGCTGGCGCAGGGTGTCGCGGATCAGTGGCTCCAGTACCGTGCGGTGTGCCTGACGCCCGGCGTTGTCGGCGTAGGCAGGGTTGGCCGCCAGGTCGTCGCGCTGCAGCACGGTGCGGCAGAAGCTGTGCCATTCGCGTGTGTTCTGCAGGCCGAACATCAGCTGCTGGTCGCCGGCGGCCTCGAACGGGCCGTAAGGAAAGATGGTGGCGTGGGCGGCGCCGGCGCGCGGCGGCGGCGTTTGCCCGTCCATGGCGTAGTACATCGGGTAGCCCATCCACTCGGTGAGCGATTCCAGCATCGAGATGTCGATCTGGCGGCCCTGGCCGCTGCGGCCACGCGCCAGCAGTGCGGCCAGGATATTGCTGTAGGCGTACATGCCGGCGGCGATGTCGGCAATGGACGGCCCGGCCTTGCACGGGTCGTGCTCTGTGCCGGTAACCGACAGAAAGCCGGCCTCGCTCTGGATCAGCAGGTCGTAAGCCTTGCGGTCGCGGTCGGGGCCGTCGCCACCGTAGCCCGAGATATTGCACACGATGATGCCGGGGTTGATGGCCGCCAGCGTGTCGTAGCCCAGCCCCAGCCGCTCGGCGGCGCCTGGTGCCAGGTTTTGCACCACCACGTCGGCGCTGGCCGCCAGCCGCTGCAGCGCCCCGGCCAGCCGCGGGTGCTTCACGTCGATGGCCAGGCTTTCCTTGGAGCGGTTGGTCCACACGAAGTGCGAGGACAGGCCGCGCACCCGGGTATCGTAGCCACGGGCGAAATCGCCGCTGCCGGGGCGCTCTACCTTGATCACGCGCGCGCCCAGGTCGGCCAGCTGGCGGGTGGCAAACGGGCCGGCGATGGCGTGTTCCAGCGACACGACGGTAATGTCTTGCAAAGGTTGCATACAGGGTTCCTCAAGCCAGGGTGGCGGTAGCGTCCATGGTCAGCCAGCCTTCGTGATCGCTGGCCCACAGGCGCACGGTCTTGCCGTCGGCGGTGGGCTGGCCGTGCACATGAAACGGCTGCAGGTCGAAGGTTGGCCGCACGGCGCGGAAGGCAAAGCTGCTCAGGCTTGCCCCCGGCAGCTGCCGTTGCAGCAGGTCCAGCAGAAGGGTGGCAATCAGCGGGCCGTGCACCACCAGCCCCGGGTAGCCTTCTACCGTGGTGACGTAGCGGCGGTCGTAATGGATGCGGTGGCCGTTGAAGGTGAGTGCCGAGTAGCGGAACAGCAGCACGTCGTCCGGTACGATGCGGCGTCGCCAGGCGCCGCGGTCGGCGCGCACTGCCGGCGCGGCTGGCGCGTCCGGCGCGGGGGCCTCGCGGTACACAATGTCGTGCTCTTCCCACAGCCGCAGCTGGCCGGCCACGCTGATATCGTGGCGCACTGTGACAAAGGCCAGCGGGCCGCTGCGCCCCTGTTTGGCGCTGATCTGGGCAATGGTGGAGGTTTTGTGCATGACATCGCCCACGTGCAGCGGCGCTACAAAACCGAAGCGCCCGCCAGCCCACATGCGGCGCGGCAGCGGTACCGGCGGCAAAAAGCCGCCCTTGCGGGCGTGGCCGTCGTCGCCCAGCGCCGATTGCGCGTGCAAGGGCAGAAAGTACAGCCAGTGCCATAGCGCAGGCAGTGTGTCACCCGCGTGGCCGTGGCCGGCGTAGGGTGCCTCCAGCGTGGCTTTCAATGCCTGCAATGGAAACGGGGTAACCGTATCGGTGTGCGCTTCCTGGCGGCCTTGCCACGGCAGTAGCGAGTCGATATCGATGGCGGCATGCATGCGCTGTGCTCCTGTGTTGGTGATGTCTTGCAGCTTATGCAGGCGCAAACGCTTTGATAATCAGTGGTTTTTCGGTGTAATCTTCGCAAAACGCGAAGGAGGGGCCGCATGCATTTCGATACCAGTGATCTCAGGCTGTTCGTGGCCGCTGCCGAAGAGGGCTCGCTCACCGCCGCCAGCCAGCGCTGCCACCTGGCCCTGGCTGCTGTCAGCAAACGCATTGGCAAGCTGGAAGAACAAACCGGCAGCACGTTGTTTATCCGCAGCAAGGCCGGTGTGGCGCTGACGCCCGCCGGCCAGGTGTTTTTGCGCCACGCCAGAAGCTGGCTGTACGACTTCCAGCTACTGAACGCCGAGCTGCAGGAGCACGGCCGCGGTTTTCGCGGCCTGGTGCGCCTGGCGGCCAACACCAATGCCATGCTGGGTTACCTGCCCGAGGTGGTAGGTGACTTTTTGCATCACCATCGCCAGGTGGATGTGCGCATCGAGGAGGTACTGTCGGTAGAGGTGATAAGGCGGGTGGCCGAAGGCCGTGCCGATATCGGCATTTTTGCCGCCAGCGTCGATGCCGGGCACCTGGAGTGCTACCCGTTTCGCGACGACCAGCTGGTCGTGGTGATGGCGCACCGGCACCCCTTGGCCGCAGCCGGTGCGCTGGTGTTTGAGGCTGTGCTGGAGGAGGACTTCATCGCGCTGGATCAGCAGGCTGCGATACAGATGTTTCTCAACGACAAGGCGCAACAGCTGGGCAAGCAGATGCGCGTGCGGGTAGCCACCCGCAGCTTTGACGCCGTGTGCCGCTTTGCCCAGTGCGGCGTGGGCGTGGGCGTGGTGCCGCGTTCGGCGGCCGGGCGTTTTGGCGATGCGGCCAACCTGGCGGTGGTGCCGCTGGCCGACGCGTGGGCCGAGCGCCGCCTGCACATTGCCGTGCGCGCGCTAGACGCGCTACCGGGCTACGCCAGCCAGCTGGTAGCGCACCTGCGCCAGGGCAGCTAGGCAGCCCCGGCGCGGCGCAATAGTGCGCGCGCACGCAGTACTACCGGTGCATCCACCATCGCACCATCCAGGCAGATGGCGGCACCGGCGGCCTGTTGGCTGGCTACGCTTACCCGCCGCGCCCAGTCCAGCTGCGCCGCATCCGGCCGGCTGGCTGCCTGTACCGCTGCCACCTGGGCCGGGTGGATCAGCAGCATGCCGCCAAAGCCCGCCCGCAGGCCGTTGCGCACATAGCGCGTCAGGCCGGGGGTATCCCCCAGTGCGGTAAATACGCCGTCTAGCGGTGGCGGCAGCCTGGCCAGGCGCGATGCCAGTACCAGCCGGCTGCGGGCGTAGGCAAACACGGTTTCGTCGGTGTCTTCACCGGCGGGGGGCGGGTAATCCAGCCCCAGATCTACTGCCAGATCGAGCTTGCCGAACAGCAGCCGCACCACATGGCGGCAGGCGGCCAGCGAGGCCACCGCGGCCAGGCCGGCGGCAGTTTCGATAATCGGCAGCAGGGGTTTGTCGCACAGCTCGGCCAGCTGCGTCAGCTCATCGGCGCTTTCAGCCTTGGGCACCACAATGCCTGCCACTGCAGCGGCGCGGCACACGGCCAGATCGTCGGCAAACCACGGGGTGTGCGCGCCATTGATGCGTACCAGCACACAGCCGGGTGGCTGGGTGCCCAGCCAGTGCGCCAGCAGTGCCCGTGCGCCGGCTTTGTCTTGCACGCCTACGGCGTCTTCCAGGTCGATGATGATGGCGTCCGCGCCGCTGGCCAGGGCTTTGGCGTAGCGTTCCGGCCGGTGGGCGGGGACAAACAGCAGGGTTTGCAGCAGGTCAAGGTGCATGGCAAGGCTCCGTCGGGTGAGAGCTTGCTACCTTAGAGAGGCCGCCGGCAGGCAACAATCGGTAATCGGCCAAGGCATCCTTTCCCGATAGCGAAGCAAAGCGCCCGATGCGCCGGCCTGGCGCGGTGTGGCCCAAGCCGGCGTCGCGCTGCTGTTTTTGGCGGCGGGGTTGCCAGGGCAATGAAACGCTGCAGGGGGCGGGAAAGCCGCTACCCAGCCGTCGGGCGTGATCGGGCGCGGGACCTTGTGCCCGTGCCCGGTGAAGGGCTTAGCGGATCTCGAGCTGCTCGTCCTGCAGCGTTTGCCAGCGCTCGCTGTGGCTGGCTACCAGCTGCTCCATGACGTTGCTGTCTACCAGTTTTTTCATGGCCTTGTTCAGCCTGTCGTAGAGCTGGGGTGAAAAGCAGGGCGACTGGTGCGTTAGCGTCAGGTACAGCGGTTCGCGGCTTATCGGTGTGCTGGCCACGCGGATATTGCGTATGCCCAGCTTGTTGGCGTAGGCCTGGCCGGGAGCTTCTTCGTAGATCAGGTAATCCGCCCGCCCCATACTCAGCATGCGCATGGCGTTCTCTACGCTGCCCACGGTTTGCATGGTGAGGCGTTGCTCGGCAAAGCGGTCAAACTCTTCGCCAAAGCTGTTATTCACCACGGTAATGCCATTGCGGCCAACCAGGTCTGCCCATTTGGTGTAGGACAGCGCCTTGTTCTCGCGCGTCCATACCGCGCTACGGGTCTGGTAGAACGGCGTCTGGATATAGCTCATGTACAGGCGGCGTGGCAGGGTGTAAAACGCGCCGGCAATCAGGTCGATACGGCCGGCTTTGGCGGCTTCCTGCACCCGTGCCCACGGCCCGGCGTTGCGCATCACGATGGGGATGCCGATTTCGCGTGACAGCAGCTGCATCAGCTCGGCATTGGCGCCTTGCAGGGTTTTTTCATCGTCGTGACCTACCCACAAGAACGGCGGGTATTCCGGGTTGCCCGACGCTATCAGCTGGGTACAAGCCCGGTGTGTCTGCGCCATGGTCGGGGCGGCTAGCAGGCTGGCAGCCAGTAGCCAGGCAGAACGGGCGAAACAGGGGGAGCGCAGGCAGGTCATGCGGTGTTTGGTATAGGGATAAGGCAGACGCCAGTCTATGCAGGCGGCCACGGCTAGACAAGGGTGTAGCGTGCGATTTCTTGATCTGGATATAGGTTTTTATATAAAAAAAGACCGTTGTAATTTAAACATTTGTTTAATGCTGAGCTGCTTTGGCCGCAAAGCAGCTAGCCATGGGCGTATTTTGCTGATGGCTGCCGAGCTGGCCGGGGGCGGGTGCAGTGCCACGGCAGGCGCTACTGGCCCACTACCCGGTTACGGCCCTCGGCCTTGGCCTGGTACAAGCGGCGGTCTGCCTCGCGTACCAGCTCGTCCAGGCTGGCTGTATGCAGGCTGGACAGGCCAATGCTCACCGTAATGTGCAGCAGCTGGCCCTGCTCTGGCACCAGCTGCGCGGCCAGGCTGGCGCGCAGTGCCTCGGCGGTCAGTACCGCATTGTCGTGCGTGGTGCCAGGCAGCAGTACCGCGAACTCCTCGCCACCCAGGCGGCCGGCCAGCGCACCGGGCGGGCAGTGAGCCTGCAGCGTGCGGCCAACCTGCTCGATGACCTTGTCGCCCGCTACGTGGCCCCACTGGTCATTGATGGCTTTGAAATGGTCGATATCCAGCATCAGTAGCGCCAGCGGCTGCGCCTGTGTTGCGGCTTGCGCCAGGGCTTGCGCGGCGGCCTCGTACCAGGTGCGGCGGTTTTGCAGCTGGCTCAGTGGGTCGGTGGTGGCGTATAGCCAGTTTTGCCGGGCAATCTGGTAAGACAGCATGGCGGTACGGTGCTGCACGCTCAGAATCATCAGCATGAAAACCATGGCCGGCATGCTGAACAGCAGCAGCTGCAGCCAGTGCGTAAGCTGGTAGCCCTTCAGCCACATCACCGCGCCAGCCAGCAGCACACTGGCCAGGTGCGGTAGCAAGAAAGCCAGCGGCGCTACCAGCGGTGCCACCAGCAACACCCCCAGCATGAAATACATCACGATCATCGGCAGATAAGACAGCCGGCCCAGCACCAGGATGTTCCCTGCCATCATCACCACCATGGACAGGTTGCCCAGCCATAGCACCCAGTGGATGCGGTACGCTTGGTATGCTGGGTGTTGCATGCTGTGCGCCATCCAGCTTATCAGCGCGCAGCCCAGCACACTGGCCAGTGCCATGCCGGCAAACACCTGCCCAAAGCCAAAGTGCCACAAGTCGGCTGCCAGAAACAGCGCGATGACCCCCATGCCGGCGTAGGAAAGCAGGGCCGCCCCGGGTAGCAAGCGCTGGCTGTAATAGTGTTCGTAGCTGGCGAACTCTTGCTGGAGCAGGGCTGGCTTCATGGTAGATGGCAAGGCAATGTCTGGTAATTCGTTAGATTGTCATTATTGCGCAAAAGCAGCAGTGTAGTGTTGGTCTGTTGCCGGGATGATATGTCTTGTGACATGGCGCCATCAGTGAACTACATTCTATAAATATTATTTGTTTCGGATTCAGCATGAAAGCAGCGCTGTTTACCCTTTGCCTAGCGTGTATCGGCATACTGCCCGCCAAGGCTGCCGATCTGGCCGCCTATACCGAACAGCTGCCGCCACTAAACTACCAGGATGGCGCGCAGCTCACCGGTTTTGCTACCGATCTGCTACGCATGGCCGCGCACGACGCAGAGCTCAGCCTCAGTATAGAGCTGCAGCCTTGGGCGCGTGCCTACCGCACCGTACTGGAAACGCCAAACAGCGTGATTTTCAGCATTACCCGCACGCCGGAGCGAGAGCCGCTGTTTCACTGGGTAGGCCCCGTCAGCCCGCGCCAGATCAAGCTCTACCGCCTGAACGCGCGGCGCGATATCCATGTCCAGGTAGAGGCCGACCTGATGCGCTACACCCACGGCGCCATGTTCGAATCGGCCGCCGCCAAAAAGCTGGCTGGCCTGGGCCTGCAGCCCGGCCGTGGGCTGGACCTGGGCGCCACCGACGAAATTACCCTGAAAAAATTATTGCTAGGCCGCACCGATACCGTGGCCATGCTGGACTGGGCCATGGCCTGGCAGCTCAAGCAGCAAAACGTCAACCCGCAGCTGGTACGCCCCATCTGGCTGCTGGACGGGGGCAGCCAATACTGGTTTGCGCTTAACCGTGACACGCCCACGCACAAGGTAAGGCGCCTGCAGGCCGCGCTGAACCAGATCAACGCAGACGGCCGCATGCACAAGCTGCGGCAGAAGTATCTGGCCGAGTAGCGTCACTGGCCGCCTACGCAGCACTGGGTTGTTTTTATAGAAGTGACAGGTGGCGTATACAACGACATTTCCATAAATGGAGATCAATGTCATGAAACCCGCCATCTTGCCGATGATCATTGCCCTGAGCCTTAGCGCCTGCGGCAGCCTGAACCCCAGCATTGACTACCTGCGCAACCCTGCCGTGGATGCCAAGTACAGCTGGACTTACACCGACGACACCCCGGCTGGCAGACAGCCGGACCGCCTCTCTGCCGAAACCAACTTGACCCACGCCGGCTATCGTTTTGCCTGGGCCGTAGGCAAGGCACTGCAGTACCGTGAGGTGGTGCCCTTAGACCTTGCGCAAAGCCTGCAGTACTGGACAGACCGGGCAAGTCAGCAGAAAGCTGATCTGGAGAAGGTGAAAGGTAAGCCGCAAGAGGCGCTTATGAGTGCCCTGCTGAACGATAGCGAGCACAATAAAGCCGCTCTGACCCAGCTCAAGCAAGCCAACCTGCCGCAACTGGCCGTGCTGCACGGCAATGGCCTGCTGGCAGTGCCCCGCTACCAGGCATTGCAGGAAATGTGGCAATCCGGAATCAACTTTGCCGACCTGAGCTGCGCCCGCTTCTTTGACGCCGCCAGCCGCCAGCAAACATCGCGTGATTTTTTCGGCAAAGAAGTCCAGCTGCTGGCCGGTCTTACCTCGGCGGTGCAAGGCGTCACCGGGGTAAGTTCCAAGGTCATCAGCGCAACCGCATCGTCGTTTTCGTTTGGCCAAAGCGCCATGAGCGCCTACGAAACCACCCTGGCCCTGGCACCCGATATCTACCTGCTGCAAAAAGCCGTGCAAGTCAAAAAGCGCAAGCTCAGAAGCGATCTGGACAAGCCCGGGCTGTTTGCCGGCAGCTACTACGACGTAGAGCAAGCACTGCTGGCCTACGCCGAGCCCTGCAATTTTAGCGGCCTGAAAAGCATCATCAACGAAGCACTGCAGGAAAAGAACCAGCAAGACCAGTAAGCGGGAGGCCATGGGCGGGCAGGTTGGGCTGCAGCCCGGGCAGCAGCACCAGAAACCACACAAGGTTGGCCGCACGCCATCACGGCATGCGGCCAACCTTGTTATTGGGGGCATGATCAAGCGCGGTGCCTTGGTCTGGGGGGCGGAGCCAAACGGTTACCGTGGCACGGTGAACGTTGGGCTTCATTTCATTCAGCCCAAGCTACGGCCCTGCGGTAGCAGCGCGAGGCTGGGCAGTATGTGCTTTGCTTGAAGAATAACTGCCTGTATCTATAGTCAATACTGATGTTTACACCCATCAGCCAAAACTATTGTGCCTTGGCTCCCGCCCTGTCCCCTCGGAGAAAAGAATGAAGCTATCGGTAGCCAGACGACTATTACTGGGGTTCATGAGTATTCTTTTGTTGCTGGTACTCAATAACGCGTATGTCTTTTCACTGATCGGCAAGATCGACCGCGATGTCAACCAGATCGTCGAGGTGAACTCGGCGCAGTTGCTGGAAGCGGTGAGTCTGCTGTACGAGGTACAAGGGGTACGCATGCTGACCCGGCAAATCATTCTGGACAAGACCCCGGAAGACGCAGCCAAGACTACCGAGCGTTATCAGGATGCCCGCACCAAGGTGCAAGCGCATGTGAACACACTTCAGCAGCTGTTTAGCCGCCCGGAGTGGCCCGCCAGCGAGCAGGAGCTGGCGTTGATGAAACAGATAGCGGATATGCTGCCCGAGGTGCTGAGCAACTCGCAGAAAACCTTCGACCTGGTCAAACAGGGTGATAAAGACGCTGCCATCAGTAACAACAAAGGGGTGCTGGGCAAGTACAACACCACCGTGCAAGAGCTGGTAAAGCTGGAAACCCAGCTCAGTGCCGCCACCGCACAAGCCAACTATGCCGAGCGTGATACGGCCAAATCCCTGCTGCTGGGTATTACGGTAGGGGTACTGCTGCTTTGCCTGGTGCTGGCCTGGCTGATTAGCCGCAGCATTACCCGCCCCTTGAAAGAAATGCAGCATTTCATCCAGGACCTGGCACAGCACTACAACCTGACACGCCGCATGCCGGTAAAGCGCGATGATGAAATCGGCCAGTCCCTGTCGTCGCTCAATACCCTGCTCGACGCGCTACAGGCGAGCATGCAGCAGCTTGGCCGCATCGGTAGCCACGTTACCGGCAGCGCTACCAGCCTCTCTACCGCCAGCGGCGAGCTATCCAGCAATTCGCACCAGCTAAGCAGTGCGGCATCCAGCATGGCCGCAGGGGTGGAACAGGTCACCGTCAGCATCAACCACGTAGCCGCACAGGCGGATATCTGCGACGAAACCGCCCGCCAGGCCGGAGGCATGGCGGGTAGCGGTGGCACCGTTATCGAAAACACCATCAGTAGCATTACCGGTATTGCCCAGGACGTGCGCCAGTCTGCCCAGCAGATAGAGGCCTTGCAGGCGCGCACTGCCAGCATCAACGCTGTGGTCAACGTGATTCAGGACATCGCCGACCAGACCAACTTGCTGGCGCTGAATGCCGCCATAGAAGCAGCCCGTGCCGGTGAAATGGGGCGGGGGTTTGCCGTGGTGGCAGATGAAGTACGCAAGCTGGCCGAGCGGACGGGCAACTCCACCCGCGAGATTATCTCTACCGTTAACGCCATTCAGCAGGAAACCCACGCAACGGTGGAAACCATGCAGAACACCGTACGCCGGGTAGACGAAAGCGTGCAGCACGCCAATGCGGCCAGCGAGGCGATCGAGCATATCCGCACGCACGCCGACAGGGTGGTAGAGCAGGTAAGCAGTATCTCGGTATCCATGCGCGAGCAAAGTAGCGCCAGCAATATGATGGCCCAGCAGGTAGAGCGCGTGGCCCAGATGTCCGAAGAAAGCAGCGCGCTGGCACAAAACACGGCAGACGAGGGTGCGCGGCTGGGCGCCTTGAGCCAAGAGCTGGATGCCGCCATCAGCCGTTACCGTGTCTGAAGCCGCCTCCGATATGCCCACCCGGCCTGCGCGCCGGGTTTTTTCATGGCAGCGGGGATGCTGTGCAAGCTTGGCCGCACGGCATCACGGCATGCGGCCAACTTGCTTGCTGGTGGAGCAAATACGGTGCCTTGTCTTGGGTTGAATGTAGCGCCCGGATAAGCCAACGGCGCATCCGGGGATGGGGGTAAAACTTGGCCGACTTGCACGGGCGCTGGCTGCAACCCCGGATGCGGCTGCGCCTTATCCGGGCAACGCGCTGATGTCTGCACTCCGGCGTTACCCGCTGCGGCCAACGTGCCTGCGGCATTCAGCATGGCAGCCATGCCGGCTGTTACGGCGCGCTGATCTCGGCAAACGACTCGCCCGCCTGCATGCGCGCCAGGCGCTGGTACAGCGTGTGGCGCCCGGTGCTGGCCAGCCAGCCGGCCGCCTCGTGGTGGGCGCGGGCGTAGTTGCGCACCACCGTTTGCTCGTCACCAGCAAAGAAAGCGCCAAAGCTGTTCAGCTGCCTTACCTCGCTGGCGTTGGCCGCATCGTCTGCCGGCAGCATGTAGCGCGGGCGGTAATCCACCTGCATGGCCACGCCTTCGTCAAACCAGGTGGGCAGCTGCAGCCACCGTTTCAGCGCACCGGCACGGTAGTGGATTTCGGCGTGTACCAGCTCGTGTGCCAAGGCATCCACATTTTGCCCCTGGGGGCCCATCAGCACGCAGGCGCGGCTGCCAATAAACTGCGCACTCCCCACCGCGTTTAGCCGGTAGCGGCCAAAACCCTGCGGCTGCGAGAAGAACACCACCAGCGGGCTGGCCTGCGGTGCGCCAAACGTATCGCTAATGCGCTGCCTGGCCTCGCGCAACAGCTGGCTGTAGCGCAGCTGCGCAGCAGGCGAGGCGTCGTCGCTCAGGCTGCCATCGGGCAGCGTGTGCAGGCCGGCGTGGTGGATAAACAGGCAAGCGCTAGCCGGCCCCGGCTGCGCCAGGGCGGGCAGGGCAGTGGCGAGCAGCGCTGCAGCAGCCAGCGCCGCCAGTGGGCGTTGTACAGAAATCGGCATGGTGTTGGGCACCGGTGGTGCAGGTTGGCAGTAAAGTTGGCCGAAGTATGCCGTATGGGCAGCGTGGCATATTGCCGTACATCAAGCGCCGCCCTGCGGGGGCGTGGCTATTGAGCAAACAAGGTTGGCCGTAATCCATGACGGTTTGCGGCCAACCTTGTTATTGGGGGGGAATGGTCAAGTGCGGCGTATTTGGCCTGGGGTGCATGTGGCGAGGCCAAACGCTTGCCGTGGCGCGGCGAATAATATGCATAGCGCGAGGCAACTGGGGCGCGGTAAACGTTGGGCTTCATTTCATTCAGCCCGACCTACGGGTTGCTTCCACTTGCGGATGGTGTGGATGCTGACATTGAAGCGTGCGGCCAACTCGGCAAGCGTGCCGACGGCGTGTTTGATTTCCTCGCGGATAGCGGGGGTGGTGCGGGCTTGTTTGTGCAGTTTGACGATCATGGGTTGGGCGCTCGAGAGAGTTGTAGCAGGATACCCATGACTTCTCGTGCGGTGTTCAGTTTGAGTAGCCGATTGCTTATATGATCGTCAGGGATGCGACAGTTAGGTTGGCCGCAATACCATTGCGACGTGCAGTTAGCGTGAGGGTGCGGTTAATACTGGGCTGTACATTTAGTGGAAAAAGCCAATTGCATTTAAAAACACCCACGCGCCGAACAAAGCACCTGAGAAAACCCCAAAAAGATAAATAAAACAACACAAGTATGCAACCGGATCTTCGATATCGCCCCTGTGAAATATAATAAATTTCAAAAACAACCATGCCCCCCTTCCGTGGTTGTTAAAAAAACCCCAATTATCCATATTTTTATAATAGTCGGGATGGTGATTGCGAATTTCCGAAACTATAGGAAAGGCGGATAATAGTGAAATTGCACCAATAAAAGTGACAATGAAAAATTCAATATCCATATCAACTCCATGCTTAAAACGGCAGTGAGAATTGCACTGTAATTTTCGAGCCAAAATAGCTTCCAAGCACGGTAGGTTGGGCTGGGCTTGCAAAGTCCAACGTTTACCGCGCAAGCAGTGCTGTGAGGTGACAACATTGCCGAGATTTTAAAATCTACACGTCGCTATCTTTTTTGTGTATTTTGAGCGAGGATCGTTGGGATTGTCATTTGGCTCAAAATCGTACAGGTCAATAACCGTAGCTTTGCCTTGTTTATAAGATTCAAACTGGGAATAGTAAGAAATGCCAAATTTGGAAAAGTAAACGAAGTAACGTCCGCTGGATAAGTGCAGTCCTTTTAAATTAAAAAATACACTAGCGCCCTTTGGTAATTCATCGCCATGGCCAATAAAAAGCTTGTACGAACGGCCAAAGCCATCTTTTGAAACGGACTGGATGTTAAGATCATACCCGTGCATGGGGCTGGTTAAAATGAAGCCAATTGCACAGTCGGATTCGACGGGTTTCAATATTGGTACTTGCCTGGTTGATGCGTGCAAACATCCGAAATATAAGATGAAAAACAAAATCAGTAGGGCTGTAATGTATTTCATGATTTTCGCTTTTGTTCTCTCAGGCCATAAGTTGGTCTTCACTTTGTTCAGCGCCAACCTGCCCAAGATTGGCCTGCTCAGCTTGTAGCCCGGATCAGCCAACGGCGCATCCGGGGACGGGGGTAAAACATGCCAGACTTGCACGGGTGCAGGCTGGCAACCCCGGATGCGGCTGTGCCTTATCCGGGCTACGCGTCTACCCGTCAAGAGGTTGGCGGCCTTACGCCCCACTCCATGCCGGCAGCCGTTGCAGCGCGTCCAGCAGTGGCTGACTGCTGGCGGCCAGGCGGTTCAGGCTGTTGTCACGTAATTTAGATAAATCTACCCCGTTTGCATGATGCATGCCAGCCCATTGCAGCAGGGCGCCGCCGGCTTGCGGGTGGTCGAACAGGCCGTGCAGGTAGCTACCCATCACCGCACCGTCGGGGCTGACGGCGCCGTCCACGCTGCCATCGTTCAGCTGGAATACCGGCCGTTCGCAGTCGGGCCCGTGGCTGACGCCCATGTGGATTTCGTAGCCGCTTACCGCTGCGTCGGCGTTCACAAAGCGGCCTTCGCGCCGCGTCAGCGTTTTGTCGGCGGCCAGCGTGGTGTCGATGTCGAGGTAGCCCAGGCCGGCGCTGCTGCCGGGGGCACCTTCCACGCCCAGCGGGTCGTGGATGTGGCGGCCCAGCATCTGGTAGCCACCGCAAATGCCCAGCACGCGGCCGCCGTAGCGCAGGTGGCGCTGCAGGTATTGCGGCCAACCTTGTACTTGCAGGAAGGCGAGGTCGGCGCGGGTGTTCTTGCTGCCGGGCAGGATCACCAGGTCGGCCGGCGGCTTGGGCGCGTCGGGGCCGACAAAGTGCAGGTTCACGCCGGGGTGGGCGCGTAGCGCGTCGAAGTCGGTATGGTTGCTGATGCGCGGCAGCACCGGCACCACGATGTTGAAGTCGCCGCGCTGTTGCTGGCTTTGCACCGCGTCTTCGGCGTCCAGCATCAGGCCGTGCAGCATCGGCAGCACCGCCAGCACCGGCTTGCCGGTTTTGGCTTCCAGCCAGTCCAGCCCGTCTTGCAGCAGGCTGATGTCGCCGCGGAACTTGTTGATCACAAAGCCCACCACACGGGCGCGTTCGCTATCGCTCAGGCAATCCAGCGTGCCCACCAGGTGGGCAAACACGCCGCCCTTGTCGATGTCGGCCACCAGGATCACCGGGCAGTCCACCGCCTCGGCAAAGCCCATATTGGCGATGTCGCGGTCGCGCAGGTTGATCTCGGCCGGGCTGCCGGCGCCTTCTACCATCACCACGTCGTACTGTGCCTGCAGCCGCTGGTAGGACTGCAGCACGGCGGCCATGGCGGTGGTTTTGTACTGGTGGTAGTCGCGCGCGTTCATGTCGGCGCGCACCTTGCCGTGGATGATGACCTGGGCGCCGGTATCGCTGCTGGGTTTGAGCAGCACCGGGTTCATGTCGGTATGCGGCGCCACGCGGGCGGCGATGGCTTGCAGCGCCTGGGCGCGGCCGATCTCGCCGCCGTCTTCGGTTACCGCGCTGTTCAGCGCCATGTTTTGCGGTTTGAACGGGGCGACGCGGTAGCCGGCGTCGGCCAGCAGGCGGCACAGCGCGGCCACCACCGTGCTTTTACCGGCGTCCGAGGTGCAGCCTTGCACCATCAGCGTGGGGAAGGGCCAGGGTTGGGCGGGCATGGGTCTCTCTCTGTTTGGCCACCGACGCACACCGAAGGCACGGAAAACAGCGTAAAAACTTGCCGCTGTTGCTGGTGCCGGTAGCGGTGGGCGCAGGGTTGGTTGGTGGATGTTGCATGCTCAGCGCGGCCATGCTGTCGTCGGGTGACACGGTATGGCCAGATTCGGCAGCACCAGCCAAACCCGCATGCGGTGCGGCTATCCGCGCTGGGTTTGGTCTGTGCTTTTCGTGTGCTTCCGTGACTGAAGAATGCTTAGCCAGCGCGGTCTTCGTGCCACTGGCGGATCAGTGCCTGCAGCTGCGGCAGGCCACGCGTAATCAGCGTAGGGCCGGGCGCCAGTATGTCGGCAGACTTGATCTCGATGATATGGCCGCGCTCGGCGTTGCGCACGGCGGGTACGTCTTGCCAGCCGTCGCGCTCCAGTACCGTTTCCGGGCGGAAGCGCTTGCCGCACCAGCTGCCTACCATCAGGTCCGGCTGGCGGTCGATCACGGTTTGCGGGTCGGCCACGATGCGCTGTTTGGCACGGGCGTGGCCGGCCAGCTCGGCAAAGGCGTCGCGCCCGCCGGCCAGCGCGATGAGCTCGCCCACCCAGCCTATGCCGCTGATGATGGGGTCGTGCCATTCTTCGAAATACACCAGCGGGCGTGGCAGGCCGGCGGCGTCGCGGGCGGCGCTTTCCAGGCGGGCGGCGCTGATCTGGCCTTCCAGCTGCTCGCACAGCAGCTCGGCGGCGTGGCGGCGGCCGGTCAGGCTACCCAGCACGCGCACCATGCGCAGCACGCCGTCTACGCTGTGGTGGTTGAAGTGCAGGATATCCACGCCGGCTTCGGCCACTTCTTTGAGTATGTCGCTTTGCAGGCTGGAGTAGCCCACCACCAGGTCGGGTTCTACCGCCAGGATTTTTTCCAGCTTGCCGCTGGAAAAGCCGCTGATCTTGGGCTTTTGCTGGCGCGCCTCGGGCGGGTAGACGGTAAAGCCGGAAATGCCGGCCACCAGCTCTTCGGCGCCCAGCAGGTACAGGGTTTCTACCGCCTCGGTGCACAGGCAGGCAATGCGGTGGTAATGCGGTGTGGTGTGGATCATGGTTTTACCTTGGCGTAGACCGCGCGTGCCGCGTCCAGGCTGCGGCACACGGCGCGGGTGCCTTGCAGGAAGCGCGGGGTGGGGCGGTTCAGGATGTCACTGTCGATCTGGTATTGCTGCTTGTACTGCACGGCGGCAATGGCGTTGATGCCGGCCCAGCGTGCCTGCAGGTCGTCCTGCTTTTTCATGCCGGCGGCCAGCATCACCTGCGGGTTGGCCGCAATCACCGACTCCTCGCTTACTACCGGGGCAGGTAGTGGCAGCTGGGCAAAAATGTTCTGGCCGCCGCACAGCTCGATGGCGTCGTTCACGATGTGCTGGCCGCTTAGCGTGTATAGCGGCTTGTGCCACACCTGGTAGAACACGCGCAGCCTGGGCTTGCCAGCGTACTGGCGGCGTAGCGCGGCCAGCTCGGTATCAAACTGCCGTGCGCTTTGCTCGGCCACGGCGCTACTGCCCAGCAGCGTGCCCAGCTTGCGCAGGCTGGCGGGGATGTCGGCCAGGTGCTTGGGCTCGCTGTAATACATGGGGATGCCCAGCGCCCTGAGCTGCGCCAGCTGCTTTTCCGCCGGGCCGTGCAGCCACACAATCATCAGATCCGGCTTGGCGGCCAGCACGCGTTCGATATCGATGCCGCGAAAGCTGCCCACCCGTGGCAGTGCCTGCGCGGCGGCTGGGTAGTTGCTGTTGGCGTCGGCGGCAATCAGCTGGCCGCCGCCGCCGGCGGCGTAGATCAGCTCGGTGACGTGCGGCGCCAGGCTGATTACGCGTTTGGCCGGGGCGGGCAGCGTTAGCGTTTGGCCCTGGTCGTCGGTAACGGTAATCGGCGCGGCGCCGGCGGGGATGGCAGATAGCGCCAGCGTGCAGGCCAGGGCGAGGGCGATGGGTTTCATAAGGTATCCGGTACAAAGCCGGCCAGCGCGGCGGCCAGGCGCTGCCAGTGCGCCTCGCTGGCGGGCAGCCCCAGGCGGAAGCGGGGCTGTGGGTCGGTAAACAGGCGGCACCAGATGTGGTGCTGCGCCAGGTGTTGTTGCAGGGCGTCGGCGTGCGCGTAGGCGCCACCGGCAAACAGCATGCAGCCGTCGGCCGGCAGGCCGTGCGCCTGCAGCAGTGCCGTCAGGCGGGCGTGGCCGGCGGCCAGCTGTTGCTGTGCTGCGGCCTGCCAGGTACGGTCGGCCAGCGCGGCGGTAGCAATGCGCGCCACCGGCGCGGGGATGGTCCACGGCCCCAGCTCGTCGTCCAGCGCCTGCAGGATGTCGCCTGCGGCAGCGACAAAGCCCAGCCGCAAGCCGGCCAGGCCAAAGAACTTGCCGGGGCTGCGCAGCACCACCAGCCCGGGTTGCGTGGCGGCGTGGGCGGTCACCGATAGCGCGGGCGTCACGTCGGCAAATGCTTCGTCTACCACCAGCCAGCCGCCGCGCGCGGCTTGCGCCGCCGCCATCGCCAGCACGGCCTGTTGCGGCCAACGTTGGCCGCTGGGGTTGTCCGGGTTGCATAGGATCAATACGTCTACCTGGCCTGCTTGCGCCGCCAGCCCGGCATGCGGGTGGTGGCTTACCTGGTGCCCGGCACGCGCCCAGCGCCAGCCGTGTTCGGCGTAGCTGGGGTGGGCTACCGCCACGCTGCCAGGTGCGCGCAGCCGTGGCAGCGCCTGGATGGCGGCCTGGCTGCCGGCCACCGGCAGCATGTTGGCCGCACCGTAGTAGGCGCAGGCGCTGGCGTGAAGGGCGGCGTCCGGCTGCGGCAGCGTGTACCACAGCGCCAGGTCGGTGGCCGGGGCCGGGTAGGGCTGCGGGTTCAGCGCGGCGGACAGGTCCAGCCATTGCTCGGGCGTGCCGCCAAAGCGGGCGACGGCTTGCAGCAGGTTGCCGCCGTGCACGGGTTGAAGTCCGGTCATGATGGTCGTTTGGTCCAAGCCCAGGCCAGTAGCACGAAGAACGGGACGATGGCCAGCAGTGCGCCAATGCCAATCAGCCATAACGCACCGACGGCACTCGCTGCCAACAGCAAGGTTATTTCTGGCAAGGCCTGCATGAGCACCAGCAGGATTTTTGACATCACATTCAGATTGCAGGACATAGGGTTTCTCCTTAGCAAGGCAGCGCCAGCAGCAGCCACAGCACGATGGCGCGGTCCATCAATTGCGCGGCGCGGCGGATGTCGCCGGCGCGCGGCGCCGGGCCTGCACCCAGCTCGGGCCGCGCTTCCAGCTGGCCGTGGTACACGGCGGCGCCGCCCAGCTGCACGCCCAGCGCACCGGCACCGGCGGCCATCACCGGGCCGGCGTTGGGGCTGTCCCACTGCGGCGCTTGCCGGCGCCAGCACGCCAGCGCCAGCCGGGTATTGCCGGCCACGGCGTAGGCCAGCGCGGTGAGGCGCGACGGCACGTAGCCCAGCACGTCGTCGGCGCGGGCGGCGGTTTTGCCGAAGCGCTCGAAGCGCGCGTTACGGTAGCCCCACATCGCGTCCAGCGTGTTGGCCAGGCGGTAGGCCAGCGCCGCCGGCGCGCCACCGACGGCAAACCAGAACAGCGCGCCGAACACGGCGTCGTGGCCGTTTTCCAGCAGTGATTCGGTGGCGGCACGGGTGATGGCGCTGTCGTCGGCCTGGCTCAGGTCGCGGCTGACAATACGCGCGGTCAGCGCCCGCGCCTCGGCCAGCTTGCCTTGCAGCAGGGCGTCGGCGATGGGGCGGGTGTGCTCGATCAGGCTCTGGCGGCCCAGCGTGAAGTACAGCACCGCCACGCTGAGGATGCCGGCGGCCAGTGCGGGTAGCTGCGCCAGCCCCCAGGCCAGCAACAGCGGTAGCGGCAGCACCAGCAGCGCCCAGGCCACGGCGCCGCGCAGCAGGCGGCTGCGGCCCACGTTCAGGCTTTTTTCCAGCCAGTTGGCCGCGCGGCCAAAGCCCACCAGTGGGTGGTAGCGCGCCGGCTCGCCCAGTACGCGGTCGGCCAGCAGCCCGGCGGCCAGCAGCAGGCTGGTGCCTAGCATGCCGCCTCCGGCAGGAATAGCGCGGCGGCGGCGGCGGGCTGGCTGGCAAAGTAGGCGTGGAAGTAGCTGGCCTGCACGCTGCCGTGGCGGTACACCACCTCGCCCGGGCTGCCGCCGGCTTTGCGCTGGCAGGTAGCGGCGGCAGGCAGCGGGGTGTCGAACTGCGAGTAGTGGAAGGTGTGGCCGCGCAGCTCGCCGGCCGGGTGCGGCCAACCTTGGCTGCCCAGCCCGGCCAGTTTGGCGGTCATGCGTACGCTACCCGGCAGCACGCCGGCCATGCGGTGCGCCTGGCCCTGGTCATCGTGCAGCTGTTCGGTTAGCGCCATCATGCCGCCGCATTCGGCCCATACCGGTTTGCCGGCGGCGGCAAAGGCCTGCACGCTGGCCAGCCAGCGGGTGTTGGCCGCCAGCGTGGTGCCGTGCAGCTCGGGGTAGCCGCCGGGCAGCCACAGCGCGTCGGCGTCGGCCGGAATGGCCTCGTCGGTCAGTGGCGAGAAAGTGGCGATACGTGCGCCCATGCCCTGCAGCGTGCGCAGGTTGGCCGCATAGACAAAGGCAAACGCGGCATCGTGCGCCACGGCGATGGTTTTGCCGGCCAGCAGTGGCGGCAGGCTGGCCGGTGGCGTGGCCTCGGGCGCGAAGTCGGGTAGCGCGGCCAGTACGGCGTGGTCCAGCTGCAGCGCGTCGGCTAGCGCGTCCAGCCGCGCGGCCAGGTCGGGCAGGTCGCTGGGCAGGTGCAGGCCGAGGTGGCGTTCCGGCAGCGATTCGGCCTGGCGCGGCAGGCAGCCCACCACTGGCAAATCAGGCGTGCCGCAGGCGCGGATCATGTCGGCGTGGCCGCTACTGGCCACGCGGTTGGCCAGCAAGCCGGCCCACGGCAGCTGGCCGTGGTCGCGCAGGCCGCGGGCAATGGCCAGCGCGGTGCCCACCATGGCGCTGCAGTCCAGCACGGCCAGTACCGGCACGCCAAACTGTTTTGCCAGGTCGGCGCTGGACGGCTGGCCGTCGTACAGGCCCATCACACCTTCGATCAGTACGTAGTCCACCTCGGCGGCGGCTTGCGCCAGCAGGCTGCGGCACTGTGTTTCGGTACACATCCACAAGTCCAGCACGTCTACCTTGCTGCCGCTGGCGGCGGCCAGCAGCAGCGGGTCGATGAAGTCCGGCCCGGTCTTGAACACGCGCACGCGGTAGCCGTCGCGCACCAGGCGGCGCGCCAGCGCGGCGGTAACGGTGGTCTTGCCCTGGCCGGAGGCGATGGCGGATAGCAAAAGGGCTTTGCAGCTCATGGGGTTGTCTTTATTTGGTTTTGGGCCACGAAAGCCACGAAAGGGCACGAACAAAAGCCTGCTATTGGCTGCTTTGGGGCCGAGACATTTTCGGTGTCATCAAGGCCGGCTGGCCGTGGCAATCGGCGGTTTTGTTTTTGTGTGCTTTCGTGTCTTTCGTGGCTAGCGGGTTTTGTCTTGGTATTTATCCAGCCAAGCCGTGGGGCATGGCGGAAAGCGTTTTGCCACGAAAACCACGAGCAGAACCAACGGCTGGTCGTCGTTTGGTCTGTATCTATCAGTGTCATGACGGCTGTTTTCGTGTTGGTTCGTGGTTTTCGTGGCCAACGGGTTTCAGGTTTTCTGTGTCTACCACTCCACGCCGGGCTGGGCGGCGATGCCGGCGGCGAAGGCGTGCTTCACCAGCGTCATGTCGGTAACGGTATCGGCGGCTTCCACCACCGCGTCCGGTACGCCACGGCCGGTGACGATCACGTGCTGGTGCAGCGGGCGCGCCAGGATGTCGTCCAGCACCTGGTCTACGTCCAGGTATTTGTATTTCAGCGCGATGTTCAGCTCGTCCAGCAGCACCAGGCCGATGGCCGGGTCTTGCAGCATCTCGCGTGCCTTGTCCCAGGCTTCGGTGGCGCGCGCCACGTCGCGCTCGCGGTCTTGCGTGTTCCAGGTGTAGCCCTCGCCCATGGCGTGGAACTGCACCTGCTCGGGGAAGCGGCGCAGAAAGCGTTCTTCGCCGGTTTCCATGGCGCCCTTGATGAACTGCACCACGCCTACCTGCATGTCGTGGCCCAGTGCGCGCATCACCATGCCCAGGCCGCTGGAGCTTTTGCCCTTGCCGTTGCCGGCGTTGACTATGAACACGCCGCGGTGCTCGTCGGCGGCGGCTATGCGGGCGTCCATGATTTCTTTTTTGCGTGCCATGCGGGCGTTGTGGCGCTCGGTGCGGCCTTGGTCGTCGGTGTGGCTCATGTGGTGTGTCCGGGTAAAAAGCAGGGGTGGCCTGCGTGGGTGATGCGGGTCAGCGGGTAGCCCAGTACCTGCGCCAGGTGGGTGGCGTCAAGCTGGGCCAGGGTGTGCTGGCTATGGCCGCCCGCGCCATCCAGCAGCAGGGCGTGGCTGGCGATGGCGGGGGCAAACTGCAGGTCGTGGCTGACTACCACAACGGCTTTGCCGTCGGCCTGCCAGCGGCGTATCTGTACTTGCAGGGCGGCCTGGTGTGCCAGGTCCAGCGAATTGGTGGGCTCGTCCAGCAGCAGCAGCGGGGCGTCTTGCGCCATCACGCTGGCCAGCGCCACGCGCTGGCGCTCGCCGCCAGACAGCGCCTGCAGCGGGCGCTCGGCCAGGCGTGCCAGGTCGAAAGCGTTTAGCGCGGCGGCAATGCGGCCGGGGTTGTGGCCGTCGTCCGGCCACGGGTAGCGCGCGGCGGCTACCGCGTCGATCACGGCGTAGTCGAAGGCGTCGTGGCTGGCTTGCGGCAGCAGCGCCAGGCGCTGGGCGCGCAGGCGCGGCGCGGCGCTGCCTAAAGGTTGGCCGCACAGGCTGATACTGCCCTGCGCCGGGGCGCGCAGCCCGGCCAGCGTGGCCAGTAGCGTGCTTTTGCCGCAGCCATTGCGCCCGGCCAGCCACCATACTTCGCCGGCCCGCACCTGCCAGCCCAGCTGGTGCAGCAGGTGGCGCTGGCCTTGCAAAATACTGAGTTTGTCTGCTTGCAGCATCATGCCAGCCTCCGGCGCGTGCGCGACAGCTGCCAGAACAGTACCGGCACGCCCAGCAGCGCGGTAAGAATGCCCACCGGCAGCTGCATCGGGGCTACCACGGTGCGCGCCAGGGTGTCGGCCAGTACCAGCAGGCTGGCGCCGCTCAGGATGGAGGCGGGGATCAGCAGGCGCAGGCTGGGGCCACATACCAGGCGGCAGGCGTGCGGCACCATCAGGCCGACAAAGCCGATACTGCCGCCCTGGCTGACGGCGGTGGCGGTCAGGCTGGCCGACAGCAGTAGCAGCAAGCGGCGCAGGCCGGCCAGCGGCACGCCCAGCGTGGCGGCGTGGTCGCCGTGCAGTGCCAGCAGGTTGATGGCGGGCGCCTGCCACCAGGCCAGCAGCATGGCCGGCAGCAGCACCAGCCACGGCCACGGCCGCAGCGGCGTGCCGGAGATATCGCCCACCAGCCAGAACACCATGCCGCGCAGCTGGTTGTCCTGGGCGATGGTCAGCAGCAGCGAAATCACCGCACCGCAGGCGGTAGACAGCAGTGCGCCGGTCAGCAGCAGCAGCACGGTGCCGCTGCTGCGGCCAAAGTCGCGCCGTGCCAGCCAGAACAGCACACCGGACAGTGCCAGCGCACCGGCTACCGCGGCCAGGTCCACTTGCCACACCGCCAGGCCCAGCCATAGCGCCAGCAGCGCGCCCACCGAGGCACCGCCGGATACGCCCATTACGTAGGGGTCGGCCAGCGGGTTGCGCAGCAGCGATTGCATCAGCAGGCCGGCCAGCGCCAGCGCGGCACCGGTAATCCAGGCGGTAAGGGCGCGTTCCAGCCGCAGTTGTAGCAGGGTGGTGGCCAGCGCATCGCCCTGGCCCTGCAGGGCTTGCCAAATCTGGCCGGGCCCTAGCGCCACGCTGCCGCTGGCGCAGGCCAGTAGCAAGGTGGCCAAGCTAATGCCCAGCAGCAGGGCCAGCATGGTGGCCGGTGGCAGGCGTAGCGCAGGGTGGGTGGTGCGCTGCGGTGAAATAGAAGGCATGGGCTGCACGGTGTTTCCGGTGTACAGCGGGGGCGGGCGGGCAGAGGGCTGGCCGTATGCCGCCCTCCGCAGCATGGTAAAGCGTGCCACCAGGCTATCCGGCGGCGCGCAGCGTGGCCTGGGCCGGTATCCGGGCTGGTTTCGCCGCTGGCCCGCCTTCCCGTACCGGCGGGTACAGTGGCGCAGCGGCCGGGCAGCTGCGCGGGGCAGCCAGATGAAACACACCGTTGCGGGGGCAGCACAGCTTGGGGCTGTTTCCCGTTTAACTTGCCGGCCGAGCCGGGCAAGCACCTAGGCAGCGGCGATTTTACCAGATCGGTGGCGCTGGCTTAGGGTGTTTATATTGCCATGAGAAATAAAAAAACAATAAATCAGTATTTTTGGAAATATAAAAGCCCTGCTAAGGTACCAGCAAATGACATTGGCAGGAGCAGCGGCATGGCGCACGATTTTTCCGGTTTCGACTTCATCATCCAGCCGGGCTGGAACAACTCCGGCCCCGAGCACTGGCAAAGCCACTGGCAGCAGCTGCTGGGTGCGCAACGCGTGGCCAACCACGAATGGCACGCCCCGCAGCTGGACGACTGGCTGGCGGCGCTGGACGCGGCAGTCGACGCCGCCACGCAGCCGGTGGTGGTGATCGCCCACAGCCTGGGCTGTGCCACGGTGGCGCACTACGCCGCGCGCTACGGCAACAAACTGGCCGGTGCGCTACTGGTGGCGCCGGCCGACGTGGAGCGCGCCAGCGCGCCGGCACAGCTGCAGCCGTTTGCGCCGTTGCCGCAGGTGGCGCTACCGTTTGCCACCCGCGTGGTGGCCAGTGACAGCGACCCGTTCAGCCTGCCGCTACGCAGTGCGCGCATGGCCGCGCTGTGGCAGGCGCCGCTGGTGTGGCTGCGCGGGGCGGGGCATATCAATGTGGCGTCCGGCCATACGCAGTGGCAGGCAGGCTTGGCCGAGCTGGCAGCGCTGCTGTCGGCTATCCGCGCGGCGCAGCAGGCTGCCTGAACGCGACGATTTGCCGCCTGCGGCATAGTGTCGCACCGCCTTGTGGTGCGTGCGGCCAACCTTAACAATGCCTGCCTTGTCTTGTCCTGTGCAGGAAACCACCATGGCCGTTGTTGCCGAAAAGAAAACTCCCCGCTATTACACGGTAGCCTGGCGCTGGCATTTTTATGCCGGTTTGCTGGTGGCCCCGTTCATGATCATGCTGGCCATTACCGGCATGATTTACCTGTTCAAGCCGCAGCTGGACCAGCTGATGTACGGCAATCTGCTGAACGTCCCCGCTGCCAGCACCCCGGCGCACCCGGCCGACCACCTGGTGGCGGCGGTCAAAGCGCAATACCCCGGTGCCAGCGTGCTGCGTTACCAGCCGCCTGCGGCAGCCGACGCCAGTGCTAAGGTCATCATCAAGACCGCCGACGCCAAACTGGGCGTGTACGTGGACCCATACCAGGGCACCGTGCTGGGCGCACTGGACGAAAACAATAATCTGCAAACCATCGTACTGAAGCTGCATGGCGAGCTGCTGATCGGTAAAAACGGCGACCTGCTGGTGGAGCTGGCCACCAGCTGGACGCTGGTGTTGCTGGTATCCGGCCTGTACCTGTGGTGGCCGCGTGGCCGCGGCAAACTGGCGGTGTTCTGGCCGCGCCTGCATGCCGGTGGCCGTGCCTTCTGGCGTGACATCCACGCCGTTACCGGCTTCTGGGGCGCCATCTTCTTGCTGTTCATGCTGCTGTCCGGCCTGACCTGGACCGGCTACTGGGGCGAGAAATTTGCGGCGGTGTGGAGCCAGTTTCCGGCACAGATGTGGGACGATGTGCCCAAGTCCGACAAAAAAGCCATCAGCCTGAACAGCACCGAAGAGAAAATCGTGCCGTGGGCGGTAGAACCTAGCCCGCTGCCCAAGTCCACCGACCCGCATGCGGCGCACAAAGGGGCGACCCCGCAGGCGGCCACGCCGCAGATCGCGCTGCAGCAGGTGGTAGATACCGCCCGTGCCCGTGGCGTAGTGCCGGGTTACAACATCGCGCTACCGGACGGTGACGAAGGCGTGTTTACCGTGTCGGTGTTCCCGAACGACCCGCGTAACGAGGCTACGCTGCATATCGACCAGTACAGCGGCAAGGTGCTGGCGGATATCCGCTTCAAGGACTACGCGCTGGTGCCCAAGGCGGTGGAGTTTGGCGTGGTGATTCACGAAGGCAAGTTCTTTGGCTTGGCCAACCAGCTGCTGATGGCGGCCATCTGCCTGCTGGTACTGGTGAGCAGCATCAGCGGCCTGGTGATGTGGTGGCTGCGCAAGCCGGCCGGCCGCCTGGGCGCGCCTGCCGACGCACCGGATACCCCGCTGTGGAAAGGCGCGCTGCTGATCATGCTGGCACTGGGCGTAGCCTTCCCGCTGGTAGGCGCCTCGTTTATCGCTATCATGCTGCTGGACTGGCTGCTGCTGCGCCGCCTGCCGGCGCTGGCCTTCCTGCGCTAAACCGCCGACTCCGCCCGGACGGGCTTGCGGCCAACCCCCTGTCTGTGTGGCAGGGGGTTTTGCTTGTGGCGGGCTTGGCCGCAGGCCCCTGGCATGGCTAAGATGCTGCCATCTCTTGCCGAGGCTTTGCCATGCACCTGCTGGCTTTTGTAAACCGCGTAGAAAGCGACATCATCACCCCCGCACTGGACCGCCGTTTTGGCGTGAGCCAGGTCAGCCTGCTGTGCCACCGCAGCGAGCTGGGGCTGGCCACCGATATCGCCGGCGTATGCCGCAGCCTGCACCTGCCGGCCCATGTGGTAACGCTGGCGGCCGATACCCAGCCCTTGGCGTTGCGCCAGCAGTTGGCCGCATTGGCGCAGGGTGCGGTGGCGTTCAATATCAGCGCCGCGTCGCCGGTGCAGGCGGCGCTGGCCTACGACCTGGCGCGCGAGCGCCAGCTGCCGCTGATGAGTATCGCCCCGCACAGCGACCGCCTGATCTGGCTGCTGGGCGGCGAGCACACCGGCCTGCGCACCGGCAGTGATATTGCCGATGGTCTGACGCTGGCGGCGTACTTTGCGCTGTACGGCAGCCGCATCGAACATATCCATTACCGGCTGGCACAGCGCCCGCAGCGGCTGGAGGCACTAGCCGCCGGCCTGGCCGCGCTGGCGGTGCAGCGCCCGGCGGCGCTATCGCTGCTGAACCGTTTGTGCAATGACCTGGACGCCCGCCAGTACAGCCGCCACCCGCTGCCGCGGGGCGAGACGGCGCTGCGCCACTGGCTGGGCGGCTGCGGGCTGGTGGATATCGATCAGGGCGGCCACGTGCGCTGCCACGACGCGTCGGCGCGCTTCTTTCTGGGCGGCGGCTGGCTGGAAGTCTGGCTGCTGGCGCAGGTAGCGGCGCTGCAGCCAGCCTTGCCTATCAGCGATGCGGCTGTGGGGGTGAAAGTGGTGCACGATGGGGTGGCCAACGAGTACGACGTGGCCATCGTGTGCAATAACCAGCTGTACCTGGTGGAGTGCAAAACCACGGCGCCCACCGCGCTGCACCAGCGCGGCATCGGGCTGGATAACCTGTTCAAGCTCGACAGTGCCGCCAGCCTGGGTGGCCTGCACGCCCGCGCCATGCTGGCCACGCTGTACCCTGCCACCGACAGCGAAGCGGCCCGCGCGCAGGCACAGGGCATTGCCTTGTTGTCCGGCCCGGCGCTGGCCCAGGCGCAGCCCGTTTTGCGCCAATGGCTACACGCAGGGTGATGCGTATGTGATGTGGCTCAGTCATTTCTGCGATACCTATTAAAATATGGTGGTTATTAAGTATGATTTACTAGATACCCACTTGTTCTGGCCGTATGAACGCTTACCCGCCACACGTTTTCCCCCTTAGCCGGCGCCAGCTGCTGCAAGCCGGCCTGACCTTGGCATTGGCCGCGTGCCAAGCCCCGGAACCCTTGCTGCGCATAGGCAGTAACGGCTGGCCGGGCTACCTGTTCATTGCCTGGGCGGCAGACAGCTACGCGCTGAGCAGCAAACAGGTGCGTCTGCTGCGCATCAGCTCGGCCACCAGCAGCCTGCGCGCGCTCAGCGCCGGCATGCTCGACGGAGCCTGCCTGACACTGGATGAGGTGATCAGCGCGCTGGCCGAAGGCATCCCGCTGAAAGTGATTGCCGTACTGGATGTCTCGCACGGCGGCGACGTCGTGTTGGGCAGGGGCGAGATCCGCAGCCTTGGGCAGTTGGCCGGGCGGCGTATCGGGGTAGAAGCCAGTGCCGTGGGGGCGGTGATGCTGGACGCCATGCTGCAGCGTGCCGGCCTCAGCCGAGCCCAGGTGATTCCGGTGCCCGTGTTGCTGGACCAGCACGAGGCGGCTTTTGCCAGCGGCAGCATTGATGCCCTGGTCACCATGGAGCCGCAGGCCAGCCGCCTGCGCCTGCGCGGCGCGCATACCTTGTTCAGCAGTGCCGATATTCCCGGGCGTATCGTCGATGTGCTGGCCGTGCGCGAGGAGGTATTGGGCGTTGCCCGCCAGGGCTTGCAGGCATTGGTAGACAGCCATTTTGCCATGCTGGATAAATTTGCCAGCCAGCGTAGCGAGGCCTACGCCTATATGGCAGCGCAGATGGGGGTAAGCCACGCCGAGCTGACGCCGATTTTTGCCGGCCTGCGCCTGCCGGGGCGGCAGGAGAACCTGCGCTGGCTGGGTGGCAAGCTGGACGACGAAGCGCGCAATCTGGCCAATGTGATGTCGCGGGCCGGCCTGCTTCCCCGGCCGGTGCAGCTGGGGCGCCTTGCCGTGCCGGATTTCGTGGAAGGGGGGCGATAATGCGCTTGTCGCTGAAAAGCCTGCTACCCATGGTAGTACTGTTTTTTCTGCTGCTCACCCTGGCCGGCGCCTACAGCGTGGCCGAACAGGGGCGCAGGCAGCAAGCCTTCCGCGACGCCAGCCTGGTGGCGCAGAAAGACGCCTACCACCTGCTGCAGGAGCTGGCTTTGTCCGGCCCGCTGCGCATCAATGAAGAGCTGATGCTGCTGGCCACCGATGCCCGCCTGGCGCAAGCGGTGGTGGCCAATAGCCGCGGGCTGATTGCCCATGCCATGCAGCAGCAGGACGTTGGCCGCAGCATCGATACCCTGCAAGGTCTGCCTGCCGGGCTACTGCAGCAGGCCTGGCAACATAGCCTGGCCATTTTGCAGCCCGATTACGACAAACAGTACCTGTATCTGGCGGTAGCCGTGCCAGACCAGGAGGGGCAAGTGCTGCGTGGCCTGCGTAAAGGCATGGTGGTGCTGGTTTACGACCTGGGCCCGCAGCTGGCGCTGGAGCGCAGCAAGCTGCAGCAAAGCTTTGTATTGCCCTGCGTCATGCTGTGCTGTCTGTTGCTGGTGCTGTATCTGCTGGTGTGGCTGTACGTGGCGCGCCCGCTGGCCAACCTGCAGGCGGCTGCCTTGCAGCTGGCGCAGCTGGGGCATGCGCCTGCCTTGCCATTGCAGGGGGTAAGCGAAACCCGGGCCGTGTGCGAGGCATTCAACACCATGCAGCGGCAGCTGCAGCACACGCTGGCCGAGCTGGCCGAGCGCGAGCGCAGCGCCAGCAACCTGGCCAAAGAGCAAGAAGCGCTGTTGCAGGCCATTCCCGACCTGCTGTTCGAGATGAGCGCCGACGGGCGCTACCTGCAGGTGTGGTCGCATACCGCCAGCGACAAGCTGGTCTCGCCGCGCGAGTATTTGCTCGGCAAGCATGTACACGAGGCCATGCCGGCCGAGCAGGCGGCCATCATACACAGCGTGATTGTCGAGGCGCTGTGTCACGGTGAATCCAGCGGCAAGCAAATCATGCTTGCCCTGGCCGACGGCCCGCACTGGTTCGAGCTGTCTGCTGCGCGCAAGGTGGCGGCCAACGGTAGCGAAACCTGCATCATGGTATCGCGCGACATTACCCAGCGCCGCCGCGACGAGGACGCACTGCAGCTATGGGCGCGCGTGATGGCCGCCACGCATAACGGCATTTTCATTACCGACGGCCAGCAGCGCATCGTGGAAGTCAATGCGGCGTTTACGCGCATTACCGGCTATAGCCTGGGCGATGTGCGCGGCTTGCGCCCCGGCCTGCTGTCATCCGGCCGCCAGAACGACGCGTTCTATCAGCGCATGTGGCAGGACATCGACGCGCACGGCTACTGGCAGGGTGAAATCTGGAACCGGCGCAAGGATGGCGAGGTGTTTCCGGAGTGGCAGTCCATTTCCAGCGTGCGCGGCGAAGATGGCCAGATCAGCCATTACATCAGCGTGTTCAGCGATATCAGCAACCAGAAAGAATCGGAAGCCTATATCCGCCGCCTGGCCTACTACGACAGCCTGACCGGCCTGGCCAACCGCGCGCTGCTAAGCGACCACGCCGGCCTGGCCCTGGCCGCCATGCATAGCCACGGTACCAGCCTGGCACTGATGTTTATCGACCTGGACCGCTTCAAGAACATCAACGACACCCTGGGCCACAGCATAGGCGACCAGCTATTGCAGGAGGTTGGCCGCAGGCTGGCCAGCTGCGTGCGCGAGCGCGATACGCTGTCGCGCCTGGGTGGCGACGAATTCATCGTGCTGCTGCCGGAAACCGGTGAAGCCGAGGCTGCACACTGGGCCGAGCAGGTGCTGGGCACCCTGGGGCAGCCGTACCGGATTGCCGGCTACGATATGGTGGTGACGCCATCCATCGGCATTGCCATGGCGCCTGTCGATGGCGATACGCTGGAGGCGCTGCTGCGCTGTGCCGACGCCGCCATGTATCGTGCCAAGGACGAAGGGCGCAATACTTTCCGCTTTTTTGCCCAGCACATGCAGCAGCGTACCGTAAGCCGGCTGAAGCTGGAGTCGGATCTGCGCAGCGCGCTGGAGCAACGCCAGTTTTTGCTGCACTACCAGCCTCAGTGCACGCTGGATGGCCGGCTGGTAGGGGTGGAGGCGCTGGTGCGCTGGCAGCACCCTGTGCTGGGCATGGTGCCGCCCGGCGAGTTCATCCCGCTGGCCGAGGAAAGCGGCTTGATTGTACCGCTGGGGGCGTGGGTGATGCGCGAGGCAATCGGCCAGTTGGCCGCATGGCACGCCGCCGGGGTGGTGGTGCCGCAGGTGGCGGTCAACCTGTCGGCGCTACAGTTCCGCCAGCCGGGGCTGGTGCAGCAGGCGGCGCAGTACCTGGCTGACGCCGGGCTGGCGCCGGCCTGCCTGGAGCTGGAGCTGACCGAAAGCGTGGTGCTGGACAACCCGGACGATGCCTTGCTGGTGATGGAGCGCCTGCACGCGCTGGGCGTGCATTTGTCGATAGACGATTTCGGTACCGGTTATTCGTCGCTGAACTACCTGCGCCGCTTCCCGGTTGACCGGCTCAAGATAGACCGCAGCTTTATCCTGGACCTGGACAAAGACCCGCGTGGGGCAGCCATTATCGAAGCCATCATCAGCCTGTCGCGCTCGCTGGGCTTTGTCACCATTGCCGAGGGGGTGGAAACCGCCGGCCAGCTGGCCCAGCTGCGCGCGCTGCGCTGTGACGAAGTGCAAGGCTTTTTCTACGGCAGGCCGATGGCGCCAGACCAGCTGCCGGCCTGGCTGGCGCAGCGCGAGCAGGCGCTGGCAGGCTAGGGCACCCAAGCCTCTTGAAACCCCCAAGCAAAAATGCCAGTCAGCGTTAGCTGACTGGCATTGTGCCAGGGGCGGGCAGGGTGGGGTTGGCCGCAGCTCGGGCGGGTCAGGCGTCCAGGCCGCTTTGCACCAGCTGGGCGGCGCGCACCACGGCGCGGGCCTTGTTCTGGGTTTCTTCCCATTCCGATTGCGGTACCGAATCGGCTACCACGCCGGCGCCGGACTGTACGTACAGCACCTCGTTCTTGATGACGGCGGTGCGGATGGCAATGGCCAGGTCCATGTCGCCGGTAAAGCCCAGGTAGCCGACGGCCCCACCGTACACGCCTCGCTTGGTGGGCTCGAACTCGTCGATGATTTCCATGGCGCGCACTTTGGGCGCACCGGACAGCGTGCCGGCCGGGAAGGTGGCTTTCAGGATGTCGATATTGGAGACGTCCGGCTTTACCGTGCCTTCCACGCTGGACACGATGTGCATCACGTGCGAATAGCGCTCGATCACCATATTGTCGGTGATCTTCACACTGCCGGTGTCGGCCACGCGGCCAACGTCGTTGCGGCCCAGGTCCATCAGCATCACGTGTTCGGCGATTTCTTTCGGGTCGGCCAGCAGGTCTTCGGCCAGCGCCTGATCCTCGTCACGCGTTTTGCCGCGCGGGCGGGTGCCGGCGATGGGGCGCACGGTGACGGTATCGTTTTCGCGGCGCACCAAGATTTCCGGCGAGGCGCCTACCACGTGGAAGTCGTCGAAGTGGTAGAAGAACATGTAGGGCGACGGGTTCAGGCTGCGTAGCGCGCGGTACAGCGACAGCGGCGAGTCGGTAAACGGCATGCTCATGCGCTGGGCCAGCACGACTTGCATGATGTCGCCGTCCAGAATGTAGTTTTTGGCGTTGGCCACGTCGCGCTTGAACGCCTCTTCGCCGTATTCGCTCTGTGCGGTGGTGGCGGTGGACGGCAGCGATAGCGGGATGGCCACGTTGTCGCGCAGGCGGGCGCGCAGCTGCGCCAGGCGGGCGTTGGCCTTGGGCAGGGCGTTGGGCACCGCCGGGTCGGCGTAGACCACCAGATAGAGCTTGCCGGACAGGTTGTCTACCACGGCCAGCTCTTCGGATAGCATCAGCAAAATATCGGGCGTGCCTACCGGGTCGGGCTTTTGCATGTCGGCCAGGCGGCGCTCCACGTAGCGCACGGTGTCGTAGCCGAAGTAGCCCACCAGGCCGCCGGTGAAACGCGGCAGGCCGTCGATAGGCGGGGTATTGAAACGCTGGCTGAATTCTTCGATAAAGGTCAGCGGGTTGCCTTCGTAGCGTTCGATGACTTTGTCACCGTACTCCACCTGCACGCTGTGGCCTTGCACGCGGATACGGGTGGTAGCCGGCAGGCCGATGAAGGAGTAGCGGCCGGAGCGCTCGCCCCCCACCACCGATTCCAGCAGGTAGGAGTAGGGCTGGTTGGCCAGTTTCAGGTACACCGACAGCGGGGTGTCCAGGTCGGCGAACAGTTCGAGGGTAACGGGAATGCGGTTGTAGCCGGCCTGGGCCAGCTCGTTGAAGGCTTGCGGTGTCATGCTAGTGTCCAATGGTGTCAGTGCGGTCTTGAGGAAGGCGGCGAGGGGTGGGCTAGCATTGCCATCGCCAGCTGGCACGATTGGGCAGGAATTTCATGATGTAAGCAGGCTGTCTGTTGGTTGGATATGCAGGGCTATTGTGTCGCAAAAGTCGGCCGCCGTACAGGCGGCGCGGCGCTGCAGCATTACATGCGCACGTTGGCGTGCGGGTCGGCCGATTTTTTCAGCAGGGCAAACAGGTCGACCAGGCTGTCTACCACCAGATCGGCACCCAGCGTGGCCGCATCGCGGTAGCCGTAGCGTACCGCCACCGCCAGCGCGCCGGCTTTGTTGGCGCACAGGATGTCGTTTTCCGAATCGCCGACCATGATCATTTCTTGCGGTTTGACGTTCAGCACGGCAGCGGCGTGCAGCAGCGGCAGCGCCGACGGCTTTTTCTCCGGCAGGCTGTCGCCACCCAGAATCATGCTGAAGGCGCTGTCGATGCCCAGCTCGGCCAGCAGCGGTGCGGCCAGGCGGTGCGATTTGTTGGTAATCACCACCAGCGGCAGCTCCAGGCTGCGCAGCAGGTTCAGGCTTTCTGCCACGCCGGGGTACATGCGGGTGTGGGTGGTGAGGTTGGCGCGGTAGTGCTGGATAAACAGGGTGAAGCCTTGCGCCCACAGCGCTTCGTCGGCCTGGCCGTCTTTGTCGTCGGTCAGTGCACGGTGCACCAGGCTGGCCACACCGTCGCCGACGTGGCTTTTGATGCGTTCGGCGTCCAGTGGCGGCAGGCCCAGTGCCTGGCGCATGGCGTTGGCGCTGGCGGCCAGGTCGGCAATGGAATCCACCAGGGTGCCGTCCAGGTCGAAGGCAATGGCTTTGATGTGTTTCAGGTTCATGGCAGTGCCGGGGTAGCAATTAGGAATAGCCGGCATTGTACAGGATGCCTGCCATTGCGCCTTGTGCCCGCGCGGTGGCTTCTTTATGATGCGCACTTTCTTTTGTCATGAGCCGTGCGGCGTCGCCAGCGCGGCTGCAGCAAGGGCGGCGGTGGCTGCCCGGGAGAGTGTCATGCCTGTTATTACCCGAATCGCCCTGCCTGTTGCGGCCAGCCTGGCCCTGGCCGGCTGCGCTACATCGCCGCTGGCTAACAAGACCGCAGACGACGCAGCCATCTACACGCTGCAGCAAAGCAGCCTGGACGCCCGTTATAACTTTGACGGTACCTTGCGCATCAGCGACCTGGATATGCCGGCAGAGCTGGGTAGCCTGGCCAACCCGGATCTGGTAAAGGACGTGGCGCGCTCGTTCAGCTTTGACATGCGTGGTGCGGTAGACATGCCTGCCAGCCGCATCGAGCTGGTGCCGACTTTCCGCTTTGCACGGCCCAACCTGGAAAGCTGGGTGCGCGTACCCATGTTGTTCCAGCTGAACACCCTTACCGCCTGGGTGGATGCCTCGGCGCTGGACCTGGCCCTGCCACAGCTGCACGGCAAGCTGCTGAAGCTCACTGTGCCACAAGACAAGGTAGCGGATATTCCGGTGGATGCCGTGATGCGCGACCTGCCGCTGATTATCGGCAAGGCGTACGCTGCGGTGGATAAAAAAGCCTTCACTTTCCAGCCGCTGAGCGATAGCGACCGCCAGAAGGGTGCCAGCTACCGTATCCGCCTCACGCTGGACCCGGCCGCCGATGCGCAGCTAGGCCGCATCATGCTGCAAGAGGTGGCCGCCCGTGTGAAGCGCTATAGCGCCAGCAAAGAGGTGCAGGCACTGGCTGACAAGCTGTCCGAGGAGGTGGCCATGGCGCAAGGGGAGATGGCTTCCGAAAGCCAGACCGAGCTGCTGGTGGATAGCCAGGCCAAGCTGTTGGCCATGGAAGAACAGCGTACCTTGCGCGCATCCAAGCTCAAGGGCTTTAGCGTAACCCTGCGTACGCAGATGGCCATGCGCAACCACGGCCAGCCGGTATTTACCGTGCTGCCGACTGCGGCCAACGTGCTGACACTGGACGAGCTCAAGGCACCGTCGTGGTTTTCCGGTGTTGCCGGCAAGGGTGGGGATGCAGAGCCTGTCGAGGCGGCCGAGCCAGAAGTCGATGCCGCAGAGGCCGCCGTGCCTGCCCAGGCTGCGCCGGTAGCGCCTGCAGCCAAGGCAAAGGCTAAACCGCGCAAGCCACAGCCTAACAAGGTGAACTAAGCCACTGCCGCTGCGAAAAAGCCGCTCGATGAGCGGCTTTTTTTTGTGCGCGTCCGGCGTGCCTACAGCAGCCGGATATCCAGCACCGCCTGCTGGCCAAAGGCGGGGCTATGCAAGTAGCTGCAGATGGCCGTGGCGCAGTCGGCCGGCTGAGTCAGCTGGCCTTCGGCCTTCAGCGCGGTAAAGCGCGGCAGGTTGGGGAAGTGTGCCGGGTCGGCGGCGCGGATCTCGCCCTGCATGCCGGTATCCACCACACCGGGGTACAGCGACACCGCCAGCACCGGGTTGGCCGCAGCCTGCTGTTCCAGCGCCAGGGTACGGGTGAAGTGGTCCAGCCCGGCCTTGCTGGCGCAGTACACCGCCCAGCCAGGATAAGGGTTGGCCGCAGCGCCGGACGAAATATTCAGCACGCGGCGCACCCCGGCAAAACCGGTACTGTGCGCCACAAAGGCATTGCACAGCACGATGGGCGCGGTGAGGTTCAGCGCCAGCGCCTGCTCGGCCGCGCCGTCGGCAAAGCTGCCTACGCTGGCGATGGGCTGCACCGTGCCGGCGTTATTGATCAGCGTCAGGCTGCTGCAGCCGCCCAGCTGCGCCAGCGCGCGCTCGGCCAGCAGCGGCAGCAGCTGGCTGTCGGCCAGGTCGGCGTCGATGGTGGCCAGCTGCGGGTGTGCCGGCAGCGGGCCGCAGTCACGCGCTATCGCCACTACGCGGCCGCCGTCGGCCAGCAGCTGCGCCACCAGCGCGGCACCTAGCCCGCGTGAGGCGCCGGTGACGATGTAGCCGTTCACGCGCGGCCAACCTTGGCCAGCTCGGCGCGCATGGCGGCTATGGTGGCCTTGTAGTCCGGCGTGTTGTAGATGGCGCTGCCGGCCACGAAGGTGTCGGCACCGGCGGCGGCAATCTCGGCGATATTGTCCACTTTTACGCCACCGTCCACTTCCAGCCAGATCTCGCCGCCGTGTTTGGCGGTGTATTCGTCAATGCGCTGGCGTGCGGCGCGCACTTTTTCCAGTGCGTGCGGAATGAATTTCTGGCCGCCAAAGCCCGGGTTCACCGACATGATCAGCACCATGTCGATCTTGTCCATCACGTGGTCCAGGTAGCTCAGCGGGGTGGCCGGGTTGAACACCAGGCCGGCTTTGCAGCCGGCTTCCTTGATCAGGCCCAGCGTGCGGTCGATGTGCTCGGAGCCTTCCGGGTGGAAGGTGATGATATCGGCACCCGCTTTGGCGAAGGCGGCAGCCAGCGCGTCTACAGGTTTTACCATCAGGTGCACGTCGATCGGTGCGCTGCTGTGCGGGCGAATCGCTTCGCAGAACATCGGGCCCATGGTGAGGTTGGGTACGTAGTGGTTGTCCATCACGTCGAAGTGGATGATGTCGGCGCCAGCGGCAATGACATTGCGCACTTCTTCGCCCAGGCGGGCAAAGTCGGCGGACAGGATGGACGGTGCAATACGGAATTGGCTCATGGCGGTATTGTGGGCAGGGCTGGAAATGGGCGCCATTGTAAGCGATCGCCCCCGCCGGCGCGATGCGTGGCGTACAATTAGCCTTCGTATCGCGCCGAGGCGGCCAGTAGTTGGCCGCCCGCATCAAAGGACTTATCGTGAGCCAGAAATACCATATCACCGTATCGGCCGAAGCCATGTACCAGCAGCAGCACTCCAGCGTGGCGTCTGACCGCTACGCCTTTGCTTACTGCATTACCCTCAAGAATACGGGCGAGCAGCCGGCCAGGCTGCTGTCACGCCACTGGGTGATTACCGACGCCAATGGCAAGGTGCAGGAGGTGCGTGGCATGGGGGTGGTGGGCGAGCACCCGCACCTGCAGCCGGGCGAAAGCTACACCTATACCAGCGGCTCGGCGCTGACGACCCCGTATGGCACCATGCGCGGCAGCTACCAGATGGAAGCTGACGATGGTCACACCTTTGATGCCGATATCCCCGAATTCCACCTGATTGCCCCGCGCGTGCTGCACTGAGCCGCACCGCCACCACCGAAAGCCTGCATGCGTCATTTTGCCCACGGCAATACCCCGCCGCCTAGCGACCGTAACGACCTGAAAACCCTGAAGACCCTGCTGCCCTACCTGTGGCGTTTCAAGCTGCGCGTACTGCTGGCGCTGGCGTGCCTGATTGCAGCCAAGGTGGCGGGTGTCACTACGCCGCTGTATCTGAAAGATATCGTCGACCAGCTGTCACTGCCGGCCACCATGGCGGTGGTGCCGCTGCTGGCCTTGGCGGGCTATGGCCTGGCGCGGCTGCTGTCCGGCGTGCTGGGCGAGCTGCGCGATGCCATTTTTGCCCGCGTGGTGCAGGGGGCGGTGCGTACGGTGGCGCGCGAGGTGTTTTCGCACCTGTTCCGCCTGAGCCTGCGTTTTCACCTGGAACGCCAGACCGGTGGCATGAGCCGCGATATCGAGCGCGGCACCAAGGGCATCGGCTTTTTGCTGAACTTTACCGTGTTCAACATCCTGCCCACACTGGTGGAAATCGGCCTGGTGATCGGCATTTTGCTGCATCGCTATAACGCCTGGTTTGCCGTGGTGACCTTTGCCACCATTGCCATCTATATCGTGTTTACCCTGGTGATTACCGAGTGGCGCACGGTGTTCCGCCGCAGCATGAATGACCTGGATTCCAAGGCCAACAGCAAGGCCATCGATGCGCTGATCAACTACGAAACGGTCAAGTACTTTGGTAATGAGGGCTACGAAACCCGCCGTTACGACGGCAACCTGGCGTCGTGGGAGCAGTCCGCCATCAAGAACCAGGTGTCGCTGTCGTTCCTGAACGCGGGGCAGGGCGCCATCATCGCCACCGGTGTGACGCTGATCATGTGGTTGGCCGCACGCGGGGTAAACCAGGGCGAAATGACGGTAGGGGACGTGGTACTGGTAGCCACCTTCATTACCCAGCTGTGGGCGCCGCTGCATTTCCTGGGTTTTGTCTACCGCGAAATCCGCCATTCGCTGGCGGACATGGAGCGCATGTTCACGCTGCTGAATGTGGGTGCCGAGGTGGCAGACCGCCCGACGGCGCAGCCATTGGCCAGCCGGGACGTGGCGATCCGCTTCGATGGCGTAGGCTTTGGCTACGACGCCAAGCGCACCATTCTGCATGACGTCAGCTTTGATATCCCTGCCGGGCATACCGTGGCGGTGGTAGGGGCGAGTGGCGCGGGCAAGTCCACGCTGTCGCGCCTGCTGTTCCGTTTTTACGATGTTGGCAGCGGGGCTATCCGCTTTAATGGCACGGATGTCCGCGAGCTCAGCCAGGACAGCCTGCGCGCGCATATCGGCATCGTGCCGCAAGACACGGTGCTGTTTAATGACAGCATCTATTACAACATTGCCTACGGCCGCCCCGACGCCACGCGGGAAGAGGTGATCGACGCTGCCCGCTCGGCGCACATCCACGACTTTGTGATGGGCCTGCCGGACGGCTACGACACCACGGTGGGCGAGCGTGGCCTCAAACTGTCGGGTGGCGAGAAGCAGCGCGTGGCCATCGCCCGCACCATCCTGAAAAACCCGCCGGTGCTGATTTTTGACGAGGCCACCAGTGCGCTGGATTCGCGTACCGAAAAGGCCATCCAGGCCGAGCTGCTCAGCATTGCGGCCAACCGTACCACGCTGATCATCGCGCACCGGCTATCTACCATTGCCGAGGCGGATTGCATTCTGGTGATGGATGGTGGACGTATTATCGAGCGCGGTACGCACCGCGAGCTGCTGGCGCACGGTGGGCGTTACGCTGAGATGTGGCGCTTGCAGCAAGAGGGTGAGGCGCTGGACGCCTGAGCCGCAAGCTTGGCTGCATGTGGCAACGCCCCGCTTTGGCGGGGCGTTTTAGCTGCAATGACAAAAGCCCCGCACTGCTGTGCGGGGCTTTTGCTTTGTCTGGTGCCGGAGAAAGGAGTCGAACCCTCGACCTTCTGATTACAAGTCAGCTGCTCTACCAACTGAGCTACACCGGCGAAGAAGGTGAATTATGCCGTCACTTTTTATGCTTGGCAAGACGTTGTTTGGTGTTTTTTGTGGCTTTGCCGGGTTTTACCACCTTTTTGCTGGGCTGGGCCTTGCGGCTGCTCGCTTTTTGCACGCGGGCGCTGTGGCGGGTTTTCTGCCGTTTTGCTTCACGTACCGCGGTGGGTTTCAATAGCGTTGCTTTTTTGCTACGTACGCTTTGCCGCGCTTTGGCCTGGCTGCGCAGGCTGGGTTTCTGGCGTTTTGCTACCGCTTTGCTTGCCTGGGTGCGCTTTTTGCCGATTTTTTGCGTACGAGGTGCTTGTGTGGCCTTACGTGCTTTGCTGGCTGGCGCTCTGGCTTGTTGCTTGTTTTTGCTGGCTTTCCTGCTGCTGGCCTGGGTTTGGTTTGCCGGTTTTGCACGGCTGGCCTGGCTCTGGCGTGGCTCGTTGTTCTTTTCGGCGCTTGGTGCCGGACTGGCTGGTGGCAGGCTCAGCGGTTTGGCCTTGGGCGGCTTGGGTGGTGGTGCCGGCTGGAAATCGCCCGGAAGCGGGGCGTCTTCACCCTCTGCGAAGCTGGGGGTGGCAGAAAATGCCACGGCAGCGATGAGTATGGAAGCAATGGTGCGGGTTAATTGCATTTGAATGATTCTGTTCGGTTGGCCCGGGGGTTTTTCGCATTGTAGCGCCAGTATGGGGTTGCTATATTAGCACGCAGCCCAATCCCAAAAGGAAAAGGGTTCAGTGCAGGAAATCAAGGAGATTAGGGATGAAACAAACGAGAAGAACATTGCTGGCGGGTATGCTGTTGTCTGCTTTTGCCTTGAGCGGTTGCGGCCAGAAAGCACCGGAAGCAGCGGGGGCGTCGGCTCCTGTGGCGGAGGCGTCGGCTACCGGGGGGGATGTCAAAGAGTACGTGGTGGGCACCGATGCCAGCTATGCACCGTTTGAATTCCAGACCGACAAGGGTGACATCGTCGGGTTTGACGTCGAAGTGCTCAGCGCCGCTGCAGCCAAGGGCGGGTTCAAGGTGAAGTTCATCAATACGCCGTGGGAAGGCATGTTTGCCACGGTGAATCAGGGCGACCGCGATATCCTGTCGTCAGCCATCACCATTACCGACGAGCGCAAGCAGAGCATGGATTTTTCCGATCCGTACTTTGAGGCTCGCCAGCTGATTGCGGTGGCCAAAGGTGTCTCGGACGTGAAAACTTTCCAGGACCTGAAAAACAAGAAAGTAGCCGTGCAGACCGGTACGACCGGTGATGAAGTGGTACAAAAGCTGCTGGGCAAGACCAACGCGAATATCAAGCGCTTCGAGAATATGCCGCTGGCACTCAAAGAGCTGGAAACCGGTGGTGTTGATGCCGCGGTGGGTGATAACGGCGTGGTGATCAACTACGTCAAAAACAACCCGCAGCATGGCATGGTTACGGTAGAAGATACCAAGAGCTTTGCCCCCGAGTACTATGGTTTTGCTGTGAAAAAAGGCAATGCCGAGCTGTTGGGCAAGGTAAATGCCGGCCTGAAAGCCATCAAGGCTGACGGTACGTACGACCAGATTTTCAATAAATACTTCGGCGCCAAATAACAAAACGGGCAGCGGCGGGTCTGCGGGCAGATCCGCCGCTTTCTTTTTATAAAGCCGGGAGCAGAGCATGGATTTCCGTTGGGGCATGATTGCCGATTACGCACCTTTGTTTGTCGAGGGTGCAAAGATGACCGTAGGTATTACCCTGGTCGCAGTAGTGCTGGGTACCTTGATCGGTCTGTTTATGGGTATGGCGCGTCTGGCCGAAGCCAAGCATGGTGCGGCCAAGTATGTGCTGAAGTTTGGCGTGCGCTGGCCTTCTGCGGCGTATGTCGCGTTTTTCCGGGGTACGCCGCTGTTTGTGCAGATTCTGCTGGTGCATTTTGCCTTGATGCCCATGCTGATTCACCCGGTGGACGGCGTGCTGATCAACGGCGAGTTGGCGCGTGAGCTGCGTCAGAATTACGGCGCCTTTTTGTCCGGCCTGCTGGCGCTGACGCTGAATGCCGGGGCGTATATCACCGAGATTTTCCGTGCTGGCATCCAGTCCATCGACCGTGGCCAGATGGAGGCGGCGCGCTCGCTGGGCCTGAGCTACGGCCAGACCATGAAGTTCGTTATCGTGCCGCAGGCTTTCCGCCGCATGCTGCCGCCGCTGGGTAACGAGGCCATCATGCTGCTCAAAGACAGCTCGCTGGTGTCGGCTATCGGCCTGGCCGAGCTCGCTTATGCCGCGCGTACCGTGGCGGGTGTGTATTCGCGCTACTGGGAGCCGTATCTCACGATTTCCTTCATCTACCTGGCGTTGACCATGCTGATGGCGTGGGGTATTTCCCGCCTGGAGAAAAAGCTGCATATCGGCACGCGCTAAGCGCCGGCCAAGCAAAAGAAGCCCCCTGTTGTGATGGCCAGGGGGCTTTTGCATGGTGCGGGCTGTGTAATGTGCTGCAAAAAGTGCTTGCGCTATTTTTGCATGCCCGCTGCTCGCCGCCGGGGCTTGCCGGACATGGGTTTGTGGTAGAATGGGCGATATTTTTTGCCTCTGATACGGATTTCCATGACCGACCAGCTTTTTGCCAAGGAAACGCTTCCCATCAGCCTCGAAGAGGAGATGCGTCGTTCTTATCTCGATTACGCCATGAGCGTCATCGTGGGCCGTGCCCTGCCGGACGTGCGCGACGGCCTGAAGCCGGTACACCGCCGCGTGCTGTTTGCCATGCACGAACTGTCGAACGACTGGAACCGTGCCTACAAAAAGTCTGCCCGTATCGTGGGTGACGTGATCGGTAAGTACCACCCGCACGGCGATAGCGCCGTATACGACACCATCGTGCGCATGGCGCAGGATTTCAGCCTGCGCTACCCGTTGGTAGATGGCCAGGGTAACTTCGGCTCGGTGGATGGCGATAACGCCGCCGCCATGCGATACACCGAAATCCGCATGGCGCGCATTGCGCACGAGCTGCTGGCTGACATCGACAAGGAAACCGTCGATTTTGGCCCGAACTACGACGGCTCCGAGCACGAACCGCTGATCCTGCCTGCACGCATCCCGAACCTGCTGATCAACGGTAGCTCCGGCATTGCCGTGGGTATGGCGACCAACATCCCGCCGCACAATATCAGCGAAGTCATCGATGGCTGCCTGGCCCTGCTGGCCAATAGCGAGATGACCATCGACGAGCTGATCGACATCATCCCGGCGCCGGACTTCCCTACCGCCGGCATCATCTACGGCACTGCTGGTATCAAAGAGGCCTACCGTACCGGCCGTGGCCGCGCCATCATGCGCGCCCGCGTGCACTTCGAAGACATCGGCAAGGGTGACCGCCAGGCCATCATCGTGGACGAGATTCCGTACCAGGTGAACAAGGCCCGTCTGCTGGAGCGTATCAGCGAGCTGGTGCGCGAGAAGCTGATCGAAGGCATTTCCGACCTGCGCGACGAATCGGATAAATCCGGCATGCGCGTGGTGATCGAGCTCAAGCGTGGCGAAATGCCCGAGGTGGTATTGAACCACCTGTACAAGCTGACCCAGCTGCAGGACAGCTTCGGCATCAACATGGTAGCGCTGGTCGACGGCCAGCCGCGCCTGCTGAACCTGAAGCAAATCATTGACGAGTTCCTGCGCCACCGCCGCGAAGTGGTGACGCGCCGTACCATTTTCGAGCTGCGCAAAGCGCGCGAGCGCGGCCATATCCTGGAAGGCCTGGCCGTAGCGCTGTCCAATGTGGACGAGATCATTGCGCTGATCAAAGCATCCGAAGCGCCGCCGCAAGCCAAGGCAGCCCTGCTGGGCCGCGCGTGGCGCTCCGAGCTGGTGGAAGGCATGCTGGCCCGCGTAGACCAGAGCCAGGCGCGCCCGGAAGGCCTTGCGGCCAACCTGGGCCTGCACGCAGACGGCTATTACCTGTCCGAAGCCCAGGCACAGGCCATTCTGGACCTGCGCCTGCAGCGCCTGACCGGCCTGGAGCAAGACAAGATCGTGGGCGAGTACCGCGAGATCATGGAAACCATCCTCGACCTGATCGATATTCTGGCGCGCCCGGAGCGCATCAACCAGATTATCCACGACGAGCTGACGGCGATCCGCCTGCAATACGGCGACAAGCGCCGCTCCGAGATCGAGCCGTTCGGTGGTGACATCAATATCGAAGACCTGATCACCCCGCAGGAAATGGTGGTGACCCTGTCGCATACCGGCTACCTGAAAGCGCAGCCGGTGGGCGACTACCAGGCGCAGCGCCGCGGCGGCCGTGGCAAGCAGGCTGCCGCTACCAAGGACGACGATTTCATCAACACGCTGTTCGTGGCCAATACCCACGACTACGTGCTGTGCTTCTCCAGCTTTGGCCGCTGCTACTGGATCAAGGTGTACAACATGCCGCAAGGCGGCCGTACCAGCCGTGGCAAGCCTATCGTCAACGTGCTGCCGTTGCAGGATGGCGAGAAGATCAGCGCCATGCTGCCGGTGAAAGCCTTTACCGGTAACGAGCCGGAGCTGGACGACGACGCCGAAGTCAGCGACAAGGTGGAAGGCCCGTTTGTCTTCATGTGTACCGGCAACGGCACCGTGAAGAAAACCCCGCTGGAGGCGTTCAGCCGCCCGCGTACCGCCGGCATCATCGCGGTGAAGCTGGACGAAGGCGACACCCTGGTGGGCGTAGCCCTGACCAGCGGTAGCGACCAGGTCATGCTGTTCAGCAACGCCGGCAAGGCTGTGCGCTTTGACGAAGCCAATGTACGCGCCATGGGCCGTACTGCCGGTGGCGTGCGCGGCATGATGCTGGCCGATGGCCAGCAGGTGATCTCGCTGCTGGTGGCCAATAGCGACGAACAGCAGGTGCTTACCGCCAGCGACGGCGGCTACGGCAAGCGTACCCGCGTGGGTGAGTTCCGCCAGACCAGCCGTGGTACCCAGGGCGTGATCGCCATGGACCTCACCGACAAAACCGGCCTGGGCCTGGTGTCGGCCAGCCTGGTGGAAGACAGCGACGACGTGATGCTGATTACCACCGGCGGCGTGCTGATCCGCACCAAGGTCGACCAGATCCGCGAAACCGGCCGTTCGGCCCAGGGCGTGCGCCTGATCAACCTGGACGACGGTGAAAAACTGGTGTGCCTGGTAAAAGTGGCCGAGAGCGAAGACAGCAGCGAGGCTGACGTGGATGCCGAGCTGGCTGCGGACGACACAGCAGCACCGGCAGCCGGGGCAGGCGAGGGCGCGGCCGAATGAGTCATGCCGATGCGGCCAACCCCGAGGTGCTGAAGGCCATGGGCGAGCTGTTTGTCAGCTTGCCGCATTGCCGCACGCTGGGCTTCGAATACCTGGGTACCGTTGGCCGCAAGCCAACACTGCGGGTGCAATGGCGTGAAGACCTGGTAGGCAACCCGGCCACCGGCGTGGTGCACGGCGGGGTGATTACCTCCATCGTTGACACCACCAGCGCGGTGTCGGTGGCGGCCAATATGCAGGGCTACGAAACCATCGCCACGCTGGACCTGCGCATCGACTACCTGAAAGCGGCCACGCCTGGCAAGGCCATCTACTGCACCGCGGAGTGCTACCGTATGGCCAGCCAGATCGCGTTTACCCGTGCCGTGTGCTATCACGATTCACCGGACGACCCGATTGCCCACGGCGTGGCCACCTTCATGCGCGGCTCCAACCCCAAGCCCATGCTGCAGGTGGAGGAGAAGCCATGAGCGACTTCATGCAAACCTTCGACCGCCTGCGTGACGAAAAGCGCTTTGCCGAGGTGATTGCCGCCGTGCCTTACGCCCGCCTGATGGGCGTGGAATGCGGCGAGGATGCCAATGGCGAGCTGCTGTTTTCACTGCCGTTCTACGAGCGCAACGTGGGCAACACTACTTTGCCGGCACTGCACGGTGGCCTGATCGGTGGCTTCCTGGAAAATGCCGCGCTGCTACACCTGATGTGGAACCGCGAATCGCTGGAAGCGCCTAAAATCGTTGATTTCTCGCTGGATTACCTGCGCTCGGGCAAGGCCCAGACGCTGTATGCGCAGTGCGAAATCACCAAGCAGGGCAAGCGCGTGGCGCACGTGCTGATCGAGGCGTGGCAGGAAGACCGCAAGAAGCCGGTAGCGGTGGCGCGGGCACATTTTCTGCTCAGCACCGGCAGCTAGACACTCAAGCCACGCTGCGCGCGTGGCTTTTTCATTATCAGAGACAAAGAGACAGAGGTCTGACATGGCAAAGGTGTACAACTTTTCTGCTGGCCCCGCCGTACTGCCCCACGAAGTGCTGGCCACGGCGCAAGCCGAGTTGCTGGACTGGCACGGTTCCGGCATGTCGGTGATGGAAATGAGCCACCGCGGCAAAGAGTTCATGGAAATCATCCACGACGCCGAGCAAGACCTGCGCGAGCTGCTGCAGATTCCCGCCGGCTACAAGGTGTTGTTCATGCAAGGCGGTGCCTCGCAGCAGTTCTGCATGGTGCCACTGAACCTGGCACCGGCCGACGGTGTGATCGACGTGCTGGATACCGGCCACTGGTCGCGCCTGGCGGTAAAAGAGGCCAAGCGCTATACCAGCGTCAATGTGGTGGCCAGCAGTGCCGACCGCCACTACGCCACGGTGCCGGCGGTGGATACCTGGCAGTGCCGTGCCGACGCAGCGTACTTCCATTACACCTCCAACGAAACCATCGGCGGCCTGCAGTACAGCGCCATCCCCGATACCGGCAGCGTGCCGCTGGTGTGCGACATGTCGTCCGATTTCCTGTCGCGCGAGATCGATGTGTCGAAATTCGGCCTGATCTACGCCGGTGCGCAGAAGAACATCGGCCCGTCCGGCCTGACCGTGGTCATCGTGCGCGAAGACCTGCTGGGCCGCGCCCAGCCGCAAACGCCCACCATGCTGAACTACCAGGTACACGCCGACGCCGACTCCATGTACAACACCCCGGCCACGTACCCGATCTACATCGCGGGCCTGGTGTTCAAATGGCTGAAAACCCAGGGCGGTATCAAAGGCATGGCGGCGCGTAATGAAGAAAAGGCCGGCCTGCTGTACCACGCCATCGACAGCAGCAATGGCTTCTACTACAGCCATATCGATGCGCCGTACCGCTCGAAGATGAACGTGGTATTCCGCCTGAAAGACGAGGTACTGGAAGAACAGTTCCTGTCCGAAGCCAAGAAAAATGGCCTGGTGCAGCTCAAGGGCCACCGTTCGGTAGGCGGCATGCGCGCGTCCATCTACAACGCCATGCCGATCGAAGGCGTGAAGGCGCTGGTGCATTTCATGCTGGATTTTGCCCGCCAGCACGGCTGATCGCGCCAAAGGTTGGCCGCACGCCGGTGCCGCCCGCACAAGCCAAACCCCTTCCTGCCCGGAAGGGGTTTTTGTTTGTCACGGCTGCCGTTGTTCGCCTGGCAGACAAGACTGTTTAGGCCGGGTGGCTGGCTTTGCTGCGGCATTTTGCCGCATGATGCTGGCTAACTTTGCGGAGAATGCCCATGCGTACCTTGTCACCACTTACCCTGTTGTTGCTGGCTGCGGGGGCAATTGTGTCTATCAGCATGGGCGTGCGCCACGGTTTTGGCTTCTTCCTGCCGCCGATGACGCAGGCGTTTGGCTGGACGCGCGAAACCTTTGCCCTGGCACTGGGCTTGCAGAACCTGGTGTGGGGTGCCACCCAGCCGTTTGCCGGTGCCTTTGCCGACCGTCACGGGCCGGGCAAGGTGCTGCTGGCCGGCGGGGGGCTGTACGTGCTGGGCCTGGTGCTGATGACGGTATCCAGCACCGGCTGGCTGCTGTCCGGCTCGGCCGGCCTGCTGCTGGGGCTGGCGCTATCGTGTACCACCTATAGCGTGGTGTTTTGCGTGATCGTGCGCGCCGTGCCGGACGCGCTGCGTTCCAGCGCCATGGGCATCACCGCCGCTGCGGGCTCGTTTGGCCAGTTCATGATGGTACCTATCGAGCGCGGGCTGATCGATAGCCTGGGCTGGGTGCCGGCATTGCTGATTCTGGCCGGCATGGCGGCGGCGCTGTTGCCGTTGGCCGCCCCTATGGCGCGGGCCTACCGCAATGCCCCGCCGGTGCCAGCGCCGACCGGCAGCATCTGGCAGGGCATGGTGGCGTCGTTTGCCCAGGCCTGGCAGCAGCGCTCGTTCCGCTTGCTGATGGCTGGCTATTTCGTTTGTGGCTTCCAGGTGGTGTTTATCGGTGTGCACTTGCCTGCCTATCTGCGTGACCACGGCCTGGCTGGCGGCGTGGCCAGTATGGCGCTGGCGTTGATTGGCTTGTTCAATATCGGCGGCACCTATACCGCCGGCAGGCTGGGCGGGCGCTATCCCAAGCCGTATTTGCTGGCGGGTATCTACTTTGCCCGTAGCGTGGTGATCGTGGCGTTCCTGCTGGCCCCGCTTTCCAGTGTGTCGGTGGGGCTGTTTGCGGCGGCCATCGGCTTCTTGTGGTTGTCTACCGTGCCGCTGACCAATGGCGTGATTGTCAGCCTGTTTGGCGTGCGCAACCTGGGCATGCTGTCAGGGGCGGTGTTTTTCTCGCACCAGGTGGGCAGTTTTCTGGGCGTGTGGCTGGGCGGCCTGATTTACGACCGCACCGGCAGCTACGACATTGTGTGGGGCATGGCTATTGTGCTGGGCTTGATGGCCGCTGCGGCCAACCTGCCGGTAAAAGAAGTGCCGGTAGCTACGGCCGGGGCGCAGGCGTGAAGCTGCTGTTGGCCGCAAGCCTGCTTGCGTTGTTGTTGCTGGGCTTGTGGGCTTATGGCCGGCCCGGTTTCATCGTGGGCCTGGGCAACACCATCGCCAGCTGCTTCTGATGGCGCTGCACTGCGGTGGCTTTACCCTTACACTAGGCAGGTATGCTTAATGAAAGGGGCGAGCCATGCTGACATCATCGATACTGCAGCGTTTGCAGCAGCTATGGCAGGAGGGCGAGCACTTTGACGCCAGCCATAGCGAGCGGCGCGAAAAGCGCCTGAATATCACGCCGGATACCGGCAAATTCCTCTACCAGCTATCGCGCAGCCGCCGTGCGCGCACCGTGCTGGAAATCGGCACCAGCAACGGGTTTTCCACGGTGTGGCTGGGGTTGGCCGCAAAAGCCCACAAGGGCAGGGTGCTCACCGTGGATAGCTCGGCGCACAAAACCGCGCTGGCGCGTGCCACGCTGGATGCCTTTGGCCTGCACGATGTGGTGAGCCTGCGTACCGGTGATGCGTTTTCCTTGCTGGCCGATGCGAATGACGAGTCGGTGGATTTGCTGTTTCTGGACGCCGATCGCGCAAGATATCAGGGTTATTGGCCAGAAATTACCCGCATTCTGGCGCCTGGCGGGCTGGTGGTGATGGATAATGCCTTGTCGCATGCTGGCGAGTGCGCGGATTTTATTGCTGCGGTGCTTGCGACGCATGGCTATCTCGCGGAAACTTATCCTATCGGAAAAGGCCAATTTGTCATCCTGAAAGACCTCTGAATCGTGTCTGAAGACCTCCTCAAGCTCCATCGTGACGCTATCGACCAGATCGACGTCGATATCCTGCATCTTCTCAACCAGCGCGCGCAGCATGCGCGTGACATCGGCGAAATCAAGGGTGGTGGCATTATCTACCGCCCCGAGCGCGAAGCGCAGGTGCTGCGCCGCATCAAGGCGCTGAACCCTGGCCCGCTGCCGGGCGAGTCGGTAGCGCGCCTGTTCCGCGAAATCATGTCGGAATGCCTGGCGTTGGAAAAGCCGCTGTCTATTGCCTACCTGGGGCCGGAGGGCAGCTTTACCCAGCTCGCTACGCTCAAGCATTTCGGCCACGCTGCGCGCACTGTGGCCTGTGCGTCCATCGACGAGGCCTTCCGCCTGGTAGAGTCGCGCCAGCTGGACTACGTGGTGGCACCGGTAGAAAACTCCACCGAAGGTGCAGTTGGCCGCACGCTGGACTTGATGGTGAGCACCCCGCTGAAGATCTGTGGCGAAGTGGTGCTGCGCATCCACCACCACCTGCTGCGCAAAACCCCGGCCATGGAAGGCATCCGCCGCGTGTACGCCCACGCCCAGGCGCTGGCGCAGTGCCACGAATGGCTGAACAAAAACCTGCCGGCCCATGTGGAGCGTATTTCGGTGGCCAGTAATGCCGAAGCCGCCAGGTTGGCCGCAGAAGATGCCAACTGCGCCGCCATTGCCGGCCAGGCCGCTGCCGAGCGCTACAGCCTGGCCAAGCTGGCCGAGAATATCGAAGACGAGCCCAACAACACCACGCGCTTCCTGGTGCTGGGCCATCAGGAAGTCGGCCAGACCGCGCAGGACAAGACCTCCATTATCGTGTCGGCGCCAAACCGCCCGGGCGCCGTGCACTCGCTGCTGGAGCCGCTGGCCGCCAATGGCGTATCCATGACCAAGTTCGAGTCACGCCCGTCGCGTGCCGGCCTGTGGGACTACGTTTTCTTTATCGATATGGAAGGCCACCACAGCAGCGACAATATCGCGCAGGCGCTGAAGGGCCTGGGCGAGCGCACGTCGTTTGTCAAAGTGCTGGGCGCCTACCCGCAAGCCGTACTGTAATGACTGGGCTGCCGCCAGGCGGCCCGATAGAAAGCAAGCCATGAGTATCCAATCCGTTTGTCTGTTTTGCGGCTCCAATAGTGGTACCCGCCCGGCCTATACCCACGCGGCGCAAGAGCTGGGCCGTACTCTGGCCGCCCGCGCCATTACCCTGGTATACGGCGGTGGCAATATCGGCCTGATGGGCGAGGCCGCGGACGCGGCGCTGGCCGCTGGCGGCCGTGTGGTGGGGGTGATTCCGGGTTTTCTGAAAGAAAAAGAAGTCGCGCACCACGGCCTGTCCGAGCTGCATGTCACGCACACCATGCACGAGCGCAAGGCGCTGATGGAAGATTTGTCCGGCGGCTTTATCGCTTTGCCGGGTGGCTTCGGCACCTACGACGAGCTGTTTGAAATGCTGACCTGGGCCCAGCTGTCGGTACACAGCAAGCCCATTGGCCTGCTGAACGTGGATAGTTTCTTCGACCCGCTGCTGGCCATGGTGAAACACGGCGTCAGCGAAGGCTTTGTGCGCGAAAGCCATCTGGCGCTGTTTGTGGTGGCGGATACGCTGCCGGATCTGCTGGACGCCATGAACCACTACCGTGGTGCGCCCGAGGGCAAATGGCTGTCGCATGACAACATCTAGCCGGAGCGCGGCATGATTATCGTAATGCACGGCCGGGCCAACCCCGCCCATATCGATGCGGTAGTGGCCAAGATTCGCGCCGCCGGCTTGGCCGAGCACCTGTCGCGCGGCACCGAGCGCACCATTATCGGTGCGGTGGGCGACGAGCGCGTGCTGTCTGCCGACATGTTCGAAACCATGCCCGGCGTGGAGCGCGCCATTCGCGTGCTGAAGGACTACCGCATCGTCTCGCGCGAGGTCAAACCGGACAACAGCGTGGTGTCGGTACGCGGCGTGCAGCTGGGTGGCAGCGCCATCCAGCTGATTGCCGGCCCCAGCGCCATCGAAAGCGCCGGGCAAATGCAGGCGCTGGCTACCCGTCTGCGCCACAGCGGCGTAGGGCTGCTGCGTGGTGGTGCCTACAAGCCGCGCACCAGCCCGTACGCTTTCCAGGGGGTGGGCGAGGCGGGGCTGGGCTACTTGCAGCAGGCTGCGCGCAGCCAGGCCATGCCTATGGTGAGCGAGCTGCTGGATGTGCGCCAGCTGGATACCTTTCTGGAATACGACGTAGACGTGATCCAGATCGGCCCGCGCAATATGCAGAATGCCGAACTGCTGAAAGAGGTTGGCCGCATCAACAAGCCGGTGCTGCTGCACCGCGGTGTGGCCTCCACGCTGAGCGAGTGGCTGATGGCGGCCGAGTACATCGCAGTGGGGGGCAACCACAATATCGTGTTCTGCGAGCGTGGCATCCGCAGCTTCGATACCGCCAGCCGCCACGCGCTGGATATCAGCGCCATACCGCTGTTGAAGCGCGAAACCCACCTGCCGGTGCTGGTCGACCCCAGCCACGCCGGTGGCCGCGCCAGCCTGGTGGCGCCGCTAGCCTGCGCTGCCATCGCCGCCGGGGCGGATGGCCTGCTGCTGGAAGTACACGACGACCCGCAACAAGCCTGGTGCGATGCCGAACAGGCCATTACGCCAGCCGCACTGGATGAACTGCTGGCGACGCTGCGGCCATTGGCGGCTGTGGTGGGGCGCACGCTGTAAGCTAAGGAGAGCACATGTCTGGCAATGCCCGTGTCACGCTGACACAGCTGGAAAACTACCGTTTCGACAACCATTTCGATGGTGGCCATGCCCTGCTGACCGACGAGCCGGCACCGCTGGGTAGCGATACCGGCCCCTCGCCATCGCAGCTATTGGTTGGGGCGGTGGCAAACTGCCTGACGGCCAGCCTGCTGTTTGCCGCGCGCAAATACCGCATCAACCTGGAGCCGCTGGCCTGCGAGGCCAGCGCGGAGATTGGCCGCAATGCGCAAAACCGCCTGCGTGTGCTGGGTATTACGGTAACGCTACGCTGCGGGACGCCGGCTGTCGGCCAGGCGCAGCTGGCGCGCTTGCTGGATACTTTTGAGGATTTTTGCACGGTAACGCAAAGTGTGGCCGCGGCGATTCCGGTAAGCCTGACGGTGCTGGATGCCGACGGTAGCGTGTTGAAAGCCCCGGCAGCCTGATGGTGTTGCTGCCTAAGCCATGAAAAAACCCGCCGGTTGGCGGGTTTTTTCATGGCGGGTGCCGACTCAGAAATGTCGCAACATCAGCGGTACGCTGAGCTCGGCCATCCAGCCCAGCAGCAGCGGGGCCGCCAGCGTGGACACCATCACGGCCAGCCAGGAGAAGGCGGGCTGGTGGCGGCATAGCTTCAGGCACAGGCGATAGATCAGGTAAGCACCAGTGGCGACCAGCGGTGGCAGCATGCTGTAGGCCTGCGCCGGGCGGCCGGACAGCAGCGGAGTAAGCAGCAGCACCCCGGCATGCATGCACAGCTGCGACAGCACATAAATGCTCAGGATCGGCGGGATGCCCTCCAGCCTCAGCCCGTTGCGGCCAACCTTCAGCGTTGCCGTGGCCAGCAGCAGCGCCGCTACGCCTACCCAGGCATACGGGTAGAGCAAAGGCAGCCATACCGGCACCATGGGCAGCGTAGGCAGCGCCAGGCGGCAGATCAGGCCCAGCGTCAGGTAGGCCAGGGCAAAGCTCAGGACGGCAGGCAGGCTGTCGCTGGCAATCAGCCGCCACAGCGCGTGCAGGGTGTACAACACCAGCGGTAACAGCAGCAGGGCGCTGGACAGGGTGGGGCTCATGCTTTCAGTGCACGCAGCATGGCCAGCGAGATCAGCTCGCCCATCTGTGCCAGGTAGTGGGTCTGCATGTCGAAGGTGAAGCGCTGGGCGTCATCGCTGGCGATCACCACCATGCCGAATGGCTCGGTGCCTTCACGCAGCGCCAGCTGGGCGAACGACTGCAGTACCGGCACGGCCGGGAACCAGCTGATGATTTCGTCGTTGGCGTAGGGGCCGCAATAGGGGGCGGACAGGTTGCCAGCCAGCAGGCGTACGTCCTGGCGTGCGTTGTACAGCTCGGTGTTGGCCGCGGCGTCGTGCCACAGCCTGACGGCTACACGGTTCAGGCCGAAGTGCTCGGAGAATACTTGCAGGATGGCGCTGTGCACTTCTGATAGCGTCAGCGCTTTCATCAGTGCCAGGCTCAGCTTGTGGGTGCGGGCCAGCGTCTGGTCGTTTTGCTCGCCATGGCGCACCAGCTGTGCCAGGCGGGCTTCCAGCTGGCGGTTACGGTCTTTCAGGTCCAGCAGCTGGCGGTCGGCAAACGATACCACACGGTCTTGTACCGGCTTGAGGCCGTAGCGTTGGGCATGGCCGGAAAGAAAATCCGGGTTGGCGTCCAGATAGGCCAGAACGGCTTCAGCATCCACTACAGCGCTCCTTTGCAATAAACAGTATCGGGGTGAAATACCTTACACCTGGCCCGCGCGGGCGGGCTTGACCTGCCTCAGTCGCAGGTGGGTCAGACTTCGATCTCGCCGGTGAACACCGTCACGGCCGGGCCGGTCATGCGTACCGGCTGGCCGTTGCCCTGCCACTCGATCTGCAGCTGGCCACCGCGGGTGTGCACCATGACTTTGCTATCCAGCAGGCCGCGGCGTATGCCCGCCACCACGGCGGCGCAGGCGCCGGTGCCGCACGCCTGCGTTTCACCCGCGCCGCGCTCGTACACGCGCAGGCGGATTTCACTGCGGCCAACGATCTGCATGAAACCGGCGTTGACGCGCTCGGGGAAGCGGCTGTGGTGTTCGATCAGCGGGCCTTGCGTGCCGACCGGTGCGGTATCTACATGGCTGACTACCTGTACCGCGTGCGGGTTCCCCATGGAAACCACGGTGATGTCGATGGACTCGTCGCCCACTTGCAGCGGGTGGGTGATGGCGTCGCCCTCGGCCAGAAACGGGATTTCCAGCGGCGCAAAGCGCGGCGCACCCATATCCACCGTGATGAGGCCGCCGGCGCCCAGCTCGGGCACGATCACGCCACGGGCGGTTTCCACGCGGATGGCGCGCTTGTTGGACAGGCGCTGCTCGGTAACAAACTTGACGAAACAGCGGGCGCCATTGCCGCATTGTTCTACTTCGCTGCCGTCGTTGTTGAAGATACGGTAGCGGAAGTCGTTCTCCTGCGATTGTGGTGCCTCCACCAGCAGCAGCTGGTCAAAACCGATACCCAGATGGCGGTCACCCAGCTGGCGCAGACGGTCTGCCGTCAGGGTGACGGTTTGTCTTACGCCATCAATGACCACAAAGTCATTGCCCAGGCCGTGCATTTTGCTGAACTTGAGTTTCATTGAATTTACCGCGTCTCATCTGGCAATTTGGCCTCCATCATAACGTATTCGGCATGCCTGTCCATGACTGGCGGTGGCTGCATTGACACCTTACTGACCAGTAAGTAGAGTCGCGGCATGAAGCCTGAAACCGACGCGCGTACCGATACGCGCAAGAAGATCCTGGACCTGGCCGAGGTGCTGATGCTCTCGCGCGGGTTCAATGCCTTTAGCTATCAACATATTAGCGGTGAGCTGGGGGTGCGCAATGCGGCCATTCACTACCACTTTCCCAAGAAAACCGACCTGGGCGTCGCGCTGATCGAGCGCTACCGTCGCCGTTTCGCCCGCTACGTGGCGGCGCAGGCCGAGCTGCCGCCACCATTGCAGCTGGAGCGCTACTTCACCCTGGCGGATACCTATTACGACAAACAGCAAATCTGCCCCAGCGGCATTCTGTCGGCCGAGCTGCATACGCTGCCGCCGGAAATGCGCCAGTGCACGGCCAGCTTTGTAGAAGAAATGCGCGCCTGGGCCGTGGATATCGTGCGCCGCGGCCAGCAAGAAGGCGCCATGCAGTACGCCGGCACGCCCGAAGGCATGGGTACCATCGTGTTCGCCGCCATGCAGGGCAGCCTGCAGCTGGCGCGGCTGGATGGTGGTGCGCTGGACGAAGTCAAGCAGCAGATCCGTCTGCTGTTGGGGATCTCCGCATCCTGACCTGGCAGGGGGGCTGCTTGCGGCCAACCTTGCCAATCAATCATAAGGCTGCCCAAGCAGCCAGACACGACACGAGAAGGGCAATCATGACAGCAGCAAAAAACAGTATGTGCCGCATGGTGGACAAAACCGCCAGCCTGCCGGCCGGTATGCGTTCCTGGGTCATTACCCGCATGTTCGGCAAGTTCGTCCCGTTTCTGGGTACGGCCGGCCTGGTATTCGAGGAGGTTGGCCGCGAACGCATGGTGGTGAGCGTGAAAAACCGCAAAAAAGTACAAAACCACATCAAAGGCCTGCACGCTGCCGCCATGGCGCTGCTGGCCGAAACGGCGTCGGGTTTTGTGGTGGGCATGAACGTGCCGGACGACAAACTGATGCTGCTCAAGTCGATGAAGGTGATCTATTACAAACGTGCCCAGGGCGATATGCGCGCCGTGGCCACGCTGAACGCCGAGCAGGTACAGCGCATGTTTGCGGAAGACAAAGGCGATGTGCTGGTGGACGTGGTAGTGACCGACGAGTCCGGCGAATCGCCCATCGTGTGCGAGATGGTATGGGCCTGGGTGCCCAAGAAGCGCAAGGAGGCCTGAGCATGAGCTACACCACCTTGCAGCTGACGCAACACGGTGCCGTGGCGCACATAGCGCTAAACCGCCCGGACAAGGCCAACTCGCTGAACGAAGCCATGTGGCAGGAGCTGCAGCAGGCCATGGAATGGTGCGACGCCGAGCCTGGCGTGCGCGCCGTGGTGCTGTCCGGCAATGGCAAGCATTTCTGTGCCGGCATAGACCTGTCCATGCTGATGAATATGCAAAAAGCCATCGAGGAAGACTGCGAGGCGCGCAAGCGCGACAAACTACGCCGCATCATTCTGGGCCTGCAAGCCAATGTCAGCAGCCTGGAGCTATGCCGCAAGCCGGTGATTGCCGCCATTCATGGCGCCTGTGTGGGCGGTGCGCTGGACATCGTGTTGGCCGCAGACATCCGCCTGGCGGCCGAGAACGCCGTGTTCAGCGTGCGCGAGGTGGATGTAGGCATGGTGGCCGATGTGGGCACGCTGCAGCGCCTGGGCCGCGTGGTGGGCGAGGGCAATGCCCGCGAAATGGCGCTCACCGCCCGCGACGTGAAAGCGGCCGACGCCGAGCGCATGCACCTGGTCAACCGCGTATTGCCGGATGCGGCTGCTGTACTGGCTGCCGCCATGGACATGGCCACGGCCATTGCCGCCAAATCGCCACTGGCGGTGCAGGGTACCAAGGAAGTATTGAACTACAGCCGCGACCACAGCGTGGCCGATGGCCTGAGCCATGTGGCCAACTGGAACGCTGCCATGCTGATGTCCGAGGATATCCAGCTGGCGGTGATGGCTGCTGTAACGGGCCAGCCGGCGGTGTATCGCGATTAAATGCACGCCTGAAGGTTGGCCGCATCACAGCAAAAGCCCTGTTGCCCCGCAGCAGGGCTTTTTGTTGCCGGCTTGGCGGCGCGGGCTGTGCTGGGCTAAAGTGGCAGCCTGATTCATTAGCGGGGTGCGCGCGTGCTGGCCATTTTGTCTATCAGCCTGGGGGCTGCGCTGGGGGCGGTGCTGCGCTGGCTGCTGTCTGTTTCCCTGAATGCGCTGTTTCCTGCCTTGCCACCGGGCACCTTGGCGGCCAACCTGGCCGGTGCCTACCTGATTGGCGTGGCGCTGGCCATTTTTGCGGCCAACCCGCAGCTGCCGCCGGAGTGGCGGCTGTTTGTGGTCACCGGTTTTCTGGGCGGGCTCACCACGTTTTCTACCTTTTCTGCCGAGTCGGTAACGCTGCTGCAGCAGGGGCGCTGGGTCTGGGCGCTGGCGCATATCGGCAGCCATCTGGCTGGCTCTTTGCTGATGACGGGGCTGGGGCTGGCCAGTGTGCAGCTGTTGCGCCACGCTGGCCGCTGAGCCTGCAGCGCTAGCCTGTCAAGCTGGCATGAAAGTATGCCGATAATGGCGGTGTGCGCCAGGCAGGAGCGGTGCCGGCAGGCTGCTGGGCCTGGTGCGGACTCGCCGCCAGCGTTTGCGTGTCTGGCGCAGGTGCCTTTTGTGAGGGGTTTGTTGCCGGGCGTCGCCCTTGGGGGGGGATGTGGCCGCTCATGGTGATGCCGCAGCACGCCGTGGCCAAGCCCGGCATGCCGGGTGGTGGCGGCCGATAGGAATGACATGAGTGCAGCACAGAAGAATCTGGATCGCCTGCAGTGGCTGTTTGTCAGCACGCTGATGCTGTTTGTGGTGTTTACCGCTACGTTTGCCTTGTATGTCTTTACCGAGTGGCGTCTTGATCAGGCCAACGAGCGGCGCTATCAATCCTATCTGCTCGCCGACGAGCTACGCCAGTCATCCGATGACCTTACCCGCATGGTGCGCAGCTATGTGGCCACTGGCAACCCGAAGTATCGTCAGTACTTTTCCGACATCATCGCCATCCGTGACGGCACGGCGCCGCGGCCTTTGCATTACAACCAGATCTACTGGGATCTGGTGTATCCGCGCCATGATCGCCCCAAGCCTGCGGGCGACACGGCCAGCCTGATTTTGCTGATGCAGGCTGCGCATTTTTCCAGCCAGGAGTTCGCCCGCCTGGCCAGCGCCAAGCAGCAGTCCGATAGTCTGGTCCGTATCGAGCTGGCCGCCATGGACATGGTGGCGCGTAGCGATGCGCTGCCGCCAAGCCAGGCCGCCCGGCTGCGGGCGCAGGCGCTACAGATGGTGAACGACGAAAACTATATGCAGCACAAGGCGCGCATCATGCGCCCCATCGACGAGTTTTATCAGCTTATCGAGCAGCGTACGCTATTCGAGGTGCAGCAAGCCGCCATGCAGGCCAGGCTGGTGCGCTTTGTATTCCTGCTGGTAACCGCCGGCTTGTGTGTGTTGTTGCTGCGCATGCGCAGCTATAGCCGCGACGTACTGGGCGGCAGCCTGCGCCAGCTGTACCGCTATATCGTACAGATCGGTGATGTACAGACCTTGCCCGCCCCGCAGGCCGAGGCCGACACCATTCTGGGCTGGCTGGCGCGCACTGATACCCGCTTGCGCGAGCTGGCGCAGCAGCAAGACCTGGTGCGCCAGCAGCTGGCGGGCCAGGCACATACCGATGCGCTGACCGGCCTGGCCAACCGCCGTGCGCTGATCGCCAGCCTGCAAGCCTGGCTGCAGCCGCCACCAGTGCAGCCGTGGGCGCTGGCTTACCTGGACCTGGACGGTTTCAAACCGGTGAACGACCACTATGGCCATGCCGCTGGCGATGCCTTGCTGCAGCGCATTGCCCGCCAGCTGCAGCAGTGGCCGGCCGCGCAATGCGCAGCACGCATGGGGGGCGACGAGTTTGTACTGCTGCTGGTGGGGGAGCACGATTACACCCGCGCCATGCAGCAGTTGGCCGCACAGCTGGGCGAGGTGCAGCAGCTCGATGGCCACGCCGTGCAGGTGTCGGTCAGTATCGGTCTGGCCTGCTTTGCGGCAGGCCCGTCGCCCGGTGTGGACGAGGTGCTGCGCCGGGCGGACAGCGCCATGTATCAGGCCAAGGCATCCGGCAAGCACGCTGTGTGCGTGTATCAGCCCGGCGACCCTGCCGGCTGACGGGCGGCCAAACCGTTTGCTGCTTTTTTTGTGGCGGCATGTTTGTGCCTGGCGTGATGAGTGCTGCAGGGGCCGACCGTGGTGCGTCAGCGGCAGGGCTGAGGGCGAAAGCCGGGTTGCCTGCCGGGTGGCTTTGTAGTTTTCTTACTTGAAACTTACATATTTATCGGCGGTTTGGCGGCGAAGTCGGCTGCATTTGTGTTGTGGTGCGACTTCAAGTGCATGATTTTTCGTGCTTATTCATTCTGGTGTGCTGGTGGCTGCCCGAAAAACGCTGAAAACAGTCGAGTACAACGCTACTTGAACTTAGACTGCGCGCCTTCGCCCATTACCACCGGAGCACATACATGCACGCGCATGGAGAGACACAACACGGCAAATCGCTAGCCGTACTCACCACCCTGTTTTTCATGTGGGGCCTGATTACCTCGCTGAACGACATCCTGATTCCGCACCTGAAAGGCGTGTTCTCGCTAAGCTACGTGCAGGCTGCGCTGATCCAGTTCAGTTTCTTTACCGCCTACTTTGTGGTGTCGCTGCCCGCTGGCCGCTTGGTGCACCTGCTGGGCTACCAGCGCGGTATCGTGGCCGGCCTTGGCATGGCCGGGGTGGGTTGCCTGCTGTTCTACCCGGCAGCGGCTACGTTGTCCTACCCGGCCTTTCTGGGGGCGCTGTTTGTGCTGGCCAGCGGCATTACCATTCTGCAGGTAGCGGCCAACCCTTACGTTACGCGCCTGGGGCCGGTGGCTACTGCTTCCAGCCGCCTTAACCTGACTCAGGCGTTCAACTCCTTGGGCACCACCGTGGCGCCACTGCTGGGTGCCATGCTGATTCTGGCCGGTACGCAGCACATTACCGGCGTGTCGGCGCAAGAAAAAGCCCTGGCCGAGGCGGCGTCGGTGCAAGGCCCTTACCTGATGCTGGCCGCTGCACTGTTTGCCATCGCCGCCGTTTTTGCCATGCTGCGTCTGCCTGCCATCCAGGATGAAGTGGCACAGGACGGCCAGCAGGCCGGTAGCGTATGGCAGCACCGCCACCTGGTATTGGGTGCCGTGGGTATCTTTGTGTACGTGGGTGCCGAGGTGGGTATTGGCAGTTTCCTGGTAAGCCTGATGGAACAGCCCGACGTAGGCGGCCTGAGCCAGGCCGATGCCGGCAAGCTGCTGTCGCTGTACTGGGGCTGCGCCATGGTTGGCCGCTTTGCCGGTAGTGCCGTGATGCGCCATATTGCGGCCAGCAAGGTACTGGCGTGCAATGCGCTGCTGTCGGTGCTGCTGATCGCCACGGCCATGCTGCTGGGTGGCAAAGTGGCCATGTGGAGCTTGCTGGCAGTCGGCCTGTGCAATTCCATCATGTTCCCCACGATTTTCTCGCTGGCACTGTCCGGCCTGGGCAAGCTGACCGGCGCCGGTTCCGGTGTGCTGTGCATGGCCATTGTGGGTGGTGCGGTACTGCCGCTGCTGCAGGCTACTGTGGCAGACAATATCAGCCTGCTGGCCTCGTTTGGCGTGCCCATGCTGTGTTACGTATTCATTTTGTACTACGGCCTGGCGGGCTATCGCCCGCGCGGATGATGCTGCCGGTCACGCCACCTTCGGGTGGCGTTTTTCATGCTGCGCGCCACGCGATACTTATGTGGCCGTAGCGCGTGTTGGCAACTGCGGCTACCGGGCTGCCCTTGTCTGCCCTGGCCTGTTGGGCATGCTGCCATGTCCTTGTCATCCGGCATTCGGGTACACTTGGCTGCATTGCCAGTGCGGCCAACCTTTTCCTGTAGAGACTGCCATGCCAGAGACCTTCCCCTTGTTGACCACGCACCGATTGCAACTGCGGCAAATCGGGCCGGACGACATACCGGCGCTGTTGCCAGTGTTTGCCGATGCCGATGCCATGCGCTGGTTCGGTACCGACCCGGTGCATAGCGAAGAGCAGATGGCGCAGATCGTGGCGCTGTGGCAAGGCTGGCGACAGCTGCCCAACCCGGGCACGCGTTGGGGCATTGCACTGCGCGAGGGTGGGCCACTGCTGGGCACCTGCGGGTTGTTTGCCTGGAATCGCGGCTGGCGGCGCGCCACGCTGGGTTACGAGCTGGGGCGCACCGCCTGGGGGCAGGGCTATATGCAAGAGGCCTTGCAGGCGGTGCTGGGCTGGGGCTTTCGCGAGATGGCGCTGCATCGTATCGATGCCTGCATCCACCCTGATAACTCGGCGTCGCTGAGGCTGGCGCGCAAGCTGGGTTTTGTGGAAGAGGGGCGGTTGCGTGATGCGGGCTTCTGGCTGGGCCAATATCACGATCTGTTGCAGTTTTCGCTGCTGCAGCCGGAATTCGTGCCAGTGCGCGCGCCAAGCTGAGTGTGCTGCTGGCGGCTATGGGTAAAGCAAAGCCCCTGCCGGGCTGGCAGGGGCTGGGGCGGCCAACCTGGGCCTGTCATGGCCCCGGCGTGGCCGGGGTGTGTTGACGCTGTAGGCGGGCGCTGCGCTGCAACGCCCTGCGTGTTCTGATGCAGGTCTGGCTGTCTGGTGCGTGCTGGCCGTGTCACGGCCTGCCTTGTTGGCCGGGTGGCAGGCAGGGTGGGCCTAGCCGACAAACTCGACCGGGGCGTAGTAGCTGCGGCCGGTACGCGTTAGTAGTACCTGGGGCTGGCCTTCGATGACGGCACGAAAGGCGCGCGGCAGGCGCTTCCAGTCACGGAACATCATTTTTACCGGGTCGTTATGCTTGTTCATGCTGCGCTCCTTGTTCAGTCCACTGCGTGAATCACATTGGTCACGACGCCCCATACGAAGAAACTGGCGTCTTCGGGTACTTCTATCGGTTTGAAATCCGGGTTTTCCGGCAACAGGCGGATGCGGCCTGCCGAGCGTTCCAGCCGTTTGACAGTGAGCTCGTCATTGATTACGGCTACCACCACTTTGCCGCTGCGTGGCTCCAGCGAGCGGTCTACTACCAGCAAGTCGCCATCGTGTATGCCCGCGTTGATCATGGAGTCGCCTTTGACGGTAACCAGAAAGGTAGACGCAGGCTTGCGTACCAGGTGCTGGTTCAGGTCGATATCGGCTTCTTTCAGGTCGTCTGCCGCTACGGGCGAGCCGGCTGGAACACGGCTGGCAAAGAGTGGCAGCGACATGTTTTTCAGGGCTTCACCCAGCAGGGCGATGTCACCGGCGCTGTTGCCGCGCAGGCTGCGCAAGCTACGGTATTCGTCCAGCCAGCCTTCCAGCACGGGCTTCAGTGGCTCCGGCACGCGCATGGCGACGGTTTTGTCACCGCCGAAGCGTGATTTACGGCCTGCGCCTTCGCGTTTTCCACCTTGTGTCATGTGTCTGATCTCCTTGTTTATGATTTTGTACGTATTCAAAAACAAAGGCAAGCCTCTTTGTTGTGGCAGGGGTGCAGGGTGTTGTTTTTATATCGGTTTATAGAAATGGAGTGAGTGGCTCCGGAGGGGTGGCAAGTGCTTGTTGTTGCGCTGGCGCACTGTTAGTCTGCCATTATCGATAGAAAGGAAATTATGGCCAGGCTACTTTTCTTTATGTTCTATCTGATGGTCGCCCAGTCGGCGGCTGCTGCAGGGATTGTGGCCTGTGGCGGCGACAGCGGTTGGCCGCCGTCGTCCTATTTCGGCCCGCCGCAGCATAACAACGCGCGCCCGGTGCTGGGCTACTCGCCGGATGTGCTGCATATGGTCTTGACTAGCAGTACGTTTCGCCCCGAGTTCGTGTTGCTGCCGTTTCGCCGCTGTCTGAGCCTGGCTGAGCAAGGGCGTCAGGTGCAGGTGGTGATGGGGGCGACCTTCTCGGCCGAGCGGGCCCGGCAGTTTCTGTTCAGCCGCCATTACCTGCATTTGCGGCCAGCCTTGTTCCTGTGGCCCGGGGCGGCGCCGGCCTTGCCCTTGTGTGGCCTGGTCGGCTTCAATTACGCCCCTTTTGGCGTGAAGCCGGACGAAGTGGATGAGGGTTCGTCCAGTTATTTGCTGGTGATGAAAAAAATGCAGGCTGGCCGCTGTCGTGGCTTTGCCGAGTATGCAGAAGTAGGGCGTGGCCTGCAGCTGCTGGGCTTGCTGGGTGAGGATGGCGGGCGTTTGCAGGCCAGGCTGTTGCCCGGTCTGGTGCCGGTGCCGCTGCATTTCATGGTGTCACGAGCCTATCCGGATGCTGCGGTGCTGTTGCGGCAGATTGACCGGCAGCTGGAGCAGATGGATCGTAACGGGCAGCTTGATGCCTTGCTGGCACGGCATCAAGCGGTAGCGCAGTAAGCGCAGGTGTCAGAAACGCCCTGCCGGCGAATGCTTGGCAGGGCGTTGTCGTTTCAGGCCCGGGTGGGGCCGGGTTTGCGTGCCACGATCTGCAGTACGGCGGCCATGCCGGTGTGCAGGCTGCCCTCGATGACTTCGCGCTGTACTTCGGCAAGGTGCAGTAGCTCCAGCCCGGCCAGCTCCTGGCGCAGGGCATCTGGCTCCAGCAGTAGCTCGGGGTCTTTCGGGCCGCCGGTGCCAAAACCCAGCTGGCGCGGGGTGTAGCCTTCCAGGATGAACAGTCCGCCAGGCGCCAGGCCGGCTACGCAGCCTGCCAGTACTTGCCGGCGCAGGCCGGGCGGCAGGTGGCAGAAGATGGACACGATGGCGTCCCAGCTACCTGGTGCGATGGGGTAGTCGGCCAGGTCGGCCAGCGTGGCGGTCATGTCCAGATTGTGTTGTGCAGCGCGCTGCAGCAGCTTGATCAGGCCGGTATGGGCGGCGTCTACGGCGGTCAACTTGTGCCCCAGCGCGGCCAGGTACACGGCATTACGCCCTTCGCCTTCGCCCAGGCTCAGTACCCGGCTGCCTGCGGCCAACCTGGGTGCCTGTTCTTTCAGGAAGTCATTGGGTGCGTTGCCGTAGGCGTATTGCTCGCCGGCAAAGCGGGGATTCCAGAACAGGGCGGCCTGGCTCATGGCTTACTCGTCTTCGTCGGCGGCTTCAGCGGCGGCCATGTCGGCGCGCAGCTGGGCAAAAAAAGCGTAGATGCTGGCTACCGAGTCGGAAATGCTGGCCAGCCAGGCTTCGCGTTGCTCTGCGCTGGCGCCATGCAGGAAGGGGCGCATTTCCGGGTCAGGGTGATGCTCGAACGCCAGCGCCATGATGGGTGCCAGCGCTGGTGCGGCGTCTTCGTCATCAAACAGCAGGCCCCAGTCCTGGTGCATCAGCTGCATGCCTTCGCTAAAACCTTCGGCCCACACATTGCCGTGTACCTGGCCGTGCTCGTCCTCGTCCAGCCAGGGCTGGAAGGCCTGGCCGCGTTGCAGGGTGTGGGCAATGTCCAGCCAGTGGCCGGATAGCAGGCGCACAAACTGTTCCATGGCCTTGGGGGTATTGAACGCGTCGTCGTCGTCAAAGGCGGCACCCATGATGGCCGGCAGGCAGTCCACCGGCTTGATCTGCTCCGGGCCACACAGCAGGGCGGCAAAAAAACCGTCCAGCTTTTCCAGGCTCATGGCGCCTTGCGCGGCGAAGCGGGCCAGGGTGTCGGACAGGCGCTGGTAGTCTTGGTCGGTCAGGGCGGCAGATTTCATGGGTGGCGTAGGCCTGTTGCATGGGAAGGCTGCATTATCCGGTAAAATGCCGGCGCTGCGGCTATTTGTCGCCCGAATCCTGCTACTTTTTATGACTATGTCCACAGCCTACTCCCCCGTTCCGCCACGCCAGGGCGTGGCCGCCAGCTGCCTGGTGCTGCCACAGGGCCACTGGCCCGACTTGCTGAGCTTCTTGCGCCAGCGCTTTGCCCATGTGGCCGATGCCTGGGCGCACAGGTTGGCCGCAGGCCAGGTGTGGAACGACGCCGGCGAGCCGCTCGCGCCTGCGGCGCCTTACCGGCCGGGCCTGCGTATCTGGTACTTTCGCGAAGTGGCGCATGAAATGCCGGTGCCGTTCGATATCGCCATCCTGTACCGTGACGAGCGCCTGCTGGTAGTGGACAAGCCGCACTTTCTGGCCTGCGTGCCCGGCGGGCGGCACGTGCGCGAAACCGTGCTGACCCGCCTGCGCAGCCAGCCTGGCCTGGAGCAGGTTTCCCCCATCCACCGGCTGGATCGTGAAACGGCCGGCGTGATGGTGTTCTGTGTCGATGCCGCCAGCCGGGGGGCCTACCAGCGCTTGTTCGAGCAGCGCAGCGTGCAAAAAGAATACGAAGCCATTGCCCCGTGGCGGCCAGACCTGTCGCTGCCACGGCTGCACCGCAGCCGCCTGGCCGAAGTGCCTGGCGAGTTTGTCATGCAGGAGGTGGCGGGCGAGCCCAATAGCGAAACCCTTATCAGCCTGCTGGCTCAGCGCGGCAGCTGGGCGCGCTACCGCCTGCAGCCGGCCACCGGCAAGAAGCACCAGCTGCGTGCACATCTGGCGGCGCTGGGCATCGGTATCGCCCACGACCCGTGGTACCCGGTATTCCGCCACGACAAGGCTGCGGATGACTTTAGCCAGCCCTTGGCGCTGCTGGCGCGCAGCATCGCCTTTACCGACCCGATAGATGGCAGCCAGCGCCATTTTGTCAGCCAGCGCGAGCTGGCCTGGCCGGCGGTGCCAGCATGATTGGCGCCTTGTTGCTGGCAGGGGGCGAAGGCCGCCGCATGGGTGGCGTGGACAAAGGCATGCAGTTGTTATGCGGCCAACCTTTATACCGGCACGTGCTGCAGGTGCTGCAGCCGCAGGTGGCCTGGCTGGCCATCAGCGCCAACCGCCACCTGGGCGAGTACGCCGCCGGCGGCTACGCGGTATGGCCGGACGCGGCCCCCTGGCAGGGCATGGGGCCACTGGCGGCGCTAGCTACTGCGGCAGCCAGCTTGCCTGCCCATGTGGCACTGCTGCAAACGGCCCCGTGCGATACGCCGTTATTGCCTCCCGATCTGGTATCCCGCCTGCAGGCGGCGCTGGGCGACGCTGATGTGGCGATGCCGGTAACGGCACAAGGCCCGCAGCCGGCGTGCCTGTTGCTACGCGTGACGGCGCTGGCCGGCTTGCCAGCCTATCTGGCGGCAGGGGGGCGCAGCATACGCGGCTGGCTGGCGGGTTTGCGGGTGGTCGAGGTGGCGTTTGACGAGGCAGGGTTTGCCAATGCCAATGACGCAGCGGCGCTGGCGCGACTTGAGGCGCGAATAGGCGCGGCAGGCTAGGGTTGGCCGCATGGCCGGGGTGTCGGTGTTGTGCGGCGAGCGGGCAAAAAAATGGCCGGCATATAGCCGGCACAATGCTCGTATCAAGGGTGCCCATTCGGCTTGCCACGCTACCGGTCTGGCCGGGCGGGGCAGGAAATTCAGGGCATTGCGCTTGTGAGCCACAACACAACACAGAGAGTGATTGCAGTATAGGGATGTGCCACTCATTCGTGAAATGAATCATTTTTATAATTTTCATTCCATTTTGGAATTTCTTTGCTTTGCCATGCCGCGGTGAGCCATGGCTGGCCGCGAGCCCGTCTTGACCGCATGGCCAGCGGGCCGGCACCCAGGTAGTTGGCCGGTAAGTCATGCGGGCTGCATCGCGCGCCGGGTGGGAGGGTCGTGCTGGCGTGCAGGGCGTGGTGGATGCGCTGCGCTATGGCGACAGCGGCTTAAGGGCGCTTGTGCCGGCTAGGGCAGGCCTGGTGCCGGTGTGCGGTAGCGGCGCGCTGACGTGTTGCCCTAGCCGCCGGTCATCGACATGAAGCGCACCACGCGCTGTGGCTGCGCGATGAACTCGTGCTTTTCCGGCTTCAGCTCGATGGCGCTGCGGATGGCGGCTTCCAGCTCGGCGTCGCTACAGCCATCGCGCAGCAGCGGGCGCAGCTCACAGCGCTCTTCCTGCCCCAGACACATGTATAGCGTGCCGTCTACCGACAGCCGCACACGGTTGCAGGTAGCGCAAAAATGCTGCGACATCGGGGTAATCAGGCCAAGGGTAAAGCCGCCATCGGCGCTTTCCCAGTAGCGGGCCGGGCCGCCGCCCAGGGTTTTGCACGTTGGCCGCAGGTCAAAGCGCTGTTGCAGCTGCGCCAGCGTGTGCTGCAGGTTAAGCCCCTGCGTATGCTGCCCGGTGCTGCCCATGGGCATGGCCTCGATCAGGCGCAGGATCAGGCCGTTTTCGATACAGAATGCCACCATGGGTTCGATATCGGCGTCGTTGACGCCGGCGATGGGTACCATATTGATCTTGATGCGCTCAAAACCCGCCTCGCGCGCGGCGCGCAGGCCGTCCAGCACCTTGGGCAGGCTATGGCTGCCGGTGATGTCGTGTACGCAGTCTTCGCGCAGCGAGTCCAGGCTCACGTTCAGCCGGCGTACCCCGGCGTGGTGCAGGGCGTGGGCGTGTTCGGCCAGCTGGGTGGCGTTGGTGGATAGCGACAGGTCTTCGACACCTGGCAGGGCAGACAGGCTGGCAGCCAGGGCGGGCAGGTTGCGGCGCAGCAGCGGTTCGCCACCTGTGAGGCGAAAGCGGCGGGTGCCGAGCCGGGCAAAGGCTGCCACCACGCGCTCGATTTCGTTGAAGCTTAGCCAGTTGGCCGGCTCCTCAAAACCCTTGAAACCCTTGGGAATACAGTAGCTGCAGCGCAGGTCGCAGCGGTCGGTAACCGACAGGCGAAGGTAATCGATGGTGCGGCCGAAGCGGTCTGACAACATGGGGCATTCCCGTGGGTGAGTGCTGGGTAAGGCCATGTCTAAGCAAATGGCCTGCCAGCTGTGGCTGCAGGTGGCAAGGTTGGCCGCAGCCACGGCTGGTGCGGTGCCTGCCTGCTTTGGTCGGTGCAGGCTGCCGATATCTTACGCCGACAGTGCGACTTTCTGTCCCTGGCGCTAGTGACTGCGACATTTTGTCTGTGCGGTGGTGCCCCAGGCAATAAAAGAAAAAGCCTGCTCGTGGCAGGCTTGGTTTGGTCGGGAGCAGGCGCTGTTACAGCTTGATCAGCGTAGACTTGAGCTCGGTGTACTTTTCCAGCGCGTGCAGCGATTTATCGCGGCCATTGCCGGACTGCTTGAAGCCGCCGAACGGGAAGTTCATGTCACCGCCCTCGTCGTAGCAGTTCACCCATACGGTGCCGGCGCGCAGGCGGCGCGATACCTGGTGCGCGGTGCTGACATTGCTGGTCCACACCGCGGCCGCCAGGCCGTATTCGGTATCGTTGGCAATGCGGATGGCTTCTTCCACGTCGCTGAAGGTGATGATGGACAGTACCGGGCCAAAGATTTCCTCGCGGCAGATGGTCATGTCCGGGCGCGGGCACACAAAGGCGGTAGGCTCGATAAACAGGCCTTCGTCAGTGCGGGTGGCGTTACCGCCGCAGACCAGCTCGCAGTCTTCCTCGCGCGCCTTGGCGATGTAGCCCAGCACCTTGTCGTACTGGACGCGGTCCACAATGGCACCCATGCTGGTGGCCGGGTCCAGCGGGTCGGCCGGCTGGTAGGCAGCAGCGGCTTTCTTGAACTCGGCCAGGAAGGCGTCCTTGATGTCTTTGTGCAACAGCAGGCGCGAGCCGGCGGTACACATTTCGCCCATATTGTAGAAGATGGCACCGGCAGCGGTGCGCGCGGCACGGCCGATGTCCGGGCAGTCTGCCAGTACGATATTGGGCGATTTGCCGCCCAGCTCCAGCCAGGAGCGCTTGAGGTTGGACTGCGCGGCAGCGGTGGCAATCAGTTTGCCCACACCGGTGGAGCCGGTAAAGGCAATGCAGTCGATGTCCATATGCTGTGCCAGCGCCTGGCCCACGTCGCCCGCGCCAGGCAATACCTGGAATACGCCGTCCGGCATGCCGGCCTCTTTGGCCAGTGCGGCCAACTTGATGGCGGTAAGCGGCGACTTTTCCGATGGTTTCAGGATCACGGCGTTACCGGCAGCCAGTGCCGGGCCGAATTTCCAGCTGGCCATCAGGATGGGGAAGTTCCACGGCACCACAGCGGCTACCACACCAATGGCCTCGCGCGATACCAGGCCCACCAGTTTGGGGTCTACCGGGGCCACTTCGCCGCCGATCTTGTCGATCGCTTCGGCAAACCATTCCACGCAATACGCGGCACCGGGCACATCCACGGTGGTGGTGTCGCCGATGGGTTTGCCGGCGTCCAGCGTTTCCAGCAGGGCCAGTTCGTCGCCATGCTGGCGGATCAGTGCGGCAAAGCGCTTCAGAATGCGGCCGCGAGCCAGCGGTGCCAGCCCGGACCAGTTGCCACTTTCAAATACGCGCCGTGCAGCGGCGACAGCTTGCGCCACTTCGGCGGTGCCAGCCCAGCTGATGGTGGCGAGTTTGTCGCCGGTTGCCGGGTTGATACAGTCGAATGTGCGCCCGTCCGCAGCGGTGACGTACTGGCCATCCACGAAGGCGCGGCCCTCGATGGTGATCTGGCCGGAAAGGGCTTTCCATTCTGCATGGGTGCGAGCCATGGTGTTTCTCCTCTGTAGTATCGGGTTCGCCCCGCTTGGGAGGCGATTTAGAACGTTGGCGGGGAGCTTGCGCTCACAATTTCACAGGTGTCGTTGCCAACGTTGCGAAAACGGTGTGGCTGCTTGCTGTCGAAATAGTAGGCATCGCCCGGGCCCAGTACGCGTACGTCGCTGCCCACGGTGATTTCTACCTCCCCCTTCAATATCACGCCGCCTTCCTGGCCTTCGTGTACCAGCATGTCGGGGCCGGTGTCGGCGCCTGGCTGGTATACCTCGCGCAGGATGGCAATGTCGCGCCGCTCGTGCGCTGTACCTACTAGCAGCAACTGGATTTGATCATTACCCAGGTTGGGTAATTCGTCGCTGGTGTAAAATACATGCGCTTGTTGCGGCTCGGTGTCGAAGGTGAAGAAGTCCGACAAGGTCATTGGCATGCCTTCCAGTACCTTGCGCAGCGAGCTGATGGAAGGGCTGACACGGTTTTGTTCGATCAGCGAGATCGTGCCGTTTGTCACCCCAGCCCGTTTGGCCAGTTCGCGCTGGGAAAGCCCCATGCGTTCGCGAACCATCCTGAGTCGTGCACCAACATCCATATGTTCCTGTCCAATCCAAATGTTAATAATTTTAGACGTTCGATGATAAGGATTTTGACCACTTTTTACTGCACTGCTGCGCTGCAAAATCGAAATTTCTTTGCAAGGTGTGCAAGTTATAGTCAAAATCAGTGTGTGACTGCAAGCTTGTTGTAGATTTTTTTAAACAATTGCTGCTAATTATTCACGACACCACCAAAGGAGTCAGCTATGTTAATCGGCGTTCCGAAGGAGATCAAAAATCATGAGTACCGCGTGGGCCTTACGCCCTCCGGTGTGCGTGAGTTGGTGGCCGCCGGCCACAAGGTGATTGTGCAAAGTCAGGCTGGCCTGGCAATCGGTTTTACCGATGAGCACTACCTGCAGGCCGGGGCCGGCATTGCCGCCCGTGCCGACGAGGTGTTTGCCCAGGCAGAAATGATCATCAAGGTAAAAGAGCCACAGCCGGTGGAGTGTCGCATGTTACGCCCCGGGCAGCTGCTGTTTACCTATTTGCACCTGGCACCGGACCCGGAGCAAACGCGCCTGCTGCTGGAATCGGGCGCGGTGGCCATCGCCTACGAAACGGTCACCGACGAGCGTGGCGGCCTGCCGCTGCTGGCGCCGATGTCCGAGGTAGCAGGGCGCATGGCGATTCAGGCCGGCGCGCATGCACTGGAAAAAGCGCAAGGCGGCCGTGGCGTGCTGCTGGGCGGTGTGCCCGGTGTGGCACCGGCCCGGGTGGTGGTGATCGGCGGCGGGGTGGTGGGCTTGAATGCGGCGCGCATGGCGATGGGGCTGGGGGCGGATGTCACCATTCTGGATAAATCGCTGGCGCGCTTGAAAGAGATAGACATGGTATTTGGCGGGCGTATCAAAACGCTGATGTCCAATGCGGCCAACATCGAAGACAGTATCCGCGAGGCGGACGTGATAGTCGGCGCGGTGCTGATACCGGGTGCCGCGGCGCCCAAGCTGGTGAGTCGTGCCATGCTCAAGCACCTGAAGCCGGGTGCGGTACTGGTGGATGTAGCCATTGACCAGGGCGGCTGCTTTGAAACCAGCCGTGCCACCACGCACCAGGACCCCACCTATATTGTGGATGGCATCGTGCACTACTGCGTGGCCAATATGCCGGGCGGTGTTGCAAGAACCGCCACCATGGCGCTGACCAACGCCACCTTGCCGTATGCGCTGGAACTGGCGGGCAAGGGCTGGGTACAGGCGGTGACGGATAACGAACACCTGCGTCACGGCCTGAATGTCTGCCGTGGCAAGGTAACCCACGCTGCGGTGGCGCAGGCCCTGGGCTACGACTATGTCGAGCCACTGGCCGCTGCCCGGGCAGCGTACTGACAAACGAGGAAATCATGTTGCAACCCATTATCGGGATACCGTGCGACGTCAAGCAGATCGGCTTGTTTCCGTTTCACGCGGTAGGTGAGAAGTACATCACCGCCGCCGTGGGCGGGGCCGGTGGCGTGGCCATCCTTATCCCTTCGCTGGGCGATGCCAGCCAGCTGCGCGCCATTGTCGACCTGGTGGACGGCATTCTGCTGCCGGGTTCGCCATCCAATGTGGAGCCGCACCACTATCAGGGCGAGCCCAGCCGTGAGGGTACGCTGCACGACAAGGCGCGCGACGCCACCACGCTGCCGTTGATCGACATGCTGGTAAAAGAAGGCGTGCCACTGTTGGGTATCTGCCGCGGCTTCCAGGAGATCAATGTGGTGATGGGCGGCGAGCTGCACCAGCACGTGCAGGAAGTGCCGGGGCTGCACGACCACCGCGAGCCGGATACGCAAGACCTGGACCACATGTACGGCCCGGCGCACCCGGTAAGCTTGGCCGCAGGCAGCTGGCTGCAGGGCTGGCTGGGCTGTGACAGCGTGCAGGTGAACTCCATTCACCAGCAAGGCATCAAGCGCCTGGCCGATGGCCTGGTGGCCGAGGCGCTGGCCGAAGACGGCCTGGTAGAAGCGTATCGCTTTGACAAGGCCCCCGGTTTTGCCTACGCCGTACAGTGGCACCCGGAATGGAAATACTGGGACAACAAGGCTTCACAAGCGATTTTCAAGGCTTTCGGCGACGCTTGCCGAGAGCGCCGTATGCGTCGAAACCAATAGACGTGTACTCGGCAAACCCTTCCGGCATAGACCGGAAAATAGAGGAAATGCATCATGAGTCACCAAATGTTTGAATGGCTGCGCGAGCACCGTATTACCGAGATGGAGTGCATTGTGCCGGATATGACCGGCGTGGCACGCGGCAAGATCGTTCCGAAAGACAAGTTCGTTTCCGAGTCGGAAATGCGCTTGCCGGAGGCGGTACTGATCCAGACCGTTACCGGCGACTACCCCGACGACAGCATGCTGGACCTGACCGACCCGGACATGGTACTGCTGCCCGACCCCAACACCCTGCGCTACGTGCCATGGGCCACCGACCCTACCGCCCAGCTGATTTACGACGCCTTCCGCGCCGATGGCCAGCCGGTAGAAGTGGCACCGCGTAACGTACTGCGCCGCGTACTGAAGATGTACGAAGACAAGGGCTGGGCACCGGTGGTGGCGCCGGAGATGGAGTTCTACCTGCTGTCGCCCAACCCGGACCCGGACATCCCGCTGGCACCACCTATCGGCCGTACCGGCCGCGCCGAATTCGGCCGCCGCTCCTACGCCATCGATGCGGTAAACGAGTTCGACCCGCTGTTTGAAGACATTTATGACTATTGCCACGCCCAGAACCTGGAAGTGGACACGCTGATTCACGAAATCGGCACCGCGCAGATGGAAATCAACTTCCTGCACGGTAATGCGCTGGACCTGTGCGACCAGGTATTCCTGTTCAAGCGTACAGTGCGCGAAGCCGCCTTCCGCCATAATATGTATGCCACATTCATGGCCAAGCCGATGGAAGGCGAGCCGGGCAGCGCGATGCACATCCACCAGAGCGTGGCCAGCATCGAAACCGGCAAGAACATTTTCAGCAACCCGGACGGCAGCACCTCCGATGACTTCCTGCACTTCATCGGCGGTTTGCAGCACTACCTGCCGGAATGCATGCCGTTCTTCGCGCCGTACGTCAACAGCTACCGCCGTCTGTCGCGCTACACCGCTGCGCCGACCAACGTGGAGTGGGGCTACGACAACCGCACCGTGGGCCTGCGCGTACCGCACTCGTCCCCGGCTGCGCGCCGCGTGGAAAACCGCGTACCGGGCGTGGACGTGAACCCGTACATTGCCATGGCGGCCACCCTGGCCTGCGGTTACCTGGGCATGGTGAACAAGATCAAGCCGCGCGACCCGCTGTCCAGCGATGCTTACGAGCTGCCGTTCCAGTTCCCGCACGGCACCGAAGAAGCGCTGGTGCGCCTGAAAAACTGCAGTGACATCGCCGAGATTCTTGGCCCGCGCTTCGTGAAAATGTATGTGGGTATGAAGGAGAAGGAATTCTCCGAGTACTTCCGCGTGATCAGCCCGTGGGAACGCAAATTCCTGCTGCTGCACGTGTAACACCATAACGACAACAACGCATGCTACCGCCTGCGGCCAACCTTGGTGCCGCAGGCGGTGTTTACCGGAGAGTAGAAATGACGCAGCAACGTAACACCGCAGCCTGGCGCGAGATGGATGCCGCTCACCACCTGCACCCCTTTACCGACACCGCTTCGCTGAACGAGCAGGGCGTGCGCATGATTACCCGTGCGGACGGCATTTACCTGTGGGATAGCGAAGGCAACAAGATCATGGACGGCATGGCCGGCCTGTGGTGCGTGAACATCGGCTACGGCCGCAAGGACCTGTCCGACGTGGCCAAGCGCCAGATGGACGAGCTGGCTTATTACAATACTTTCTTCAAGACCTCCCACCCGGCGGTGGTAGAGCTGTCGCACCTGCTGGCCGAAGTTGCCCCGCAGGGTTTCGACCACGTGTTCTACACCAACTCCGGCTCCGAGTCGGTAGATACCATGATCCGCATGGTGCGCCGCTACTGGGACGTGAAGGGCAAGCCAGAGAAGAAAACCCTGATCGGCCGCTGGAACGGCTACCACGGCTCCACCATCGGTGGCGCCAGCCTGGGTGGCATGAGCTATATGCACGAGCAGGGCGATCTGCCGATTCCCGGCATCGTGCACGTTGAACAGCCGTGGTACTACAAACACGGCAAGGACATGACCCCGGAAGAGTTCGGCGTAGCTGCCGCGCGCTGGATCGAGGAAAAAATCCTGGAAGTCGGCGCTGACAAGATTGCGGCCTTTGTGGGCGAGCCTATCCAGGGCGCCGGCGGCGTGATTGTGCCGCCGTCTACCTACTGGCCGGAAGTACAGCGCATCTGCCGCCAGTACGACATCCTGCTGGTGGCCGACGAAGTCATCTGCGGCTTTGGCCGCACCGGCGAATGGTTCGGCCAGACGCATTTCGGCTTCCAGCCGGACATCTTCACTACCGCCAAAGGCCTGTCGTCCGGCTATCTGCCTATCGGTGCCGTGTTCGTGAACGACGAAGTGGCCAGCACCCTGGCTGCCGGTGGCGATTTCAACCACGGCTTTACCTATAGCGGCCACCCGGTTGCCGCCGCCGTGGCGCACGCCAACGTGAAAGCCCTGCGCGACGAAGGCATCGTACAGCGCGTGAAAGAAGACATCGGCCCGTACATGCAACAGCGCTGGCGCGAAACCTTCAGCCAGTTCGAACACGTGGACGACATCCGCGGCGTAGGCCTGATCCAGGCGTTTACCCTGGTGAAAAACAAAGCCACGCGCGAGCTGTTCGACAACTGGGGCGAGATCGGCCTGATGTGCCGTGACATCTTCTTTGCCAATAACCTGATCATGCGTGCCTGCGGCGACCATATTGTGTCGGCACCGCCGCTGGTGATCAGCAAGGCCGAGGTAGACCAGATGATCGATACGGCCGCGCGTTGCATGGCCGAGTTCGAGCGCCAGCTGAAGGCAAAAGGCCTGGCCTGAGCCGCCCGCGGCTAGCAAAAAACCCGCTGCGGCGGGTTTTTTGCCGTTTGGTCGCGCCGCGCATGCCGAGTGGCAGTGGCAAGGCAGCACAGCAGCTGCAAGTCATGTAGTAAGATAAGGGTTGGCCGCACGCAGTAAGTGGCGGCAGTGTTTAACCATACCGACGGGCATGCCGGCCAGCGCCGCGCCCGCCGTTTACCCGCGATAACAAGGGCTGCAAGCATGGCTGACGAATCACAACGCCCCATAGTCGTCAAAAAGATCAAGAAAGGTGGCCACGGCCACCACGGCGGGGCGTGGAAAATTGCCTACGCCGACTTTGTTACCGCCATGATGGCGTTCTTCCTGCTGATGTGGCTGCTGGGCTCTACCTCGCAGGGCACGCTTAGCGGCATCTCCGACTATTTCAAATCGCCCCTGAAAACCGCCTTGCAAGGTGGTGAAGGAGCGGGCGCCTCTACATCGGTGATCAAGGGGGGCGGTACCGACCTGACCAAATCTGCCGGCCTGGTCAAAAAGGGTAACCCGGACCCGGCCAAGGCCGAAGAAGAAGCACAAAAGCTGAACAAGCTGCAAAAGCGCCTGCAGAGCAAGCTGGAAGACAGCATGGCCAAGAGCGAGGCGCTGAAACAGTTCAAAAACCAGGTGAAGATGGAAATGACGCCCGATGGTTTGCGCATCATGATCATCGACGAACAGAATCGCCCCATGTTCCAGTCGGGTGGCTTTGCTCCCTTGGGACATACCCGCGAGATCCTGCAGTCCATCGGCCGCGAGCTGAACGATATCGACAGCCGCATCAGTATTTCCGGCCATACCGATGCCAACCGTTTTTCCGGCAGTGACGCCGGCTATACCAACTGGGAGCTGTCTGCCGACCGTGCCAATGCGGCGCGGCGCGAGATGATTGCCGGTGGCATGCTGGATGAAAAGGTACTGCGCGTGGTGGGCCTGGGCCCGGCAGATCCGCTGAACAAGCAGAACGTATTCAGCCCGGAAAACCGCCGTATCGCCATTGTGATCCTGAACAAGGACGCCGAGTCGCGTATCCGTGGCGACGGTCTGATTTCCAGCGATGCCGACCTGAGCAAGGCCACGGTCAGCAGCCCGCAAGAGGCGGCTGCTGCGGTAGCGCCGGCAGGCGGGCACTGATGCTGGCAGCGCTGCTGCGTGCCCTGCTGATCCAGCTGAGCGCCGCGCTCTTGGTGTTTTACTTTGTGGCACCGCTGGCGCAGCCCGTGCTGTGGTGTGGGTTGCAGGCGGTGCTGGCCTTGCTGCTGGCCAGCCTGCTGCGCCAGCGTGGCATGGCGCGCTGGCTGCATGCCGTGGCAGGCCCGCTGGTGTTGGCCGCATTGTGGCTGGCGCTGCCTCCCTGGGTGTATCTGCTGGCGTTTGTGCTGACTTATGCCGTGTCACGCAATGCCATCACCGAGCGTGTGCCGCTGTACCTGTCGTCGCGCGAAAGTACCGAGGTGCTGGCGGCCTGGCTGCCGCAAGGCGCCCGTGTCCTGGACCTGGGCAGTGGCGATGGCCGCGTGGTATTGCGCCTGGCGCAGCTGCGCCCGGATGTGCAGGTGGCGGGTGTCGAGAATGCCATGCTGCCTTGGTTATGGAGCTACTGCCGCTTTGTGCTGTCCGGCCGGCCGGCCAATGCTCGGCTGTACTACGGTAACTTCTGGCAGCAAGACTGGGCGCAGTACGACGTGATTCACGCCTTTCTTTCCCCGGCGCCGATGGAAAAAGTGTGGCAGTATTTTTTAAATAAATGCCACACAAATAGCTGGCTGATTAGTAATACATTCACTATCAATACTGAAGAGCCTGCCCAGCGCTTGCCGCTGGGGGGGATTTTGCAAAAAGAACTCTTGATCTGGCGGCACCCGCATGGAACTAGCTAACTGGTTGTCTTCCCTGGCTGAAAACCGCTGGCCTATCCTGCCTGGCACCGCAGTCAAGGTGCGCCAGATGATGAGTCAGCACCCTGACCAGATCGCGTTTTCCGATCTGTCCAACCTTACCTTGTCCGACCCTTTCCTGCTGCTGGACCTGCTGCGGGTAGTGGGTGCGTCCAAAGCCCTGCAACGCAGCGAGGCCACCCCTACGGTGGAGCAGATGCTGATGATGCTGGGGCTGGAGGCCGTCAACACCCGCTACCGCAACATCCCGATACTGGAAGTGAGCCGTGGCAAGCTGGACGAAGACGTGCTGGACGCGCTGGGTGACTGGCTGGGGCGCAGCCGTATTGCTGCCTTTACCATCAAGGGCTGGCTGGCCATGCTGGACGACTACAAGGTAGAAGACTGCTTCCTGGCGGCGCTGGTGTACAACCTGCCGGCCTGCCTGTACCTGATTTACCGCAACCGGGTGCCGCACGGCCCGCTGCTGCAGGAAGTGTCCGACGTTTTCAAAACCGAGTACCCCAAGCTGCTGGAGCATTTCATCCAGAAAATGCCGCTGCCAAGCGGCCTGCTGGCCAACCTGGGTACCGGCCCGGGCAACCGCCGCAAGCAGCTGCTCAAGCTGGCCATTGCCACCGCCAACGGCGTGGACCAGGGCTGGTGGCGCTCGCAGTGGAATGTGGGTATCGAGGCGGCGGCCAAGCTGATAGGCTGCAGCCCGGAAGAGGCGCACAAGGTGGTGCAGCAGGCCATTTTGCAGATTGCACGCAACCCGCGTGCTACCGGCTACACCTACAGCGCCCGCGCCTATATGTATCTGGAAGGCCCGTTCCCCAGCCTGGTCAAGCAAAACCCGGTCTCCACGCTCAGTGGTGCCGAGCAGCTGGATGTGGCGCTGCGCGAGTCTATCCGCCACTTTGCCAACGACCTCAAGCTGGAGCGCATTTTTTTCCTGCGCTACGACCAGCCCACCCACACTTTGCGCTTGCGCTACCAGGTAGGGCTGGACGACCACGACCCGATACGCAAGCTGGCGGTATCGCTGGAGCCGGGCAGCTTCTTCAACCTGCTGGCCAGCAAGCCGCAAAGCTTCCATGCGCCCGCCGCCACACGGGCGCAGCTGGCGCGCAAGTACGAAGACCCGTTCTTTGGCCACCTGGGCGACAGCGCCTTTGCCTGCATGTCGGTGTTTACCGGCCATACACTGGCGGGCGTATTCTTTGTCGATAATTTCCGCAGCAATAAACCCATAGACGACGACACCTACCAGCGCTTCAAGGAAACCGTGGCGCGGGTGTCGCAGATAGCCTTGTAAAGCATGACATTCCAGAAAACCCTTACCTCGGCGGCCAACGATGAACTCAAACATCTGGGCCGCCTGCTTACTAATGCGCGCGAGCGCCGCAAGCACGGCCAGCTGGTGCTGGAAGGCCTGCACCTGCTGCAATCTGCCATCGACGCAGGCTTGGGCATTGACGCTGTCTACGTAAACGAAAGCGCGCAGCACCACGGCGAGCTGCTGCCCTTGCTGGCCAGGCTGGACCGCCGCCTGGCGGTGCTGGTGGCCACGCCGGTACTGGCCAAAGTCACCGCGCTGGCCACCCCGGCCGAGGTGCTCACCGTGTGCCGCCGCCCGGCAGCGCACGCCACCGCCAGCGGCGCGCCGTGCGTGATGCTGGACGATGTGCAGGACCCGGGTAACCTCGGCACCATCCTGCGCTGTGCGGCTGCGGCCAACGTGCGCGATGTGTATCTGTCCAAAGGCTGCGTGGATGTGTACTCGCCCAAGGTGTTACGCGCCGGCATGGGCGCGCACTTTGCCCTGAATATCCACGAAGCGGCCGACCTGCCAGCTGCACTGGCCGCCTGGCCGGGCCGCAAGCTGGTCACCCATCTGGAGGGCAGCGTATCGCTGTATGGCCAGGATCTGGCCGGTGATGTGGCTTTTGTGTTCGGTAACGAGGGGGCTGGTGTCAGCGCCGACGTGCTGGCGGCGGCCGACCTGCGTGTGCGCATCCCCATGCCTGGCCACGCCGAGTCACTGAATGTGGCCATGGCGGCGACCGTGTGCCTGTTCGAGCGCGTGCGCCAGCTGGAGACAGGCGCTTAAGGCTTGCCAGTATTGCCGCAGCATGGCAGGGTGAAAACCCTGCCATTTTCATTTGCGGCCAAGCTTGCGCCCGCCGGACACTTGTCATGCACATCGCCTTCGAACACCCGGGCCAGCCCGACATTATCGCCCTCATCACCGAGCTGGACGCCTACCAGGGCTGCCTGTACCCGCCCGAGGCCTGCTATACGCTGGATATTTCGGCGCTGAGCCAGCCGCAGGTGCGCTTTGCCGTAGCGCGTGACGCTGCCGGTGTAGCGCGTGGCTGCGCCGCTGTGGTGTTAGGCGCGGACTATGGCGAGATCAAGCGCATGTACGTGCAGCCGGCGCTGCGCGGGCAGGGCGTTGCCGCGCTATTGCTGCAGCAGCTGACAGCCGCCGCGCAGGCAGCCGGCTGCCCGGCGTTGATGCTGGAAACCGGACCGCTGCAGCCGGCGGCGCTAGCCTTTTACACGGCGCAGGGGTTTGCGCGCTGCGCCGCCTTTGGCGACTACCCCGGCCACCCTTTAAGCGTTTTCATGCACAAGCCGCTGGCTGACGATGCCGTGCCGGCGGGCTACCAGCTGCAGCCGTGCGTTGCTGACGATTTCGAGGCGCTGCTGGTGCTGCGCCTGGCTGCCATGCGGCCTAGCCTGGAAGCCATCGGCCGCTTTGACCCCGAGCGCGCGCGTGCGCGGTTGGCCGCCAGTTTTCAGCCAGCGGATACCCGCTGGATCGTGCGCGCCGGTCAGCGCATCGGCTTTCTGGCGCGTCGCCAGCTGGCCGACTGCCATTACCTGGACCACCTGTATGTGCAGCCAGGCTTGCAAGGGCAGGGCGTCGGCGGTGCGGTGCTGCAGCAGGTGCAGGCCGAGGCGGCGGCAGCGGGTTTGCCGCTGTGCCTGGGGGCGCTGCGTGGCAGTGCGGCCAACCTTTTCTACCTGCGCCATGGCTTTGTGCCTACGCACGAAGAAGAATGGGATATCTACTACCGCTGGCAAGCAGCCACCAAGGTGACCAAGCCAGGGGTGTGATGGCAACCTGGGTTTGTCTTCTGGCAGGGAATGCAAACGGCCGCACAGTGTGCGGCCGTTTGCCATGGCGCTGCGTTTGGCCAAGGGTTGGCCGCGTGTCGTGCCTAGCTGTCACCGGCGATAAAGTACGGGTTCACGCCGATGCGGCCGTAACCCGCTTCGCCGGCCAGCATGTCCAGCATCAGGCTGGCCAGATCGTCGGCAAACGGTTCGGCCAGCGGGTCCAGCAGGGTGGACACGATTTTCAGCTCGCCGTGGCAGCTGTCGCAGCATTCTGCCTCTTGCACGGCGCGGTGCTGGTGCGGCTGTTTGTGGTTGGCGGCAGCCGGCTCGGCATCACGGTGCGCCAGGCTGCGGTATTGCAGCTGGCGGGTATTGCCGCAACCCAGGCATTTCACACGGGTGACGTGCCATTCGCTGGCGCACTGGCTACAGCAGGCATAGCGCACCGCGTGACCGCTGTCGCCGCGGCGCAGCAGCGATGCCACCGGTGGGGCGTGGCACACCGGGCAGTGGTCGCTCTCGGTATGTTGCAGGCGGCCAAGGTCACGCTGGCGGGCGCTGATGACAGCCTGCACCTGCAGTGCCGCGCCCAGTAGCGGCAGGCCAGCCTGCAGCGCCGGGTTGGCCGCAGCGGTGCCGGCGCGCAGCGACAAGGCCAGGGCCTGCAGGGCGTCGTCGTCCATGGCCAGCAGGCAAAGTATGGCGCTGTGGCTGCCATCGCCCAGCGCCTGGCCCAGCGCCTGGTGCAGGCGGGCCAGTATGTCGCGCAGGCAGGCGGTGCTATTGACCGCCTGTTCGGCCAGGCTGTCGTGGCAAGCTTGCTGGGCTTGTGCGATGGCGGCGCAGCAGTGCAAGAAGTCGGCCATGGCATGGCCCTGTGCCAGGGTGCGCAGGCGCTCGGCGCGGCGGGTAAATACCTGCTGGCCTGGCGGGCGTAGCGGCTGCGGGATAGCGGTGTCCTGAATGGCCAGATCGTCAATAAACATGGTGTATTTCCGTTGCGTGGGCGGTAATAAGCCGCTCGGTATGGGTGTAGGCCACCAGGCGGCCGGGGCGGGCGAAGCCTGCCAGTAGCAGGCCGCATTGCCCGGCCAGCTGGGCCGCATAGGCGGTGGGAGCAGACACGGCGATCAGCGCCGCTATGCCGGCTTGCGCGGTTTTCTGCACCATTTCGTAGCTGGCACGGCTGGATACCAGCACAAAGCCGTCGCGGGTATCGATGCCCTGCCGGCGCAGCGCGCCGATGAGCTTGTCCAGTGCGTTGTGGCGGCCTACGTCTTCGCGTACCAGCACGATGCTGCCGTCGGCGTGGCAGTAAGCGGCCCCGTGGGCGGCACCGGTGGCCGCGTGCAGCGGCTGCCGTGCCGGCAGGGCGGCTACGGCGCGGGCGATGCTGTCGGCGTGCAAGGTTGGCCGCAAGGGCAGTGGCGCGATGGTTTGCGCCACGGCGTCCAGGCTATCTACGCCGCACAGGCCGCAGCCGGTGCGCCCGGCCATATTGCGCCGCCGTGCTTTGAGCTGGCTAAAGCGCGCGCTGGCTATATCGAGCCGCAGCTCGATGCCGGCCTCGCTTTGCCAGGCCTCGCAGTCGTACAGCTCGCTGGCGTGGGCCAGGATGCCTTCGCTCAGGGCAAAGCCCAGCGCGAAGTCGTGCAGGTCGGCGGGGCTGGCCAGCAGCACTGCGTGCGAGACGCCGTTGTACACCATGGCCACGGGTACTTCGGTAATCAGCTGGTCGGTGGCGGCCACCGCGCTACCCGCCTGCAGGCGCAGTACCGGCAGGCACTGGCTGGCAGGCTGGGTGTCATCGGCAGGCACGGGCAGCGCGCAGCTCATTTTTGCTTGCCTGTCATGTCACGGTACCAGCGCGGGTGGTGCTTCTTGGCCCAGGCGTGGGTCACTACGCCTTCCACCATGGCGCGGATAGTGCCTTTTACCCAGAACGCGGCGTACACGTGCACGATGATGCCGGCGATCAGCCCGGTGGCGGCCCAGGCGTGCGCCAGCAGTGCCAGGCGGATGACAGGGATGGGGAAATAGCCGGCAAAGTAAGGCCGCCAGGCGATGAAGCCCGACACCAGCATCACGGCCATGCACACGCACATCAGCCAGAACATGCCTTTCTGGCCGCCGTTGTACTTGCCGGTATCGCCTACCTCGTGGCCGGACAGCACGGTTTTGACCGACTTCATCCAGCGGATGTCTTCGCTGTTGATCAGGTTGTGGTGCCAGTAACGGAAAAACTGCCGCGCAAAGGCCACGAACATGATCACACCCACAAAGGGGTGGATGATGCGCGCCAGCTGCGGGGTGCCGAATACGCCGGTAAGCCAGAAGAAGGCCGGGTAGAAAAACGCCAGGCCGGAAATTGCCAGCAGGATGAAGCACACCGCCACAATCCAGTGGTTGATGCGTTCGGCTGCGCTATAGCGCTGGATCAGTTGCTCTTTCATGCCTTGTCCTCCTGTTTGGCGGCAGGGTTGGCCGCAGCGTGTTCATCGTCGTCGTCCGGGCGGTTCGGGCCCACGGTGATGTAGTGGAAGAAGCCGAACAGGCCGGCGGCGGCAATGCCGATGGTGGCCAGCGGTTTGAGCCAGCCTTTCCACAGCTGCACGGTGGTGCTGATGGCCGGGTCTTTGGGCAGGCCCGAGTACTGTTCCGGCTTGTCGGCGTGGTGCAGGACGTACATCACGTGGGTACCGCCCACGCCTTGCGGGTCGTACAGGCCGGCATTGGCGTAGCCACGGGTTTTCAGGTCGGCCACGCGGGTGGCGGCCACGTCTTTCATGTCTTCCTTGCTACCGAACTGGATGGCGCCGGTAGGGCAGGTTTTCACGCAGGCTGGCTCCTGGCCTACCGATACGCGGTCCGAGCACATGGTGCACTTGTAGGCCTTGTTGTCCTTCTTGCTGATGCGCGGCACGTTGAACGGGCAGCCGGAAATGCAGTAGCCACAGCCGATACAGTTTTCCTGGTGGAAATCCACGATGCCGTTGCTGTACTGGATGATGGCGCCCGGCGACGGGCAGGCTTTCAGGCAGCCAGGGTCGGCGCAGTGCATGCAGCCGTCTTTGCGGATCAGCCATTCCAGCTTGCCGTTGCTTTCTTCTTCGGCAAAGCGCATCACCGTCCAGGCGTCGGCGCTCAGGTCGGTGGGGTTGTCGTAGACGCCGATGTTGTGGCCAACCTCCTCGCGGATGTCGTTCCACTCCGAACAGGCCACCTGGCAGGCCTTGCAGCCGATACAGGTGGAAACGTCGATCAGCTTGGCGATTTCGATGGTTTTGCGCGCCTGCGGGCTGGCCGTGGGGCTGGCGGAGCGGCGGGTGATATCAAGTGATTGCAGTGCCATGGTCCGGGGCTCCTCAGGCTTTTTCCAGGTTGACCAGGAAAGATTTGTACTCGGGGGTCTGCGTATTGCAGTCGCCCACGGCAGGCGGCAGGCTGTTGGTCAGGTAGCCTTTTTGTGCCACGCCTTCCCAGCCCCAGTGCAGCGGAATGCCGATCTGGTGTACGGTCTGGCCGTTCACCTGTAGTGCCATCAGCCGCTTGGTGACCACTGCCTTGGCCTTGATGAAGCCGCGCTTGGAGCTGACCTTCACTGTGTCGCCTTGCACGATGCCTTTTTCTTTTGCCAGTGCTTCGCCGATCTCGACAAACTGTTCCGGCTGCGCAATGGCGTTCAGCAGTACCGACTTGGTCCAGAACTGGAAGTGCTCGGTCAGGCGGTAGGTAGTGCCCACGTACGGGAACTCCTTGTGCGTGCCCAGGCGTTCGCGGTCGGTCTTGAAGATGCGTACCGCCGGGCTGCTGACTACCTTGGGGTGCAGCGGGTTGGTACCGATCGGGCTTTCCATTGGCTCGTAGTGCTCGGGGAAGGGGCCGTCGGCCAGCTTGTCGGTACAGAACAGCCGCGCCACGCCTTCTGGGTTCATGATGAACGGGTTCATGCCGCTATCCGGGCCGGCGTCGGCCTTGAAGTCGGGGATGTCGGCACCGGCCCATTTTTCGCCGTTCCAGCCAATCAGCTTGCGTGTTGGGTCCCACGGTGCGCCGGCCGGGTTGCAGCTGGCGCGGTTGTACAGGATGCGGCGGTTGGCCGGCCACGCCCACGACCAGCCTGGCGTGTTGCCCAGGCCGGTGTCGGTGTTGTCGCGGCGTGCCATCTGGTTGCCGGCCTGCGTCCAGCTACCGGAGAAAATCCAGCACGCGCAGCTGGTGCTGCCATCGTCCTGCAATGCGGCAAAGCCTGGCAGCTGCTCGCCTTTCTTGGCCAGGAATTTGCCGGCCTCTTTCGGGTCCGGCAGGTCGGCCAGCGCCTTGCCGTTCATCTCGCGCGCCAGCTCTTCTGCCGATGGCGCGTTGGGGTCGCGGTAGTTCCAGGCCACGTTCAGGATGGGTTCGGCCACCTTGCCGCCTTCCTGCAGGTACATCTGGCGCAGGGTGTTGAACAGCTCGCCGATGATCTCGTTGTCGCCCTTGGCTTCGCCCGGTGCGTCGGCGCCTTTCCAGTGCCACTGCAGCCAGCGTGCCGAGCTGACGATGGCGCCGTCTTCCTCGGCAAAACAGGTGGACGGCAGGCGGAACACCTCGGTGTGGATGTCGGCCGGGTTCACGTCGTGCGACTCGCCGTGGTTTTGCCAGAAGGTGGACGTTTCGGTGGCGATCGGGTCGATGATCACCATGTATTTGAGCTTGCTGAACGCCTGGGTGACCTTGGTGGCGTCCGGGAACGACGCCAGCGGGTTGAAGCCCTGCACGATAAAGCCATTCATCTTGCCCTGGTGCATCAGTTCCACGATGTGCAGTACGTCGTACAGCTTGTCCCACTTGGGCAGCCAGTCAAAGCCCCAGTTGTTGTCTGCGCTGGCCTTGTCGCCCCAGAACCATTTCATCAGGCTGACAAAGAACTTGGGCGTGTTGCTCCAGTAGTTGAACTGGTTAGGCTGCAGCGCCTTGGGCGTGGTTTTGGCGATGTAGCTGGCGTAGTCGGGGTGGTCTTTCTCGTTGGGCAGCGTCAAGTAGCCCGGCAGGGCGGTAGACAGCAGACCCAGGTCGGACAGGCCCTGGATATTGGAGTGGCCGCGCAGCGCGTTCACGCCGCCGCCGGGCATGCCCATATTGCCCAGCAGCAGCTGGATCATGGCCATGGTGCGGATGTTTTGCGCGCCCACGGTGTGCTGGGTCCAGCCCAGGGCGTACAGGATGGTGCCGACTTTGTCCGGGCGGGCGGTTTCGCCCAGCTGTTTGCATACTTCCAGAAAGCCTTCTACCGGCGTGCCGCACAGATTGGTCACTACTTCCGGCGTGTAGCGGGCAAAGTGGGCTTTCATCAGGTTCCACACGCAGCGCGGGTGTTGCAGCGTGGGGTCGGTCTTGGCGTTGCCGTCGGCGTCCAGCTCGTAGGCCCAGCTGCTGCGGTCGTACTTGCCCTTGGCTTCGTCGTAGCCGCTGAACAGGCCTTCCTCAAAGCCAAAGCCTTCGCCCACGATAAAGCTGGCGTTGGTGTAGGCTTTGACGTACTCCCAGTGGATCTTGTCGTGGGCGATCAGCCAGTTGATCACGCCGCCCAGGAACGGGATGTCGGCACCGGCGCGAATCGGCATGTACAAGTCAGACACCGCCGCGGTGCGGTTGTAGCGCGGGTCTACCACGATCAGCTTGGTGCCGCGGGTTTTCTTGGCTTCGATCGCCCACTTGAAGCCCACCGGGTGCGCCTCGGCAGCATTGCCGCCCATCACCAGGATAAAGTCGGCGTTCTTGATGTCCACCCAGCTATTGGTCATGGCGCCGCGGCCAAAGGTCGACGCCAGCGCCGATACGGTAGGGCCGTGGCAGACGCGGGCCTGGGCGTCGGTAGCGATAATGCCCAGGCTGCGCAGGAATTTTTGCGTGATGATGCCGGTTTCGTTGGAGCCGGCCGAGGCGGTGAGCATGGCGGTGGTCAGCCAGCGGTTCAGTGGTACGCCGTCGGCATTCTTGTCCAGCACATTGGCGTCGCGGTCGGCCTTCATGTGTTTGGCAATACGGTGGATCGCGTCGTGCCAGCTGATACGCTTCCACTCGTTGCTGCCGGCTTCGCGTACTTCCGGGTATTTCAGGCGTTTCGGGCTGTGGATGAAGTCCAGCAAGCCGGCGCCTTTGGGGCAGAGCGAGCCGCGGCTGACCGGGTGGTCCGGGTCGCCTTCGATGTGCATGATTTCCGCTTTGGCGTTCTTGGCACCGTCACCCAGGCTGTACAGGATCAGGCCACAGCCCACCGAACAGTAGGTACAGGTGTTACGCGTTTCGCGGGCGCCCAGCAGCTTGTACTGGCGCACCTCGGCCAGCGCCTCGGCCGGGCTGAAACCCATGGCTACCAGGCTGGAGGCGCCTACTTGCGCCGCGCTGAGTTTGAAAAACTGCCGCCGGTTCACTTCCATCGGACTCTCCTTTTTATCGCTATTCGTTTGACGTACGCCGGGTTGCGCAATAGCCTTGGCATAGCATTTGCCGTGCCCGGGGTGGGGTTTTTACGTATGTCACGAATAAACAAGGCTTTACGTGATCCGGCCTGCCGCCGGTAGCAATAAAAGCCAGACAAATAGTCCCAATGCCCCTGTGCCGGGTGCGACTATTTGTCCGTAGAAGGAGTAGGGTCTTGCAGCAAGAAAACACCTTGGTGGCTGCCGCCGAGAATGCGGCCAAGCCATGGGGCAGCTATAGCGTGCTGGTAGTGGATGACGAGCCGGGCATGGTGAATTTCATCCGTCGTGCGCTGGAGGTGCGCTGCGGTAGCGTGCATACCGCCGGTAGCGTCGAGGATGCCGAGCCACTGGTGGCGCAGCAGCGTTTCGATTTGATCGTGCTGGATATTTCCCTGCCCGGCATGTCGGGCGTGAACTGGCTCAAGCAGCTGCGCGAGCGCGGGGTGAACAGCGAAGTCATCCTGATGACGGCGTTTGCCGACGTGGAAACCGCTATCGACGCCTTGCGCGCCGGCGCTTCGGACTTTCTGCTGAAGCCGTTTTCGCTGGCGCAGCTGATCAACTCGGCCAGGCGCGCCTTCGAGCGTGCGCGGCTGGAGGCAGAAAACTGGGTGCTGCGCCGCGAGGTGGCCTCGCACGCCAGCCGCAGCCATGTCAGCCGCGACGGCCTGATCGGCCACTCGCCGGCTATCGCCGAGCTGCGCACCCTGCTGCAGCGCTTTGCGCCCATGCCGTCTACTGTGCTGATACAGGGGGAGTCCGGTACCGGCAAAGAAGTGGTGGCCCGCGCGCTGCACCAGCAAAGCCCGCGCGCCAATGCCAGCTTTGTACCGGTGAACTGCGCTGCCATCGCGCAAGAGTTGATCGAAAGCGAGCTGTTCGGCCATGTGAAGGGGGCGTATACCGGCGCTACCGGTAGCCGCGACGGCCTGTTTTACTACGCCCGCGGCGGTACGCTGTTTCTGGATGAAATCGGCGAGCTGCCTTTGCCCATCCAGGCCAAGCTGCTGCGTGTGCTGGAGGAGCGCCGCATCCGCCCGGTGGGCTCGGAGCAGGAAATCAAGGTAGATGTGCGCGTGATTGCCGCCACCAACAAGCCGCTGGCGGACGAGGTGGCGGCCGGGCGCTTCCGTGCCGATTTGTATTACCGCCTGCAGGTGCTGGAGCTGCACTTACCACCACTGCGCGAGCGTACCGAAGACCTGCCCGAGTTGGCCGCACATTTTATGGACCTGCTCAGCCCCGCGCTGGGGGTGCAGCCGGTAGAGGTGGAGCCGGCCATTCTGGCGGCCATGGCCGCCTACGACTGGCCGGGCAATGTGCGCGAACTGAAGAACCTGGTAGAGCGCTCGCTGATTCTGGGTTATGTGCCACGCGACCTGCCATGCACGCGCGCGGCCGGTAGTGCCGGGCCGGCTGGCGAGGCTGCGGCCAACCTGGCCGGCGCGGACGAGTGCCTGGCCGAGGTGGAAAACCGCCATATCCGCACCATTCTGGCAGCCTGTGGTGGCAACAAGTCCGAGGCGGCGCGCCGCCTGGGTATCTCGCGCAAGACGCTGGAACGCAAATGTCTGGCCTGGGGCGAGTAGCGCGGCTGTGGCAGCGGCTGATGCAGCCGCTGAACCGCTCGGTGCGCAACCGTTTTGTCGCGTTGGCGCTGTTCCCGCTGGTGGTGGGGTTTCCGGTGTTGCTGCTGTTGCTGGCCGGTTGGGGCGGGGCGGCTTTTCAGGAGCTGCTGGTGTTCAAGGTGCGTAGCGACCTGGCGGTAGCGACGACCTACTTTGAGCGGGTGCAGGGCGATGTTGGCCGCAACATCGAAGCCTTGGCCAATTCCGAAGCGCTGGCCGATGCCTGGCGGCACCCCGGGGCCGGGCTGGACGCGTTGTTGCAGTCGCGGGCGCAGTCGCTGGCGCTGGATTACCTGCTGCTGGTGGATGAGCGCCAACAGGTGGTGGCGAGCTCCCTGCGCGGCACGCCGCACCCGGCCTACCCGGATGGCAGCGTGCTGGCTGCCGGCCTGGCCGGGCAGAATCGTGTCGCGCTGGATACGTTCAGCCCGGCGCAGTTGGCCGCACTGTCGCCGGCATTGGCCCAGCGTGCGCGCATCGAGCTGCGCCCAACGCGCGGTGCCCGGCCCAGCCTGCAACAGCAGAGCCTGTCCGGGCTGGTGCTGCACGCTGCCGCGGCGGTGCCCGGGCGGCGCATGGCGCTGGTGGGCGGCTTGCTGCTGAATCGCAATGTGGACTTTGTCGACCGCATCCAGCATCTGGTTTACCCGCCAGGCTCGCTGCCGCAGCGTAGCCGCGGCTCTACTACGCTGTTTCTGGATGATGTGCGTATCGCTACTACTGTGGCCTTGCCCCAGGGCGGGCGGGCTATCGGCACCCGGGTGTCCGGCGCGGTAGCCGACCGCGTGCTGGAGCACGGCCAGCTATGGCTGGACAGGGCGCTGGTGGTGGGCGACTGGTATGTGTCCGGTTACCAGCCCCTGAAAGATAGCCGTGGCGAGCGGGTGGGCATGCTGTATGTGGGCTTTCTGGAGCAGCCTTTCGTGCTGGCCAAATGGATGGCGCTGGCGGTGCTGTTTGTGCTGTTTGCCATCACCATGGCGGTGGCGGCCTGGGTGAGCTGGCGCTTTGCCCAGTCGGTTATCCACCCGGTGGGGCGGCTGCGCGCCACTATGCGCCAGGTGGAGGCGGGGCAGCTGGATGCCCGCGTGGGCCGTTTGCCGCAGGACGACGAGCTGGCCATGCTGGCCAGCCATTTTGACCACCTGCTGGACCGTATCCAGTCGCAAAACCAGGCGCTGACGCGCTGGGCCGCCGAGCTGGACGACAAGGTGGCCGAGCGCACGCGCGAGCTGGCTGCGGCCAACCAGACCCTGCTGACGGCGCAGCAGCAACTGTTCAAGTCGGAGAAGCTGGCGGCCATTGGCCAGCTGGCAGCGGGCATTGCGCACGAGGTCAATAACCCTGTGGCAGTGATACAGGGCAATCTCGAATTGATGCGCGAGCTGCTGGGCGAGGCCGGGGCGCCGGTGGCCGAGGAGTTCCGTCTGCTGAACGAGCAGGTACAGCGCATCCGGCTGATTGTGGCCAAGCTGCTGCAGTATGCCCGCCCCAGCGAGTATTCGGGCTACCTGCAGCAAGTACGCCCCGAGGAGGTGTTTCAGGATAGCCTGGTGCTGGTCAGTCACCAGCTGGGGCGCAGCCACGTGGCTGTCAGCAAGGATTGGCAGGCTGCAGGCGCTTTGCTGGTGAACCGTTACGAGCTGCAGCAAGTGTTGATCAATCTGCTGCTCAACGCCCTGCAAGCGATGCCGGAAGGTGGCATGTTGTCGCTGGCCACGCGGGATTGTCCCGGCGCGGATGGCCAGGCTGGCGTGCTGCTGACGGTGTCGGATAGCGGGCCAGGCATAGCGCCGGGGGATATGGCGCAGCTGTTTACGCCGTTCTTTACCCGTAAGGCGGAAGGCAGCGGCTTGGGCTTGTGGGTGTGTCACGGCCTGGTGGAGCGCTACGGCGGGGATATCCATGCGGCCAACCTGTCAGCTGGCGGAGCAGCTTTTCGGGTGTGGCTGCCATGCGAGCCGGCGCTGGCCGGCCCGGAAGAGGTGGCTTGCGACTTGTAGGTGTTTGGTATGGTAAGGCAGCAATAAGCGCCCCTCGGGGCGCTTATTGTTTACTGATCAGTGGCGTGCAATACGGTTGACCGGTTCCTCCTGCTGCGTTGTGCGTTGCAGCAGGGTGCGTGGTGCAGGGGAGCTGCCAGGGGGCGCTTATTCCCTTGCTTCGCGCTCTATGCGCCGCCGTTCTATCTCGCGGCGGGCGGCGGCATTGCGGATATCACAAGGGCGGCTGCGTGGCATGGGTTTGCCAGCCAGGGCGTTGCTGCGCACTTCGGCGCGAACTTCATAGTACGAAGACTTGGACTGATACTGCGACATGACGGCTTCTCCTTTGAAGGGATGCTGCTCTATCTAGCAATCTGACCGCTTAGCGTTACTGCTTTATTACGCCGTGCCAGCGTAGTGTGCAAGTCTCATTTGCGTGTTGTGTCCGGTGTGCGCCGCAAGTGGTGGATAAGTGTTGTATTCGTCTGGCAAAATCTATCGAATGTGGTCGTTTGAGTATTCTTTTCTATGACTGATTTACCACGTGCACGGGCTGCTATACAGTGCGCCGTTTGCCTTCGCGGTAGCATTTAATGCACTCCACCATTTTCGATACACCTGTCTTGCGTACGCTGTTGCGCTGGTTTTCCCTGATTGCGCTGCGGCTGCTGGGCTGGCGCCTGCATGGTGCGTTTCCTGCCGACAAGAAATATGTGCTGATCGGTGCGCCGCATACCAGCAACTGGGATTTCCCCTATACGCTGATGTTCTGTTTTGCCGGCGGCGCCAAGCTGTACTGGATGGGCAAGCACACGCTGTTTACCGGCTGGAAAGGGCCGGTGATGCGCTGGCTGGGTGGCATTCCGGTGGATCGACGCCAGAAGAATTCGCTGGTAGAGCAGATGGTCGAGGTGTTCCATCGTAGCCAGCAGCTGGCGGTGGCGATTCCGCCGGAGGGGACGCGTGCCAAGGTGGCAGAATGGAAGACCGGCTTTTATCACATAGCCTGTGGTGCGGGGGTGCCGATCGCGCTGGGCTATCTGGATTTTGCCAAAAAGCAGGGTGGTGTCATGGGTATGTTTCAGCCTAGCGGCGATATTGCGCGCGACATGCCGCTTATTCGTGCCCGTTACCAGAATGTCACTGGCAAGTGCCCGCAGAATCAATAAGTTTCTCTCGGCTTATTCACACTGCTGCCAGTAAGGCAGAGAATAAAAAGGCCAGCGGAAGCTGGCTTTTTTATTCTCTGCAGCAAGGCGGAAACTGGCCTCGGCCCTGATGGCTTATTTGCTTTTCGGGGTGCCGACATTCAACGCTTCCCAGCCATCACGGCCCATCTCTTGCATCAGGGCGATATTGCGCTCGTAGATGGTGGCCGCATCCGGGAACGCCTCTACGGCGCGTTCGATACTGCTCTCGCGTATCAGGTGCAAGGTGGGGAAGGGCGAGCGGTTGGTGTTGTTGCTGACGTCGTTGATAGTGGTGCCGGAAAACTGGAACTTGGGGTGGAAGTCGGCAACCTGCAGCGTGCCTTCCAGGCCCATGTCGGCCAGTGCCGCGTCGGCGATCTCCAGGAAGTCATTAAAGTCCAGGAAGCGCTGCAGTACGTAGGGGTGTACCAGCAAGGTGGTGTCTACTTCCTCGGGCTCGCTGTCAGCCAGCAGGCGCAGCTCGGCCATCAGGTGTTCCAGCAGTGTGGCCGGGTCTTTGGCGTCGCTGATGACAATGCGTACCTGGTCTTTTACATATACCGACTTGGCAAAAGGGCACAGGTTCAGGCCAATAACGGCTTTTTCCAGCCAGTTGCGGGTGGCAGCGATGATGTCGTCGTGTGAGAGTTCCACGTGGTGGCTCCTGCGGCGTATAAGTCGCCGCGGCTAATGCGCTAATACAAAAAACCCGGATGAGATCATCCGGGTTTCTTTTACAGGCTAGTAACAGCCAGCGTCTGAATTACAGAGGCTGAATGTTGGAAGCTTGTTTGCCCTTAGGGCCGTCAACGATATCGAAGCTAACGCGCTGGTTTTCAGCCAGAGTGCGGAAGCCTTTAGCGTTGATCTGGGAGAAGTGAGCGAATACGTCGTCACCGCCGTTGTCCGGAGTGATGAAGCCGAAGCCCTTGGAGTCGTTAAACCATTTAACGGTACCGGTTGCCATGTTCTGTTCCCTTATGAGAATAGCGTTGAGTATGAGAAAAGCGCATGTCAATCAAGGGAAATGACAAACTGTGGTACGGGCAACGCCACTACAACAACTGACAGATCACGACTTGAAAAACTGCAGCACGCAGTCTGCCTGCGCTTGATTGCCTCGGCAAGTGTTTTTTGCGCGCCGGCGTAAAAAAAATGCATTGGCGATAGGGGTTTCATGACATGCATACAGGTATTGGCAGTATTTGCTATCAGGCTTTGCCGGGTAAACACTATAGTAGATTCACGCTGGCAGCTTATACGCCTTGGCCTCTGGAGACCGTCATGGATCGTTACCGCATTGAAGATGAAGAAAGTTTTTCCGATTTTCAGTACGCGCTGGATGATTACGCACCGCGTATCGCCAACTTGCTGGCCGCGCTGCGGCAAAGCCCGCAGGATGCGGGCATGCTGGCAGAGCTGATGCGGCTTTTTCACACTATCAAGGGTGATGCAGGGTTGTGCCGCCTGGGGTTTGTGGAACCCATGGTGCACGCGGCAGAAGACCTGCTATCCCGCGTGCGCAGTGGTGGCCTGCCATTCGATGGTGCGCTGGAGCAGTTGTTGCTGCTCGCCATGGACCGTCTGGAGCTGGTCATCAGCGAGCTGGACAGTGGCCGCGAAGTACCGTTGACCGACTTCAACCGCCTGGTGGCGGAAATGAGCCAGCTGAACGACACCGCACCTGCGTTGGTGGAGGCACAGGCGTGGCTGGTCATCAAGCGCCTGACCGGCTTCTTGCCACAGCAGCCCTTGCCGGTGGCCGTGCCGCGCTCGCCGCAGGTAGACGCTGATCTGCAGTATTTCCGCACCCTGGCGCTGCAGTTCGAACAGCGTTCGCTGCTATTCCAGGGCCGTACCGAGCGCAATCTGTTGCTGGCGGCGGCCTGCAACGAGGCATCCGTCCAGCCGATCGACCCGCTGCAGCTGGAGGCCGCGGTATGCATGCACGATGTCGGCATGATGTTCCTGCCGGAGGAGCTGTGGCTCAAGCACGGCAAGCTCAGCGATGCCGACCGTTTGCAGTTGGCCGCACACCCGGGTTGGGGGGCGGATATGCTGGCGCGCATGCGTGGCTGGGAGGAGGCCGCACGTATTGTGCGCGAGCACCACGAGCGCATCGATGGCACCGGCTACCCGGCGGGAAAGCGTGCCGACATGATTTGCGAAGGCGCCAAACTGCTGGCCATTATCGATACCTTCGAGGCGGTGATCCTGAAACATGGCCAGCGTCGCCAGGTGCGCTCCCTGTTGCGGGCGGTGGCCGAGGTGAATGCTTGCGAATCGCAGTTTGATCCGGCGTGGATTGCCTGCTTCAATCTGGTGGTGCGTGACATGATCGAGCGCGGTTTTGTGTTGCCGCACGTGCGCTAGCGGGTAAGGGCAAGTGCCTGAATCGGCAAGGCTTGCCGGCGCTTGACTGGCCTGGCCTGGCCGCGAGGCTGTGGTGGTGGTGAATCCGGGGCGGTTGACGCCCCGTTTCATTTATTGACGCTACAAATCGGCTGGGGGCATGATGCGGGTAAGAGCCGTGTAACGGCCGTGCCCAAACAAGGAGAAATCATGAGCCAGTTCGATAATGTAAGTGTGGTCAAAAAGGCCAATGTCTATTTTGATGGCAAGTGCGTGAGCCATACCGTGGTGCTGCCGGATGGTACCCGCAAATCGGTAGGGGTGATTCTGCCGGCCAAACTGCTGTTCAGTACCGGTGCGCCCGAGGTGATGGAACTGATCGACGGCCAGTGCAAAGTCACGCTGGCGGGCGAGACCGAAGCCAAGACCTACGGTGCCGGCCAGTCGTTTAATGTACCGGGCGAGAGCTCGTTCCAGATCGAGGTGCTGGAGACCGTGCACTACGTGTGCCACTTCGGCTGATCTGCCCTGATCCATGAAAAAAGGTTGGCCGCGGCCAACCTTTTTTCATGGGTATCACGCTTGGGCGAGCGGTGGGGTGTGCACGGCCTTGCGGCCGATGATCATCAGCGACTGGCCTTCGTACAGCAGGGTTTCGGCCGGCGGGTTGAAGGCGACTTCGCCGCCCGGCATTTCCAGTGCCACTACAATCACGCTGCCATCGCCGACCGGCATGCACTCGGCAATGCTGCGGCCAACCCAAAGCGGCTCTACCGGCACTACCTGCGCGCGGAAAGTGTTGGGATAGCGCGTGTGCAGACGTTCGAAAAAATGCAGGGTTTCCGGCTTGATCACCAGGTTGGCCATGTTCATGCCGCCCAGGTAGGACGGGATCACTACCTGATCCGCACCGACCGCCAGCAGTTTCTTGCGGGCGCTTTCGGTTTCGGCTTTCGATACGATGGAGAGCTGGCTGTTGAGGCTGCGCGCGGTTACCACCACAAAGGCATTGTCGGCGTCCGATGTGAGGCTGGTAATGATGGCTTGGGCGCGTTCGATGCCTGCAGCCAGCAGATTGTCGTCTTCGGTGGCGTCGCCCACGATATAGGGGCGTTCTTTGCCGCCTAGCCATTGCTGTATCTGTGCTTCGCTTTTTTCGATGATCACCACGTCGTGCCCGCTGCGTGTCAGCTCTTCCAGCGCATACAGCCCTGTGCGGCTGAGGCCGCAGATAATGATGTGGTTTTCCAGGCGGGAGATGATTTTGTCCATTTTGCGTACGCGCAGGTAGTGGGGCAGGTCGCCCTGGAATAGCAGCAGGGTGAGGGAGGAAATGCCGTAACCCATGACGCCGGTGCCAAAGATGATCAGCACGACAGTAAAGGCGCGGCCAAACATGTCCAGCGGGTGGGTTTCGCCATAGCCTATGGTGGCCAGGGTAATCACCGTCATGTACAGGCTGTCAAACAGGCTCCACCCCTCCAGCAGGTGGTAGCCCAGCGTGCCCATGACGACGGCGCTCAGTACCAGGGCAAACAGGAATAGCAGGCGGCTGGCCAGGGCGCGCCCCATGGTGTGGGTGTTTAGCAGGCTCATGCCGCTATTTTAATGGCTGGCTTGCCAGTCGGGGGTGTTTTGTACCGCTAATTCGCACCAATGCGCTGCAGGGCCGGCCGGTTCAGCAAGGTAAGCTGTTTGCGCGCGATGCTGATCAGCCCGGCGTCAGCCAGCTGGCCCAGAATAGTATTGCAGGTTTGCCGGCTGATGCCGGTGGCGCTGGCCAGTGCTTCCTGGCTCAGGCTCACGGCCTGGCTTTCGCCGGCAAGCAAGAGCAGGCGCTGCGCCACGCGGGCTTCCGGTGACAGCAGCGTTTGCTGTGCCAGCCCGCTCATGAGCTGGCGGGTTTTCCCGGCCATGAGCTGACCCAGGTAGTACCAGCCCTGCGGCCAAGCTTCCAGCCAGGCCAGCAGTGCGCCGTGCGGTACATGCCATAGCAGGCAGCCACTATCGGTATGGGCATTGTGCGTGCGCGGGCCCAGGTCAAACAGCGCCACCTCGCCAAACCACTGGCCGGGGGCGAGGCGCGCCAGTACGCTGTTTTTGCCTACTGCCGAGCTGCTGCCAATCAGCACGCTGCCTTGCAAAATGCCATACAGCCCGTCTGCCGGGTCGCCTTGCAGAAAGAGATAACCGCCCGCGGGCAGGCTACGGCTGCGGCCCAGCGTTTGCAGGCTGGTTTGCAGGGTGTCTGGCAGGCTGGCAAACCAGCTGCTGTCAGCCAGCAAGCGCAAAGCCCCGGTTTTGTCGCCAGCTTGACAGAACGCCTCGTGCGGCAAGGGCATGATGGTGCTTCCTGATGATGGAGGTTCACCATGAAAACGCTGCAAGCGCATTTAGTCAATTACGCCGCTTATCACCGCGACCTGCGCAATATCCATACCCATTTTGTCGGCATCCCCCTGATCGTGCTGGCGGTGGCCGTATTGCTGGCCTGCGTGCCGCTGGCGCTGGGGCTGTCGGCGCTGCACCCGGTATTGCTGGGTGCCATCGTGTTTTATCTGCGGCTAGACTGGGGGCTGGGTGCGCTGATGGCGTTGCTCATGCTGCTGGCCGGCTGGGCTGGCGTGCAGTTGGCCGCCTTGCCATGGGGTGGCTGGCTGGGGCTGATGTTGTTTGTGGCCGGCTGGGTAATACAGTTTGTCGGCCACTGGTACGAGGGGCGCAAACCTGCCTTTGTCGATGACTTGGTGGGTTTGTTGGTGGGGCCGTTGTTCGTGGTGGCCGAGTGGCTGTTTTTGCTGGGGTTTTACCGTGATTTGCAGGCGCGCATCATAGAAGGCGCCGGCCCGGTGCGTGCAGTGCAGAAAGTCGCGGCAGGTCGCTGAAGATTCGCTATAATCCCGCTCCTTTTGCCTGAGGGGTGGATAAACATGACTGTGCAAGCCTGTGGCGTGGACTTTGGTACGTCCAATTCGACAGTAGGCTGGTGCCGCCCCGGTGTGCCCAGCCTGCTGGCGCTGGAAGAGGGCAAAACCACCTTGCCATCGGTGATTTTTTTCAATGCCGAAGAAGAAAGCACCACCGTTGGCCGCGCGGCGATTGCCGAGTATCTGGATGGTTACGAAGGCCGCCTGATGCGTTCGCTCAAGAGCATCCTGGGCACCAGCCTGATGAACGGCCAGACCGAGGTACAAGGCCGGCCTTTGCGCTTTCTGGACCTGCTGTCCATGTTTATCGGCCAGCTCAAGCAGCGCGCCGAGCAAAACGCTGGCCGAGGTTTCGAGCAGGCGGTGTTTGGCCGCCCGGTTTTCTTTGTGGATGACGACCCGGTAGCCGACCGCCTGGCACAAGACACCCTGGGCGAGATTGCCCGCAAAGTGGGTTTCAAAGAGGTGGCGTTCCAGTTCGAGCCTATCGCCGCAGCCTTCGACTACGAAAGCCGCATCCAGCGCGAAGAGCTGGTGCTGATCGTGGATATCGGTGGTGGTACCTCCGACTTTTCCTTGCTGCGCCTGGCGCCAGAGCGCGCCCACCTGCTGGACCGCCGCGCCGATATTCTGGCCAATGGCGGCGTGCATATTGGCGGTACCGACTTTGACAAGCAGCTGAGCCTGTATTCGGTGATGCCGCAGCTGGGCTACCGCTCGCGCCTGAAGAACAACGCCGAGGTGCCATCCGGCTTTTACTTCAACCTGGCTACCTGGCACACCATCAACTTTGCCTATACGCGCAAAGCGCTGTCCGACCTGCAGGGTGTGTACCCGGACGCGCTGGAGCAGGGTAAGCTGGACCGTCTGTTCTCGCTGATCGACAAACGTGCCGGCCACTGGCTGGCGATCCAGGTAGAGGCGGCCAAGATTGCGCTGTCTGATGCGCCGCAAACCCGCCTGGAGATGGGCGAGATCGAGCGCGGGCTGTTTCATGACATCATGCGCGGCGATTTTGACGAGGCTATCGAAAAGCAGATCGTCAGCATTGAAACGACGGTGGCGCGCTTGCTGGCCGACGCGCAGCTGCAGGCGGGCGAGGTAGATACCGTGTTCTTTACCGGCGGCTCCAGCGGCGTGCCGCTGCTGCGTGAGCGTATCGCCGCCATGTTCCCCGCCGCCCGCGCGGTAGAGGGCGACCGCTACGGCAGTATCGGTAGCGGCCTGGCGCTGGATGCCTCACGGCGCTTTGCCTGAGCAATGGTTGGCCGCCTGTTGGCCTGTCAAAGAAAAATCCGCCAGTTGGCTAATGCCAGTCAGTTAACGCTGACTGGCGTTTTTTGTTTAGGGTTTGTTGCGTTGAAGTACGCTAGTGTGTCCGCTATGCGGACGATGATTAAATGCCGGTTCCGCCCGGCAGACGGGAAAGGGGGCGGATTGCCGCCCCCTTTTCATTCCCCCGCAACCCGGGGCTGCTCGAAACCCCGTACAAAATGGCACACCCCAGGCGCCGCCGAACTCGCCCCTCGCTAACGGCTCGGGGCTCAAACAGATCGGCGTCTTAAAACCTGGGGCGCACCATTTTGACCGGCTCGCGCCAACGGGATAGGGCGCTTCACTCACGTCCTGCTACGTGAAGATCAAGCACATTCGCTTAACTGACTGGCATTACGCCAGCAGGCGGGTTTTTTACTGTGCAGATTGCTTCTTAGTGTGCGGCGGCGTTGCCGCGCAATTTGCCGATCAGCATCACCACGGCCAGCACCAGCGCGCCGGCCACGATGCCGAACAAGCCATCCAGCACGGCCGGGACGATGGCTGCCAGCAGGCCGCCAATGCCGGCGACGCCGGCCACGCTGTGGGCGGCGGCTTCAATGGCGTGGTGGGCAAACGGCAGGCCGTGCGTCAGGATGCCACCGCCTACCAGAAACATGGCGATGGTGCCGGCCACGGCCAGAAAACGCATCAGCGGCGGGGCGGCGTTCACCAGCGCGCGGCCCAGCTGCTGGCTGCCGGCGCCAGGTTTGCGGGTAAGGTACAGGCCGATATCGTCCAGCTTCACGATGCCGGCTACCAGGCCGTACACGCCGACGGTCATGATGACGGAAATGCCGGTCAGTACCACCAGCTGTGACATGAAGGGCTGGCTCGCCACCGTACCCAGGGTGATGGCGATGATTTCTGCCGACAGGATAAAGTCGGTGGTGATGGCGCCTTTGATCTTGTCTTGCTCGTAGGCCACCATATCCACGGCCGGGTTGGTGAGTGCGGCCAACCTGTCGTTGTGCTCGGCGCTTTCTTCGGCAGCGTGCAGGTATTTGTGTGCCAGTTTTTCTACGCCTTCAAAGCACAAAAAAGCACCGCCTATCATCAGCAGCGGGGTGATCAGTACTGGGGCAAAGGCGCTGATGGCCAGCGCCAGGGGTACCAGAATGGCCTTGTTGCGCAGGGAGCCTACCGCTACCGCCCAGACCACCGGCAGCTCGCGCTCGGCCTGTACGCCGGCGACTTGCTGGGCATTCAGCGCCAGGTCATCGCCCAGTACGCCAGCGGTTTTCTTGGCGGCAACCTTGGTCATTACGGCGACATCGTCCAGGATGGTGGCGATGTCATCAATCAGCATTAGCAGGCTACTACCAGCCATTATGTGTTTCCTGTCGGTAAAAAAAGCGGGGCCAGCAAAGCCTGGCATACATGCAAAACCCGGCGCTGGCCGGGCGGGGGTGTACACGGTAGCAAAGCGTGACTATGTCATCAAGTGTTGTTGCAGCCATTGGTCAATGCGCTGTGCCACCTGCTGCCAGCGCGTGTCCAGCATCATCATGTGTGCCATGGCGGGCAGGATCTCGGCTGGCAGGTTCAGCGCTGTGCCCATCTGGCGTACTTCGGCGGCGCTGACCAGGTGGTCGTGTTCGCCGCCCAGCAGCAAGGTAGGCAGGCGCAGCTGGGTGCGGCTAAACGGCGATACCATGGACATGTCCATAATGGCGCGCAGGCTTTCTACCTGGCTGTTGGCCGCCATCCATGCCACGGCGTTGGCCGGGGCGTCGTCAGAGAACAGCATGTGGCGCAAATCGCCCACGGCGGGTGACTGGCGGCCACTCTGGAACATGTTCAGCCCGATCAGTACGTCGGGCGCCTGCTGGAATAGCCGCCAGGTGGAGGCGGCCAGGCCGGTGTGCGGCACCGAGGCCAGCAGTACCAGCCCGGCGGCGCTGTGCTGCTGCAGGTATTGTTGCGCCACGAAACCGCCCATGGAGTGGCCGATCAGTACCGGCAGGCTGCCGATCTGGCGTATGGCCTGGCCAACGTTGGCCACGTAGTCGTCTATGCTCACCGCGGCCAGCCAGGCTTTGCCGTCGCTGTGGCCGTGGCCTTCCAGGCTCAGTGCCCAGCAGTCGTAGCCTTGTGCGGCAAACCAGGGCAGGAAATTGACCTGCCAGCAGCTGGCGCTGCTGTAGGCGCCGTGAATAAAAAGCAGGGGTGGCGCGCGGTGCGCTACCCCTGCTGCGGCTTGGTGTATCAGCTCAAGATGAAGGGAACTCACAGTACCTCGGCGGCGTGGTCTGCCAGGCGCGAACGTTCGCCGCGCTGCAGGGTGATATGGCCGGAATGGTCCCAGCCTTTGAAACGGTCAACGACGTAGGTCAGGCCGGAGCTGCCCTCGGTAAGGTAGGGCGTGTCGATCTGGCTGATGTTGCCCAGGCAGACCACCTTGGTGCCGGGGCCGGCGCGGGTAATCAGGGTTTTCATCTGCTTGGGTGTCAGGTTTTGCGCTTCGTCGATGATCAGGTATTTGTTGAGGAAGGTGCGGCCGCGCATGAAGTTCAGCGACTTGACCTTGATACGGCTGCGGATCAGGTCGCGCGTGGCGGCACGGCCCCAGTCGCCGCCGTCGTCTTCGTTGCGGTTGAGCACGTCCAGGTTGTCTTCCAGCGCGCCCATCCACGGCAGCATTTTTTCTTCCTCGGTGCCGGGCAGAAAGCCAATGTCTTCGCCCACCGGCACGGTAACACGGGTCATGATGATTTCGCTGTACAGTTTTTGTTCCAGCGTCATGGCCAGGCCTGCGGCCAAGGTGAGCAGGGTCTTGCCGGTGCCGGCCTGGCCCAGCAGGGTGACAAAGTCGACCTCGGGGTTCATCAGCAGGTTCAGGGCAAAGTTCTGCTCGCGGTTGCGCGCGGTAATGCCCCACACATTGTTCTTCTGGTGGCTGTAGTCTTTCAGTGTTTCCAGTACCGCGCTCTTGCCGTCGATCTGGGTGACGCGACACTGCAGCAGCTGCTCGCCTTGCTGCCACAGCAGCTGGTTGAGGTGCAGGCTGGTCACGTCGGGGCCTTTGATCTGGTAGTAAGTGCGGCCGTGTTCCTGCCACGATTTCAGGTCTTTGCCGTTGCGTTCCCAGAAGGCTGCATCGATTTCGCGCGTGCCGGTGTACAGCAGGTCGGTGTCTTCCAGCACCTTGTCGTTAAAGTAGTCTTCCGCCTCCAGCCCCAGGGCGCTGGCCTTGATGCGCATATTGATGTCTTTGGACACCAGAATCACGCTGCGCTCCGGCTCGCGCTCTTTCAGTGCTACCACGATGCCCAGAATCTGGTTGTCGGCCTTGCCTACCGGCATGCTGGCCGGCAGCACGGCGTGGATGGCCTGGGTTTGCAGGCGCAGTTTGCCGTTGGCCGCATCGCGGCTGGCGCTTTTGAGCGGAATGCCGCTGTCGATATTGCCGGCGGCCTGGCTGACGATCTCGTCCAGAAAGCGGCTGGCCTGACGCGCGTTGCGGGCGACTTCGGTCATGCCCTTCTTGTGGGTGTCCAGCTCTTCCAGCGTGATGATGGGGATGAAGACGTCGTGTTCCTCGAAGCGGAACAGGCAGGTAGGGTCGTGCAGCAGCACGTTGGTATCGAGAACAAACAGCTTGACGGTTTTGGTCTTTTTGCGGCTTGCCATGATGTGAGGCCCCTTGATGAGCGGGGCCTCGCGGTATGCCAGGCCCGTCGCTTAAATGGTGTTCACGAATGCCAGCACTTCTTCGACATGGCCAGGGACCTTCAGGCCGCGCCAGGCTTTGAGGATATTGCCCGCGCTGTCGATGACGAAAGTGCTGCGTTCGATTCCTCTTACCTGTTTGCCGTACATATTTTTCAGCTTCATGACAGCAAACAGATTACATACAGTTTCCTCCGGATCGCTGATCAATTCAAATGGCAATTCGTACTTGGCCTTGAAGTTTTCATGCGATTTCAGGCTGTCACGCGATACGCCCACAATGGTGACGTTGGCCGCAGCAAACGCAGCGTAGTGGTCGCGAAAGCCGATGGCCTGGGTGGTGCAGCCCGGGGTGTTGTCCTTGGGGTAAAAGTACAGCACGGTCAGGCCGCTGCCTGGCAGGGAGATGCTCTGGCCGGAGGTGGCGGGGGCGGTAAAGCTTGGGCAGTGTTCCATCTTGTTTCCTTGTATCAGCCGGGGCGTTTGAGCAGTGCCAGTACGGCACCGCTACCACCGTGCTGGGTGCGGGTTTCACAAAAGGCCAGTACTTCGGGGTGGTGTGTCAGCCAGCTGCGGACCATTTTGGGTAGCACGGGTTCGCCGCGCGAGCTCAAGCCTTTGCCGTGGATGATGCGTACGCACTGGCCCTTGTGGCGCGCGCGGTGCAGGAACAACGCCAGCTGTTCGTGCGCTTCGAAGCGGTCCAGGCCGTGCAGGTCCAGCTCGGCACATACTGGCCAGTGGCCGGCTTTCAGCTTTTTCAGCGTATGCGCCGGCATGCCGGGGCTGCGGTGTTCGATGTCGATGTGCGCCGGTTCGAACCAGCCCAGCATCTGGGCAAACAAGCCTTGTTCGTTCTCGCCGGGGTGATGCACGCGGTGCGCTGCATGGTGTAGCGGGCGCGGCCGCGGGCGGGGCAGGGGGTGTTGTACGCGGCCGTCCGGCTTGAGCGGGCGGACATCGCGCATCAGGCTGGGGAAGTCCGGCTCCGGCGGCGGTGCCGCAACGGCCACAGGCAAGACCCTTGCGGGCCTTGCCTGTGGTTTGATCGGTTTTAGCTGCTCTTTGAGCGACTTCAACGTGTCTTAGCCGTGGTCGAGGTAGCGCTCGGCGTCCAGCGCGGCCTGGCAGCCCGAAGCGGCACTGGTGATGGCCTGGCGGTAGATGTGGTCCTGCACATCGCCGGCAGCAAATACGCCTGGCACGCTGGTGGCGGTGGCATTGCCCTCGCGGCCGCCACGGGTCACGATATAGCCGGTTTCATCCAGTTCCAGCTGGCCTTTGACGATGTCGGTGTTCGGCTTGTGGCCGATGGCGATGAATACGCCCATCAGTTTGATGTCTTCGGTGCTGCCGTCGTTGAATTTCAGGCGGGCGCCGGTTACGCCGCTATCGTCACCCAGCACTTCGTCCAGGTTGGCGTTCAGCTTCAGGGTCACTTTGCCTTCGGCAACGCGGGCCATCAGCTTGTCGATCATGATCTTTTCCGCACGGAAGGTATCGCGGCGGTGGATCAGGGTAACGTGCTTGGCGATATTGGCCAGGTACAGGGCTTCTTCTACTGCGGTGTCGCCGCCGCCTACCACGGCCACGTCCTGGTTGCGGTAGAAGAAACCATCGCAAGTGGCGCAGGCCGATACGCCTTTGCCGGAGAAGGCTTGCTCGGATGGCAGGCCCAGGTATTTCGCGGAAGCGCCGGTGGCAATGATCAGGGCATCGCAGGTGTATTCGCCGCTGTCGCCGATCAGGCGGATCGGCTTCTCATCCAGCTTGGTGGTGTGGATGTGGTCGAAGATCATTTCGGTGCCAAAGCGCTCGGCGTGCTGCTGGAAGCGCTGCATCAGCTCCGGGCCTTGTACGCCAGCCACGTCTGCTGGCCAGTTGTCCACCTCGGTGGTGGTCATCAGCTGGCCGCCTTGCGCCATGCCGGTGATCAGAACGGGTTTCAGGTTGGCGCGTGCAGCATATACGGCGGCGGTGTAGCCAGCCGGGCCGGAACCGAGGATCAGCAGGGGGCAGTGACGAGTTTGGCTCATGTGGGTTTTCCTGTTAGTGCGAACGGATTAGTATTATTTTATCAGTAATCGGGAATGTGGCCGATAAAGTGTTTCTACTTGCCAAATAGTTTCTGGCTACCGGAAGGAGTAATGCGATGGAGATTGGTTCCAGCACCAGCACAAACGTGAAGCAGGCTGCAGAAACGTTTGTGTTGAAAAAAGCCATGGAGGTGTCCAGCGACACCATGCAGACGCTGATGGCGTCCGTAGAGCAAAGTGCCCCCAAAACAAACAACCCGCCTCACCTGGGGCAGACTGTGGATGTGAAGGCTTGAGCTGACCGCGCCTGCAGACAGAAAAACCCGCCTCGCAAGGCGGGTTTTTCATGGCGAGGGGTTCAGGCGCTGAACTTTACGCCAGAGCTGCTTTGCAAAATGGATTGCGATGCCTGGTACTGTGCCACGGCTTGCTGCTGGGCGCTGGCATTGAGCTCGGCGCGGCTGCTGTCTTCGCTGCGGGCGGGCTGCTGTGGCGTGCTGCGCGGGGCGGCTGTTTGCTGGGCTGTCGTTTGCGACGGCGGGCTGGTGGCGGTGGTGGCATCATTGGTACTGCTATTGCCATTACCGCCGGGGTTGGCCGCAGGCTGGCTAGCCACAGGCTGTTCACTGCTGGTTGTGACGGCATTGTCGGTGCGCTGTTGCGCCTGCTGTACACGCACGGCCTGGGTGCTGAGTAGCTGGGCCTGCAGGCTGAACTGCAGGTCGGTAGCGCGCTTGTTCTGCTGCGGCGCGGCATTTTCGGGCTTGCTGGCTACTTGCTGGGTGGCGGCCTGCAGCTGGGCTTCGCGTGCGGTGCTGGCTTCGAGTGCCTGCTGGCCGGCTGATTCCAGGCTGCCGGTTTGCGGTAGCTCGCGCTGGCGTGCGGCTGTGCTGTCACGGTACAGCGGGCTGGGGCTGAGCGGGTTAGTGCTGCTGATGTCCATGAGACTCCTCCTTGTGCGCCGCTTGTCGCAAGGCGCATTGCGGTAGTGGCTGCATCGTGCTGCTGGCGGTAATCGTAGGCAGGTGCCAGATCCAGGCGGACAGGCCTAGCCACAGTACGGCCAATATGGCTTGCAGTGCCGGCTGGCTGCCCAGCATGGCCAGGCTGGTGCCGAACGATAGCGCCATGGCGAGCAGGGCGACACGTTTGGTTGGTCTGCGCATGCCGCGATAAGTTCGCCAGTCACGGATGGCGGGGCCAAAGCGCGGGTGCTCCAGCAGTTTTTGTTCCAGTGCGGGGTGGCTGCGGGAAAAGCAGGCCGCCGCCATCAGGATGAATACCGTGGTAGGGAGCAGGGGGGTAACAGCACCAATGATGCCCAGCGCCAGGTTCAGCCAGCCCAGCGCGGCCCACAGGTGCTTGCGCGCAGTATGTATCGCCATATTTCCCCCGCCGGCAGTGTCTTTACTAGCAGCTTAGCGCCTGTCTTGTCATACGGCTAGCGCGTTTGCAGGGTCAGCGCCAGCATGAGTTCGGCCAGCTGGGCTACCGATAGCTCGCCGTTGTTGCGGTACCACTGCACTGTCCAGTGCAGGCTACCCAGCAGGGTGCGGCGCAGCAGGTGGGTATCCTGTTTGATCAGGCCTTCTGCGGCGGCTTCGTCCAGTACGCCTTGCCACAGTGCTTCGTAGCGGTCGCGCAGTACGATCAGGCCTGGTTTGGCACTGTCGGAAACACTGCGCCATTCGTACAGCATGACTTCCAGTGCCGCCTGGTTGTCACCCAGTAGCGAGTGCAGGTGCACGTGGAACAGTGCGGCCAACTTGCTGCGGGTATCGTTGGCCGCAGCCAGGGTCAGGGCCAGCTGTTCGGTGGTGGCGGTAATGCCCAGGGCCATCACGGCAACCAGAATCTCTTCCTTGGTGCGGAAGTGATAGAACAGGCTGCCCGATTGCAGGCCTACCGCATTGCCCAGGTCGCGTACGGTGGTGCGTTCGTAGCCCTGGTCGCGAAACAGTTTGGCCGCGGCGCGGATCAGCTCCATGCGGCGGCTGTTGGCTTCCTGGTGGTTGTTCAGATCGTTGCGGCTCATGCTTCGCTCTTGGTGGTGGGTTCGCTGCGGTTGGCAGCGAGTTTCAATAGCCCGTCGGCCGCGCTGCGTACCTGCTGTGGTGGCAGGTTTTCCAGGCAGTGCGTATGTTTGTACGGGCAGGTGCGCTCAAAGCAGGGGCTGCAGTCCATGTTCAGCGAGACAATGCTGGCGCTGTGGCTTAGCGGGGGGGTGAAGTCGGGGCTGGAGGAGCCGTACACGCCTACCAGCGGCACGCCCAGTGCCGCGGCAACGTGCATCAGGCCGGAGTCGTTGCATACCGCCAGCTTGGCCAGGCCCATCAGGTCGATGGCTTCCTCCAGGCCGGTCTTGCCGCACAGGTTCAGTGCGCAGCCGTCGGCCAGGAGGGCGATTTCGTCGCCGACATCCTTGTCCTTGCCCGAGCCAAACAGCCACACTTGGTAGCCTTCGGCATGGTACTGGCGTGCCAGCTCGGCAAAGTGGCGCGCGGGCCAGCGCTTGGCCGGGCCGTATTCGGCGCCGGGGCACATGGCGACGATGGGCTGCGCCAGCGACAAGCCCAGTTTGCGCGCGGTGTTTTCCTGCGCAGCAGGCGTGGAGCGCAGCTGCGGGTGGGCGATGGGGCGGTGCAGCGCCTGGCGCGGCGGCTCGCCCAGTGCACAGAAGCGTTCCACCATGGTGGGCAGCGCGTGCTCGTCCAGCTCGCGGGTGTCGTTCAGCAGGCCGTAGCGCAGTTCGCCGGTAAAACCGGTGCGTAGTGGTATGCCGGCCAGGAACGGAATCAGCGCCGCCTTGAGCGAATTGGGCAGTACCACGACCTGGTCGAAGTTCTCTTGCCGCAGTGCGCGCGCTACCCGCCAGCGTTCACCCAGGCGCAGCTGGCCATGGCCGAACGGGTTCAGGTGCGCCTTGGCGACTTCCGGCATGCGCGATAGCAGGGGCAGCGTCCATGCCGGGGCAAAGACGTGCAGCTCCAGGCCGGGGTGGCGTTCGTGCAGGCGGCGGTACAGTGGCTGCGCCATCACGCTGTCGCCTACCCAGGACGGGCCGATTACCAGTATTTTTTTGATCATGTATACAAGCAAAAAAGGTGTAGCCAGGCCACACCTTTGTTCAGGCTGTCAGTAAAGAGGCTTAATGGTGGCCGTGCGGCAGCGGGCCGGTCAGCTTGTAACGGGTGCCACAGTACGGGCACAGGGCTTCGCCACCGTTTTTGGCTACCGGCAGGAAGACGCGCGGGTGCGAGTTCCACGCTACCATGTCCGGGGTGGGACAGTGCAGCGGCAGGTCCTTGGCGGTAACTTCGATGATGCGAGCGGTGTTTTCTTTCAGTTCGGCCATGCTGTTAGCTTCCGGTTGGGGCCCGCTGGGCGGGCCGTCTTGCTGTAATCAGGCGACGTGGGTCAGCCAGTGTTGCTTGCTTTCATCCAGGCCTTTGACGCAGTCAAAGTAGCGTTTCTGGATTTCGGCGGTAATCGGGCCGCGTTTGCCCTCGCCAATCGCGCGACGGTCCAGCTCGCGTATCGGGGTGACTTCGGCGGCGGTGCCGGTGAAGAAGGCTTCGTCGGCGCTGTAGACTTCGTCACGGGTGATGCGTTTTTCTACCAGCTCCAGGCCCATTTCGTCGGCAATCTGCACCACGGTGTCGCGGGTGATGCCTTCCAGTGCGCTGGTGAGGTCGGGAGTGTATAGCTTGCCCTTGCGTACGATAAAGATGTTTTCGCCGGAGCCTTCCGCCACAAAGCCGTCTACGTCCAGCAGCAGGGCTTCGTCGTAGCCGTCTGCCGTGGCTTCGTTATTGGCCAGGATGGAGTTCATGTAGTTGCCGTTGGCCTTGGCCTTGCACATGGTGATGTTTACGTGGTGGCGGGTGAACGAGCTGGTTTTCACGCGAATGCCTTTTTCCAGGCCTTCTTCACCCAGGTAGGCGCCCCACGGCCAGGCAGCCACGATCAGCTGTACATCGTCCTTTTTCGGCGCTACGCCCAGCTTGCCGGAGCCGTAAAAGGCCATTGGGCGGAAGTAGCACGATTTCAGCTGGTTGGCTTTCACCACGTCCAGGTGGGCCTGGTTGACTTGCTGTTTGGTGAATGGCAGGTCCATGCCCAGGATCTTGGCAGAGCGGAACAGGCGGTCGGTATGGTCTTGCAGGCGGAAAATGGCCGGACCACGCGCGGTTTCGTAGGCGCGCACGCCTTCGAATACGCCCATGCCGTAGTGCAGGGTGTGGGTCAGTACGTGGGTGGTGGCATTACGCCACTCGACCAGTTCGCCGTTGTACCAGATGAAACCGTCGCGGTCTGCCATCGACATGATGAATTCTCCGAGTCCTGTTTTTGCTGTGTTGCGATTATACAGTTGCCCTACTGAAAGTGAACCGGCTTTTCCGCATGCTCGCCGGCGGCGGCAAACACACTTTGCCACAGTGCCTGTACCTGCTGGTAGGCCTCGATAGGCGGGTGGCTGCACTTGTCGCTGCCGTCCAGCCTGCTGGCGTGCTGCAGGCGGCGGTATAGCCGATACGCCTGGCGCGCGGCTTCGGCTAGTGTGGCCGGAATCAGGCTGGCGTCGGCAGCGGCGGCCAGCAGGGCAATATTGCCGCTATTGGCCAGCAGGGCCTGGTGCTGGCCGGCGTGCGCCAGCACCAGGTATTGCACGATGAACTCGACGTCCACAATGCCGCCGCGGGCGTGTTTCACATCCGCTACGTTGGCCGCATGGCTTTCCAGCATCTTGTTGCGCATGGCCACCACTTCGGCACCCAGGGCGGCGCAGTCTCGCGGTAGCGCCAGCACTTGCTGGCGAATCGCCTCGAAGCGCGCGCCGATATCGGCGTTGCCGCACACGAAGCGCGCGCGGGTAAGTGCCTGGTGTTCCCATAGCCACGCTTTGTGGTGCTGGTAGTGCTCGAAGGCTTCCACGCTGCTCACCAGCAGGCCGCTGGCGCCGTCCGGGCGCAGGCGGATATCGATGTCGTACAGCACGCCAGCCGATGTGGTGCTGGTGAGCCAGGTGATGATCTTGCGCGCCAGGCGCGAGTACAGGTCGGCAGCGTCGGGGTGATCGTCGTCGTACAGAAAAATTACGTCCAGGTCCGAGGCGTAGCCCAGCTCTTTGCCGCCCAGTTTGCCGTAGCCCACCACGCTGAATAATGGCTCGTCACGGTGGCGCTTGGGGATGTCCAGCCAGGCGTGGCGTACGGTGACGTCCAGCACCAGGTCGGCCAGACGGGATAGCTCGTCGCTGAGTGCTTCCAGTGTCCACATGCCGGCCAGGTCTTGCGCTACCAGGCGGAAGGTCTGTGCGTGCTGGAAGTGGCGTAGCGCGTCCATTTGCGCCTCTACGTCACCATGGCACTCGGCCAGCTGTTGCTCCAGCTGTGCGGCCAACTGTGGCCAGTCCGGCGTGGCGTACAGCACGCGGGCGTCCAAGAGCTCGTCCAGCAGGATGGGGTGGCGCGACAGGTAGTCGGAGACCCAGGCGCTGGACGAATACAGCGAGGCCAGCCGCTGCAGTGTTTGCGGGTATTCCAGCAGCAACGACAGGTAGGACGCGCGCCGGCTGATGGCGTCGATCAGCTGCAGGATGCGCTGCAGCGTGGTGTCGGGGTTGTCAAAACTGGTGGCTACTTCCATTAGCGGGCCCATCAGCGCGTCCAGCTTTTTACGGCTGGCATCCGGCATCTGCTGGTAACGTTGGCCGCAGGCCAGGCTACGCAGCTGGCGCTGCATGTCGTCCGGGGCGTGGTAGCCCAGGCTGGCCAGGCGCGGGGCGATGTCGACATTGGCAATATCGCGCCAGTCGGATTCCAGCGGGTGGGCGGCGGCACCTTCGGTAGGCAGGAAGAATACCTGCTCGAAGTGCCGGGTGACGCGGCGGCGGTGCTGGTTCAGCTCGTCCAGGAAGGCCTGCCAGCTGGCAAAGCCCATGCTGCTGGCGATGCGCTGGCGGTTTTCTTCACCGGCGGGCAGGCTTTGCGTTTGCTGGTCGTCCAGGTATTGCAGCCGGTGTTCGAGATTGCGCAGAAAGGTGTAGGCGTCCAGCAGCTCGGTGACGGTGTCTGGCTCCAGCAAGCGCAGCTCGGCCAGTACGGCGTAGGTGTCGCGCGTGCTTTTTAGCTGCAGGCGGCGTTCGCGGCCGCCACGGATCAGCTGGAATACCTGGGCGATGAACTCTACCTCGCGGATGCCGCCCGGCCCCAGCTTGATGTTGTCGGCCATGTCGCGGCGCGCCACTTCGCGGCGGATCTGGGCGTGCAGCTCGCGCATGGCGCCGTAGGCGCCGTAGTCCAGGTATTTGCGGTACACAAAAGGACGCACCAGTGCTTCCAGCTGGCTGGCGTCGCCACTCATCACACGGGCCTTGATCCAGGCGTAGCGTTCCCACTCGCGGCCCTGGGTCAGCAGGTAGTTTTCCAGCGCCGCCAGGCTCATCACCAGCGGGCCGCTGTCGCCGTAGGGGCGCAGGCGCATGTCCACGCGGAACACCTGGCCATCGTAGGTCAGGTCGTTGATGGCGCTGATCAGCAGCTTGCCCAGGCGGGTGAAGTACTCGTGGTTGGACAGGCGGCGCGGGCCGCTGGTATCGCCGTCTTCCGGGTAGATGAAGATCAGGTCGATGTCGCTGGAGACGTTCAGCTCGTAACCGCCCAGCTTGCCCATGCCGATGACGATCAGCTCCTGCACCTCGCCGCTTTCCTCGCCGATGGGGTCACCCAGGTTGGCCAGCGCGCGGCGTGCCACCGGTAGCGTGGTTTGCACGGCAAAGTCGGCCAGCTGGCTGATGGTGGTTACCACTTCGTGCAGGTCGGCCAGGCCGGCGTGGTCGCGGGTAATCAGCCGTGCCATCACGGCAATGCGCAGCTTGCGCAGGGCGGGGGTGAGGGTGTCGATGCTGTCGAAAGTGGCCCAGTCGGCAAAGCCGGCCATTTCGGCGGCATCAAACGGGTGATCCAGCCGTGCGGCCAACCTGTCGGCCTCGTCCGGGCGGGCCGTCAGCTGGCGGTCCAGGTAGTAACTGAATGTACGGGCACAGGCGATGGCGGCGGTATTTGCTGGCATAATGCGCTTTCCACGCAATGACGAAATCGTGACAGAACATTCTACCCCCACTCCCGCCCCCGCAGCAGCACCCGCAGACCAAAGTTTGCGGGTGATTTTCTGGCTGCGCCGCCTTAGCCGCTGTCTGGGCTGGCTGCTGTCGGGTGTGCTGGCGCTGCTGCTGCTGGCGTTCCTGGTATTTCGCTTCTACGTATTGCCCAATCTGGATGGCTGGCGGCCCTGGCTGGCTGGCCAGGCGAGTGCTGCGGTGGGCGTGCCGGTGTCGCTGGGCAAGCTGCAGGGGCAGTGGCAGTGGCTGGGGCCGCGTTTCACCATCAGCCAGCTGCAAGTGCGCCCCGACCCGGCCAGCCCGCCTATTACCGTGCGCAGTGCGCTGGTACAGCCTTCCTGGCAGAGCCTGCTTTTTCTGGAGCCGCGCCTGGCCTTGCTGCGGCTGGATGGACTGAGCCTGGACTTGTCACGGCGCACCAATGGCCACCTGTACCTGAACGGGATTGACCTGTCCGCCGGCAAGGGTGACGGCGCCGGGGTGGATTGGCTGCTGCGCCAGGGCGAGGTCAGCGTGAGCTTGCAGCGTTTCTCCTGGCAGGATCACTTGCTGGGCCTGCCGGCGTTTACAGCGCGCCAGCTTACTGCCACCTTGAACAATACGCTGCTGGGCCACCGCTTGCGCGCGGTGGCTTTGCCGGCGGCCAGCCAGCTGTCGCACGTGGATTTCGAGGCCAGCTGGCAAGGCAGCCGTCTGCGTGACTGGCCTCAGTGGCAGGGCAGCGCCACGCTGCAGGCGGATGCGCAGCAGCTGAACTGGCTGCAACGCTACTGGCCTGGTTCGCCGTTGTCGGCCGGTGGGGCGGCCTCGTCCCGGGTGCAGCTGGCTTTCGAGGCCGGCCGCTTGACCTCGTTACAGGGTAAATGGCAGCTGGAAAATGCCGCGCTGGGCCTGCCCGGCGAAAAGGCCACGGCGCTGCCGCGTCTGGCGGGCGAGGTGGATTACCGGAGCCCGGCTGCTGGCCAGCACCAGTTGTCTGCCAAGCATCTTTACCTGCAAACCCGCTTTGGCAGCTTGCTGCAGGACGCTGCCGTAACTGCACGCTGGCACGACACGCAAGGCGGCTTTGTCGAAGCCAGCGGTTTGCAGCTAGCGCCAGTGCTGCCGCTATTGCGGCCACATGTGCCTGCGGTGGCAGACAGCGCCATCCACCAGCTGCAAGGCCAGCTGCAGGGCATGCGCTGGCAGTGGCAGGGGCCGCTACGCCAGCCGCGACAATATTTGTTCAAGACACGGTTTACCGAGCTGGCACCCCAGGCCGATGCGGCCAACATGACGCTGACAGGCGGGCTGTCGGGCGAGCTGGTGGCCGGTAGCCAGCAGGGCCGGCTCAGCCTGGTGGCAAGCCCCATGCAGCTGGCCCTGCCCGGCCAGCTCACGCAGCCGCTGCGCATTCTGGGCGGCGAGGGCGAGCTGCGCTGGCAGCGACAAGGTGCAGGCTGGCAGCTGGCTATTCCGGCGCTGGCCGTGGCGACCCCGGATTTCAGCGCCCGCTTGCAGGGCCAGGTGCGCCTGCCCGGGCAGGGCGCCAGCCAAAGCGATTTGCAGCTGGCCATCGACAACGTGGCCATCAACCGTGTGCCGGCCTATTTGCCGCGGCTTATTGGCAGCGACACGCTGGCTTGGCTGCAAGCTGCCTTGCAGGGGGGGCAGGCGCGGCAGGTGCGCGCCACGCTGCAGGGCGACGTGATGCAGTTCCCGTTTGCCGGGGGGCAGGGCGGGCGCTTTACCGTAGATGCCCAGGTGACGGGCGGCAAACTGCGCTTTGACCCGGCCTGGCCGCAGATTGATGGTATCGAAGGCCAATACCGCATGCGTAACGATGCCATCGAAGTCACCGCTACGCGTGCCACTACGGCGGGTATGCGCCTGCAGCAGGTGCAGGTGCGCCTGCCAGACACCATGAAAGCTACCCAGACCTTGCAGGTTGAAGGCCAGGCCGACGGCGAACTGGCTGCCATGCTGGCCTACACCCGCCTGAGCCCGGTAGATGGCTGGCTGGGTGGCTTTTTGTCTACGCTGGACGCTAGCGGGGCGGGCAAGCTCAAGCTGGGCCTGGCCATACCGCTGGACGATGCCGAAAAGACCCGCGTAAACGGCGAGCTGAGCCTGGCGGGGAATACCCTGCAGCTGCGTAGCTTGCCGCTGCCACCGCTGACTGATATCCAGGGGGTGCTGCATTTTAACGAGCATGGTATTGCCAGCCCGGGCATAGACTACAGCGCGTTTGGCGGGCGCAGCCGCCTGCAGGCTAGCCTGGATGCGCGCGGCCGCATGCAGTTCACCAGCCAGGGCCAAGTGGATGTGCCCCAGGTGCTGCAGCAGTATGTGCCCTTTCTGACCCCGTATGCGCAGGGCCAGACCGACTACAAGGCCGACTTTACCGTCAGTAATAATCTGGATGCGCTGGCGGTACAGTCCAGCCTGCAGGGTGTGAGTACCACCGTGCCTGCCCCGCTGGCCAAGACTGCGGAGCAACGTTGGCCGCTGCAGCTCGGGGTGTTTGCCACCCAGACAGGGTGGCAGGTGGACTGGCAGATTCCGCAGCATGCACAGGGGTTGGTGGCGCTGGATCATGCCGGCCAGCTGCTGGGTGCCGGGGTGGGGGTGGGGGCCGAGGCCCCGGCGCCGGAAGGCCGCATTGCCATTAAGGTGGATGCGCCGGTATTGCAGCTGGCGCCTTGGCTGGCAGCCTTGCCAGAAAGTCAGGCAGGTAGCGCAGAGTGGCCACTGCCACTCTCGCTGGGCATCGCTACGCCACGCTTCATGGCGCAGGGCAAAGTACTGAACAACGTGCAGGCAGCACTGGGCTGGCGTGGCGGCGAGAGCCCGGTAGCGCTGAACATCAAGGCGCGCGAGGTGTCCGGTACACTGCAATACATGCCGCGTGGCAAGGGCAGGCTGCAGGCGCGGCTGGCGCACCTGGCGCTGCCGCTGGGGGACGATGGGCAGCAAGCGGCTACCGAGGCGGAGCCGGAAATTGCCATTCCCGGCCTGGATGTCGATATCGCCGCCCTGCAATGGAAAGACAAAGTGCTGGGTAGCCTCAGCCTGAAAGCCCAGCATCAGCCACAACTGTGGTTGCTGGATGAAGTGCTGCTGCAAACGCCGGAAGGCAAGCTCACCATGAGCGGCGCCGCGCCGGAGGGCAAAAGCAGTGGTGCCCGCCGCACGGAAATCAGCTTTGCGGCCAACAGCCAGAACGCTGGCGCCCTGTTGGCCCGCCTGGGCGTGCCCGACGCGCTGGTGGGTGGCGAGGGCGAGCTGAGCGGGCGGGTAAACTGGCTGGGCCACGCGGCGGCTTTTGACCTGGCACGCATGAGCGGCAGCGTGAGGCTGGACTTGCGCAAGGGCCGCTTTGCCCAGATCGACCCGGGCGCAGCCCGCCTGCTGGGCGTACTTAGCCTGCAATCGCTATCGCGGCGTATCCGCCTGGACTTCACCGATGTGTTCAGCAGCGGCTTCGCCTTTGACAGCCTTACCGGCAGCGCCGAGATCGACGCCGGAGTGTTCCGTTCCAGTAATGTGCTGTTGCAGGGGCCGGCCGCGAAAGTTACCTTGCAAGGCGAGGCCGACCTGGCCAATAACCGTCAGCAGGTGGCGGTGCGTATTACCCCCACCTTGTCCGAGGGGGTGGCGGTGCTCACCGGTGCCTCATTGTTGAACCCGGTGCTGGGGGCCATCACCTTTGCCGCGCAAAAGTTGCTGAAAGACCCGGTGAGCCGGATATTGTCATTCGATTACGAAGTTACCGGCAGCCTTGCCGACCCGCAGGTGCGCAAGGTAGGGCAGCGGGTAGAAAACAAACCGGCGGCAGCGCCAGCTGCCCCCTGATGCGGGAGTATCAAGATGGATAAAGCTTTCAAAGTTGCCGCGGTGCAAATGGTGTCGGGTACCGAGCCGCAGCGCAATATTGCCCGCGCCGCGCAGCTGGTGGCCGAGGCTGCCGCCCAGGGCGCGCAGCTGGTGGTGTTGCCCGAGTATTTTTGCCTGATGGGCCGCCAGGATGGCGACAAGGTGGCGATACGCGAAGCCTATGGCAGCGGGCCGTTGCAGGCCGCGCTGTCTGCCATGGCGCGCGATAACGGCGTGTGGCTGGTGGGTGGCACCATCCCGCTGGCTTGCCCGGACGATGGCCGCGTCTACAATACCCTGCTGCTGTACGCGCCGGATGGTAGCGTGCGCAGCCGCTACGACAAGATCCACCTGTTCGGTTTTACCGGGCAGGGTGAGCGCTATTGCGAATCCGACAGCATCCTGGCCGGTACCGAGCCGCTGCGCGCCAGCACGCCGCTGGCCGATATCGCGTTTGGTATCTGCTACGATCTGCGCTTTCCCGAGCTGTTCCGCCGCATGGCCCCGTTTGACCTGCTGGTGTTGCCCGCCGCCTTTACCGCCACTACCGGTGCGGCGCACTGGGAGGTGCTGCTGCGTGCCCGTGCCATCGAAAACCAGTGCTATGTGCTGGCCTCGGCCCAGGGCGGCGAACACGAAAATGGCCGCCACACCCATGGCCAGAGCCTGCTGATCGACCCGTGGGGCAATATCGTGGCCCAGATCGGCAAAGGCGAAGGCGTGGTCGTGGGCGAGATCGACCCGAATACCCTACACTCGGTGCGCAGCCGCCTGCCGGCGCTGGATCACCGCGTGTTTTCCTGAAAGAACAAGACATGAGCCAAATAGCCATTGCCGAGCAGCTGCTGCTGGCACCTTACGGTGTAAACGAAAGCGTGATCGACGCCACCCTGGGCCGTATGCTGGGCCACCAGGTGGACTACGCTGACCTGTATTTCCAGTACACCCGCAGCGAGGGCTGGAGCCTGGAAGAAGGCATCGTCAAAGCGGGCAGTTTCAGCATCGATCAGGGCGTTGGCGTGCGCGCCGTCGCCGGCGACAAGACTGCTTTTGCGTACTCCGACGACATCAGCCCGTTTGCCTTGGGCAAAGCCGCCGACGCCGTGCGCGCCATTGGCGCAGCGGGTGGCCATGGCAACGCCGGCGCTGTCGCCCTGCGTCACGGCAGCGGCCTGTATGCGGCGCAAGACCCGCTGGATAGCCTGCCAGCCGAGGCCAAGGTGGCCATTTTGCAGCAGGTGGAAAAGCTGGCCCGCGCGGCTGACCCGCGCATCATCCAGGTAATGGCAGGGTTGGCCGCAGAGTACGACGTGGTGTACATCGCGCGCCACGACGGCGTGCGTGCCGCTGACGTGCGCCCGCTGGTACGCCTGTCGGTTACCGTGATTGCCGAGCAAAACGGCCGCCGCGAGGTGGGCAGCAGTGGCGGTGGTGGTCGCTACGACCTGACCCGCTTTGGTGATGCGCAAATTGCCCATCATGTACAAAAAGCGGTGAAACAGGCGCTGGTGAACCTGGAGGCGCGCCCGGCGCCGGCTGGCCAGATGACGGTGGTGCTGGGTGCCGGCTGGCCTGGCGTGCTGTTGCACGAGGCGATTGGCCACGGCCTGGAAGGCGACTTCAACCGCAAAGGCACCTCGGCTTTTAGCGGTATGGTAGGCCAGCGCGTGGCGGCAGCAGGGGTCACCGTGGTGGATGACGGCACCTTGGCCGACCGCCGTGGCTCGCTTTCCATTGACGACGAAGGCAACGCTACCCACCGCACGGTGCTGATCGAAGACGGCATCCTGAAAGGCTATATGCAGGACGCCATGAATGCCCGCCTGATGGGAGTGGCCCCCACCGGCAACGGCCGGCGCGAGTCCTACGCCCACATCCCCATGCCGCGCATGACCAACACCTACATGCTGGGTGGCGACAAAACGCCGGAAGAGATCATTGCTTCTGTGCCGGATGGCATTTATGCGGCCAACTTTGGCGGCGGCCAGGTGGATATCACCAGCGGCAAGTTTGTGTTCTCTGCCTCCGAAGCGTGGAAAATCGAAAACGGCAAGCTGGCCTATCCGGTGAAAGGCGCTACCCTGATTGGCAACGGGCCGGAAGTGCTGAATTACGTCGCCATGATAGGCAATGATATGGCGCTGGACGAAGGCGTAGGCGTGTGCGGCAAGGAAGGCCAGAGTGTGCCGGTGGGCGTAGGGCAGCCTACCTTGCGTATCGACGGTGGCCTGACGATTGGCGGCACTGGCGGCTAGTCCAGCCAGTGTAGCGCCTGCTCGCGCAAACTTTCCGCCAGACTGGTGGCCGCCGGGCCGGCCTGCGTAGCGTACTGGGGTGGCTGCCCGGCGCGCAGGCTGCTGGCCAGCTCGTCCAGCAGTGTCTGGCTTTGCGGGCAGCTGGCAAAGTCGCGCACGATGGTTAGCGTAAGCAGCAGGTGTTCGCGCAGGCTGCGCCGTTGGCCGCTGCAGGCGTCGATAAATTCGGCGTCCATGCCATGGCGTGCTGCCTGGAAGCGGTTGTACCCGTAGACGCTATAGAGTGCTTCGCGCCCCGGCAAGCTGGGGCGTTGTTGTATGAAATACAGCGCCAGCGCCTGACTCAGGGCTGCCAGACGCACTGCATGGCGCAGGCTGTGCGGGGTGTCGAAAATGCGGATCTCTACTGTGCCGTACTCCGGTTTGGGGCGAATGTCCCAGTACAGGTCTTTCAGGCTGTTGATGATGCCGTGGCTGGCAAGCATGCTGGTGTGTTGCTGGAAGTCTTGCCAGTTGCGCAGTGGTGCAGGCATGTGGCCGCTGTTGGGAAAGGCGTGGACGGTATTGCTGCGCGCCGATGCAAAGCCGCTGTATTCACCCTGCACAAAGGGGCTGGCTGCCGAGAGTGCCAGCAGGTGCGGAATGTAGTAGGCCAGTGCGTGGCAAAGCCAGATGGCCGTGTCGCCATCGGGGCAGCCTATGTGCACATGTTGGCCGAATACGGTGAATTGACGGGCAAGATACCCATATTCGCTGGCAAAGTCATGGTAGCGCGGGTGGTCGCTGATGCGGCGTTCTCGCCAGTCTTGGAAGGGGTGGGTGCCGCCGCCGCAGGGTAGCGCGTCCAGCGTATGGCAATAATCGCGTAGTAGCTGGCCACAATGATACATTTCCCGCAGCAGCGTGCTGGTATTGTGGTGTATCGTGCTGTTGATTTCCAGCATGGAGCAGGTGACTTCCTGCTTGAATTGCTGGTGGCCATTGGCGTGTAGTGCGGCCAATAGTGCCGGGGCGCAGGGTTTCAGGTCCAGGCTTTGCATGCATAGCAGCTGTATTTCCAGCTCCATGCCCAGCGTGCCGGCCTCGGATTGCTGGAATGCGGTTGTCTCCATAGCCATCTCCTTATTTATTTTTTGTGCAAAACTATTATTCATGACTGAGTACATCACACAGCAGAAAGTTCCAGCTTCACCCCTGGCGGTACTGCAGTTGTTTCGCGTGGTGTTTCGCGCGGCGCAGCAGTACTCTGCCGACACCGAGAAAACGCTGGGCATTTCCGGCGCCCAGGCCTGGCTACTGGCCGAGCTGTACGAGCACGGGCCGCAAAAAGCCGGCGACCTGGCCGCGCGCATGGCGCTCAAGCCCGCCACGCTGAGCAATATGCTGATCAAACTGGTGGAGCTGGGCTATCTGGTGCGCCAGCGCAGCGATAAAGACCAGCGCGTGGTGGAAGTGTCGCTGACCGAACAGGGGCGCAGCCTGTTGGCGAAAACGAACTGTGCGCCCCGCGGCTGGATGCCGGAGGCGCTGGGCAAGCTGCCCCCCGAGCAACTGCACGGCCTGGCTATTGGGCTGGGTGGCATGTTGGCCGCCATGAATGTGCCGCTGGCGGAGGATGGGGACAAGCCGTTGCCGTTTACCGAGTAAGTGCGGCCAAGCTACGGTCAGCCCGGTTAAACAAAAGCCCCCGTAGCGATGCGGGGGCTTTTGTTGTGTGCGACGGGTATGTTGTAGGGAGGCAAAGTTATTGAAAACTTCCTGCCTTGCCAGACAAGGCTTTTTTCATTTTTGTGTGCTTACAACGAAGCCGGATAGACGCAGAGTTCCTGAAAAAATCTGACTTTCTTGCAAAATTGTTGAAAAAATCCTCCTGCAGTGGCAGCTACTGGCAGGTTTGTGCGTTGCCAGGGGGTTGTAGGTGCTTCTCTTCCCTTCTGCAGTTTTGCACATAGGTAGTGTGGCAGACCTCTCGGGTCGAAGGTCTGCAGGGCTGTCAGGTGTTCGGCCTGAGCCGACCTTGAGCCCTCATCCTGACTTGGTCGGCAATGGATAGATTAGCTGTCGTTCAGCTAGGACCGACAGCGAACAGAAACTGTTCCATCCTACGAATGCGAACTCCCAACCCGAAGTGGAAGTTCGGAACAAACCGCTGCCCACACCGATTGGATGACCGAAAAGTTAACTCTCCGGTGTCGGAAGGCGCAATCTCCGTGCTCCCTAACTCAATGGAAGCTGCTCTTGGTCGTTTCAGCACCAATCAAGCTCTTCATGGAGATGATGGACGTACCTGAAGGGCGAGTTTCGTATCAAACTCTTCTTTGTGCCGAATGTGGTTGTGAACTTCATGTTTGTTGCCGCGAACAGACCTAGCGATGCCAAGAAAGTCTGTACGGAGGTGAGGTTGAGGTTGTTGTAAAGCGAGGCTACGGCAGCAGCAGTAGCAGCGATACCCGTTCCGTTGACTTCAAATGCCATCGATATGTCGGCAATACGGACGGGCAACTTCATTTCGCGGCTCACCACCAGTAGGTCCCTACACGCGGCATCGATACGATCCCGCTGTGTGGCGAACGCCTCCGCACGATCTGTGTAGCCAGTGATCAGTTGTTTGCAGCCATCTAATTCCGCGCGCAGCCTCAGAAGTTCCGCCTCTCTCTTCTGCTTGAATTCGAGCAGGTCCTGTAGTGGCGTGTCGCCTGTGGGAATCGGAATAGCGCGGTGCAAAGAGACAGTGATGCCTCGATCTGAAGCAATGTGGTCACCCAAGATAGTTTTGATGTCGGCCTCGGTCTCCGCCGACATGCTCCACCGACCAGGTTCTTTTTCTTCCAGCTCCTGGAATGCACGAAAATACGCTTCGGCCAGACATTTGCCGACCGACATTGAGGTCGGTCGCAACTGAATTTCCGGCCTGAGCAGAACGCCGGCGCTGCTCAGGAAGTCCGTGTCGCCGTTTTCGCCATTCAGGAAGTAAGGCAGGGATGGCCAAGCGATACGGTCCCAAAATAGCAGTCCGAATCTCAGCTGTTTGGCGCACAGATTCGCGGCCATCGCAGTCTCTGTCCTTGTGCCATTTTCGTGAAAAAATGGCACAAGCATGATGCCCCGCCCACCTTGGGGTCGCTTCCCATAGCTTGGCTCTGATAGTTTTCGTCGTCGGCTCTCACCCATCGTGCATTCCTGTTCAATGCGTTCCGAGAGCAGCATGAATGCTCACAGCGTTATATGTCGATAGAAGCTGCGACCGCAGTCAGCGCTAAAGCGCTCAATCGTACAAATTGCCTGACTGGCTGTTTCTGGCCGGTGGGGCGAGTTCGCTCTAACGGTAGTAAGCTGCCACTCAACTTTTTCCCTGGATGCCAACGGCCGCTGCAACTCGGGTTTTGTCACCTGTTATCAAACCCGTGGACACCTCCCACCACCATCAGCCAACCTCCTGAAACCCCTTCCCCACAAATAGGGGCCGAAGATCTTTCAGCGCGTTTTTAGGAACTGCCACCCATAGGAGATTTCGGGCGCGAGTGGATGCGACGTACCCGATGCGCCCGACCTCCGTGCCCACGCCCGCGAGCAGTTCCTCGGCGTGGTCCTTGAGGGTCATGTAGAGGACGGCATCCAGGCTTTCTCCCTTGGCTTGGTGCACGGTGTCGACTCGCAGTAAGGCTGCCTCGTCATCGGCCAAATCCTTGGAACTCGACAGAGCAGCATTTGGCAGGCCGGTCTTCTTCAACTTAAGGCCGATGTTAGCGGCGGGCGTCAGTCCGAACTTGGTCTGGAGCTTGTCGAGCAAGCTCTTGATGTTGGCCACGAACTGCGGATGCCATTGCGTGTCAGCGGTCAGGGAGGCCGATGGCAACCCGGCTTTCGGATCGCGCGTGAAGGCCCAAATCACGCGCCGCAACGCGCGTGCCTCCGGGAGCCTGGCCGGTGGGGTTCCAGGCTGAGTGACGTAGCTCACGAGACCATGCGGCGGCTTGTCCAGCAATGCAGCGACGCCAATGGCCACGCGCTGAAAAGCACTCCGGAAGTCCTTTTTGTGATCTCGCAACACGGCGGCCGCCGCAAAAACCTTCACCGTGCCTTGTCCGGCTGGCGCCACGTCGCCACGTACCTCCTCAGCCAAGCCGCGACCACGGCAGAGCACGGCTGAACGCTTGGCATCTGCCCCCGCGATCGCTAGCACCCCCTGAAAAGCAGTGATCAGCTGGGCATGCTGGCCACGCTTGTACCCCGTGAAGAAGGCACCATGCAGTGTGGCGGGGGCGGCTCGCTCGGCCACGTCATCGCGCCCGCTCAGCACATTGGCGAGGCTGACAATTTGGGGCACCGACCGAAAATTGCGTGTCAAGGAATACGGCAGCACGCCTGGGCGCTGGTGGTACTCACTCAGGAACTTGCCGTCTGCGCCCGCGAAGTCGTAGATGCCCTGGTTGGGGTCGCCGATGAGCGTCACGCACGCACCGGCATCAATCAGCAACTGCAGGATGGCCTGGTGAACCGTACCGATGTCCTGAGCCTCGTCGATCAAAATGTGCGGGTATCGGCGAACCACTACCGTCAGAAGCTCCGGGCGTTCTTTCAGTGCCCGGTACGCCCAGTAGCGTCCGAGATCGTGGGTGTACGCGCCGGTCTTGCCAAGGCGGCCGATGAGGTCGCGGGCCACCCCATTGGCCACCAACTCGAGGTCGTCGTTGCGCCTGTAGTAGAAGCACTCCTTACCCTCGATGAGAGCGACGTTCAGCTCCGTGATAGGCATAGGATATGTTGGTGTCTTGAACGTGAAGCCGCCAAGGAACGTCTCGCCGCCGGTCACGAGGTAGGCCGCCTGGGATGCCCCCATCGTGCGATGTCCGTGAGGGCGAAGAATGGTACTGGTAATGAAACCGTCCAGCGTGTCAATCTCCACCCGGTCCCGGCCAACGCCAGCTGGAAGGTCGCGAGCCAGCACGTCGTATGCCTTGCGGAATGTGTCGACGGCCACATTGGAGAACGACAGCAGTGCGACGCGCCCGCGCGCGTTACCGAGTTTTCGGCGCATCTGGACGAGGCGCTGCACTGCCGTCTTGGTCTTGCCGCTACCCGCGCACGCAATGACGCACAGGGGCACCATGGGGGCGTCGACGACTGCTTGTTGCTCTGGTGTTAGCGCGCTCATGGCTTGCTGGCAACCTGGCAGGCATGCTTAATTGCGCCCTGGATGTAGGCCGGAACGGTGAATGGCAGTTTGGGATCTGCAATGACCTGCGCAAGCGCCTGGGCGAAGCTGCCCTTTTGCACGTTGTTTCTTGGCCGTTCGAACATGCCACAAAACAGCGCCTTCGCCTTGGCCGCGTCGTCAGCTGCAGCGTTAACGGTCGCAGCCAAGGCGGCAGCGATCTTTGGATGCAGTTCCTTCAGCGCAGCCAGCATCGGCTCCCTATTGGCTGGCTCAAGGGCTAGGTCGTATTCGAAGGTTTTGAGGCCGTAGAACACCTTCACATATGCGTCCTCGCAGGCTTTCATCTTGGCAGTGTTTGCAGATACGGTGATCACGTCACCTGTCGCCGGGTACACGGGCTCTGCATCGTCGTCCTCGTCCTCGGGTTGATCTCCGGAGCCGACAGTCACGGCCCCCACCGGTGCGGCAGCTTTCGCCGGCTTGGGTACGACGGGATCGGCGTCGGTCAAGACCGCAACCGGAATTTTCAGTGCATTGTTACCGAACAGTGGTAGGAACGAATCGAAGTTCAAACCTTCCACACTGATCAAGCTCACGCCATGTTGGCGCAGGTCGCATCCGATGCGCTTGGCCAGCGCGTCGACCATCATCAACTCAGCTGCACCTTCAACAGGGCGTGTACTGAATTTTGTGTAAACGGACATTTGGCAGGAAACTGCTACCTAGTTGTCGCATCCCTGACGATCATATAAGCAATCGGCTACTCAAACTGAACACAGCACGAGAAGTCATGGGTATCCTGCTACAACTCTCCCGAGCACCCAATCCATGATCGTCAAACTACACAAACAAGCCCGCACCACCCCCGCCATCCGCGAGGAAATCAAACACGCCGTCGGCACGCTTACCGAGTTGGCCGCACGCTTCAATGTCAGCATCCACACCATCCGCAAGTGGAAGCA